>CAVVBY010000019.1:0-51902 GCA_963746685.1 uncultured Bacteroidales bacterium
TGGTGGTATATGCTGACTTTTATAAACATACAAAATGGGAACAACAAAACAACTTTCATTTTTTGACCGGTACCTTACTCTGTGGATATTTCTTGTAATGTTTGCCGGTGTAATTATTGGTTATTTTATACCAGGTATTTCAGGTTTCTGGAATTCATTAAGCTCCGGTACAACAAATATTCCAATTGCTATTGGTCTTATCCTTATGATGTATCCTCCACTTGCAAAAGTGAAATACGAAAAACTACCACTTGTTTTCAAAAATCTTAAACTTTTAGGACTGTCTCTCACCAATGAACTGGATTATCGGTCCGATCGTAATGTTCCTTCTGGCAATATTATTTCTCCATAATCATCCTGGATCTGATGGTTGGTGTTATCCTGGTTGGTCTTGCCCGTTGCATTGCTATGGTGCTTGTCTGGAACGATCTTGCAAAAGGTGATACTGAACTGGCTGCAGGGTTGGTAGCTTTCAATGCCCTGTTCCAGGTATTCCTTTATTCAGTTTATGCCTATATTTTTATTACACTTCTTCCTCCACTGTTTGGACTCAGTGGTTCCATCGTTAAAGTATCGATATCCGAAATTGCAGTAACTGTTTTAATCTACCTTGGCATTCCATTTCTGGCCGGACTAATTACCAATACTATGCTCCGGAAGGTATCAGGCGACGGATGGTACTATGGGAAGTTTATTCCAAAAATTTCATGGTTAACTCCCATTGCCCTGCTATTCACAATCTTTGTAATGTTTTCATTGAAAGGAGAGAAGATCATTGAATTGCCTCTTGATGTAGTGAGGGTCGCAATTCCCTATACAATTTATTTTGCGATAATGTTCTTTTCAACATTTTTTGTCGCAAAATGGATGGGACAGGGTTATGAGAAATCTGCAACCATGGCTTTCACTGCTGGAAGCAATGACTTTGAACTGGCAATCGCAGTCGCAGTTGCAGTTTTCGGCATCAATTCCCAGGCTGCTTTTGCTACTGTAATCGGACCTCTTGTTGAAGTGCCGGTACTTATACTTACTGGTAAATGTTGCTTTGTTTTTTAAAAGGAAATATTTTCAGGCGGCTCAGTAACTGCCAAATTCAACTGCTGCCTTAATCATTTCCTCTATCGTATCAGTGGTCACATCCGGCTGAAGAATATGAGCCGGAGCCAGCAGATAACCCCTGTTTTTACCCAGAATATCTATCCTTCTTTTTATCTCTTCCCTTATCATACCGATATCACCCGATGGAAGGAGCGACTGCTGATCAATCCCTCCGAAAAAACAGATCTTATCACCGTATCTGTTCTTGAGTTCCTGAGGATCAGAACCAGCTACATTTGGCTGGACAGGATTATATACGTCAACTCCTATTTCAATAAAATCGTCAATCAATGGTGCAACTGCTCCATCGGAATGCATTATCACAATAAGATCGGGATTCTCCCTGCGAAGTGTTTCAATCATTCTTTTATGACGCGGCTTGAACCTGACTCTCCAGTCATCGGGCGCGATCAGCGTTGATGTCTGACTGCCCAGGTCCTCGCCGAACCAGATTGCATCCACACCTGCTTTTACAAGCTGGAGTGCAAGTCCGGTGCTCCATTCCTCGACACGATCATTAAGCGGTTCGAGCCATGGTTCATCGCACAGCATCCCGATCATATATTTCTCAAGCCCTGTAAGGTGCCAGGCCATCTCAAAAAGGGAGATCTCGACATCTCCGATCACAAAATACCTGTCGCCGTATTTATCAATGTCTCTCCTGGCTTTTTCAAATCTCCCCTTTGCGTAAGGGTCAGGGAATGAATAGCTTTCAATATCGCTTATCGATTCTGCATTTTCAAGCGGGCATTTTACAACATCCACATAGAGCGGTCCGGGTTTCATGTGCATGCCGAATTCATTCCTGGTGACATTACCAGCTTACAGTTTCCGGAATGATATCCTGACGGCACAGTAGCACCAACCACCACAGCATCACTCCCCATTTTTGTCCTGATTTCATTGGCAGAAATCCTGTAGGTCAGATCCTCATAATATGACAGTGAATAGTCCGGTGCGATATCCGAGTTTCTTGCCGAAAGCTTCAGTATGCTGTCTGCACAGGTCAAACTGAACAGGCACCCTGTCGGGATCCCCTTTCATTCTTCGGAATGCTTTTAATACCCTCTCTTTTGAATTCATAAATAAAAATTTAAATTTAAATTTATCTTTTTTAACATTATTATTTAATTAATTCTTCAGAAATATGTTCCTGAAATTATTATCTTCTGGCGGTATTTGGGATAGCATGGCACACCTTGAGGGTGTGGTCGTTGTTTACCTGAGAAAGGCTCTTGGAATGCTTGATTCGGAATCGAATAAGGAATCAATAGAAAAAATCGCTCCATCATATCTGAAAATTGAGATGACACGCGAGGCAGCAACGATAATCATGCTGGTGGTTATAGCATACCTTGCAGGCAGTTCATGGCTGGAAAGAGGTATCTTTTTCCTCTGGACTTTTGCATTCTGGGATTTGTTCTACTATCTCTCCCTGTATATCCTGATCAAATGGCCTCCCACCCTCAAAACCATCGATGTGCTGTTTCTGATTCCAAAACCATGGATAGCACCGGTGTGGTTTCCAATAGGGGTTTCATCGCTTACAATAATTCGTTATTGCACTATCTGATATTTGTGTACAAGTGTATCTGAAAGAATAAATAATCTTGAATAAATGAATTTTTCTTCAAAGTTTAAAACAGATCTTTCGGTTCCTTCAACACAGGAATTACCGGCTTTTCTTCAGCGGACAGAGCATTTCGTTAATCGGAACCTGGATGCAGAGGATCGCAATGCCATGGATGGTTTATCATATGACAGGATCGGCTTTCCAGCTTGGTCTGGTAAGCTTTGCCGGGCAGATTCCCACCTTTCTTCTTGCCCCTCTTGGCAGGTGTGGTGACTGACAAGTTCAGCAAATACAAAGTCTTGCTCATCACCCAGATCATTTCTCTTAATTCAGGCCCTGATACTCGCTCTTCTTTCACTGACGGGAGTCATCCAGATATGGCAGATTGTTTTTTAAGCATTGCTCCTTGGGTGTATTAATGCATTTGACATACCATCAAGACATTCATTCGTGATTGAAATGGTTGAAAAGAAAGAAGACCTTGGAAATGCAATTGCCCTGAATTCCATGATGTTCAACGGAGCACGGCTTATTGGTCCTTCTATTGCCGGTATGATGCTTGCCACAGCAGGAGAGGGGATCTGCTTCCTTATTAATGCAATAAGCTATGTTTTTGTTGTGGTTTCATTGCTTTTAATGCATGTAAAAAAGAAGGAAGTGAATACGGGAATCCGGTCAAATATGCTGAATGACATGAAAGAAGGTTTCAATTATACTTTTGGCTTTGCTCCCATAAAGCATCTACTTATACTTCTTGGTGTTGTGAGTCTGATGGGTTCATCATACCAGGTGCTTATGCCGGTATTTGCCAAAGGAGATGCTTCACGGGAAGTCCAGCACATTCGGATTTCTTATGGGAGCTGCCGGCTCCGGCGCTCTGGCCGGAGCCGTGTTTCTGGCTTCACGGGAGACCGTTTATAAAGCTCGGAAGGATAATACCTGCAGCTACAGCCATATTCGGAGCCGGCCTGATAGCTTTGTCCATTTTCAAGATATTTTCCTGTTTCTCTTTTTCTTATGGTTATAATCGGACTGGGACTGATGCTCCATACAGCTTCAAGCAACACTATCCTCCAGACCATTACTGATGATGATAAACGTGGCAGGGTGATGAGCTTTTACACAATTGCGATAATGGGAACCGCACCTTTTGGGAGCCTGCTGGCCGGAAGCCTGGCGAAAATTATCGGGACTCCGTTTACAATCCTTATTGGCGGTATCAGCTGTATCATAGGTGCATTCTTCTTCTATAAAAAACTCCCTGAACTAAAAAGAATAGTCCGTCCGGTGTATGTCAGAATGGGCCTTATCCCTGAGGTTGTCACGGGAATTCACACAGCATCAGAGCCCTCAGTGGAGTCAGTCCGGCTTCCTGCTTCTAAGTCTGTTACAGGGGATGGTAATTAAGTAAAATGTAACTTTACATCTTAATTCCTTTAACAGGAGTCACGATGTACTGGTTTCTGATACCTCTGATTCTGGGTTTTGCTTCAAACCTTGCAAGTGCTTTTACCACGACATATTCTGTTAAGTGGGGGAAAGCGAACGGCACTTTAATCTCGATTCTTTTAAGAGATATTTTCGGAATACCTTTATGGGCAGTCGGATTCATTATGGCAATCAATGAATCGTCACGAATGCTTTATGATGTTTCATTGATGCTTAAAACTATTAGCTGGTCAATCATAATTGCAGGCGGAGTGATAATCGTAATTGCACTGGTCAGAATCAGGACAAAGGCAGCGGCTCCGTCAACCGTTGACACCCTTGTGAGAAACGGAATTTATTTCCGGATTCGTCACCCGATTCACAGTGGAACATTCCTTGAATTTATTGGAGTATTCTTTACTCTGGCCTTCTTTACAGGTTGCAATCGCATGTACTTTGGGGATTATATGGATATTGCTTCAGACAAAATTGGAGGAAAAGGATCTTGTAAAACGAATTCCGGAGTATAAAGAGTACAAATCAAAGGTTCCGGCATTTGTACCTGGTTTTAGAAAAAAGCCCCTCTTAGCGAAGCAGAGAGGGGTTGGGGTGAGTTCATGGCAGATCAGGATTTATTCTGTTATCTCATACACCACACTTGTCAGCGGAGTATTTGATCCGACATTGAGCCCAACCTTCATAAGATAATCTCCCGTATAGCTTCTTCCACTCTGGGACATTCCGGGTCCCATCCCAGGTCCTCTTCTTGCTTCATTGGATACGTTGATCTCCTGGACTTTATAAGTCCTTGCGGGATCAAGTCCCTGAAGTTTTACTGGGTTCAAAGTCTCACCATATCTTGTATTCAGAGTGTACCCGAACAATACAGCCCTGCTTTTTGCATCATTTACATACATCATCACAGCCCTGTTCTCTTCATAAGGAGAAATCAGCCTGTAAAGGTCCCCGGTGTAGATAATATCCTTTATCCTGTTATAGTTTGCAATTGCACTCTGGCTGAACTTCAATTCATTCTCGGTCATTTTATCAACCTCGATATCATAGCCCATTTTCCCCATCATAGCCACATCTGTCCTGAATTTCAGAGATTGTTTACCCCATGAGGTTATATGATTGCAAACCGAGATAGCAGGGAAAAAGTACGAGTAACCCCACTGGATATATATTCTTTCGAGTGCATCTGTATTATCGCTTGCCCAGAACTCAGTAAAATATTTAAGTGCACCGTAATCGACCCTTCCGCCGCCTCCTGAACAGAGCATTATCGGAAGATGCGGATACTTCTGGCGGAGGCGTTCAAGAACACCGTAAAGACTGTTTACATAATCAATATACAGATGTGATTGCTTGTCTTTCAGATAGACCGAATACGCATTGGTCATCATCCTGTTGCAATCCCACTTAATAAATGCGATACCGGGATTAGTGGTAAGCATTCCATCGACAACGTTATATACAAACTCCTGAACCTTGGGATTTGTAAGGTCGAGCACAAGCTGATTCCTGTAGTAATTTTCCGGACGGTTCGGGAGCTTCAGGATCCAGTCGGGATGGGTTTCATAAAGTTCACTTTTTGGATTGACCATTTCAGGTTCGATCCAGATCCCGAATTTAACACCTTTAGCGTCAGCTTCCTTTACGAGGTAACCCAGTCCATTTGGAAGCTTGGCCTTGTTTTCCTGCCAGTCACCCAGTCCGGCACGGTCATTATTTCTCGGATATTTATTTGCAAACCAACCGTCATCAAGCAGGAAGACATCAAGTCCCAGTTTTTTGGTATCATCAAGAATGGCAGAAAGCTTCTTTTCATCAAAATTGAATCCAGTGGTCTCCCAGTTATTAAGAAGTGTCATACGGGATCCTGTTCCGTCGAGTACTCCGTATTTCATTGCCCAGCGGTGAAGGTTGCGGCTTGCCTGGCCTTTACCTTTATCCGAATAGGTAAAGATCATTGAGGGAGTCCTGAATACCTTCCCGGGTTCAAGTGAGTACTCGGACGCAAAAGGATTTATACCGGAAATTACCCTCAGGGAACCTTTTTCATCCACTTCGAAAAGGAACCTGAAATTTCCTGACCATCCAAGGGTTCCTGCAATTACCTGTCCGTTGTTTTCATCCGACTTTTCATTCAAGGGACAGCATGAATACCGGTGTCTGATACATATGAGCACGTGTTCCGAGTTTTGTATCGAGTATCTTGATGCCGGCTGTCAGCTCACTTTCCTGCATTTTCATCTCTTCGGCCCAGTCACCGTGAAACTGTGTGAGCCAGTATTTTTCAGCATCGAAATGGAGCATTGATGATGCATAGTTGAAAATTGTGACAGGCTTTTTTTCGGTATGCTTTATTTCAACCCACTGTTCAATGACATCCTCATCATTATAGGTTTTTATGTTAAGGGTTACTTCGAACGGGGTATAGCAGGATCCTTAAGAAAGATCTTGTTTAGTGTGACATCACTTTTTCCGCCAACTGGATTTTTCAAAGGACTGATTGACATATTTCAGTTCGAGTGATGGATTTCCATCGTTATGTGTAGCCCTGATAGCCGGTTCAAAAAGGTTATCGGTACCAAATGTGGCATAGGCAAGGTGACCTGCATCCCTGATCTGACTTAGGTTATCAGGATTTTTAAGTTTCGCACCGAAATATGATTGATATAATCTTCCATCCCTGCCATTGATCCTGAAAACCAGACTGGTATTTTTGGTGTCAAGGGGAATTAACCGGTCGGGAGTCTGCTTTATCTGTTGTCCTCCGGCTGGCGGATCCTGAGCAGTCAGGGATATTCCAAAATAACAAAGAATGATAAAGGAGGATAGTTTCTTCATAGTTTTTGATTTTACCGTCCGAAATTTACCATTTATTTCCATTTTTATAATATTCTGAAGAAATGGCAGATCCGGTTTAATTAATTTTAACACACAACAGGTTAACTAACATTTTAAATGATCAGTAATTCTTTTACTTTTGAAAATTCTTTTTTTCATTTATCTGATATGACCCTGAAATACCCTAACTGGAAAGACTTTGTAGTCTTTATTTCATTATTTTTTGTTTTTTCAGCAGTTTTCCCGTATGCTTCGTTTGCGATCAGCCAGCCCCGGCAGGATACAATTCCCCTCCGGGATGAGCCATTAAAGCAGCCAGTATATGTCACTATCCCGGCTGGTTACGGGAAAACCTGTAATTGACGGTAAGCTTAATGATGAATGCTGGAAAAATGGTAACTGGGCAGGTAATTACCACCAGTTTGTTCCGAACGAAGGTGCAAATCCCACATATCCTACAGAGCATAATATTCAATATGATGACAAGAACCTTTATATAGCTTTCCGGGCATTTGATCCTGAACCAGATAAGATTCACAGATATGCCGGTGTAAGAGATGATATTGTAGGGGATATGGTCGGCGTTAATTTCGACAGTTACCGCGATTACCGTACAGGTTTTGAATTTACGATAACTGCATGGGGACAAAAAGTTGATCTGGTTTTATTCAATCCTATAAATTGGGATTTTAACTGGAATGCAGTATGGAAAGGCAAAGGTAGGGATAGAGGACTCAGCCTGGGTGGCAGAAATTGAAGTGCCATTGAGTCAGCTGCGTTACAGCAACAAGGATGAGCAGGTATGGGGTATGCATACCTGGAGATGGATCGACCGTTTGCAGGAGGAAAGCAACTGGGAAAGACAGACCAAAACAGGTCCGGGAATGCTCTATAACTATGGAGAATTCATAGGATTAAAGGGATTAAAGATATCACGCAGACTTGAGCTTCAGCCATTTGTTCTTGGCGATCTGACGACAATGAAAAAGGAACCAGGCAATCCTTATGCTGAATCCGGAAGAGTCTGGGGCGGCAATGTAGGGCTGGATGCCAAGATAGGCGTGTCGAGCAACTTTACTGTAGACCTGACGGTTAACCCAGATTTCGGTCAGGTGGAATCCGATCCCTCGGTTATGAATTTGACAGCATTTGAAACCTTTTATGAGGAGAAAAGACCTTTCTTCCTGGAGGGACTGACGATCTTCGATTATAAATTTGACGAGCAGAACCTCTTTTATTCACGCCGCATCGGCCACTCGCCCTCGCGGACAATATATCCCGATGAATGATCATTATGTGAAATTTCCGGATATGACAACAATCCTGAGTGCAGCGAAGTTCAGCGGAACAACCTCAGACGGTCTGTCAGTCGGCTTGATCCAGAGTGTCACTTCAAATGAGTTTGCAAGGATCACCGACCTGGGAGGAAATGAAACAAAGCAAAAAATCGAACCTCTTACAAACTATACAGTCGCTCGTATCCAGAAAGGATATAAAGCAGGTAATACTATTATTGGAGGGATGATAACTTCAACCAACCGGTTTATTAATGATGACAATCTGGAATTTCTGAGCAAAGATGCCTTGACCGGAGGGCTCGATCTTTTGCATCACTGGAATGACAAGGAATTTTTTGTGAATGCAAAAATATTGGGTAGTTATATCAAAGGAAGCCAGGAAGCAATAACAGCCCTGCAGGAATCCTCAGTGCACTATTATCAGCGACCTGGAGCCGGTTATCTCGATTATGATAATACAAGGACAAGCCTTAGCGGACTGGGAGGGAAGATAGAGGTCGGCAAAGGATCAAAGGGAAATCTGGAAGTATTCAACTGCAGTTTCATGGCTTACGCCAGGCCTTGAAATAAATGATCTCGGTTATTTGAGGACTGCTGACGAAATTGAAAATCAAAACAAAGTGGAGTATTTTATCACAAAACCTGTTTCGATGTTCAAGACTTTCAGCTGTTGGATTTGAACAACGCAACTCATGGAATTTTAATGGAACTTCCCTGGGGTCAGATGGTGAACTGGGACTTAGCGTCGATGTTTAATAACCAGTGGAGCTTAACTGCAGTAGTAGCTTATCATTCAAAGGATATTGACACAAGATTACTTAGGGGTGGCTATGATGTACGCATGCCTGCCGCTACGGAATTTTCAGGAAATCTGAGAACTGACGCATCAAAAAAATACATGGCACACCTTACTTATCAATACGAGAAAGCCGGAAATAATTCTGCCTCACAATGGGCGATCGGGCCAGGGATTTCCGTGCGTCCTTTCAGCATGCTTGAAGATAGTAGTTTCGGCATCGTACAGTGAAAACCATGATGAACTTCAGTATGTGGCAACAAGAAATACCTGGATGAACGGAAAGAGGTACATCCTTGGAACAATCGATCAGAAAACACTCGGGCTTACACTCAGAGTTGATCTTAACCTTTCACCTGAATTCTCAGTTCAATACTATGGAAGTCCGTTCATTTCCAAAGGTGCTTATTCAGAGCTGAAGCGGGTAACAGATCCGCAGGCAAAAAATTACGGGGACAGGTTTGAGATCTACCAGAATCCTGTACTTAATAATGGTACCTATTATCTGACTGATTACGACGATGTTCTGCCTGTGATTACCTCGGTTGGCAATCCTGATTTCAACTTCCACGAGTTCCGTTCAAACCTGGTAGCCAAGTGGGAGTACCGCCTGGGGTCTTTATTTACCTGGTCTGGTCTAGCGACCGGACAGGTATAATAGTTCCTCTGATGCTTCATTCGGTGATTCATACAGGTTATCTTCGTGATGTGTTCCCCAGGAATATTTTCCTGATCAAACTGAATTACTGGTTCTCATTATAGATCCCATTCCCGGAGATTCATGGAGCTTACTGAAAAACTTCCTTTAATGATTGGGATCATTGACAATAATGAGGTAATAAATGAGTTTTATAAACTAATTGAGCCTGATTTGCTTAAAATGCCAAAAGGATGCCTTGTTATTGTTGAACCGATAACCGTTAAACTTCATAAATCAGGAGATGCGATTAGAGTTACTGATGACGGCGAGGCAACTAAAGGGGAAAACAGTGATCTCAGGCGAAATTATTGGTCACTTAAAACTGTAACGTTTGTCTTCGAAATTATGCTGGAAGTCAAAATATTGCGTTATTTCTTTTGCAGGGCTGATAAAAATCGCCAATTTTGACTGTATGATTTGCTGAAGTTCAGACGGCATTAATTTATGTTAGTATTTCTTAACCTTGGGATCTGATAATGAAGATATTGATTTGCGAAGATAATCCTATGGCAATGAAGACTCTGTCGGTTGTTCTTGAAAGGGAAGGATACGATGCTGACGTGGCAGATGACGGTAATGTGGGAATTGAGATGCTTCAGAAGAATGATTATGACCTTTTGGTTGTTGATATTCATCTCCCTTACCGCAGCGGGCTCGAGCTGATTAAATTTGTCAGGTCCGACCAGGGAAAAGATACTCCGGTAATAATTCTTACTGCATTCAGCGATAATCAGATGCAACGCCAGGCTGGTGAACTGGGGATCAGCGACTATATTGTCAAACCTTTTAATCCTGTTGATCTGGTTGCTAAGATCAAATCAATTCTCAACAAATAAATCATGCGCAGACTTTTAATACTTCTATTTGTTGGGCTTGTTATCCCCGGGCTATTGGATCTTTCACAGCTTCTGTCGCAGGAAATCATTAACCCGGAAACCGAATATCTCAGGATCAGAACCATGGCATTTGAAGGTAATTATAAAGAAGCTGCTGCCGATGCCCGTAAACTGGTAAATGCTTTTCCTTCATACGGCGATGCCAGGATTCTTCTGGGCCGCATTCTTGCCTGGCAGAAAGATTATAAGCAGGCTGCTGCGGTAATCGATACTCTTCTTAAAACAGAACCTGATAATGCTGATGCGCTTTCGGCAAGACGTGATATTTCACTATGGTCAAAGGAAAACACCGCTGTTGCAACGGACCTTCGTACTGGTTATTCATTCGATTATTTTACCAAACCCTACACGAGGTTCTGGCAGGTTTTCAGCTTAGGGGCAGGTCACAGATTTAAATGGGGTCCGGCATCGGCAGGTATTAATATCGGGAATTTGATTACCGATGAATCAACAAACATTTATGCAACAGAACTGCAGTTCGAAGCAGAAGCATATCCCCGTCTTTCGAATCAAAATTATGCTTACGTTGCTTATGCATATAGCCCCGGTACGTATTTCCCGACACACAGGGCAGCATTTGAATTATGGCAGATTTTACCAGCCGGGTGGGCCGTTTCAGCCGGACTTAATTATTATTATTTTGACAGGAATATTTTTATTGCTCTTGCGTCAGTTGAAAAATACCTTGGGAAATACTGGCTCTCAGGAAAATGCTATGTTTATTTTAAAGATGACGGCCCAAGAACTTCTTTCTATCTGAATGCACGACGATATTTCAATGATTTTGATTACCTTCAGCTCACCCTTGGTACGGGTACAGCACCGGATGAACCATATGGAATCCGGGAAGATATTAATCGGCTCAGTGCTAATAGTGTGAGGCTTGCATATAATTTTAATGTGAAGGGCAGATTTTCGGTACGTCTGGGAGCTGGTTATTCCCGGGAAGAATATGATGCATCGGAAGGTCCGGCCAGAAGAGACAGGTTTGAAGGAAATATAAACTTAATATATGCACTTAAAATGAAGTGATGAAATACCGGATCCTGACCATATTATCACTATTATTATTTACTTGTATACAGGCAGGTCCGGCTGTTACTACATCGAATGAATCTATCCATCCTTCACCCATTTATATAACCGACGGTGTTTCACTGATAACATCGGAGATGAACAATAACAGGCTGGATAATCTTATAAGTCTTTCAAAAGACATTTATCCTATACAGATCGGTGCCTTCAGGCTCAAAACAAATGCTGAAAAAATGTTTGCAAAGGTTGCCAGAGTTCTTGGTAACGATGTCTTGATGATCGAGGAAGAGGGTTTTTTCAAGATCCGTGTTACAAGGCTTAACAAGGAAAAGATCAGGAATTATCTTGAACCTGAAATTAAAATTAATAATGCTGTTGCTGAATTCAAGGCTCCGTCTATGACTGTAGACACAATCATCAGCATCAGTGCCTCAACAGATTCAACCCTGATTTCAGAAACTAAAGCTGACACAATTATTTCACCTCCTCTGGTTGCCACCGTACCAACTCCGGCACTAAAACCGATTGAAGAGCCGAGGCGAAAATTTTTCCTGCTTAACAATGAGAGCCCATGGCTTAAGCGTATAAATTATTTCGGCAAATCATTCGCTCTTGTCAATGCTCTGATCATTACTATTTTTATTTCAATTGTGACAATGATCATCCTGCTTTTGGTTATTCTCCTGAACAGGACGAGGATGGAAAAAGAAGAGGACCTGAAACAGTACCTTGCAGAAACCTATCAGGGAATGATCATTGACTATCTTTTTACGGGAAGCAGTCCGGACAGGTTCCGAAGTATTGCTTCTGATACGTACAGAAGGCAGGCACTTATTGATCAGATGATTGATGTGAGCGTTAACCTGAAAGGTGATGCCGAAGAAAAACTTTGTGGCCTCTACCTTTACCTGGGCCTCGACAGGGATTCGATAAAACGTGCAAATAACTACCGCTGGCATAAGAAAATAAAGGGATTCCGTGAACTTGCCTTTATGAATATTAAAGATGCAAATGATTCTATTTATAAAGCGCTTAACTCAAAAAATGAAATTTTGAGGATGGAAGCACAGATTGCTCTTGTAAGGCTTACTGATGAAGATCCATTCAGTTTTCTGTTCCAGCTTATCAGACCTTTTTCACTCTGGGAACAGATAACACTTCATGAACTTATAATCCAGCATGATCTGCCTGTACCTGAATTTAAAAAATTTCTGAAAGCTTCCAATCCGACAGTTGTAATGTTTGCGCTGAGGATGATAAGGGAGTTTAAACAGAAAGATGCCGAAGATGACCTGAGGGAGACTCTTGAACACTCCTCCCCGGAAGTCAGACGGCTTGCTGTTCAGGTTGCCGGTGATCTCGAAATGCGCTCATCCCTCGAAGTAATGAAAAGAATGTATAAGAGCCAGGACTATAACACCTGCCTTGAGATTGTAAGATCGATGGCCAAGATGCCTGATCCGTCGCTAATGGGATTCCTGAAACTGGTTCTCGACAAGGAAGATGATGTTCAGCTCCAGATCGAAGCTACAAAAGCCATCGAAAACAATGGTGAAGAAGGTGTAAAAACACTTGTAAAACTGATGAAATCGGAATACAAGAACTACAATATTATTGTCAGGCACGTACTTGACCGCAGAATATTCTAAAGACTATGGGATTTATTTTTGGAAATATTATTTTTTATCTGACCCTGTTTCTCTTCGGATCATACCTTTTGCTTGGCATCTTTTCAGCTATCGCATTGAGAAAATATCTCCGTAAAAACAGTTATATAAACTACAATTCACTGGTTCTTTCACCACTTAGTCCGAAAATATCCATAGTTGCCCCTGCATATAACGAAAGCAAAACGATTATCGACAATGTCCGGACTCTTCTTTCTCTCTACTACAATAACTTCGAAGTGATTATAGTAAATGACGGCTCAACTGACGATACGTTTGAGCTGATGAAAGATGCCTATGATCTGATAAGGGTCAATTATTATTTCGATTACCGGATCCCATGTGAAAGGATAAGGGGAATATACAGGTCGAAAAATCCATCATATAACCGTTTGACAATCATTGATAAGAACAACGGAGGAAAGGCTGATTCATTGAATGCAGGAATAAATATATGTCACAGCGACCTTTTTGTATCGATCGATGCTGATTCAATAATCGAAGCTGACTCAATACTGAAGCTTGTCAAGCCATTTCTCGAAGAGAAGGAGAAGAAGGTTATCGGTACAGGTGGAGTTATAAGGATAGTGAACTCATGTGATGTTGAACGCGGCCATATCAGGGAAATTAAAATACCATCACAAATATTACCGCGTCTCCAGGTACTTGAATACACAAGGGCATTCCTGCTTGGCCGAATGGCATGGAGTCACCTCGATGGATTGATGCTTATATCGGGTGCAATGGGAATTTTCGACCGTGAGACAGTTATTAAGGCTGGCGGATACAGCATCAAAACTGTTGGCGAAGATATGGAACTGGTTTTGAGGATGCGGCGATATATGGCTGAACATGATCAGAAATATGAGGTCACATACATTCCTGATCCGTTATGCTGGACTGAAGTACCCTCAGACCTCAAGTCGATGAGAAAGCAAAGGACACGCTGGACCCGCGGACTCATTGAATCGCTCCGCACCCACCGCAAGATGTTCTTTAACAGCAACTACGGGCGGCTTGGCATTCTGGGATATCCCTACTGGTTCTTCTTTGAATGGATGTCACCCCTGATTGCTTTTGCCGGATTCATTTATACAATCTATCTCATAATAAGAGACTCCCTTAACTGGCCATTTTATCTTCTTCTTTTCATTTTTGTTTATTCCTTTGCAGTTTGTCTTTCAACATGGGCCATTCTTTTTGAAGAAATCACCTTCCACAAGTACAAAAAGAAAAGAGATGTTCTGAAGCTCATAGGTATTGCAATGTTTGAACCTTTCTTTTATCCCGTTCATACATATTTTGCCGTCAGGGGGAATCTTGAAGCCCTGAGGGGAAAGAAAGGATGGGGCACAGCAGAACGATCGGGCTTTAATAAGAAGAAGAAAGCCAAAACAAGGAGTATTGAGAACGATACTGATATCAATCAGTAAATCCGGGAATAGAAGACAATCCTGTTCTTACCACCTCAAGTGATTTTTTCTCCCTTGCTTCAGTTGAAGGAGCTATCATCCACAGCGGCCAGTTGTACCTGCCAGACGATGATGTAACATTATGGTCAAAATAGACCGATACTGCTATCCCGTCCGAGGGTGCAGATGATATTACGTAATTATATCCTCCGTCGTACGACACTGCACCGTCGATGACCTTCATCTGGGTCGGGTCGCGGAAATAAAGCAATGTCCATGGTATACGTACTTTTATTTTACTTCCGCTCCAGGCTGCTGCTGTGCGCTGACCATAACTGAAATCTGAAGCATTCTCAATGGGGAATTTGCCTATATCCTGCCCTTTCAGGGTATGACCATCATTGATCCAGTGCATCAATTTCCACGGAGCGCCGTCAGTAACGGTACTGTAAAACTTCTGAACTGCATGGTTTGAGAGGTCAAACCTTGGTGTCAGTCCATTCATATCATAAGCCTCCGTAACATGATATAAAGCTGTATCATCTGATAAAACCATTGTCAGAAGAAACTCCGACCTGTTCTCGAGATTTTTGCCGTTGGGAAGCTTTGATTCCCCGAAACTTGCCAGATAAGTATCAAATGCTATCATTACAGTATCTGTGGGAGCCAATGCCCTGTTAGCTTCTATTTCAAGGTAGAAATAGCTGTTATCATTAGTGGCGCTTATCTTTTTCAGCGGACCTGATGGTTTATTAGTCTGGTATGATGTAAATGGCAGTATGCTTGTCTCGTCAAAGGTAATGAGGCCAAAGTTCTGTTCAGGTGATACAAGGTTGTGCCATAATTGCCTTGTCGGGATTGTTATGCCACCTGATACCATTCCATATGCTTCAAGATAGCTGACTATCCATGTGGGCTTAAACCATTCGTCCATCCATGAAAACATGAAGCCTCCCGCACATCCGGCATCAACGATATTATGCATGAGCCTCATGTTCTTCTCGCCCTGCTGCTGTTCCGAATACCCGCCGTGATTCATATTGCTGTATGCCTGGTGGGCGCTTCCCCAGCTGGAGGGAACGCCGAATTCGGCAATTACAAGTGGCATTGAGGAATAGTGGGCTTTCAGATCATTGATATAACCCAGGTAGCTGTTGGGTCCGTTGAGATCATAGTAAGTCTGGTATGATGGCTGCTCGCTGATAAAATTTGGATAATATGGATATGCATGGTAAGATGCAAAGATACCAGGCTCCGGATTTTTCAGGGTTATTTTTGCAAGATCATAATCTGCTTTGTCCTCGTCGGAATATATTTCAGTGGGATGATTCAGAGGATCGAGTGTTGGCCAGCTTGAAATGCTTACCGGACGTCTGACTGAATAGCTTGATGCTTCATATTTTATGGTTACATCGAGCATCTGAGTTGCAAATACCTCGGTTGCTTTCGCACCGTTTATACTGAGATAGGTTCCTGAATATGAGTTTACTGCAGGGTGACGGGTGTCGGTCGTGTCGACTTCCTGAGGAAGGATCTCCCTTCCGATTATATAGCCGGCTGTCCATCTTGAAACATCTGTAATATACCTGCCATATGATTTCCCGTATCTGTAGGCAATATCACCGTTACCGTTTATGCAATCGATCACTTCTTTTATTTCATTTGTAAAGGATGTGGTCCTGTTAAGCAAATCATAAGAAGCCGGATCAGAGTAATCTTCCATTTCCTCAAGCCAGATTCCCTGGAATAGAAGAAGCGGATGGTCAGGGTGCCGCTGGTTATAGTTTGCCAGTTTTTCATAAAATACCGGGGGATGGAGAGTATATATCCTTAAACTGTTGAATCCCGCATCAGCCATCGCTTCAATCCAGTTTTCATACTCAGCGGGAGATATGGCATAGGCAATTTCACCGGGGAAATAACCCGGAGGTGAGGATCCCAGGTTGATCCCTTTAAGCACAAGCGATCTGTACTCCGAACCTGTGTGCATTGCAATATGGTTTCCAGTGGTTTTAAACGGAACTTCCTGCTTCAATGTCAGTTCAAAATCGATAATTGTATCCACGGCTATGGTAATATCAGTCAACCTTACAGGATAGTAATTATCGCATGTCACAGCTGTAATAACCCGGAACCTGTACTTTCCCGGGAAAGGGATCACGACTGGAGGCATCATATCAGGTTCAATGGCAGTTCCAGCTGAGTAGGAAGAAAAACCTGAGGCTTTTATAAGTTTCCCGGATACCGTTTTACCTTTGAAAGTAACAGCATAAAAGTAGAATCCGTTGCTCTGAGGGGCCCCGTTCTGATTACAGCCGTCCCATACAATATGGTAGCTGCCTGCATCAATGGAATCAAAAAAAGCATCCATGATTTTCTTGCCGGAAAAGTTGTATATTGATAAGCGCACATCCCCCTGGCTGTTAATAATAAATGGAATATTAACAGAATAAGTAAACGGATTGGGATAAGGCATTCCAACCTCAATCAGATCTGAAATGTTGTCGTATATGTTTGAGATCCTGAGGGAATATGTACCGTCTGATTTGGTCCTGGCTGCATATTCAGTAGTCCCGGCCAACATCGAGATTCTGGCATCAGGGACTATTGCACCGTTAGGATCAGTGACCTTACCTGTAACATAATAGTCACGGGCAGATAATTCAGGAACGAACCAGAATAAAGAAATAAGGGGTATAAGAATGAATTTTATGCTGGATTTGCAGTATGAAATCATAATTTCAAATGAAGAGATGTATTTTTTAAACCTGCTAAATTTACTAAAAAGAAGCATTTATTTGTAAATTTAAAAATTTCAAATCAGGAGGAGCCTGTATGGATATTAACGCAGTTACATACCGGAATATTGAAGGGAAAGACAATAAAGAACTGGCGGACCTTATCAGGACGGTCTTCAGGGAATTCAGGATTGACAGGCCGGGAACAGTTTATTTTGATCCCACAACTGATAATTTATTTGAATTATTCAGGGCCCATGGATCTGTTTACTGGATTGCTGAAGAAAACGGTACCATGACCGGAGGATGCGGAATTTTCCCGACACCCGGTCTGCCTGATGGGTGCGCCGAGCTTGTAAAGTTTTACCTGTTGCCTCTATGGCGAGGCAAAGGCATCGGAAGGGCACTTATGGAGAAATGCTTTGAATCAGCAAGAGAGATAGGCTATAAGCAGTTGTACCTTGAATCGTTACCCGAACTTTCCAGGGCGGTCTCAATGTATATAAAATCCGGATTCAGGCATATACCTCATGCTCTGGGCAATTCAGGTCACTTCGGCTGCAATATCTGGATGGTAAAGGATTTATGACAGTTTTTAACCAGGAACTTCCTGTCTGATGAAAAAAGAAAGCAACTCACTACGTGCAGTTTTATTTGCCCTCGGGGGCAACCTTACAATTGCAGTAATCAAATATATAGTGTCAGTAATTTCAGGAAGTTCCGCGATGCTTGCTGAAGCTATCCATTCCCTGGCTGATACTACCAATCAGGTCTTTTTACTGATAGGAAGAAAACGATCTGGAAAGGTTGCAGACGAGGTCCATTCACTGGGATACGGCAAAGAAGAGTATTTCTGGGGATTCCTTGTGGCAGTCCTTCTGTTTTTCCTTGGGGGCTGTTTCTCAGTTTATGAATCAATTCACAAGCTCAAGCATCCGGAGCCTTTAGGTAATTACCTCTATATTTTTATTGTTATTGCTGCTGCCATGCTCATCGAATACAAGTCGTTCTCAGTCGCATTTAAGGAATTCAGAAAAACATCACCGAAAGGATTTCTCAAGGCATTAAAAGATTCAACTGACACGAATTTGTTTGTTATACTGGTTGAGGATTTTTCAGCACTGACCGGACTGACGATCGTTCTGATCACTACTCTTCTTTCATTGATAAATCCGTTTTTTGACATAGTCGGAACATTTCTTGTTGGGAGCCTTTTAATAATCATGTCCTACCTGCTTGCTAACGAGTTAAGGAAGCTAATGGTTGGGGAAAGCATTCCACGTGAGGCAAGAAATGAAATCAGGGCAATAGTCAGGAAATATTCAGTCATAAAGCATATAAACAATATACGCTCTATGTACATCGGGAATAATGATTTTATTCTGCTTATCTCTGTTGATATGGACGATTTATCAAGCGGGTATGCCATCGAAAATGCTAATGAAAAAATAAAGATGGATATTTCAGATAAATATCCGCATGCAAAATACATCTATATTGATGTAAAGGGTGGAAACTGAATAAGATTTAGCAGAACCGCTTCGCGGTCATACATATCGAGCGAAAGCATGTCAATAACATCATCACCCGGAGAAGGTTTCTTTCCGCAGGAAGGGCAAACTGCCAGACATGCAAGCAGGGGTAAGGAGAATAATAATCTCATTTTTGAAGTTATATGAAGTGATTTTGTTCCAACCAAAATATTAATTTTCAAATGCAATCCAAAGCAAAAATAGCTGCAAATATGATAGTACTTTAATTTGCTCCTAATGAATGAGGTTAGTACCTTTATTGCCGGGAACCGCTAAAAATATGTTTTATTTGAAAATCAACCTATGAACAGGACAGATAACAACAATACCGGTAATTTTCATCAGCCCGACTGTCACTGCTGCGGCAGTAGTCATGAAAATCAACCGAATGAAATGAGCAGGCGTAAATTCGTTCAGCTTACAGGTACAGGTGCCCTCGGAACTGTTGCACTGTCAGGATTGTCGTGGGCTGAGCTTGTTAAAGATTCTCCTGCTGACAAATATGCTCCAAATCGTTTACCTCTTGTTGTAAAACCAGTTTTTACTTATGAAATCCCTGAGAGGCGACCGCAGACAAGCTGGAGGAGCTGGGGCGGAATTCAAACTGAAAAAGATGCGAATGAAGAGATTGTAAGAATTCAGGGAGAATTGAAAAAATTAAGCTCTCAGGCTGACTTCCCTGTCAGTTTCCTTCCGGTTTCCGGGGTACGGACACTCGATGATCTGAGCAAAACAGAGGATCTGAAAACTGCAGACATGTATTTGATATATCCTGCAGGCGGAGGGAGTAATATGTTCGATTTTCTTAACAAAACAGGCAAGGATATTATTTTCTTCTGCCGTTATAAATCGGGACCTGTATATCTGTGGTATGAAATAATTAGCCCGCGCTATCTGAGGCAGCATACCGACACACTTAAAGTGAGCGGAATAGATGAGAATGACATTGTTATCGACAGCAAGGAAGAGCTTCTCTGGCGCTTAAGGGCATTATGCGGACTGAAAAATACCAGAAACTCAGGAATCCTGGCTATCGGTGGACCTGGAGCCTGGTCACAGCCACTGGAAGCCACAATAAAAACAGTAACCGAAAAATATAATTTGGATATAAAAAATGTTTCCTATGATGAACTTGGCAGGCTGATAACGGAAGCGAGGTCAGATAATTCTGTAATGGTCCGCGCAAAAGGGAATGCCGCTGATTACCTCCGCGATTCCGGTATTAAACTGGAAACGGACAGGAAATTCGTAGAGAATTGTTTTGTTCTTGAGGACATATTTATAAAACTGATGGAAAAATTCAGTTGCAGGGCAATTACAATCAATAACTGCATGGGGACCATTATGCCGCTTGCTGAAACCTCGGCCTGCCTGACACTCAGTCTGCTTAATGATGCTGGTTATCTTGCTTACTGTGAATCTGATTTTGTTGTGGTTCCTGCGGGCATATTGCTTGCAAACATTTCAGGCAAACCATCATTCTTAAATGATCCTACTTACCCGCATAATAAAACAATAACTCTGGCTCACTGCACAGCTCCGCGCAGAATGGATGGCATAAACCTGGCACCTGCAAGGATACTTACTCATTTTGAGTCGGATTACGGGGCCGCTCCGAAAGTTGAGATGGTTATAGGTCAAACTGTAACAAATGTCATGGCCGATTTTGAATTTAAGAAATATATAGGATTGCCCGGGAAAATTACAGATAATCCCTTCAGGGACATTTGCAGATCACAAATTGATATCAGTTACAACTGCGACAGCAGGTTAGTGGCTGAGAATATGCGCGGCTTTCATTGGATAACTGTTTATGGTGATTATATGAAAGAGATTGGTTATGCATTGAAAAAAGTTGGAATAGACTTTGAAAATCTTGCATAAAGTACTCGTGTTTTTAAGGCATCAGGAGTATGTTTTTTATTTTATTATTCTTAATAATCTTTGCTTAAAAGAAATAAAACCACATTGTCATTTGTCTAATAACTAAATTGAACTTAAACAAGGCGTTTATAAAATGAAAAGAACACTTATTATTACTGGTATTGTAGCAGTCGTGATTGTTATTGCAATGATTGTCTTTGGCAAGCTGACTTCAAGGAAAGATACCACCAGTGTTTATACAGAGGTAAAACAGGGACCCTTCGAAATAACCGTGACTAATTCCGGAGATCTCGAAGCCGAAAAATCGATTGATATTCTGGGACCTGAGATTCAGCAATCAAGCAATCAGGGTCAGCGGGGAGGAGGCGGACCGGGAGGAATGGGCGGCGACAGAATGCGTTTGCAAAGTTTCAAGATCACGGATATAGTGCCCGAGGGAACTATTGTAAATAAGGGTGATTATATTGCACAGCTCGACAGAACGGATTATGACAATACCCTGAAATCTGCTCTTGAAAACCTGAACACGCTTCAGTCAAACCTTGAAATGGCAGTTCTTGATACAGCTGTAACTCTTACAAATCTGAGGGATGCCATAAAGAATCAGATTATTACAGTTGAAGAGGCAGATATTACACTTCAGCAGTCAAAATATGAACCTCCTGCCACAATACGCCAGGCCGAAATAAGTCTTGATAAGCAACAAAGGGCTCTCGAGCAAAAAGTTAAGAATTATCAATTGAGAAAGGCAAAAGCCCTGACTGACATTAAGCTGAAGAAACGCCTCCTTGCTGATGGTACAACGCTTGTAGAAAACCTGCAGACCTTTCTGGCTCAGTTTACTATTAAAGCTCCATCTCAGGGTATGGTTATCTACAAAGAAGAGTTTAACGGATCCAAAAGAAAAACCGGATCACAGGTGAATCCTTTTGACCGTGTGATCGCAACGCTTCCTGACATGACATCTATGATTTCCAAGACATATGTCAGCGAAATTGAAGTCAACAAAATCCAGAAGGGTCAGAAAGTAATTATGACCATCGATGCAATGCCAGGGAAATCATGGACTGGCAGCGTAACCAATGTTGCTAATATCGGCGAAGTGCTTGAAAATTCTGATGCGAAAATGTTCGAGGTACTTATTAAGGTTGATGGCATTAATACTGAGTTAAGGCCTGCAATGACCACCTACAATAAGATAATTATTAACTCATATGAAAATGTCGTTTATATTCCGACAGAATGCGTACATGCAGGAACTGACGGCATTGCATTTGTCTATAAGAAAAACAAAACCAGACAGATTGTCGTGCTTGGTGAAATGAATGATAAAAACACTATTGTAAAGCAGGGACTTGAGCCCGGAACATCCCTTTACCTTATTGCTCCCGAGGAAGCATCTAAATTCAAACTGGTAGGGAAAGATCTTGTTGCAGAGCTTAATTGATGAAAATCCCGTGGTTTTTCATCAATTTGTACCCCTAACCGAATTTTTTTCCGAACCATTTCTTAGGGATTTGGAACTTAAGTATAGGATTCCTTCTAAAAATTGTTTATATTTCTAAAATGGGGTATATTTACATCATTATAGAAATAAAACATGAATTTTATTGAATTCAGAGAAAACTTTTACCCATTGGCGTGTTTCAGTTTAGATCAAATCTATTCTGCTTATCCACAGTTTGACAGGACTAACCTGACAAGATGGATCAAGCAGGGATATATTGCACGTCTCAGGCAAGGATATTACACATTCCCTGACTATAAGAGTAAAAGAGATTTTTCTCTTTACTTTGCTAATCGAATTTACAAGCCCTCATATATTTCTCTTCATACTGCTTTATCGTTCTATGGAATGATACCAGAAGCAGTGTCACAGATAACAAGTGTTACATCACTTAAGACAGCTGCATTCAAGAATGACTTTGGAGATTATTCTTACAAGAATATCAAGGAAGACTTGGTGTTCGGTTATGAGCTTAAAGAGATGGATGAAAACAGAAAGCTCATGTTTGCAACACCTGAAAAAGCTCTTCTGGACTTGCTCTATCTATATCCTTTCTACAACTCTGAGAAGGAAATGGAAGAACTTAGAATGGACGAATACTATATGAGAGAAGATCTTAATGTAGAAATGCTGATGTCTTACAATGGAAGATTTAGAAGTAAAGCATTGGACAAGAGAACTCGTCTTTTACAAAAAGTGTATGATTTTTAGATTCAGAGGAAATGGTGGATATTAGTTTGATTAAGAGGTTCTTCCCCGCGCAAATCAGGGATAACCAGCTTTTTGAAAAGCACATGCTCAAAGAGTACATACAATTGACCATTCTGGATTATTTGTCAACAACCCCATTCATTCGCAAACTATGCTTTATTGGTGGCACGAATCTTCGTCTCGTCAATGGTATCGACAGATTCTCCGAAGACCTGTATTTCGATTGCAGGAATATGTCAAAAGAAGAATTCGCCAAAATGAGCGGCAATGTAATACGAAATCTGGAACACAATGGATATAAAGTTGGTCTAAGAGACAAGGAAAATCCAAAATTAACAGCATTTCGAAGCAATATATATTTTCCACAGCTTCTTTTTAACCTTGGGCTTTCCGGCCATAAGGAAGAGCGGTTTCTTATCAAAATTGAGGCTCAGGATCAGGGCGTTGATTATACACCGACTTTGGTAAATATTAAGGGATGCGGATATTATTTCCCATTACCTGTTCCATCTGATTCTGTTATGTGCGCGATGAAAACCACAGTCCTGCTGGACAGGGCCAAAGGGCGAGATTTCTATGACTTGATGTTCTTGTTAGGGCAAACATCGCCAAATTATGATTTTCTGGCAAAAAAAAGAGGCATAGGGTCTCCTGAAGAACTCAAAACAGCCATTTTTCAAGTACTTGAGCGCACTGACTTAAATGTAAAAATGAAAGACTTTGAACACCTGTTATTCAATAAGGCTAACAGCAGCAGGATTCTCAGATTCAAAGAATATATTAAGGATGTAGTATAACTAGGTAAATATTTGCACAGTAAGTTGAATGGAATAAAAACAAGTATGTAAAAATTCCCTATTCCTCATACTCTCACTCTCGTTCTGTTTTTTGTACCCGGAGCCGGGATCGAACCGGCACAGCATCGCTGCCACTGGTGTTTGAGACCAGCGCGTCTACCAATTCCGCCATCCGGGCAAGCCTTTGTCATGCGGTCATGCGGTTGTGCGTCTGCGAAAATAAATAAATTTCTCTTAATTCACATCCCCCTTGCCCCCTTCAAAGGGGGAACTTGAACATTTATATCCTTTATTACCATTTCTTTTACAGCCTTCACAATACTGTCCGCGTCAAATCCGCATTCCTTTATAAGCTCCTCCTGAGTGCCTTGCTCGACAAAATAATCAGGTATGCCAAGACGCTTTACTTCCGCATTATATCCGTTATCACACATGAATTCTATGACTGCGCTGCCCATCCCTCCTTTGAGCACGCCATCCTCAACAGTTATGATCCTGCTGAATCTCTTAAAAACAGAATGGAGAATTTCAGTATCGAGCGGAGCCAGAAATCTCATGTCATAGTGGGTAAATGAAATTCCTTCACCGGCCAGAATTGATGCCGCTTTTTTCACAAAATTCCCGGGATGTCCGATACTAAGTACTGCTAAATCTTCTCCTTCACTTATTATCCTGCCTTTCCCGATCTCAATCTCGGTGAATGGTTTCTCCCAGTCACTGATCATGCCGGCACCTTTCGGATAACGGATCGAAAAGGCTCCATTTATTTTGTCAAGCTGGGCTGTATATAGAAGATTTCTTAACTCCAGGCTGTTCATCGGCGCAGAAACGATAATGTTGGGAATTGAACGCATGAATGCCAGATCAAAAAATCCGTGATGTGTTGCACCATCGGTACCGACAAGACCACCGCGGTCGATACAGAATACAACATGCAGATTCTGAAGAGCCACATCATGGATCACCTGGTCGTAGGCCCTCTGTATAAAAGAAGAGTAAATATTGCAGTAAGGGATCATCCCCTGTGTCGCAAGTCCTGCGGAAAAAGTAACTGCGTGCTGTTCAGCTATACCCACGTCAAAAACTCTGTCGGGTATCTCCTTCATCATAATACATAATGAACAGCCGGTTGTCATAGCTGGCGTAATGCCGGCTATTTTGTCATTTTTGCGCGCAAGTTCAAGGATCGTTTTTCCAAAAACTTCCTGGTATGTTGCAGTGGATTCCTGTTTCAGCCGATTTCAGGATAACGCCGGTATTTTTATCAAACTTTCCCGGGTGCATGAAAGGCAGTCTGGTTCTCTTCAGCCTGTTTGAATCCTTTGCCCTTGATAGTAAGACAATGCAATAGTTTTGGACCCGGTATCCTTTTAAGATCCTGGAGAATATCCATCAGATGAAGGATATCATGACCATCGACAGGACCGAAGTATCTGAAATTCATACCTTCAAACAGGTTGCTCCTGTCGAGAAGTGTGCTTTTAAATCCAGCTTCAAGCTGGCTGGCAAGAGTTCTTGCATTGGGTCCGATTTTGCCGAATCTGCCAAGGAGATTCCAGACCTTATTCCTGAAACGGTTATATGTTCTGCTGGTCGTAATATCAATAAGGTACTCCTTCAGTGCACCGACATTCGGATCGATGGCAATGTTGTTATCATTAAGTATTACCAGGATATCCGACTTTGCTATACCGGCATTATTAAGTCCTTCAAAAGCCTGACCGGCTGTCATTGCTCCGTCACCTATAACAGCCACAACATGTCTCTTTTCGCCTTTCTGTTTTGAAGCAACAGCCATTCCAAGAGCTGCGGAGATTGATGTTGATGAATGACCTGTGCCGAAGGCATCATATTCGCTTTCAGCCATTTTTGGAAATCCGCTTATACCCCTGTAGGTCCTGTTGGTAGAAAACTTGTCTCTTCTGCCTGTAAGGATCTTGTGTCCGTAAGCCTGATGGCCCACATCCCAGATTATTTTATCATAAGGAGTATTGAAAACATAATGGAGCGCAACTGTAAGTTCGACAACGCCAAGGCTTGCTCCCAGATGCCCCGGATTCTTGCTGACCATATCAATAATAAACTGTCTCAGCTCCGCACTCACTTTAATAAGATCGTTCGGGGTTTAGTTTCCTGAGATCCTCAGGTGATGATATCTTAAACAGAAGATTCTCCTCCTGGTTCATTATGAAAACAAGTAAAAAAACCGTCGTGCAAATATAACAATTATTATTCCCTTATGTTTGCTGAGGCTTACAGCGGATTTTCTTATTTTTGTGCGGAAAGATAATATCTAAACCTTACTCATGACCATGAATAAATCATTAGCTATAACTCTTATTGCTACTGCTGTCGGCAGATCTTTGTCATATCGTGCGTCCCCGGCAAAAAATTCAGGGAAGTCCAGAATACAAGCAGGCAGAATATGATGGACCGCGATGACTTCAAAGCTGAGAATTTAACCCTCTCAATGCAAAACAGGGAAATAGAATCAAAGATCTCAGCTCTCGAAAAAGAGATGAGCAAGTCAAGACAGGATCTTTCACTTGCTGAGATTGAGCGCAACAAGGCAAAAGATGAATCTGAATATAATCTCTGAAAGATATAATGATCTGCAGAACGCACAGGAGGATCTGATAAAGGGAAATGTAAGCGAAACCAAAAAGCTTCTTGCTGATCTCCAGGCGGCGCAGGACAACCTCAAACAGAAAGAGGATATAATGCGTCAGCTTGAACAATCGATGGATCTGAAAAAGGTATCACTTGATGAGCTTACTCTTGAACTCGAAAAGAAAAATACCAGGCTGGCTGAACTTGAAAAGATACTTGATGCCCAGAAGAAGATAGTTCGGATCTCAAGAACAAGGTATCTGAGGCACTGCTTGGATTTGAGAATAATGGACTTACAGTCACAAATAAAAACGGGAAAGTGTATGTTTCGCTCGATGAGAAAGCTCCTGTTTAAAACAGCAAGCTGGGATATAGATGCCAACGGAAGGAACGCTTTAAGGAAACTGGCAGGTGTCCTGGAGAAAAATCCTGATATCCAGGTCACAATAGAAGGGCATACTGATAACGTTCCATATAATCCGGGCAGCGGACAGCTTAAGGATAACTGGGATCTTAGCGTAAAAAGAGCGACAACAGTGGTGAGAGTCCTTCTTGAAGGTTCAAAAATCAAACCGGGCAGGCTTACTGCCGCCGGACGAAGCGAATATGTTCCCGTTGAGGCAGGAGATACTCCGGATGCAAGGCAGAAGAACAGAAGGACTGAAATAATCCTTACTCCTGATCTGACAGAACTATATGACCTTATAAATAAATACTAAGAATTGCGGATTGCGGATTTCGCATTGCGGATTTAGAAATCCGAAATCGCAAATCCGCAATCCGCAATTATTCCGAAAATTCCTGAAGCCTGACTTTCATGTTCTTAAGGGCCTGAAGAAGGTTCTCTTCAGGTTTAAGGAACTCCTGGTTTTCCCAGAAGACGGGATCATAGTCTGTAATAGTCTTTGAAAAGACAGAATGAACGGGAGCCAGCTCCTCTCTGTCAAACCTGGTATACATCGGTAAGACTCATGCTTGTAAAAGCCATTTCAAAAAACACATCGAACTGAGTATTGAAAAGCCTTTTCTTCTGCTTGGATTCAAATTCAAGGTCACCCCTGACATGGTTAAGGTAATATCTGTCATCAAATTTACGGTAACTAACTGAATATCTGACCGAAACTGGCCATGTTGTAAAATCCCTTGAGGGATTTGAAATAAATGTCCCTTTCATCTTTTTCAGATAAGCAGGATTAATTTCAAAATCAGCCTTAAGAAGGGCAAAATCGGTCGTATTTATAAACAGCGATCCTTTGAACATTGGCATCTCAACTCCTTCTTTCTGACCAAACTCGATTTCAAATGCCGATTCTTCATTAAAAGAGACAATATCAGTCAGCCTGTAGCTGTATTCCGCCATATTCTCACCCGATAAAAAGTCGAAGGTATTTTTTATGCCGTCAAGCTGAAGGCATGTGCTTAGTCCTGCCTTGAGCCTTACGGTTATCGAATCGCTGACATTTACATTTTCAATCTTTCTGCTCTTTAATACTTTGATCTGGTCGTTCAGCAGGGTTCCTGTATAGGCGCTTTTATAAATCTGCAGGATTGCCTCGGAATATGTCTGAAGCTCACTCCTCCTGAGAACGCCTTCCCTGTAAAAAGCTGTCATGCGTGCAGGTGTGTTTCCGTAATTACCTGGAATTCTGAAGCGTGTCTTGTTAATTATCTCCCACGGGTATCTGATTTTTAATTATAATTTCCGGAATAGAAATAAATTCCCTTCTCATTTCTACTTTGAAATTATTTCCCAGTGATTGCCGCACAGGTATCTCCCTTGCATAAAAACCCAGGTAAGATACAACTATGGTGTCGTTGTAATTATCCGGGTGAATTCTTAATCCGAATTCCCCGCTGCTGTTCGATACAGTGCCCACTCCTTCGTGTTTGAGTCCTATTGTTGCATAGGGTAATGGCTCTGACGATTCACCGTCAAGTATAATACCGGAAATGTTTTTCAGCTGCGGCACAGCAACTGAATCAGTCATTGTCGGAGGGGGAGAAGGTATCTCCCTCGAGATTATAATGAATTCATCAATAACTGAATAAACAAGGGAGTCACCTTTCAGGATGCTGTCAAGAATGATCTCCAGCTTTGTTTTCCTGAAATTCATTTCAGTCTTTCTTTCGGCATCAATAAGGCGGCTGTCGTAAGTGAAATGATAACCTGTCTGTCTTGTAATAAGATTCAGGGCATTGCCTGTCTTTATTGTTCCTGCCCTGAATGTAAACGCAGAATCCAGGATGCTCTTCTGGCATTTTGTTTCCCGCGAAGGGATCAGAAATATCAACAATGCAATGGCTGTTATATATTTGAATATAGTGCCATTGTCAGACAACATTGTTAAGCCTGTTAGTTATTTCTTTGCAAGATGGTAAACATTACCATCTTTTGTATAACTGAGGTTAAAGCTAATACAAATTAAACGAATAATTGTTTCCTGCGGTTGATTATCGATCGGATCTGGTTTTCCATGTATTTTCGAGTATACCCGGATCGTCAGCAACGAATATCCATATTATAAACTTTCTTAAGATCCCTGAAAACAACATCGAGTGTTTGTCCGTCATACACAAGAATGCCTGTTTTCCATGACAGATAGTTGGGATCAGTATTAACTGATTTTTCTGAACGTTCCGGAGACATTGTCCCGATATATCCGGGATCAAGAATAAGGTTGTTTTGATTTTCATTATCGGAAACCATTACCTGCCCTGTTTTAACAAACACCTCAACGGCAGAATCCGGATTGCTGGTAATTACGTTGAATGAAGTTCCGAGTACTTTTACGCTTGCTTTGCCGGCATCGACTATAAATGGATTTTTTTCATCGCGGGTGATTTCAAAGAAAGCTTCACCCGGAAAGAGTTACATTTCTTCCATGTTCTGCCGAAGTTCTCACTGTAGCTTAACCTGGTATTCCTGTTCAGGAAGATATTGCTTCCGTCAGGAAGTGTAACCTGAAGATTTTTCTGGTTATCAGTTGTTGCTACAATGGTTTTACGGCTCAGAACACCTTTGTTATTCATGTATAACAGCACAGATCCGATCCCCAGCAAAAGAAGTACTATTGCGGCGATCCTGAAATATGCGGTTCTGACAAAACTTCTCCTGATCACCGGTGCTTCTGTAATTAATCCGTTTTCACTCAGTCTGGAATATAGTTTGTTCCAGGCTTTATCTACATCTATTTCCTTATCACTATTCATCTCTTTCAGCTCTTTCCAGTATTTAATTGTATTATACCTGTCCTCAGCCATAAACCGGCTGAGCAGATCCTTGTTGTCATTCTGTTCTTCTGACAGAAGCGATGAAAGTTCTTCCCACTCCTTATCAGTATATTTTTCTATTTTGTTCATTTCTTTCATTGTTCTGCCAGTGCTTTTCTGAATTCCTTAAGTGCCCTTCCCATATTTGCTTCGACGGTTTTGATGGAGACCGAGAGTTTTTGTGCGATCTCTGAATATTTCAATCCTTCAAACCTGCTCATGCAAAAAATCTTTCCGCACTTTTCAGGGAGCCTTTCAAGTATGCCGGCAATTTTAGCCTGAAGGTCCCTGTAATTAAGTATGTCAGCCGGGGTTTCATTGCTTTCTGCTTCACTGAATGCCATCTCCCTTGCATACTTTTCAACAACCTTGTTGTGATTGATATAATGCAGGCAGCGGTTGTGTACTGCTCTGTAAAGGTACCCGTTCAAAGAACTTTCAATCTGAAGTTTTTCCTTGTCTTTCCAGATCCTGAAGAATAGATCCTGAACAATCTCTTCGGCCGTGTCATGATCTTTTATCAGTGTCTTTGCATATCTTACCAGGGAAACATAGGAGGATCTGAAAAGTGACTCAAACTGTCCTTCATCACCTTGTTTGATCCTCCTTATTATTTCAGAATCCCTGAGCATTATTTGTTATTCTCCTTTCCTGTCGCTGAACTTTAGCTTCCTGCTAAGGCGTCTTATTGCCGATTCGATACTCTGGTCAGGCTCAATTACGTTATATTCGCCCCAGAATTCAGGATCGGTAAATGCTTCCACCTGTTCAGAAAACACATCGCTGTATCTAAGCTTTTCCTTGCCTGCAAATTTAATTACTTCTTCGTTAGTTCTGTCAGTGATTGCCATTTCCGACATGGTTGTATAGTAAGTATTGAAGAGTTTCTTCTTCCAGTTTACTTTAAATTTTACCTCTGCTCTTGAGTAGGCGAAATACCACTTTCCATCCTGTTCACGGTATTTTACCCTGTAAGTTGCAATTTCAGGAGTTACTTGCATTCCAAGCGGTTTCTTCTTGATGAATATTGACGATACGGCATCCTTGTCTTCAAGATTAAAGCCAAACTCAGCTTCAGTAAGTGCATATGTTTCAGTTTCAATGTACAGGTTACCCATGAACAATGGCATATCCACCGATGGCTTCTGCTTGAACGATATTACATAATGAGGTTTATTGTCTATTTCAATTACAGTGGTCAGTGAGTAATCATAGTACTTCATGGCATCAATTGTCAGAATATCCTGAGTGTTTTTTGCAATATCAAGCTGTAAAACAGTTACCGGACCGCCCTGGAGCTTGAAGAGAACGGTATCCATTTTTTCAACATCTGATCCTTTTCTCCCTTTGTAGATCCTGGCGCCGTCGAAGCGAAGATCATTGGTGTAAGGTGCTTTGAATATCTCAACAACAGCCTCGCCGATGGAAACATAGGTTCTGTTCTTACGGATCGTCTCCCTGTAAAATGCAGTCATCAGGTTGGGTTCGTTAATGAAGTTCCTGCCTATCCTGCCGATTGCATTCCTGACAATTGCTTCCGGATCTATTGGCTTGACAATTATCTCCTTTATCGGGATCGGAGCTGAGGTCATCGAGATCACATTCTTGTAACCGTCCTCTCTGAGGTCTGTGAGAGGAACAATCTTGTTTTTATAGCCAAGGAAAGTCACCTCCAGGTTTTTTGATGTCTGTGTCTCGGCGATCTTGATAAGAAACTCGCCGTCAATGTTGGTAACAGTGGCAACATTAGTTTCCTTTACGGCGACTGAAGCAAATACAAGAGGATTCCCTGTCTCGGCATCGACTACTTTACCTTTGAATGTAAGCAGTGTCTGCTGATCATTCTTCTTCCTCTCGGGAGCAGCACCTGCGTAAATTGTCTGAACTGTGAAAGCTGACAATAAAAGCAGTGTGGCAAGCGAAAAATTTCTGATTGTTTTCATGGCATAAAATCATTAAGTTAACATTTATTTCAATCTTTTGCAATTTCGAATTGTTCTCTTTTCAGCCATATGACCAGATGCATGTATATTTACCCTATCTGATCGGAGAATTTTTTTCTATCTTACTGCATTATTTCAGATTAACACATGGCAGGCATATTTGTTAAAACCACGAATGCCCTGGCAGTCGGGATCTTCATTCCTGATAAGCTCATTAATCGGCAAACCTGTTATTTCCGGGATGCCTGTAACCATTTCTTTTGAACTTACCAATTACTGTAATCTTAAATGTCCCGAGTGTGCTTCAGGTTCAGGCCAGATGAAAAGAGAGCGCGGATTCATGGATATAGGGTTATTTGAAAAAGTGATTTCATGAACTCCGGCCATACCTTTATAATATTAATCTCTATTTCCAGGGAGAGCCGATGATGCATCCCGGATTTTTTTTATTCACCGGCCATTCAGAAAATATTAAAACGGTTGTTTCCACAAATGGTCATTTCCTCACCGCAGAAAATTCTGAAAAGCTTGCAATGTCGGGACTGAGCAAACTTATTGTTTCTCTCGACGGGATGGATCAGGAGGTTTACTCGGAATACAGGCAGAACGGAGATCTCGGCAAAGTGATCGAAGGGATAAAGAATGTAGCAAAAGCACGCGACAGGTTTCATTCTGCAATGAAACTGGAATTGCAGTTTCTTGTAAGCAGGCATAATGAGCATCAGATCGCAGAAGCTGAACGTTTTGCGAAAGAGATGAAGGCGAGCCTGAAGCTGAAATCAATGCAGGTAATCAATAGTCAGGATGCCGGAAAATGGATGCCTTCCGGGAAAAAATTCAGCGCGTTATAAAAATATGGACGGAAAGTATTCCATAAAGAATTCACTGCCCGCAAGATGTTTGAGGCTTTGGCTCAATCCTGTTATTACCTGGGATGGGAAAGTCATTCCCTGCTGTTTTGACAAAGATGCGGAATTTGTGATGGGAGATCTTAAAAATGAATCATTCAGATCTATCTGGAATGGTAAACAGTATAATGAATTCAGGAAAAAGATCCTGACCGGAAGAAATAAAATTGATATTTGCAGGAATTGCACTTCAGGAATGAAAGGGGATCAGATTTTGATAAATTCAGGAGTGGTTATTTCAGAGATTTAGTAAATTAAACTGTCATTACATCCTTCTCTTTTACAGCCATGACCTTATCGACTTTTGTCGTATAGTCATGCGTCATCTCCTGGACGTTTTCTGTAGCATTCTTTTCTATATCTTCCGGAAGACCATCTTTCAGCATCCTCTTGAATTCGTCATTAGCCCATTTGCGGGCGTTACGCAGACTGATTTTTGCTATCTCACCCTCATTTCTGACCTGTTTGACAAGCTGGTGTCTTCTCTCTTCCGTCAGGGGAGGGATATTGATCCTTATAACCTCACCGTTGTTTACCGGGGTAAGCCCGATATTGGCAGCCATAATGGCTTTTTCGATAGGTCCCAGCATATTCTTTTCCCATGCCTGGATAAGAATTGTTTTAGGATCAGGAGTATTAATATTTGAAACCTGGCTTAAAGGTGAGTTAACTCCGTAGTAATCAACTGTAATACCATCGAGGAGAACAGGAGTTGCTCTTCCGGCGCGTAGATGGGCCAGTTCATGTTCAAGATGATCCAGAGCCTTCTGCATCCTGTCAGTTGCTTCTTCTATTATCAGTTCAACTTCTTCGTTCATATTTCGGCAGGTTAGGTTTGACTTTGCTTGACTTATCAAAAATAATAAATTCGAATGAAATCCAACAGCTCTTTCAGTTACAAATAAGTGTTCCGATTTCCGATCCCTTTACAACCTTCATAAGGTTACCGGGCTTGTTCATATTGAACACGATAATTGGCATGTTGTTTTCACGGCACATCGTAAAGGCTGTTGAGTCCATGACTTTAAGCCTTTTCTCAATCACCTCCTCAAAGGAGATATTGTCAAATTTCCTGGCATCCGGATCTTTTTCAGGATCTGCGGTATAAACTCCATCCACCCTGGTGCCTTTAAGAAGCACATCTGCCCCGATTTCAACTGCTCTAAGTGCGGAAGCAGTATCGGTAGTAAAGAATGGATTTCCGGTACCGCCTGAAAGGATGCAAACCGTTCCGTTTTTCAGATCAATTGAAACCCTGTCCCTGTTATATAGTTCTCCGACCGGTTCCATCCTGATGGCTGTAAAAACCTTTGCTTTTCCCCCCGACCTTTTTTATTGCACTTTCAAGTGCAAGGCTGTTGATTACTGTTGCCAGCATTCCCATCTGGTCGCCTTTTACCCGGTCAAAGCCAGATTCGGTCCCGCTGAGGCCACGGAAAATATTACCACCTCCGATCACGATCGCAACTTCACAACCTTTTTCTGCAATATCTGCGACCTGTTTTGCATATTCTTCCAGAACCTGGTTGCTTATTCCCTGGTTCCCGTTACCTGACAGCGATTCGCCGCTGAGTTTCAGTAAAATCCTGGAGTATTTCATGGCAGATACGATTTCTTGCTTTTAATTACAGGTTCCTTCAAATTTCTGAATCCTGACAGAGTGACGAATATAATAAAAAAAATGGCGCCATGAGGCGCCACTTTATTATTGAAATATGAACTTATGTTTACAGATTCAGGGAATACCGTTTGAAAGCAGTAACTGTTAATTGCTTATCAACAGACTGAAGGTACTGTCTGATGTTCATCTTATTGTCCTTAATATATTCCTGGTTGAGCAATGTGCTTTCCTTATAGAATTTACTCAGTTTCCCCTGGGCTATCTTTTCAAGCATCTCCTCAGGTTTTCCGTCACGTCTTGCCTGTTCCTTGCCGATCTCAATCTCCTGTGCAATTACTTTCTCAGGAACATCTTCCTTATCGACAGCAACAGGATTCATAGCAGCAACCTGCATTGCAACATCCTTGTAAACCTGGACATCAAGGCCTGCTTTTGAAAAACCAACAAGTGTGGCAAGCCTGTTACCCGGATGAACATATGCCTGTACATGCGCTGCTTCGATCTTTTCAAAATATGCCAGTTCGAGTTTTTCGCCGATTATCCCGACAAATTCAGTCACCTTATCACCGACTTTAGTATTCTCCATCGGCAGGGCTTTAAGCTCATCAAGATTTGCAGGATTTTTTGCGAGCGCAAGATCAAGTATTTTGCTGGCGAGAGTAATAAATTCGGCATTTTTTGCAACAAAATCAGTCTCGCTGTTAAGAACGATCATTGCGCCCATTTTGCCGTTTGACGTGACTTTTGAGAGTACAACACCTTCAGTGGCATCCCTGTCAGCTCTTTTATTTGCAACAGCCTGTCCTTTTTTCCTGATTATCTCTATAGCCTTGTCAAAATCACCGTTTGATTCTTCCAGCGCCTTTTTGCAGTCCATCATCCCGGCCATGGTCACTTTCCTCAGCCTGGCAACATCTGCAGAACTTATTGTAGCCATTGTAATACTTTCTTTTAATTAATTTCAGTTAGATCTATTATACTTCTTCAGTCTCATCAGCTTCAGCGACAACATCTTCATCCTCTTCGACCTCTACGGTTGCATGCTTCATCCTCAACCTCGACTTCTTCTTCCTCTTCAACTATTGCTTCGATCACTGAATCAGGCAGATCCTTGGTTTCGAGCTCTTTCCTCATGAATTTCTTGTCCTTCTGTGCCGGTTCCTTGTCTTTTTCCAGCTTCCTTTCATTAAGTCCTTCCTCTATTGCCTGGCAAAGGATGCCGACAATCAGCGATATGGATTTTGATGCATCATCATTTGCAGGTATCGGGAATTCTATGTCGGAAGGATCAGAATTGGTGTCAACCATTGCAAAAACAGGAATGCCAAGTCGTTTTGCTTCTCTGTACTGCGATATGTTCCTTGCATACATCTACCACGAAAAGGGCTGATGGAAGACGGGTAAGGTCAACAATACTTCCAAGTGTCTTTTCAAGTTTGGCTCTCTGACGGGTGACCTGAAGTCTTTCACGTTTTGACAGATTCGTAAATGTACCATCGGTAGCCATCTTGTCAATTGATCCCATCTTTTTAACAGCCTTGCGGATTGTCGGGAAGTTCGTAAGCATACCACCCGGCCAGCGTTCTGTAACATAAGGCATGTTAACCTGTTTGACCTTTTCGGAAACAATCTCTTTTGCCTGCTTTTTTGTGGCAACAAAAAGGATCTTTTTACCCGATCTTGAAATTTGCTTCATGGCCGAAGCTGCTTCATCGAGCTTAACCACTGTCTTTTCAAGATCAATAATATGAATACCGTTGCGCTCCATAAATATATAAGGAGCCATTGCGGGATTCCATTTTCTCTTTAAGTGTCCGAAGTGAACACCTGCGTCAAGCAGTTCCTGGAAATTTGTTCTTGGCATTTTTTGTTGTTTTTAAGTTTACATTCTGTTAAATCAATCACAGGGTAGTTCCGCCAACTGGCGGAAGTCTCTGTAATTTAGATACTAAACCTGCATCTATAATGACTGATCTGTTAATTCCTAACGTTTACTGAACTGGAATCTCTTACGTGCTTTGGGCTGACCCGGTTTTTTCCTTTCAACCTCGCGGGGATCGCGGGTGACAAATCCGTTTGCCTTGAGCACTGGTTTGTTTTCAGGGTCAATCTGAATGAGCGCCCTGGTAATCCCAAGACGAAGAGCTTCAGCCTGACCTTTTACACCGCCACCGTCAAGATTTACGTTGATGTCATATTTGTCAACGGCATTAAGGACAACAAGCGGCTGTGTTACGACATACTGCAATGTCTCAGCACCGAAATATTCTTTATAATCCCTGTCATTTACGGTAATTTTTCCCTTGCCATCACTTAACAATACTCTGGCAACGGCTGCTTTTCTTCTTCCAAGTGGCATTTACTGGCTCCATATCTGTTCCTTAATGTATTATAATTCTAATTTCTTTGGTTTCTGGGCTTCATGAGGATGTGAAGGACCTGCATAAACATGCATATTCTTATAGATTGCCTTTCCAAGCCTGTTTTTGGGAAGCATTCCTTTAACAGCTTCTTCAACAAGACTTATAGGATTCTTTTTCAACATCTCCTGAGCAGTTGTGAATCTCTGGCCTCCCGGGTAACCTGTATGGCGCACATAATCCTTATCGGACCATTTTTTGCCTGACAGAGTGACTTTCTCAGCATTAATAACTACTACATTGTCGCCGCAATCAACATGAGGTGTAAAATTTGTTTTATGCTTTCCTCTGAGAGTTGATGCCACCACATGTTGCAAGACGACCAAGAGCAGCTCCTTCTGCATCAATTATCACCCACTCCTTGTTCACGGTCTCCTTGTTCGCTGATATTGTTTTGTAACTTAAGGTGTTCACTTTTAATCTGTTTTTATAATTGAAACACTTGAATTTAACTTTAAAACCCCTTATTTTGGGACTGCAAAAATACAACATATTTCCTAAAAAAAAAGAATATTGAGCAGATTTTATATGTGATAATCAAAACTAAGGTTATTTTTACCTGTAGGATTATACCTGGAAAATAAAAAGATGTTGTGACCAATGTCTGATGATAAAAAATTTCTCAGGAAAGCAATTGAAATTGCGTCTTCGGGTATCAACAACGGAGGAGGTCCATTTGGTGCAGTTATTTCAAAGGAAGGGTAAAATAATTGCCGGATCAAATAACAGGGTTGTACTTAACATCGATCCGACAGCCCATGCCGAAATTCTTGCAATCAGGGAGGCTGCCAGGTTCTTAGGAACTCACGACCTCGAATGGTTGTGTCCTTTATACTTCATGTGAACCATGCCCCATGTGCCTTGGCGCAATATACTGGTCGGGAATAAAAAGAGTTGTTTATGCCTCGGGACGGCATGATGCCGCAGCTGCAGGATTTGATGACGAACTTATCTATAACGAAATTTCTCTTGATCCTTCAAAGCGGCAGATTTCCTTCCTTCAAATGGAAGATCATGAAGCAACGGAAGTCTTCAGGAAATGGGAAGAATATGACGGAAAAACCACTTATTAGATCAATACCTGAAATCAAAAGACCTGAGAGGAGACTTTTTTACACGCGATGTACTTGAGGTTGCTCCTGAACTGCTTGGCAAAGTACTGACAGTAAGATCGGAAAATGATTTGATAAGGAGGTTCATCATTTCTGAAACTGAAGCCTACCGGGGATCTGACGACAAAGCCTGCCATGCATCAAGGGGAAGGACCCCAAGAACCGAAATCATGTACCATGAAGGGGGAAAACTGTATGTGTATTTTGTATATGGAATGTACTGGATGCTTAATATAGTAACAGGCAAAGAAAATGATCCACAGGCCGTTCTGATAAGGGGCCTTGAAAACTGCCCCGGCCCCGGGCGTGTAACAAAACTGCTGGGAATTGACAAAACTTTTTATGGTGAGGATCTGATTACTTCGGACAGGATCTGGATTGAAGATTCAGGTATCACCCCAATTTATAAATCAGCTCCGAGGATCGGAATAGATTATGCTGGAGAATTCTGGAAAAAGAAGCCCTGGAGATATTATTTATACTTCGGACCCCCCAACCCCCCAGAGGGGGTCTAAAACTGATTTTCCAGAAAAATACTGTATTTGACCCCCCTTTGGGGGGCAGGGGGGTGCATATTTAAATATGAATGTACTATTTTTTGAATGCAGCAATCTTAATCAGCTTATCTAACTTAAGATGAAGTGTCATGGCATTATCAAAACGCTTCAGATCTGTATCATAATACCCATCAAACCCAAAATAGAACTCAAAAAAATCCTTATAAGGGAGTTTTATATTAAGTGAACCAGTAATTAGTTTTCTGTCGGAGATTACCAGGTTATCAATGTGATCTGAGACAGAACTAAAAATAAAATTTCCGTTTGGAGCATAAAAATCATGTGACTTCCAGAATCCTGTTTCTAACTCCACTCCCCTCAGAGAATAAAATAACTTGTACCAGTCAGCATACCCGTTTTTAATTCCTGAAGCCGCATTCCCGGTCAGGCAACTTCCATAAAAAGCAAGACACTCCAGTCCTACACTGCTATTTCGTGATTCATCAATGTCAAAGATGGCTCTGCCACCGGCAGCAATGTTCAGATATGTCTCAACAAATTCCCGGTAATCACTTATCTGGCCACCGTAATGCTTGAACTGGACCTGCACAGGTATTTCCAGACTGATGAGGCCGGCCTGTTCCGGTGATGTATATCTGAATGATTCACCTGCCGTAAAAATTTCCCTTTCATTATCACCTTTAAAAATATAGTTTTCCCAGCTCAGCCAAATATCACTGAATAAATGATCGGTTGAAGTCCTGAACTGGAGCCCGTCCTCTGAAAAGGCATTATAGACCCGTTTCTTATTAAAATGAGGGTCAAGCATCCTGTGCTTGATCACTGCCCGTTAATGAACCTATTGTGAAACATGTGTTTTTGGAAAAATGCCATGAAGTGGAAAAAACAGGCTTGATCAGCGAGAATTTATTGGTTCCCGAATAACTGAGCAGATGTGTCCCCAGCCGGAGTGTTACCTTTTCAGCCGGCCTGTAAACAAGTTCAGGTTGAATGAAATAACCGATCAGCGTGTATCCTTCAGTTATTGGATTTGAGTACTCATTGTTTTTTACAAAATTTATATTCCTGAAATTAAGATAAAGTTCTCCTTCATCAACGGATCCGTCGGTTTTATCCTGACCAAATAGCAGGAAGAACGTTAAAGCAAAAAGCAGGATCAACATTCCGCTGTATCTCATATAACAGGCTCTTTAAGGCAAAAGTAACAAAATATGTCTCAAGTTAAAATGAAGTTAAATAGAGCATGGGTTGTGCACAAATAATATTTTTTTGCGTTCTTTGTCTCATTGATAATCAAATAACTATCAGTTATGAATTCAATATGGGGCAACTTCCGCCGTCTGAATAAAATCACCGGATGGGTCCTTTTCGCAGTTTCAGCAATTGTATACTTCCTGACTCTTGAACCTACAGTGAGCTTCTGGGATTGCGGGGAATTTATTCTTTCGTCGTTCAGGCTCCAGGTAGGGCATCCTCCGGGAGCTCCTCTATTTCTTATGATCGGCAGGATTGCCACACTCTTCTCATTGGGAGATGCTTCAAAGGCCGCAATGATGATGAATAGCCTGTCAGCAATTTGCAGTGGCTTTGCAATCATGTTCCTTTTCTGGACAATTACCCATCTTGTAAGGAAAGTATATGCCGGAAGCGATGAGATTGATTCTGTAAATTTACCTGCAATCCTTGGAAGCGGAATTATCGGTGCTCTTGCATATACTTTTTCTGATACATTCTGGTTCTCAGCAGTTGAAGGGGAACTTTATGCGCTTTCCTCTCTCGTTACGGGACTTGTATTCTGGGGGATGCTTAAATGGGAGGAAGAGGCTGATAAACCATATTCAGGAAGATGGATAATCCTTATTGCATACATAATGGGGCTTGGGCCTTGGAATTCACCGGCTTAATCTGCTGGTTCTTCCTGTTCTTGTCTTTGTATTTTATTTTAAGAAATATGAAGTCACCACCAAAGGAGTGATAAAGACTCTTCTGCTTGCGATTGTTATGTTGTATCTGATGGTTTTTATCCTTATCCCCGGAGTTCCGAAAGTCGCAGGCTGGTTTGAGCTTTTCTTTGTCAACGTAATAGGAATGCCTTATAACAGCGGACTTCTCTTCTTCATAATTGTCCTGATTGCAGCACTTGTCTTTGGTATAAGGTACTCATTAAAAAGCCGACGGGTAATATTAAACTATGTTATAACTGCAATTACTGTGATTATGATCGGATATTCATCTTATGCCATGATCATGATACGATCATCCGCAAGACCGCCGATGAACCAGAACAATCCATCGGATATCTTTTCCCTTTCATATTATATAAATATGGAGCAGTATGGGAGCTCACCGAAGAGTTTATGGCCATTACTACAGCGCTCCTATCGTCGACGTAAAAAGTGTGGTTGCAGGATATAACAAGGTGAAGGGCAAATATGAACCTTATTTCCGTCCGGAATATGAGTACAAGAAAGAATTCATGACAGTTTTCCCCAGGATGTACAGCTCTGAACAGGAGCATGAACGGGCTTATAAACACTGGGGTAAGATTACCGGAAGGAGATATACGGTGTCATCCGGCGCCGACAAGGAAACAATTGTGTGTCCTACTTTTGGCGAGAATCTTCGTTATTTCTTCAGATATCAGACAGGATTCATGTACCTGAGATACTTTATGTGGAATTTTGCCGGCCGGCAAAATGATAACCAGGGTAACGGCAATTCTTTACAGGGCAACTGGATTAGCGGTATTAAATTCATTGATGAAGCAAGACTGGGAGATCTCGATAAGATCCCCGCAGATCTTAAAGGATAATCCGGCAGGAATACCTATTTCTTTCTTCCCTTGTTGCTGGGTATTGCAGGAGTGATCTGGCAATACAAGAAGGACAGGAAAGGATTCTGGCTTGTCATGGCTTTTTTTATAATGACCGGTGTGGCAATAATCTTTTATCTGAACCAGTACCCGAATCAGCCAAGGGAACGTGATTATGCATATGCTGGATCATTTTATGCCTTTGCCATCTGGATTGGCCTTGGATTCATGCTTGTTATGAATATCTCAGGAAATTTCTGAACGAAAAAATATCAGCTGCAACAGTCTTTTTAATACTGCTTTTTGCTGTTCCTGTCCTGATGGCTTCTCAGAACTGGGACGATCACGACCGTTCAGGACGTTACACAGCTCGTGATATTGGAGCCAATTACCTTTTATCGTGTGCCCCGAACAGTGTGCTTTTTACATATGGTGATAATGATTCCTTCCCGGTATGGTATGTTCAGGATGTTGAACAGGTCAGGACAGATGTGCGTGTTGCGAATCTGAGCTACTTTCAGGCAGGCTGGTATATAGATATGATGCGTCAGAAAGCTTTTAAATCGGATCCTCTTCCTCTCACCCTTGCTCCGGAAAAATATATTGAAGGTTCCAGGGACCAGCTTCCTGTAAACAACAGAATTGACAAGCCTGTCGAATTGAGTCAGGTTGTCCAGTTTGCCGGTCAGGATGATAAAAAATACAAGATAGATGTCAGTGGCAGGGGTGATTTTCTGAATTATCTTCCTACAAATAAATTTCTTATCGATGTCGATTCAGCAAAAGTTGTTTGCAAACGGAACTGTAAAGGAATATTTCAGAAACAGGATAGAATCGCCTATGATATGGGAATACACTGATAATGATGCTTTCAAGGGAGATCTTGCCATGATGGATCTTCTCTCAACAAATAAATGGGAGAGACCTGTGTATATTTCAACTACTGTTCCTTCGGACCAGTACAAGGGTCTTGAAAAGTATTTTGTTCAGGAAGGTATTACATACAGGATCGTTCCGATCAGAACTGATAAACCTGAGGAGGGCGAATTCGGGATGATTGATCCTGTCTGAAATGTATGATAACATGATGAATAAATACAAATGGGGAAATGCAGCTGATCCTTCAGTCTACCTCGATGAAAATAACAAGCGGATGCTGAGTAATTTCAGGCGGATCTTCGGAAACCTCGGGAAAGCTCTTCTTGTGGCTGGCGATACAACAAAAGCAGTCGAAGCTGCTCACAGAGGACTCGAGATCGTACCTGCTGAAAAACTTCCGTACGACTTTTTTGTACTGGGACTTGCTGAAGTGCTGATAAGGGCAGGACAAGCCGAAGAAGGGAAACAAAATTATAGGCGATGTCATGAAATATTCGAAAGAATATCTTGATTATGCTATAAGCATGAATCCCGATAAGCAATTTGGCATGGATTATCCGATAGGCATCAACATGCAGTCTCTTCTGGATATAAACAATATGGCCATTAACCTGAAAATGGATGAGCTGGTAAAAACGGTTTCGTCGGATGTGAACAAATATTACAGTATATTATATTCGGGCAAATAAAAATGCATGAGGCTTTTCAGGCCATTTTTCATATTAAGGCTGTTGTACCCGGAAGCAATTTTCCGGGTGAAGGACCACTGATAAAGAATTATGCCTGACTTTTGACGATGGACCGCATAAGGATACTACCCCTCATATTATTGAAATTCTTGAAGCCAGCAATGTAAAAGCAGCTTTTTTCTGCAGCGGCAGGAAAGCCAAAAAATTTCCGGAACTGGTCAATCTAATCGTTTCAAAAGGACATATTATTGGTAACCACGGATATAATCACCTGAGCGGTTGGAAAACAAATGTCAGTGTTTATATTGAAAATGCAGAAAGGGCTGAAGAGTTTACTTCTACAGGCTTGTTCCGTCCGCCCTATGGCAGGATTCGTCCGGCACAGTACCGCGCTCTCATAAAAAAGTACAGAATAGTATTCTGGGACCTCATGCCTTATGATTTTGATGAGAAGATGGACGGTAAAAGAGTTTTAAATATCCTGAAGAAAAAAATAAGACCAGGTTCAGTCATTGTTCTTCATGATAAGACCTCTTCTTCTTGTTTGTCTTTTCTGGCAGAATTCATAAAATATGCTGAGGACATTGGTTATAAGTTTGTTACATCACCATTATCAGGCCAGAAATAAGCCAGCCTTTGTAATCAGGCGTTCAAAACTCCTGTCAACCTCAGCACTTGACTCGTTATTTAATATCGGAAAAGGATTTTCGTGAGAATATGGATACGGAAAATCCCAGACCTCAACAGGAGAAAACTTCTTACTGGTCATAGGGATCAAAGTATTTACAATGCCATTAGCCGGGATCACGGTGTCTTTTTTAAGTGCAACGGAACGGACCTGGTCCCTGAGTTTTATCAGAATGCTTTCACGGAACGACCTGAATCTCCCAATATCTATCATTGACCTGAATGCCATTCCGATCTGGGACGATCTGAAAAATTCGGAAAAGGGATTTTTACGGGTTATCTCCTTTTCAAAATCATTCAGGTAAAAGCTGTAGATCTTGTTATAGGCCAGGCTGTCCATTATAAGCTTTGATGTTCCCTGCATATTGCTGAATACCGACCCTCCGCAGAACATGAAAAGCTTTGAATCGGTAAAAAGATTATCAGGATTTCCCATCATCAGGATCTGAGAAAGAAATGCACCGATTGAATAAGCAAAAATGTTTACCATGCTGCCCTTCGGTATTACGTTATGGTTCCCCGACCTGATCTGGTTCATCAGCTTCACGATATCGAATGCAGTCTGATACCCCGAGTTGAAAAAGCGCATGGGTTCTTCGGTGAGCCTGCTGCTCAGTGCAATGTTTGCAAAAGTCGACATGATGATTTCACCGGAGCCTTGAATGCGTTCTTTAACAATTTGCTGCATCATCCTTGGATTTATCCATGATGAAGGGGACCTGTTAATATGAAATGATATCGGGAAAAGCACCACATAGCTTCCGGTTAACTGCGAAAGCCAGTAAGCCCAGACAAGATATTTGACCCAGCTTCTTTCATTCAGTCCGTGAAGCAATAATATTACTTTCCTGCTTGATTTGTCTTCAGGTATAAAAACTGGGTAGGAAAAAGAAATATTTTCAGATATTGACGAATCGTCCCTCTTCAGAAAATCTTTTGGATCAATGTCTGAAACGAATTTCTCGCTGACAATTCTGACCGAAGTTCCCGGTATTTTGATCTCCGGGGCTTCAGGATTGAAGACCGATTTCAGCTCATTAAAATCCTTTGTGTATTCCATGATTATACAAAGGAACGCTCAAACCTGCAAGTCGGCAAATAAATGTGCCGTATGACAATCCTCCGGGATGAAAAATGGAATCAAGTGACGTAACTTCAAAATATGGGATGAAATTTCCGGAAGCTATCAGGACAAAATTTTAAATAATAAACCATACGCAGGAAAAAACTAAATTTGCATGATGTAAATAATCCACCAATGGTCGATTTTCTGAAACGAATACCAGCTTATCTGAACGAAAAAGGGAATATTATCAGGTTAATAATATTTACATCCCTGTTTGCTCTGGTTTTCATTAATATTTATGCACCATTCGGCGCTGACCAGTGGTTTGACCTTAACCGGCTTGAGTTACTGACATATTCCAGCCTGATCATCCTTGCCGGTGTTCTTGTGGTTGTGTTAAGCAGGATTATAATGTACTATTATGGCAGGAAACATATAATTAATTATTACCTGTACTTTGCCTGGATATTTGCTGAAATATTGGCGATGGCCCTGTTTTATGCACTGTTCCAAAAGTTGGTTCTTAAAGATGTCCGTATCTTCATTGAAATTGTAAAACAGTCTGCACAGTATACTGCCCTTGTATTGTTGCTTCCCTATTCGATAATGTGGCTTTATTTTTCATGGCGCGAGAAGAAAGAACAGATCGAAAGAATGGCCGGTATTACAGCTTTATCGGGAAACATAAGGGATATGATACCTTTCTATGACGATAAATCAGTGCTTAAATTCTCAGTGAAAAAGGAGAATCTTTTGTATCTCGAATCGTCCGAGAATTATGTGAACATATGTTATCTCAGCAAAGGCAAAATTTCGAAATACCTCCTCCGCGACACTCTGAAAAAAATGGAGGAGAATTTTTCCGGGACTGAAATAATCCGCTGTCACAGATCGTATATGGTTAACTTTGAGAAAGTAAAGGTAATACGAAAAGACAAGGATGGCTTGAAGCTCGAGCTTGATTCTCCCTCTGTAATTGATATTCCTGTTTCCAAAACCTATGTGGATAATGTTATGCAGACCTTTTCCGGATTCAGCAGGATGACAGATATTTAGAAGTATTATTAAAAAATCGTCTGATTTTATTTATCAGAATGAAACATTAAATTTGAATTGCCTTTAAAAACTGTCAGATGAATATTCTCATTCTTGGATCCGGAGGAAGGGAACATGCTATTGCATGGAAGCTTGCACAAAGCAAAAGAACAGGAAGGATTTTCATAGCTCCGGGTAATGCCGGCACAGGCTCTGCAGGTACAAACCTGAAAATCGATCCGGAAGATTTTACGGCTGTGAAAAAGGCGGTTGCCGATAACAGGATAGGAATGGTGGTTGTCGGTCCTGAAGCTCCGCTTGTAGGCGGGATACATGATTTTTTCCTGCAGGATGACTTTCTGAAGAGCATCCCTGTAATAGGACCTGTCAGGTCTGCTGCTCGTCTTGAAGGGAGCAAGGATTTCGCAAAAGCTTTTCTTACACGTCATAACATTCCGACGGCGAAATACAGAACATTTGACAAAACAAACTTAAGTGAAGCAAATGCTTTTTTAAGAACCCTTGAACCGCCTTATGTCATTAAAGCTGATGGTCTGGCAGCCGGAAAAGGGGTGGTTATTCTAAAAAACATTGATGATGCCACAGCGGAAACGAGTGCAATTATCAATGGAAAGTTTGGCGATGCAGGACAAAAGGTAGTGATAGAACAGTTCCTGAAAGGCATTGAGCTATCTGTATTTATTATAACGGACGGGAAATCATACAAGCTTCTCCCTGAGGCAAAGGATTATAAGAGAGTGGGAGAGGGTGATTCGGGACTGAATACGGGAGGGATGGGTGCTGTATCGCCGGTACCATTTGCCGACATGGAATTCATGGAAAAAGTGAAGGTCAGGATTATTAGAGCCCACTTTGCATGGGTTGAAAAGCGAAAGTATTGAATACAAGGGGTTTATTTTTTTCGGGCTTATAAATGTGAACGGCGATCCTTATGTTATTGAATACAATGCCAGACTTGGAGATCCGGAATCAGAAGCAATAATTCCGAGGATTAAATCGGATCTGTTCGACCTCATTGAAGGCGTGGCAAAAGGTGATCTTGAAGAGCGGGACCTGGTGATCGATGAACGGTTTGTTTCAACTGTCATGCTTGTCTCAGGCGGTTACCCGGGACATTATGAAAAAGGATATGAGATTTCAGGACTCGAAAGTACGGAAGAATGCATTGTTTTTCATTCCGGAACCAGGATTTCTGATGGTAAGGTGGTTACGTCAGGAGGCCGGGTGCTTGCAGTAAGCTCTTGGGGAAAAACCATGAAAGAAGCTCTCGCTGGTTCCTACAGGAACGCCAGGTCAGTGTCATTCAGGGATATGTATTACAGGAAAGATATCGGATTTGATTTATAGCATATATGCTTCGTAAAAAATTCAGGGAAACAGGCCCGGATGTAGTAATTCTGATTGTTATCATTCTTCTGTTAACATGGACCGGAGCTTTCCTGCATCCTCATCTGCCAGCAGATCAGGGTTTTGATGTAAAGCCGATGCCTCTTTTCGATCTGCTCATGTCTGTGACGGGTTTTAGTCCCCTGTTCAGTGTTATTGTTGCGTCTCTGCTTGTTCTTCTCATAGCATTCCTCCTTGTAAATTTCAACACCAGTGCTTTCTTCATAAGCGAAAGAAACTTTTTGCCGGCATTGATCTATATTCTTTTAAGCTGTTATTTTCCGCAATTCCAGATTCTGAATCCGGTTCTGCCCGCTGCTGTTTTCCTGATCCTGGGGATAAGGAAAATTATTGAATCATATAAGGTGCAGGGTACAGCATTTTCATTTTTTGATGCAGGTATGCTGATCAGCGTTGGCAGTCTCTTTTATGCAGGCCTGATCTGGTTCGGCCTTCTTCTGATCATTGGAATAGCAATTCTCAGGACAGGGAGCATTAAGGAAGTCATTATCTCAATTCTTGGATTGGCAGCGCCGGTTTTTATTGTTTACGGGTTTTTTTATGTTACAGGAAAAGATATGAGTTCATTGCTGTCAGCGGTCACATACAATCTTTTTGCAAAAGATGCAAATTACATCTTTCCTGTATTGACTCTGGTGGTTTTGATAATATCGGGGATCATTGTTCTGATAAGTGTGACACATTTGTTATCAGCGATCAATAGCAAAAAGATCAAGTCGCGCAAAACTTTCGTTCTTCTCCTGTGGACATTCTTTATAGTTGCAGGCGTTTATTTATTACTTGATCCTGTATCTGTAGAGATAAACTGGCTTGGGGTGATCCCGCCAAGTTATTTTCTGTCTCACTATTTTGTATTTTCAAGAAGTAAGCTGCTCCCGGAAATTATGCTGGCGGTTCTCTTTGTACTTGCCGCTCTGGTGCAGGTAGTAAATCTTTTGCAATAGGCTATTGTATCATTGAGACGATACTGACACCCGATCCTGATTGTCCTTCAGTGAAATCGAAGTAGATCTGGTAGATCCCGCTTTTGTTGCAGATAAGATCAACATTATTGTAAATGATTCCTGCTTTTTTGTCAACCGATGAAAGAACAACATTATTTGAATTGTCCCAGATATTAAGGATCAGCTGCCCTCTGGAATTATCAGTTGTACACAACGTAAACCTGTACCTGGTATTTTTCCAGAGAGACATGGTTGCCTTATACCTCAAAGCATCCTGGGAAGTACTCTTTCCGAGCTGGATTCTGAAGTCTTTAAGATATCTTGCTGTTGGCCCCGTACTCAGCAAACATTTTCTCACCAGCGGATCACTCTGAGTCTGCCCATATAATATGGTATATCCGGACAAAAACAATAAGAACCCCAATAAATACTTTTTCATTCTAATTTGCGATCAGTTTATTCCTTACATTACCAGTTATATCAATTATTTCTGCAAGCTGTTCATCAGTCATTTCAACCATGCTGGTTTCCGTCTGGGTAACAACAAGTACTCCATCCTTTTCACTTCTGGAAGGATCACCTTTTGTATAAGATATTTTAACATTTTCATATTTCGATGCGATATCCCTGAGATAGCTGTATACTGTCGTAAATTCTTTATCACTGTCGCAGTATGGAGTAACAATCCTGATCAGATCTTCAAGAAAACTCTTTTGTTCACCGATCCGTTCTCTTAATAAATTGTTTGGGTATTGTTTCATAACCTGTGTTGCAAAGTACTGGACCTCAATCCATACTCCGACTATCATAATAGATGATAACTGGCTGCGGTTATTTTTTCTCAGGTATTCATCCATCCGTGAATAAGAGTCAACCGAAAGGAACAGGAGTGAATCAAGGTTTGATTTGTTTAGTGAAATCCTTTTGATTGTCTCAAAGTCAAAAAACTGGCCCACATTCAATCCATCGGCGATTTTTTTTACCGATGAAACAAGCTCTATCGAAGTTCCTGTTTTCTCATACATGTCCAGGTAACCCAGGTCAGCCCCCAGAATCCCAAGATACAGAGCTTTTTGGAATGAAGTTGTCTGTTCATTCGCATTCAGGGATGAGGCAAGATAGCTAGGTGAAAATGGCACTCCCATAACCTGAAAAAGATTTGCTATCTCAAGGGGAGAAGAAATATTACTGTAGATTTCTTCCATGGCACCGAAACCAGGATTAAAAGATGCAGTAAGGGAGTCTGTATTGGCTAATACAAATTCTTCAGACTTTCTTGAGTTATTTCTGCAGGAGAAAATTGTAAGGACAACTGCGAGAACTGAAATTATCGCTCTTCCTTTCATACAGGAGAATCTATTGGTTATTACAAAAATATAAAAAAACACGTATTTAAAGCACTAATGCTTTATTTTCTGGATTTGATATTCATTAAGAATTTCACCAATCCCGCGATCAGATCATAATATAGTACGATATATAAAAACATTATTCCGGCAAAGATTATTGAAATATTAAAAACAAACGTGTCAACCCTGACTCCAAAAACATTTTTAGACGGAGCAAAGAAATGAGTCCTGAAACTCAAAAATCCCTTTTTCTCCGGATCGAGGTAAACAGGGTGTGTATTCTGAATAAAAGAATTCTTGTATCTGAGTATTTTGTCCGGCTCATAATACTTTGTGACTATCTCTTCAAGCTTGTAATTATAATACCTCTTTTCAAGCCTTCTTAACCTTTCCTCATTAAGGTTATAAAACTTATCCTTGAGATCTGAAGCTGAATTTGACATTTCAGTAAAGTACATTCTTGCTCTCTTAATGTAAGCTGACAGGGAATCAGCTATTTCGGGAGTGAACTTATATGGTTCCAGAAAGTCATTGTACCTGAAAGCGGGAAGATTGCTGAATGCTGCAATCCTTGCAGTTTCGTTTTTAATAAGTTTGAGATTATTCAGAGTCTCAGAACGGTCTGCTTTCGGATTTTTGTAATCTAAAAAGACATTTTGCAGCACTTTTGTCAGTTCGGGAAGCCTGTACACATTATTAAAATCAGCCTGGCTGATCTTTTTCTGGATTGAATAAAATGTTTCCTTTTTGGCATTGTATTCAAGAGTGCTGTACCTGTTGTCTTTGAACTGGCTTACCATCAATGCTTCATAAGTCCATCGAGTTGGAATTATCTCCGCTATCAGCGGGACCTTATCGACCCTGGTGATATTCCTGTTAAGCTTGTCAAATGAAAACATGGCTCCGCTCAGAATCATCATTGGAATAATCAGAAGTGGAATGACAATATAAATGGTTATCGCCGAATTAAATGATGAAGAAATAATTAATCCGAACATATTGGCACAAAAAGCTGTTGTGAAGAGTGTAAGCCAGTAATTAAAGTACATGCCTTTGATCTCAAGGATCGGATTAGCAATGGATATAAATAGAAAAGACTGCAACGCGGAAATGGCAACCAGCAAAATAATTTTTGCCAGGAGATAACTGCTTCTGCTCAGGTTAAGGAATTGTTCCCTTTTCAGTACTTTCCTGTCATGAAAGATCTCTTCCGCGCTTATTGTAAGCCCCAGGAACAACGCAACAATTATGCTCATGAAAATATAGATCGGGATATTTTCATTTTCTGAAAAGTAGTAGACATCTGAATTCGGATCAGGGATATATCTGATAATAAACGAAAGAATAAAAGCCAGGACAGGAGCTTCAAGCAAGGTAAGAAGAACATACTGGATGTTTGAGATCTTGCTTTTAAAATCTCTCGAAAGATAAAGCGCAAACTGTCTTAATCGTCCAGGTTTGTTGAGGTTCTTGCCTGGAGCTTTAGTCACCTCGTTAACTGGTTCCTCGGAGTTCAGGATTTTAAATCTGTCAGCCCATTGTTTAGGTTTGACTTTGCGTTTATCTGTATAATTTCCGAACTCATCCACTACCTGTGCCTCAAGGATCTTGAAAATGACCTCAGGATTCATATTTCCGCAAGAGGGACATTCACCCTGACTGGCATTGATCTGGGAATCAATTGTTTTAAAATGAATAACTGAATCGACAGGATTGCCGTAATAAACCATATAACCCCCCTGATCCAGTATCACGACCTTATCGAACATTCTGAAAATATCAGAGGAGGGCTGGTGAATAACCGTAAAGACAAGTTTCCCTTTCAGGGTGAGATCCCTGAGAAGGTCCATAATATTTTCAGAATCTTTTGATGAGAGGCCTGATGTCGGCTCATCAATAAACAGTACCGAAGGTTCCCGGATAAGCTCCAGTGCAATATTCAGTCTTTTTCTTTGTCCTCCGCTGATAATTTTGTTCAGGGGATTTCCGACTTTCAGATCTCTTTTATCAATCAAACCAAGCGAAGTCAGAAGCATTTCAACAACCTGAACAATTTCTTCCTTTGACTTGTCCCCGAAACACTGGCAGGCTGCATAATAGAGATTCTCAAATACTGTGAGCTCCTCAATGAGAAGATCGTCCTGCGGTACGAAGCCCATTACTCCTTCAAGATCTTTCTTATCCCTGATAATGTCAAGTCCGTTTAAACTGACACTTCCTGTTGAGGGTTCTAATATGCCGCTCATCAGATTGAGGAGTGTGGTTTTTCCAGAACCGCTTGCCCCAAGGATCCCGACCAGGTTTCCCTGTTCAGCTGAAAAGCTTACATTCACCAGTGTCCTTTGCCTGTTGTCGGGTCTGTAGCTTACATTTTTCACAAAAAAGGAAAGCTTGTGAGTCTGGACTTCTGACAGGAAATTTGAATTGACGTCACTGTAATAAAAAGCATGCCTGTTCTGCGACCTTAATGAACTGCCTTTCGGGAATGTATAAATACTGTCGGATACCATGGGTATTCCGTTCAGGTATAACTGATCCTTCGAGGAATACTTGATAAAGTAAAGATCAACACTGGCGATCCTTAATATCATTATCGTAGTGTCGGAATATCCTTCATGCATCTTGTGACAGATCTCGCAAATTGTCGTCCCGGGCCTGAGAACGAGTATAGCAGGATTCTGAAGTT
>CAVVBY010000020.1:0-26936 GCA_963746685.1 uncultured Bacteroidales bacterium
GTTCTTCTTTAAATCCAGACGATATTGAAACTATTTCTGTTCTCAAAGATGCTTCATCAGCGGCTATTTATGGAACAAGGGGTGCCAACGGCGTTATTTTGATTACTACCAAAAGGGGAAAAGCAGGTGAAAAACCGATCATTACCTTTTCAACCAGAATAGGTATTGCAAATGCCATTAACCAATATAACATGCTGAATGCCCAGGAATATGCCGAGTCCGTATGGCTGAGAGCAGATAATCAAGGTGTCACCAGGCCAAGCGCTCTTTATGGAACTGGTTCTAAACCAGTTTTACCTGATTACCTGACTCCCACAGGTGCCAAGGAAGGCGATCCGAATACAGATCCTTCTACATATTCCAGTTCAAATGTGATCACAAAAGCAAATAAAGCAGGCACAAACTGGTACGACGAAATTTATCGGACTGGTAAAATACAGGAATATGATTTATCCATTAGCGGAGGTAGTCCAAAGTCAACCTATGCTTTTTCTGCCGGTTACGCTGATCAGCAAGGTACTTTAATTCATACCGATTTTAAAAGATACACCTTCCGTTCTAATTCCGATGCAAAAGTTGCAGCTTGGTTAACGATTGGACAATCGTTGAGTGCAACATTTACCGTTAAACAAGGAGACATGGGAAGTGATGGCGAAGCATCCCCTATATCACAGGCTTATCGTATCCAGCCTATTATTCCTGTCTATGATATTATGGGAAAATTTGCAGGAACAAAATCAGGACCTAATTTTGGTAATGCTGAAAATCCGGTCGCTCAGCTAACCCGTAATGCAAATAATTACGACAAGTATGTACGTGCAATGGGAAATTTTTTCGCAGAGGCTACTATAATTAAAGGGTTAACTTTAAAATCACTTTTTGGATTTGACTTTGGAACATCAGACCAAAAACGCATTAATTTGGCAAATCCTGAAATGGCTGAAGCTCATCCAAACGATGATTTAGCAATTGACCATAACTATAATATGCAGTGGAACTGGGTGAACACCCTGAGTTATGATAAAACTTTCGGACAACACAGGATAACCGCTGTAATAGGTACTGAAGCCATTTCAAGTGTTTATACAGAAGAAAATGCTGGTAGAGCAGTATATTTTAATAACAGTTTCGACTATATGCAGCTTAATTCCGGTGAAGCCAATCAAACTAACAGTGGATATGCTTCGGAATGGTCACTTTTCTCTGAATTTGGTCGTGTAAATTATTCCCTGAATGGTAAATACCTTTTGGAAGGGGTAGTACGTCGCGATGGTTCATCGCGCTTTGCTAAATCAAATCGTTATGGTATATTCCCTGCAGTATCAGCAGGTTGGGTAATTTCACAGGAAGACTTTATGGCAGGTACACACGATGTGATAAGTTTCTTAAAACTAAAAGGTGGTTGGGGTAAATCAGGTAACGACCGTATTGGTAATTACAATAGCTACACAACCTTTGGTGTAAACAAAATTCAATCTTCTTACCCTCTTGATGGAACTACCAGTGGTTTAACTACAGGATTTCAGCCAGTTCAGTACGGAAATGAGAATGTAACCTGGGAAAAAACAAGTACCCTCGATATTGGTCTTGATACACGGTTATTTGCCAATACCTTGTCATTCGGTATCGATATATGGCAAAGGAAAACTTCCGACATGCTTTATCAGGTACAAAAACCTCAGGTGGCGGGTGTTGCAGACCAACCATACGTTAACATTGGCGATATGAAAAATACCGGGTTTGATATTGAACTGGGATATTCAAATAAAGCCATGGATGATAAATTAGTCTATAGTGTTAATGCTACATTATCACATTATAAGAACGACGTTACAAAACTATCAGATAATGCAAACGAGTTTATTACAACTGCCAGTGAACGACAGGTTGATTATTCGCGTGCTCAGATTGGTCATGCTTTCCCTGAATTCTTTGGATATGTAGTTGATGGAATTTTCCAGACACAGGCCGAAGTTGACGCTTATCCTGCATTTGGAACATACAATATGCCAGGCCATTTTAAATTCAGAGATGTAAATAAGGATACTAAAATTGATGCCAGCGACAGAACCTATATCGGGAGTCCTCATCCAAAACTTACAGGTGGTATGAATATTAATCTTGCCTATGGTGGTTTGGATTTGAATGTGGTATTTTACGGAAGCTATGGGAATAAAATGATCAATTATGTAAGAAGATGGATTGATTATGGTCAGTTCGATGGAGGTTTAAGTAAAGACGCACTTTATAAATCATGGGGAAGTACTTACCTGAAAAACAATGCTGACGCAACCCTTCCAATGTATGATGTAGATCCAATTACTCAACAAAATTCATCTGCATTCGTTGAAGATGGATCTTTCTTAAGAATGAAGAGCTTACAGGTTGGTTATAATTTACCAAAATCACTATTAGGAAAAATTAATATTGAAAATTTGTATATTTATTGCCAGGCAACTAACCTGTTAACAATTACAAAGTACAGCGGACTTGATCCTGAATATTTTTCTTCAGATCCAGAAACGTTGGGTCTTGACAGAGGGGCAACGCCAACTTCACGCCAAATTATGTTTGGTTTAAGACTTTCATTGTGACAATTTAATTAACATTTAAAAAAATTGATATGAAAAAAGCAAAATATATTTTATTCTTGACTATGATAATGGCTTTTGCGTTATCGTGTTCGGAAGAATTTTTAACTAAGGCCCCATTGGGGGTGACATCTGAAAATATTTTTTATGATGCCAAAGGAATTAATGCTCTTTTAACCGGAACATATGCCATGGTTGGAGGGAAAGGAGATACTTACGAAAACTGGGACATCACCTGGGGTTCATCAGTTACCAACTGGTCATTAGGCGCAATTGCAGGCGGCGATGCACATGTAGGATCTACACATACTGACCAGCCTCCTGCCAATGAGATAGAAGAATGGGATTGTCAAACTACTAACGGATGGGTCGCAGACAAATGGAAATGGTACTTAAAAGGAGTTACCCGTGCCAATGGTGTTCTTAAAGTATTAAAGGGAACTCAAGGATTAACGCCCGAACAAGCAAAGGAATTTGAAGCGGAGACCCGTTTTTTAAGAGGATGGTTTAATTTCGAAGCATGGCTGGTATTCAAAAATATACCAATTATCAAAGAAGATACTCCTGATGCTACCCTGGTTCCTAACAATGTTGATGCAATGCCTGCTATCATTGAGGATCTTACTTTTGCTATGAATAATTTACCTGATTTGGAGGCACAACAAGCTGAACCAGGTCGCCCGACCAAATATGCTGCCATGGCAGTTCTTGCAAGGGCCCATATGCAAACCTTGAATTATGCTGCTGCAAAACCTTTGCTTGATGGTATTATTAGCAGTAATAAATTTTCATTGATGCCTAACTTCATGGACAATTTTGATGTTGCTCACCGTAATAATGCTGAATCTATTTACGAAATCCAGCGTGCTATAAACAATGGTTCTACTGATGGCGGTTCAGCTGATATCGGAACTGGTTTAAATGCACCTCAGGGCAGCGATATTGGAACATGCTGTGGATTTTTCCAACCATCGCAAGACCTTGTTAATGCCTTTAAGGTGGATGCAAACGGGTTACCTTTATTGGATACCTATAACCAGGTAGATTTAAAGAGCGATATGAACGTGAATTCAAGCGATCCTTTTGTTCCTTTTACCGATGTGGTTGATCCACGGTTAGACTTTACTGTTAGCCGCCGGGGTATACCTTTTATGGACTGGGGTGTAAACAGGGGTAACGATTGGATTCGAATGCAATCAAATGGTGGACCATATTTACCAGCTCCAAAATTTTTCTACAAGAAAGCAGAAAAAACTGCTGCCGCTCCTTCTACAGGTTGGCAGGGTGGAGTAAGTACCAACAATTTCAGGTACTACAGGTTAAGTCATGTTCTTCTCTGGAGAGCTGAAATCGCTGCAAGTGAAAACGATCTTCCAAAAGCATTGGATCTAGTTAATCAAATCCGTAACAGGGCAAAAACAGGTCCAAGAGTAATGGGTTTAGTCACAACATATTCTTTACCAAGTACAGTTTACCCATTTAATCTTAATGTAGATTTTACTAAACCTGCTGCAAATTATAATGTTCAGCCATATGCATCTTTCCCAAACAAAGATTATGCTATGAAAGCTGTTCAATTTGAAATGCGCCTTGAATTTGCAATGGAAGGATTTCGCTTTTTTGATTTAAGACGTTGGGGTATTGCCAAAACTGTGTTAAACCAATATGCTCTGGATGATGCCAGAACAACCAGAGCAATTCCTTCAAGGAGCAACTTGTTACTGACAAATCATTGTTGTATCCAATTCCACAAACTCAAATAGATCTGCAACCGGGAGTTCTTGTTCAAAACCCAGGTTACTAAAAATTGCATATTTATGTTTAAGAAGGCTGTCGTAAACCGACAGCCTTCTTTTTTAATTTCGCGCTTTATAAAAAAATTAATGATGACGGCCAAATTGGATTTTTAGAAATCCGCATTATAAATTATGCCAGGTTATTTAATTCTTGCAGTGTCACCTGCAATGAATTTATATTTTTTAATCTCTTTGCAGATCTGACAATCAGCAAAAGGAGAGTCAGGAGCCATATGCGATGTCTCAATGAATATTGTTCTGTCTGTTATTTTAAGGAATTTCATCTCGCCAGTCAATTCTTTGGAGATCGATAGCTTTCCATTCTTATTTAGCAATATAAGGTGTTCTTTCAGCGGTAATCTTTGACCCTACGAAAGTAAATATAGTAACAATGGCATCTTTATAAGAATCCTCGTCAATTTCACCGATAATAATATCAGATGGATCGATCAGACATTTTATATCTCCGGCAGAAAAGATTATTGAACCATCATTAGTCTTAGTTTTTTTTGCGTCTTTTAACTTGTTATTTACATAATTCCCTGCAATATCGTTTACCTGTTTCCTGATTTTTTGTTCTGAAGAATTATCAGACAGACCTGAATTATGGCCGCAGGATATAAAGGAATAGGCAACTACTAAAAGAAAACAATAAATCTTCATAATCGCTATAAATTAAAGCCGGATAAAAGTATAATAAAAATAAGATTTCAGAAAATAGTGTAATTATATTAGTTTCAATATTGTGGATAAATTCTGTAATGTTTATAACCGAAGTGACTACCAAAGCCCGATTACAAATACCAGCTTGATAAACTTAGAATTTGCAACTGGTGGAGGGCAAAGCTGAATGAAGCAGAAGCAGATATCATTGCGGTGAAGCTTCAGTTCCATGATATTGGAGGTATCCAGATGCTGACTAGTTTATGACAAAAATTCAGGGACTGATATGCCGACCAAAATTCAGAGTTACACATTTTGGTAAGGCGTTATTACATTTAAGATGCATTAATTAGAATCCAAATTTGAAAGGTCATAGATTGAAAAGTCTTGCTTTGAAGGCGACGTAAAGAAAAAGCCCGGTTGGCTAATTTTAGCGAAGGAGCCTGACTGCAGGGCAGGCCTTGTGGTGGGTAGGGGGATGTAAAAACAATTCAATGTGCGCAAATAAGCTGTTGTCCTATAATCCAAAATTGAAAGAACTAGCCCGCAAGCTGGAAAAACAGCACACTGGCTGAAGTGATACTCTGGCTGAATATTAAAGGTAAAGTATTTGAATCTGAGTTTCATAGGCAGATTGCCAATAAAGGGATTTATCGTTGATTTTTTTTGTCATGAATTACAATAGCAACCGAAATCGACGGGAGTACTCATGATTATGAATAATGAAAGTGACGGTAGCAGACAAAAGATGCTGGAGAGCTTAGAATTCAATTATCAGTTTAACGTCAATGATCTAAAAGGAAATCCACAGACGTTTTGAGAGCGTTAGAAATATGTATTATCGGAAATTGACAGAAACAGATCAAGGCAATGATCGAATAAAGATACAGCAACCCTTGACAGAGGAAATTCATAAGACTCAGTACCTAATCAACAGGAATGGGGATTTTAATTAGGTACCTTAAAGGGGGAATCCTACAAATAAGTCCTTGCAAAGGGAGAATTCATAACCGCCAGACCTGCGAACAGGCATAACCGCACAACTATTTCTTATTTCATCACATCCTTAACCAGATTTATCAGCTGCACCCTGCTCTTCACATTGGTCTTGATGTAGATATGATGAGTATGATCCTTTACAGTCTGCAGGCTTATGAAGAGTTTATCAGATATCTCTTTATTACTCAGGCCATTGCATATTTCCCTGATGACATCTGATTCCCTGGGTGAAACCTCAAACCTCATGCAGAATTTTTCAAAGGGGACACTTTTCTCCGGGTTCGGCTGCAAATGACGGAAGGAGGGTACCATAACTGAAATAGACAGGAAGAAAAGTGTTTCCGAGGAAAAATCCAAAAATAAAAACTACGGCTATCCAGGTCTGGGTTGTATAAAAAAGAAGGGGAACACATTGAACTGTCATTATCAGAAACAGAGACGGAGCAATTATTTTTCTGTCATAATCGTGGATAACCTGCTGCCCCTTCCAGGGAAAATGGATCAGATAAGCTGCCAGGAAGAAATGAATGAGATTCATTATTACATAGTATTCCCGTGATAACTAATGAGGTGTCGAAGGTATTGGTTCTGGTTATGAAATAACCCATGATTATAAGCACTGAGAAATTGGCTAAAAGGAACAATGAAACGAACCATTTGTTACTGATCTTTCCGGAGATGTTCCCTGAAAACCTTATAAGCATCAGCCAGGCAAATACAAGGAATGGCAGTCCAAGAAGCATTGCCAGATCCGACAGTTTTATAAGCAATTCAGGAGAAATGGCAGCAGAGAGGAACGTTTTAATAGCTACCTGACCCCAAATCCCGTAAAATCCGAACGTATATATGAAAACCTGGAAATAGAGAAGTGCTGAGAATATTTCCGATTTGTACTTATTCCTTAACCGTGATGTGAGTATAATACCTGCAGCCGAAAGAGCAACGGATACAATAAAGATCAGGTAAAACAATAATTTTAACATAACGTAAATGTAGGAAATTGGAAGATAATTTCTGAATGCAGACTTTAAAAAGAGACTTAGAAGAGGTATTGCTTAAAAAGAACCTTTTTCCGGAAATCACCCAAACAATACTAAAGTATTACCCTAAACTTAAGTAGGAATTTACAAAATCACTACTATAGTATTACATCCATGATATAAACAGAGTTTACATTTGATGTAACAATTAACAAAAACTGATTTGATTAAATACTTAAAACAATGGAAACGACAAAAAACTACAAATTGATCCCCACATTCGAAAACAGTTTCGGAACCGGATTTCAGGTAATGCTCGATAATTTTCTCAGGTTGCTGCTGGTTGTTTTTGTATTAGCAATTTTAACAGCTCCTTTTAAAGGTATTCATTACAATTTTAATCTTAAATGACCTGCCAAAAACCCCGTTTAACTGGGGTCACATGGTTGGTCATGATTTAGGAAAGTTATTCTCGCTGGGCGCTCTTGGGATGTTTGGCGTGTTCTTCGGCTTACTGGCGTTGGCTTATACGTTTCTAGCAGCTCCTGTTGTAAAATATGGTGGTAATATGATATTTGTGCAGGCAGTGAGAAAAATAAAGCCTGATTTTGAACTGCTGATAAAAGGTTTCTGGCAGAACTATCTTTATATTATCCTGGCAAATCTTCTGGTTGTAGCGCTGGTCGTTCTCGGATGTTTTGCACTGATCATTCCCGGTATAATTATCGCTGCAGGCTGGTTTTTGTCTCATATATAGTAATGGACAAGAAGCTTGATCCGATCGAAGCTGTTGAGCTTAGCTGGAAGCTTACCAGAGGCCACGGATGGAGGATTTTCGCTATGGGACTGGCTTCAATTTTTATTATTATATTCGGACTGTGCCTTTTCCTTATCGGGATTTTCCCGGCAATGATGTGGATATCATGTTCATTCGCAACATTGTATCAATCGGTGCTTGTTGAAAAGGAAAAGCCGGCTGAGATAAAGGAAGTTGCTGCGCAAATTAGCTAGGGCTTTCACCTTTAGTCTTCATGTACTCACCCCCTTCTTTTCCCCCTCTCTGCTTGCAAAGTAGAGAGGGAGACGGGGGGTGAGTTCATGTAAAACAAGGGAGGGAAAATGATTGATCTGAATTTGCTGCAGAAATGCAGCTTTTTTTACAAACAGAGGATCACTCTATTGAAATTATTGTTAATTTAGAAACCTTCTCCTGCATTTTAGCAAAAAGAGAATGAAGATTCTTTGTGCATCTAGAAAATAAAACCCTGAACAATAGCAAAATCACATTAAAAACAACTAACCTAATCCTGAAGTGAAATGAAATCATTAATGAAATTCATCATTGTTGTAGCATTAATTAGTCTTATGGCAGGTAATGCAGAATGTCAGATCAAGCTGAACCTTAAGAGGAAGATTGAGAATAAAGTCAACCAGAAAGTTAACCAGAAGGCCGATCAGGCTATTGATAAGGGAGTGGAGTGCTGTCGAAGACGACACAAAAGGAGATGCTAAAAAAACTGATCAGGCAAACTGAGAATCAGAAAGCATCAGGATAGCAAACAAGCCGGAGCAAATAATAGCCGACCAGGGAGATAAGGCAGCAGGACAGGAGCAGACCCAGCTTCAGACATATTCCAAATATGACTTTATACCTGGCGAAAAGGTGATCTTTTTCGAGGATTTCAGCCAGGATGCCGTGGGTGATTTCCCGGCTTTGTGGAATACCAACGGATCGGCTGAAGTGGTTACTACCAATTTATTTCCCGGCAAATGGATGAAATATATTATGAGGGAATGTGTCTGGACTGATGCATTGCTCAAGTTGCCGGACAATTACACAATTGAATTTGATGTTATTCCCATCGCAGGCGAAGAAAAAAGTATGGCAGGATGGAATATGCGACTAATGCAAGCCAGAAATGTGAAAGCATGGGACAGCGGCACAGCTACCGGACAAGGAGGATTCCAATTTTCTATTGAATATTTCGGCAGACCAGGTTACGATACCTGGCTGTATGGACAGGAATGTGAGCAATCAAAGTTAAGTGGCTATAAAGAAGGAGATGAGTTTAAAGAAAAGGAAAACCAGAAATACCATATTGCAATCTGGGTTCAAAAGACCAGAGTCCGTTTGTACCAGGATCAAAATAAGATTTTTGACGCTCCAAGAGCTTTTCCAACAGGTTGTGTTAAACCAGACAGACTCAGATTTGAAAATGGTGCAGCCATGTTAGCCAATATACGTATCGCAGTAGGAGCTCCCGATATGCGCAACAAACTGATGACCGAAGGAAAACTGATCACTTATGGCATTTATTTCGATGTGAATAAGGATGTTGTAAAACCCGAATCATACGGCACTCTGAAAGAAATTGCCGCTGTTCTGAATGAAAATCCGGATGTAAAGGTAAAAATTGTCGGTTATACCGACAGTGACGGTGCCGATGCAGCAAACCTCGACCTTTCAAAACGACGTGCTGCTTCCGTGAAAAATGAACTGGTAAAATCATTCAGTATCGATGCTTCAAGGCTTGAAACGGATGGAATAGGCGAAGGCCAGCCTGTAGCACCTAATGATACTCCGGCAAATAAAGCCCTGAACAGAAGAGTGGAATTTATAAAACTGTAATCTGATATTTTTGTAACTTAAAGCCAAAACCATAAATTTCAACAAGATGAAAACAAAAATCTCACTTCTTTTGACTGCTCTTTTAATATTGACTTTCAATATTTCAAATGCACAGGGTGGACTTTTAAGAAGGGCTATTAACAGACAGATCGATCACAAAATTGATTCAGCAATCGATAAAAGTGCCCAGGATAAGGCTAAAGAAAAAGAACAAGCCGATCAAAATCAATCTGACAAGACGGCTAATAGCGGAACAAAAGGGACTGGTCGTGGGCTCTTTGGAGGTAAAATTGACATCAAATACAACGATGAATACAAATTCACAGGCAGGATTTATATGCAGATGGAAGCTTATGACAAAAATGATGTATCAAAATCGGATTATTATACATATTTCAACAGCAATACCCTGAATGCCGGCATTGAGGTAAAAATTGTTGACGCTAAGGAAGGAGATAAAGCTTTGCCCACAGTGTTTCTTTTTGATAATGATAACAGATGCTTCATGATGCTTATGCAGGGCACAGATTCAAAGACCGGTATAATTTCGACAATCCCGGATGATTCAACTCTTAAGGCCCAGGTAAAAAACCAAAGGACTCCGGAAGAAAAACCGGCCACAATTACAAAAACCGGCAATACAAAAATGATAGCTGGTTACAAATGTGATGAGTATAAGGTTGTTGAAGAGGGTAAGGATGGTTATGCAAATGTCTGGATGACAAAGGATGTCAAAATAAAAGCTGATAAAAAATACTGGGGCAAAGCGGGGATGCCAACTTATTATAATTATCCTGGTTTTGAAGGAGCAATGATGCTGGCTATGGAATCATTCGATAAAAGCAATAAGCCGGAAATGAAAATGGAAACCAAGGAGATCAATGATAACTTTAGCTATTCAGTTTCTACTGTAGGTTATACATTTATGAAAATGAATTTCGGACAGGCCGGGAAGAAATAATCAGTAATGATTTGATAAGGATTGCTTCGTCCCCGCCTCGAAGGCGGGCCCTCGCAATGACACTGCCTTTTTGCAGCATTACTTGTGCGACGATAAACCAATTTGACTTATGTTCACTGTCATTGCGAGGAACGAAGCGACGAAGCAATCCCTACCTGAAAGCAGCTGATTATATTTAATTAAACCTTTCTAAGCTTCGCAAACCTCAGCAGCAGTTTCTTTTTTCCGTCACTCTCAAAATCAACCGTTGCTGTTGTATTTGGAGGCTCACCTTCGATGCTGATTATTGTTCCTTTGCCAAATCTTTCATGCTGAACATTATCGCCTTCTGAAAATTCTCCGGATCACTTCCATTAAAAGGATGTCATAGCGGCCGAACTGCGGATAGGAACATATTTTTTGTACCTTGATGGTGGGAGTATAATGAAGAGGACTCTTCCCTGAATGACTTGAGATCTGGTTTCGATATGATTCTTAGCAGAAAAAGGTTTCCCTCCTGTCTGCGGATAGTCAAGGAACTTCTGATCCATCTCCCGCAGGAACCTGCTTGGTCCGCTTCTTTCAAGGTTTCCCCATTTATACCTGTTCAGCGCATAGCTTAGAGTTAGCCATCTTCCCGGCACGGGTGACCGCTACATAAAACAAGCCGTCTTTCCTCCTCAAGCTCCCTTGGATTGCCTGCTGACATCGGCGACGGGAAAAGCGTATCCTCCATTCCGGCAATATAAACATGCTTGAATTCCAGTCCCTTGGCTGAGTGCATGGTCATTAGCGTCACCTTATCACGGTCCTCCTCTTTTTCGTTATCCTGGTCGGTGAGCAGTGCCACATTGGTCATATAAGCCTCAAGTGTTGATGGCTTCTCCGTTGGTTTCAGCCGCTTCGGTGAAGATCTTTATTCCGTTAAGAAGCTCTTCAAGGTTTTCGTACCTGCTTACCTCCTCGGGAGATTTCCCTTCCCTGAGTTCTTTCATTATCCCTGATCCCATGGCGATCTCTCTTGCTTTTGTATATGCATCTGTTTCGCCGGAATTCTTTCTGAAAGTATTTATAAGGTCTGCATATGCTGTTATTTTTTAATAGTGCCTGAATTAAAATGATCTGTATAAATCGGTGACAGGTCGAAATTATCTGCCATGGAGTAGTTCCGGAATGTTCGGCAAGTTCGAATACTTTCTGTACGGAAGTATCACCAAGTCCCCTTTTGGGATAATTGATAGTTCTTTTAAAGCCTCTTCATCCTCAGGATTTATAACCATCCTGAAATAGGCAAGTATGTCCTTTATTTCTTTCCGCTCATAGAATGACAAGACCGCCATATATTTTGTATGGTATATTCTTTTTGCGCAGGGTTTCCTCAAATATTCTCGACTGGGCATTTGTCCTGTAGAGGATTGCAAAATCCGACCAGTTCAATCTGCCTTGAATATCTCTTGTCGAAAATATCTGATGAAATATTGAATCCTTCTTCGGAATCGGTAAGCGCCTGCATTACCTGGATCCTTTCACCGGGTTCATTTTTTGAAAAGACTTTTTTATGGATCTGACCCTCATTATTGGCAATTATTGCATTGGCAGCATTCACAATTGTCTGTGTCGACCTGTAATTCTGCTCCAGCTTAAACAGCTGATAATCGGCGTAGTCGTTTCTTGAATTCAAGGATGTTTTCAATTCTTGCGCCCTCTGAATGAGTAGATGCTCTGGGCATCATCGCCGACGACACAGATATTTTTACTGGCCGCAGCCAGCTTTTTGATAATAAGGTATTGTGAATAGTTTGTATCCTGGTACTCATCCACAAGGATATAATGGAATTTTTCCTGGTAAGCGGCAAGAACATCAGGGAAATCCCTGAAAAGAATATTCGTGTTCAGGAGCAGATCGTCAAAATCCATCGCATTGGCCTTGAAGCACCTGACTGAGTATGTCCTGTAAATATCCGACAGCAGCGGCATCCGGCTCGATTTGTCATATTCCTGCATTGACGGGATCTGATGCATATATGCTGGCCGTTACAAGATTGTTTTTTGATGCTAAGAGATCCTTGAGGCTATCACTCCGGGCTTGTAGACACTGTCGTCAAGGTTCATCTCTTTTACAATTGTCCTGACAAGGCTTTTCGAATCGGAAGCATCATAAATCGTAAAATTTGATTTGTATCCGAGCCTTGATCCTTCTATCCTGAGGATCCTTGCAAAAATTGAGTGAAATGTCCCCATCCAGAGATGCCTTGCAACCTCAGGATCGACAATGGCAGAGATCCTGTCCTTCATTTCTCTTGCTGCCTTGTTTGTAAACGTAAGAGCGAGGATTTTGTAAGCAGGAATACCTTTCTGAAGAAGATGGACAATCCGGTAGGTCAGTACCCTGGTCTTTCCTGAACCTGCACCGGCAATAACCAGGGCCGGACCTTCAGTATTGATCACTGCAAGGCGCTGAGCTTCGTTCAGGTCGTTCAGATAATTATGGGTCATCAATTTTTATTAATTACAGCGTGAGCAAATTTAATAAATACCACTCAGGGAACCAGTTTGAAAACAAATATAAAACTTATTAACAGGTGCTTGTGATTCTGTGTTCTCTGTGTAATCAAAATATTTCACAAGTCCACTAGAAATCACAGCGGACAAGGAAATCAACTCCCTTTATTTTAACTACTTTTATTATACTTACAGCTGATTATACCAAAGAGAAATTGGAACCGTTATTGTTTTAAAACTCAGATTGCCTGTGCGTTTTTGGTTTTTCATTTCAGCCCTGTTATTACCTGTGACCATTTTTGGTCAGCTTACGGCTCCCGGAATGAATGCTGTAAGATATACTTCATATCCCTCTTCCCCTGGTGTGAAAGATCCTGTTTTTGTATACTGCAATGCATCAGGCACTGTAAAAGGGCGTCTTAATGCCGTTAGTCCGGGTGGTACAGGGCCGTTCACATTTTCGTGGTATAAATGGAGCGATGCCTCAAAAGGATTCACGGTGTTCGTAAGCTCTGAAACAGGGGTTATGAACTCTGCAATTAACAATCTTGACGAGGGAGGATACCGGGTGAACATAACAAACGGTTCTGGTTACAATACAAACCTTACAGGATGGATATTTGCAGACAGACCCTTTTCACTTGCAAAGCTTCAGAACAGGACCTGTGACTATGTTGCTCTGAGCGGCAAGGTAGCGGTAGATACATTTTTTTACAGCGATCCCACCGGTGGTCAGAAAATCAAGATTGCCAAATGGAGTCAGGTTTCTCTGGTCATCAGATCCGGTTTCTTCCATACCATATCCTGATATTGAAATAAATCCTCAAACCTTCAATCCTCCGCTCGAAGACGTTACATACAAGCTCCTGGTGACCGACAGCCTTACGTGCAGCAACGAATCGTCATTTTTTTATCAATCAATACATGTGAAAGCCGATTTTTCAGTCGATCCTTCAAGCGGTGAGGCCCCTCTTGAGGTTACTTTCACTGACAAGTCGGTTCGAGCGGTGACCTACCTTTGGGAATTCGGAGATGATTCAGTATCTGTGCTCAGCACTCCCAGGCCACATACCTATTTTATACCTAAGGATTACTCTGTAAAGCTGACAGTCGAAAGTGCTCTTCATTGCATCGATTCGTTGAGATTCGACAAAATTGTTGTTGATCAGTCTAAGCTGGAGATTCCGAATGTTTTTACACCAAATGAAGATGGAATAAACGATAAGTTTATGGTCAACAAGGCATCACTGAGATATATAAGCATAGTAATCTTCAGCCGGAACGGTGTCAAAGTGTATGACTTTTATGGTGAAGGCCAGATATTAAAGGAGTGGGACGGATGGGACGGCAATGTTGGCAACAGTTCGTCAAAGGCAAGCCCCGGAGTCTATTTCTATATTATTAAAGCTCTCGGCTGGGATGATATCAAATATGACAGTAAGGAGTACAGGGGGTTTGTATACCTTTATCGGTAGGGACAATATTATAAATTCCCCCTTTGAAGGGGGCAGGGGGATGTAAAAATGTGTCCTCAAAAAACATCCCCCTACCCCCTTCAAAGGGGGAATTTACTTATAAAATTCCTAAATCGTTATTTCCCTTGTTCTTGCCTCCACCTTCCACTGTTCCACAACTTTCCCATTTCTGACAACTGATACTTTATCATAGCGATCAACTGTCGGACATATATGATATGGTATGCCATATAAAACATCTCCAATTTTCATTTTTTCTGCATCAGCAATTCTGATAACCATATGCTCTTCATTATGAGAGATTATTTCATAATTGTCAATCTCAGGAAGGAATATTCTGGGTTGGGGCATTTCGGAGGCCACAGCTTTATGTCCAAGGTCGATACATATCATATCTACCGATGGTTTGCTTATTATCCGGGTGAAAAGAACTGCGGAATGCAAAAAGTCCATATCCCTGAATGATGAACTATACCCATAATCCCACAAAAGAGTGGTACCAGGACTTGTTTCTACTCCGCCCCGGGCCGCATGGATGGGGAAGGTAGGCGTTCCTCCTGCAACAATAGGAACCTGGAGGTTGACTGACCTGCTGATTTCTGATAAAAGCGAATTGACAACCATGTATGCTTCATCACAGAGTTTTTTACGGATTGAAAGCTCCTTTTCATGAATATGGCCGTCATATACATGGAGACCCGATGCATTAAGTCCCGGAAGATTGACAATCATTCTATAAAGCCCTGCTGCATTTTCTACAGGGCTAACTCCGGTACGGTTCATTCCGACATTAATATCGAGCCAGACGGAGGTTTCTGTACTGTTCCTGACTGCGTTTATGGATAATTGCCTTATTACATCTTCACAATCGGTAATACATGATATTTTAGTTCCGGGAAATTTCTTTTTCAATTCAAAAAACCTGCTGATGTTTGGGCCAACCGGCTGATATGCAAGCAGAATATCTTTTGCCCCGCAGCGTGCTGCCATCTCTGCTTCAGCAATTGTGGCACATTTAAATTTATTAATGCCATATTTCATCTGAAGCCTCACTATCTCAGGCATCTTGTGTGTTTTTACATGTGGCCTTAACATAACCCGATCACCGGCGATATCTATCATCTTCCTGATATTGTTCTCAATGCGGTCAGGATAGACCAGCAGGGCAGGAGAGTTTATTTCACCAGGATTATTAATCCTGTACCAGGGTTTTAAAGTGCTTGTTTTCTCATCCATCTTTTCACTGGTAAAGTTCAAACATGGCTTCAATCTCGACTGCAATATTGCCGGGAAGGATCATGCCAACGGCACTTCTCACGCCAACCCCGTTATCTTCTCCGAAAACATCAGCCATAAGTTCGCTGAATCCGTTTATTACAGCCGGATGCTGGTCGAAATCGGGAGAACTGTTCACCATACCCAAAACCTTTACAAGCCTTTTGATGTTGCTGAGTTCTCCGATATTTGCCTTTATTGTTGAAAGCATAGCCAGTCCAACCTGCCTTGCAGCAAGCTTGCCTTCTTCCATGCTTAGTTCTTTTCCGACTTTGCCTTTGATAAGTGTTCCGTCCGGGTTTAAAGGGCCCTGCCCCGATACATAAAGGAAATTGCCGATTACAAGAACTGGTTTATAGACACCCATTGGTTTAGGAGCTGGAGGAAGCTCGAGGCCCAGCTCGGTGATTCTTAATTCAGGATTGTGATTCATTTAGTTTATCAGTTTTAATTTCTATTTCTTATTTCTTATTAATCCTTTTACCCACCCCTCGCCCCTCCCAGGAGGGGAGCCTTCAAAATATTTACCGTCATTGCGAGGATCCCTCATAAGCGGGAACGAAGCAATCTTTATCTCAGACCAGCAATCCTGCCTTAAAGATCGTTACTGCTTGTCCTGCTATCTCAACTCTGTCGCCATTGAGTGAAACTTTCAATATTCCGCCACGTTTTGATACCTGGTGTGACGTAAATTCTTTTCTGCCTGTCTTTTTATTCCAGTAAGGCACCAGGGCACAATGAGCCGATCCTGTTACTGGGTCTTCGTCAATGCCCAGGGCAGGGGCGAAGCAGCGGACGCAGAAATCATAGCGCGGATCGGAGGAAGGAGCAGTAACTATCATGTCTCCAAATTCTGAATTCTTCATTGCCTTGAAATCCGGATTGAGTTTTAAAACTTCTTCTTCATTTCTGAGAAGTACAAATGTCCAGCCGTGGGCGGTTCGATAAAGTTCGACAGGCGTAATTACAATGTAATTACATATATCTTTAGGGATCTGAACTGGCTCAAGATCATAGGCAGGGAAATTCATGACCACCCATCCTTCAGAGTAACGTATTTTAAGGATCCCTGCCCTGGAAGAAAAAGTAATTGTTTCATTCTTTTTCACAATACCAGTTTCAAACATTATATGAGCCGACGAAAGTGTCGCATGTCCGCACAAAGGGATTTCCGATGTCGGAGTGAAAAAACGTATCCTGTATTCATCCTTTCCGCCTGATATGAATGCTGTTTCAGACAGATTCATTTCAGCAGCAATATTCTGCATCCATTCATCAGGCATCTCCTTATCGAGAATACATACTCCGGCCGGGTTGCCTTTGAACGGTTCTGAAGTAAAAGCGTCAACCTGGTAGATTATCTTATTTGCGGACATAGTCTTTAATTATTAAAAGGTGTAACGGCAAAGATTAACCCCCCAACCCCCCCAGGGGGGGGATAATTCCCCCATATTGGCGCAGATTTGCAATCCGTGCCTTATGCGGAATATGTATTGTTTCTTACATCGTCTATCGCCTATAATACATAATACATTCGTCGCCGTTCGCTATTCACCGGTAATTTACCTCCTTTTACAGAAAAAAATCGAAATTTATCTAAGAAAACTTTGTAAACTTAAAAAGTTTTCACATTTTTGCGCCGTTTAATTTTAAAGAATGGATTACCGGCAAAAAATTATTGAGGAGGGGGCGATGATGTTCCGGACATACGGGATAAGAGCGGTTACCATGGATATGCTTGCAGCGAACATGGGTATTTCTAAAAGAACGATATACGAAGTATTCAGTGATAAAGATGAGCTTCTGAAAGGGGTTCTTAAATGGATGCTGGTAAAGCAGCGTGAATTAATGACCAAAATATTCAGTGAATCGGAGAATGTCATTGAGGCTATTTTTAAGATGATTGATTTAATGACGGATCATTTTCAGAGAATGAGCCCGGCATTTCAAATGGATATGCAAAGATTACACAGGGATGTCCAAAAAAACCAGGAAGAGCTGATTGATCTCCCGTATTTATCAAATAATTCTGAAATCCTTAACAGGGGGATAAAAGAGGGTGTTTTCAGGGATGATATTGATGTGGAAATTACCAATAAATGTATGCTTGAGGTTGCAAGAATGTCGAATGACAAGAATGTTTTTCCTCCGGATGATTTCGCAAATAAAGATGTAATAAGAAATTTTTATATCAATTATCTGAGGGGCATTTCAACCCGGAAGGGTCTTGATCTTATAAATTTTTACGAAAAGAAATAAGGATAAATAATTAAAATGAAGTGTAAATCAAATTTTATGAAAAGTAAATTTATAATTGCAGCAGCTTTTTTCACTTTACTGACAGGAAGTGCAGGGAAAGCTCAGCAGGAAAGCAATGAGTTGAAGCTTTCACTCAGGGAAGCACAGGATTACGCGTTGGGCCATAACAAAATGGTACTCAATGCAAAATCTGATATTCAGGCATCCAAAGCGGCCATGTGGGAAACTATATCAGCTGCATTGCCCCAGGTGAGCGCATCAGCTTCATTTACTGACAATCTGAAACTTATGACCACACTTTTACCTGGTGAATTCTTTGGCCAGCCTGGCACAAAAATACCTGTGACATTTGGCTCCCAGTTCAATTCGAGCGCCGCAGTGGATGCGAGCATGCTGATATTTAATGCTCCCTTGTATGTAGGCATTGAGACCACAAAGCTTGCACAAAAACTGAGTCAGCAGAGCCTTCAGAAATCAGAGCTTGATACAAAAGAATCAGTAAGTTCTGCTTATTTTCTGATACTTGTTTCAGAAAAGTCACTTGAACTGCTCAGCGGTAATATTGCAAACCTGAATGAGACTCTTAAATCAACCAGGGCAATGTTTTCAGCAGGTATGGCTGAATCGACGGATGTTGACCAGATGGTTTCGAATGTTAATATGGGTGAAAACAACAGAAGCTCACTTGAGCGGACTATTGAACTAAACTACAACATTCTCCGGTTCCAGCTGGGTGTACCTGCAACAACAAATATTACTCTTACGGAGACGCTTGAGAATCTTACAGATGAAATAAATGTTGAAGCATTGATTTCACAGGATTTTGATCATACACAGAATATTGACTATAAGCTTGTTGAAGGACAGGAACTGATGTCCTCCCTTATGTTGAAATCACAAAAGGCTTCAGTTCTTCCCACCCTTGCAGGATTTTATAACTATGGCACCAATGGAATGGGGGATAAAGTATCAGAACTGAGATGGTTCCAGAATTCAATGGCTGGTCTGTCTCTTTCAATTCCCATCATTGCCAGCGGGCAGAGATATGCACGAATTAAACAGGCACAGATAGACCTTGAGAAAGCAAAAACTACAAAGGATATGGTCACCGAACAGCTATTATTGCAGGAGAAACAGCTCAGATACAACCTTGTGAATGCTAACCTTCAGTATATAAGTCAGAAAGAAAATGTCGAAGTCTCAAAAAGAGTTTATGCAAGCACAGAAAATAAATATAAACAGGGAATGGCTTCAAGTCTTGAACTGACGCAGGCAAACAGTCTTTACTTGCAGGCTGAAAATAATTATGTTTCAGCACTAATGAACCTGCTTCAGACAAAGGTCGCTTTAGATAAGCTTTTGAATAACATGTAATCCGTTAAGAGAAGATATACAATAGAAATAATTAGAAATAATTAAAAATAAACAGAAACAATAATGAAATACTTTAAAACAATCCTGGTAATAATGATAAGCGGCCTGATCTTTTCAGCCTGTTCATCAAAAAACAAAAATGAAACCACCGGCTCACCGGCGACAGCAGTCACAACTGCAGAAAAAGCTGCAATCCCGGTCTCGACCCAGGCACTGGCCAGGACGAAAATAGCCAGAACAGTCGACTATACTGCCACAATACTTCCTTATGAAGAGGTCAATATGGCGCCTTCTACTCCTGGCAGGATTGACAAGATCTATGTAGAAGTGGGAGACAGGATTAGTAAAGGCGATAATCTGTTCCTGATGGACCGCTCCCAGCTTTATCAGCTGAAGCTTCAGCTTGCAAATCTTGAAAAAGACCTTACCCGTCTCGATACTCTTCTGAAAACCGGCAGTGCCAAACAGCAGCAATATGATCAGATGAAAACCCAATATGATGTTACAAAAACAAATGTTGATTTCATGGAGGTAAATACTCTGTTAAAGGCTCCTTTCAATGGCGTAGTGACCGGCAAGTATTTTGAAAACGGTGAAATGTACTCTGGTTCTCCTACGACACAATCAGGCAGATCGGCTGTTGTGACAGTCATGCAGGTGAACCCGCTTAAGGTAAATGTCAGTATATCAGAACAATATTACCCCCTCATTAAAAGAGGAATGAAAGCCGCAATTACAGCTGATGTATATAAAGACGAAACTTTCACAGGTACGGTATACCGGATTGCGCCGACCGTAAATGCAACGACAAGATCATTTATTGCCGAGCTCGAAGTGCCGAACAGAAATGACAAGCTTAAACCCGGAATGTTCATCAGGGTTTCAATGGACCTCGGTGAAGTCGAAACTTTCGTAGTTCCTGCTGCTTCTGTTCTTGTTCAGGAAGGTACAAACACAAGGTATGTTTTTATTGAGGATCAGGGCCTTGCCAAACGGATTGAAGTCACAATCGGAAAAAGATTTGATGATAAGCTTGAAGTGATTTCTGAGACTCTGAAGGAGGGTGCAAACCTCGTGACTGAAGGCCAGTCAAAGCTTATCAATAATGATAAGATTGAAATAATTAAGTAATAATCAGATTTTCATCTATAAAAAAATGAGTATATACAGTGCTTCTGTAAAGAGACCCGTAACAACAATCCTGGTATTTGTTGCTCTGATGGTTATTGGTATCTATTCGCTGGTTCAGCTCCCGGTGGATCTCTATCCTGAAATGGAACTTCCATATGTTGTTGTTTATACTACTTATCCCGGAGCCAGTGCAACCGATATTGAATCAAATGTCACACGACCGCTTGAGAATTCGCTGAACGCAGTCAGCAACCTGAAGGAGATCACTTCAAGGTCGAGTGATGCCGTATCGATAATTTTTATGAATTTTGAATATGGTACAAACCTCGATGAGGCATCAAATGATATCCGCAGTTCCCTGGGCATGATAGAAAGGGTCTTGCCTGCAGATTGTGAAAAGCCTACTATTATCAAGTTCAATACGAACATGATGCCCATAATCTTTTATACAATAACAGCAAAAGAGAGTTATGCCGGACTTGAGAAAATTCTTGATGAAAAAGTCGTGAATCCGCTGAACAGAATTGAAGGAGTAGGTTCAGTTGCGCTTTCCGGTGTTCCGGGACGAAAGATCTATATTGACGTGGATCCCAGGAAGATGGAAGCTTATAATCTGTCAATAGAGCAGATTGGAAATATTCTCAGGGCAGAAAACATGAATTTGCCGGCGGGATACATTGAAATGGGCAAGAATGATTACCCTTTGCGTATCGAGGGGGAATTTCCTGAAAGTGATATTGTGAAGAACCTGGTAGTGAGCAGCTTTAATGGATCAAATGTCTACCTGAAAGATATTGCTGAAGTTCGCGATACGATCCGCGAATCCAAACTCGATACAAAGATCAATGGCGTTAAGGGAATGAGCATGTACGTCCAGAAACAATCCGGTGGCAATACTGTGAAGGTTACAAAAGAGATCGAGAAATCTCTTGAAACCCTGAAAAAAGAACTTCCTCCGGATGTCAAGATTGAAAAGCTTTTTGACTCTGCGTCATTTATTAAGGATTCCATCAGCAACCTTACAGAGACTTTAATGTATGCCGCGATATTTGTTATCCTTGTCGTTTTGTTTTTTCTTGGCCGATGGAGGGCGACATTTATAATTATTCTGACAATACCTATTTCTCTTATTGTAGCCTTTATCTATCTTTTTGTTTCCGGTGCCTCAATAAATATTATTTCTCTAACCTCACTGTCGATAGCGATCGGAATGGTGGTGGATGATGCGATTGTGGTGCTGGAGAATATCACAAAACATGTGGAAAGGGGAAGCAGACCACGGGAAGCTTCAATTTATGCAACCAATGAAGTGTGGCTTGCCGTAATTGTTACAACTCTTACTGTCGTTGCCGTATTCTTCCCGCTGACTTTTGTCAAAGGTCTTACGGGTGTGCTGTTTAAACAGCTGGGAATGAGTGTGACTATTACGATTGTTACATCAGTCTTTGCTGCAATAACACTGACCCCGACTCTCAGCTCTCTTCTGCTGAAATGGTATCCTATAAAAAAAGATGCACCTTTCTGGACATATGATGGTAGTATCCGTAAATGGCTTAACAAGTTCGACCATTTTTATGAAAAGACATTGCGATGGGCTCTTCACCATAAAACAGTAGTCTTAATTGTAGCCATAGTAGTTTTTGCCGGATCAATGAGCCTGTTTGCCATAGTAAAGACTGAGTTTTTTCCTCAGGCAGACGAATCGCGTATTTCGGCAACTATTGAACTCCAGACCGGAACCAGGGTCGATGAGACAATACATACTTCAGAAAAGCTCAATGAACTTATAAAGTCAAAGTACCCGGAAGTAACTATAGTATCAACCTCTACCGGAGTTGACGACCAGGGTGGATTTGCATCTATCTTCACTTCACAGGGAACGCATACTATCACTTACAGCCTTCATCTCGTACCTATTGAAGAGAGGAAAAGATCGGTGTTTGAAATAGCAGAAGCTATGCGCAGCGATTTTGCCAAATATCCCGAGATTGTTGACTTCACTGTCAGCACTTCAGATAATATGGGAAGTTTTGGAGGGAGCACAGTTGATGTGGAAATTTATGGGTATGATATAGCACAGACTAATATTGTAGCAGAAAATCTCGCCTCGAAGATCAGGAAGATCAAAGGCGCCAAGGATGTCACTGTAAGCCGCGATAAATCCAAACCTGAGCTTCAGATTGTCCTAGACCAGAATAAAATGATTAACAATGGTCTGAATACTGCCATGGTTTCCTCTGCTGTCAAAAACAGGGTAGAAGGTCTTACTGCTACCAGGCTCAGACAGTTCGGAGATGAATATGATGTTGTTGTAAGGTTTAAAAAGAGTGCTACAAGCACCATTACTGATATCGAGAATATTGGTATTACCAATCCGGCAGGTCAGTTAATCAGGCTGGGAGAAATTGCGCAGATAAAAGAATACTGGGCACCGCCAAGTATCGAACGGAAACGCAAGGAGCGTATTGTCACAGTTTCATTTACTCCTTATAAGGAATCACTTACCAAGCTTCAGACAGAGGTTCAGAAATCTATTGATGAGACTTCAATTCCTGCAGGGGTGATGGTACAGATTTCAGGTGCTATCAAAGATCAGATGGAGTCATTTATGGATATTGCCACTCTGTTGGTGATAAGCCTCATACTGGTTTATCTTATAATGGCTTCCCAGTTCGAGTCGCTTAAGATGCCATTTATTATCATGTTCTCGATCCCATTTGCATTTTCCGGGGTAGCGATCGCGTTGTTCATCTCAAACACGGCATTGAGCGTAATTTCAGGTATCGGCGCAGTAATGTTGATCGGAATTGTCGTAAAGAACGCCATTGTTCTTGTCGACTTCATAAACCTTATGCGTGAAAGAGGCAATGAATTATATGAAGCAATTGCAATCTCAGGCCGGTCGCGTCTCAGACCCGTACTTATGACATCTGCAACCACAATTCTGGGTATGTTACCTCTTGCAATGAGCAAAGGCGCAGGATCAGAACTCTGGAGCCCGATGGGTATTGCAATAATCGGCGGACTTTTCTTTTCAACCATGGTGACGCTGGTTCTTGTACCCGTAGTGTACGCGATATTTGCAAAACATGGAGAACGCAACAAAAACCTCGCTGTCTATTCGGAGATGGATCTGATAATAGATGATGGCGGGAACAAGAAATAATTTGAACCAGGTAAATTACTGATTATGAAAGCAATAATGATAATATATAACCAGGCTCATACTGAGAAGGTAGAATACCTCTTGGACAGGCTTGGGATAAAAGGTTATTCTTTATGGGAAAATGTACAGGGCAGGGGAACCAATACTGGTGTACCCCACCTGGGTACCCATGCATGGCCTGAAATTAATAAAAGTATCCTGGCCATTGTTGAAGATAATATCGTCGATGTTGTACTGAATAATGTAAAAAAGATCGATGCCATTAACGATGAAGTCGGGATCAGGGCATTTGTATGGGATGTGCTGAAGAGTGTTTAATCTTCTTCTTCCTCTTCTGCATAAGCCTTGATCACGGCCTCCTGAACATCACCAGGAACCTGGGCATATTCCAGGAATTTCATTGAATACATTGCACGGCCACCGGTAATTGAACTGAGCGCAGTGGAGTATTTGTTCATTTCTGCAAGCGGAACTCTGGCTTTTATCACCTCGAACCGCTTTTCGCTCGACATCCCGAGAACCATTCCACGGCGTCCCTGAAGGTCGCTGATAACATCGCCCATGCGGTCGGATGGAACCATTATATCCACCTCATATATCGGTTCAAGGATCTTGGGTCCTGCATTTTTAAATGCTATGCTGAATGCATTCCGGCCAGCAAGCCTGAACGATATTTCGTTTGAATCGACCGGATGCATCTTGCCATCGTAGACATAAACCCTGATGTCGCGGGCATAAGATCCTGTCAGAGGACCCACTTCCATCTTTTCCATTATTCCTTTGAGGATTGCAGGCATGAATCTTGCGTCAATTGATCCTCCCACAATACAGTTAACATAAATCAGCTTTCCTCCCCAGTCAAGGTCAATTTCATCTTTTGATCTGTTTGAAAGTTTTACCTCCTTGCCTCCGAATTTCATCATTGACTGTTCAGTTGATCCTTCGGTATATGGTTCGATAATGAGATGCACTTCTCCGAACTGGCCCGCTCCTCCTGATTGCTTTTTATGGCGATAATCAGCCTGGGCAGCTTTTGTTATGGTTTCCCGGTAAGGGATCTTGGGAGGATTGAAATTTGTAGGTATCTTGTATATATTATCAAGATGCCATTTCATAATGTTGAGATGATATTCTCCCTGTCCGTGAACAATGATCTGCTTGAGCTCTTTTGAGTATTCTACAACTATTGTAGGGTCTTCGAGATGCAATTTATTGAGAGCTTCACCGAGCTTCTCATCATCACTTTCACTCTGGGCTTTAATGGCTGTGCGGTATTTTGGATCAGGAAACTTAACACCTTCATATCTCCAGTCATTTCCCGGAACATTCAGTGTATGATCAGTTTTAGTGTTTTTAAGTTTTACGAAAGCTCCAATATCGCCGACATTCAATTCCGGAACACGTGTCCTGTTCTTGCCTGCGCATACATATAATTGTGATAATCTTTCTTTTACGCCATTATTGGTGTTAACAACATCAAGGTTTTCAGTTATTTTGCCTGAGTAAACCCTGAAATAGTTTATTTCTCCAATATGTTCTTCGATTGAGGATTTAAATACATACACTGAACCAGGTCCAGCAGGGTTAGGTTTTACTTCAGCCCCCTTGCTGTTTATCCGGACAGGCATATCAGTAACAGATGGAGCTTCACTGACTATAAACTCCATCAGATGATCCACACCCATATTGTTTTTTGATGATACACAGAAAACTGGGAACATCCCTCTCATTAATAATCCTTTTGCAATACCTTTCCTTATCTCCTCTTCTGTGAGAGTATCATTTGAGAAAAAAAGTTCCATGAGGGATTCATCACTTTCAGCTGCTTTTTCAACAAGGGCGCTGTGCAGTTCTTCAGCTTTGTTTTTCTGATCAGCAGGAATGTCGATTACCCTGGCAGCTCCGCCGTCTTTCGGATACTGGAGCATTTTCATTTTGAGCACATCAATAACAGAATTAAATCCGACACCTTCGTTTACAGGATACTGAACCAGGATTACATTGGTGCCGAACCTGTCTTTCATCATTTCGAGCGACTTATCAAAGTTGGCTTTTTCATGATCCAGACCATTTATAACCAGGATAAGAGGCTTGTGAACTTTTTCAGCATGACGAAAATGAATTTCTGATCCCACTTCGACTCCGTTCTGAACATTGATTGTCATTACCGCACAGTCGGTTGCATAAAGGGATGAGATCACACCTCCGCTGAAATCATCAAGACCCGGAGTATCAATTATATTGATTTTTTTATTCAGGAACTCTGTATAAAGAACATGCGGCCTCGTCAATCTTCACCTTCTCCAGCTTGGCGATGTGCGTGAGGTGCTTGGCGATGAGCGCGGCCGGGATGCGGCGCAGGTCGAACCGCTGGCAGCGCGACAGGATCGTCGGCAGCACCTTCTCCGGGTCGGTCGTGGCGAACATGAACTTCACGTGCGCCGGCGGCTCTTCCAGCGTCTTGAGCAGCGCGTTGAACGCCGCCGTCGAGAGCATGTGGACTTCGTCAATGATGTAGATCTTGAACTGCGAGCTGGCGGGCGCGTATTTGCAGGTCTCGCGCAGCTCGCGGACCTGCTCGACGCCGTTGTTGCTGGCGCCGTCAATTTCCAGCACGTCGAGCGAGCGGCCCTCGGCGATTTCCTGGCAGCGCGGGTCGTCGTCGTCGAAGTCCACCTTCGGGCCGCCGGTGCAGTTGAGGCATTTGGCGAAGATGCGGGCGATGGTGGTCTTGCCGGTGCCGCGCGGGCCGCAGAACAGGTAGGCGTGCGCGATGCGCTTCTGCTCGATGGCATGGGCGAGCGTCTGCGTGACGTGCTCCTGCCCGACGACATCCGCGAAGCGCTGCGGGCGGTATTTGCGGGCAATGACCTGATAAGCCATTTGCGATGTACGATTTACGGATTTACGATTCGCGAGCGATGTGCAGCTGCCGGGCTAGCTCAATTCGTAAATCGCGCAATCGCACAATCGTAAATTCAAAAGTGCCAGGGTGACCACGGCAGATGCAGAGCAAACTACCGTTGCTGCCTTCCGGCCCTGGCGGGGTTCGTAAGTCCACATTCCATGGGCCCTGGCCCGGGAAATCTGCCGCAAATGTTCATGGGTTGTCGAGACAAAGCGCGGCCGCCGCCAGTACGGCGATGTTGGGTTTGC
>CAVVBY010000021.1:0-19570 GCA_963746685.1 uncultured Bacteroidales bacterium
TATTTTGGCAGCGGTGATCCCATAACCTTGGCATCAGCAGCGGTTGTTATTGCCGGAGCTACTCCCGATCCATCCCTGTATTGCCATCTTGTTGCGGATGAGTTTTCATAAAGAAAGAGAACTTCTTTCCCGGCTTTATTTACATATATCCTTCTTCCGGTTTCCGGATCAACACCTCTTGTCTCAACTGCAAAAATGTTACCAATAGGTTCACCGATAATAGTTTTGCTTGTAGTCTCAAGTCCAGCCGGTCACACCCAGTAATTCCGTTACTCCGGGAGCGAGAGCTGTAACTTCATTTTTGAGAGTACTGAAATTGAAATTCGTTGTCCAGGAGAAATTCGGTTTGGTAATATTATAGCTTGTAAGTGTCAGTTCCAAACCTGTATTGAACATTGACCCGACGTTTGCTGCTATTGAATTGCCCGGAACACCTTTTGAGGGAGACTGGGGTACAGACAAGACCAGATCATTTATGTCGTTATAGTAATATCCAATCTCAGCCTGAATTCTGTCCTTCAGAATTCCGAAACTTAAACCCAGATCGTATTTTTCGCTCGATTCCCATTGGAGATCAGCGTTTCCTGCCTGGGAGAATGTAAGGGTAGGTGCAGCACCATAAACACCTGAACTGTACAGGAATAATGAGCTGAAATCACCTACAGCCGACATATTACCAACTCTTCCATAGCTGGCTTTCAAACGGATATCTGAAAAGACACGATCCAAGAGAATTTGCAATAAATCCTTCATTTGATGCATTCCACATCACTGAGACCCCTCCAAAGGTACCAAACTTGTTTACCCTTGGCCAGTCCTGAAAAACCATCACGGCGTACACTTCCTTCAATATAATACTTCCTGTTGTAATTGAAACTGGCACGTCCGAAATATGATATGAAATAGTTTTCCCCTATACCGCCACCGGTTGTACCTGGAGTAACCCATGAACCCTGGTACACTTTGAAGAACGGGTCAGCAACATTCGTTGCCTGTCCGTACCATGATTTATCGGTAGTTCTCTGTTCCTCTACACCGGCAAGAAGTCCCACATTGTAAAGATCCTTAATAGAAACATTGTAGTTGGCTGTATTGGTCCATGTCCATCTGCGGAATTTTTCATTCTGATTATATACATAACCATTTGAACCATAACCATCTCCTGTTACAGGTGACTGGAAGACCATATATTCGGATGTAAGGTTGTCCATTCCATAACTGGTCTTTAAGTACAAGTCCCTTTACAGGTTCAACGGATCGCATAAACTGTTGTCAAGAAGCCTGTCTGTTTCAGTTGTATACTGGTTAAGATCAAGAATCGGCAACAGGATTATAATATCCGTAGTTTGTAATAGGCTGACCCATATTGCCAATCGCAGAACCAGCAATGTTAAAATCGCCGCTTCCGTCGGTTTTGTATGGCCCGAGGTTCGGAGGCAGAACAAATGCCAGACGGGCAGCTCCTGCTGTGGCAAATGATGACCCGGTAACCGGTGCCTTGTTCAATCCATTTGTGTAACCTAAATTAACACCAAGTGTAATATACTTATTTAATTTATGGTCGAGATTCAACCTGGCATTTTTCCTGTTATAGGTGTTTTTCTTTATCATACCATTCTGATCGGTATAGCCCACTGAAAGGAAATAGCTTGTGGATGCTGTCGATCCTGAGATTGTTATTGCATGATTATGCTGAAGTCCTTTCTGATAGACATAATCAGACCATCTTGTATCAATCGGATCACCATTTGCATCATTGACTGATGTAAACTTTGGTGCAGTAGCGCCACTGAGGTTTACCCATGCTTTATTCTTGTGTTCAATGTACTGGGCAGCATTCATCATCTCGAAAAGATGATAAGGTTCAGTCATACCTACATAACCATCATAGGTAACCTTGGTTCTGGCTCCTGAGCCGCGTTTTGTAGTAATAAGAATTACTCCGTTTGCAGCACGCGATCCATAAAGAGCAGTAGCTGAGGCATCCTTAAGAATATCCATCGATGCAATATCTGAAGGGTTGATATCGGCTAGTGCATTGGTCTCTGAACTGTTGCATCCTCCGAAGTTACCAGTTGCTATCGGAACTCCGTCAACAACAACCAGGGGGTAGGAACTTCCGGAAATTGAGTTAAATCCCCTGATACGGATAACCGGCATTGCATTTAAAACACCACTCGGCATTGTAATTGATACACCGGCAGCTTTTCCCTGCAAAGCCTGGTCGAAACTCTGAACCGGAGCTTTATTGATAGCATTCAGGATTTACTGAAGATACAGATCCGGTAATGTCTCGCTTTTGCTGCGTACCATAGGCAACCACAACAACTTCTTCAACATTATAAGAGGTCCTGTTTGAGAATAGCATCAACAAGTGTTCTTTCCCTGGACTGGAATCTCCTGTGTACAAAGCCAATAAAGCTGAAAGTAAGAGCTCTGAGCATTTGCCGGAGCTGAAATGACATATTTGCCATCAGCTCCTGTAATGGCTCCGATAGTCGTTCCCTTAACGGTAACGTTTACCCCGGGTAGAGCCAGTCCGTCCTCCGAACTTGTGACAGTACCCGAAATCTGCACTGTCTGGCTCATAACAAGTGCTCCTGTTATAAGAAACAGTGTAAAAATCATTAGGATTTTTTTCATAAATATTCAGGTTTAGGTTAAAAAACGGACGTACTAAGATATTCAATTAATTGAAATGACAAAAATCATAATTAAGATTTTTTAACTTTCAGGGCAAAATATTGCATTTTGTAACAAAAACCAGAGATAATAAATGATTTTTGGCAATTCCAACAGAATTATCTGCAATGGATTCAGATTTTGTGCCGGAGATAGAACAATCATGTTAACCAGGGCGGTCTGTCTTTTATAGGAAATATGCTAAAGAACATATTTTTACATAACCACACAACCAGTATCCAGCAACTAGTACCTAGCAACTTCTGTTAATTATCTCTTCCGTTTTCTTCAGAATAGCTTCTTCCTCCCTGATCGCTTCTGATTCAATTGCCTGACCTTTCTTTAACAGTTCTTTGACAAATTCTTTGTCTTCGAGGCCTGAAGCATTTATTCTGACATTCAGAAACGCCCCTCTGATACAGGATCTTATCGCCAGAGCACCGACAGCTGCATCAGTCACCGAATTGGGATTCCCCTTTTCGACCATTTCACTTATCAGCTCGAAACCGGAAAATGCTGTCTCCATAACTTTAAAAGGTACAAGTATTGCATTCTCTGGTTGCTTCCTGAACAGCTGATTTTCTTACACTGATCTCCTCTTCTGTTTTTTTGGGAAGACTAAAAGCATTCAGAATCCTGTTGAAAGCTGCAGTATCCTCATCAACAAGCTGTAACAGCTTATTCTGTATCTCCTTGCCCTTTTCGGCCCAGTCGGAGAATTCTTTCCACCTGTCGTCCCAGCCGCGTTTATGACTTGAAATGTTGGCAACCATTGTTCCGAGCGCAACACCCAGCGATCCCATATATGCAGATACAGATCCTCCTCCGGGAGCCGGTGATTCAGATGCGGTTTCATTCATGAATTCGTAGAGACTCATTGCAATGAGTCTCTTCTTATTATCTTTTTCTTCCATAACATATTCAATAATTTTCTCTTCAGGGTTGAATTTATGTATATCACTAAGCCCCATAGATTTAACAGCTATTTTAATAAGTTCCTCATCCGATACACCGGAGGAACGCTGCTGTTTTGCCAGGAAATAGCGTCCAGCATCCAGGATTGACTTCAGGGGAATAAGTCCGACAAGTTCTGAACCGGTTACTCTGATTCCTCTTGCATCAGCCTTGCGGCAGACCTCATCAAAAGCTATATGAACCGGTGTAACTGAAATATTTGTAAGGTTCATAGAAATCTGGGCGATTCCGTACTCCTCAATATACCAGCCAATTGCCTTGACGCTTTTAAGTGTACCAGGTACATTTATTATTTCTCCGTTTTCATTTTTAATGTTCCTTCCCTTTTCCCTGACATCAAATGCAATTGCATTTGCACGTCTTGTTGATGTGGTATTCAGGTTCACATTGAATGCAACCAGGAAATCCCTGGCACCAACTGCAGTGGCACCTGATCTTTCATTGAAAACAGCAGGTCCGAAATCGGGTTTCCATTCAGGATCAGCCAGTTTTTTTCTTAATCCTTCATATTCACCTGCTCTGCAATTTGCAAGGTTTCTTCTTTTCTCCTCGAAAGCTGCATTTTCATAGCAATAAACAGGAATTCCAAGCTCATCCCCTATCCTTTTTGCAAGCCTGCGGGCATATTCTGCAGTCTCCTCCATTGTAATCCCCGATACGGAACAAATGGACATACGTCAGTGGCTCCCATTCTCGGATGTTCTCCATGATGCTTCGACATATCGATCAGCTCCGATGCTTTTCTGACAGCCCGGAATGCAGCCTCAGCAACTTTTTCAGGTTCACCTACAAACGTTACAACCGTACGGTTTGTATCCCTGCCGGGATCCACATCAAGCAGTTTGATACCGTCAACTGATTCAATGGAATCGGTGATTTGCTTTATAATTCCCATATCCCTGCCTTCGCTGAAATTCGGCACACATTCGATGATTCTGTTTTCCTACATAAAATTCTTAAAACCTTGTGCCTATGTTTCCCCCGCCCTCTAAAGAGGGCTAATTCACGAGTCACAGAGACCCCCTTCAGGGGGGTTAGGGGACTATTCTTCCTTTAAGTATTACCGTATCAATCAGATTACTCCCATAGGCATACGGGAAAAAAATATACGATGGCATTTCCTTTGTAATAAACAGATTAGCCACTTTACCTTTTGCAATTGATCCATGTGTTTCTGAAATCCCCATTGCATACGCTGAATTGATTGTCACTGCATTTATCGCCTCTTCAGGGAGCATATTCAGCCTTATGCATCCCAGCGACATCACCAGCTTCATATTTCCTGATGGTGATGAACCCGGATTAAAATCGGAAGCCAGCGCAACCGGAAGCCCAGCATCTATCATTTTCCGTGCCGGAGGATCTGGCAATCCAAGGAAAAGAGCAGATCCGGGAAGAAGAGTAGGCATTGTTTCAGAATCAAGGAGAGCATCAATTTCATCGGCCCCTGAACGTTCGAGATGATCAACCGACAGAGCATTGTACTTCACGCCAACCTGAACACCACCTGAATTACCAATCTCATTTGCATGGAGCTTTGGAATCAGACCATACTTTATCCCTGCCATCAATATCTGTTCTGTCTCGTCAATGGTAAAAAATCCATCATCACAGAACACATCTATATAATCCGCGAGTTCTTCAGAGGCGATAACCGGGATCATTTCATTAATTATCAATTCAATATATTTCTCACGCTCATTTCTGAAAGGTTCGGGTACGGCATGTGCGCCAAGGAAGGTTGATTTTACCTCCAGCATGGCACTTTCCTTTATCCGTCTGATAACCCTGAGCATCTTAAGTTCATCTTCAGTATTGAGTCCGTATCCGCTTTTTATTTCAACAGCACCTGTTCCCAATCCAATGATTTCGTTTATCCTTGTAATCGACTGATCAAATAATTCATCCTCAGATGTTTCATGAAGCTTTTTTGCAGAATTCAGAATGCCTCCTCCCCTTCTGGCGATCTCCTCATATGATAATCCCCTGATCCTGTCAGCAAATTCCTGCTCACGGCTACCGGCATATACAATATGCGTGTGAGGATCACAAAATGATGGGAATACAAATTTTCCGGAAGCGTCAATGATCTCAGTATCATGGAAATGCATTCGAGTCAGGTTTTCTGGTATTTCACTCATCCTGCCAAAACCAGAGATTTTCTCATTTTCAATATAAATATAAGCATCCGGTATCGAGTTCAGGATTGCCATCTCACTGCCGCACCTTTTTAGCATCGGTACATCATCTGTCCCGATCAATCCTTTTATATTTTTAATAAGTACAGGCATATAGGTATTTAGTCGTAAAATTGCGGTCTAAGGTAGCAAATATTGAAAAAACTGCTTATGATTTCCATTTTTCTTTATCTTTATCGCTGTCAACCAAATCTATAACCTATGAAAAAGACCTTTTCAGTACTTTTAATGATGCTATTTGTACTTTCACTCTCCGGGCAGGAAAAGAAAGTAAAAACGGGATGGAAGTTCGGAGGTGCTCTTCCTGCTGTCTCATATGATTCTGACCTGGGATTTCAATACGGAGCTCTCTTTGAATTCTTTAATTACGGGAATCCAAGCGTATATCCTGAATTTTATGATCATACATATACTGAAGTATCGCGTTATACAAAAGGAAGCGGTGTTTACAGGTTCATGTTTGAGTCAAACCATCTTATTCCGGGAGTTGAACTGATATCTGATCTCAGCTATCTTCCTGATCTGGCAAATCAGTTTTACGGATTTAATGGTTATGAGTCGGTTTTCAGGAAGGACTGGATGGATGACGAAGCTGCTGATTACAGAACAGCGATGTTCTATCGCTATCAGAGGGACCAGTTCAGGTTCAGGACCGATTTCCTGGGGAAATTATCCGGAGATCACCTTAAATGGACCGCCGGATTTGCATTCCAGAATTTTAATGTAAGTTCAGTTAATATTGACAAATTAAACAAAGGCAGAAAAGACAATAACCAACTGCCTTCCAGTTTCTGAAGAGCCCGGACTTTTTGAACTTTACCGTGATTCTCTGGGTCTAATAACAGCTAATGAGGCTGACGGCGGCTGGGTTAATACTATTAAGGCAGGTCTGGTTTGGGACAGCAGGGATAACAGGCCAAATCCCATGAAAGGGATCTGGACTGAAATGGGTATTGAAATTTCACCCAAATTCATGGGAAACGACTGGGGATTTTCAAAATTCTATATCACACACAGACAATATTTTACCCTGGTTGAGAATGATCTTTCTCTTGCTTATCGTATTGGTTATCAGACAACCCTTTCGGGAAAGGCTCCATTCTTTTATCAGTCGCAGGTTTTGACATACCGTCTTACAGGACAATCAAGTGAAGGATTGGGCGGAGTAAGTACTTTAAGAGGTGTATTGAAAAACAGGGTAATCGGTGACGCATTTGTTCTTGGTAATGTTGAGCTTCGCTGGAAACCTGTACATTTTACATTTCTTAAGAAGGAGAGTTATCTTGGTCTTAACCTGTTTTATGATCTTGGAATGGTTACGAAAGGTATTCAATTGCCTGATAATCTTCAAGTCAACATTCAATACCAAGATGTCAGGATATAATTTCAATGATTTCTTTAATCCGGGGGCAGAAAAGTTTCATCATTGTGCAGGGATAAGCATAATGCCTGTCTGGGGTCAGAATTTCGTTGTTGCAATTGATATCGGAAAATCATTCAATGAACAGGACGGGAATATTGGATTTTCATTAGGGCTGAACTATTTGTTTTAACTAACTCATCTACTCACCCCCTTTGGGGACAGTACATATAGTCTTAAAATCCCTTCAGAAAATACGCCAGTGTAACTCCAAAGTAATTTCCCAATAACGTATCCTATAACACCTCCTGTAATCCCTGTTACAATTACATCCTTGTTTTTGAGTGCATTTGCAACAAGAGGAACGAATGGCGGAGAGAAAACAAATGCCGTTGCCGTAATCAGGAAATTATCCGCATCGATACGGAATATTTTAGCAAGAATAAGATGAAGTATAAGTGATCCCAAATAGCACCATGATAATAAAAAGGATCAGATCCCACATTCCTTTCCCGAACATTGTCCTGAGGTCAGATATTGAAGCTACAGTAAGGGAAAATACAAGAATCAGGTACATGCCCAACTGGAATGTTTTTTCAATTTTGTTGACTGGTTTAATAAAGGAAGCAAGAATTCCCAGTGTTGTAATTGAAAGTACTGTAACTGCCATTCTGTACTGCTTCTATTAATCCGGAGCAAGAAAGTACAGACTAATCCCCCTATTCCAGCAATGATAATACTGCAGTCCCAAGTGCTTTAAGCAGGGGAAGAAAGTTCTTCTTGTTAAACATCCCTGAGAAATCGTCAAGACCTTCTGTTTCTTTTTTAACTCAGATTCGCATCAACAGCAATCCCATTTTTTTCTTCAAACTTTGGAAGGATTGCTCTGAATATCCGGGGAGCCAGCGTAACAAAAAACAAGACCAGAAATGCACCTACTATCGTATCGTAGGTAAATGAGCACAACGAAACGAGTCAGCATCAACATTAAGGATCAGCTTTAAGAGCCGCAAAATTAGGGGTTCCTCCGGTATAAATACCTTCAAACATACCAGCAAGCTTTCCATGCATCCGGAAAGACATTTTTCCAGATAAAAAATCCTGCTGTCACCATTACAATCCCTGAAACCAGAGCCAGTGCGACTGATAGAAATCCTTTCTTTGCAAATTTCAGCCATCGTTTAATGTTCAATGAAAAAAGCAAAAGAGGAAAAGCAATCAACAGCGCTAATGAAGATAATATTATCCTGGACCCCTGCAATATTATTGACCATAATCATCTTCAGGGACAGCTTTCCTTCTGCAATAAGAGCTTCAAGCACTCGGCTTTTTGAAGTGACAGCTTCACCCTGCAATGCAAGCCTGTAGCCTTCGCTTCCCTTTGGAAAGATTCCCGCTGTACCAATTATCAGGCCGAAAACATATGCAAGAACAATAGTTCCAAACTTTCTGAAGGAAGGCTCCACTTTTTGCATAGAAAAATTATTACCAGGGGGAAAGTAAAAGTAGAACAAGAACAAGCAGAATCAATTTTAATCATATGTCAGGTTTTAGGTTGATCAAATATAAAAAAAGCGATTTACCTGGTAGCAAATCGCCTGAAAAATAGGTATTTATACTTATTTACTTCTCGTCACAGTCGCATTCCTCAAAGCTCTTCTTGTACTGTTCAATTGCTTTAAGGCTCATTCCCATGCTCGAGAAACCGCCGTCGTGATAAAGGTTCTGCATTGTGACCTTGCGGGTAAGGTCGGAGAAAAGTGCCACACAATAATCGGCACACTCCTCCGCAGTGGCATTTCCCAGCGGTGACATCCTCTCGGAGAAATCGAGAAGCGATTCCATTCCATGAACACCACTTCCCGCTGTTGTCGGAGTTGGCGATTGCGAAACTGTATTTATTCTCACTTTCCTGTCGCGACCATAAATATAACCGAACGAGCGGGCAATTGATTCCAGAAGAGCTTTGGCATCGCCCATATCGTTATAACCGGTCAAAGTTCGCTGGGCAGCAACATATGATAAAGCCACCACAGATCCCCATTCGTTTATCGCATCATATTTATAGGAAGTCTGGAGAATCCGGTGGAAGCTCAGAGCCGAGATATCGAAAGTCTTTAGCATATTATCGTAGCTGGTATTCTCATAGGGAATATCCTTTCTTACATTTGGAGACATCCCGATTGAATGAAGGATAAAATCGAATCTCCCGCCGAATATCTCCATGCTTTCTGCTATCAGCTTATCAATGTCGACCATGCTGGTTGCATCAGCGACAATTACCCTGCTGGATGTAATTTGCGCAAGTTCGCTGATTGTACCCATCCTGATAGCCACAGGCGAATTGGTAAGGACCAGTTCTGCGCCGTGCTTCCACGCCTTAAGCGCAACATGCCATGCGATTGATTTGTCGTTAAGGGCGCCGAAAATTATTCCTTTCTTCCCTTTTAAAAGTTCCTCATTCATTTTGAAATTATTATAAATTTCATGTTGTCAATTTACCCCCTGGGGAAACAGGAAAGGGGGTATGCATGCTTATCTTCGTCCAGCCTTAATCAGCTCTTTTGCATTCCTTATTGCAGTTTCAGTTACTTCACTTCCGCTCAGTAACCTTGCGACTTCCCGGATCCGTTCACCCGGAGATAACAATTTAATCCTGGTAATTGTTGAATCGCCTGTGTCTTCCTTATATACATGGTAATGCATTGTTCCCCTGGATGCAACCTGCGGCAGGTGGGTTATATTCACGACCTGCATATATTTCCCCATGCCTGAAAGGATCTGCCCCACCTTATCGGCAACTTCGCCGGAGACTCCAGAATCAATTTCGTCAAAAATGATTGTCGGCAGATTCTTACTTCTTGTAAGCAACGATTTAAGGCTAAGCATCACTCTTGACAATTCCCCGCCTGAAGCAATTCTGGCAATATTTTCAGGATTTGTCTGCTTATTTGCTGAAAAAAGAAAATCTGCAGTGTCAAAACCGGATGAAGTAAAATCCTTTGTCCTCGACAAGGATATTCCGAATCTTGCATTCGGCATCCCGAGCTGTTTAAGAAGATCTGTGATCTTTGACTCAATCTCAGGCAATGCAGATCTTCTCTTCTGCGATATTTCTTCTGCCGAAGCTATAAGAGAATCGGTTGAGGTTTTCAAAATCACTGACAGCTCATTGAGTCTTTCATCACCAGTCACTATTGACTTTATAATATATCTCAATCTCAGTCTTTTTAAGAATCAGCTCATCAAGATTCTTAAGCCTGTGCTTCTGGATAAGTGAATAAAGATTATCAAGCCTGTTATTGATCTTTTCCAATCGTTCCGGATCGGCTTCAGTATCCTGTTCAAGCTTCTCAATCTCATTTGCAAGATCATCAAGTTCTATTAATACAGAGTTTATCCGTAAGGGCATATTCAGTTCAGCCGGCAGGTAAGCGTCTATCCTTCCAATTATTGTCTTTGCCTCTCTGAGCTTTGTCAGTAATGAGTTATTGTCGCTGGAAAAAAGCTGCGAGACATTTGTCAGAGCCTGTTTTATCTCCTCGGCATGTTCCAGAAGTTCCTGCTCTTTTTCAAGCTCATCCTGTTCCCCTTTCCTGAGCCTGGCCTCTTCGAGCTGGCTCAGATGAAACTGATAGTACTCAAGGTCAGCCTTGTTCCTGTCAGATTTCTCTTTTAGTTCATTATATTCCTTCTGTAGTTTTTTGAAGTCAATATATGCTGTTCTGTATATATTCCGTATCTGCCTGGTCCCTGCAAATGAATCGATTACATTAAGCTGAAAGGCATTATCGTTAAGCATCAGAACCTGGTGCTGGGAGTGTATGTCAATAAGCCTGTCGCCTAGCTCCTTCATCAGGTTTATGGTTACAGGTGTATCATTGATAAAAGCCCTTGATTTACCAGCAGGATTGATTTCGCGTCTAAGGATTGCGGGGCTTTCAAAGTCAAGGTCATTTTTCATGAAGAAATCCTCAAGGTCGTACTCCTCAATCTTAAAAGTACCTTCCACAACACATTTTTCAGTTTTATCAAGAAGTACTGAGGAATCGGCTCTGGCACCAAGGATAAGGGAAAGTGCTCCAAGAAGTATTGATTTGCCGGCACCGGTCTCGCCAGTTATTATAGTGAGTCCATTTTCAAGAGAAAGATCCAGTTCCCTTATCAGGGCATAATTATGAACGGTAATTTTTACAAGCATAGCCGGGTGTTATGGTTATTTGGCTGCGGTTATCTTCTCATACTTTGTTTTGTTTCCCGGATCTATCTCAGTCAGAATTTGTATAACACGGCTTTTCTCCTCCGGAAATGCTTCTGAAAAAATATTTACCAGTTCATCAGCCTTCGATTCCAGAATAACCTGTATAAGATACATATATGGATCAGGTTTTGCCCTGTAAACCTCCTGTATCAACTTCAGGCTCTCAGCGATACTGGTTCTGGCTTCGGCAGTTTTTGATTCCATTTTGTCAAGACCGTTGATGTTATATTCGTGTATGAATCTTCTGACCCCTTCATATTCCTTATCGAGTGCATTTTTAACAAGCCAGTATCTGTTCCTGTTTCTGGAGCCGTCGTAAGGTTTCCAGCCGGGTTCAGAAGCATTCTGGGCATTTGTTACAATTTTTTCTGCAACCTGAAAAAACTCTGTGCCACCCAGGGTAGAAAAAGAATCATAGTCAAATCCAAGTATCATATATGCATAATAGGCAAGAACTGACACCAGGCTTGACCGGTAGGAGTTTGGATCAAATTCAAGAGGCTGGAATTCGACATACCTGAACTGAAAATTGTTATCAATAAAATTCAGCATCGTCGAATTGTAGGTAGTGTTGAATATCGGACGACTCAGCTGAACCTGGATAGTTCCCTTGAACTCATCAGCTGAAAACTGGTCAGTAAGGTTAATAAGAATGTTGCAGTCGATTCTTTCGGCATAGCTGAACACATGGTTGGTCCAGACAGTGTTGTTCATGAATTCATAAATATCGCGTTGCATCGATTCAAAAACCTGGCGGTTGGAACCCTGAATTTTCTGGGCAGAGACCTGCACATTACAGTTAAGCTCCTGAGAATAAATTACTTCAGCACCTGATATCAGAATAATCAGAAAAGAATATTTTAATAATTTCAATAATCTCATTCAGATCAGCTTTTTAGCATTGAAACGATTTTGTCCAATATATCTCTTGCCGCTTCTTCCTTTGATTTCAACTCAAATTTATCAATAATATTGTTTCTGTCAATTATAGTTATCCTGTTGGTGTCATTACCAAAACCTGCTCCCTTATCCTGCATTGAATTCAGGATAATGACATCAAGGTTCTTGCGTTTAAGTTTTGCTATTGCATTTGCTATTTCGTTATGAGTCTCAAGGGCAAATCCTGCAAGTATCTGAGACTTCTTCTTCATTTTTCCCAGAGTTTCTGCAATATCTTTTGTAGGCTTCAGCCTGAGGACAATCTCATTACCGGTCCTTTTTATCTTTCTTTCTTCAACTTTTTCCGGAGAGAAGTCAGCCACTGCTGCTGCCAGTATTGCTATATCGCAACCGGGAAATCTGACAATACATTCAGATGCCATCGATTCAGCTGATACGACATTGATGATTTTAATGGATTTATTTTCGGGAACCCTGTTTACAGGTCCAAGCACCAGTTCTACATCGGCTCCGTATTCTGCAGCGGTATCGGCGAGAGCAATACCCATTTTACCTGAAGAATAATTGCTGATGAAGCGAACAGGATCGATCTGTTCCTGGGTAGGACCGGCATTTATCAGGATCCGTTTCCCTGTCAGAGGCTTATAATTTTTTTTTTTGAAAAGAAGGTTTTTATCTCCTTGACGATTTCATCGGGTTCCGACATCCTGCCTTTTCCTGTCAGGCCACTTGCTAGTTCTCCGGAGGGAGCATCAAGAATATGATTTCCAAAGGATTTAAGTGTATCAATATTCTTTCTGGTTGCCTTATGGTCCAGCATGTCCATATCCATGGAAGGAGCTACAAAAACCGGGCAGCGTGCTGATAAATAGGTTGTAAGAAGAAGGTTATCGGCAATACCGTTTGCCATTTTTGAGATTGTATTTGCTGTTGCAGGCGCAATAAGGAACAGATCGGCCCATATTCCAAGATCAACATGGCTGTTCCAGCTTCCGTTTTCAGGACTGTAAGAACTCTGTAAGAACAGGATTTCTGGATAATGTTGCAAGGGTAAGCGGCGTAATAAAGTCTTTGGCATGCTGGGTCATGACCACTTTAACCTCACATCCTTCCCTGACAAGCAGCCGGATCACAGTAGCAATTTTATAAGCTGCAATACCTCCGGTTACTCCGATAAGTATTTTCTTTCCTTTCAGCATTTACTGCTAAATTTTGCTTTTGCCAGCAGACTGAATCCGGATTACGGTAAAAAATCTTGCCTTCCTCAAGCTCCTGAAGTGCAATAAGAGTGGGCTTAGGAAGCCTTTCATAGAATTTTGATATTTCTATCTGTTCGCGGTTCTCAAAAACTTCTTCAAGATTATCAGTATATGAAGCAAACTCTTCAAGTTTTTTATTGAGTTCCTGTTTCATCTCGACTGATATCTGATTCGATCTTCTTGAAACAATAATAACTGTCTCATAGATATTTCCCGTGTCTTTTGTCAACAGTTCCATATTACGGGTAACTGTTGTTGAGGGTGCCATTGATTTTCTATAATCCATATTTATTTACTGAGTTTTAACTAAATTAGCTGTGTTTTCAATTTTAAGAAATTTTGCTGTATCCTCATAGATCTTCTTTACCTCTTTTGAATATTTGCTTTCCGGATATTCTTCCATGAACGAAAAATACTCATCAAGGGTTGCCTGGTATCTCTCCTTTTGTTTGTTGGCATAGCTTTTCTCTGCATAAATGAAAAGTGAATTGAGTTTAAGATACATCATTTCCTCCCTGTACTTTGAATCTGAATATTCCTTGAGGCTGTTAGACAAGGCGGTAACTAGCTGCCTTGTATTCTTTCATATTGTAATAAAGCTTTGCATTCAGATAGGACTTTTCAACAAGCCTGTCCTGCAAGATCTTGATATAATTTTTTGCTTCCTCAACCTTTGGACTATTAGGGAACCTGTTTATAAATACATTAAATCCTTCTATAGCATTTCTTGAATTTTCCTGGTCAAGCTCTGCCCTTGGAGAAATGTTATAATCACATTTTGCTGCCAAAAAAGTTGCTTCTTCAGCATATTTCCCGAAAGGATACTGTTCAACCAGTGATTTGAAATAAGATCCGGCCATGTCGTACTGTTTCATGCCATAAAAGCTCTGTGCATTAAGCCAGTTTAGTTCTTCAGCTTCCTCGGTTGCTCTGAACCGCGGTATGACCTGGGCGAACAATTCAGATGCTCTTGTATACTGTTTTGCATCATAATACTCTCTTGCCTTTGCCTTCTTTAGATCATAATCGGAACTCTTCAGGAGCTTTTCATATTCCCCGCATGAGCTTACCAGTACTGAAATTAAAATTATAATATATAGCCTGACTTTCATACAAAAAAATGTTGCGCAAAATTACAATTATTTTTTGAACAAAGGCATGGACGCCCAATATTTATCTTTACAAGCAAAAATGCAAGGCATACTATGTAAACCCACGGAATGAAATAAAGCAGGCAAATTAGGTATAAATAGGTATCTCTTAATGTTCCTTAATATTTACATTTGTGCAAATTTTTAAAAGCATCATAAAATGGACATTTTCGATAAAATCAAATCTAACAAAGGAGCTTTAGGTCAATATTCCGATATGGCTCACGGGTATTTTATGTTCCCGAAACTTGAGGGAGAAATAGCATCAAGAATGAAATTCAGAGGCAAGGAGGTCCTGACCTGGAGTCTGAACAATTATCTTGGTCTGGCAAACAATCCCGAAATCAGAAAAGCTGATGCAGAATATGCTGAGAAATATGGTCTTGCATATCCAATGGGAGCCAGGATGATGTCGGGACAGACCACCAATCATGAAAGATTTGAGAAGATGGCAGCTGAGTTTGAAATGAAGGAGGATGCTTATCTTCTTAACTTTGGTTACCAGGGGATGGTTTCAATAATTGATGCTCTTGTCGACAGACATGATGTAATAGTTTATGATTCAGAGTCTCATGCCTGTATAATGGACGGGTTGAGGCTCCATTTCGGAAAAAGGTTCGTTTATGCTCATAATGACATTGAAAGCTGTGAGAAGCAGCTTCAGCGTGCCACAAAACTTGTTGAAGAATCCGGCGGCGGAATACTGGTTATTACTGAAGGGGTTTTCGGTATGGCAGGCGACCTTGGAAAACTCGACAAGATTGCAGCTCTTAAGAAGAAATACAATTTCCGTTTCCTTGTCGATGATGCTCATGGATTCGGTACAATGGGGGCTAACGGCAGAGGCACAGGAGAACACTTTGGCGTTCAGGATCAGATAGATGTATATTTCGCCACTTTTGCCAAATCAATGGCCGGCATCGGGGGATTTGTTGCCAGTTCAAAGGAAGTAATCAATTACCTCAGGTATAACCTCCGCTCCCAGATCTATGCAAAATCCCTTCCGATGGCAATGACTCTCGGAGCTATCAAAAGACTGGAGATGATCCAGTCACATCCTGAGTACAGGGAAAAGCTATGGACCATTGTCAGGGCTCTTCAAAATGGACTTAAAGGAAGCTGGACTTGATCTCGGCAGGACTGAATCTCCGGTAACTCCTGTTTTCTTTAAGTGCGGCTTGACACAGGTTACACAGCTTATTTATGATCTCAGGGAGAACTATAATATTTTCTGTTCGGTTGTAATTTATCCGGTGGTACCAAAGGATGTTGTTATGCTTCGCCTGATACCAACTGCAATACACTCACTCGAGGATGTAGATTATACAGTAAAATCATTCAGGGATATCAAACGTAAAATCGACAACGACGAATATCCCCATGAAATGGCTGACTTCACAAAATAAAATAACATCTCGGGATAGTATAGCGAACACATTAATCTCACACCACCTCCCTCCGATAAGTCGGAGTAGGGGCTGCTAAAAAGCTAACCACCTCCCCCTGACACTTCGGTCAGGGTGCTCCTCCTTAGAAAGGAGGAGAAATATATGGTATTGTAAATCAAAACTTTCCCATTCTTTTCAAAGAAGTGGTGTCCGTCCGCCATCTGGCGGATCGGGACGGGGTGGTTTTATAAATCCTTGATAAAATCTATTTTTTAGTTAGTTTTGAACAATACCACCCATATTTTGGTTTATAGATTATTAAATCTGCTGATCTGATTTAATTATTTCCATCTAATTTAAAATCCTGATCTTCCCAATTTATGGAAGCTAAAACACAAAAAGATCAAAATTCTGTTTTAAAGGGTTACAACATGCTCCTTTATTTTGCAGGCAGTATGATAATGTATGAGCCAGTTGAGGAATGTGTGGTTGATTTCTGGTCGAAAGGTATTTTAAAAGCTCTTCCTGTTAAGAGCAGTAATCCAAGGTTTAATACAGCTGCTTCACAGCTCAGGGAATCGTGTAAGGACAAGACTCTTTGCAGAAGCATGCTTCAGGAGGATTTCAATAAATTACTCTCAGGATCAGGACAACCTCTTGCACCGCCGTTAAAATCAAATTACACCGATATTTCTTTAGAGGAAGTGTTGGGAGCAGAAAAAGTAAGTGATTTTTATAATGCTTACGGATGGATCAAAAGAACGCGATATAATATACCTGATGATAACCTTGGAATAGAACTGCTTTTCCTTACTCTTCTGAATGACAAGTATATTGCTCTCGATGACGAGGCATGCCGTTTGGAAATGAGAAATGAGATCAGAAGGTTTATAAACCAGCATATTCTATCGTGGCTCCCTGAATGGAACGACAGGATGCAGGAATATGCCGGGACGCTATGTTATAAAGGTATAGCAACCCTGATCTATGCAAGTTGTGAGGATATTTATGATCTGATGGGCAATCCTAAACCTGAAATGAATTTCACTGTCGAATTCAAAAATTAGGATTGAAAAAGTCGATAATTGCACCAATATAAAATTCTCTCCATCCTTCCGAGATTTGAGCAAACTCATCATCCGGTATGTTTGTATGCTCAACAGTGACCTGAGAGTTTTCCCCATCGGGGTTAATAATAATCGTGACAATTGATTTCTCAGTCTGATCGCCGAAATACCATTCCTGCACAACTTTCCTGTCCTGTATGAATTCAAGATTTCTTCCAGTGATATCACCTTCCCAGAGGGAAAATTCAGAACCCGGTTCTGTCGACATTTCGGCATGATAACCTGACCAAAGTTCAATTGTATATGGATTTGTCAATGCTGAATAAATATCTGAAGGCTCAGCATTAATTTTGAATGTTTTTTTAAATGTTTTCATCTCTATTTAATTTCTCTGTGGTTCTCTGTGTCTTATGTGTGGCACTCTGACAAATAACGTTCTGCATCGATTGCAGCCATGCATCCCGAACCTGCGGCTGTAACTGCCTGACGGTAAACCGGATCCTGTACATCACCGGCTGCAAATACTCCCGGAATATTGGTTTTTGTCGAACCGGGAATTGTTTTGATATAGCCTGTTTCGTCCGTTTCAATAAACTCTCTGAAGACATCTGAATTCGGTGTATGCCCTATTGCAAGAAAAAATCCATCGATCTTCACTTTAAGGGTCTCCTCCTGAGGTGTGCCTTTCTTTTTTATAAGAACTACTCCCTCAACCCCATTCTCTCCAAAAAGATCAATTGCCTGATGTTCCCAAAGGATCTCGATTTTCGGGATTATTCAATACTTCCTCCTGCATTGCCTTCGATGCCCTTAGGACATTTCTTCTTACTATCAGATAAACCTTCCGGCACAGACCTGCCAGGTAGGTTGCTTCCTCAGCTGCAGTGTCCCCTCCTCCGACAACGGCCACATCTTTACCTTTGTAAAAGAAACCGTCGCATGTGGCACATGCTGAAACTCCCATTCCTGAATAACGCGATTCAGCTTCCAGTCCAAGATACCTTGCAGTGGCTCCTGTAGCAATAATTACTGTATCTGCTTCAACAACTTTGTTTTCATCGATTGTCACCTTATGTGTTTTACCTGAAAAATCGACTTTTGTGGCAATCCCGAAACGGATCTCTGCACCAAAGCGCTCAGCCTGCTTTTTAAAATCTTCCATCATATCAGGACCGGTAATTCCATTCGGATAACCCGGGAAATTATCAACCTCGGTTGTTGTTGTTAATTGTCCTCCCATCTGCAGGCCTGTATAAAGCACTGGTTTAAGATTAGCCCTGGCAGCATAAATGGCAGCTGTATAACCGGCAGGACCTGAACCTATTATCAGGCAGCGCACCTTTTCAATACTTTCAGTATCGGGTTTCTGAGCATCTTTTGAAAGATCAAGAGGTTTAAAAATATCCATAAAATTTATTTTATCTGTTTTTACAAAATTATTCAGGTAATTCAATTAACAAGTGGTAGTCGGCAATCTTTTTTAATGTTTCCGGAAGCTGCCAGAGTCTCATATCTGCAATTTATTAAGCTCAAGAAACTTCTGATATGATTCCTTATTTCCGAACTTTAACCGATATAATTATCTTTTCATCTTTTCAACAATTACTGCAGTATAATCAGTTATTCCCTGAAAAAAGTCCTCAAGATCAGGTGATCCGTTTACGATACCCAGTCTTCCTTTTGCAAGGAGACACTTTGTTTTCAGCAATTCATCCTTAATTCCTGGCAAATACTGTGACAGATCAATCTCCTTGTCTTTGATCTTATCCGTTATTATCCTGCCGATTTTAGCTGAGGCAATGCTGTCAGACCTGGTTCCCGTTCCGTTTATAATACTTATATAATAAGGACCTTTGCAGATCTGAAGCTGGTATTTTGTCCGGCATGTAAATTCAGACAGTGATGGCATATCAAGACAGCGGTATTTCGAGACTGAAAAAATCCCGAAGGCTGCCTCAGGTCCGTTCATCTTATAAATTTCAGTTTTGTACTTGCCTTGCATGTATTCTATTTCAGTAATTGACGCAACAGAAAAACCATATTCCAGATAAAGTTCAGCTCCTCCATCGATATATCCAAAAAGCGCTGTGCCGTTAAATGTTCTTGAAGGAGAGAACTTTGCTTCCGGTAGATCATACTTATTAACCAATGGAAAATCTTCAGGCAGCTGGGAGAAACAAGCGGGAAATCCGAGAATTAAAATTGCTGAAATGAAAAGTCTTTTTGGCATAAATGCTTTTTGTAAGAAGTAGGAGGTTTGAGGTACGGTGTATGAGGAAAACAAATCCCACCTTGAGGGGGGCAGGGACGTTTTAACTCATATCAATCA
>CAVVBY010000022.1:0-41248 GCA_963746685.1 uncultured Bacteroidales bacterium
AAAGAAGGAAAACAGAAAACAGAAATGCAATCCGGATCCTTGGATCAATGGGTATCCCATGCAAATGATTAAACTGAAGCCATCGATTTATCTCAAAGAATTGGATAAGATTTATGATATAAATAGAATTGATTAGTAACCCGAGTTAGTCCCCAAAGGACCATTCTCCAAACTTGATGATGAAAAAATTACTGCGAACGCCTAACACAGACAATGAATGGCATTTGTTTGTCACATTTTTTGCTTTCCTGACTGCCGGCAGGCAGGTGCTCCTGCTCCTAAGACAGTTATTTGAGTTAGCATTGCATCTTGAGAAGGGAGGAATCATATGTTAATTAGATAATAAGGTTTCAGGATATAATATCAGAATAATACAAGAATTATGAGGCATAAAATGTTGAGACAACAATTATTTATACTCATATGATAAACCAGGGAGGTAAGGGTGCAAGAAGCCCTGCAGATTTACTTGTAAAGGTTGTTATTTGGAGCAACATTTACTAATTTTTAAAAAGGAAAATACTATGTATAAAATAAATAATGATAAACAAAAGAAAGGAGATAGCCATGAGAACTGAACAAGCGGCACCTGAGACGAAGGTGTTACGGTGAAGCATCTTGCAGCGATTGACCTTGGCCCTGAAATAGAGGGCATCGCAGGGCGCCAACTTCGTATGCGTATGGTGACCCTCGAACCTGGAGGCGTCATCGGCCCGATTCATGACCATAAAGACAGGCCGGGCGTGGTCTACATTCTGCAAGGAACGATAACTGACCATCGAAATGGAGTGGTTAAGGAGTATGGGCCAGGAGTGGGCTCGCCCAGGATAGAACACCATACACTGGCTTGAGAATAGAGGAACGACAACAGCGGTGGAAATTTCGGTCGATATATTCAATCAACAGTAAGCTGAGACCTAAAAATTACCCGGTCCCCTCCTAACATCGCGCGTCAGGTAACACGCCCCCGCGACAGACTGGCTCCTTCGCTAAAAATGTCCACACGGGCGATTTTATTCACGCTCGGCCCTATTGCCGGGTCGTTAGCGGTTATTAAAAACATCATTTTTAGACAGTTATCTGATTCTTTTTAATTCTGTTTTCTCAGACAAATTCCGACTAACTTGCGGATTTGACAAATGATAAAGAAACGCCCGCTAACTCCTAAAACAGTATAATCAAAAATGATTAAATCAATCCTGCCCGAACAAAAATTAAGATGCGAGACAAAAGATTTATAGCAGAACATCGGGGTGGACCTCTAAAAAAAGAGCAGCACAGGCAATTAATTAAATGGGCCTGCGACTGTGCTGAACATGTTTTACCTCTCTTTGGTGAAAAATTAGATGAACGACTGAAAAATGCTCTATTGATTGCTAAAGAATGGGCAAATGGAAAGGCTACAGTAGGTGATGCAATGAAAGCTTCAGTAGAAGCTCATGCTGTGGCAAGAGAATCTTCTAATCCGGTTTCAATAGCAGTGGCCCGTTCTGTTGGACATGCTGTTGCTACTGCTCATATGGCTGACCATTCACTAGGAGCAGCATTATATGCTTTGAAAGCCGTGAAAAATGCAGGTAAATCAGTAGATGCAGAAAGAAAATGGCAAAATGAACAATTGCCATCAGAAATTAAGGAGCTTGTCCTGACTGCAGGATTATGAAAGAGAAAGCCTTAAAAATATGATCAAACTGATTGACTAAAAAAACGCTCCGCTAACAACACCGGTATAATTAATAAGCCCGTCATGGTTTTTGCTTTCCTGCCTGCCGGCAGGCAGGTGCTCCTGCTTTCTGGATAGTTTTCTGTTAGCTGCTAAAACCGGATTCCGCACCAGTGCTCACAATTATATTTCTGCACCTTGACCAATATCTAGCTCCGCTCCTACTTGTACCGCGACACTGCGCCAGTGCCGTTAATAAACTAACAATACCTTGATAATTTACAAGTCACTTTGAAAGCTTGTACAGCGACACTCGTAATTTATACCAACTTCGTACCCGGCCCTCCTTCGCTAAAGCTTCGGAGGGCAAAGACTGCAAAAACCACACCGTCAGTCAAGATTCAAGACGCTCCGTAATTATCAATTGATTTTGACAAACGCACTATAGCAAAACAAGAAATACTTAACTTAGCTTAATTTCAAATCGTGATGAAAAAGGTCATTATTTTGGTCTTCTTAACTGCTATTACATTCCCAGCACTTTGCGATGTTATCTTTTTCCCGTATCCATTTACTGGATTTTGCTATTCTACCGAAATTATTTTCAGTTTTGAAAAGGTAAAAAAAGCAAAGAATACGACTGATTTCTGGGGTGGAATAGGCCATGTTGGATCATTTATTTATCGATTCGAGCCTACATTTGGATTTGAGTTGGCAATTGAGAAGCGTCACTATTTTCAACCTGACAAATTCAAGAATTTCTTTGTTAGTGCCTATTTAGGAACTGCATTAATGACACAGTTTAAAAATTATTATTCCATAGGTATAATACCTGGTTGTAAGATTAACTATAAAGCTCAAATCACAAAAAAATTGATCCTAGAACCATATTTGAGCCTTTCATTACCAATAACGTACGAGTTAAATCGATATTCACATATTATTCCTTTCCCTGCGCTGACAATTGGAGCCAGATTTGGACTCTCTAAAATAAAGTATCACGATAAGAATAAAACTTAAAATATAACGCACTATAACACAGACAATAAACGGCATTTGCTTTGTCCCTCCCTTTATTGCCGGGCCGTTATGCGTTATGCATAAAATCTTCCTGCATCAAGGAAAGTTATTTATTAATTCACTTACTTAAACGGGGAAATTTATATAGGTAATGACTTCACTAACGACGTAACACTTATCAGAACTATAATTGAAATGGCTTGTACGGATTACTTTCCTTACATTGTCTAAGAACTTGGATCATTTCAATTTGGAATAGTAAAAGATGTTCAACACATTAAAATTATCATGTTTACCGCTAATTTTTATAATCTACTTTAAAATACTATATTATTCTTTTAATTCTTACTTTTAACATTCTGTATAATGTATTTTAAATTTAGTATTGTACTTTAATTGACAGTAGATTATATATTCGCTCCATCAGTACTACCACGTGATTCATACGGATTACCCGCAGAGAGACCGTGGAAAAGACCGATGTGGCTCATAGGCATCCGAAGATAAGATTAAAGCTGCGAGGTACACGCATGAGTTGCAGAATCCTTTATATAAGCGGATCGTTAGGCCTCGGACACGTGACACGCGATCTTGCAATCGCTACCGAAATGCGCCGAATGTGTCCCGACGTTGACATCGCCTGGATCGCGGGCTCACCCGCGTCCGAGGTATTGGCAGCGGCCGGGGAGAGGCTCGTGCCCGAACAGGCAAAATACCGGGGAGAGACGGATCTTGCAGAGGCAGTCGCACACAATGGCCGTCTCAGTCTCACTATCTACGTGTATCGGGCTCTGAACGCATGGTTCCATAATGCGTTTCTGATTGGTAGAGTTGCATCTCGGGGAGAGTTTGACATCATCGTCGGAAACGAGACCTATGAGATTCCTGTCACCAACTTCTTCGGCTTCCATGTCCTGCCACCTATTCCTTTTGTAATGATGTACGACTTTTGGGGTATGGAGGTTACATCGGGTAATGTGTTCGAGAAGTTTGGTGCGTGGATGCTCAACCTCGTATGGTCGAAGGAATGGCGTGTGACCGCTCGAAGGCAAAATGCAGCCATATTCTTCGGTGAGATCGAGGACGTTCCTGATCGGCCTTTCGGTTTTTTACTACCTAACCGCCGGCGTTATGCAAAGAAACACGTTGAATTTGTTGGCTACCCACTGTCGTTCAATGTAAAGTACGTTCCTCCCAGGGACGTCTTACGACGAGAGTTGGGGTACGGCGACGGACCGCTCGTGATATGCACTGTAGGTGGTACATCAATCGGACGAGATCTCCTTGAGCTCTGCGGACGCGCTTTTTCTTTGGTTACAGGAATATGTGCCTGCCCTGCACATGGTCCTTGTCGCTGGGCCCCGTATCGATCCGGAATCACTTGACGTGCCGAAAGGAATCGACTGCCGAGGAATGGTGCCCCACTTGTGGCAGCACTTGGCTGCATGTGATCTGGCAGTTGTGCAGGGCGGCGGCACTACCACGATTGAGGTTGAGGCACTGCGCGTGCCCTTCCTATTCTTCCCGATCGAACATCATTCTGAGCAGGAGGTTACCATCGCCAACCGTCTCTTCCGTCACGGAGCTGGAGTGTGTATGCACGTCTCGTCCACGAGTCCCCAGGATATGGCCGATGCAATTAAGGCCAACCTCGGTGTTAAGGTCTCATACCCGGAAATACCGGTTGACGGAGCCCATCTGGCTGCGAGGCGAATACTGGAGCGTGCTGGAATTAGAGACCTGGAGTAGGACTGAAGAAAGTTTAATAGACACGTGGGAGAGAGACTTTCCGAAGGGAACAAGACATGTGACTATAAGACAACTCCTCAACCCGGTCCCTCGCTATCCCGACATAACATGTCGGGACTTTATGCTCGGTCCTCTTTATAGCCGGGCCGTTAGCATTCTTGCCACTTCGAATATTCAAGACAGTTTTCCTATAACATGACAATTAAGTAACATTGAAAGATGGCACAAATGCTAACTTTATTAGTTCTTTGAGTTGGTATTCTTATTTTATTTCAAAATTATCAGAATATCTTACATCCTTTGCAAATTAATATTTTTTAATTTCCTATAATTTAAAAGGAGGTTACTATGAAACATGTCATCGAATCATTTTTCAAGATTGTCCTTTTCACAATTATCCTTACTATCTGGTGGTTGGTGTTGAATGCACAATTTTCAAATGTTATTAATTTATCAATCATTGTGGGAGGTGTATTACTGTCATTTCCGCTTGTTTGGCTCGGTAGGAAGATCCTAGACCGACACCAAACAATAGGCCATGCCGTCTGGATGACGACGTTTGTGCATTTTGGTTTGGGTTTTACATTTGGTGTTCCTATCGTACTAGCATTAGCCACTCATCATAATTGGTCTGGATGGGTGCTTCCGGTACCATCTGTAATCGGATTGATTCTGGTCATTATTACTGGTACAGCTTCTTTTATGACAGTGGTAAACCTTGCCTTAAAAGGATTCGGTGCACCTTTTTTCATTAAGCTCAGTCAGAAATTGGCGGTAGATTGGATGTACGCCTGGACGCGCAATCCTATGGTGTTAGCAGCATTATCTTTTTTTCTATCATTAGGAATCTGGTTTCAGTCAACGATGTTTGTGCTCTGGGTACTCATCCTGTTTACACCGGCATTGCTTTTTTTCGTGAAAGTTTTTGAAGAAAGAGAACTTGAGTTTCGCTTTGGGGAATCATATCTAGAATACAAATCTAAGACGCCAATGTTGTTTCCAAGAAAACCGAGAATAAGTTTAACAAACGATTGATAAAGGGTATCCTGTGCATAACATGGACAATAAAGGGAAGTTGCTTGTCACATTTTTTGCTTTTCGTTCCAACTACCAGGATAGAATCGTATCACTTGACAAACCCGGACCCCGCCACTACCCGCAATAAACTTAACTGCACCTGGATAAATGACTAACGCCTTGAAAGTTCTGTACCACGACACTCGTAATGTTAAGCCAACTTCGTACCCTAAGGTACCTGGACCGTGCCCGGTGCTAGCGTCGGGTAACACGCCCTCTCCTCAACCCGGCCCCTCGCTATCCCGACATAACATGTCGGGACTTTACGCTCGGTCCTCTTTATTGCCGGGTAGTTAGCCACAAGCCGATACCCCACCGTGATAAGGCTGGAAATATTATATTTGACAATACCTTCGAATGAAAATGTTAAAACTCAGTATTAAGAATCGAGATACCTTAATATTACTTGGAATATCATTTTTAAATCTAACGATTCATCTTTTGACGAATGGCCAGTATGGATTTCACAGGGATGAGCTCTATTTAATTGACTGCTCTAAACATCTTGCTTTTGGTTATACAGATATGCCCCCGCTTACTCCATTTTTTGCAAAGCTTACAATAATCCTGCTAGGCGAAACTCTTCGAGGTTTAAGATTCTTTCCTGCTTTGTTAAGTTCTATAATTGTGTTCCTGACCGGTCTCATGGCCAAAGAAATGGGCGGTAAAATATTTGCTCAAATACTGGCCTCATTAACAATTGTTTTTGCTCCAATTTATCTGGTAGCTGGAACTCAGTTTCAAACTATACCAGTTGACCAATTCTTTTGGGTTCTTACCTGTTATCTATTTATAAGATGGATTAATACCAACAACCAAAGACTATGGTTGCTCATTGGGTTTGTTGTTGGACTTGGCCTATTAGCTAAATACTCAATTGCTTTTTTGGCATTTGCCATTTTTATTGGAATTATAACAAGCAATCATAGAAAACTTTTAACAAGAAAGTGGATTTGGTTTGGAGCTTTGATCGGTCTGCTTATTTTTCTGCCCAATATAATTTGGCAGATCCGAAACGGATTCCCTGTTCTCGAACATATGCAAGCATTACGCAAAGACGAAAGCACACCAACCCTTCAGTTTTTAATTGAACAGATTCTTATTTTAAATCCTTTAACTCTTCCTATCTGGATTGCCGGTATTTTGTTCTTTATTTTTTCAGACCAAGGGAGAAAATACAAGATATTGGTTTGGATCTATTTTATTCCATTAGTTGTTTTTCTATTAATGAAAGGCCAATCATATTATATGGGACCAGCTTATCCGGTTTTTTTAGCTGCCGGTTCAGTAATATTGGAAATAAAACTTCTCAAAAAACAAATGAACTGGCCTAAATACGCCATTCTCGGACTATTATTCGTAAGTTCACTGATTACTAGTCCTTTATGGCTTCCTATTTTATCAATTGAAAAGATGAAAAAGTTTGGAATAGCTGATCTCAGTTACGATTATCGTGAAATGATTGGATGGCCGGAACTTGTGAGTTCAGTTTCGAGAGTTTATGAAAACTTGCCAAATGAAGATCAGAAGAATACCATAATAATCACAGGGAATTATGGAGAAGCTGGTTCAATTAATCATTACGGAATAAAGTTTGGTTTACCTGTAGCAGCAAGTGGCATTGGTAGCTATTATTACTGGGGACCTGGTAACCCTGATGCCACGATTGTAATATTTGTTGGTTATTCTGAAGATTACCTAAAAAGGCATTTTTCCGATGTGACAGTAAAGGAAGTATTCAGGAATAAGTACGGAATAAATAACGAAGAACAAGGAATACTGATTATTCTCTGTCGTAAACCAAACAAACCAATTTCAGAAATGTGGACTGAGTTTAAACACTTTTAAATTCATTTTGACCTGATAGAAGATTTACATTTGCAAAAAAAATAACAAGGCCTTCGGCTGACACGGACAATAAAATTAATAGGTTTGTCACATTTTTTACGAATTGCTCCTGCCGGTAACATGCCCCCGCGGCAGGCTGGTTCCGTCGCTATTGCCGGGCCGTTAGTATTAAGTAGGGGCTTCAGGTACAAAAGAGAGTTTTAAAGTATGAACATAAACCCAACTTCATTGTTAAATTTAAAATGAACTACTTGTTTTCTTAACATAAAAACAATGTCAAACATTGAAATAAAAAAGGAGTTGTCACCAGAACAACGTGAAGAACTACTCAGAGCATTGAAAGCCCGTTTTGAGAAAAACATGAACCGCCATAAAGGTCTTGAATGGGCTAAAGTACAAGCAAAGCTGGAAGCTACCGAGTACTGAAAAACTGTGGTCGCTCAATGAAATGGAAAGAACTGGCGGTGAACCGGATGTTGTTGGTCATGATAAAAAGACGGGCGAATACATTTTTTATGATTGTTCAGCGGAAAGTCCTAAAGGCCGCAGAAGTGTTTGTTACGACCGTGAAGCGCTGGAATCAAGGAAAGAATATAAACCAGAAAATAACGCTATTGATATGGCTGCTGCCATGGGCATTGAACTTTTAACGGAAGAACAATATCGGGAGTTGCAGAAACTTGGAAATTTCGATACGAAAACATCGAGCTGGGTGAAAACACCTGCTGAGATTAGAAAACTCGGCGGTGCACTCTTTTGTGATCGTCGCTACGACCATGTCTTCGTGTATCACAATGGTGCAGAATCTTACTATGCCGTCAGGGGGTTCCGCGGCTCGCTAAGGGTCTAAATTTGGACTTTGAATTTTAGCATTTCTTTGATTTTTGATTTTGTTTTTTACGAGTGACAGATCTCAGGTGATGTGATAAGAAACAGTGACATAAGAAAACGACAGACCAGGAAGATAGATTTAAACATACCTAATGCTAACACGGATAAGTAAATAAGTCCCATAAAAATATAAAGAACCCCTGAATCAGGGGTTCTTTAATTCATTATTGTGATCTGGATGAAATTAAACAATCAGTTAATCAGTTTATTTCTTAATTGCTCTTTTTGCATATAATTCCTGCCAGCCGGATGTATCTGAAGTTGCTTCAGGTTGTTTCTTATCTTCAGGTTTTCTTTCCAGCTTTTTGATAACCATCGACAAGTCGCGTCTGCCTTCACCTTTTCCATGGTCCACTTTATCGACATATGCGATGAACCTGTTGATCTTGTTAGATATTATTTTCGAGGTCCGTATAAATCCAGCATCCTCTTCCTTTAAGGCATAGTTGTCATGAGTTGCTTCCCATACATCAACGTAGTAAACTACATTGTCAAGATCAGTAAATACAGTTTTGCCATCTGAATCAGTGAAACCCTCATTAACACTGTGGGTTTGCTTTTCCCAGTCAGTCAGGGTCGGATAGAGGATCACGCTGGCGCCTTCAACAGGGTACTCATCATAGTATTCAAGAACCTCAATTTCAAGAAGTGTTGGTATCTTAACGTTGAGGGCAAGGGAAGCCTCATCGCTTAAGCCGCTTCCTGACCATACCTTAAGAATAACAGTGAAGGTTCCTGTAGAAGTAAATCTATGAATCGGATTTGCTTCATTTGAAATATTTCCATCTCCAAAATCCCATTCAAAGCTTGCTACATTTTCTGATTCGTTTGTAAACCAGACCTCCTCCCCTACAACCGGATTACCTGGGCTTGCAGAAAAGTAAGCCCTGGGTGACATTTCACATGAGAAAAGGATCAGGGGAAGAACCAGTGAGAGATATAATATCTTTTTCATGGTGATGATATTTATTAATTCAGTTTAGTAAATTCAAATTGCGTGCCATAAATTCACCTCTCCCCCTGCCTGCCGGCAGGCAGGCAACCTCTCCCCCGGAGAGGGAGGGGTTTGAAAAACAGTAAATTAAGTCCCCCTCTCTCCTGGGAGAGGGGGATTAAGGGGGGAGGTAATAAATCTTAAAAAATATCATTATCTTTGCACTCCAATAAAAATAAAACTCACATAATGATCAATATAACATTCCCTGACGGCTCCGTAAAGGAATACAAAAACGGTATCAGCAGTATTGAAATAGCTGAACAGATCAGCCCGAGACTTGCAAAAGAAGTATATGCTGCAACTGTAAATGGAGAAGTTATTGATCTGACACGGCCGATTAATTCAGATGCAACACTGAAGCTTCACAAATGGGATGATGAGCAGGGCAGGCATGCATTCTGGCATTCATCTGCACATTTGATGGCTGAAGCCCTCGAGAGCCTCTACCCTGGAATTAAATTTGGAATCGGACCGGCTATCGATAACGGATTCTACTATGACGTGGATCCGGGCGACGGAATAACAATTACCGATAACGATCTACCTATGATCGAAAACCGGATGAAAGAGATTGCTGCCAAAAACCTTGTCTTTACGAGGAAAGAGGTAAGCAAAAAAGAAGCACTTGAATTATTTTCGAAAAAAGGGGATCAGTACAAAGTTGAGCTTATTGGTGAGCTTGAAGACGGTACAATATCGCTCTATACACAGGGCAACTTTACCGATCTTTGCCGCGGACCTCATCTTCCATCTACAGAGCCGATCAAAGCCATAAAGCTTCTAAATGTTGCCGGTGCCTACTGGCGGGGCAATGAAAAGAACAGGATGCTTACGAGGATTTACGGCATAACTTATCCCAGACAGAAACTGCTTGATGATTATCTGGTATTTCTTGAGGAAGCCAGGAAAAGGGATCACCGGCGTATAGGAAAAGAGCTTGAGCTCTTCACCTTCTCACATAAGGTCGGGATGGGCCTTCCGTTATGGATGCCCAGAGGAACCGAATTGAGACAGAACCTGATTAATTTCATGACCAAAGTTCTTAAAAGAAGAGGCTATGCGATTGTTGCAACACCTCATATTGGCGATGTAAACCTTTACAAGACCTCAGGTCATTATGAAAAGTACGGGAAAGATTCATTTCAGCCGATGTCGACGCCACAGGAAGGAGAGCAATTCATGCTTAAACCGATGAATTGTCCACATCATTGTGAAATATTTAATGCAACGCCGCATTCGTATAAGGATCTTCCGTACAGGATGGCTGAATTCGGGACTGTCTACAGGTATGAGCAAAGCGGTGAACTGCACGGACTGACAAGGGTCAGAAGCTTTACCCAGGACGATGCTCATCATTTTTGCAGACCCGACCAGCTCAAGGAAGAATTCAAAAGCATAATCGACCTTGTACAATTTATATTTAAAGCTGTGAATTTAAATGAGTTTACAGCTCAGATTTCCCTCCGTGATCCTGAAAATAAAGAGAAATATATAGGATCGGATGAAAACTGGGAAAAAGCGGAAAAAGCCATTATTGAGGCCGCTGAAGAAAAGAAACTTGAAACAACAGTGGTTCTTGGGCGAAGCAGCATTTTATGGGCCGAAGCTCGATTTTATGGTAAAAGATGCCATAGGAAGAAAATGGCAGCTGGGTACTATCCAGGTCGACTATAACCTTCCTGAAAGGTTTGATCTGACATATAACGGCAGTGATAATCAGAAGCACAGACCCGTAATGATCCATCGCGCCATATTCGGATCGATGGAAAGGTTTATTGCAGTACTTATAGAAAATACAGCAGGGAAATTCCCGCTTTGGCTTGCCCCCGAAAAGGCAGTAGTTTTACCTATAAGTGAAAAATTTAATGATTATGCAGTAAAAGTTTTGGATTTTCTAAATAATTCCGATATTTGCACACTAATTGACGACAGGAGTGAAAAGATAGGTAAGAAGATCAGGGATAATGAATTAAAGAGGATCCCTTACCTGTTGATCATTGGTGAAAAAGAGGTTGAGAGCGGAACAATTGCTGTCCGTAAGCAGGGTGAAGGTGATAAAGGGAGCATGAAACTGGAAGAATTTGCTGAATTTGTAGTAAAAGAGATTAACAAAGAAGTTGCATATTAATCGCACTTTTTGAATTAATATTAGTATTAACGAAAGTAAGGAGGAAAAAGCTATTACCGGACCAATCAGGCGAAGCCCTGGCAGGATTACCCAGCCAGCTCACAAAATTAACAACAAGATCACTGCAAGAGTGGTCAGAGTTGTCGGTGATGAAATAGAAGCAGCAATTATGAGTATCCAGGATGCCTTGAAACTGGCAGATCAAATGGAGCTCGATCTTGTAGAAATCTCCCCAAATGCGGATCCCCCTGTTTGCAAAATTGTTGATTATCAGAAATTTCTTTATCAGCAAAAAAAGAAGCAGAAAGAGATCAAAGCAAAGACGTCAAAGGTTGTTGTAAAAGAGATAAGGTTCGGTCCGAATACTGATGATCACGATTATAACTTTAAGCTCAAGCACGCAATGAGATTCCTTGAGGAGGGTGCAAAAGTAAGAGCTTATGTGTTCTTTAAGGGAAGATCTATTTTATTCAAGGAGCAGGGCGAAGTCTTATTACTGCGTTTTGCCAACGACCTTGAGGAGTTCGGGAAAGTGGAACAGCTTCCACGCCTGGAAGGAAAGAGAATGATTATCTCTTTCTCTCCGAAAAAGAAGAAGTAGTTTTTTAACATATTTTGATAAAAGAAAAATGCCAAAAATGAAAACTAATTCCGGTGCAAAAAAGAGGTTTTCTCTGACCGGAACAGGAAAGATCAAACGGAAACATGCATTTAAGAGTCATATCCTGACCAAGAAATCGACTAAACGCAAGAGAAATCTTACCTATGGCGGACTGGTTGACAAAGCAGACATGAAGAACGTAAAACTTCTTCTTGCAAGCAAATAAGTAATTGCTAAACGTATTGATTAAATTAAACTAGTATTAACAGATTGTACAGCATGAAAGATTTCGCTGAAAGCGGAACGCTGGCAATCAAAAAAAATGAGTTATGCCAAGATCAGTAAATTCAGTTGCATCAAGAGCCAGGAGAAAAAAGGTTCTTAAGCAGACAAAAGGGAACTTCGGTTCAAGAAGAAACGTAATAACAGTTGCAAAAAATACTCTCGACAAAGGTCTTGGGTATGCTTACCGCGACAGGAAAAAGAAGAAAGGTGAATTCAGGTCACTGTGGATCCAGAGGATTAACGCCGGAGTGCGTCAATATGGAATGAGCTATTCACAGTTTATCGGGAATCTTGAGAAGAAGGGTATCGCCCTCAACAGGAAAACCCTGGCAGATCTCGCCATGAATCATCCTGAAGCTTTCAAGGCAATTGTCGAAAAGGTGAAATAAGAAATATCATACAAGAAGAAAAGGGACATGTGATCTCATGTCCCTTTTCATAGTATCTTATCTTTTTTGCTATTCTGTTAAACCTTATCTTTTTCAGTCCCGACGCTTCCTTATCGATCGAGAGCCAGATGAACTTGGGCTTGCCAACTATATGGTCCTTGGGAACAAAGCCCCAAAACCGTGAATCAGCTGAATTGTGGCGGTTATCTCCCATCATAAAATAATAGTCCATCTTAAATGTATAGGTGTCTGCGGGCTTATCATTGATATAAATGGTCCGACCTTCAACACGCAGATCGTTATTCTCATAAACATCAATAATACGATCGTACAGGCAAAGGTTTGAGGTATCAAGTTTAACGGTGACACCTTTTGCCGGTATCCAGAGAGGTCCGAAATAATCTTCATTCCAGCGATACGTACTGCTGTGCGGAAAAATTAAAGGATTACTATCCTCTGGCGAAGAAAAATAGGGTGTAACCTCTTTTACATTGGCAAATTTTGAGATTGCTTCGGAATTGGATTTTGTCAATGGCAGAAAATATACTGATCCGGAAATCATTGTCTGGTCTGATTTGTAAATACCAAGCCGTTCAAACGTCTTTGGATTAATTGTTGTGCCATTGGTAGCAACAATATAATTTAGCTGCTGACCATTGTTTTCAGGGACAAGCTTTCCGTTTATATAAACTGAACCCTTTTTAATAACAAGTGTATCACCCGGAATACCAATACATCTCTTAACATAATTATCCCGCCTGTCGACAGGCCGGTAAATTATATTAAACCTGTCCCATACCTCTTTCCTTGCTGCTTTCATATAGTAAGCAGCAGGTTTTGGCTTCGGATTTCCGAGATTTTCCCTCTGCGCCATGTCTCTTGCAGTTTCCCTGACGATTTCGTAGTAAGCTGTTTCCGTTCTTTCAAGAACAACTGTATCCCCGGCAGGAAAGTTGAAAACAATTGCATCATTATTCCGGACCTTACCAAATCCTGCAAGTCGTTTATAAGGCCATGTTATAAGATCGGACCATGATTTTCCTTTTGTCAGAGGCATTGTATTCTGCGTGAAGGGAAATGCTATGGGTGTATTTGGCATTCTCGGGCCGTAAGCCAGTTTACTCACAAACAGATGATCGCCTATGAGAAGCGATTTCTCCATTGAGCCTGTTGGTATCCGGTAATTCTGGAAAAAAAAGATATTTATCAGAGAGACGGCTATGACAGCAAAGATTATTGCATCGAGCCATTCTACGAAGTTACTGTTTTTTCCCTCCCTTTTTTTCCAGAAGGTCCAGTTAACTTTCTCACTGACATACATATCATATATGATCCCCAGACCTAAAAGAAACCAGTAGTTACCTATCCAGATTACTACCAGGATATAAAGCAGTGCGGCTATTGCAAACCTGATGTATTTCTTCCTTAATGATTGAGTCATATTAGATTATTGAGTAAGAACCCGCAAAATTAAAAATAATTATCAGAATCCCAGTACTTCGTTCATTGTGAATACTCCTTTCCTGGTTTGAATATACTCCGCCGCAATAACAGCTCCAAGAGCCAGCCCTTTTCTGTTTTTGGCTTCATGTCTGATGCTTATGGTATCAATTTCGGAATCCCAGATAATTGTATGAGTCCCGGGGACCATACCTTCGCGGACTGCCCTTACAGGAATTTTTTTATCAGCCTTATCATTCTCAAAACACCATCCATTGATATCCCGGATGCTGACTTGATGATCCCTGTGGCAAGGGTTATGGCGGTGCCACTTGGTGCATCAAGCTTTTTTGTATGATGAATTTCCTCAATAAATGGTTTATAATCATTAAAATGCGACATTTGCTTCGCAAGTTCCGTGTTAAGCCTGAAAAGGATGTTTACACCGATGCTGAAATTGGAAGAGTGTATAAATGCAGTTCTGTTTTCGTTGCAGGCATGCTACTGCCTTATCATAATCTTTCAGCCAGCCTGTTGTACCGCATACAACAGGAATCTTCATTTCCAGGCACTTGACGACATTTTCAAATGCAGTTTCAGGGGTTGTGAACTCAATAACAACATCAATATCCCTGGTGCTGCGTTCATTCAGGTCCTGTAAATTGTCTTTATCAACGATAAGCTTTATGAAATGACCACGGTTGAGAGCTGCTGATTCTATCTCATGACCCATACGGCCGTACCCGATAAGTGCAATATTCATGTTTTTGATTTTCTGCGAATTTATACCTTTTAACATATGGGAAGTAATAAGAAACTCTTAAAATTCTTAACAAGAAGTTAAATTTCCTTAGGAACGTGCTGAGATCTATAGAAACTTAAATAATTAACCGCAAAGGTCGCAGAGTCTTAGCGCAAAGATCGCAAAGAGCTTATTGTCTGTAATATTAGCTTTGCGTCCTTTGCTATAACTTAGCGTTCTCTGCGGTTAAAATGATTTTTGAAACAGACTCAGATAATATATCTCTCAGAATATTTTTCATATATTTCACTCTTATAAAGAACTTATTATGAAAATTCTAATCATCTCATTATCAATTATAATCATGATAATTTCCTGTTCAAACAACAAAAAGGAGAAAGCCGATCTTGTTATTATTAACGGCAAGGTGCTGACAATAGACAAGGATAATCCTATGGCGCAAGCGATTGCCATTAAAGGTGAAAAGATAATCGCCGTGGGTACTACGCAGAAAATATCCGGAATGATTGATAAAAATTCTACAAAGGTGATTGATGCCGGAGGAAGACTTGTAATTCCCGGATTCAATGATGCCCATGTTCATTTTGGACCCCTCGATCCTGATTATATTGAACTCCGGTACACTACTGATCCGTCAATTATCACCGAAAAGGTCAGAGAACAGGTTGCAAGGTCAAAACCGGGAGAACTTATCGAAGGCGGCCACTGGGAGCATGAAATGTTCATCGACAGGAAATGGCCGTCTAAAGAGCTTATAGACAAGGTTTCTCCTTATAATCCCGTGGTTCTGAGCCGTGCTGACGGCCACTCAGTGCTGGTTAACAGCTATGTCCTGAGAAAATCAGGCATTACAAAGGATACTCCAAATCCATTTCGGTGGCGAGATTCAGAAAGATCCTGTTACAGGTGAGCCTACCGGTATACTTAAAGAGAATGCAGAAAACCTTATGAAAACAGGTGCTGTTAAACCAGGCAGGACACCTGAGGAAGAGGCAGACAGAATCACGAAAGGGTTACCTTCTTGCCCTTAAAGAAGCAAGGGAGTATGGTGTTACCAGCATCCAGATCCCCGGAAGTGCAGACTTCAGCGCTTATGAAAAGCTTCAGGCGGAAGGCCTTCTTACAAGCAGGATTGACATTGGAAAACCTCTTACCGGAGACACTTCGGTCCTGCAGGAAATATAATGAACTCAGAAAAAAATATCCCGCCAGAGGCAACTGGATACGTTTTGGATACCTTAAGGCATTCATCGACGGTACAATTGGATCAGGAACGGCTCTCATGTTTGAACCCTTCGCTGATAATCCGAAATCGTCAGGGCTTGCAATGATGCCATATGAAGAATTTGAAAAAATGGTTTTGGCAGCCGATAAGATGGGTTTTCAGATCGGTGTCCATTCAATCGGTGATAAAGGAAACAACTGGACCCTGAATGCTTATGAGAAGGCTCTGAATGTGAATGGCAAACGCGACAGCCGTCACCGCGATGAACATGCTCAAACCCTTCAGACTTAAGGATATACCACGATTTGCTCAGCTCGGGGTAATTGCCTCGATGCAACCAACACACTGCATATCCGATAAAAGGTTTTACGAAAAAAGGATCGGAACTGAACGAAGCAAAGGCGCATATGCCTGGAGAAGCCTCCTTAACACAGGGGCTCAGCTTGCTTTTGGCACTGATTACCAGGTTGAACCGCTTAATCCGATGGAAGGTTTATATGCAGCCGTTACAAGGAAAGACAGGCTTGGTGAAGAAGGTGATGGCTGGTTCCCGGAACAGAAACTCACAATGGAGGAGGCAATAAAATACTATACACTTGGCTCTGCATACGCTCAATTCATGGAAGACAGAAAGGGTATTATCAAAAACGGGTATCTTGCGGACATTGTCATACTCGATAAAGACCTTCTTTCAATACCGGAGGGTCAGATCATGAAGACGAAGGTTGATTATACAATTGCGGGAGGCAAAATAGTATATAGTTCCGGGAAATAGTTGTGGATTGCTTCGTTCCGCAAGCAGGACGAAGCAGACTCCCTATTTTGACAGTAAATATAATATCCGTAACGCCTCCTCCCTGTTGTTTCCGCAAAACTCAGGCTCTGCTTTAAAATCGGAACATACTTTAGGTCTTTCGACATGATTATAAAGTGCACACCGATAATCATCAAGGAGGTGATTGCATCTTATTCCTGCGGGTTTTCCACCAGGCATTCCAGGGATTGGCGACGAAATTGAAACTGCAATGCAGCATGCACCACAATCGGATCTGCATTCCATTTGAAATGTATTATGTATTATGTATTATGTATTATGTGTTATGTGTTTTTACAGAGTAAATTTAATAAATATCATCGGATTCCTGGCAATACTCAAGTCTTCTGAAATTCTTTGTATTTTTACAAAAACTGGGATAAAATGAGAATTGATATTCTTACTGTTTTACCGGAATTGCTTCATAGCCCCCTAAACTATTCAATTGTAAAAAGAGCAAGGGATAAAGGTCTGGTTGAGATAAATATTTTCAATCTTCATGATTTTGCAAACGATAAGTATAAAAGTGTTGACGATTACGCTTTTGGAGGTGGTGCAGGAATGGTAATGATGATCGAACCTGTTTACAAAGCAATTAAAAAGCTTAAAAGCGAGAGAGAATACGACGAAATAATTTATACCTCACCCGACGGCGAAAAACTCTCTCAGAAAACAGCCAATGCGCTCTCCCTAAAAAACAACATTTTAATACTTGCAGGACATTATAAAGGCGTTGATCAGAGGATAAGGGACCATCTTATTACAAGGGAAATATCGATAGGAGATTATGTTCTGTCAGGCGGAGAGATCCCGGCTGCAGTAATAATTGATGCGATAGTCCGGCTTATTCCGGGTGCCATGTCGGATGAACAGTCTGCCCTATCTGACTCTTTCCAGGATGATCTGCTTGCTCCTCCGGTTTATACGCGGCCTGCTGAATTCCTGGAATGGAAAGTTCCTGATATACTGCTTTCCGGTCATGCAGCTGAAATTGAGAAATGGAGGCATGAGCAGTCCGTCAGGAGAACAGAAGAATTAAGGCCAGATCTTTCAGACAATGAATAAATTCAGTTTATCCCAGGGATGGATGCCACTTATTTTCCTGGTTACTTTCATTTCATCCTGCAGCAATTCAAAACATTCCGATTTAATTAAACAAGGATTTACAAATCCTCCCGATTCGGCCCGACCAGGGGTTTACTGGTATTTTATGGATGGAAACATTGAGCGTCAAGCTATCACTGCCGATCTCGAATCGATGAAAGAAGCAGGCATTGGTTACGTATTATTCCTGGAGGTGAATGTCGGTGTTCCGCGTGGAAAAGTGGATTTCCTGAGCGATGAATGGCAGGAGCTTTTCAAACATGCCGTAAGAGAGGCTGAACGTCTGGGGATCAGGATAATTCTGGGATCAGGTCCCGGCTGGGCAGGGAGCGGCGGGCCATGGGTTACTCCATCTCAGTCGATGATGCATCTTGTTGCAAGTGATACTATTGTAAAAGGTCCGGGCTTGTTCAATGGCAGGCTGCCGGTACCAAAACCAAAACGGCCATTTTTCGGAGAGAACAGTCTGACAAAGGAGCTTAAATCGAAACGGGATAGCTGGTATGAAGATGTTCTTGTTCTCGCATTTCCTTCTCCGGATGCTCCGGAGATCATCAGCAGAATTGATGAAAAAGCCCTTTACTATCGTGCTCCTTACACTTCTGAACCAGGAGTGCTTCCCTTTATACCGGAACCTATAACAGCTGAAGGATCGGGAGGTTCAGTCATAGAACAAAAAAGCATTGTAAATCTTACGGAGAAGCTTCAGAAAGATGGAAATCTAAACTGGGAAATTCCGGCAGGTAAATGGACTATTATGAGATTCGGTAAGCGCAATAACGGAGCGGTCACTCGTCCGGCACCATTGCCAGGACTTGGATTTGAAGCCGATAAATTCGATACAGTCTCTTTTGACGCTCATTATAATGCATATGTAAACAAGCTGATTAAAAAGACATTGCCAAAAAAGGTCAAAAATGGCGGCGGCTGGACAATGATCCATATCGACAGCTGGGAAATGGGAGCCCAGAACTGGAGCAACAGATTCAGGGAAGAGTTCATTAAAAGGCGCGGGTATGACCCTGAATTATTTCTGCCGGTCTATACAGGTCTTGTTGTAAACAGTCTGGAGACAAGCGAAAGGTTCTTATGGGACATCCGCCTTACTTCCAGTGAACTGATAACAGAGAATCATGCTAAGCGTTTCAGGGATTTGGGAAGAAGGAATGGATTCCGTCTTTCGATAGAGCCCTATGATATGAATCCTGCTTCGGACCTCGATCTTGGAAGTGTGGCTGACGTCCCGATGTGCGAATTCTGGAGTGAGGGATATGGCTTCAATTCAGCTTTCAGCTGTATTGAGTCCTCTTCAATTGCTCATGTAAAGGGAGTACCGGTAGTAGCTGCAGAGGCTTTTACAGCCAACAGCCATGAAGCATGGAAAAAATACCCTGAGGATATGAAGAATCAGGGAGACTGGGCTTTCTGCATGGGAATCAACAGATTCATCTATCATACTTTTGCTCATAAACCTTATGGCGATGAGTACCGTCCAGGTGTAACGATGGGGCCATATGGTGTTCACTGGGATCGCGGTCAGACATGGTGGCCCATGGTCAATGAATATCACAGATATATTTCGAGATGCCAGTTTATTCTGTCGCAGGGAAGACCAGTTGCTGACATACTTTACCTGGCCGCTGAAGGAGCACCTAATATATTCCGTCCTCCATCTTCGGCACTGGATGGCAAACCTGTAATGCCCGATAAGAGGGGCTTCTCCTTTGACGGTTGCTCTCCTCTCTTCCTGGTAGAAAATGCATCAGTTAAGGATGGTTCAATAGTTTTTCCTGGAGGAGGCCCCTACAAGTTGATGGTTCTTCCGGATGTCATAACAATGACGCCTGAACTCCTTGCAAAAATAAAGTCACTTATTGAGGCTGGTGCAACTGTAATCGGCAACCCTCCTGTCAAATCACCCTCACTTTCAGGTTTCCCGGGATGTGATGAAATAACAGCATCCATGTCCCGTGAAATATGGGGAGGCGGGAATATGCCCGGGAAACTGACCAAACGTGCTTATGGCAAGGGAAATATCTGGTGGGGCAAAGAACTTGTAAATCCACACAGGGGCATTCGTGGTGATCCTGACTCCCTTTCACTCTATCCGGAATACTCTCTGACAGAACGATTGCTTGCAGATAAAGGCATTAAGCCTGATTTCAAAGCTTCAGGAAATATAAGGTACACTCACCGGAAGACCTTTGACCGGGAAATCTATTTCATATCAAACAGGACCGGAAGCGAAGTAACTGACACCTGCTATTTCCGTGACGGAAAGAAAACAGCTGAATTATGGGACGCCGTTACAGGAAAGATAAAATTAATACCTGATATTTTTCCCAGGGATGGATTGACCGGTGTCCCCGTTAAACTGGCTCCTTACCAGAGCTTCTTCATTGTTTTCTATAAATCAGAAATAAACAATAAAAACAGATTGGCAGAAGAAAAGAATTTCCCCGGAAAGAGTGTATTAATGACGCTGGATGGTCAATGGAGTGTTGCTTTCGATACATTATGGGGAGGACCATCGAAAATAGAGTTTGAGAAACTCACCGACTGGTCAATCCGGCCTGAGGATGGCATAAAGCACTATTCCGGAAAGGCTGTTTATTCAAAAACATTCAGCCTGCCTGAATCTGAAGGGTCACTAAAGAAATCCGAAATCTACCTCAATCTTGGTAATGTAAAGAACATAGCAAGAGTGAAACTTAACAACAGGGATCTCAGTGTTGTGTGGACGTCTCCCTGGGAGGTAAATATATCAGATGCAGTAAGACATACTGATAATAATCTTGAGATCACAATTATAAATCTGTGGATCAACAGGCTCATCGGAGATGAATCGGAACCATGGGATGGTATCGAAAATGGAAAATGGCCGGAATGGCTTCTCAACGGAGCACAACGACCCACAAAACGCTACACCTTCACAACTCACAGGTATTACAAATCAGGAGATCCTCTGGTTGAGTCGGGATTGATCGGTCCGGTAAGGATTGAGATTTTGAAATGACGAAAAGCTTTCGTAAAATTGTAACTTAATTTCTAAAAATACATAACTGATTAAATATCAATGATATGAATGCTCAAGATTATATAAATCGTGAAGAGAAGTACGGGGCACACAATTACCATCCGCTGCCAGTGGTGCTTGAAAGAGGTGAAGGTCCGTTCGTCTGGGACGTGGATGGAAAGAGATATTTTGATTTTCTTTCAGCTTACTCTGCTGTGAACCAGGGTCATTGCCATCCGAAAATTGTAAAGGCATTAACTGATCAGGCTCAGAGGCTTACGCTTACTTCAAGGGCGTTTTATAATTCCGTACTGGGAGAATATGAAGAGTATGTCACGAAGTATTTCGGTTATGATAAGGTTCTTCCCATGAATTCAGGTGCCGAAGGTGATGAAACTGCCCTTAAACTCTGCCGCAAATGGGCCTACAAGAAGAAAGGGATAAAGGAAAACAATGCAAAAATAATCTGCTGTGAGGGCAACTTTCACGGGAGAACGATCACAATAATCTCGATGTCGACCGATCCGGATGCCACAAATGATTACGGACCATTTACTCCCGGCTTTTTAATTATACCATACAATGATCTTAAAGCACTTGAAAATGCTCTGAAAGACCCGGATGTAGCCGGTTTCCTCGTAGAACCCATTCAGGGTGAAGCAGGTGTTTTTGTTCCTGATGAAGGTTATCTCAAAAAATCATATGACCTCTGTAAAAAACATAACGTCCTGTTTATTGCGGATGAAGTTCAGACAGGAATAGCCCGTACCGGAAAGCTTCTGGCATGCGACCATGAAGGTGTGCGTCCGGATATCCTGATACTTGGCAAGGCCCTCTCAGGCGGAGTTATGCCTATTTCAGCAGTGCTGGCCGATGATGATATTATGCTCACAATCAAGCCTGGTGAACATGGATCAACATTCGGAGGAAATCCGATTGCCGCCAAGGTTGCTATTGCAGCGCTCAATGTAATTAAAGATGAAAAACTGGCCGAAAATGCCGAATACCTTGGGAAGATCTTCAGGGATGAATTTAGGAGCGTAAAGTCGGATATGATAGAGCTTGTAAGAGGCAAAGGACTGCTCAATGCTGTGGTTATCAGGCCGAAGAACGGGAAGACAGCATGGGATGTCTGCCTTACAATGAAAGACTGTGGATTATTAGCCAAACCAACGCATGAGCACATAATACGTTTTGCACCGCCTCTTGTTATCACAGAGGCACAGCTGAGGGAAGCGATTGAGCTCATTAAGAAGGCATTTAAACTTTTTGAATAACAGGTTGTTATTGATGTATTATGGTAATTTCTATGGTTAAATATTTTCTTAAAAGAATAGTGCCGGTTACGGTATTCTTTACAATAGTTGCTTTTTCCTGTAACAATTCTGTTACCAGGGAGATCAAACCTGACGAGCTCCGGGATCATATTAAGTTCCTGTCATCCGACTCACTGAAAGGAAGGCAGACCGGGACAGCCGGGGACAGCCTGGCTGCATATTATATTAAGGATCAGCTTTCGCGGGCAGGCCTTAAGCCTCTGTCCGGCGATGGTTTTCAGAGATATAAGGTAGCAGATAAAGTTATCGCTGGTGAAAAGAATTTTCTTTCAGTTGATGGCAGGAAATTAGAAGCATCCGCCGGTTTTATGCCATTTTCTTTCAGCGGCAGCTCAGAGCTGGATGCTGAAGTTATTTTTGCCGGATATGGATTCAATATAAAGAACGACAGTCTGCAATGGAATGATTATGAAAAGATAGATGTAAAGGGTAAGTGGGTTCTTATACTCCGCGGCGATCCTGAACCAAACAAATCTGTCAGCGGATTCATACCTTTTAATAGCGACAGGGACAAAGCCCTGCTTGCTAAAGACATGGGAGCTTCAGGTGTACTGATGGTTTCCGGACCCATTAATGATCAGGAAGACAGTTTTGAGCCCTTGTCCTCCGAAGCTTTTTCTGTTGAAATACCGGTTTTAAGGATCAAAAGAAACATTGCCGACATGATCCTTGCAAAAACAAAAACCAATATTGCGGATCTTGAAAAAAAGATCAATATGACAAAAAAACCTTCAGCTTTTTCGACTGTTACACATGTTTATGCAGGTTCCGAGATCATTGTGAAAAAATCAGGTACAAGGAATGTAATAATGTTACTTCCGGGGGAAGATGAAAAGCTGAAGAGTGAATATTTAATTATTGGCGGACACTTTGACCATCTCGGCATGGGCGGTCCATCAAGCAGGGCAAGGGATACGGTTGCAGTCCACCATGGTGCTGATGACAATGCATCAGGAGTTGGAGAAATGATAGAACTTGCCGAGAAGTTTGCACTTACCAGAGGCAGTCATAAAAGAAGCATGATTTTTGCTGCTTTCTCGGGTGAAGAACTGGGATTGCTCGGTTCAAAATATTTCGCTGAAAATCCATTAATCGACCTGAAGAAGGTTAACGCCATGATAAATCTTGACATGGTCGGTAGGCTGCGGGATTCAAGTACTTTACAGATTGGAGGTGCAGGTACGGCAGAAGGATTGAAGGATCTTGTGAGATCACTCAGCGATACCAGCATTATAAAGCTCACCATCACTGATGAGGGTTCCGGGCCTTCTGATCATTCATCATTTTACGTCAAGAATGTCCCTGTATTGTTCTTTTCCACAGGACCACACCTCGATTACCACACACCTCGCGACACCTGGGATAAAATTAATTATCCCGGAATGGTCAAGGTATCTGACGTGGTCTTTAACATCGCAGAAAAGCTGGTCAATGATACTGCCCGGCTAAAATTCAGAGAGACTGGTTCAAATGGAGCGATAAACCCGGCTATGAGAAGAAGAGGAATCACGCTTGGTATAATGCCTGATGTTGCCGGAATTGTAAAAAATGGTTGTCGGGCTGATATTGTTTTTCCAGGAAGACCTGCAGCTCTGGGCGGAATGAAAAAAGGCGACATAATAACTTCAATTAACGGCAAGTCAATAAACAATATCCAGGATTATACAGTCCGTCTGGGAGAACTCAAAAAAGGGGAAACAATAAGTGTAGAGGTCTTAAGGAATGGAAAAAAGGAAGTACTGCTGATACAATTATAAAAGTTATACGTCTAAGACATAAACCAACTTTCTATGAAAAAATCTTTTCTGTGGTTCCTTGCTGTTGTAATCACGATTGGAGCAGCATATTACCAGAGAAAAACCGGACCTACGTATCCGAAGACAGTCAATGTAAATGTAAATGACTCAACATATGAACTTAAGCTTGTCCGGAGCCTTGGACTTAATGAAAGGCCTGAAATCAGGCTGAAAATCACGGATACGGCTATGCAGGCAAACCTCTGGTACAAGAGGTTTAAAACCAGCGATGATTATCGTATGAGTGAATTCAGGTACAAAGTCTATCCTGTTAATTCATTCCTGATGAACAAGGTATTCAAAATAACTGAAGAAAGTGGATTTTTTGCTGAAGTTCCGCAACAGCCAGCAGCAGGGAAGCTCCAGTATTATATTGAGCTGACTGATTCAAAAGGAACAACCACACTTTTAAAAGAGACTCCGGTGGTGATACGGTTCAAAGGTGCAGTGCCTTCTTATATTCTTGCCCCTCATATTTTATTTATGTTCCTGGCAATGCTTTTTTCGACTCTTGCCGGACTTTTTGCCCTTGTAAAACTTCCTTTGTACAGAAAGTATTCATTATGGACCCTCATTCTTCTTATTGCAGGAGGAATGATTCTCGGACCACTGGTGCAGAATTATGCATTCGGTGAATTATGGACTGGTGTTCCCTTCGGCTGGGACCTTACCGATAATAAAACCCTGATTGCATTGGTTTTATGGATACTTGCAGTAATAATGAACCGGAACAAAGAGAGACCTTTTTACACAATCCTTGCTGCAGCAGTATTTCTATTGATCTTCTCTATACCCCACAGCGTCTTTGGTTCCGAACTTGAATATTCATCAGGGCAGGTGACCCAGGGATTAGTTCTGATATTTTTCTCAAATATTTCAAAAAATTCTTAAATTGAGTGCAGCATTAAAAATATGACCCCGTCTTTTGATTGTTAAACTTAAAAGACAGTGGGTGCAGCATCTCAGTTAAAAACCAGCCTTTACTCAAAGATGGCAAATGTAGAAGCAGCATTCAGAAACATACACCAGGACCTTTTGGACGGGTGTAAAACAGGTGACCAGAAAGCACAATTTCAGATTTATAAATTGTACTACAAAGCAATGTACAACACAAGTCTGAGAATTGTAAACGACTCGATGGAAGCCGAAGATGTTATGCAGGAATCGTTCCTGTCGGCTTTTGAAAAAATTGATACTTACTCAGGAACGGTGAGTTTCGGAGCATGGCTTAAAAAAATAGTTGTAAACCGTTCACTTGACGCTCTGAGTAGAAGGAAAGCGATCTTTGAAGATATTGATTTTCATGTAGGTATCAGGGATGAAAGCAATGAGGACATGTTACAGAAAGAAGAAGTTGATGTCAGGGTGGAAGAGGTAAAGGACGCCATAAACAAGCTTCCCGATGGTTACAGGATAATACTTTCACTCTATCTTCTGGAAGGTTATGATCATGATGAGATAGCTGAAATCCTTTCAATCTCAAGCAGTACTTCCAGATCGCAGCTTTCAAGAGCCAAGCAGAAACTTATTGCTGAACTTAAGAAAAAATGAAAAACATATCAGAAATGAAAAATATTGAAGACATAATCAGGAATAACAAGGAGTTCTTCGACGGAGCAGAACCGTCAAACGGACACTTTGAAAGATTCAACAGGAAGCTGGAAATCAGGTTTGGAGAAAAAACAATAAAGAGAAGTATTGTTCCATACCTCCTGAAGGCAGCAGTTGTTACGCTGCTTGTGACCCTGTCATCTTTGTGGACATGGGATCATTTTATCAGACCCGACAGGAACAAAATGACTCTTGGCGATGTATCTCCTCAATACAAGGAAGTTGAGAATTACTATGTCCACCAGGTCAATCTTATGGAAAGTGAACTGGTAAATATTGATCTGAAAAATAATCCTGAGCAAAAAAAGATACTCTTTGCTGAAATGAATAGCATGGATTCTGTATATGTTCAGCTTCAGAAAGAACTTAAAGCCAATCCCAATGATGAAAGAATTATAAATGCCATGATAGAGCACTATCAGACTAAAGTGGAAGTCATGTCATATATAGTAAGTCAGCTGAAAGCCATAAGGAATGAAAATCAAAATAAGACAAAAAATGAAAAGACAAATCTGTAAATCAGGGTTACTCCTTGTATTCTCGATATGCCTCGCATCTGCGGCTTCAATTGCTCAGGAGGTCTCAAAGGAATTTCACCAGGAGTGGACGGCAGGTCCCAATACAACTCTCGATATAAACAACAGGTATGGGGATGTTGTGGTAGAAACATCAGATCAGAATCAGATCACCATTGATGTAAAAGTAACAGTTGAACTGGGCAGCAGAGAGCGTGCCCAAAAGCTTTTGGACTATATCGATGTGCAATTCTCGGAAGATGGCGATCTGCTAAAGGCAAAAACTATCATCGATGAGAAATTCAACTTTTCAGGCTGGGGAAGTGGTTCAAAACGGTTCAGCATTGATTATACCGTAAAAATGCCGTCAAGGATCAATTTTACTCTGGTAAACAGGTATGGTAATTCCGAGCTTGAAGAGATAAAAGGGCTGGTAAAACTCGACATAAAATATGGAGATCTGAAAGCCGATAACCTTACCAGGGGCAATGAGAAACCAATAAATTACTTAAGTCTTGCTTATGGTAAAGCTGAAATTCAATCAGCAGGGTGGCTTGATGCAACAGTAAGATACGCGGGAAGTTTTCAAATTGAGAAATGCCAGGCTCTTCTGCTCAACAGCAAGTATTCCAAGGTCCAGATCCAGGATATTAGTTCAGTTGTCGCCGAAACAAAATATGATAAGCTGGAAATAGAGAAGATCAACAACCTGATTCTCGATGCGGGTTACACCGACATTAATATCGGGGAGCTTACCAAAAGATTAAAATTTAACGGCGGATACGGATCCATCACAGTGGACAGGATCCCAGCCGGTTTCGAGCTGATTGAATCAGATTCACGGTATATTGGTGTAAAATATGGGATCGACAGTGATGCCAGTTATGAACTGGATGCCAGAACATCCTATGGTGACCTTAAGTTTGATGAAAGCAATTTCAAGCATGAGCGACGGATTGTTGAGAATAATTCAAGCGAAACAGCAGGTATTGTCGGCAAGGATAGTTCTCCCTCATCCAAAGTTAAAGTAACTGCTTCCTATGGTTCTGTAAGGCTATATTGAAAAGAAGTGATAATAATGGACAGTAGAAAAGGGACAGATTTAGAATGTCCCTTTTTTTATCTTAATACTTAACTCTTCCACTTCCTCCCATTAACCACCATATGAGTTGTCATTCCGAATGTAGCGTAGCGAAATGAGGAATCTTAATCCAATATTCCAATTATACAGCAGAAAATATTTGCAAAAGCGTACCAGGATGTAATTACAATGTAATTACATTTAAAAATCCATCTCAACAACTGTAATCCCTGATCCGCCAAGGTCAATATTCTCATCCCGGTAGGATTTGACAATATTCATGGTCGACAGATACTCCCTGACAAGCTGGCGCAGAATGCCGTTCCCTTTTCCATGCAGGATCCTCAGGTTGCGATGCTGAACCATCAGAGCATTATCAAGAAAGTCCCTTACCTGATTTATTGCCTCTTCTCCCCTCACACCCCGGATATCAATTTCAGGCTTGAAATGGAGCTTACGCTGAATAATGAGAGGATCACTCTCGGGTATGATATTTTCAGATCTTAAACTCTTCCTCAGTTCTGCCTTGCTTATCCGTTCAATCTTATCAAGAGGAACAAAAAACCTCAGGCTTCCGGTTTCGATCTGAGCCATCCGGTTTTCAATCTTTATGATCTCTCCTGATGCCATTGTATCAGTCATTCTGACGGCATCGCCAGGTTCAAATGGCTTTTCTGTTTTTTCAGGAACAGGCTGATTGTTTTCAACAATTTCCGGCTTAAGTTTTTTCACCTTCCTGGTCAGCCTTATCACTTTCTCTTCAGATGCAGTATCAACAGGCTTTGTCTCCTCCGCTACTGTCTGCCTGAATTCATCCAGCTTCAGTCTTACCTCTTTTGTCTTCTCTTTTTCGGCCTGAGATTCCTTTATCTGACGGATTGTGTTTTCAATCATCCTGTTTGTTTCACTCAGCATTGATTCCGCTTCCGTTTTTGCTTTGGAAATTATCTCCTTCCTGAGGTTTTTTGCCCCGGAAATTTCTTTTTCATACTGTTCCATAAGCTCCTCAAGCCGCTTTTCATGCTGTCGTATATTCTGCCTCTTGGTCTCCCAGTATCTTTTATCCCTTGCAATATCCTTTAGGTTCCGGTCATAATTAATGTTCTTGATCCCTGCCTTTTCTGAGGCTTTTTTCAGTATTTCTTCAGGCAGGCCGATTTTTCTGGCAATTTCAAAAGCAAAAGAGCTCCCTGGTTTCCCAATACTTAGCTGAAATAATGGCTGCATCAGGTGATTATCAAACAGCATTGCCCCATTTATTATACCGCTAGTCAGCGACGCAAAGTGTTTAAGATTAGTGTAATGAGTAGTAATTACACCATAGGAACCTGATTTATTGAATTCACCAAGAATTGCTTCAGCTATTGAACCGCCAAGCATGGGTTCGGTGCCGGTGCCAAATTCATCGATAAGGATCAGGGATTTGTCCGAAGCATTCCTGACGAAGTATTTCATATTGATAAGGTGCGAGCTGTAAGTGCTTAAATCATTCTCAATGCTTTGCTCATCACCTATATCAATGAAAATATCACTGAAAATTCCTGATTCAGATCCTTCCCCAACTGGAATTGTCAGGCCGCACTGCAGCATATACTGAAGTAGTCCTACGGTTTTCAGGCAGACGGATTTTCCACCGGCATTTGGCCCTGAGATCAGGACTATTCTGTTTTTTTCTTCCAATAGAATATCAAGCGGAATTACCTTTCTTCCTTTCAATTTCTGAAATGTAATAAATAAAAGAGGATGTACCGCGTTCCTCCAGAAGATGCCGGGAGTAGCAGAAATTGCCGGTTTAATTGAACCTAACTGATTACCCAGCATAGCTTTTGCTCTGATAAAATCAACCTCACCAAGAAAATCATTTGATGTTAAAAGGTCGTCTATATACGGCCTGATATCATCTGCAAATGATGTCAGAATCCTTACTATCTCCCTTCTCTCCTCATATTCAAGCTCAACAATCTCATTATTGATCTCCACTATTTCAGCAGGTTCTATAAATACGGTTTTTCCGGAAGCTGACTGATCATGTATCAATCCCCTGATTTTTCTTTTGTCATAGGTATTTACAGGTATCACACCCCGTCCGTTGCGAACCGAAGCCGAAGTATCGGCATCAACAATACCATCTGACTGAGCTTGTTTTAAAATGGAATTCAGCCGCCGGGTTGACTGAATGCTTTTTTGCACAATTTCACTGCGGATCTCTTTCAATTTTGGAGAGGCGTTGTCCCTTATCTTTCCTTCTTTATCAATAATCCTGTCAGCTGAATCAAGTACATAGGGATAATACTTCACGGTTCCGCATATTGATTTCAGAACCGGGTAGCCTGTTTCCTCCTTCTTTTTGAAAAAACTGATGATCGCCTTTACTGTCTCAATTGACCTTTTTAAGTCAAAAACTTCCTGAACTTCCGGAAAGGCCCCGGCAATCCTTATTTTATTTAGAAAACCTGATAAATCAAAATAGTGTTCCGACGGGAAATAATCCTCAAACCGCAGGATCTGCTGAAACTCATAAGTTGCGGAAAGTCTGAAAGTGATTATCTCTGCGTTATTTTCGAAACGTATACCATTGACCATTTCCCTTCCCATGGGACTCAGGCAGCTCTCAGAAAGCAGCTGCCTGATCCTGTCAAAACCTATCTTGGTCTCAAAGTTATCCGGGTAAATCATAATAAGATAAAAGACAAAAGACAAAAGTATAAAGATAAAAGGAGAATGGAAAACGGAGACTGGCAACAGGGAAATCCCCCTTTGAAGGGGGGAGGGGGATGTTATCAGCTATCGGCTATCAGCTTTCAGCTTTCATTTCTTCTCTACCGATAATGTTCCCGATGATGAATTAAATATAAGGCTTTTCAATTCATCAAGGTGTTTTTCGTATATCCCACGGGGATTCGTGTTGTATTTTTTGCATAGTGATGCAGCGTAGCCAACTGCAACACCCATTTGGCCTGTAGTATTCATGACCCTTGGTCCACCAAGTCCGATATGAGAGCTGCTGAAGCAGCGGCCAGCCATAAACAGGTTATTTATATTCCTTGAATAAAGCGAACGGTAAGGAATATAATAATGATCGACCTGATAATAAAGTGCTTCTGAAAGAAAATCAGGCTGAGATGAATCTGCCTCAATTTGCTGGTAATGAACATCAATGTTTCTTTTTTCCATCACCACTGCATCAGGGAATTCAACCATATTCCTTTCATCGTTAAAAGTATAGATATAATCGCCCTTCAACCTCCTGGATTCTCTCTTTCCCACAAGATATGATACCCACTCAAGAGCCAGATTCGCATTTTCGGGTTTCTTCTTTGCATTTGAGAAAGAGCTGTAAATTGCCTTGAACATATGATCGCGGATATATTCAGCATCATCAACCTGGTGAAGATCCTTGCGTGAAAATTCCCACTTCCATGTTCCTGAGGTCGCTGAATAATTTCCTGCTGCCTCCATAGCCCAAGGGACATGAGGAAAAGCAACCGGAGTACCTGAATCAATTGTCCGCCAGAGTACTGATGCACCCATGACCTTGTTGTCAGCAATTGCCGGGCTCCAGAGTTCCTTGTACCTGTCCCAGTTTTCATTATATTCTGTTGAATCCTCCCTGCCGTACATATATTCTGCTCCTGCCCAGTAGCCAATCCAGCCATCGCCTGTGCAATCAACAAAAAGAGGTGCTGAAAAACGCATTGTCTCACCTGTTGAAGTATGCCTGGCATCGATAGAAGTCACTAAACCGGAATCGGAGTTGGCATTGTAAGCGCGCCAGTTAAGCCAGACCTTAATGTTTTTATACCTGTTTATATTATCATGCCGTTTTTTATCATCCTGAACAGCATCAGGAGATCCGTTCGGCCACCAAACAGTGTTCAGCATGCTCAGTATGCGGTCCGATTTCCATGTGATTCCTTCCGTATGAACGCGTATCTCACTGCTTGCATTACCACCGAGAACTGGCCTGTCGTGAATCAAGGCAACTTTCAAGCCCTGTTCCGCAGCAGCAATTGATGCCGCGCATCCGGCAATCCCCCCTCCTACCACCACAAGATCGAATTTTTCTGATTTAATTGGGATATCAGTCTCTCGCAGAATTACCTTACGCCAGGCAGAAAGTTCTTCGACCGTATCCGGAGGAGCTTTTTTTACCGTACTCATGTAAACGGCATCACACCTGCCTTCAAAACCAGTAATATCTTTAAGTTCAATGCCTACCGAAACCTCTTTTATTGAAACCATGCCGGCATATTGCCAACTCCATTTTTCATCACCTGTTCCAAGAATTTCTTCAAGTTCGTCACTGTTTATAATCAAACGGAATCTTCCGGGAGCTTCCCAGTTCCCATTGGCCCAGTTCTTTGTCCTTACCCACACATAATACTTTCCTTTGGGTTCGAGATTAATTTTTGTTTGCGCATTTTTAACCGGGATACCCATACCATGGGCTAAAAGATATGGAGATCCCATCTGCTCTACGAACTGGGGATCAACAACCCATCCTCCCTTATCATTAAAGCTTTCTGCTTCAATTAAAACCTCATGCTTTTGCTTTCCGCATGAAGCCATTATCAGGCAAAACAAAAGCCACAAACAGGTATTTCCTTTCATGTGGATAAATGCTACTTTTTAATTCCCGCCAGATCCAGAATAAATGAGTATTCAAGAGCGGTAACCCTGTATCGTTCAAATCTTCCTGACGCTCCTCCGTGTCCGACATCCATATTGCAGTCCATTATAAGAAGATTATCATCAGTCTTCATATCACGAAGTTTTGCAACCCACTTGGCAGGTTCCCAATATTGAACCTGGGAATCCCAGAAGCCGGTTGTGACCAGAATATTGGGATAGTCCATTGCCTTAACCTGATCATAAGGCGAATACGATAACATATAATCATAGTACTCTTTTTTCCTCGGATCACCCCATTCATCCCATTCAAAGGTTGTAAGAGGGATCGTCTCGTCAAGCATTGTGGTAACAATATCAACAAAAGGTACTGCTGCAATTACGCCTTTATACAGGTCAGGCCTCATATTCAGGATGGCTCCCATAAGCAGGCCACCTGCACTTTCTCCCATAGCAAAAAGCCTGTCGGAAGATGTATATTTTTCATTTACCAGGAATTGAGCACAATCATTGAAATCGGTGAAGGTGTTTTTCTTTTTGAAGAGTTTGCCATCTTCATACCAGTAACGGCCCATATCACTTCCACCCCGTATATGAGGCATTGCATAGGCAAAACCTCTGTCAAGAAGACTAATAACCGATGAGTCAAACCACGGATTTGTCGGGTAGCCGTACGATCCGTATCCATATATAAGAAGCGGGGCTTTTCCATCATGAACAAAGCCTTTTCTGTAAACAATCGATACCGGCACCATTGTACCATCCTGTGCTTTCGCCCATAAACGCTTTGATTCATAATTCGACTTATCAAATCCTCCAAGTACAGCCTGCTCCTTCATTATCTTTTTTTCCTTTGTTTTCATGTTATAATCAACAATAGAGATGGGAGTAGTAAGTGAGGTATAGATGTATCTCAGAATATCGGTATCTGAGTTCGGATTAGTATTTATACCGGCAGTATATGTTTCTTCGCCAAAATCGAGATAATGTTCACTCTTATCTTTTGTATTAATGATCCTCAGATTACTAAGTCCCTTAATGCGTTCACTGCTCACAAGGTAATTATCAAAGAGCTCAAATCCTTCAAATAATACATCACTTCTGTGAGGAATGACATCTGTCCAGTTCACCTTTCCTGTTTTGCCTTCCGGAGTCTTCATCAGCTTGAAGTTTGATGCACTGTCAGAATTGGTCCTGATATAAAATTCGCCCCCTAAATGGTCTATCTGATATTCATGGTTCACCTTGCGGGGTTCAAATACAATTGGGGGAGCATCAGGTTTGTATGCATCTATCAACCTTGCTTCGGTTGTAAGTGTCTGCTCCGACTGAATAACGATATATTTTTTGCTCTTTGTTTCAGTAAGATAGACGCTGAAAGTTTCGTCTTTTTCCAGGTAAACAGTGTCATCCTTAATAATGTTCTCACCAAGTGTATGACGTAATATTTTATCGGCCCTGAGTGTTTCAGGATCCTTACCGGTATAAAAAAGAGTCTTCCCGTCAGCTGCCCATATCATCTGACCTGCCACAGAATCAATCTTTTCAGGCAGTTGCTTACCTGTTTCCAGGTCAATGAAATAGATATCATATTGTCTGCGGCTCACAGTATCTATGCTGTAGGCAAGGAGTCTTCCGTCACGGGTGACACTCAACATACCCACCGAACAAAATTCCTGTCCCTCGGCCAGTTTGTTTTCATCAAGAATAATTTCCTCCGGAGCATCCAGAGAACCTTTCCTTCGGTAATGGACAGGATATTCCTTACCTTCAGAGTATTTGATATAATAATAGAATCCGTTTTCAAGGTACGGGACCGATTCATCATCTTTTTTAATTCTGCCAACCATTTCTTTATAAAGGATCTTCTGAAGGGTGTCAGTATGCTTCATTACTGCTTTGGCATACTCATTTTCCCCTTTCAGGTAGTTAAGCACTTTCAAAGTCTGTTCGTCAGGTGTGGTGTCGGTTTTCTGTTCATCACTCAACCGCATCCAGAAATAGTTGTCGATTCTCTTGTCGAAGATCTCGTGCGGAATTTTTTCGGCAACAGGTGGGTTTACTGTCTTCCTGCCTGAACAGGCAAACAAAACGACAGCAATACTCAATGTCAATAGAATATGAATTCTTTTCATCATAATGAGGATGTATTTATTGATATAAATGAATTTCCATTTATCTGGGATTGAAGGTAAGGGATTTTAAGTTGACTGAGTTCATTCCGATGACAATTTTAATTAAAGATCCTAAAGTGGTAAGAAGTGCCACCCGCTGTTGGCATCGGGGGTCATTCACATACGGCCGCTCCGCGGCAATCATTTGTCAATTTCTGCCCGGGGTGTGACCCGGGCTAATAGAAGTTGATGCCACAAGCGTCAACAATGCTGGAAGCATTGACTTCCAATAGCCCCGGTGTCACCCGGGGGATAAAGACATAACAAGTTTGCCCACCCCTGAGGGGTGGACTTCAAATTACCACAGTTTTACCTGTGGATATTCCCTGATAAAATATGTTGCCGGAATTATATTATCAGGTATTCCTCATTAAACGATACTAAATTGTCATTAAGCAGTTGTATCATCTCTTCCCTGAATGTAATTCCCTTATGGTGCTTTTCCTGGTTCAAAACATAATTAATCAGGACTGGTTTCATCGATATATGATATGTGAATGCACCATAGCCGACCTGCCATCCCGGGAAATGAGGAAATGATTTTTTATCTCTCACCATCATTTCGTGACTGGCCTTTTTGATTTCCCGCACCAGGTCTGCGAGATTAATTGTTGGTGAAAGATGTGTCACGATGTGAATATGATTTGCATATCCACCCACCTGATAAGAGTGGCAATTTCTTTTATTCAGCATACCAACTATGTATCCGAATAATTTACCCTGATTTTCCCGGGTAAGAAAATTAGTATAGTCTTTACTCCCAAAGACTATCTGATAAAGAATCTGAGTGAAGGTTGACATATTTATTCCGATTTAGATTAGCACTATACGAATATATAAAAACATTTTCTATTAAACAATTGGAAGGCAACCCCTCCGGGGTTGGTATCTGTGGGGATCCATCTCCCGGGGTGTGACCCGGGCTATTGGAAGTTGACACCGCTGGTGTCAATCAACCCCTTTGAGATTGTGAATCAGGGTAATATCAGCACCCCGGGTGTGACCTGGGCTTTTGGAGGTTGACACCTCAGGTGTCGACAATGCTGGAAGTATTGACGTCCAATAGCCCCGGTGTTACCCGGAGGAAGGGCCAGAGTGAAGGTTCAAAAAAAAATATTGAAAAAAATTTGCTAATTCAAAAATAAAGTCTACATTTGTAGAGTATAATCACCTATATGTAGAGAATCATGTACCTGACCAATGCAGAAGAGCAAATCATGAAACTGCTCTGGAAACTCGAAAAAGCCTTCATTCGTGACATATTGAATGAATTTCCCGATCCCAAACCAGCTCCAACAACTGTCATCACTCTGTTAAAACGCATGATTGACAAGGGTTTTGTCAGTTACAGGCAATGCGGGAACTCAAGGGAATACTACCCGCTGGTAACTAAATCAGATTATTTTTCTGATCATATTAATGGATTAATCAAAGACTTCTTTAATAATTCAACAGCCCAGTTCGCATCATTTTTTACAAATGAGACAGACATGAGTCCTGAGGAATTGAAGGAACTCAGGGATATTGTGGATAATAAAATTGCATCAAAAAAGACAAAGAAATGATAGTTTACATCCTTAAATCAAGCCTGAGTCTGATTATTTTATTCGGACTTTATTGGTTCCTGCTAAGAAAAGAAAAACTATTTGAGTTCAACAGGTTTTTCCTGGTATTATCAGTAGTATTCTCTCTGTTAGTGCCGTTCATTTCTATACCAGTGAATTTCCAAACCACTCCCGGACTGGAAAACTTTATTCCTGCTTACGACAATGTCATCCCGGAAATCAGTACCCCTGATAATATTGTCCCGGGTGATGTGAATATCAGTCTGCCATATGTCGAAAAGGAAACTTCAGTAATTAACATTTCAGCAATTCTGCTGGCACTTTATATTTCAGGAGTAATATTGTTTCTCATCCGCTTCCTGAGAAACATCTATGTAATTATCCGAAGGACCAAATCGTCTGAAAAGATCAGTTTTAAAGGGTACCGGATAGTCTTAACCAATGATAAGACAGATCCATGTTGCTTCTTCAGCAGAATATACCTGAACAGGGATGATTACCTGAACGGCAGAATTGATAAAGAACTCCTTGATCATGAGCTGGAACATGCAAAGCAATCTCATTCTATAGATATTATACTGATCGAACTTGTAAAGATCTTTTACTGGTTCAATCCTGTTCATGTTTTATACGACAGGGCAATAAGAATAAATCACGAATACCTGGCTGACGATGGAGTTATAAGTGAAAAATCCGATATAAAAAGCTATGCTGAAGTCCTTTTGAGTTTTATTACAGGCAGGAGCAATATGTCATTGACAAGTGGTTCAAATCATTCCTTTACGAAGATGAGACTTATGATGATGATGAAACAAGGGTCAGGGAGCTTCATTTATGGAGCGAGGATCGCAATGACCTTATTTATGGGAACAGCCTTATTACTGTTATTGAGTTTTAAAGAGTCTGATGAGCAGCCTTCACCATCCAATCTTACGGAAACCGGAACAGAAATACAGCAAAATATTATCAGGGGAATTATAATTTCGGAAGAAGGAAAGCCATTGGAGGAAGCCACAATAGTATGCATAAGTCCCAAACATCCATCATCGGGTGTCACAACAGGTTCTGATGGGCGTTTTGCGATTAATGACGTGCAGGCTGATGATTCTCTTATCATCGGCTGTTTCGGATATAAAAAACAAACAATTAAAGCTGATTTCACTTCGGAGATGATAATTAAACTGACTAAGGAGCCTAATTTTCCTGAAATAAAGAATGTCAATTTCAAAAATCCTGATTTTACTCCTGCAAAAGCTCTTGTTGCAATAAATGGTGCGATATTAGACTATAAAGGAAATCTTAAAGGTAAATCCTGGCGAAATAGAGTCATTTAAGATATTAAAGGATAAAGAGGCAACCAACAAGTATGGTGACAAAGGTAAAGATGGAGTGTTTGAGATAGTACTATATGGCAATCAACCCGGATCTTCAGGAAAAAAACGAGCCAATGAAGCTGCTTCCGATACTTCAAAATACATTACATATTTTAGTGTTAACCACGCTTCAAATAAAGGAGAGTTTATTGATATCCCTGTTTCAAATTTACAATCGGTGAGCATATGGATTTATCCTACAATACCCAATAAAAATAAGAAGGGTAAGGACTATTATGATCATGACAAGAGATTTTTATAAAGTAAAAGGGATCGTCGTCAACAAGAATGGCAAACCTTTATCCGGCGTATCAGTAAGTGTTGCTGATAACCCAGTGCAAGAAATCTCAGATAAAAATGGTCGATTTGTTATTGAGGATGTAAGGGAGAATGCTATGCTTGAATTTTCACTTTCTGGCTATAAATCTTATTATCTCGCGACATCCGGAGCAGTTTTTACTATGGAGATGAAGATAGAACTCGAAAAGGATAATGTGCCTGATAAAGATGTTTATTTAACGGCAGAAAAAATGCCTCAATATCCGGGAGGAGAAATGGAATTGAGAAAGTTTATTGCAACAAACCTGAATTATCCGGAAGAGGCTAAAGCACAAAAAGCTGAAGGTGTGGTTATTGTCCGTTTTGTTGTCAATACTAAAGGGAAAATTGAGGATGTAGAAATACTGCAAAGAGTTCATCCTGCAATTGACGCCGAAGTATTAAGAATTGTTGGTAAGCTGGAGCAGTTCATTCCTGGTTCCGAGGGAGGCAAACCTGTTGACGTTTACTACACTTTACCAATTACATTTGCTCTTCCCAAGACAAATACAGCCAAATAAAACGAAAGAAAAAACCGAGTATTTAAGCCGGGTTTTTTATCTGACTAGTCCCCACAATTTTTTATTTCGTATCTATACCCTTCATCGACAGCTGGATCCTTTTCCTTTCAATATCCACATCAAGTACTTTCACCATTACATGCTGATGCAGTTTCACAACTTTCGATGGATCGCTGACATAGGTATTGCTCATATTGGAGATATGAACCAACCCATCCTGCTTGATGCCAATATCGACAAAGGCTCCGAATTTTGTAACATTTGTTACAATTCCCGGAACAATCATTCCGGGGGTCAGATCTTCCATTGTGTGGATATCGGCAAAACTGAATTCCTTTATCTTCGATCTGGGATCACGCCCTGGTTTTGCAAGCTCATCCATTATATCCTTTAATGTGGGTAACCCGGTTGATTGGTGTAATATATTTTTCGAGCTTGATTTCCTTTCGTTTGCTTTCATTGGTCATCAGTTCCCTGACATCACAGCTGATATCCTTTGACATCTTTTCCACAACATGGTAGCTCTCGGGATGCACAGCACTTGAATCAAGAGGATTCTCTGCATTTCTTATCCTGAGAAAGCCGGCGCTTTGCTCGAATGCTTTTGCTCCCATACGCTTTACCTGCATCAGTTCCCTGCGTGATTTAAAGGGTCCGTTTGCGGAGCGGAAATCGACTAAATTCTGAGCAAGCTGAGGTCCAAGTCCGGAAACATGTGTCAGCAGATGCATGCTCGCTGTGTTCACTTCTACTCCAACTGCATTTACACAAAGTGCAACGACTTCGTCGAGAGTGTTCTGAAGCTTCTGCTGATCAACATCATGCTGGTACTGGCCGACTCCAATTGATTTGGGATCGATCTTTACAAGTTCTGCAAGCGGATCCATCAGCCTTCTTCCGATTGAAACCGCTCCCCTGACTGTTACATCATAGTCGGGAAATTCATCACGGGCAACTTTTGATGCCGAGTATATTGATGCACCGGCTTCACTGACAACAAACACCTGGATATCCTTATCAAATTTGACCCACTTGATAAAATCCTCAGTTTCACGGCTTGCTGTACCGTTACCGATGGCTATTGCCTCAATCTTGTAAGCATTTACAAGTGAGAGTATTTTTTTGATTGATAAAGCAGTTTCATTCTGAGGCGGATGAGGATAGATTGTCTCATTATGAAGAAGATTTCCCTGCCGGTCGAGACATACTATTTTACAGCCTGTTCTGTATCCGGGATCGATGGCAAGTACATTTTTTTCTCCGAGAGGAGATGCAAGCAGAAGCTGTTTCAGATTATCAGCAAACACCAGGATAGCTTCCTCATCAGCTTTTTCCTTTGAAATATTCCTGAACTCCGTTTCCATTGATGAAGAAAGCAGTCTCTTCCAGCTATCTTTTACAGCTTCTCTGACCAGGTCTGATGAATCGTTTGCTCCTTTTATGAAAATTGAATTCAGTATTTCAAGTGCATTTTTTTCATCAGGTTCGATCGTCAGGCGAAGAAATCCCTCATCTTCTCCCCTTCTCATTGCCAGAAGCCTGTGTGAAGGACATTTTCTCAATGGTTCTGACCAGTCGTAATAGTCACTGAATTTTATTCCTTCCGATTCCTTCCCTTTTATGACTTTTGAAAAAATCACTGCCTCCTTCTCGAAAAGATGCCTTAACTGCCTTCTTGCCTTTTCATCCTCACTTATCCATTCAGCAATAATATCGGAGGCTCCTGCAAGCGCATCTTCAACAGTCTTAACATCATCATTAAGGAACTCTTCAGCTTTTTGTCTCGGGTCCTTTTCTTTCTGTTCCATAATGATTGAAGCCAGCGGTTCCAGCCCCTTTTCCCTGGCAATTGTCGCCCGTGTACGCCTCTTCGGTCTGAAGGGCAGATAAATATCTTCAAGTTCTGCCATTGTAAGAGCCGATTCAATCTTTGCCAGAAGCTCAGGGGTCATTTTCTCCTGTTCCTCAATCGATTTTATAACGCTTTCCCGTCGTGAATCAAGATCTTTAAGCCGGAGGTATTCTTCCTTGATATGCATCAGTTTCACTTCATCCAGACTGCCTGTCATTTCTTTCCTGTACCTGCTTATGAAAGGGAATAGTCGCACCATCATCCATAAGGCGGATCGTATTCTCAACCTGCCATTCATGAAGGCCAAGTTTTTTGGCAACAAGTACTATGTTTTTGTTGGAGCTCATATTTATTATCATTTTAGCCCCCCTTGGGGGAGTTGGGGGGTTATTCAACATACAGCACCAACCCCTTCAGATACTCACTCTCAGGATGATATATATTAACAGGATGGTCAGGAGGCTGGCTCATCTGGTGCAGGATCCTGACGTTTCTTCCTGTGTTGGCTGCAGCAGCAAAAACCGATTTCCTGAAATTTTCCCTGGTGACAACCTGCGAGCAGGAGAAAGTGAAAATTATACCTCCCGGCTCTGATCTGCTCAATTGCCTTCATATTCAGCCTTTTATATCCCTGCAGGGCATTGGCCAGGACATTATTATGCTTTGCAAATGCAGGAGGATCAAGAATTATCAGATCGTATTTATCTTTAATATCATTGAGAAATTCAAAGGCATCCACCTGAAATGATTTGTGCCGGCTGTCATCTCCGAAATTAAGCCTGACATTCTCGTCAGCCAGTTCGGTAGCTGATGCTGAGCTGTCGACACTGTGAACCAGCCCGGCATCTTTCATTGCATAAACAGAGAAGCCTCCGGTATATCCGAATATGTTCAGGACACTTTTGCCTTTTGTAAACTCACTTAGCAGCTTCCTGTTTTCACGCTGATCAATAAAAAATCCTGTTTTCTGTCCTGTGGTCCAGTCAATCTTGAATTTAAATCCGTTTTCGGTAACCACAACAGGTTCTGAATCTCCGAATAAGAACTCATTATTCGCTGTGATCCCTGACTTAAACGGAATTGTCGATTCACTTTTATCATAAATGGCTTTTATTCTGTCGCCTAATAATTCCGATAAGATCCCGGTAATTTCTTTCCTGATCCTGTACATTCCAACTGAATGCATCTGCATTACGATCACACCGTTATAAAAGTCGGCAATCAGACCCGGGAGGTTGTCGCCCTCGGCATGGATCAGCCTGAATACATTAACAGACTTATTATCAATCAGTCCTAAAGACCTCCTGAATTCAATGGCGCTACTGATCCTCTCCCTGAAAAATTCAGTATCCGGTTCAATATCTTCAAATGAAAGGATCCTTACAGCAATTGAACCAGGCTGATAATGACCTACTGCGAGAAAATTATCCTTATTGTCAAATACGGTTACGATATCACCTTCCAAA
>CAVVBY010000023.1:0-17155 GCA_963746685.1 uncultured Bacteroidales bacterium
TGCATGAAGAGCCCACCATTTTGTTGTTACCAGGTCATTCACATATTCCGCAAAATTCCTTGGCTGGATGAACGAAACCCAAGTTCGATTTTCCCCTTCGTTTTTTAATTTTCAGTCACAATTTGCATAAAATCTTAACTATTCTTCAGTAATTAAGTGTGACCTTTACCTTAATCCTATTTCAAATTATCTGTTGTTTATTTAGCCAACTCCAAAAGTCAATTTACCATGAAAAAATTATTTGCAGTTATAAGTACTTTATGTGTTTTCAGCTTATATGCGAATTCACAAAATATTGAAAAGCATGCGCCGCTGGGATTTGACTCACTCCGGACCGGTATTGCACATGGAAAAATTGATACAATCACTTATGCATCAAAGACTGTCGGGACAAACCGCAGGGCTTTGATCTATACACCGCCGGCTTATTCAAAAAACAAGAAATATCCTGTTCTTTATCTTTTGCACGGTATTGGCGGCGATGAAAAGGAATGGCTTAAAGGAGGCCAGCCACAGGTCATCCTGGATAATCTTTATGCCGATAAGAAAATTGAACCGATGATCGTGGTAATGCCCAATGGCAGGGCAATGAAGGATGACCGTGTGGGAAAGAATATTATGGCACCTGATAAGGTACAGGCATTTGCAACTTTCGAGAAAGATCTGCTCAACGATCTCATTCCATTTATAGAAAAAAAATATCCGGTAATTAAAGACCGTGAACACCGTGCTATTGCAGGTCTCTCGATGGGCGGCGGGCAATCGTTGAATTTCGGGCTGGGCAACCTTGACCAGTTTGCCTGGATAGGCGGATTCTCATCAGCTCCTAATACCAAACCTCCTGAACAGCTGCTGCCTGACCCGGAAGAAGCCAGAAAAAAACTGAAACTGCTCTGGATCTCCTGTGGCGATAATGACGGCCTGATTACATACAGCCAGCGAACCCATGATTATCTGAATGCAAATAATGTTCCCCATATCTATTATATCGAACCAGGAGTGCACGACTTTAAAGTCTGGAAAAATTCCTTATACATGTTTTCCCAGCTCATTTTTAAACCGGTGGATGTTTCAAAATTCAACAAATACAGTGTCGTTGGAATACCAGCTTCAACCAATGTAAGGGGAGTAAAATATCCGCAGATATTACCTGACAGCCGTGCTATCTTTCGTGTCAAGGCACCTGATGCACAAAAGGTTCAACTCGATCTGGCAAAGAAATACGATATGGTAAAAAATAAGGAAGGAATATGGGAAGTGACAACTGATTCGCTGACTGAAGGATTTCATTATTATTCCCTGCTGATCGATGGATTAGCCCTTGCCGATCCTGCAAGTGAAACATTTTACGGAATGGGCAGAATGGCCAGCGGTATTGAGGTGCCTTTCAAAGGAGATGGCTATTATGCAGAAAAAGATGTACCTCACGGGGAAATCTCTATTAAACGTTATTTTTCCACTGTCTTTAATGCATGGCGTCAGTTTTATATTTATAAACCTGCCGGTTATGATGTCAATATAAGCGAAAAATATCCTGTATTGTATATTTTGCATGGTGGAGGCGAAGATGAAAGAGGATGGGCCACCCAGGGTAAAACAGATTTGATTCTCGATAATCTTATTGCAGCAAATAAAGCAAAACCAATGCTTGTGGTAATGCCTGATGGAAATGTAAATGCACAGGGTTTTGGTGAAAACACACTAAGAATGTTTGAAAGAGAATTGAAACAATGCATTATTCCTTTTGTCGAAAAAAATTACCGTGCAGAAACCGATTCCAGGAACCGGGCACTTGCCGGTTTATCGATGGGCGGTATACAGACTCTTTATGTGGGAATTAATAATACTGATTTATTTTCATATCTCGGAGTTTTCAGCTCCGGATGGATAATGCCTGCACAGAGCGATCTTGCTGATAAACAATATGATTTTATGAAAAAAAATGTTGACAAAATCAAAAGCAACCTGAAACTTCTCTGGATAGGAATAGGTGGCAAAGAAGATATAGCATATAATAATTGTCAGACAATGATTTCAAAATTTGATGAAATGAATATGAAATATACCTATAGTGATTATCCCGGAGGACATACCTGGCCGGTATGGAGGAACAACCTGTATAATTTTGCACAGCTGTTGTTTAAATAGACAAAAAAACACGACGACACAACATATTGATAAATTTAAAAGTAATAACTATGAAAAGGCTAAGAAATTTAATCTATTGCATGATTTTGTCCGGATTGATTTCCGGGAATCTTCTGTCGCAGGAACCTGCTGTGATTAAAATTGATTTCGACCGTAAAATAGGTGCAGTTGATCCGAACATTTATGGTGGTTTTCTTGAATCAATGGTAGTATATCGAGGCGTTTATGAACCATCTTCTCCTCTTGCTGATGAGAACGGATTCAGGAAAGATTTTATACAGCTTATAAAGGAACTTAAAATACCTGTAGTCAGATGGCCGGGTGGAAATTTTGTATCAGGTTATAACTGGGAGGATGGGATTGGTCCGAAGGCCCAACGTCCGGCCGTGCGGGACCTTGCATGGAACCGGATTGAAACCAACCAGATGGGGACAGATGAATATGCAAAGCTCTGTAGTCTTATCGGAGCTGAAAATTTTGTCTGTATAAATGCCGGAACTGGCACTCTTGACGATGCAAGGCACTGGGTGGAATATTGTAATATTGAAAAAGGAACCTACTATGCAGACCTCAGGAGGAAGTATGGTAATGAAACCCCATTTAAAGTCAAATACTGGGCTCTTGGAAACGAAATTGACGGACCATGGCAGATGGGTCAGAAGAATGCTGAAGACTATTGCAAATTTGCCCTTGAAGCCGCCAAGCTGATGCAATCGGCTGACAAGAGCGTCAAATTTATTGCTTCAGGTGCTTCAAATTATACACCAGATAATAGCTGGATCGACTGGAATGATTATGTATTACAACATATGGTTGGAAAGATCGATTATCTTTCAGTTCACAGATATGCGACAGAGGTTTTAGCAGGCGACAGGAGTTTCCCTGCTATGATGTCGTTAGGTATTGATGTTGATAAAAAGATTGACATGGTAAAAGCCCTGATTGAGAAGGCAATGCTAAAAACAGGATCAAAAAGACCAGTATATATTTCATTCGACGAATATTCAGGTGGTGGCGATAACCTTACAGGATCATTAGTTCTTGCCCAACATCTGAACTCATTTATAAGGCATGCCGATATAGTTAAAATGGCTAATGTTACCATGTTGTCAAGCCTTGTGGGCAACTCGCCAGAAGGTGATTTCAAGAACGCATTATTCCAGGCATTCTACTTATACTCAAATAATTGCCATGGTACCGCACTCGATGTTTATACCAGCTGCGAAAAATATAATAACAAGATATTTAATGATATACCATATCTTGATGTTACTGCGGTTTTAAATGATTCTGCCAGGATGCTGGTTGTTAATGTGGTCAACAGGCATGAGACAAATGCAATGCCTGCAGATATTGTCTTGCAAGCAGGTAATTTTACCGGGGCTGCAAAAGCTAACGAGTTAAACGGAAAGTCATTAACAACCAGAACTACCAGGACTGAAGAAGCTGTTAGTATAAGTTCCAGGGAAGTGAAATTTAAAGGTAATACCATTAGCTATAGTTTCCCGGCACATTCTTTTACACAGTTTGAGATACCGGTTAAATAACTTAATAAAAATATTAACCAGCTCGGCGATTTTGAAGATTACTCAATGAAAGGCCGGACTTATCGTTATATGTCTGATCCGCTCTTCCCCTTTGGTTTTGGATTAAGCTATACAACTTTCTCAATCGGGACCGCCGAGATCTCGAGAAAAATCAAGATTCTGTTTATAACGACAATTCTATTCCTTTCATGTTTTCCTTTAAAAGCCCGGGAATTAAGGGAACGTTAGATATATAAGCATCTAAACAAATAATTTCCATGAAAAGTCGATTTATAAAAATAAGTCATGTGTCGGTCTTGGTAAGTAGTTTGTTACTGATTTCAGTTCAAGCGCAGGATGTTACAATTACAGTAGATGCTACTGTGAATAAAAAAAATGTCTCTCCATATATCTATGGGCGGAATGAAAGTTTTGACAAACCTGCTACATTTTATAAAGATGTCGGTTTGCGTTTTGCCCGCATGAATGCGGGAAATAATGCCACCAAATATAACTGGCGCAAGAAGATTACAAGCCACCCCGACTGGTATAACAATGTTTACAGTAACGATTGGGACGCAACGTCGAAAAAAGTTGCAACAGATCAACCCGATATGCAGGTGATGTGGGCGTTTCAACTGATCGGTAAAGTAGCCTCGAGCAAGGACTATAATTTCGACGACTGGGGATTTAACCATTCGCAGTGGTGGGAGGGTGTTAGTCAAAATCTGGCTGGAGGTGGTATTCCGAATACAGCTAATCCTAAAGGCAAAGCACTTGTTGAAGGGGATCCTTCAAAATACTTGATGAATTGGCCTGCTGATTCAACAGTTGGAATTCTAAACCATTGGTTTGGGGCCAATGGAATCGGATTGAACAAGAACCAACTTCTTTATTGGAATATGGATAATGAACCGGACATATGGAATGGAACTCATGACGATGTGATGTCCGCTCTGATTCCCGCTTCGGAATTTATGGACAGGTTTATCGAAGTTGCAAAAAAAGCACGTGCCTTGTTCCCCGAAATTAAAATCTGTGGCCCGGTTACTACCAGTGAATGGCAATGGTACAAATGGGGAAATGAAGGAATAACAATAGACGGAAAATACTATTGCTGGCTTGAATATTTTATAAAACGGTTGGCTGATGAACAAAAAGCAAGCGGTATCCGGCTGCTCGATGTGGTGGATTTGCATAATTATGCGTATGCACCCTCCGATTTAGATGCTTTGCAACTTCACAGGATGTATTACGATAAAGACTATGTTTATCCCGGCGCCAATGGGGTGAAAACAATTAATGGAGGTTGGGACAATTCACAAACTAAAGAATACATTTTTCAGCGTATTAACGATTGGCTTACTAAATATTTCGGAGAGAATCATGGTATCACCCTTGGTATCAGCGAATGGGGGCCTTCTGCTAATAACCCGAATGTTTGCTCTGTAGTGTATGGTTCGGCGCTTGGTACATTCGCAAACAATGGTGTTGAATTGTTTTCTCCCTGGAATTGGGAAATAGGTATGTGGGAAACATTGCACCTATATAGCCGGTATGCAAAAAAATATAGTGTTTCAAGTACATCTTCGCTCGAAAATACAGTTTCGGCTTATACTACTGTGAATGAATCAACCGATTCGATGACCGTAATTATCGTGAACCGCGACATGAATACACCACGTAAGGTAACCATAAACATAAATGGGTTTTCAGCAGGTAACGGAACCTATTCTACCTTAGAATTATCAGCCTTACCTGCAACTGAAACGTTCAAATCATACACAGACAATGCCTTGAAAAAGAACACTGTAACAGTCATTTCAAATTCTTTTATCATAACAGTTCCTGCACTTTCTACAACGGCTGTTTTACTTGCAAAAGTTACTACCGGAATTTCGGAATTTAAAAATGGTAATGGTGAAATAAAGATTTTTCCTAATCCGGCAAAAGACAAAATAAATGTTAGTTTGAGTCCAACTATTGCCGGGCAAACATGAAATTGCTGTTTATGACATTATGGGTAGAAAAATTTTAAATTCGTTTGTGGATTATAACGGAGATTCTCCACTTTCTTTTGATATATCTGCTTTAGAAAGAGGAGTTTATTTTTTTTCAATCAAAACTAAACATGATACATTAACCAGAAAGTTTTCGGTAATAAAATAAATATAATTATCACATTTTAAGAATCTCAAAGAAATCTTGCCCTTAAAAATGGAGAGCCTGCGATTACAAGCGGGAAACCTAACTATCCTAAACTTTTATTACCGGGAATAGAGTGGAAGCATTTCTTCGAAAATAAGCCTGCAGAGGCTATTCCCCGTGTTGAAGGAGGTCCGGGGGCAGATTGGCGTTATGGCTCAGAGATTTAATACCCGGGTCGAATATGATGCAGAAAAAATGAAGATCACAAATCACCCGAAATTCGATATCTACATTAAAGAACCTGTCCGCCGCGGATGAGAATATGGAGAGGATCTTTGGAAATAAATGAGGTTAAATGGAACCTTATTATCTTGCAATTACATGTATTTGATTCTGCTGATTCAGGTAACTCTTGTGCTTTAACCTGACCAACGACATAACTTTGACTACGAGTTGATTGAATTGTTGCAAGCGCTTTTCCAAAATATTTTGTTTACTTCCATTATATATATAAACGACTCGGGTTCAATTATAAAATCGAATATATCATAGTAAAGAATAAAATTTAACTATTTTGGCTATGTATATGGTATTTTCTGGAGCAAACTTGTACACGGATTGTACCTCTGACGATTATTATATTGATATTTAATGATAAATATTTTCTGGTTCAGAAGGGATTTAAGGCTCGAAGACAATACTGCCCTGGATAAGGCACTTGCATCCGGACTGCCGGTTCTGCCTGTATTTATCTTCGATACAAATATCACTGATGAACTACCGCATGATGATGCCAGGATCAGTTTTATCCATGAAACACTTTCAGATATCAATAACATTCTTCAGAAAGCAGGCAGTTCGATCTATGTATTGAAAGGAGATCCGGAAGAAAAATGGGAAGAAATAATAGTTTCATTTGATATCAATGCCGTTTATATCAACAAGGACTATGAACCGTATGCCATACGGCGTGACAATGCGGTTGAGGAACTTCTGGAAAAGAACCGGATCAGCCTGCTCAGATTCAAGGATCAGGTGATCTTTGAAGAAAGTGAAGTTTTAAAACCAGACAGCAAACCTTATGCTATTTTCACGCCGTACAAAAACAGGTGGCTGAAAAAGCTGGGTGAGAATTTAACTCATATTTCCCCGGGCAAAACTGAAAAACATAGTAATTTTTTTCAATGCAGCTATTCTTTCCCTTCACTTCAGGAAACAGGCTTCGTGAAAAGCAGCATCAGGGTTAAGCCATATGATTTATCTGTAATTCCCGTATATGAGAAGTACAGGAATCTGCCAGCCATAGATAAAACAAGCTATCTCTCACCGCACCTCAGGTTCGGTACAGTAAGTATCAGATATCTTGTAAGCCTGGCCCTGAAACAGAATTTGAGTTTTCTGAATGAACTGATATGGCGTGAATTCTTTATGCAGATACTTTATCATTTCCCGGCTGTGGTTACAGATAACTTCAAATCAGTATATGACTATATTCAATGGAGAAATGATGAAAATGAATTTCAGAAATGGTGCAGAGGCGAAACCGGTTATCCCATTGTGGATGCAGGGATGCGCCAGCTTAACAGCTCTGGTTATATGCATAACCGGGTTCGAATGATAACTTCAGGTTTTCTTTGCAAGCACCTGCTGATCGACTGGAGATGGGGTGAAGCATATTTTGCTCAGAAACTTCTCGATTATGAACTGTCCTCAAACAACGGCAACTGGCAATGGGCTGCAGGAACAGGTTGCGATGCGGCACCATATTTCAGGATTTTTAATCCGGAAACACAGCAAAAGAAATTCGATCCAAAAGAAGAGTATATAAAGAGATGGATTGATAACTTTGGCAAACCAGATTATCACGTAAAAATCGTGGAACATGATTTTGCCAGACAAAGGACACTGGATGTCTATAAATCCGGAATTAAGAGAAACCTGAAAAATATTTGAAAAATGAAAAAAACATTTGTATTATTGGCAATTATGGCACTATTCAGTCCAATAAAAGCTCAAAAAAACATTACAGTTGTAACTGATGTCAATTTGACAAGGTATGCCGGAACCTGGTACGAAATTGCACGACTTCCGTTTTCTTTTGAATCGAAACTTAAATGCATAACCGCCACTTACTCCCTGAGGGAAGATGGAAAAATAACGGTGGAAAATGCGGGACGATTGATTTCAAAACCTGAAAAGACAAGTATTGCAAAAGGCAAGGCATTCATTCCCGATAAAAATGCCCCCGGTAAGCTTAAAGTTCAGTTTTTCTGGCCTTTCAACGGAAATTACTGGATTATGTATCTTGACGAAAACTATAAATACGTTCTGATCGGTGAACCTTCCCTAAAGTACCTGTGGATCCTTGCCCGCGAAAATAAGCTGGAAGAACCTGTATTGAAGATGCTGCTTAAAAAGGCTACGGATGAAGGCTATGATCTGACAAAGCTTATCATGACCATTCAGGACTGCAATTAGAATATGAAGAAGATTGTTTTTTTGTTCTCTGTTTTTCTGTTTACACAAGCAGTATTCGCCCAGAAGGTAAACAATTTTGCTCCTGATTTCAGTTCACCTCCGGTAATACCCGGGATGACGCTTCACTGGAATGATGAATTCAATACTGATGGTAAGCCTGATCCGGCAAGCTGGAGAATGGACTGGGATAATGAATCAATCAAATTATTTCTGGATGATCAGCTGTTGAACGAAGTTTCACTGAGTGAAACTTTCAATCCCGATGGTTTTAATCCTTTCCTTCAGCCGCATTATCTTCTCCTGAATCTTGCCATCGGTGCAAACGGTGGTTATCCGGGCAGAGCTCAATTTCCTGTAAAATATGAGATTGATTATGTAAGGATTTACCAGAAAAAATAATTATATCTTTGAATATTGACTTATTATTGACGGTTCTGTCTGAAAATAAATTAGCTGATTTTTCATCAAGATGATTAGATTTATTAAATATACGGCATTATTTATTTTGATCATCGTATCTATTTTCATACTCATTATTCCCTCATGTGAATCTCTCAATAAAGATCCTGAATTCATCGGAACATGGCAGTTCACTGAAAAGATCACTTCCAATGACCTTGTTTTTAATACCACCAGAACCCTGATACTTACAAAGAATTCATATGAGGAGACTTATACTATCCAGCGTGAAAACTCGGCCGCGATCTCTTCAATTATAGGTACCAGGGGAAACATCTCCATGACTCACTCAACTCTGGTATTTGAGCTTAAAGAGCTTGGAACCTGCATTTTGAATGGATCAGGAATATGCACTGGTAGTGCTCAGTGGTTCGGTGAAGGAACCCGGTACTGGACAGATAACATAGTGTACTTTAAAAAAATAATTACCGGAGTTTTCGAGGTCACTGGCACTACTCTCAGGCTTACCCGTGATCTTAATCGCGATGGTGATTATGAGGATACCGGGGAGGATGTCATATTTGAATTGATCTGAAACCGGATAATTTATGAAAGCTGTCTGGCTGTTGTTTTTTCTGATCAGTTTTATTCCTGGTAACAAAAAGATCCTGAATGAATCTCCAACCGGACTTATGATTGAATTCATCCGGGAGCCTGAGCAGGTATTAATTTCTGACCCAAAACCAGAATTCAGCTGGATCGTTCCTGATAATGCGGGTAAACAGACTGCTTACCAGATAGTTGTTTCTTCATCAAAAGAATTGCTTTCAAGAGATATTGGTGATCTCTGGAACGGAATTAAGACAATCAGTTCAACATCCGTGGAAGTACAATATTCAGGAGAAAATCTGACTGACAATTCAACATATTTCTGGAAAGTCAGGATATGGGATAGCAAAGGGAGACCTTCATCATGGTCTGAAATTCAGTCTTTTAAAACAGGAGTACTTAAAGATTATGCAACTGCCGGGAACAGATTCCTTGAGACATTGATCAAGCCTGAGAAACTGATTAAAACAGGCGAAAACAGCTACTTCGTTGATTTTGGCAGGGATGCTTTTGGAAATCTTGAAGTAAGAATTAATCCCACATCAAAGGATACGATAATTGTACATCTAGGCGAAAAAACGGAAGGATTGAACAGGATCGACCGTAAACCTGCAGGCACAATCAGATATCACAGAATTTTACTGCCGGTTGAACCCGGAAGAACAAGTTATATTCTGGCAATTCCCCCGGATTCCAGGAATACGGGTCCGGCAGCAGTTCATCTCCCTGATTCGATCGGCGTAATTACACCTTTCCGTTATTGTGAACTCGAGAACTGCAGATTTGAACTTAATCCAGAAAATGTGCAACAGAAAGCTATCTGGTACTATTTTGAGAATGGGAATAGTGCATTTATAAGTTCGGACAGTGTTCTGAATAAGGTCTGGGATATCTGTAAATACACAATGAAAGCGACTTCCTTTGCAGGTTTTTATGTTGACGGCGACCGTGAACGGATTCCTTATGAAGCTGATGCTTATATTAACCAGCTCGGCCATTATTATACCGACCGCGAGTTTTCGCTTGCGAGGCGCACAAATGAATACTTCATTGAACATCCGACCTGGCCGACGGAATGGATCCTTCAGACAGTCCTGTTGTTTTACAACGACCTGATGTATACAGGCAATCTGGAGTCGGTCAATCATTTCTACAATGAACTTAACCATAAGACCCTTATTGAAATTGCCCGGTCTGACGGGCTGATAAGCTCAAAGAATGTTACAGATGAAATAATGACGAAGCTGGGCTTTTCAAATTCGAAGGAGAGGATAAGGGACATTGTCGACTGGCCTCCTTCGCAGAAGGATACAGGATGGCAACTAGCCACTTCTGAGGGTGAGAGGGATGGTTATGATATGACTGATGTCAATACTGTCGTCAATGCTTTTCATTACAGGAGCCTGGTTCTTATGTCGGAACTTGCCGGATACCTGGGAAGAACAGTTGATTCAGTCCTGTTCCGCAATCAATCGCTGAAAGTCAGGCAAGCTATAAATGATAAACTCTTCGACAGGAACAGGGGAATTTATCTCGACGGAGAATTTTCCAGCCACTCTTCACTGCATGCAAATATGATGGCCCTGGATTTTGATCTTGTACCTGAAGAATACAAAAGAACAGTAATTGATTTTATCAAATCGCGCGGGATGGCCTGCAGTGTTTACGGGGCACAGTTTCTTCTTGAAGGACTTTATAAAGCCGGAGAATCGGATTATGCAATGAGCCTTATGACTGCCACTCACGACAGGAGCTGGTGGAACATGATAAGGTCGGGATCGACAATGACAATGGAAGCCTGGGATATGAAATACAAGCCAAACTCCGACTGGAATCATGCCTGGGGTGCAGCCCCGGCAAATATCATCCCGGGTTATATGTGGGGGATCAGGCCTGTTAAGCCAGGTTACTCAAAAGCGGTTATTAAGCCGCAATTAGGCAATCTGACCTACAGTCAGATCAGCGTACCAACAATCCGCGGAAATATAGTTGCTGAATTCAAGAACTCAGGAAAATCAAAGGAATATTTAATTATCATTCCGGCAAATATGGAATGTGATTTTGTAATTAATGATGTTAAAAAATTAACAATAAAGCTTCATTCGGGAACGAATAGGATAGTGCTTTAAAAAGGCGACTGTTGAACGCTGGCGCCGATTTGCAATCGGTGCCATTAACAAATATTGAAAGGCACGGATTACGCTTCGCTAACCGAGTCCCGCTTCAGCGGGACGAGCTAGACAAAGTGAAATCCGCGCCAGCAGTTATAAGAATCATGACTTCTAAATACCTGAAAATGAGAAAGACTATCTGTTTAATTCTGACGTTGATTTTAATTCTTACAGGATTTGGCTGCAAAAACAATTCTGTAACTGAAACTTACAAGGCTGACGTTATAGTCTATGGCGGAACTTCAGCCGCTGTTACAACAGCAGTACAGGTCCATAGGATGGGGCAAACGGTGATCATTGTTTCACCCGATAAGCACCTTGGAGGAATGTCATCCTCCGGTCTGGGATTCACTGATACCGGAAACAAAGAGGTTATCGGAGGTCTTGGCACGGGAGTTTTATCAGCTCATCTATCAGCATTATCAGAAACCGGAATCATGGAGATGGCAGAAGCAATCGGAATATGGGAATACGGGTCAGGGCAATCCGGCTATTGACGGAGAAAAACGGACTATGTGGATATTTGAGCCTCATGTTGCAGAAGAAGCATTCGAAACATTGATAAAGCAAAACAATATAACGGTTCACAGGGATGAATGGCTTGACAGGGAAAACGGAGTAATTAAAAAAGATGGGAAAATAATTTCAATAAGAACACTAAGCGGAAAGGTTTATAAAGGCAAAATTTTTATTGATGCAACTTATGAGGGCGATCTGATGGCGTCAGCAGGTGTAAGCTTTACAGTGGGGAGAGAGGATAACGGACTTTATAATGAAACCTGGAACGGGGTGCAGGCAGGGGTGTACCATCATGGACATTATTTCAAGGATAAGATCGATCCTTATAAGATCGCGGGAGATCCTTCAAGCGGACTTCTTCCGAGGATCTCAACCGAAAAATTGGGGGAGAATGGTTCAGGCGATTCAAAGATCCAGGCTTACTGTTACAGGCTCTGTCTTACGCAGCATCCTGAAAACAGGATTCCCATATCAAAACCTGAAGGTTACGACAGTACCCAGTACGAACTTCTTGTCAGGCTTATCAGCAACAAGATGGGATGAATTCTTCGGAAAATATGATCCGATCCCCAATCTGAAAACAGATGTAAATAATCATGGCCCCTTCAGCTTTGATAATATCGGTATGAACTGGGATTATCCTGAGGCATCGTATGAAAGAAGAAAGGAAATATTAAATGAACACATTCTGTATCAGAAAGGATTGCTCTATTTTATGGCAACCGATCAGCGTTTACCTGCCTGGGTACGAGAAACAATGAATAAATGGGGCTTTTCAAAGGATGAATTTGCTGATAACGGCAACTGGCCATATAATATTTATGTAAGGGAAGCACAGGAGAATGACCGGGGAATATGTAATGACCGAGAATGATGTTCTCTGCAAAAGACCCGTGCCAAATTCGATCGGCATGGGATCATATACGATGGATTCCCATAATGTCCAGAGGTATGTTACTCCTGAAGGGTATGTGCAGAACGAAGGTGATATTGGTGTTGGTGCGCCCAAACCATATCAGATCAGTCTGGGATCCATCATGCCAAAAAGGGATGAATGCAGGAATCTGCTGGTTCCTGTTTGTGTTTCCTGTTCACATATTGCATTCGGTTCAATCCGCATGGAACCAGTATTTATGATCCTGGGCCAGAGTGCGGGAACTGTTGCTTCAATGGCTCTGAAAAACAGAAAAGACATTCATGATCTTACATACGATGAGATCAAAATACAACTGATTGCGGACGGACAGATTCTGGAGTATTGAGCCTGTACATTTTAAATTTTAAAAAGCATCCTTAAATTCATAATCCGGCATGTTTCTTTGTTTTTCAGCATAGTGTCTTCATTACTAATTACAAAAGTTATTTTTGTATTATTGCGGGATAAAATTTTAATAAAGATAAAGTGATATTTTTCCGGACATCCAGGCCGAAGTTATCTCTTGTAGTTCTGATAATACAGCTTAACGGAAATACACCATCTTACTCCCAGGCTGATACTTCTGTGACCAGAAAAAGTGCACTCATTATTGAGAAGCTGAATTCTGTAATTAATTTTGATGGTGTACCTGATGAACAGGCATGGATGTCGGTCCATCAGATAAAACTGATAATGTATTCCCCTCTGTTCGGCAAAGATCCAACTGAAGATTCTGATATACGCATTGCTTATGATGATAAGTATCTGAACGTCGGAGCGAGGCTATATTACAAAAACCCCGGGATGTTACGGTCGGCCAGTTTAAAACGCGATTATCAAGGTGCAGGGAGTGATTGGTTTGGTCTGCTTCTCGATACTTTTAATGACAAGGAGAATTCCATGGCTTTTTTTACAACTCCTGATGCATTGAGATTTGATGCAAATATTCAGCGGGATGCAGTCACATATTTTCCTGATCAGATGCCTATGAATTTGAGCTGGAACGCATTCTGGGATGTACTTACAAAACAGGATTCGACTGGATGGTCGCTCGAAATCAGGATTCCTCTTTCAAGCCTGAGGTTCCAGGAGGTAAATGGAGAGGTACGTATGGGAATGTCTGTTGAAAGGTGGAGGCTGATGACCAGCAGATTAATCTGACACGCTATTCTCTTTACTATCCTGAAAAGAGAATGTTTTTTCTCGAACGGGCCAGTATTTTTGATTTTTCCCTGGGAGGAAACAGCAATCTGTTTTACAGTCGCCGGATAGGATTGAGTGACGATGATGAACCTGAACAGGTACGCATTTACGGGGGTGCAAGAATAACAGGCAGAATCAAAAAATGGGATGTTGGTTTCCTTGATATGCAAACTGCACCTCTGACGAATAGATCATCTACCGAAAATATATTGAGGATGGATCATTTATGAGTTTTACCAATTTCTCAGGATGGCTGTTCCAGACAAAAAAACAGTGGCAGGGGAATTTAAACATTGTCTATAATTCAGATAATCTTAAAGACAGCCTGAGATCAGCAAGGACGAGCTTTATATTAAACCGGGTAAATATGATTACCTGAGCATGAGTGGAAATTTAGTTACTTCGCCGTCGGAGTCATTGTTTCTCTTGTTCACAACAGAGCTGGGGCAATTTTACGACGGGAACCGTATTTCGTTCAGGTTGCAGCCGACATGGAACTTATCGAAACATTTTGAACTCGGAGGTACATATAATTTTGATTACGTCAACGTCAATAAAAGAGATGTTTCCATGACTAATCATATATTCGGATTAAAGGCTCTTTATATGCCCGATACCCATTTGTCATTCAATGATTTGTCCAGTATAACACCGCTTACCATGGAATAGTGACCAATCTCAGACTGAGATATAATCCCCGGAAGGAAATGACCTTTATCTTGTCTTAAACGAAGACAGAAATACAGATCTTTACAGGGAATTGCCAAACCTTCCAGTCTACAGTTCCAGGGCAGTAATGCTAAAATATACCTATACTTTCAATCTTTAGCTATTAAAAATATGATCTTCTGAAGATATAGTGCAATAAATCCGCATTTTATTTGTTAATAACTAACCAAATTTGTTAAATAAAGTTAATAAAACTATCCTACTATTGATAATTTGGTTTTTAATTTGCCAGAAGTTTTTAAAATCAGGTAAATAGGTGAAAGTCAGGTGAGATAGTATTTTAAAACTTTCAACAAAAGAGGAAATAACTAAAACAACAATTATTAACTATTAAAACAATCAAGAAATGAAACATTTGAAAAAACTGATCTCATTTGCAGTTATTTTTGCTGGAATCACAACAGCAGCAATTGCTCAGGTATCAGCAACAGCAACAGCAACAGCGACTATTGTTGGACCTATTGGAATTACAAACACTGCGAATATGAATTTTGGTAACGTCGCAGTAAGCGCCGTTGCGGGTACAGTAGTTCTGACTCCGGCAGCTGTTCGTTCAACAACAGGCGGATGCACACTTCCGGCTATTACGGGAACTGTTGCAGCAGGAGCTTTCAATGTTACCGGTGCGGCAACCTATACGTATGCAATCACTTTGCCGGCTGCAGCAACAACTATTACGTCTGGTGGAAACACGATGACGGTTGATACCTGGACAAGCACTCCGAGTGGCACAGGAACTCTAAGTGCCGGTGGTTCTCAGGCTCTGACAGTTGGTGGAACATTGCATGTCGGTGCAAGCCAGGCTGCAGGAACATATGTTTCAGGTACTCCGTTTACAGTTACTGTTAATTACAATTAGGTTTTCAGCCCATAGCTGCTAAAATGGCATAATGAAAAGGCTTAAGAGATTAACTTTCAGCCTGATATTTTTATTGCATGTAACCGGAAACTTTATCAGCGCCCAGTCCGGTACTCCAGTGAGTGCAACTGGTCATGTTTTTGCTGAGATAATTCCGGTTTTCTCTGCCAGTGAGACATCACAGCTGAATTTTGGAAAATTTTCTCCGGGACCACAGGGAGGAATGATTATTCTTACCCCCCAAAGTACAATTTCGGTTATTGGAAGTGTCTTTAAGGGCATCGGTTCACATAATGCAGCCAGTTTCTATGTTTCAGGCGATGCCAATGCAGCCTACTCTATCTCCCTGCCCACAAGTCCTGTTATACTTACTCATACATCGAATGCAAAAACGATGCTTATTCAGGACTGGGTTTCAGAACCAGGACAAGGAATCGGGACCGGAACTTTGCAGGAAGGTTTTCAGGTTATATATGTAGGTGCCACACTTAAAGTTGGTACCCTGTATGACAACCCTGTAGGTATTTATACCGGAACATATACGGTAACTTTTGACTTTAACTAGCTGATTGATAAAACATCGAGCTTATGCAAAAACACAAAATGAATCTCTCAAGTAAGTGTTTCCACTTCTGCTTGTTGAAGTCACTGATAATGCTTATTGCAGGACTGTTGATTTCTATAATATTTTCACCGAGTGTTTGTATGGCTCAGGGAGACCTTTTAATAACCCCCAGAAGGGTCGTTTTTGAAGGTTCCAAAAGATCGATGGACCTGAACCTTGCAAACACCGGAGAAGATACAGCGACTTATGCAATTTCCCTGATGCAGATAAGGATGAAGGAAGATGGCGGTTTTGAGACTATTACGGAACCCGATCCTGATCAGCGTTTTGCTGACCGGTATATCCGATTTTTTCCCAGATCTGTCACTCTCGGTCCAAATGAGGCTCAGGCGGTAAAGATCCAGCTGATAAGATCAAATGAACTAACTGCTGGAGAATACAGATCCCATTTTTATTTCAGGGCAATCCCTAAAATATCCCCACTGGGTGAAAAAGAAAAAGCAAAAGATTCCACAACGATATCTGTAATGCTTACACCTGTTTTTGGCATTACTATACCGGTGATCATAAGGGTTGGAGAATCGACCGCCAGTGTTACCTTTTCAGATCTCGGGTTTGAAATGGCAAATGACACCGTTCCAAGGTTCACTCTGGTCTTTAACAGATCAGGCAACATGTCAGTGTTCGGAGATCTTACAGTTGACCATATTTCAACCCTGGGGAAAATAACCCGGGTCGGCATTGCCAATGGGGTTGCAGTTTATACCCCTAATACAAAACGCAAGTTTCAGTTTAACCTGAACAGGGTTTCGGGAGTCGACTTCAGAACCGGGACATTACGCGTTATATATACAGCCTCATCAGATGTTAAGCCGGTCAGACTGG
>CAVVBY010000024.1:0-18005 GCA_963746685.1 uncultured Bacteroidales bacterium
TATTTGTTCAGTTCAACCCGGAAAGAATAAGATCGTCGGCTGCAAAAGTTGATGCTAAATCAATAGGGGAGAGGCCATGTTTTCTTTGCGGCAAAAACAGGCCGCCTGAACAGAAGGGTCTGATTTTTGATAAAAATCTTACAATTCTTGTCAATCCATTTCCAATATTCAGAAGACATCTTACAATTCCTTCTGAATTTCACACTGATCAAAGGATAAGAAACAACTTTGGCACGATGCTCTCTCTGGCCGAAGCAATGCCTTCATATACAGTCTTTTATAATGGACCACAATGCGGAGCTTCAGCTCCGGATCATTTTCATTTCCAGGCAGGTAACACTGGATTTATGCCTGTCGAAAATGATTTTCGCGATGGGATGTTTACTAAATTGCTCTTGTCAGAATCAGGAATAGAAATATGGAAATGGAAAGCTTATCTCCGAGGCATAATTACCTTAAAAGGCAGTGCCAGGAAAAAGCTGGTTCTGGTCTTTGATCATTTATTTGACAGGTTATCAAAAATCCAGCCGGACAGGCCCGAACCAATGCTCAATATACTTGCTGAACATTCTCATAACGAATGGATCATTCATATAATCCCGAGGAAACAGCACAGGCCAACGCAGTTTTTTGGCAAAGGCAGCGATCAGATCCTTATAAGCCCTGCTGCCGTGGACCTTGGAGGTGTTATAATAACCCCCAGGGAGGAAGATTTTAACAGGATCAGTAAAAACGATATTGAAGATATATTCCGGCAGGTGTGCTTTGAAGAGGGTGAATTAACCGGCTTATTAAATGAATTATTATGATAGAAGAAGGCAAAGTACCTGAAATACAGATAGGGATCTATTCCGGTAAAGAGATCATCTTTACCCTTAATTCCCTCTTCACAGGAAAGAATGGTAGTAATTCATTGACAGGAAAATGTATCGCAGTACTCTCCGGTGGAAAAATAATAATAAGAAATGATAACAATAAGCTTGAGTTGGAAGCACCGGTTTTCCTCGTTCCGTCTGAAATTCAGGTCGCCTCTTTTACCATTCATGCTGTTACCATAGGAGTTGATTTTCACTGGCAACGCAATGAAGACCAGGTTTTTAAAGGAAGTCTTAAACTCATCATCGAGGATGACATGATCACTGCAGTCAATGTACTGTCAGTAGAGGATTACCTTATCAGTGTGATTTCATCAGAAATGCGTGCCACATCATCAGAGGAATTTCTGAAAGCCCATGCCGTCATCTCTCGCAGCTGGCTGCTGTCCCAGATCGAAAAAAGCAATAGAATAAAAGCTGAAGGTAAAAATTACAATGCCTTAACTATAACTGAAAATGAAATAGTACGATGGTACGACAGGGAAGATCATCAGAATTATGATGTGTGTGCCGATGATCATTGCCAGAGATACCAGGGAATTACCCGCGCTTCATCACCGGTTGTCGAAAAGGTGATCAAAGAAACATATGGTGAGGTGCTGACCTATGATGGTTCGATTTGTGACACCCGTTATTACAAATGTTGCGGAGGAATAACAGAGCTCTTTGAGAACGCATGGGAACCCGTCAGCCAGCCTTACCTGAAAGGGATAGTTGATAATCCGGTCCTGCCGGCAGGATATGGTACTGATTTATCAAAGGAAGATCTGGCTGAAAAATGGATACTTGGAAGTCCTGAGGCATTCTGCAACACAACTGACTGGAAAGTTCTTTCACAGGTTCTCAATGATTATGACCAGGAAACAAATGATTTTTTCAGGTGGAATGTGACTTATTCTCAGAACGAGCTGAGCGACCTGGTTAAGTTACGCACCGGGACAGATTTCGGAATCATAAATGAACTTGTGCCTCTTGAAAGAGGAGTTTCCGGCAGGATAACGAGATTGAAAATTGAGGGCACTTTAAAAACAATGGTAATAGGCAAAGAGCTCGAGATAAGGAAATCACTGTCAAAGTCACACCTGTACAGTTCATGCTTCTTTGTTGAAAAGCTCGTAACCGATGACGGTACAAGATTTATCCTTCGCGGCGCCGGTTGGGGACATGGTGTCGGATTGTGCCAGATAGGAGCTGCTATGATGGGCGCAAAAGGATATTCGTATCGACAGATTTTAATGCATTACTTCAGGGGTGCAGGTTTTGAAAAACTGTATCAGGAAGGGAATCACGATATTAACAAGTTTTAAATAGGTTTTTATGAGTCAATTTAAAGAACGCTCACCGTGGGCATGGATCCCTACTCTCTACTTTTTCCAGGGTATTCCTTACAGCATTGTAATGATAACATCTGGTCTCATTTACAAAACCATGGGCATCTCAATTGCCTCATTCGCATTCTGGACCAGTTTGCTTTATCTTCCCTGGGCGATCAAGCCTCTCTGGAGTCCTTATATTGACGTTGTCTCAACAAAAAGAAACTGGGTGATATGGACCCAGCTTTTACTCGGGGCAGCCTTTATTGCTGCAGGTATGGTCATGCCCTTGTCTTTCTTTTACCCTATTAGCCTGGGGGTATTTGCAATAATTGCAATTTCTTCAGCGAGTCATGATATTGCAGCCGACGGTTTCTACATGTACGCGCTTGATCAGCACAAGCAGGCATTCTTTGTCGGGATCAGGTCAACATTTTACAGGTTTGCAATGCTTACTGCTCTTGGGCTTATTCCGGTTCTTGCCGGAACGATCCAGAAGAATACGGGGCTGAAACCTGTTACTTTCGAAACCAGGTCGGTACTTCCGGAAGAATTTACTCCATTTAATCCTTCTGAAATACAGATTGTAAAGGCTAAAGGTGAACCAGCATTGCTTCTGTTTCCCCGCGATCTGAAAGTCCCTGTTTACCAGGAAGGAAAATCAGCGATTGATTCAGCGGTAATTTATATTGCACTATCAGCACCACCTGAAGAAGGTGAAACAGTAGTCGTGAATGTAGTACGTAAATCGGGCAGCAAGGATATCGACCTTTCCAAAAAACAAACTGGCAGGTTTGAATTTACAAGCAGCAACTGGAATAAACCTGTGGCTGCCTCTGTAAAGGTAAATCATAACCTTACCGGTGCAACATCTTCAGGATTTCTGGTCACTGCCGGCAATATCGCATTCAGCTGGATGGTTTCCCTGGTTATCCTTGGAGCCCTGCTGATTCTTCTGGCCATATACAACCGGATAATGATGCCGCGGCCCGAAGAAAAAAGCACTAAGGAAAAAATAGGATGGAGTGTTTATAAGGAAGTTTTTGTCTCATTTTTTACCAAACCTGGAGTAATTCCTGCATTGATATTCTTCCTTATGTACAGACTTGGCGAATCTCAGCTTGTCAAGGTTGCAACTCCTTTTCTTGTTGATTCAAGGAGTGCTGGCGGAATTGGGCTTACATCTGCCCAGTATGGTATCGCTTATGGCACAATAGGCATGTTATGCCTTACTCTCGGAGGCATTCTCGGCGGAATAACTGCTGCAAAATTTGGCCTGAAGCAACTTGTATGGTTCATGGCATTCTGCATGAATATACCTATTAGTGTGTATATCTATCTTTCTTTTGTTCAGCCAATGCCGGGGGATATCACCATCTATCTTTCAATTGCTCTCGAGCAGTTCGGCTATGGCTTCGGATTTACAGCATATATGCTCTATATGCTATATTATGTCGGAGACAGCAAATACAAAACAGCAGAATATGCTATCGGAACTTCGCTGATGGCTCTGGGCATGATGCTTCCCGGAATGATCTCAGGCAGAATGAAGGAAGCTCTTGGTTACCAGCATTTCTTTATATATGTAATACTCTGTTCAATCCCGGGACTGATTGCTATTAAATTCCTGAAGATAGATCCCACCTTCGGTATAAAAAAGAAATAAAAATAAATTGAAATGAAATTAAAAGAATTATCAAAGGTTGAGCAATCATTTTTTAGCAGCTCAGGAAGAGGTGACTATTCAACAAAGATCCCCTACATCGTTGTTCAGAATTTCCCTGACCTTGGATTACTGACCTCACTCAGGTTCATCGAATGGGTGGCTGAAAATCCTGAAGGCGTTATCAGTCTTCCCACAGGTAAAACCCCCGAACATTTTATTAAATGGACAAACAGCCTGCTGGATCGCTGGGATGCAAGGGAAAATCGGCGTCTGATGGAAAATAACGGGCTTTCAATTAACAAAAAACCATCCTTCAGGGGATTGCACTTTGTGCAGATCGATGAATTCTATCCTATTGATCCGAAACAGCATAATAGTTTTTATGATTTTGTCAGGAATTATTATATAAAAGGATTTAACCTCGATCCGGCAAGGGCGTTACTTATTAATGCCGATGAAATAAGGCTTCCTCAGGGTAAGCATTATACAGAAGTTTTTCCGGATAGCCGTATTGATCTGACACTCCGGAACAGGGAGGCCGGTACAAATTTGGAAAAATTGCAGCAGGCTTCAATTTTCAGTATTGACAACTGGTGCACAAATTATGAGAGCCAGATAAGGGAGATGGGAGGAATAGGGTTTTACCTTGGCGGCATGGGGCCTGACGGCCACATTGCTTCCAATACCCGTGGCAGTGATCATAATTCATCGACCCGGCTTACTGCAACCAACTTTGAGTCACAGGCTGCAGCAGCAGGTGATCTCGGAGGAATAGAGGTTTCAAGGAACAGACTGGTTATCACAATTGGACTTGGCTCCATAACTTACAATCCCGGGGGCGTTACAATAATAATTGCTGCCGGCGAGGCAAAGGCACCGGTGGTAAGAAATGCACTTGAAAATCCACCGGATAACCTGTACCCGGCAACTGTCCTGCAGAGACAAAAAAATGCGCGTTTTTACCTGACTGAGGGAGCTGCAGTTCTTTTGCGTGACAGTATTGAAAAATACTACAAGGAAGGAGAATGGACATTTGAGAAAACGGAAAAGGCAGTTTTTGATCTTTGTCAGAAAATAGATAAATACGCTCATAAACTTGTAATTGACGACCTGAAAAATGACAGGTATTGCTGTCTGATTCCTAACCTCAGCATGGACCGGGTTAAGGAAGTAATTGATTCAACAAAAAATAAAATTATCAGGGGCAACACGAAAGAGCATAACCAGGTCTTTCTTCATACAGGCCCGCACCATGATGATATCATGCTTGGAATTTTCCCCTGCATTATCCCGCAGCTGCGGGAGGCCTCAAACAGATTTCATTTCTCTGTTTTTACATCAGGGTTCAATTCTGTTACAAACATTATGCTGCAGAACCTTCTTGGGGAAACTCTTTATCATATTGAACAGGGGAGTGTTAAGATGATTGAATATCCGGATTTTTTCGAAAAGGGATACAAATATAAATTTGACAAGGATGTAAGCCATTATCTTGACAAGATTGCAGCAAAGGATGAACCAGGCAAAATAAGAGGAGTCTGCCATCGGATAATAAGAGTAATGGTTGAAATCTATAAGCTTAAATCCAGGAAGGAGCTGACAAACCAGATTGAGAAAAATATTGAATTGTTGAAATCCAGCTATAGCGGGGAGAAAAATCCTCCTGATATTCAGAAGCTTAAAGGAATGATCCGCGAATTTGAAGAAGAGCTTGTGTGGGCTCATTACGGAGTTAAAGTCCAGGATATAGAACATCTCCGGCTTGGGTTTTACACAGGTGACATGTTTACACCCCAGCCGCGTGGCAAACGTGATATTGAGCCTATACTGGAAATGCTCAGACGCGTCCGGCCAACGGTTATTAGCCTGGCATTTGACCCCGAAGGATCTGGCCCTGATACACATTTTAAAGTACTTCAGGCTCTGGCTGCAGCTCTGGAAAACTGGAAACAGGAAGAGGATCTGTCAACTTTAAGAATAATAGGCTACAGAAATGTATGGTTCAGATTCCACCCGTCGGAAGCTAATGTATTTACTCCTGTATCCCTGAATTCAATGGCTGTACTCGAGATGTCATTCAAGAATTGTTATATCAGCCAGGTCGATGCTTCATTCCCCAGCTATGAGCTTGACGGACCTTTCAGTGACCTTTCACAGCATATCTGGGTTGAACAGTTCAAACGGGTTCAGCTAATTCTTGGGAAAGACTTCTTCTATGAAAATGACAGTCCGAAGATCCGTGCCACACATGGGATGATATTTCATAAAGAGATGAAGCTTGATGAGTTTCTCTCACTTGCGGCTGATCTCGAAAGAAGCATGCAGGGAGAAGTCCGGTAAGGACCAATTAAATAAGACTTGACTTAATTTCAGTATAATAAATAACGCTGGATTTTATTCCTGAAAGCTGGAATAGCCCCATTCCATAAGTCAAGAATAGAGTCAACCGAATAACCTTTAATGAACTCTTTTCTTATCATATCTGTTCCGCAGACCTTGTCAAACATTTCCAGCCGTGATTTATCACATAAAGCAAAAACATCTTCACCGGGCCATAATTTATGAGCTTCCTGCAGCATATAAAACTGGATTAGCGATAAAGGAGCTGACTTTTTGTCCATCAAATGTATCTGTACCCCATGAACCATCTTACCTTGTGATACACTGTAATATGGCTTATAATGGACAGGTCTGAAAATCAGACCCGTAAGACCCAGTTTGTTCAGGTTTTGCGCCAGCGAATCCGCATTGATCCACTCCGCAGCAAAGGTCTGAAACGGTAAAGTGTAGCCAACCCCTATACTTGCAACATAGAGTTCTCCAATGATCCCTGTTGCAGGATAAAAGTGGCATGTTGCAGCCTGAGGAATATGTGGTGATGAAGGAACCCATGGCAATCCTGTTTCCTCAAAACACATATCTCTTTTCCAGCCGTTCATTTTAATCACTTTAAGATTGCATTTTACGCCATTTTTAAGCAATCCTTCACCATTAAGGAACATTGCAAGTTCCCCGACTGTCATTCCATGGATATAAGGTATAGGGTACTGACTTACAAAAGAGATGAAGTCCTTTTCCACCAGAGGACCTTCCATCCGTATGCCTCCTAGCGGATTAGGTCTGTCGAGAACAATAAACGGAATGTTGTTTTCCGCAGCTGCCTCCATGGCAAGTCCAAGAGTGCTTATAAAAGTGTAAGACCGTGAACCTATGTCCTGTATGTCATAAACAAGAACATCTATCCCCTCAAGCATTTCTTTGGTAGGTTTTCTTGTATTGCCATATAAGCTGTATACTCGCAAATGCGTCGATGGATCGACCGTGGAGCCGATTATCTCTCCGGCAGTATATTCGCCCCTTACTCCATGCTCGGGCCCATAAAGGGAAATGAGCCTGACATCAGGAGCTTTGAAAATAAGGTCGATACACGACCGAAGGTCCTTGTCTACCCCGGTTGGATTAGTGATCAGGCCGACTTTTTTGCCCTTGAGTATTTCAAACCTGCTCTTAACAAGCATCTCAAGCCCCGTTTCAACCGTCTGACCCTGCAAACTGAACGGTATATATAAGAATTGTATTACTGCAAGCATCTTAATTAATGCTGGAATTCTGTTTCTCATAGGTTTAGGTATAAAAAGGCTTGTTCGTACCAAAATTCTGTAAAATAAGCTGAAATTACCGTAAATATAATCATGGGTTATGTCCTATATTCTTATTTTTATGCTTTTTTATGTGCTTGTGAAATGAAAAAAAGTACCGGCCGGCTCGTTTCCCTTGATATATTCAGAGGCTTGACTATTGCGTTCATGATCATCGTCAATACTCCGGGAAGCTGGCAATATGTTTATGCTCCTCTTAGCCATTCCAAATGGCACGGATGCACTCCCACCGATCTTGTATTTCCTTTTTTTCTTTTTATTGTAGGTGTTTCGATGTGGTTCTCACTTAAGAAATACGGACATGAGCTGAATGGAAGCTCATTTTTAAGGATTATAAGACGTGCAGTATCAATTTTTGCACTCGGGCTGTTCCTGAATATCTTTCCTTATTTCGGCAGGGATTATTCAACTCTCAGGATCATGGGAGTACTTCAGAGAATTGCCCTTGCTTATGGACTGGGTGCTCTGATCTGTATGACAATAAATCGTGACTATTTATGGATTGTAACTGCGGTTTTCCTGCTTCTATACTGGGCTGTGCTGGCATTTTGTGGTGGTGCTGACCCATATAGTCTTGAAGGTAATTTTGCACTCAAGGTCGATCAATTAATTCTTGGTACAAATCATTTATATAAAGGTTATGGGATACCCTTCGACCCCGAAGGGTTATTAAGTACAATTCCTGCAGTATGCACAGTGATTATCGGGTATTATTCCGGAGAACTTGTTGGGAAAAAATCATGCAGGCGGGAAATCTGTTCTCAAAGCTCTGATCATCGGAGCTGCTCTGGTCGGACTTGGCCTTTTGTGGAAAAAGTTTTTCCCGATCAATAAACCTCTTTGGACAAGTTCATACGTTCTATATACAGCCGGGATTGCAATGATGGTGCTTGCGGTCATATACTGGCTGGCTGATATAGTAAAATTCCAGAAGTGGGGCCTGTTTTTTATAGTATTCGGAACAAATGGCCTTTTTTCATTTTTTCTTGCCGGGGTCTGGACAAGATTAATGTTGTTGATTAAAATACCACAGGATGGCAATGAAATAAGCTTGTATACATGGTTTTATGAAAAGATTTGTGTCCCTGTAGCCGGAAATATGAACGGAAGCCTTATGTTTGCCATAATCCAGATGCTGTTTATATGGTGCATTGCGTTAATTTTGTACAAAAAGAAAGTATTGATAAGGCTATAGAGCTGGAGTATGAAGGATTGCTTCGCCTGCTGAGCGGGATCGCAATGACAGGAATCAATAAGGCTCCCCTCCTGGGAGGGGCTGGGGGTGGGTAAAACAAGTAATTTTAAACAAAATTTCATAGTCATGGAGGATCCCGACATAATTAAAATAATATCAGAAGGTTATAAAGAGCTGTTCGGACATGCCGAAACAGATGTGATTCCATTGCCGCGATCCGGCTCCGACAGGAGATATTACAGGATCCATGATGGCAGTAAAACCATTATTGGAGCATTTAACGCCAATCCCGAAGAAAACGAAGCTTTTATCGGTTTCACGAACCATTTCAGAAAAAAATCATTGCCTGTACCGGAAATCTATGGATACATATCCGAAAAATCAGTTTATTATCTTCAGGATCTTGGAGATGACAACCTTTATACCTGGCTCCATAAGAAAACCGGTGATCGCTCCATTTGATCAGGATACTATGATCCTTTATAAGAAAATACTTGATGAGCTTATCCTGTTCCAGACCAGAGGAATTGAAGGCCTTGACCTTGACCTGTGCTATCCTCACAGAAGCTTCGACAGGCAGTCGATGATGTGGGACATGAATTATTTCAAGTACATGTTATTGAAGCTTCTTGCCGCGCCATTCAATGAACGCAGGCTGGAACAAGATTTCAATACTCTGGCCGATTATCTTCTTGAAACCGGTCAGGACTATTTTCTTTACAGGGACTTTCAGACCGCCAATGTAATGGTTGTGGGAGAGGAGCCATGGTTCATTGATTACCAGGGCGGCAGAAAAGGAGCACCCCAGTATGATGTTGCTTCGATGCTTTATGATGCTAAAATTCCAATGAGTGAAACAGACAGGGAATCATTGCTCAGCTATTACATTGAAAATTTCTGCAATGTACACTAAAGAGGATCGTCATAAATTCAGGGGATACTATTCCGGTTTCAGCATGATAAGGGTTATGCAGGCTCTTGGAGCATTTGGATTCAGGGGATTGTATGAGCAGAAACCCACTTTTACCGACAGCATTGTCCCTGGTGTAATACTGCTGAATCAGATAATTGATCAGGCTGAAAACCATATCAGCCTTCCCGAATTATATAGTACAGTAAGATCCATCCCTGATACACAGATATTTGTGAGACTGTCTGAAAGCAAACATCTTTAAGATCTGGTTTATGAAAGCGATGATCATGGCAGCCGGGAAAGGTACCAGGCTCGGTAAAATTACGGAAACGATTCCCAAGGTTCTTGTTGATATTAATGGAAAAAGCCTTCTTCAGATTGCTGTTGAAACCTGTACACGATATGGATTTGATGATATTATTGTCAATGTCCATTACATGGCCGACCTGGTTGAAGAAGAGATCAGAAGGCTTAACAGGCTGGGATTCAGAATAACTGTTTCAGATGAACGGGAATTGCTTCTTGAAAATGGAGGTGGACTTTATAAAGCAAAAGGCTTTTTTGATAATAATCCTTTTCTTGTTTACAATGCTGATATCGTTACTGACCTTGATCTCTCGTCTCTTTACCATTATCACATAAAGAAAAATGGACTTGCTACACTTGCTGTGAGAAACCGCGAAGGGAGCAGGTTCCTGCTGGTTGATTCGGAAGGAGTGCTGAAAGGGTGGTGCAATATAGCTACCGGAGAAAAAATCCTTGCCGTGAATGAAGAGGCAGAATTGTCAAAAATTGGTTTTTCATCAATTCAGATTATCGATCCGGAGATTTTTAGATTTATGAAGGATGGCATCTATACAGTAGTCTCACTTTATCTTGAGTTGGCATCCTCCCATAACATTTATACTTTCAGGTGTGATGATGGTTACTGGTTTAATGTCGGAACTCCTGAAGAACCTTGAAAGCGTAAGGAGATTTCTGTCAAAAGGTTAGAGCTTCCGGACCCCATACCATTTTATATAGCCGCCAGTACGATCTGCCAAAGAGTACAAATACCGTAATTATTTCCAGTCTGCCGATTATCATCAGCATACTTAAAACTACTTTACTTATCTCAGGCATACCTGAAAAATTACTCATTGGACCGACAATGCCTAGTCCTGGCCCTATTCCGGCCATACATGTAGCAACAGAGGTAGAAGCTGATACCAGGTCTAACCCCGTTGCAATAATGATTACGGTTCCTGTAATGAATATAAAAAGTAGAGAATGATAAAGGAGATTATAGTAATATTGGTTGTCATCATTTATCGTTTTTCCATTTAATTTCATTGAAGTTACCATGTTAGGGTGAGTTAATTTCGTAAAAACGCTCTTAATGTTTTTTAGTACAACAAGATGACGGGCCATTTTTATTCCACCGCTGGTTGAACCGGTGCTACCTCCTGAAAACATAAGTAAAAATAAAAGCACAGTACCGGCCATCGGCCAAAATTGAAATCAGCTGAAGCAAAGCCAGTACATGTAATGATCGATATGACCTGGAAAAATCCCTTCCCTGAAAGCTACTTCAAGAGGTTTGGTAGTGTTTGTAAGAAGAATACTGGTCGCCACAGTCCCTGCTATAACGACAACTGCAATGTAGAACCACAGTTCCTCGTTATGCTTTACCTTTCTGAAGTTCAATTTTACCATAAAATAATATACGACCTGACTGGTTCCGGCGAAAAACATAAATATCATTACAATATATTGGCTGTATGATGAATAGTACATCAGGCTTGAGTTCCTGGTTGAGAAACCCCCTGTGGCAATAGTCCCGAAAGAGTGACAAATACTATCGAATAAATCCATATCTCCGATAGCCAGTAAAATGATTTCCATCAGTGTTAAGGTCATGTAAATAATCATAATCCTGAATCCAATAGCTTTGGTCTTTGGATGGATCTTTTCCTTCAGGGATGATTCGAGACTAAATAACTGATAGCCACTTACTTTAAGTGACGGGAGTACAATTACTACCAGGACTATAATCCCTAATCCACCAATCCAGTGTGTCAGGCTTCTCCAGAATAGAATTGAATAAGGAAGTACTTCAACATCTTTTAAAATCGATGAACCTGTCGTTGAAAATCCTGATGTGGATTCAAAAACAGCATCTATAAATGATGGGATGGTTCCACTAAATAAATATGGCATAGAACCCAGAATAGAGAATAAAATCCATGATAATGTAACAGACAGATATCCATCTCTGTTACTGAATTTACTGGTATCAGCATTTCGTGAGATAAAGTACAGCAATGCGGAAATTGCGGAGGTAATCAACGATGACCAGAGAAACGGAAATGGGGATTCATTATAGATATGAGCTACAGGTAAACAAAACAGGAATGAAATAGCCTCTATGAAAAGAATTGTACTTAAAATGCGCAGTATAACCAGAGGATTGATCAGTTTCATATAGTGATCAGGAAAAATGTCGGATCAAATATAAGTAGAAATAACTCAACCCAAAAAACCTTATATTTGAATCATACTTAATAATAGCATCTTAATATGGGAAAAGTATTGGTTATCGGCGCAGGAGGTGTGGGATCAGTGGTGATCAGCAAAATGGCCTCATTTCCTGAAGTGTTTATTGAGATATTGCATGCAAGCCGCACAAAATCAAAGTGTGATGCGATAGCAGCCAGGACCGGATCGGACCGTATTAAAACAGCACAGATTGATGCCGATAATGTTCCTGAGCTCAGGAACCTTATCAGGAACTTTAAGCCTGATATAGTCGTAAATGTGGCACTTCCATATCAGGATCTTCATATAATGGATGCCTGTCTGGCTGAAGGTGTTTCTTATCTTGATACTGCTAATTATGAACCTCTCGAAGAGGCAAAATTTGAGTACAGCTGGCAGTGGGCTTATCAGGACAGGTACAGGAAAGCAGGTATAACAGCAATACTTGGGCTGCGGATTTGATCCGGGTGTAACGTCGATCTTTACGGCCTATGCTGCAAAACATCATTTTGATGAGATCCATTATCTTGATATTGTCGACTGCAATGCAGGAGACCATGGCAAACCATTTGCAACTAATTTCAATCCTGAAATAAACATCAGGGAGGTAACACAGAAAGGCAAATACTGGGAAAATGGAAAATGGATATATACAAAACCTCATGCAGATACATAAGCCGCTGAATTATCCTGAGATAGGACCAAAGAATCTTATCTTATTTATCACGAGGAACTTGAGTCGCTTGTAAAGAATTATCCGACAATCAAAAGGGCAAGGTTCTGGATGACGTTCGGTCAGGAATATCTTACACATCTCCGGGTAATTCAGAATATCGGTATGGCAGGAATTGAACCTATAATGTTCGATGGGCGTGAGATTATTCCTATTCAGTTCCTTAAAGCTGTTCTCCCTGATCCTGGTGAACTTGGTGAAAACTATAAGGGTCAGACCTCAATCGGTTGCAGGATAAAGGGTATTAAGAACGGCAAGGAAAAAACCTATTATATTTATAACAATTGCAGTCATGAAGCTGCATATAAGGAAACAGGAGCCCAGGGTGTCAGCTACACAACAGGAGTTCCTGCTGCAATAGGAGCAATGATGTATCTGAAGGGTATCTGGAAAAAACCCGGAGTCTTCAATGTGGAGGAATTTGATCCTGATCCCTTTATGGAACAGCTGAACCTGCTAGGATTGCCCTGGGTTGAACTGCATGATGTTGATCTGGAATTATAAGAAGGTAAGGGCGTCACGGCTAACTGGCACCTATACGGCTCTTAACGCAGGAGAGCGTTAGGAGGCGGGTACAAAAAGTTAAAATAATTATTTTGAGCATCGACTATTCACAAATACCGTCACCGTGCTACGTAATTGACGAAGAACGATTCCGCAAGAATCTCTCTCTGATAAAGCAGGTATCAGAAGAATCTGGAGCCGAGATAATTCTTGCATTTAAGGGATTTGCCATGTGGGGTGTCTTCCCGATTCTTAAAGAATATATTAATGGAGCATCAGCAAGCTCAGTACATGAAGCCCGTTTATGCTTTGAAGAGATTGGAATGCCTGCCCATACATATTCACCTGTTTATAAAGAGACTGATTTTGAATTGATTCTTAAATACAGTTCACATGTGACCTTTAATTCCACTCGCTCAGTATTATAAATACTCAGAATTCTTATCAGGGAATACGGGAAAGATTTCTGCCGGTTTAAGGATCAATCCTGAGTATTCTGAAATCGGTCATGACATTTATAATCCATGTTCCCCGGGTTCAAGGCTTGGGATAACTGCAGATGATCTTATTAAGGAAGGATTACCGGATGGGATAGAAGGACTCCATTTTCATGTTCTGTTTGAATCAGATTCCTATGCACTTGAAAAAGTGCTGCAGGTTGTTGAAGATGAAATTCGGTAAATTCTTCCCAAAACTAAAATGGATCAACATGGGAGGTGGTCATCTGATGACCAGAAAAGGATATGATAAGGAACATCTGGTAAAGATCATCAAGAGTTATTCAGGGAAAGATACAGGGCTTCATGTAATTCTTGAACCCGGGAAGTGCTTTTGCCTGGGAAACAGGCGAACTGGTTTCAACAGTCGAGGATATTGTAGAAAATCAGGGAATAAAAACTGCAATTCTTGATGTCTCTTTTACTGCTCATATGCCCGATTGCCTCGAGATGCCCTATAAGCCTAAAATTATAGGGGCTACAGATCCTGTTAAGGGAAAACCCACTTACAGGATGGGTGGTAATTCATGTCTTTCAGGTGATTTCATGGGTGAATGGTCATTTGACAGTGAACTTAAACCAGGAGACAGGATCATCTTCCTGGATATGATCCATTATACAATGGTTAAAACCACTACATTCAACGGCGTTCATCATCCGTCAATAGGTATGTGGACAAGGGATAACAAATTCAGACTGATTAGAAAGATTCGGATACGAGGATTATAAGAACCGGTTGTCGTAAAGGTTTATCATTTTTATATGTAATTACATTGTAATTACTTGTTTAACCCACCGCCAGACTCCCTCCCAGGAGGGGATCTATTTGGTTTCTACCGTCATTGCGAGTCTCTCTTCAGCGGGACTTATCAATCTTTACTATCTGTTTATTACCCCCTGATCCGATAAGCTCCTCGCCATCATACCATGCAGCAAACTGGCCGGGAGCAATACCTCGCTGTAAGCTTATGGAATATTATGTACATGCCACTCTTTTTTCTGAATAATTTAGCTTTCTGCAGTGGCTGACGATATCTTATCCTGACATCGTATTCCCTCGTTTCATTTTCTTTCATCTCAAGATCTCTCCTTATCCAGTGGATTTCATCACTTCTTATAAATAGTCCTTTCCTGTACAAACCAGGATGTGACTGACCTTCACCGACAAACAGCAGGTTGTTCGTAATGTCAGTTCCAATCACAAAGAGAGGCTCTTTATAGCCGCCTATATTTATGCCTTTTCTCTGGCCAATCGTAAAAAAATGAGCACCATTATGTTCACCGATAAACCTGCCTGATCCGGCAGTAAAATGATGGGGTTCCGAGGCTGAAATGAGGTAATTTTCATCATATGCCGTCTGTGGGAATCCGGCACTCCAAAGATTATGATTAAAATCAGCCGGAATCTCAACTACTGATCCACTTTTTGCTTTAAGCTTCTGCTGAAGGAATGTTGGCAGATGCACCTTACCAACAAAGCATATCCCCTGCGAATCTTTTCTGTGAGCTGTTGCAAGTCCAAGTTTATCAGCAATGTCCCGTACTTCAGGCTTTGTCAGATGGCCTACAGGAAATAGAGCATATCCAAGCTGTTCCTGGCTTAGCTGACAGAGAAAATAGCTTTGGTCCTTATTATCATCTTTTCCGGTAAGAAGCCTGTAAATTGTTTTGTTTGCTGATTCAATGAATTCCCTTACGGCAATAATGTCCTGTAGCTACATAGTCACCTCCCAGTTTTCTTGCTTCTTCAGCAAAAGAGTCAAATTTTATTTCCCTGTTGCAGAGAACATCAGGATTCGGAGTGCGTCCCTTTTTCATATTCTGCAAACATGTAATCAACAACCCTTTTTCTGTATGGTTCGCTGAGATCAACAGAATAAAATGGGATATCAAGCTTCCGGGCGACCAGTTCCGCAAACATAATGTCATCTTCCCAATGACAGTCGCTCTGGAGAAGGCCGGTTGTATCGTGCCAGTTCTTCATGAACAGCCCTGTAACATCATAACCATTCTCCTTAAGCAGCCAGGCGGCAACGCTTGAGTCGACACCACCTGATAATCCTATTACTACTCTTTTTTTCACCGCCCAAAGTTAATTAAATTGGCTAACTTTACCCAGTCATGGGTGTCGGAACATTAACTATTTACATCGCTTCGGCAGGTTCGGGTAAAACTCATCAACTTGCCGGTATCTATCTTGAAAAGCTATTTAAATCACGGTTTAATTACCGGAAAATCCTTGCAGTTACCTTCACCCATAAGGCGACTGCCGAAATGAAAAGCCGTATTCTTGATGAGCTTAACAAGCTGGCCGTAGGAGAAAATTCAAAATACCTGGATGATCTTTTAAAATCGACTGGAGGACAGAGGAAGAAATCAGAAAGGAAGCCAGAGAGATATTATTTTCTATCCTGCATGATTTTTCGAGATTTTCTGTCAGCACGATCGATAGCTTTTATCAGAGGATAGTCCGTGCATTTGCCCGTGATATCGGACTTCATTCTGGTTTTAATATAGAAATTGACCATACCGTTGTTCTTGAGACGGCAGTCGAAAAAATGATCGCTTCGGCATCTTCCGACGTTACCATAAAAAACTGGTTGTCGATGTATGCGAGGGCAAATATAGAAGAGGGGAAAAGCTGGGATCTTAAAAAGAATATTATTGGGCTCGCAGAAGAACTTTTCAGCGAAAAATTCAAACTCCTTTCTTCAGTGGAAAAGGATAAAATTCAGGATAAAGAATTTCTTAAATCCTATATAAAAGAGATGAAGTCAATTCCTTCGACCTTTAGCAATGATATGAAACAGATTGGTTTAAAATGCCTTGGAATATTTGACAGATATACTCTTACAGATGAATTGTTTTACCAGAAGGGGAAGGGAATTCCCGGGTTCATAAATCAATTGCCGGGGGAGATTTAAAACCTCCGAATTCCTATGTCAGGGCTGTTACAGAGAATCCTCCAAAATGGTCCTCAGGAAAGATAGCCGGTCCTCTCGCCGATGCTATTCGTTATGGTTTGGAAGAAACTGTTAAAGAGGCAATTAATTATTATGATGATAATGTCATTTCATATAAAACATCAAAAGAAATCCTGTCAAACATTTATATCCTGGGCATATTGTCTGACGTTCTGAACCAGGTGCATCTTATTACAAGAGATGAGAATATTTTTCTGTTATCTGATGCGGGGGAGCTTATTTATCTGATAACCCAAAAAGATCAGGCGCCTTTTATCTATGAAAAGGTAGGAAACACTTTTGAGAATTTTATGATAGATGAGTTTCAGGATACATCTATTATTCAATGGAAAAACTTCAAACATCTGATTGATAACAGTATGTCACAGGGTTTTGATAACCTGGTGGTAGGGGATATAAAACAATCAATTTACAGATGGCGTAACAGCGACTGGCATACTCTGCGCGATCTGAAAAAAGATGTTGATGACATAAGGTATATCTCCCATCCCCTGAAGACGAACTACAGAAGTTGTTCAAACATAATCAGGTTTAATAATGCTCTTTTTTCAATTATTCCATACCAGATAGATAAAGAGATGCCGGAACATAAACTTGTAACATCTTTCCGGGACCTGTTTTCGGAGGCTGTCCAGATCGATCCAGGGAATAAAAGCGGAGGTTATGTCAGAATTGAATTCCTGAAAACTACTGATGAATCAGTATGGCAGGAAACAGTTTTGAAGCAGCTGCCTTTATTTATCGAATTAATTCAGGATAAGGGCTTCCGTGCGTCTGACATCGGGATCCTTGTCAGAGACAACAAGGAGGGTGCAGCTGATATCTGAAAGAATATAATTGACTATAGTGGATCATGCCCTGGAGAGAAGAAGAAGCGGTATAACTATAATATTGTATCAGGCGAATCTCTCCTTCTTGGCAAATTCTCCTGCTGTGAATTTCATTATTGCGGTTCTTAAGGTCCTTGACAATCCCGAAGATATGATTGCCAGAGCTCTTATGCTCAGGTATTACCTTCTGGCAACCGGGAAAAATGATGCCGGAAAAATTCCGTTGATTGGTGAGGAGCTTATTGAATATTCAACAGCTTTCTTTCCTGAAGGTTATAAAGAATTCTTAAACAGCATAAGGTATCTGACCCTGTGGTCA
>CAVVBY010000025.1:0-24407 GCA_963746685.1 uncultured Bacteroidales bacterium
AATGCCCTGCATCACCCTGGCTGCCCAGGATTGATAGGAGGAACTCAAATGCATCACCAAGCTTCTCACTGTGGCTGTATTCAAATTCATTTATTATCTTCAGGAAGCTCTTAACGTCTCCGGGTCACGATATGGCAGGTATGCATTTTTGAAGATATCCCGGAACAGCTTCGGAACACCCGGATTGGTATCCATCTTAGTGATTGCTTCACTGTAAAGGTTCAGAAGTTCATATCCGCTCTGACGCGGATCAAATATCTTTCGCCAGGCGTACTTTGCATACTCACCAACAAAGAATGTCCTCTTCCCTCCCAGCTCTTCTGATTCAACATCCATGTCGTCCATGAACTTATAAATCAGTGCTATGGTTATCTGTTCTACCTGTGATTTTGGATCAGGAACTTTGCCTACAAGTATATCGCGTGCCGTATTGATCCGGTTTTTTGTTTCAACATCAAGCATGATGATCAGTTAGTGAATTTGTTAAGCGGAACATAGTCTTTAATGTACTCCGGTATCAGATGACGCCAGTATTCAGGAACAGCTTTCAGATCCTTGGTTGTGAAGGAAGGATTTACATTTAGCTCCGCAAATTTCTTGTTTTCGATTATGTCGCGCAGCTTGCCGTCGGTGATGTATGATTTGAAGAAGTATTTCAGTGCAATAATGTTATCCTTCTCTCCCGGCTTGCAGTCAGTAATGAACTTATTAAACTCTTCGTCCAGGAGCTCTTCCTTTGACTTAATGAATGGTATCAGACCAAAGATGTACTCCACTATCTCCCGAAGAGTAACTACGTCTGTCTGAGCGATTGATTTGCGAAGCTTTTCTATAGTGAAATAATCTTCAGGCTTGTTGAAGATCTCACGGTTGATGTGATCAAGCAGCCTGTCCCAGTTTCCTTCTTCAAGGCTTTGAAGTACGACTTCATCCTTCTTGACAGTCTCTCCAAACCGGTCAAAGAACATCCTGTCAACCTTCATTCCTTTCTTACCCTATCGCAATCTCCTTCTACAGGGAAAAGTATATCCAGGATTAAAATTTTCGTATTCCGGAGGCATAGGTCCAGGACCAGGTCCAGGAGGTCGCTTAGTTGTCCTCTGCGGTAAGCTTTAATACCTGGTCATACTGAAACTTCTCCTCAAAATATTCATAGTTGCCAAAGAAGTCAAACAGCTTGAATTTCTTCTTCTCAATCTTCCTCAAGCTCTTTTGCCTGATCAGGATCAGTGACCTGGTCTGTAGAAGTTATGCTTACGTGTTCCTCTTCCTTTTATCTGTATAAAATCAGTTGGAGAGAATATCGGACGCATCAGGCAGATATTCAGAATGTCAGTGCAATCATAACCGGTTGTCATCATGCCAACAGTGACACATACCCGTGTTTTGCTTGTCCGGTACCAGGGTTCAAAATTTGCCGTACCCGACAGGTTATTGCTTTTATCAGAGAAGTTAATAGTGTAACTGTTGTGCACCCTGAACAAAGGAGGTGACCTGTAGTGCAAAGTCAGACTTATACTTCCCGGGAAATCTCAGATGAGCAAGTTCATTAAGCTTCTGGGTGATCTTTGCATGCATGGTTCTGGCTTACAGCAAAGATTATTGTCTTGCCTATCTCACCGCTGATTGGATCCACGAAAGCATTATCCAGGAATGCCTTGCAGAATACATTATTTGTATCCTCGGAGAAGAATTTTCTTCTCAAAGTCCCTCTGGAAGAATGATTGTTCCTCTTCTTTGGTCTCTCCTTCATTTTCAACCGGAATAAAAACTGCATATCCCTTATCAGAGAGAAGCTGTGTTGTAACATCTGTTCTTGCATCCACAACTACCGGATTTATCAGGAAGCCATCATTAACACCATCAATAAGAGAGTACCTGAATGTAGGAGTACCGCTTTCACATCCAAATGTACGGTATGTATCCAGCAGAAATCGGCGCTCATACTCTCTCGGATCATTATGTGACGGAGTTTTTGCATCAAACCGCTTCAGATAATCCTTCGGTGTTGCAGTAAGTCCCAGCTTGTATCCAATGAAATACTCAAACAGAGCCCTGGCATTACCACCGATTGACCGGTGAGCTTCATCCGATATTACCAGGTCAAAATCAGCAGGTGAAAACAGCCGGGTGAATTTATTATTGAACAGTAAGTGACTGCACCGTAGTAACAACAATCTCGGCATGTCGCCAGTCATCCCTGTTCTCCTTATATATGATTGTTTTGTAATCGTTCTTCAGGTACTCCTTAAAGGCTTTCTCAGCCTGTATTTCAAGCTCTATCCTGTCAACAAGGAACAATACCCTTTTGGCGTTGCCTGTGCGTAAGAAGAGCTTAATGACCGCAGCAGAGACAAGCGTTTTGCCGGTACCGGTTGCCATCTCAAACAGGAACCGTTCATTGCCCTTCCTTACCGAGTCCTGGATAGCCTGTACAGCTGCCACCTGGTATTTTCTCAGGAATCTCAGCTTATTGGTCCTGGATAAACTGCTCCCGCGTATTTGGATCCTGGTACTCCGGTATCTGGCTGTAGTTTGGTTTCTGTGTAAGAGCAATATAATCATCTGATATCTTTTCATTGATCAGACGTTCTGGCTGTGGTTTATACGCAGAGTAGTTTTTAACTGATTGCTGTGAAGGGAACCTGGTTATGATGGAAGGGTTGGATTTCTCAATGTCCCAGAAGTAATGTATGTTACCGTTTGAAAGGATCACATATCCGCAGTTCTGACCCCTGGCGTATTTACGAGCCTGCTCTTTCCCTACCAGCGGATTCTTATCTTCAGATTTTGCTTCCAGTACTGATCAGCGGGATATCCTCGTTCATCAAGCAGCAGGTAATCAACATAATCCCTTGGTCGTCTTCTCAAAGTCTTCACCCATGCCATCAGCAGCAGTATGTGTGATTTTTACCTTGTCTTCAAGAACAACATTGGCAGGACCATTATTATCATCAACGAGCCGCCAGCCTGACTCCTCAAGCAGCTTGTTGATCTTAATACGGGCTTTGGCTTCTTTTGCTGGCATGATATAGGTTGTTGATAAGGTTGATAACCCGGAACGGTTAAAATTACAGAAAAAAAGTAACTTTACCGCATCGTGAAAATCCGATTGACCGGAAGGTGTCTGCCTGCATATACTCTATTTCTCCATCCATTCCCAAGCCGCAACAGGATTATCCAGTTTCCAAAACCCCAGCTTATTCTCATTCGCATATTCTTCAGCATTCACATTCCTTGCCTTTTGCTTTTTCAAAGGCTTCCTTGCCCTCTGATATGGAAAAGTAAGTCAGACCTGCTGCACCAATAGCATCCGCATAAGCAAAGCCTGTTAGTTCATAAACAAGACTTGATACAAGCAGAACCAATGACATATATACACAAATCTTGGTACAATTGGCATCAGCAATTATTGGTTCAGAATGTAACTTTTTGCCAATACTTTTTTTTGCATTCATGAGCCATACCATTACTACAATTGAAATCAAGGATATTATAACACCCCAAAGTGTAGTTTCAGGCTTATTATGGTTGATGATATTCAAAACAATACCTGCAAACAAACCTGCTGATAAAAGATAGAATGCTGTACCTGTTATTTTTAATGCTGTTATTTCAAACTTGCTTTTAGGACTGTCCGGATTTTGTTTGATACGCATTATCATCATTGCAATACCAATGCCTGACATTACTTCAATGAAACTATCTGCACCAAAACCAAACAAACTAAGTGTTTCATCTTCATAACCTAAGACCATTGAAACAATCCCTTCAATAATATTATAAAAGATGGTAAACAGACTCAACCAGTATGCCTGTCTGTATAATTTTTGTTCTGAATTTACCAATCTTTTTATAAGTTATCAATTACCTTCCTTAATTTATTAGTCACTTCAAGTGCAATGTTTCCCAATGAAGGATTTGTAATGGCTTGCATTGAAGCAATAGGATTTACAGCTGCTATTTCAATTTTATTCTGTCCTTGTTCAATGACTAGAACATTGCAAGGCATCATAGTCCCGATTTTATCTTCGGCTTGTAATGCTTTGTAAGCATAAGGTGGATTACATGCACCCAGTATTTTGTATCTTTTGAAGTCAACACCAAGTTTTTCTTTTAGTTTTTCATGCATGTTGATTTCTGAAATCACTCCAAAACCCTCTGTTTTAAGTGCTTCGTTAGTTAACTTAACAGCCTCATCATATGAAACATTAAGTATTTTGCTAAAATAGTATTCCATGATTCTAATTGTTAATTTGACAAATAACAACAACAACCGGGGTTATGTTCACGCAACATGCAAAAGCCGGATACCATGCTATCCAACAATTATTTAACTCCGGCTATTGATGGTCAATTTTCTCTGATGAGAGTGGTCAATGACTTTGGCTTTTCCATTCCAGCATAAAATCAATATATTTTGAGTTTAAGCGCTCTGGACGCTGGTTTAGTGAATTATCCACCCATTGACGGAAGTCCTCCTTAGCGCTCTTGTAATAGAATCTACCGCGATATATCGTTTCCACTATCAGCCTGGCTAACTTGGTGAAATCATCTTTGAAGAATGTGTTGAATTCAATAGGATTCATTATGGAATGTTTCTCTCATTCAGCCTCAGACTTTGGATTTTCAAACATGATATGACCAAGTGATCTTCGTCCATTCTCTTCTTCGTTCTCTATCCGGCTTGATGCTAACAAATTTAAAAGGGATTCCTGACAGGATATGTGCAACAGCGTGACCAGCTTCGTTGATGGCTATAGAATCTGCTGACTTCACTTTTGGCATTTGACGACCATATCCTGGGCTGCGATGATCTGCCACTTCCCATCCCGCTTCAGCCATGTATCCGTCCACACCAGGCAGCGTAAAAACTCCTTACCATGCTTACCCTTGCGTATGCTACTTTCGTTTCCATAAGCAACCGCCACCATTTCGCCAAAGAACCGAATCTTGACTTCACCTAATTGGCATTGGCGGTCAAGATTATTCAGATCCCTCTCCCTAATTTGAGCTTTTCCATAGCGGGTCCCATCTGATGCCGTCCCTTGAAATTCGTCAGCGAAAACTTCTTTGAGTCCTGGCTGCGAACTGCAGTTTGATTCACCCCACATCTTCTCTTTTGCAATAAGTTCCTTTGCTACGGGGTCGTCAGCCGATGCCCAACGCACCTCCTGTGCCTTAGCGGACATTGACATCATTAAAGTTGCGCTTAATACTGAAGTGATAAGAGTTTTCCAGTCCATAATTATATTTATTTGGTTTGAAACTAATGTCATTCATTTAATGGATAAAGTTAAAATAATTTACCATTTTCAAATTCAGCTCTCGAATCAGCTCTGGGATTCTTTTTATGTGACTTCAAATAAGCCCGTTTAAGGCACTATCTCAGGGCAAGCGGTATCTCATTACCTCTGGATTAACCTTCCTTGTAAAATAAACTTGACTTTGGTATTAAGACGGCATAACTTTGTCTGAGTAATTCCTAAACATGGTTAGAAATTGATCTTTCAAGGGGATTGACTATAATTTATGCCAACATACATTATGACACTTTTTCATAATCCGATTAACATTTTAGTTTAATATTTATTTCTCATTGACTAAAATCTTTAATTATGAAAACAAAAGCATTTTTATTGTTATGCCTGTTCATGGGCATTGGATTGACACAGCTATCTGCACAACTGCCTGCCAATAAGCATGGCACAGGATCAGTTGCTTATAACTATCCGCAACTGGGTTGGTTTAGCGATGTGTTCTGCGATGGAGTTTGGAAAGATTATATGGAAGGTACGGGAGACGCACATGTTATTGACCATTATACAAATGGTGTTTGGGATTGGGAAATCATAACTTTTAGTGGCAATGCAAAAAGTTTTGTGACTGGTGAAACTTTTACGTTTAAAGAGCAAGACAAATTAAATGTACCAGTAGTTGGGGGTTGGACATGCCATGCCAATATAAAAGGAGATAAAGGAACACTTTATAATATTTCTTTTGTTATGACTACAGATGGTGTATGGCATCTTAAAAATGCAACATGTACGGGAAATACTAAATGAAAAGCATAAAGTCAAATTGAAATTTTTGTTAACCCTCCGATCAGCTCCGGGGGCTTCTTATTAAATAAAATTGACTTTGGCTTATTACTGGTGCAACTTTGTATAACAATCTCTTAATTTATTATTAACAATTACAACTTAACACAATGAAAAAATTAGTCTTATTGGCAACTTTAATCCTGATGGCAGGAATGACTTATGGACAAACCTTGCAAAAGGGCAACCTGATAGGAACACATGTGATTTCTGTTGCTCTTCAACCAGGAGCAACTATTGAAAAATATATGGATTTCTACAAAGGTAAAGTAGTCCCTGAATATGAAAAGGCATTTTCTGGCATGAAGGCTTATATAGTGAAAAGTGTCAGAGGAGCAAACAAAGACAGTTTTGGAGGTTTCATGGTTTTTAAAACTGAAGCCGACAGGGATAAGTATTTTAAAGCTGATGGGAGTTATACTGAAATTGGGAATGCTGCATACGCAAAGTTAAAACCAGTATTGGATGAATTAAGTAAGCTTGGAACCATGACTTCTGTTTATAATGATTGGCTTGTACTTTAGCCTAACTTAATATTTTATTCTTTAAAAGTATATTGATCACAGCCCTCGGATCCCGGGGGCTTCCTTTTTCTTCTCTCATCAGCACTGATCACCTGGGCATATTCCCCAAGTACGATTGTTAATTAAAATAAACTTGACTTTGGCTTTCTGCTGGTGTACCTTTGAGTTAGCAGAAAAAATGCTATCTTCTATCAATTACAAAAGAATTTAGGGAGATATTATGAAAAGTGAAACTATCAGGAATTATATTCAATATATCGGAGCAGGACTTGTCATCTTTACGACTTTGATATTGGCTTTTATAATAATTCCGGGTCACTTCGTAGACAAAACGCCTGGATTACAACTCGGATGCGGCAATCAAAATGCTAATTGTCACTATAATCCTCCATCTGCTAATTTGTTATGCTTTCAGGAAGATGATTATTGTCAATAAAAGAGGTGGTCGTTTAAAAAATATAGTCTTTATCATTACCGGAATCGGATTGTTAATATTAGGTCTTTTCTTATCAGATGGTGCTTTTGCAATGTCAGGTCATGCCAATATGCAGTTTGTAGCAATTTCATGGTTTATTTGTGTCGCCAGTGACATTATTGCCGGTATATTAGTTTTTATTGCACTTTTTTTACAACCCAAAAAGTTGGTTGCAAAGTAATTCATTAATAACAATAACTTATTACCAGCCCTCGGATCACGGGGTCTTTCTAATTTATTATAACCAACCCTCGTAGGATTTTTTTAATAGCCTTATTGAAAGAACAGGAATTCCAGAAAGATCTGCTGTAATACTAAGGGTGTAAACCAGGGCAGTATTTGCAATTGAGTTATTTTTCATGATTTTAATAATTCTCAATTTTTTCCCTTATGTAAAATATTCTGGTGCCTTATATAATTCAAAAGTAAGAATCCCAATCATTGGTTTTTACATTTAAAGTATTCAGCAGTAGTACTCTAATCAGCTCCTTCAATACCAAAATGAGAAAGAATTACCTTTACGGTTTTACTGTTATTTTATTAAAAGTATGATTTTCAGAAAATTATTATGACAAACATAAATTAAACAGAAAATAATACTGTACATTTACAAATATATGAATTTGCCAGTACTGATAATACGAATCAGACAACTCATTTATGTGTAATAGCATCTTCCCAGAACAATATCTTTCTACTAAAAGAATCACCACAAGGAAGTATCCGAAAATCCTTTAATAGAGTAGGAAAATTAATAAAATTTAAAGTATGTATTATGAAAAAATTAGTTTTTATCACAGTTTTGATCCTGTTATCAGGATTTACTTTTGGACAAAGCTTACAAAAGGGAACCTTAATAGGTACTCATGTTATTAGCATAACTCTTCAGCCTGGCGTTACTATGGAAAAGTATATGGATTTCTATAAGACTAAAGTAATTCCGGAAATGGAAAAGAATATGCCAAATTGGAAGTTCTATTTTGTAAAAGGTATTAGGGGTGAAAATATTAACAGTTTTGGGTTTATTATTATTATTAAATCAGTACAGGATAGGGACAAATACTATAATGCTGATGAAAGTGATAGTGAATTGGGAAAATCAGTAAATGTAAAACTTAAACCTGTTATGGATGAATTAGAAAAATTGGGTACAAATACTTCAAAGTACAGTGACTGGATTGTACAATAATATCTTAATGCTTTAATAAACCAAGCCCTCGGTCAGCCGGGGGCTTTTATATTCCTCCCACCAGCTCTGATCACCTGGGCATTTTCCAAGTACGACTGTTTACTAAAATAAAATTGACTTTAGCTTTTTGCTAGTGTAACTTTATCAGAAAATCGTCATTATGAAAAGGATAATACCTATACTTTTAGTTTTTCTATGTATTTCTATTATATCAACTGCCCAGCACGAATCAAAGATATACAAAACATGGATTACAGTGGGTGGCGGAGGTAAAATGCGAGGAACACTATACCAGACAAAAGATTCCTCAATTGTGATCGCAAACTCTTTTAACAGACTGGTTTTACAGTCAGGTAATTTTGATTTATCAACGGTTGATTTTAAAAATATCTATCTTATTGAAACACGTGAGGACAATGTTGTAAGTAAGGAATTGTGGAAGGGTGCTTTAGCTGGTTTTCTAATGGGTGCTGTTGCTGGGATAATTTCAGGTTTTGCCAGTGGAGATGACGTATGTGAAGGTACCTTTTGTATATTTAGTTTTACGGCAGAACAAAAAGCGCTGATGGAGGGACTTGTTTTTGGAATAATTGGATTACCTGTTGGAGCTGGAGTTAAGGCAATTATCACGAGTAGTTCATTAAAAATAACAATTCCCATTACAGGGAACTATGAAAGATTCAACGAGAACAAAGAGAGGCTAAAGCAATATTCATACACACATTAGAACAATACCAAATTAACTCCCAGCCTTCGGATCAGGGGGGCTTTCTTATTCCAATGTTAAAATAATTGCTTAATTGATTTTAATTTCCGAAATTTGATAAGGCGACATCTCCTATTCGTTAAGCCTGACTTTTAATTAAGCAGGTTTAAATGCAGCGAGACATTTATTCCACAAATAAACAGGGAGATGTCGCTTCTTTATTATTATTGCCAGCCCTCGGATCGGTGGCTTTCTTTTCATCATTCAACCACCAGTACTGATCCACCTGGTCATATATCAAGTACGATTGCTATTAAATAAATTTGACTTCAGCTTTTTGCTGATGTAACTTTGTAGTTTATTTTGATACACTTATTAATTTCAAGGACTTGAATCGGTCAGAACAAATTTTAATACAAAAACTATGGAAACGCAATTCTGTCTGGGAAAATCATTTACCATGAAAAAATATATTCCAAAACTTTTTTTTCTGTTTTTTGTCTTGCTATGCTTGGTAGTTCTTTACGGCTGCTGCAAGAAAGAAACAGTTCCAGGTGCACCAACAGGCTTAGTAGCGACAGCGGAAATGCTCAAGGCAACTGTAACATTCACAGCACCAGCAAGTAATGGAGGCTCTGCAATAACAGGCTACACTGTAACTTCGAGTCCTGGTGGTAAATAGGCACCGGTTCTGCCAGCCCTATTACTGTAACAGGACTTACCAATTTGACTGCTTATACCTTTACTGTAGTAGCCACAAATATCAATGGTAACAGTGCTTCAAGTGCTGCTTCAAATTCCGTGATACCAGGAACTGTAACCAACCCCACAACCGGCAAGATTTGGATGGACAGGAACCTGGGTGCAGGCCAGGTGGCAACAAGCAGCACGGATGCAGCTTCTTATGGTGATTTATACCAATGGGGCAGGCGAACTGACGGACATCAGATAAGAACATCGGGCACCACCACAACCCTGAGCAGCTCAAAATACACCCGGGCATGGAAACTTTATTTTAGTACCGCACAGCTCCTATGATTGGCGCAGCCCGCAGAACGATAACCTATGGCAGGGCGTAAGCGGCACCAATAACCCCTGCCCGAGCGGTTACAGCCTGCCTACTGAGGTCGAGTGGAATGCAGAACGGTCAAGCTGGAGCACCAACAACTCAGCCGGTGCTTTTGCGTCGCCACTTAAATTGCCCGTGGCGGGCTACCGCGACGGCATGCAGTGGTTCGCTCGACTATGTCGGCTCCCTCGGCTACTATTGGTCGAGTACGGTTAAGCAGTACCGATTCTGCCACTTGGACTTCAACTCAGCAGCGGTGCCGTATGTACTCCTACTCACGGGCGTACGGCTTCTCTGTTCGTTGTCTCAAGGATTAAAACCATTGATCCAAGTAACTTAGCAGCCCTCGGATCATCGGAGGCTTCTTTATTCTATTAATCTGACCCTCACTTGACTTTGGTATCAGGATAGCGTAATTTTACATTATATATACAGGTAATCGTAATGATTAAAAATTGTTAACTTCATGGTAATCTGGTCTGCTGAAATAAAAGAGCTTGAGAAACTTTATGAATCACTCAAAGGTCAGTTACCTGATCTGGAAAAGGAACTGGAACGGTTGATTAAAGCTGATGATGAGAACATGATTCTCCTTTATTCAAGAAGATGCCTGGAGGTTATCATCACTGATCTGTGCGAATGTGAACTAAAAAGACCCCGAAAGACCGAACCTCTGAAAGGGATCATTGATAAGCTGGACAAGGAAGAAAAGGTCCCTTCTCATATAATAACTTCTATGCATGGTCTGAATGAACTTATCCACCTATGGTGCCCATCCAAAAGATTTTGATCCGGAACAGGTGAAGCCGGTTCTTAATAATCTTGATATAATCATCAAGTGGTATCTGAAATATAAACAAATCGCAACCATCGGTAGAACTGAGGTTGAAGAAGAAACGATTCAGCTAAGGAAGGAGCCTCTGGAGGAAGTTAAAATAGAAGAGAGGGCTGAAGCGCAGGATAAACAATCAAAAGCAGGTACACGTAAATTAATATCCATAGTAACCCTTGCTGCAATATTTATAATAGCAGCAATTCTTGCATATCCCAAAATATTCAAAAGGGAAACACTGGAAAATCTGAGATCATCAGGCGAGAGGATTTCTGTTGCAGTAATGCCATTTCAGAACAAGACCAATGATACTAAGTGGGATGTATGGCAAGATGGGGTCCAGGATATGTTAATCACATCACTGTCAAACTCCGGGGAATTAAAAGTCAGACAAGCAGAATCAATTACCAGTATGATTCGAAGCAGAGGCTACACTAATTATGCATCAATCACACCTTCCGTTGCAAGGACTATCTCGCAGAAACTGGATGCACATGTCTTTATTTGTGGCAGCATAAACCTTGCAGGACCTACAATACGAATCAATGCACAGTTAATTGATTCAAACTCAGACGAAGTATTTAAAGCTTTTCAGATTGACGGAACCGCTGATAAAATACTTCCTATCCTTGATTCACTTGCAGTTGAGGTTAAAAATTTTCTTATCATCTCTAATTTAAAAAAAGGAGTTACTCCGGATGATTATCAGCTCATTGCAACAACTAACTCTCCTGAAGCCTACAGTTTATTTCTTTTAGGGTAATAAAGCTTACAGAAACGCAGATTATTTTTCATCATATAAAATATATCTGCAGGCACTTGCCATTGACTCAACCTTCATTGAAGCAGCATTAAAACTCTCTGTAGCATATTTTAATGAGTATTTATATGATGAAGCAAAAAAATGGTGTCTTATGGCTTATAAGAAAAGAGATCAGATGCCTTTGCAATTGAAGATTATTACAAACAGGGTTTATGCCATATTGTTCGAAACCCCTATTGAAGAGATCAAATATCTGAGACAACTTCAGGAACTTGATGATCTCGTACCAGGCTATTATTACAGCTCAGGTTATGCTTATTCCATGCTTTTCCAATTTGAAAAGGCAATCCCGGAATATGAGAAAGCACTTGAGATTTATGATAAATCTGGGATAAAACCGGCATGGGTTTTTAACTATACACAACTTGGAGAAGCATATAATAAAACGGGACAATATAAAAAAGAGAAAAAATTATATATAAAAGCAGAGAAGGATTTTCCTGATAATCTTAATCTGGACTACCAGAAGTGTCTTCTTGCAACAGTTGAAGGAGACACTGTTAATGCAAAGAAATATCTTGAGAAAGGAATTCGTATGGCAAAAGAGAATTCATGGACTGAAGCAAATATAGCAGCACAAATGGCATTTGGTTTTTCGGATGTGGGTAAAAAGGATAAAGCAGAGAAATATTATCGCAAAGCTCTTTCCCTGGAACCAGATGAACCTGGCAGGATGAATGATCTTGCGTTCCTGCTCATTGATAGTGAACGCAACATAACTGAAGGTATAGATCTTGTTGACAAGGCGCTTGAATTAAAACCTGACAATTATTTATTTCTTCATACAAAAGGATGGGGTTTATACAAGCAAGGTAAATATCGGGAAGCATTGGATATGCTTCAGAAAAGCTGGGATTTAAGAAGAGAGAAAGCTGTGTATGATCATCAGGCATATCTTCATCTCGAAGCAGCAAAAAAGGTTGTCGCCGGTCTGAAGAAGTAACAGATTATCATAGTCGGAATTATACAAACCTTGAATAAATTTACGGACAATTTATTACATTTAAGAACATTGTTGTTTATCCGGTCATTGTTTCATTAAATTCAGGAATTATGGATCGCAGAGATTTCTCAAAAAGTATGATGCTTGCAGCAATTGCAACGCCTCAGGTTATTGTCAATTCTTCCCTGGATCAGACAAATATGTTGGAGTTTAAGGAGGACATTAAAGGAATACCCGTCAGAGAATTTGATGTTGTTGTCGCAGGAGGTGGAACAGCTGGAGTTATGGCAGCTGTAGCTTCAGCACGCCAGGGAGCAAAAACAGCTCTCATAGAATCGAAAGGATATCCGGGAGGAACGGTTGTTGAGGGAGGAACAGCTCTTCACAGCTTTTTTAACCTTTGGAAAGCTTTTCCGGGTGTTGAAAAACGCCAGGTTGTAAAGGGTCTTGCACAGGAAATAATCGATCGTCTGTTGTATGGTTGGTGGCACAACAGGTCATGCAGATACCACCACAAGATACAATTATGATTCTGTATGTACTGCAATTGATACAGAATTATATAAACTTAAAGCATTTGAGATGCTCGCAGAATCAGGTGTATTTATCTGTGTGAATACACTTTTGGCAGGAGCATTCAAGAAGGGATCGAGAATAGAGGGAGTTATTACTCAGAGCCGGATGGGAAGAGAATTTTTTAAAGCCAGGTGCTTTGTTGACAGCACTGCTTATGGGGACCTTAGTGCGTATTCCGGAGCAGATTTTGTTGAATTAAATGATCATCCGGTATGTAATAGTATGGGCATAGGTAATGTAAAGATTGAAAAACTTTACGATTTTCTCAAAGTGAATAATGCTGCAGGAGATATTGCACTTGGATTGCGGTCCGGTAAAGAGAGCCAGATTATAAGGATGGGTGCAGAAGGTACAGGATCTTCGAAGAATACACTTCCTTCAGGGTTTATCGAAGGAATAAAACAACTTGGATCAGGACTGATAACTACAACAGTTCATGATAATTATCTGATGTTTATCAAGGTCAATTATAAAATGGATAAAAGTCCAACCAGCAGAGATGAAGTGGCGAAAGCCGAACTAATTATCAGGCAGAATCAATATAAAACACTTGAATTATTTAAACAATATTTGCCCGGGTGTGAAAAGGCTTTTATTGCCCGGACTAGTCCCTCTTTAAACATCCGCCGCGGAAGAACAATAACATGTGATTATGATATCACCTCAGAAGATGTTCTTGAAGGGAGACATTTCGATGACGATATTATGGCATATGGGTTTCATGATGAAGCTCCGCGTTTACAAGTTAAAAATGGAGGGACATATGGAGTACCTTACAAAGCTCTTATTGTAAAAAATATTGAGAATTTATTGGCAGCAGGAATGCTTATTACAACGAATCATAGTGCACACATGTCCACAAGGAATACTGTATGCTGTATGGGTCAGGGTCAGGCAGCCGGAACAGCTGCAGCCTTATGTGCTGTGAAAAAATGCGGAACACGTGAACTAAATTACTCTGACCTCAGGAAGAAACTTGAAAATGATGGTGTTTATTTTGAGAAATAATCCTGATCATACTGACGATTTCATCCAGATCAATTGCTGTTCAATGTTATCGTGAAGTTTATAATGCCTTATATGTTTACTTATACTCTCACCAACAATTTCAATCTTATTTAAATCAGCTGTACCTAATCCGGTTTGTGCACAATAGTTAAGATAACCGATTGTAGCAAAATCAATACCCATCAGCTCAACAGCCACCCGATCTGCTGCAAGCCAGTCGGTGCTAACTACACAAACTCTGTGGTCAACAGGAGTTCCATTACTGGGACCATTCCCTTCCATACCTTCGAATCCGTCAATGACGGCAAGGTGCGGATGAAGGCGGGGAGCAAGATCATACAGATTATAGTTAATCCCTCTGAATCCGCCTCCATGTATGATCGATTTGTCACTCTTTACACCTTCTTTGCGGTTCGGACCAAATGCAAATCCAGCATCTTTTACAGGTGCACCCAATACAATATTTTTTAGAGAAAGAGTGACTATTGCCAAATTATGAGTTTTCATCCTGGCAACTGATACTATATAGGAATCAGGACTGAGTATTACACGGGAAAACCTTACAGGATGGGGTTTGAAATCTTTTTCATCGAACGCATATAGTATTTCAGAACCTTCCTTATCAAGGTCAACAAATTTCACAGGATATTTATTTGCCAGACTAAAATATCCATAATTCTTAAATCCGTCGAATGTGGGTCCGTTTGCGGCTGATTCTGCAATAATTACATTATCCAGTTTTCTGATCGATTTAAGAAATTCCAGTATACCTTCAAGGGTATCAACATGGGTTGCACACAGAGGTATTTCAGTAGAGACATTATTTGGCTTCAGAACGACGCGATGACTGCCGATGGCCTGTCTGATTTGTTTTGAGAATGGCTGGAGAGCACGAAATGCAAGGTCAGCTCTGTTGTCACCCGATGTAATAGCAACACTTGAGGATAATTGTTCCTCTTTACCAAAGGACGCAAAGGCATTCAAAGGACTAATGAAAGAGGCAGCTACACCTCCCATCACAGTAGTTTTAAGGAAACCCCGTCGGTTGATTCTATTCATGATGGCTATTTTTTTAATCAATTAATTCATTTATTCCGGCATTGGCTGATATGACTGGACTGCCTGCATCATTGCCCGGGCATACGCAACATTGAATACCTGGCCGGTATTTCCGCCTCCGCCCGGATATCCTCTGCCGGCAACATATCCGGGGAATTCTGCATCAATCGTAAAAAAACGCGGATGTTCAGGATAGATGCCTCTTGTGTACCCAACCTTAAAAAACTCCTGCATAACTGCAAACATATTGACTTCTCCTGAATCGAAGAAAACCTCTTCATATTTGTTATATGGCTCCTGTGTAGTTACATTACGGTAATGGGCATGATTAATCTGGTCACGCGATCCTATATAGTGAAGTACCTCAACAGGATCCAGTCCCATTTCCCGACAAACACCGGGATCGTAGGTCATGCCGTTTGCAGGACTCTTGACGATATCCAGCAGGCGTTTCCATCCTTCGTAAGTGGCCATAATTTGTGGTGAGCCGTGGCTGACAGATGCAGGAGGATCATTAGGGTGCAGAGCCAGACGAACTCCAGCCTTCTCTGCAACAGGGATAACTGCTTTAAGGAAGTATGTGATATTATCCCAGATCTGTTCAGCAGTATAGGTGCCTATTTCAGGTTTTGCCGGAAGATTTTTTACCGGAGCATAATCATAAGCGGTAACTCCTGATTCCACCGCGCCCTTTCTTTTCATAGTAGCCCTCCATAAGCCGGTCAACATACCAGTTATATTCAATAACGGGTAGACTAGCAGCGCCTGCTGCAACAATTGATTCCTTGACTTTGGCAATCTCCTCATCACGACCTTCTCTCCCATAAATGGCATTATTGTGTCCGCCAATCATCATATTAATGACAGTTAATCCATTTGCCCTGTATTTGTCCATTATAGTACGCAGATCTTCGACTTTCCATGGAATTCGCGGGCCGCCCATCAGAACATAATCGACACCCATCTGTTTAATAAGCTGCATCTGTTTCTCATCGGCATTTATACTTCCCCCAACACATAACTTTGGTGTATCAGGGCCTTCAACAACGGGCCATTTAATTATTTTCGGAATTTTATTCAGGATTTTTTTCTTGCTGAATCCCGCGTAGCTGTTTAATTCTGCAATCGATAAGCCTGCTGTTAATGAAAGGCTGTTCTTAATAAAATTTCTCCGGTCGCTTTTCATGATTTTATAATCCTTATTTTGATAACCAAATTCAAAGTTATACCCTTTATAAAACAAACACAAACGTTCCAAAATTGTTATAATCATGGAACGAACCGGTGGTTTTTTGCCAGGCAAAATGTGAAGCGCCCTTATCGTAATCTATCCGGTACATGTTAGCCCTCCATTTAGTACCTGATGCCGGAGGAACCTGAGGCAGGGGACTAAGCAATTTATATGGGATGAAGAACTCTGCAATCCATCCTGACACCTTTCCTCCGCTCTTCTTCTCCCCGCCTGTTGTACTTGTGGCATGCACTATTTTTCTGTCACCATCATATTTCCAGGGGAGCCAGCCCAAAAACTTACCTTTGTAATTGGGGACCATAATTGGCAATTCATAGTTCATCGGAGAAATCTCATATTCGAAATAAACTGGAAAATCCTCAGATGTCCACAGGAATACTTCAACAACATCTTCTTCCCACAAATTAAGGTTGTCAGCCTTCATTGTGGTTGTTAACTTTTCATCATTACAGCTGAAAAGAAAATAGATCCCGGTTCCGGAATGAAGCACCTTAACCTTAGTCTCATAGTCGATATTGTCTGAGCCCTGGGGGACCAGTTTTATCCATTCTGCTTTGTTCCATGTAACTGAACTTCCGTCTCCGGTAATGTTAAAATCCTGGCATTTACTGACAGTCACAGATCCCTGATCTGACTCCGCTTCATACATTTCTTCAGTCGCATGTGATGAAATATTCTTTTGTGCAGACATGGAAAGAGTGAAAAGCAAGGACAAAAACAACACATTTAGTTTTTTCATAGAAATCGCGCATTTAACATTAGAAAATTAAGTAATTTCTTTAACATATCATACAATTTAATCCTCAAAAAACAAGACAATGAAAAAACCTGAATTCTGTTGTCTGACAACTTTTCCTGAGCAGGCGGGTCTGGTGGAAATCCTTGCAGTGCTTGCTTCCGTCACGGAGTAAAGCGTATCCAGAAAAATATTTTGATACCGGACAACTTAAATAAAAGTATTTCCTATTTTTAAGCTGTTTTTGACCATTTAACCCTTAATCATATTTCACAATGAAAGAAAAGACAAATAAAGGATTGAACCGCCGTGATTTTCTGGGATTGTCAGCTATCGGACTGACAGGTCTCACTATCCTGCCAAGCTATGTAATAAACGGAATGCGGGTTGCTCCAAGCGACCGTGTTCTCATGGGAACGATAGGTCTGGGTCGCCAGGCTCTCTCCGATTTCAGGGGATTTGCCGGTGCTGCCGGACTTCAGGTCGTTGCCTGCTGTGATGTAGATACCATTAAACAACAGAGGTACAAGAAAACTGTCGAGGAGTGGCAGAAGACTAAAGGACTTGCTCCCCGCTGTGATACATACGAACAGTATGAACAGCTTCTCGAACGAAAGGATATCGATGTGGTGGAGGTTGTAGCACCCGATCACTGGCATCCGCTCATGACAATTCATGCCTGCCAGGCAGGAAAAGATGTTTATGTCCAGAAACCCCTCTCCTACACTATCAGGGAAGCATTGACGATGACCAGGGTTGCAAATGACAATAAAAGGGTAGTTCAGGTCGGAAGCCAGCAGCGTTCCAGCAAGGAATTCCAGAAAGCCATTGAACTGGTGCAGAAAGGCTCAATAGGACATATCGAGAAGATCTATGCAAAGGTCGGCGATCCTCCGAAACCTTTTGATCTTCCTGCAATGGCTATCCCCGGGAACCTGAACTGGAACCTGTGGCTGGGTCCTCTCAATGATGAAAAAATCGTGTACAATTCCGATCTTGCTCCGCAGATCACGCTCGATCCGGTGCAAAACGAAAGCATCTGGGGTGCATGGCGCTGGTACCGTGAGACAGGAAACGGCTACACGGCTGACTGGGGAGCTCATATGTTCGATATAGCACAGGCAGCGATCGGTATGGATGGTTCAGGACCATGCGAAATAATTCCAAAAGGTTACAACGGCCAGCCATATCATGACTTTCAAATACAAGACCGGAGTTGTTATGACCGAACAGCCTTACCTCGAGGATAATCCAGGTGCACAGGGTATTAAGTTCATCGGAACAAAAGGATGGATAGAAGTGGCAAGAGGATATATAGCATGCTCCGATGCTTCTCTTATCCCGGCAGAAATTGCAGGAAACCGCCCGCAGCCAAGAACAGAACGGCCCAGCCGGTCAGCAGGTACAGACGACCCGCTAACGCTCAGGGACGTCAGGCTACCGCTCAGGTACAAGGTCAGGCTCGTCCGGCTCCCACACAGGCAGGACTGCAGTTTGAGATCAGTTCACCTCACATGCAGAATTTCATTGATTCCGTGCGTTCACGCCAGAAACCGATCGCATCCATTGAGGTCGGCTGCAGTACAGCAATAACATGCTGTCTCGGCAATATTGCAAATGAACTTGGAGAGACCCATTAAATGGGATCCGGCTACATACACATTTGTCGACGATAAAGAGGCCAGCAGTCACAGGCTTATGAATTATGAATACAGGAGACCTTATAATCTGTGTAGGTTTCAATCTAAGGATGTTTAAAAAGCCTCCCTACCCAAGGGGGCTCTTTAAGTACCAGATAATCAACGAGTCCCCTTCAGGGGATTTAGGGGCAACTTAAAGAAAGTTAGCATTTCAGACACTTTTATCAAATATATTTCTTATTGTAAAATTTTATATCTTGTTATTGCAGGATTGATTAAAAATTAATCAGTCGATAATATGTAAAAGTAATTGAAACTAAAATTTGAAATAATGGAAAAACTAATTTCCTGCTGCGGATTAAACTGCAAAACATGTGATGCATGGATTGCGACTGTCAAAAATGATGACGAGCTCAGAAAAGCAACTGCAGAAAAATGGAGGGTTGCCTATAATGCTCCTGACCTGACATTTTCAATGATAAACTGTACAGGATGCAGGGAAGAAGGTGCTAAATTCAGTCATTGCGGCGATGTGCGAAATTAGAAATTGCGTAAAGGCAAAGGGATTTGAAACATGCGGCGATTGTAGTGAGATGGATACCTGCACTATTGTGTCAGGGATCCATAAATATGTACCGGAGGCAATTACGAATCTGCGGAGTTTGAATTAGTGTGGAATTTTCTCCCCATTGGGGGGTAGAGGGGTTGCTATCTGTGCTGTTTTTTATTTATCTGAAGTTGACTACTTCTTCAATTTTCTTTCTGGTCGATGCAGATGAGACAGCATCAACACTTTTATCAATATGTCCGACCCTGAGGACTGTAACAGCCCTGTACCCACCAGGAATTGCCAATACTTCTTTCTTTGTTGTATTTATAGTATTTACCGGACTCCCATAGATATGTGCACCAAGGCCAAGGCTCTGGGCTGCTATATACATATTTTCGGTAGCCAGGGCGCAGTCAAAATCAATATTTGCTCCCTGCTTTTCTGATTCCATTCCGGAGACTATAATCAATACATTTCCTGGTGTAATGTTACTGACGATTTCACCGGTCAGTGTATTATCCTTCACGACAGTAAATTTCCACATCTGGCTGTTCCTTGCACTCGGGGCCTTCATGCCGCATTTCAGGATCAGGTCCAGGTCCTTGTCTGATACAGGTTCCGATGTGAACATTTTTGCCGAGTAACCTGACATTATTACATCAATTGTACCATTACCGGTAGTCTGACCTTTTAATACTGCGGTACACATGACCAGCACTAAAATTGCTGACAATGTTGTCTTTTTATTCATAATTGTTCTTTTTAGATTAAACTTAGTTATGTCTGTTTTAAAATCCGGAGTGAAAGTTAATGATTGTTCTTTTTTAATCCAAATCATAAAGTATGGGTCATGATTCATCACACTCTAAAATAAAATTTGTTTCCAATTTTTTTGGATGTAAATTTGATAACAGAAACCCTGCAATGGAAAAACTTCAGTTAAAAGGTGCCCTGCTATTTCTTCTTCTTTTTATACCAGGTGCAACCTTTTAAGTCAGGATATGTTATATAAAAAAGGCTCCGCCTCGATGAAAGTCAATATTATAAACTTTAATGGAAAAACTGTCAAGTACCAGATGTAAGGCGATTCTTCCGGATATCATTCATTTCATGAGCAGATCGCTTCTTGACAGCCTCAAATACAGCTACCGGGAAATCGCTTTATTTTACTAATGGCTCCAATGTCCAGGAACCACCTCCCAAAAAAACAGACCGGAATTATTTCAGCACTGAACTGGTTAATTTGTTCACAGGCAAACCATGCCTTGATTATGAAAGAATTTCAAAAGATGGTAAAACAGGTTTTGTCACAGGATTGCTTATCAATTTTAATACATACGACGACATATACTGGTATGATTACCACGGATGGATGCAGTTTTATAATTTCAGCCCACACTATTTTTTCGTAAGGACCGGAGTAAATTTCTATCCCTTCAACCAGTCTCTTGTAAGGACCGGAGTCACTAGGCTTTCAACAGGGTTTTCACTATCTGCTCGGTTCTTACAGAAAGATCGACTATGACACATATTATGATGACGGGTATAAAACTAATTCTGTTCTGGCAGGAAGCCTCATGTGGAATATCAGGGAAAAGATATTTTTCAGCGATCACTTTTTGATCACGGGAGGATTAGAGGTTTCGGTGATTCCACTTTTCACCTTTTTCTGCCCGCAAATAGGCTTTTCAGTTGGTTTCTAGGCTACCAATCTAAAACTTATTCATATGTTCAAAATTCTTCGCTTACCGGCAATCTCCAGGCCACTTGTCTGGATAATGATTTGCTCGTTCCTGACAATGACAAGCGGATGCTATTACTTTAAAGTGGTACGACCTTCTGAACAGCCCAGCGGATGTCATAAGCAAAATGCAGGATCAGCAGAAATTCATTATACTTCATCTTGACGATAAAGCCTGGCAATTAAAAGATATAATTGTCAATGAGGAGTCTGTTACAGGATCAATTTCGGAATTGGTAGGTCATGAAAGATACAAGAGTGTCAAACCTGATAATTCAAACAGGTACCTGAAAAGCAAGAGTCATGACGAATCATACATTCTTAGCGAAGTACATATCTATGTTACTGAGTACTCAGAAGCTGAGAATGGCAGAATCTCTATCCCGGCAGGTGCTATTGAAAAAATTGAGATTTATGATAAAGACAAAGGAGCAACCACAGCATCCTGGGCATTCAGCTGCACTTGGTGTTGCTGCCGGTGCATTTGGAGTGCTGCTGGTAATTGTTGCACTGACAAAATCTTCCTGCCCGTTCGTCTATGCTTACGATGGCAATGATTATCATGTTTTCCGGCGAGATTTTCAGCGGAGCAACTCAGCCCGGACTTGAACGTGATGATTATATGCTTCTTCCCGGCGTCGCTTCTTCTGAAGGAGACCTATAGCATCAGGCTCACCAATGAAGTTCACGAAATCCAGTCGGTCAATCTTGCCAGTCTGCCTGGTGGTTGACCATCCTGCTGACCTTTCAGTGCTGATTGATAAGTCCGGAAAGATTCAGACATTCCGCAAGCCATCCGTTCCGGTAACCGCTGAGAACAGTGCCGGAAGAGATATTACTTACCTGTATCGGGAAGAAGGATTCATTAATTTTTCAGGCAATCCACCGGATATAGGAAAAGACGGCGAGGAAATCATTGTTATGAAGTTCCTGAAACCACATAACTGCAAATCAGGTAAACTGCTTATCAGGGCAAAGAATTCTTTCTGGCTCGATGTCCTCTTTACAAAATTCCATTGCTTTTTGGAGAAGAGTACAATACATTTGCAGAAAAGCAGGAATCGGCATCACCCGGTAAGCTTAACAAGTTTCTTCTTGATCAGAAAATCCCCTTATCAGTTTATATTGAAAAAGAATGGAAAATGGCAATCTGCAGGCTATTTTAACATTGCCGGACCAATGGCAATGAGAGACGATATCCTGCCTGTGGATCTGACAGGGATTCAGTTCCGATACAGTTAAAATAAAGCTCGAAACAGGATTTCTCTTCTGGGAGGTCGATTACGCCGGCATGGATTTCAGCAAAACTGGAAGAAGTTGTTCAGTCTGAACTTGCAGCCACCAGCGCTCTTGACAGGAACGGAGCTGATGTCATTGATCTGCTTCGGGCCAAAGGACAAGAGCTATCTGGTCCTTAAGGAAGTCGGAGATGAGGTAATGCTTGATTTTAATGAACCCTCCATGCAGAATTCCTGCAGATCAGTATTCCTTCATACCAGCGGCTATTATAAAATCTAAGGGACCAGACAGGGCCTGCAGATAAGCAGGCATTGAAAACATTCAGAAAGCCGAACCGTTTTCCTGAATTTTCAAAGGAAACGTACAATCTGCTGACTACCAGGTAAATTCTTCACAATTCAGGAATGAAAAACGGATTGATTAAGGGACATGATCGAAATGCCGGAAGTAATATTATTACCGGAGTCCGTGCAAAGCTGGTAAGAATTTGTATCGTGACCAATATCCTGTTTCTCGCAGTCACAGCAAATAAAAATCCTTTCACCGGGATAAAGACTCTCAGGAGAGTGCTGAAAAAAAGAGGAACTGTCCAGGGACTTCCCGGAATCACTAAATATATTAAAGCAGGACGACGGTACTTCTTCTCGGAAAACATTCCAGGATGGCCGTCTGCAGCATTCAATGGGTTTTTCAGGGCTGAAATAGCCAGGTCGTCGGATCTGCAAAAAAGGTCTCCTCTGTCCACCGTCATCTTTGCCATCACTTCCAGATGCCGGCTGGGCTGTCTCCATTGTTATGAATGGAATAATATTTCTCAGAATGATAAGCTCACTACTGAAAATCTGAAGCAGATTATTTGCAAAATAAAGGAATACGGGGTGAACCATATTCAGCTGAGTGGCGGTGAACCTCTTGAAAGGTTCAGAGATCTGACCGGACTGATCCGGTTTTCATGCGAAGGAACTGATCTGTGGCTGCTTACATCCGGTTTCGGCCTTACCCTGGAAAAAGCCCATGAGCTAAGGAATGCCGGACTGACCGGAGCAGACATCAGCCTTGATCACTGGGAAGAGGATGAGCATAACAGATCAAGAAACAGTTCAAAGTCCTTTTACTGGGTAAGGGAGGCAGTCAGTAACTGCAGGGAGGCAGGTATAGCGACAACCCTGTCTCTGTGCGCCTTCCGGTCATTTGTAACGCATGATAATCTCATGAAGTATGCTGACCTGGCCAAAGAATGGGGAATTGGATTTATCAGAATACTTGAACCGCGGGAAGCAGGCAAATATAAGGGAAAGGATATAGCTCTCGGAAGGGAGCAAATTGATCTGCTTGAACGCTTTTTTCCGGGATTTTAACGCTTCGGATAAATTCATTGATTATCCAATAGTTACATACCCAGGATATAATCAGAGAAGAATGGGGTGTTTTGGTGCGGGAAACAGGTATCTTTATATCGACTCAGCAGGTGAAATTCATGCATGTCCTTTTTGCCAGAACAGTGCAGGTAATGCAGTTTCTGTAAATATTGAAGATGCTGTTTCCACTTTAAGAAACTACGGATGCCAGAAATATGAGTTGAATACAACCGAGTGAACTGAATAACCTGCATAACCTCCATAACATTTCTTGTAAGAAATAATATATTTTCTGTTATTTTTATAGTTTGATAAATCGCCCATACCCCATTTCCGTAATATCTTAATAATAGCTAGAATGAAAAACATAGTAAACAAGATCCTGACCCGGATAAGTCTCATTAAAAGGAGCACATACGTCAAAATCACTTTTATACTAAGCGGAATTGCGTCAACTATCTGGTATCTGGTTCGTGTCATTCCAAAGCCACAGAGAGCATCATATCCATGTATGCGTGTTGCAGCTCCGTTAATGTCAGGTTTTGTTCTTTACCTGCTATCGGTCGCAGGATCCGTGGCAGCTTTC
>CAVVBY010000026.1:0-18909 GCA_963746685.1 uncultured Bacteroidales bacterium
GTAACTCAATTGTCCTCAACCTGTCCTTGTAAAGGTTATTGACGTTAGCTTTGTTTATATCAAGAGCTGCATCGGTGTTACCCTCCCATCTTCGGCACAGGTACAATGGATCATAAATCCTTCCTATCTGGTAATGACGGCTGATTGCAAGCCCGACAGCATAATCCTCGCCGTAACTCACATTCGGAACCCTTATGCTCCTGATAACCGGGGTGTAAAATGCTCTTGGGGCACCTAATCCGTTAATCCTTAGTGCATTATTTCTGCCATTACCTGGAGTCCATTCTTTGTGATCAATCAATCCGGGAGGCAGTTCTTCAAGATTGAAATTCACCATTTTATATGATCCCACAACCATGGCACACTTCTGGTTGTAAAATGCTTCCACAACCCTGCTGACTACATTATTGTCAATGTACAGATCATCGCTGTCGAGCTGGATGGCGAATTTCCCGCATTTTTCATGAAAGATGCCTTCATTCCAGCAGCCTCCAATGCCAAGATCGTTGCGTTCTGGAATAATATGCACAACTCTTTCATCCGTTTCCGTGAACTTACTGATCATTTCTGTAGTTCCATCCGTGGAATGATTATCGATCACAATAAGGTTGAACTTAAAATTTGCTTCCTGACTTAAAACAGAACTTATTGCATCGCTAATCGTCTTCACCCTGTTCTTTACAGGAATGATTACCGAGGCTTCAAATTCAAATATTTCCTTGTCAAAGCTTATCTCACTGAATTCGGGTATCAGCCATCCGTTAATTTCCTTTAGGTGACCGGTGCAGGCTTTTTCCATCTCGATCTGTACCTCCCTGTTCCTGGGGTCCACATAGTCGAACTGTTTTTCACCTGATTTACGCGTATCGGTTTCTATTTCAGTGTACAGCATCTCAGGCAAATGTACGATAGGGTGGTTCTTTGATATTTTCAGCCTGAGGTCATATAGACCGGCGAATCTGAATTGCTGATCCATAGTTTTGCAGGCATCCTTAAATGCTGATGTTTTATAAAGAATAACTGATCCGAAATTAAAATCATCTCTCAGACTTCCTTCCTGGTAATCTATCAGAGGATGAGGTGAGAGCTGATTATTTTTATTTTCAAAATAATCTGAATATACCATTCCTGCATTCACATTTTCGCAAACCTGCATCATTCTGTTGAGAGCAAATTTTCCAAGATCAAGTGGAAATGTCTTGTTGTAGATAAGAATATATTCAGTGGTAGCTGAATCAGCCATCTTTTGCACCGAAGCAGTGGAAGCAAATCCGTCTGACTTTATATTTTTAATTTCGGGATATGTATAATCGGGCACAGAATCAAAAGCTGTTATAATAACTATGCTGTCGACGATACCGGATTTTTTCAGCGATTTTACAGTGATGTCCAGCGATTCCTTATCAGAAAATGGTATAAATGATTTGATTTTCTTTTCCATTGATTATTTTTATTTCCTTAAAAAATTCAGAATCTGACTCATAAGCAGTTCCCTCTGCTTTTCGTCTAATATCGTCTCGAATGGAAATCCAAGGATAATAGTATTGTATACTCCTTTAAATGCCACTCCTGCCGAAGTATTGTTTTCGGAATACCTGAATGAGCAGACAGCCCCTTTGCCTGCCGGTTCAATTGCATCAGGTGCCTCAACTGAATAAATTGAAGGTGAATACCCGGTATTAAAATTGAAAGTACCGGTAAATGCAGGTTTTGCATAATCGGTTGCGTAGATTTTACCAGTCCTTACAGCATGACCGGTACGTGGCAGAAAATGCAGGGTTTTTTCGGCAAACTTAATTGCTGTCGAATCACCAGGGATTAACAGGTCGGAGCCGACATATGCTCCTGACATAAAAATAGCTGTTCCTGCCTGCGTAACCTGTTCAATTTTTTCCATTAATCCCGGAGTATAGATCCGGAAATCGATGCGTGATGTGTCATTGAAGAACTGTGTGGATTTCTCTTCTCCAAATATCAGATCGATGATTTTATAATTTGAGGCATCCATTGCAGGGGAAATGAAGTACTCATTTGATACCGAAAAAAACGAACGTCCTGCAGCCATTATCGCTTTACCATGAATATAGGGATAGTTGAAATTGTTACCAGGATTAACTTTCCCTGCAATATCTGTATATGATGCTCCCCATCCCGGTGAATCATCATCAAGCCAGGGATTCTTCCTGTTGAAGTCGTACTGGTCACCAATGGTAATCATATCATTATGAAATGGAACCCCCCGGTCATCCCACCAGGCAATTCCGGCTACACTCCCTGTATCGATCCAGGACGGGCCCGAGATACGGTCAAATCCGCTTACAACAAGTACACTGCCCGAGTTGCCGGTATTTATCCCAACGGACAACTCTTCGGAATCAAAGCTTTCTCCACCATCATTTAAAGCGGTGACTTTAAAAGTGTAAATAGAATCATAAGATGCAAGTTCTATCTCAGCAGAAGTATTATTGATGACAAATCCGTTATCGAAGCCATTGTCACCTCTCCTTTCGTATATCCTGTACTTATCGGGTTTTGAAGTTGGTTCATCTGCATCAATTACCGGTTCCCAGGATAATCTGACCGTTTTGCCTGATGATGGCGTGATTGCAAACCCGGTCACTGGTAAAGGCTGAACTGTGTATTCCCGGTTTTCGACATACGCGAGATATTTCAGAATACCTTTATAAACTGCCCTGGAGACACTGAATCTGAATCGCGGATCGAGGTTATAACGCATATCAGCCAGGTTCTGGTGCGAAAGAAGCTCGAGCAACATTCCCGGGACATTTGGTCTTCTGACCTCCGAATATGGCCTGTCCCACAACCCTCTCCTGGTCCAATGAGGTTCAAATTCTTTCCTTATATCTTCAACGATCTGCGTTTGCACAATATCAGACAGATCCCTGCTGGCCATCCTTGATGTTCCGGATGGGAATTTTCCGTTGTCAGCGGAAGTATAAAATATTGCAAGGGTTCCTATTATTGAATCACCTGGTGTAACACCTGCATCACTATGAAATGCCAGCGACAGGTCGACTGGTAATCCGAGTCCCCCGGTTTTATCATTGTCAGCAGACCAGGGATCCCCTGAAAGGTAATTCACCCACAGACCTCTCGACTGATAATCATCATTGTAATCATTCTTGTAGTTAGTCGGGGTGTAAACAAGCGTGTCAGGCATGCCTGCATACTGCAGCCAGTACCTTGAAGCTTCAAGAAATCTTGGCATGCCGCTCAGTTTCCACGTAAATTCTGAAGCACCGGGTTTTCCCTTTTCAATACCTTCTGCAATGTTCTCATTCAGTGACTGCTGGTTCTTAATAATCTCAGCAGATGGTCGTCTCGCAACATTCCCCATACCTCCGCCAAATCTTACTGCATCCAGAGCTATAAAATCATTGTTTTTATCAACTCCTTTTACAACCACAGAACCGGTTCCGGTCATTCCTGCCGGAATTGAAATTAAATGTCCCAAGGTAAATCCAGGTTTCTCCTCCCATTGTCTGATCAACAATAAATTCTGTTTTGCCTCCGGTATGGTACACAATGTAACTGACTTCCTTACTGTTATCCTGAAGCAGAGGGTAGGATATATAAACCGCATAATCACCCTTTTCAGGAATTTGAGGAATATATGTTGCTGAATCATTTAGTATCCTTAATGAGGTTCCGTTTTTAAATGGATTATAACCCGGGAACAGTGTGTCGGTCAGCAGGAAACCTTTTTGTATTTTCTGCACATTATTATTAAGGTGAAAAACAAATTCAGAACCTTGTGTTGACCTGTCATTATCCACAATTACCTCGTGGGACTGGATATCTCTTTCCCGCGGCAGAAAAACTGTCGCTCCGGCGTTCTCCAGCATCTTCGTGAGATAAGGCACAACATATCCCATAATCGAAATATCCTCCACCGTACCAAATAGTTTTGCCCGTTGCCATTCCCAACGGTCGAGTGCCATTTCAAAATAATATCCGTGACTGTGCCATAGAGCAATGGAATTCCCAAAAAGTCCTTTCGAAGGGTCATTTCCACCAGTTTTCCTGACCAGCACCCTGTCTTTTTTGCTTATAACCGGAAACCTCGATGAATCAACCGCAAGTTCTTTCCTGTAGTAATTTGGGATAAGTTGATCGAGCGTATAATTGTTTGTAAGAACATTAATTTTGTATTTACGGAATTTTTTCCCGATAGCCTTACTTATGGATTGCATAAAAAGTTTGTAATTATCCTCCCTGAAAGGATAATACGATAAACCCGGTGCAAAGAAGAGGGTTATTGTCTCAGGATTTTTCCTGACCAGAACGGAATCGACCTTGGGGTCTGCTATATACTGCCATTGTGTCAAAGGGTTTTTCCAGCTTTTTAGCCTTTCTGTTACTGCTCTGTTCAGCTTATCATCATCCTGTGCATAAAGAGAATGAAAACTGATAAGAATAAAAGAGGTGAAAAATGACAAACTATTTAACAGAGTTCTGTTCATCTGCAGGTCAATCAGGGTTGAAATATAGTAATATTGATTGAATTTATATAGTTTTTAGATTGGTCATACATCTTCAAATTTTTACTTATTTTTAATAAATTATCCGATAATGATTTATTTACATAATGCACATTAAATCAATTAGATACATTTTATCTTACTTTTCTTTTGATATTAACTTCGGGGCTTTCTGCCCAGGAAATTGATCCTCCATTCCTGAAGTTTATGCATCATCCCTGGGTGGATTCAGTTTTCAATTCGCTTTCCCGGGAAGAAAAGATCGGGCAGCTGATATGGATCGATGCTCATGCCGAACAATGATATAGGACAGACTATCCGGCTGAACAATGCAATAAAGAAATTTGGTGCAGGAGGAATAATATTTTCAGATGGCCAGGCAGAGCGACTGGCTGACATGATTAATTATTTTCAGCAAATAAGCAAAGTCCCTCTTTTGATTGCAGAAGACTGTGAATTAAGGCCTGGAATCAGGTTGGAGGGCATCGAAAGATTACCTGACTGGATTACTCTGGGAGCTATTCAGGATGATTCATTGATTTATCAAATGAGTATTGATGTCAGTAAACAGTTTAAAAGGATTGGTGTCCATTGTCAACCTTTATCCACAGAATTTAACCGGGATTACAGGCAGAGAAGAGCAGGATGTATTTCAATGGTTTGCAGGATAATGGTATCATTTCAAATGAGAAGCAATGTCCAATGTCGTTAAGAAACGGTATGGGTATAACAGAATCTGCAGATGATCCTGAAATTGCCATCAAAGAGATTTCAGACAGTATAAAAAAAGGTTTGATATCTCAGGCGGATATCGATGATAAATGCCGCAGGGTACTTGCTGCAAAGTATTGGGTTGGACTATCACGGATTGTTCCCGTCAGTGAAGAGAATCTGCAGTATGAATTATCACCTGCTTCGACAAGAGCCCTCATAAGGGATTTGTATTCAAATGCCCTTACAGTTCTTAATAATAAAGGGAATATTATTCCTGTTAAGAATATGCAGGATTTTAAAATAGCCGTGCTTGCCATCAACACTAAAAATAACTCAAATTTCCAGGAAAGGATGTTAAGCTACATGCCTGCTGACACTTTTGCCATTTATAATTCTGATGATAATAAGTCGGCCGGTTTGCTGAAAAGACTTGCTGATTACGACCTTGTAATTGCCGGAATTTTCAATACCGATCAGCATCCAAATATGAATCCGGGCATCGGACCCGGACTAAATAACTTTCTTAAAAAGCTGACAGAAGGAAACAAAACTATTGTTGCATTTTTTGGAAACCCGAATGAAATCAGTAAGCTTGATGCTCTTAATGAAGCTGACGGTCTTATTCTTGCCTATCAGGAAAATGATCATACCGAGGACCTGGCGGCTCAGCTTATTTTTGGAGGTATGGGTGGTCATGGAACTCTGCCTGTTACTATAAATAAAGAATGGCCTTCAGGTTTTGGAATTACTACACCCGGAAATTTAAGGCTGCAGTACGGATTTCCTGAAAATGCAGGATTATCATCTGAGAGTCTTAACAGGAAAATCGACTCCATAGCGAATATAGGATTAAAGGCTAAAGCCTATCCGGGTTGCGAAGTAATGGTTGCCAGGAAAGGGATAGTTGTTTTTCATAAAACTTATGGATTCCAAACTTACGATGATAGAATTTCGGTAAGAAAAGATGATCTTTTCGATCTTGCCTCAGTCACAAAGGTCTCCTCAACCCTTGCAGGGTTAATGCTGCTTGGTTCAGAAGGGAAGTTTTCGGTCGACACGAAGCTTGGTGATTACCTTCCTGATTTCAGGAAAACAAACAAGGGTGATCTTCTTATGAAGGATCTTTTGACTCACCAGGCCGGACTTAAGGCCTGGATACCATTCTGGAAGGAGACCGTAAAGCCTGACTCTTCATTTAAAAGGAAGGTATTCAGCCATGAGTACTCTGAAAAATATCCGCTGAAGGTTGCAAATGATCTGTACATAAATAAGAACTACAGGAAGAAGATCTTCAGTGAGATCAAAAAGAGTCCTCTTGGTGAGAAAAAATATGTCTATTCCGATCTTACGTTTATTATTGCTCCGGGCATTATAGAAAAACTGACCGGGGAAAAATGGTATGATTTTGTAACCAATAATATTTACCACAAGCTGGGAGCGTACGATATATGTTTTAACCCGTATCTTAAATACCCGCTTCAAAGAATAGTGCCTACCGAATACGATTCACTTTTCAGAAGACAGCTATTGCATGGAACAGTTCATGATGAGGCTGCTGCTATGCAGGGTGGAATATCAGGGCATGCCGGTCTGTTTGCCACAGCAAACGATCTTATGAAACTTATGGAGCTATACAGGAGGATGGGTGAATACGGTGGGGAACAGATTATAAGCAAGGAAATTCTTGAGGAGTACACCCGGGTGCAATTTCCTGAAAATAATAACAGAAGGGGATTGGGATTTGACAAGCCTCTACTTAATAACCAGGAACTTGGCCCGGCAGATGCATATCCTGCAAAAAGCGCCACCCCTCAAAGCTTTGGTCATTCAGGTTATACCGGCACCTTTGTATGGATAGATCCTGTTTATGAAATAACCTATATCTTCTTTTCAAACCGGGTATATCCGACCCGAAATAATAACTTATTGTCAGATCTGAATATCAGGTCTTATATTTTGCAGGCAATCTACGATTCAATAAATGACACACGATGCACGGCACAGTACACACGGCAGCCGTGAACCGTTTGTCTTGAGCCGTTTGTCTTGTGCCGTGCATCTTGTGCCGTGCGTCTTGTGCCGTAAATAAAAACTGACAGGAATAAATCATAAACTTTTAATGTCTATATAGTTAATTCAATCCAGAATCAAACCATCAAATTATGAACCAGGAAAACACTAACAAAAAAATGCCGAAAAACAAAAAACTCTCAAGAAGAAACTTTTTAGGCACAACAGCAACAGCAGCTGCTGCTTTCACAATCATTCCGCGTTATGCAATGGGTGGTAAGGGCTATACAGCCCCAAGCGACCTCATTAATGTTGCCGGAATTGGTGTCGGAAGCCAGGGTGGCGGCGACATTCAGCAGATTTGTTCACCAGATGTTGCGATCGTCAGACCACAGCGTAACATGAATGGAACGCCAATGACCAAAGAGCAGATTGCTGCTCAGGAAGCTCGCAGGGCTGAAATGATGAAAAGGAATCCTCAACAGGGAGCGCCAGGACAGGGAGCACCTCCTCAAGGGGCACCTGGTCAGGGAGGACAGCGGCCAGCTGGTCAGGGCAGACCAGGGACTGATACCAATGCAATAGTGCAAATGGGTGATGCTCAGTCCGGCAGAGTGATCAAGCTTGCCAATATTTATGCTATTTGCGATATTGATCCCAATTATTCAGGTCATATCATAAAAGGGTATCCAAAAGCAAAGATCTATTCTGACTGGCGAGAAATGCTTGAAAAGGAAAAATCGATCGATGCAGTTTTAATTGGCACTCCTGATCATAATCATGCCCCAATTGCTGCAGCTTTTATGCGTGCCGGAAAACATGTCTACATTGAGAAACCGATGGCAAAAACCATCACTGAATGCCGTAAACTTGCCCAATTAGCGAAGGAAAACAATGTTGTGACACAAATGGGCAATCAGGGTCATGCAACAGAAGGTACACGCAAAACAGTAGAGTGGATCCAGTCAGGTGTTATTGGTCTTGTCAGGGAAGTACAGCTGTCAACCAACCGTCCGATGGGATTCTGGCCGCAGGGGGATATTAAACGGCCTGCCGGAGTTCCTGTTCCCAAGAATGTGAATTATGATGTCTGGTTGGGACCGGCTCCTGAGAAACCTTATAATCCTGAAGCATTCCATTTCAACTGGAGGGGACTATGGGATTATGGAACCGGAGCAATGGGTGATATGGGAGCTCATATTTTTGATGCACCTATCTGGGCCCTTAACCTGGGAATGCCAACCAAGATACAGGCCACAAGCTCACCATACAGCACCGACTACATGCCGCTTTGTGAACTGGTTACATATGAGTTCCCGGCCCGCGGGTACATGCCTCCGGTTAAGGTGACCTGGTGCGACGGCGGTCTCAGACCTCCGCGTCCCGAAACACTTGAAGCAGGACGTGCTATGAAAGATGCAACCTATTATGGCGACAAGGGTATTATTACCCATGGCAGCCATGGAGCAATGCCTGAGCTTATCCCGGCAAACAACGATTTCAAGGGACCTGATGCATGGCTTCCCCGCACCGGTAATATTTTCGAGGACTGGATCGATGCGATCAAGAACGGGAAAAAATCATGCAATGATTTCTCAATTTCATCAAAATTAACAGAGATAATGCTTCTGACAAATATTGCCGTCAAGAATCAAAGGACTAACATTACTCTCGAGTATGATGCCGCCAATATGAAGATCACAAATCTTCCTGAAGCAAATGATTTGTTCCAGTATGAATATAGAAAAGGGTGGAGTCTGTAACAAGGATTTCACTCCATTGAGGCTGTCTAAAAAGTCCTCCAAATGGGGGGCTAAAAAGGGGGAAAGTTCAACCCCCCAACCCCCCAAATGGGGGGCTTAAAAAGGGAATTTAGGAGTGGAATAAAAAAGAGGGATAAAAATTCCCTCTTTTTTTGTGCCCAGAACAAGACTCGAACTTGCACACCGTAACCGGCACCAGCCCCTCAAGCTGGCGTGTCTACCAATTTCACCATCTGGGCGAATCGCCTTGTGCCCAGAACAGGACTCGAACCTGCACATCATTGCTGACACTAGTCCCTGAAACTAGCGCGTCTACCAATTTCGCCATCTGGGCGGCATAACAACAGCGGGCACAAAAATAAGAAAAAAAATAAAAACACCTAATTGTATATTATAGAAAAGTATATTTTTGCTCCCTGATATTTTGAATTTATAATGCTGTTAAAAAAACACATAAAACTTACCAGGCATCTGTATGAAAATAATGAAATTCGGTGGCACATCAGTTGGCAAACCCGACAGGATGAAATCAATTATACCGCTGATCACCGGTGAAGAAAGTGTGGTTGTAGTGCTTTCAGCACTGTCAGGCACAACTAACAACCTTGTAGAAATATCAGAGCTCCTATTTGCCGGCAAGACTGAAGAAGCAACCCAAAAAAATGAAGCCCTGAGATCAAAGTACTATCAGGTTGTAGAAGATCTCTACACAACCGATACATATAAAAAGGAAGGACATGAACTTATCAACTCCCATTTTGACTATATAGGCAATATTATAGCCGATAATTTTACAAAACTTCAGGAGAAAGCTATTCTGGCGCAGGGAGAATTAATTTCGACGGGGCTATTCCATAAACTTCTCAGTGAAAGAAATATCAGATCTGTGCTCCTTCCTGCACTGAATTATATGCGAATCGACAAGGACGGTGAACCTGATGCATTTTATATTGCAGAAAACTTTAAAAGAGAACTTGGAGCTTATCCGGATGAAAAAATCATAATTACACAGGGATTCATCTGCCGGAATGCGTACGGTGAAATTGATAACCTTAAGCGCGGCGGGAGCGATTTCACTGCCTCGCTTATAGGAGCCGCGATCAATGCATCGGAGATCCAGATCTGGACCGACATAAACGGCTTTCACAATAATGATCCGAGGTTCGTTGAGAAAACCAGCGTGATTCGTGAGATATCATTTGACGAAGCAGCAGAGCTTGCATATTTCGGAGCTAAGATATTGCACCCCTCAAGCGTAAACCCGGCAAGGGAGAAGAATATACCTGTCAGGCTTAAAAATACTATGGATCCTGAGGATGAAGGCACACTTATAACAGCTGGAACAGTGCTTAAGGACTATAAGGCTGTTGCTGCAAAAGATGGGATCTCAGTATTGAGGATCAAGTCTGACAGGATGCTGATGGCGTACGGATTCATCAGGAAAGTATTTGAGATTTTTGAAGCGTACAAAACTCCAATAGACATGGTCACCACCTCAGAGGTATCAGTATCAATTACTGTGGATAACTCTGAGTTTATTTCCCAGATAGCCCATGATCTGAAAGAACTTGGTTCTGTGGAGGTTGAGCAGGACCAGACAATTATCTGCATTGTCGGGGATTTCAGGACTGAACGGACAGGTTCTGCCCCTGAGATCTTTGAAGCCCTGAATACCATCCCTCTTAAAATGATCTCCTACGGTGGAAGTCCAAACAGTATTTCACTGCTAATAGACTCCAAGGATAAAATAAAAGCACTGAACCTTCTGAATAAATATCTATTTGGCCTTTAATATGATCACTGTTAAAACTATCGAAAAACTCCGGGATCTGCCAACTCCATTCTACTATTACGATCTCGATGTTCTGCATGCAACATGCCAGAAAGTCCTTGAAGAATCAGCAAAGACAGGATTCAAAGTTCATTATGCTGTCAAAGCCAATCCTAACCCAAGGATACTTAATATTATATCTTCATTCGGCTTCGGAGCGGATTGCGTGTCATTTAACGAAATAGAACGGGCAATATCATCCGGGTTTAAACCTTCCGAAACAGTGTTTGCAGGAGTTGGTAAAACCGACAAGGATATTGAAGCAGCTCTTAAAGCTGATATTTTATGCTTTAACTGCGAATCCATTCCTGAAATGGAAGTCATCAATTCAATTGCTGAGAAGCAGAACAAGGCTGCAACCATAGCACTCAGGATCAACCCATATATTGAAGCACATACACATAAATATATTACGACAGGTGTTGCCGAAAGCAAATTCGGGATTAATACCTGGGAATTGAAAGAGGTATTGGCAAGATTGATTTCATTGAAGAATATAAGTCTGAAGGGCATTCACTTCCACATAGGATCGCAGATCACAAAAATGTCGGTCTTTAAGAGTCTCTGTTCAAGGATAAATGAGCTTCAGGAATGGTTCTCATCACAAAACATCAACCTCGAGATAATTAATGTAGGAGGCGGGCTGGGGATCGATTATGTAAATCCTGACAAATCTGCCCGTTTCGAAGAATACTTCTCACTAATAAAGGAGTTTGTAAAACTGAGGACGGGACAGTACATTCATGTGGAGCCAGGACGTTCAATTGTAGGGCAATGCGGATCCCTTATATCAAAAGTGCTTTTTATTAAGAAGGGAAGCAATACCACTTTTGCAATTATCGATGCCGGAATGACTGATCTGATAAGGCCCGCCCTATACCAGGCAAGTCATAAAATTGAAAATCTGACATCAAACGGTAAGGCTGACAGGTATGATGTTGTCGGTCCGGTTTGTGAATCAGCGGATACCTTTGCGAAATATATTGAACTTCCTGAAACCCGCAGGGGAGACATTATTGCAATCAGATCTGCCGGAGCTTACGGCGAAGCAATGGCTTCAAGATATAATCTCAGGGATCTGCCAGTAGCGATCTTTTCGGATGAGATTTGACCCCCTAAATGCACTTAAACGTATCAACCCCCCAACCCCCCAATTGGGGGGCTTTATGTGACAATTGATTTAAAGTCCATCACATAGGGGGATTTTTATTATAACTGATTTAAAGTCCCCCAAATGGGAGATTTAGGGGGTATATAGATAAGTGGATTTTGTGGTGGACAAATTTAAATGAATAATAAGGATCATTAGCATCAGACTATAATATAGAGATTCCTCGCTGACGCCCGGAATGACAGGTTGTTTAAGGTCAATATGGAGGAAGGAGCAGGTTTGCGTGGCAAACCTGCTCCTTTCCCTCCTGCATAACAATTTTAGTTGTCATTCCGAATGGAGCGTAGCGGAATGAGGAATCTTCTTGTATTACAGAAACTTATTAATATCTATTACTTTAATGCTGAAATATCATATAGCTGGTAAGCCCCCCATATGGGGGGTTGGGGGGTTGATCAATAGGAGGTTTGTGGGCTTACTTCTTATTCTCTGCTCTTACTTTGCTATGTTTAATTCCATAGAAGAAGTAGATGCAGAATCCGATAGCCATCCAGATTACAAGTCTCAACCATGTATCAAGTGGCAGGGCTGCCATCTGCAGAAAACAAATTGCCGCCCCGGCAATAGGGACAAAAGGAACCCATGGCGTCCTGAAAGGTCTGTGAATTTCCGGTCTGGCCTTTCTAAGCACCAGGACACTTATGCATACAATAATGAAAGCGAGCAATGTTCCAATAGATACCAGTTCCCCAAGTATACTGATTGGAAGTATTCCGGCGATTATCATTGCCACAGAACCGGTAACAATTGTACTGATATAAGGTGTTTTAAATCTGGGATGTACCTTCGAAAATACCGGCGGGAGCAAACCATCTTTTGCCATCGTGAAAAAGATTCTTGGCTGGCCTAATAGCATAACGAGAATTACGGAGCTCAATCCGGCAATTGCAGCAATTTTTACAATAGGTCTCAGCCAGAACATCCCTTTCCCCATAGCATCCACACCGACTGCAACCGGATCCGGAACATTCAGTGTAGTGTAACTGACAATCCCGGTAAGTACAATAGCAACAAGTATGTAAAGAACTGTTGAAATCCCAAGAGACCCAAGAATTCCAATCGGCATGTCTTTCTTAGGATTTTTTGCCTCCTGAGCTGCAGTCGATACCGCATCAAATCCTATATATGCAAAGAAAATTACTCCTGCCCCCCGGAGAATTCCGCTTAATCCGAATTTTCCGAATTCACCCTGGTTTGCTGGTATAAATGGATGCCAGTTTCCTGACTTGACAAACATGAATCCAATTGTGATAAAAAGTATAATAACTGAAACTTTGGTTATCACCATAACATTATTGAAGTTAGCCGATTCGCGTATGCCGATTACAAGCAATGTGGATAATAAAGCCACAATAAACATTGCTGGCAGATTCAGGATGCAGGTCACATGAGCCAGAGAATCAACATTAATACCTGTTGCAGCTAATGTCTGTGCAAAAGCATCTGTTAAAGGCTTCCATCCCATATCGGGTACATTTACAAGAACATGACCTGTCGCTCCTGTAAACTGGGCAGGGATGTTTATATTAAGATCTTTTAGAAAGCTTACCACATAACCCGACCAGCCGACAGAAACAGTTGAAGCGGCAAAAAGGTACTCAAGGATAAGATCCCACCCAATTATCCATGCAAGAAACTCCCCGAGGGTTGCATACGAATACGTATAGGCGCTCCCGGCGATCGGGATCATTGAAGCAAATTCGGCATAGCACAAGCCGGCAAATCCGCAAGCAAGTCCTGAGATGATGAAAGAAATTACAATTGCCGGACCGGCATATTGAGCCGCAGCTTGCCCTGTCAGGACAAAAATCCCTGCACCTATTATAGCTCCAATGCCAAGAGTTGTTAAATTAAGCGCTGTTAATGATCGTTTTAAGCCACCTGTTTCCTTTGATTCTTCCATCAACTGACCCAATGGCTTTGTGAGAAACAATTTACTTTTTGACATAGGATTTAAAATAACATCGTATGGAAAGAAAGTTTGGTAAATACAAACGTAACTTTTTTTTACGTAAAACAAATTATTTTCAACTTACATGAGACAAATCTTTGATCCGGGTGACTGCATCATTATATTATTTTAACAAATTACCTTTACCTTTATAGAAACAAAATTTATATGCCATGAGACGGAATTTTATACTTATAGCTTTAATAATATTAGTATCCTGTGCACCACTAAGCAAATACAGGGAGCTTCCGGAAGTTAAAGCGTGGGAAAGCGATATTGAAAAATTTGAACAGCTTGACATTTCCAAATCCTATCCTTCTGATGCAATACTTTTTGCAGGCAGTTCAAGCATAAGGCTCTGGTCAACCATAGGGAAAGATATGATGCCCTATAATGTTATCCAGCGAGGTTATGGCGGGGCAAAACTGAGCGATTTCGCAGTTTATGCCGACAGGATAATATACCCTCATTCCTGCCAGGCAATTGTTATTTTTGTCGCAAATGATATATCGGGAAATGAAAATGACAAAAGCCCGCTTGAGGTATCGCAATTATTCAGGAAGACTCTGTATATAATCCGGAGAAAATTCACTGACACACCGGTTTTCTGGATAAGCATTACTCCTACCCCTTCAAGATGGCCTGTATGGCCCGAGATTAAAGAAGCCAACGGAATGATAAAAGAGATTTGCGAGAGTCACAGAAATACATATTTCATTGATACGGAGAAATACTTCCTTAATTCGAGCGGTCTGCCCCGCACTGAACTTTTTCTTGACGACAAGCTTCATCTGAATGACGATGGCTATGCAATCTGGACCGGGATCATCAAGAACGATTTGAATGAGGTACTGTCAAATAAGTGACATTTAATAAGAAATCACAGAATGAAAAATTCCATATCACGCCGTAAATTCGTTGTCAGTGCCATCGGAGCCGGAACAGGTGCACTCATTTTCCCAAATGTTTCAGGAATAGCGATCCAGAAATCGAACAAAGGGATCAGGCCCATGATAATTACAAGTCATACAAACGAGACAGGACGGAATGCGCTGGAAGCAGCGTGGGAGATCCTGAAGGCAGGAGGCACTGCAGTTGATGCAGTTGAGAAGGCTGCAAACACTATTGAGGTCGATCCTGAAGATACAAGTGTAGGTTACGGGGGATTGCCTAATGAACGCGGTGTTGTACAGCTCGACTCCTCATTTATGGATGGAAAAACCTATTCAGCAGGTGCCGTCGCCTGTCTTGAAAACATAAAGACACCATCATCTGTTGCAAGGCTTGTAATGCAACATACTGATCACGTCCTGCTTGTTGGTGCGGGTGCATTGGAATTTGCAAAGGCCTGGGGATTCAAGGAGGAGAACCTTCTTACTGAAAAAGCAAGGAAGATATGGCTCAGATGGAAAGAAGAGCTGAGTCCTTCGGATGACTGGGGAGTTCCGGAACATCTTCAGAATATCAGGAAAAATGAAGCATACTGGAAAGATTTTCCTGATATTGAGCACCATTACGGAACCACCAATGTCCTGGCCATCGATATAAATGGAGATATAGCGGGATGCACTACCACAAGCGGACTGAGTTTCAAGATGAACGGCCGCGTGGGTGACTCTCCGATCATCGGAGCAGGCCTGTATGTCGATAACGAGGTCGGTGCTGCAGGTGCCACAGGGCGAGGGGAGGATGTTATTAAATCGTGCGCCTCATATTACATAATGCTTAAAATGAAGGAAGGACGCACACCGCAGCAGGCTTGTGAAGAGGCCCTTCATATGATTATCGATAAATACAAGAATGTGAATCCTGGATTTTATCCAGGCGAGAAGTTTGTGGCTATAAATAAATACGGTGAACCGGGCTGTGCAACAATGACCGGGAAAAGTAATCCACAGATGTCAGTCAGGACCGAAAATGGATTCAGCAAGTACGAAGGCATCGTTGCTTATCCGGGCAAACCCTGAGCCTAAATATTGAATCTTTTTGAAAAGCAGGTAATTTTTTGTACATTTGCACGTTAAATATAATTGGAATCATCTGATTATATCAGCATTGCAGAATTCTTACAAGCAAACGCAGATTGAATTCTGCAATTAATATGAAAGGTATGAAAAGAGCTGTATATATATGCTTATTTCTTCTGGCATCATGTGCTTCCACCAAACAATCAGGTGTGAAGGAAGATTCACTGATACTGACAAGAAAGTATGTCGGCAACTTTGTGGAATACCGGCAACATATTCCTGAAAAATTCGGCGAACCTTATCTTATCTGGATCAAAACAACAATGGACAGTACATATGGAAAGATTTCGGCTTATTCCGAGAGATGTGATTTCAAAATGGGAGACCGACTGTATATAAAAAGAATTCAGCTTTCACCAGGACCAGTTTCAACATACTGGGAGTATCAGATCGAATCGGATGACAACAGTATTATCTACAAGTTGAGCGAATACCAGCATGACAGAAAAAACCTCATCCAGAACTGGTTCTGATCAGGGTGAGATTACTTGTATAATATTATAGTCCGTACAAGCAGCCAACAATTCATTAGATAATAGTATTATTCTCTCCAAAATATCCCCGGGAAGTCTTCAGACTTTGATTTTTTTACCTGCATTCTTTTGTGCAACAAAGGGGTGATGCTTTGCAAATATCGGCATCTTGTAGTCCAGGTAATTGAAAGTCTACATTTTATTAAAGTCATTTCAATTTTAATATTTAACTTTAATATGAATTGTGAAAATGAAAGTCAGGCATAAGCACAGCTGCATTAAAAATCTTTTCCCATTAAATTCTGCTTATGTGACTGACGGTACTGTGCTGTTATTTTTGGCAACGGGCGACAGGCGACAGGCATCAGGGCAGGGAGCAGTACCCGGATACAGGCCGAGGGAATATCTTTTTGAAGGTCAGACCGGGGGCAGGTATTCTTCGGAAAGTGTATACCGGGTGTTCAAGGATGCCCTGTTAAAAGCAGGTATAAAAAAAGATGTAGGAGTGCACAGTTTACGTCACAGTTATGCAACACATCTTCACGAGAGCGGGTTGGACATCAGGTATATTCAGGAGTTGCTTGGTCATAAAAGTACCAGGACGACAGAGATTTACACTCATGTTAGCCGGAGGAATCTATTAGCGGTACGGAGTCCGATAGAGGATTTGGATGTGAAGTGAGGTGGAAGGCATAAGGCATAAGGCAAAAGGAAGAAGACAAAAGACAAAGGTAAAAAGACAAAGGGCTTAATCCAACGGATTCCCCCCTCGAGGGGGGGTAGGGGGATGTAAAAAAAGTAAAAGACAAAAGTAAAAAAGCGAAAGGCAGACGAAATTGAAGCCAACATCCGGCAGGCAGTTCATCTTGCCGGCAATGGTGATTATAAAGTTTTTATTGAATTTGCAGTATAATAGCTACACTATGAAAAGCAAACTACCTTTTAAAGATCTGCCTGAAAAAGATGATGGAATCAGAATCATAGAGGAAAGAATACGTCCTGAAATATTTTCTGAGTTTTTTCATTATCTGGAGGATGAAAATGCATTGTCCAAAATTGGGTCTGATCCTAAGTCAGAATATGTCAGGCTGGCTAAAGATGGAAGTATTGAATCATTCCGCAGGATAGAAAGAATGATAGAGCTGGGAAATCTTTCCGGGGATGCAAGGGATTTTGCATTGACAGCTTTGAATTACTGCCGATTTAAGGTTGAGAATGATCTTCTTGATGTTCCAATGGATATGATCTCGGGTGGATTAGGAGGAGTTGAAAATAAGATGAGAATTTTTGTAGCGGTAGCGGGAAAAGATGAATTAACTGAAGGATGTTTTGAATTGACAAAAATAGCTTTCAAGAAAGCAGCCGATGAGCGGGACTCTTTACTTGAAGATGCAAAGTTCCATAGTTTTTATATATCGCTTATTATACTTGGATCGTTTGATTACGCCATTGGAGATATAATAGAAGCTGGGCTCAGGCAGTGTGAATTTCTACAGTCGGATTATTATTCAACAAATGTTGAAATACCTACTGATGATCGTATAAGGGATTGGCTTGACGGCAAACTTGATGATGATGAATTCAGTTTCAAAACATAACGCTATCTACTCATTTTGGTATATTTTAAGTACTTATACTACTTCTATAAACAAGTTAGCGTTCATTACCTCGTTACTTAAAGCAAACCTAATGCTTGGATTATGACTTTCCTAGGCAACTTATCTTGAATCGAAATTCTGTTTTTACTAAAATAAAACGAACGCTAACTCCCCTTAGGAACAATTATTTTGACATATCAATTAACAAGATAAATAGATGAATAAATCTGCTGTAATTATTAGTACTGTTATCATAGGTCTTTTTTCATTTGGAATAGCACAAGAGTGTGCCAACAATTCTAAAAACCCTAAAAGCTTGATTCAAAATGGTTCTGCACTTTCAATCAACAAAGACAGCATAACAATGAGTATAAGAATTGAGTTAACTAAACAATTAGATAGCATTTTACAAATCGATCAAAAAGACAGATCTATAATTATGAGTGTCAGAAAAGAATTTGGCAATAAGTCAGATACAATTAAGAAATTAATGAAAATAATGACCTATAATGATTCCATCAATTTGATTAAAGTTACAAAGATTCTTGATCAGTATGGGTGGCTCGGTTCTAATGTAGTTGGTTATAATGGAAACACGGCATTATTTCTAGTTATTCAACACTCAAACAAAAATATAATGGAGAAGTATTTTCCTATGATGAAAGATGCAGTAAAAAAAGGTAATGCAGAACCTGAATTATTTGCATTATTAGTGGACAGGATAGAAATGTTAAATGATCGACCACAAATTTACGGTTCACAAATGCAAATAATAGATGGCAAACGTGTTTTATACAAGATTATTGATGAAAAAAATGTAAATAAACGAAGAGCAGAAGTTGGACTTGGATCACTCGAAGAATATTTAA
>CAVVBY010000027.1:0-137099 GCA_963746685.1 uncultured Bacteroidales bacterium
TCGGGTGATCAAATAATCAACCAAAAAGGCGATACTGTTTATTTGCGTGGTTTTGGACTGGGTGGAATGCTTCACATGGAGAATTTCATTGATGGTTATCCTGCCAATGAAGAAACCATGCGGGAAGGATTGTTGGAAGTGCTTGGTGAAGAAAAATACAATCTTTTCTTTGATAATTTTCTCAAAAGTTATTTCACCGAACCTGACGCAGAATACATACACAGCCTGGGACTGAACCTGGTTCGCATCCCCATCAATTACCATCTTTTTGAAGATGATATGAATCCGCGGGTCATTAAGGAAGGTGCATTTGAACACCTTGACAGGGTAATAGAATTGTGTGCAAAGAATCAAATCTATACCATCATCGACCTGCATGCGCTGCCGGGATTTCAAAACCAGCACTGGCATAGCGACAATCCTACCCACAAGGCATTATTCTGGAAACATAAAGATTTTCAGGACAGGGCTTTACACTTGTGGGAAGTTATTGCAGAACGTTATAAAAACCAGCCGTGGGTTGCAGGTTATGATTTGATTAACGAGCCGGCCGAACCTACAGGCGAAAAACTTTTCCCGTATTACAAACGCCTGCGCGATGCTATTCGAAAAATCGACCCAAATCATATTCTGTTCCTGGAAGGTGATCGGTATGCAACTGATTTTAACAAGTTCACCGAAGTTTGGGATAATGTGGTTTATACCAATCATGATTATGCTGTCCCCGGGTTTATTTATGGCGGAGATTATCCAGGTTATACCGGCAAGAGATATTTTGACAAGGATACCCTTGAACATGATTTCCTTAAAAAAAGTGAATTTATGTTTTCCCACCATGTTCCTCTTTGGGTAGGTGAATTCGGCCCTGTTTATACAGGTATTCCTGAAAAAGATGAAATGCGATACCAGGTACTTAAAGATCAATTGGCATATTACAGCAAATACAAGGTAAGCTGGTGTATCTGGCTGTATAAGGATATGGGATTGCAAGCCATTATGCACCAAAATGAAAATACCCCATACATGAAACTGGTTTCAGCATTTCTTTCAAAGAAAGATTCCCTCGGATCCGATGCATGGGGATCAACCGATAAAAATATCAGGCAGGTGATACAGCCATTAGAAGATTTGTTTAAAAAAGAATTCGCCGAATACAATCCCTATCCAAACGGTCAGCAAAGTCAAATAAACCTGATGGTCAGGCATATACTTATAGCTGAAGCGCTTGTACCGGAATATTGTGAATTTGTTCAGGGGGTTGTCTGAAGAAGAACTGATAGCACTCGCTCAATCATTTCGTTTTGAAAATTATGTGAAACGAGAGCGGCTGGAAGACATATTGACAGGTCGGGAAAAGTAAATGGGTTTTTCTTTGCAGACAACCAGCTCAAGATATCTGGCCTGAGATTGATCAGTTTTATGGGGGAAATAATCATGTGATACTGACGAACCAGGAGACAGATGATAATAATTTTTGAATAAAAGTGAATTTGAACGAAAATTTAAAGTTTTTGACAATAAAACGTATAAACATGTCTGTCAAAAGTGTTTTTCTTTTACATAAATATTGGGATATGAATTAAATAATTAACGTTAACCATAACAATGATGAATTATGAAAAGAAATATTAATGTTTTGTTCGTAATCTTCTTTATTGCGATACTGTTGGCTTGCAATTCAATGCAGACTCTCTTAGCCCAAAACAAAAGCCAGACTGAAGTAAAAAAACAAATTGTTCCGGGAGAACAGGCCCCTCTTGCCAATCCGGGACAGAATAATTTCGGTGGTATGCGCCCACCTGCCGGTTCGGGCGGACAAAGGCCGGCAATCACGGCAACCGCGTCCTGAACCGGAAGTCCGGACAGTTTCTCTGGATGAGCTTTCAATGAGTGATCCGTATATTTATCCTGACGAAAAGTCCCATACTTATTATCTGACAGGTACCGGTGGACGTCTGTATAAAAGTAAAGACCTGAAGATGTGGACTGGTCCTTATCCGATCATAGACCTCACAGGTACCTGGATGGATGGACTCTTCGTCGCAGCAGCTGAGATTCACCATATCGGGAATAAATATTATTATGCCGGCACCTGGAGCGACCACAGCAACCTGATTGAGAATGTACCGCGCCGTTACAATGTGCCTACAAACCAGACACAGCTTTTAGCAGCTGATTCTCCTGAGGGACTTTTCAAACCTTTGGTCGCTGACCATGAATTCTGCCTTGGTCCTGAAGACTGGGATATCATCGATGGTACGCTCTATGAAGAAAATGACACTACATATATGGTATTCGTTCATGAGTGGACTCAGCTGATCGACGGAACAATGGACTACATGCCTCTTTCAAAGGACCTGACTCACCGAACTGCAGAACCAACCACTATCTTTCGTGCCAGTGAGGCTGCATGGTCAAAAGAGATGAACAGCATCGGCGAAGCTACCTTTGGTCTGAAGATGCCGGGTTGGGTTACCGACGGACCGGAAATGTTCCAGAACCAAAACAGGTAAACTTGGGATGTTATGGTCAAGCTGGGGAGAACACAGGTATGCCCAGGGTGTTGCATATTCAGCATCAGGCAAGCTTAAAGGTCCCTGGATCCAGGAAAAGGAAGCATTTAAAGGTGACAATTCGGGTCATGGAATGTTGTTCACAACATTCGAAGGCAAACGATTATTCATTATCCATCATGCCGAAGCAAATGGTCCCCGTAAGCCGCAACTTTATGAAGTGGATGATTCAGGTGATAAACTGGTACTTGGACCGAGGTATAATCCGTAATCAATTTAGATCTAAAATAATTTCTTTAAAATCAATTAAATTTCAAATTATGAAAAAAGTATGTTCTTTTGCAGCCGCGATCCTGATTTATGGTCTGGCTGCAGCCCAGCCGGGAATGCAGGGTCCGCAGGTAGAACCTCTTCCCGAAGGATTTAAACCTTCATCATGCAATACTTTTCTATCGCAATACCCGGCAGTTAATGCTCAGACCCGTCAGGCTATATTCAGGGTTGTAGCTCCCACTGCTCGTAAGGTCCAGGTTGATCTTGCCGGCAAGAGATACGACATGACAAAAAATGAAAAAGGAGTTTGGATGTGCACCTCTGATCCCCAGGTTGTAGGTTTTCATTACTATTCAATCTGGATCGACAGTGTTGCAGTTATGGACAGGAATACTGAAGCCTATTTCGGCAGCAACTGGGAATCATCAGGAATTGAAATCCCTGAAGGATCAGAAGGGGATTATTACAGGTTCAATAAAAACATTCCTCACGGACAGGTTCGTTCCATTCTCTATTGGTCGGAGATCAATGGAATGGAACGTCATTGCAACGTTTATATACCTGCTGAATATGAACAAAATCCCAACAAGAAATATCCTGTGCTGTACCTGCTCCACGGTTGGGGTGAGGATGAAAACGGCTGGTCCAACCAGGGTCACATGGGTAACATCATGGATGGATTGATTGCATCCGATAAGGCTGTTCCCATGATCGTAGTGATGGACTGTGGCGATTTCAAAGCTAATTCCGACGTCCGTAAACCTATGATGAGCGATGTAACCCAGGTTTACATCAAGGACCTGATACCTTATATCGACAAGACCTTCCGTACCGGGACCGACAGGCAGAGCCGGGCCATGGCTGGACTTGTCAAGAGGTGGTATGCAGACCACGACCACTGTTTTTAATAATATGGACAAATTTGCATGGATGGGCACTTTCAGCGGATTCTTCATGGGTGGCATGGGTGGAAGAGGCGCAGCAGGAACAGGCTCAGGCCCCCAGCATGAATCAGCAGATTGAAACCGCTTTCAACGGTGTCTTCAAGGATGCCGCTGCTTTCGACAAACAGATAAACCTGCTGTTCATCAGCACCGGCACAGAAGAACGCAGTCCAAAGGAAACGGTTGAAGCTCTCAAGACACATGGCATCAAACACATTGTTTTCCACGAATCCCAGGGTACTGCACACGAATGGCTCACATGGCGCAGAGCACTTAATGATTTTGCTCCAAGAATATTTAAGTAAGAAGAACCATAGATTATTGAATATATATGGAGAAAATTATCTGGTTTAAGCCTGGAGGTCAAATGAAGATTTTCGTTAATCTTATTGTTTGGTGCATGCTGGTGCCGACTCTTGTATGGGGGCAACAGGCAAATGTCAATCTGGACTACAATCCTCAGAAGAACACGGAGAATCTCATCCCTTTCAGTGCCCCGCTTAACTCGCCTGACGTCCGCGATGATGGGACTGTCACCTTCCGGCTGAAGGCGCCAGAGGCGAAAAACGTGCAAATCTCTGGTGTGGCTCTTCTCACTGCACTTGGGAAATCGGGTCAGCCTGTACCCTTCAAGAAGGGCGAAGACGGTGTGTGGACTCTGACAGTTGGTCCTCTCAGACCGGATATGTATATCTATTATTTCAATGTGGACGGAGTTCAGATCGCCGACCCCAGTAACACCATTGCAGGCTTTACCGCCATGCCACCATACAGCCAACTGGTCGTGCATGGCAATGGTCCTGCGTACTACGATGCTCGCAACGTTCCGCATGGCAAGGTGACACGTCACATTTATCATTCGGATGTAACCAACGGCGAACGTGAACTCTACGTCTATACACCTCCTGGATACGACCCCGGCAAAAGCTATCCCACGCTCTATCTGGTGGGTGGAAGCGGCGATTTGCCTTCGAACTGGGTGTACGACGGACGTGTGAATTTCATGATGGACAATCTGTTGGCGGAGGGTAAGGTTCTCCCGATGGTAATTGCCATCCCCAATAATCAGGTTGTTCACCGGAACAATCCCAGGCATACCGAGTTGACGTTTAAGATATTCGAAGAAGAACTCCGCAAACATGTTATTCCGCTTGTTGAGAGTGAGTACAGCGTCCGTCGCGACCCAAAGAGCCGTGCACTATCGGGTTTGTCCATGGGTGGACGCCACACGATGTTCGTTGGGTTCAACTCTTTGGATCTGTTCTCTTCTTTCGGAGTACTTAGCGCCGGTGACGTTGATAGCGAGAAATCAATCGCAAAATTCCTCAACGATCCGGACATCAACAAGAAAGTTGATTACTTGTTTGTTGGGCAGGGCACGGAGGAAGCAAAAGGTCGAATGGGCACCCGCTGCGTTGCCCTGCATGAGGCTCTTTTGAACCACAAGATCACCCACGAATATTATGTTGGCGGATATGGCGGTCATGACTGGGCTACCTGGCGACACTTGCTCTATTATCGTTTTCTGCCAAACCTTTGGCGTAAGAATTAACATCAAAAAAACTTTTATGACTAAGAATATCACTCTTTTAATTGCAATGTTTATAATGTTTGTTTCCGGATATAGCATTGCACAACAACCATCACCGGTTAAAGTCCAGGACGGTTTGTTACAGGGGACGATTTGAAGACGGGTTAACGGTTTACAAAGGTATTCCCGTTCGCTGCACCGCCTGTTGGCGACCTCCGATGGCGTGCGCCTCAGCCAGCCTCGAAATGGGAGGGTGTACGGGAAGCCACCAAGTTTGCTCCCGGCCCCATGCAAGGAGGGAATCCTCCATCAGGAAAGAGCGAGGACTGCCTGTACCTGAACGTCTGGACACCGGCGAAATCCGCAAGTGACCACATCCCCGTGCTGGTCTGGATCTACGGAGGTGGATTCGGTGGAGGAGCCACTTCCGAACGGAATTACAGCGGAGAGAATCTGGCCAAGAAGGGTGTGGTGCTGGTCAGCATCGCCTATCGCGTCGGCCAACTCGGATTTTTGGCGCACCCGGAGTTGAGTACAGAGAACCCGAATCATGTTTCGGGGAATTATGGACTTCTGGATATGATCGCAGGTCTCCAGTGGGTGCAGAAGAATATCGCCGCATTCGGTGGCGACCCCAATAAGGTGACTATTTTCGGCGAATCGGCCGGGGGAATCGCAGTCAGCATGCTGTGCGCATCGCCACTGGCCAAAGGATTGTTCCATGGCGCCATTTCGCAAAGCGGCGGCTCATTCGGACCTCCACGGCCCACCACCTTCCCAGGCGAGAACCTGAAACGTCTAGCCGATGCCGAGCGTGCCGGGCAAGCTTACGTCGAGAGTGCGGGGGTTTCGTCCATCGCGGAACTGCGGAAGATAGATGCCGACAAACTCCCGGCAGTCAGGGGGCATGTCATGGCCGATTATAGATGGATGGGTGATTCCAGACGATCAATACAAGCTTTATGAAGCAGGCCGGTTTAATGACACACCGATTCTTGTAGGTTATAACTCAGATGAAGGTGCGAGCTTTTCACCACCCAAAACGCCGGAGGATTACATCACCGGCGTCAGGACACGATATGGCAAGTTTGCAGAAGACCTTATCAAAGCCTATCCTGTCGGTTCGAAACACTGTTCCTAAAACCGCTCGTGACCTGGCCCGTGATGCTGCATTCGGCTGGCATACATGGATCTGGGCCCGGCTTCAGGCGAAGATGGGGAAATCCAAAGTTTTCTATTACTATTTTGATCAACACCCTGACTATCCGGAAGATTCACCCAGGGCTGGATTCGGATCACCTCATGGTCAGGATGTAGCCTATGTATTTCAGCATCTGGATGCCTCAAATCCCCAGATTACAAAAACAGACCTGGAGATCTCGGAGGCCATGGCAACCTATTGGACGAACTTCGCCAAACATGGTGATCCAAGCGGTAACGGGGTCCCTGTTTGGCCGGCATTCAGCGATGCCAACCCTGTGGTGATGTATTTTAACAAGACTCCTCACACGGGTCCTGTACCGGGCGCCGAATCACTCAAGATCCTCGATGCCTATTTCGCATGGCGGCGTACACCGGAGGGAGAAAGATGGGCGAAATAGTACCGTCAGGCATGCGACAACCTTCATATTGATAACAAAGTTGAAGTATTAAATAACATAATCACCAGACACATCATGATTAGAAAAATTATCTGGGGAATAATGTATTCCTCTCTTTTGATCGGCACATCCAATGCCCAAACACAAGCACCCAAACCGTTGGGGCCGGTTCCGAATGAAAACCAGATGAAATGGCAGGAAATGGAATATTATGCTTTTCTCCATTTCTCAATAAATACCTTCACCGATCAGGAGTGGGGGAATGGAGATGAAGATGTCAGGCTATTTAATCCAAAAGATCTGGATTGCCGCCAGTGGGCACGTGTTTGCAAGGAAGCAGGAATGGAAGGGATCATTTTGACAGCCAAGCACCATTGTGGTTTTTGCCTCTGGCCGTCAAAATATACCGAGTATTCTGTAAAAAACTCTCCCTGGAAAGATGGCAAGGGGGATATTGTTCGCGAACTGGCTGATGCGTGTAAAGAATACGGTCTGAAATTAGGTATCTATCTGTCACCATGGGACAGAAACTATGCTGATTATGGAAAACCCGAATATATTACTTACTTTCGAAATCAGCTAACAGAACTCCTCACTAACTATGGACCTATTTTCGAAGTGTGGTTTGACGGAGCCAATGGTGGTTCAGGTTATTATGGTGGTGCCAGGGAAACCCGTAGAATTGACCGTAAAACTTATTATGACTGGAAGAATACATACAAGCTGATCCGCCAGCTTCAACCTGATATCGTGATCTGGAATGATGGAGGTGACAGAGGTGATCTACGCTGGGTAGGAACCGAAGCTGGTTATGTTGGCGAAACAAACTGGAGTTTGCTGAATGCTATCGGTGATGTGCCTGAAGCTATGTTACGTTACGGAGTAGAAAATGGTGATTCATGGGTTCCTGGGGAAGTGAATACTTCCATTCGGCCGGGATGGTTCTACCATACAACCGAAGATGACAAGGTGAAAACAGTACCTGTGCTTATGGATACTTATTATAACTCTATTGGTCGCAACGGCACATTGCTTCTCAACTTTCCAATCACGCCTGATGGTTTAATCCATTCAAATGACGAAAAAGCAGCACTTGAATTTGCAAAAGCCGTGAAAGAAGCGTTTGCTGTTAACCTCGCTGAGAAAGGGAAAGTCAGTGCTTCGAACGTACGCGGGAATTCGAAAGAGTTCAGTGCAGAAAAGTCGATAGACGGCAATAAAGATACCTACTGGGCTACTGACGATGGAGTAACAAAAGCTTTGATGACAATAGATTTTGGCAAACCAACTACTTTCAACCGCTTTCTTGTTCAGGAATATATCCGTCTGGGTCAACGTGTAAAGGCCTTCACAGTTGAGGCTCTTGTAGATGGTACATGGAAAGAGGTGGCAAAAGCAACAACCATTGGTTATAAACGTATTCTACGATTTCCGGGCGTGAAGGCAACGCAGGTTCGTTTCACAATTACCGATTCGAAAAGTTGTCCTGTAATTTCAAATCTGGGCATTTATAATGCACCCTGATACTGACCGCCCATGCAGTTGGATATTTCGAATTACCAAATGACCAACAGTTTGAACTTAAGATGGTTGTCAAAGCTGTTTCCTATTTGCCCAGGGTAACAATGAACGAATCAGCAATAGCGCTTTCGTTAAGTATTGTCAGTTGGCCAGGTTTATGTATTTTATCAAATAAATTATAAGGAAATGAGAAGGTCTGTTTATTCTACCATAGGGATAGTAGTTTTTACCGTATTGAAAGCATCTTTCATACTGGCTCAGGACAGTTCTGATAAATCTAATTATCAGCAAGTTAACACTTATGTTAACCCGGTGTTACCAGGAGACCATCCCGATCCCACTCTGCTGAAAGTCGGAGATGATTTTTATCACTGCGGTTCCAGTTTTCATTTCACGCCTTATATGCCTGTCTATCATTCGAAAGATCTGGTTCACTGGCAGATAATTGGCAGAGTATTGCCGCCCTCAAAGGCAGGGTGGGTAAGCGATCGCCCTTCAGCCGGGACATGGCAGGGTGCAATCACATATTTCTATGGGTCATACTGGATATACTTTTCCTCAAATGGCCAATGGTTTTGCAAGGCAGATTCTACGGCCGGACCTTGGACTGACCCTGTTGAAGTAAAAACCAACCCGGTTACCGGTCCTCTTGGTTACGATAACTCCATTTTTATTGATGATGATGGCACTCCATATATGGTTATAAAGAACGGTCAGAAAGTCAACAGGATACAGGCTCTCGGCCGTGATGGTCAGTTAACAGGTACAGTTATGAATCTCGACTGGATAAATGCAAAACTTCAATATAGCTGGGCTGAAGGACCTGTGATGTGCAAACGTAACGGTTATTATTTTTACTTCCCTGCAGGTGATGTATCAGGTGGTCAATATGTTATGAGATCTAGAGAATTAACAGCCGATTCAGCAAAATGGGAAAGACTAGGAAACTTCTTTAAACCTGTTACTGACCCTGATGTTGGTTTCCGTCGTCCAAACCATATGTCGGCCCCTGTTCAACTGGCTGACGGAACCTGGTGGACCATCGCTCAGAGCTATGAAAAATATAACGGAGATGATTGGTCAGGCCTTGGCCGTCAAACCTCTCTTTACCAGGTTATCTGGGAAGGTGATCGCCCGTGGGGTCTGGCCCCGACAACTCGACCTGTTAACAAACCAAACCTCCCGCAATCAGGCATTTTATGGAGAAGTGTTCAAAGTGATGATTTCGACAAAGATCTGCTGGGTGTGTGCTGGCATTTCTTAACGAAAAAAGCTGCGGCTAATTATTCTCTTACAGAAAGAAAAGGTTGGATAAGGCTTTCACCTGACAACGAGCGCACACATCTTGTCCAGAAAGAAACAGACCATTATTATACAGCCGTAACCCGGGTTGATCTGGATGCATCTGATTCCACAGCTAAAGCCGGAATTTATCTCACCAGCGGGAATCAACGCGTTATTGGCCAGCTTTACACAGGCTTCAATAAGGGTAAAAGAATCTTCTTAACTCTTGGTAATCAAACCTGTAGTATTCCAAACCAGGCCGGCAACTGTGTCTGGTTAAAGCTTGAGAGAGATGAACATAATTTGTCAGGCTTTTGCAGCGGCGACGGCAAAACATGGATTTCACTCGGTGAACCGGTAAGCGCAGTCAGCATGGATAAAGCTCAGCCAAATTATAACTCATGGGTAGGTACAAGTGTGGGCTTGTTTGCAGAAGGCAAACCGGCTGATTTTGATTTCTTTATCTGCAAAGACGGGTTTACATCTATGCCAGTAGCAGGTTATAGTAATTATTTCGGTATCAGGGCAATTAAGAAGGAAACCGAAAAACTTGTGACAAACACATCATCAAATGGCGGATGGTTAATGATTTCGGGAGTTGAATTTGGCAAACAATCTCCATCGGCAGTCGAGTTGGCAGCGTCTTCAGTGGTGAAGGGAAAAATTGAAATATGGCTCGATGACTTGAAGAATGGTAAACTGATAGCCACTATTCAGGTCAGTCCGACTGACGGAGAAAACAACCTGAAAGTATTCTCCAGGACTGTTAAAAATATAACTGGTCACCATGATGTATTTATTAAATTCCCCATAGGTGTTGAGAGCTCTATATTTGTTAAATCTTTAAGATTTGTGAAATAAATAACAATCTAAAGTGATCAGATTTTCTTTGGAAGTAAATATAAAATTCAAATAAATAAATCAGGTGTTTTAAAATTACTTATAATCTAAATTGACTGAATATGAAAAATACACTCAAAGTAATTTTTGGTTTCTTTTTTATTTTGGTTTGTCTTTTCAGTACTTCGAAAGTTTCAGGACAGAATGCCAGGATTAAATTTGATACCGAACGTATTATAGGAGAAGTTGATAAGAACATTTATGGAAATTTTGTAGAACATCTGGGCAGATGCGTATATGGTGGAATTTATGAACCGGGTTCACAGTTGTCAGGTCCTGATGGTTTCAGGAAAGATGTATTGGAAGCTGTTAAAGAACTGAATGTTTCACTTATCCGGTATCCCGGAGGAAATTTTGTTTCAAATTATCATTGGCTTGACGGAGTGGGACCGAAGAATGAAAGAGTGCCAAGGATGGAACTTGCCTGGGCCAGACTTGAAACGAATGAATTCGGGACAAATGAATTTATTAAATATTGCAGGACCGTCGGGAGCGAACCATATCTTTCGGTTAACATGGGAACCGGTACCATTGAAGAGGCACAAAGATGGGTTGAATACTGTAATGTGAAGGAGGGTCCTTATTATGCAGAGCTCAGGAAAAAGCACGGTTTCCCGGAGCCTTTTAATGTAAAATACTGGAGCCTTGGAAACGAAATGGATGGGGAATGGCAGATGGGACATCTGAATGCTGAAGATTACTCCAAAAAAGCCATGGAGGCTGCTAAACTGATGAGGCTGACTTCTCCTGATATTAAACTTGTCGCAACAGGATCTTCAAATTACAGGCCATATGCTGATCCGGATTACTGGAACCGCACTATAATAACTAACCTGAAAGATGTTATTGACTATATAGCACTTCATATGTATGTCGGCAACCCAAATAATAACTATTATAATTTTCTTTCAACTCCACTTGTTATGGAACAGAGAACCCGTATCGTAAGGGGTTTGATTAATGAGGCCATGCAAAAGGCTGACAGGGGAAACAGACCACCATTATATATTGCATGGGATGAATATAATGTATGGTACAGAGCAAGAACAACTGAAACGATGAAGGGAACAAGGGCTCTGGAGGAAAGATACGATCTCGAGGATGCCCTGGTAATCGGAGGATTTCTGAATGTATTTATCCGTAATGCCGATATAGTTAAAATGGCCAATATGGCTCAACTGGTAAATGTAATTGCTCCAGTCTTCGCTGAAGAAAAAGGTATGTTCAGGCAGACAATCTATTTCCCTCTTCAATTATTTGCAAAGAACATGCATGGAAAATCACTTGATCTTTTTGTAGATTGTCCCACATATAATACTGACGAATTTAATATAGGCCTGGGTGAGGCGAAGACAAAACAGTCGGAAGTGCCCTACCTCGATGTATCGGCCACATACAATAATGGAGAGGTGGTAATATGCGTTGTCAACAGGCATAAGGATAATCCTGTCAGGACAGACATAATCTGCCAGTCAGGTGAGTTTAATGGTGTACTTCAGGTCTCCGAAATTAACGGATCTGATATCAAGGTAACAAATGACTTTGGGATCGAAAATGTCAAGACTGTTTCCAAACCCGACCTGAAACCAAAGGGGAATATGGTAACATATGCATTTCCTGCTCATTCACTGACTATGATCCGTGGTAAAGTTAAATAAGATTTAATAAACAAATTATTTTCAAATTTTAAATATTCTGCTCCTGAAATTATATCGTTTCAAATTTGTAAAACCAATCGGATAATTTATAAGGGAGTCATGAAAAGATTCAGATTTCGTTTCAAAGCAATTGTAATATTAATAGCTTTAATATCGCTGAATATCGTACCCGTATCTGTCGCTTCACCTTCATCTGATGGAAATATATACCATGTCTGGGAAAAGGTGGAGATCACCTTAACCGCCAGGAATGCATATAAAAATCCTTACACAGAAATGACGGTTTGGCTGGATCTTAAAGGTCCTGGTTTCGACAAACGTTGCTATGGTTTCTGGGATGGAGGCAACACTTTCCGTGTACGCATAACAGCAACAGTACCTGGAACATGGACATGGAAAAGCGGTTCACAACCTTCAGACCCGGGACTTGATGGGAAAAGTGGATCCTTTACCGCCATAGCCTGGACTGAAACACAGAAAGCAGAGAATCCATCCAGGCGTGGTATGATACAGCCTTCGGCCAATGGCCACGCATTTCAATATGCTGATGGGACTCCCTATTTTCTGATTGGTGATACATGGTGGGCGACCCCAACGTACAGATTCCGCTGGCGGGATGATGATACTATTCGCCAGATGGGACCGGAGGCCGGATTCAAAGAGTATGTTGCATACCGGCATAAGCAGGAATACAACTGTGTTGCAATATTGGCGGCTTTGCCAAACTGGAACAATGATGATCAGCCACCCAGACTCATTACCGGGGATGGAATTATTATCCGCTCAGGCTGGGCGCAGGCTGGAACAAAAAGTGCTAAATCGATGAATGATGAGGCTGGTCATCGGGCTTTTATGTTTCCAGGTAAAGTTCCGGGATTTGAATCTTATTTTCCCGATGTAGACAGGATAGATCCCGCCTATTTTCAGTCCCTTGACAGAAAAATTGATTACCTGAATGCGCAGGGATTTGTTCCCTTTATTGAGGTAGCAAGAAGAGACATCGGACAGGCATGGAAGAAATACTATTCATGGCCTGATTCTTATGTACGATATATCCAGTACATCTGGAGCCGCTACCAGGCAAATATCTGTCTGTTCAGCCCCATTCATTTTGACTATGATCGTGAGACAATTCCTGCTGACGACTGGAATGCTGCAGCAAATAAAGTAATAGAAAAGTACGGACATTCTCCATTCGGTACACTGGCTGGAACAAATCCAACCGGGTCGTCATTAAAGAACTGGGGACATACCGATAAAGCAAAATGGCTGGGTTTTCACCAGATTGGAAACCTTCGAACTCATGACAGCTTCTCATTGCTGACCGATATATTCAAGACGGATCCACCTGTTCCGGGAATAAATGGTGAACCTTATTATGATGGTATGGAGAATGCCGAAGGTGGCTCTCCTGAAGCTGCAGAATGGTGCCGTTCCGCAATGTATGGCAGTGTTCTTTCCGGAGGGCTTGGCGGTCATATATATGGTGCAGGCGGATGGAACGGAGGAGTCTGGAGTGGAGAGGTCGAAGAGGCTTCCGGATATCCTATGTGGAAAGTATTTCAGTGGCCTTCCGGTGACCAGATGCGTCATCTGAAAACCTTCATACTTTCTGAAGGACAAAAATACCAGGAACTTGTTCCATGTACGGAACGGATACAACCAAATCAATCGGCCGGACCCAGGGTAACAACAGGCTGGGCTTATGGGGCTGCAACACCAAAACAGGATCTTTTAATGCTTTATTTCGAGAGGGATTGTCCTAAAGCCAATGTGACAGGGGTCAAGGCTAACACCATGTATATTGTGAACTGGTTCAATCCGGGAAATGGCAGGTGGATTGTACCGGATACCAGGCTCATCTCTGATTATTCAGGCAGAATCACGTTACCACAATATCCTGATAACTCAGACCGGTCGGGAATGGATTGGGCAATGAAACTTACCATGTTGCCAAATAAGCTGCCCTGATTGAGATCTAAACAGAATATGATATCATTTTTACTAAATAATACACAACATTATGTTAAAGCAGTTTTTACTTATCGCGTTTTTTTCAGGTGTCATTTTTATGACAGGAAATGCCCAGTCTTATCAAAAGACAGACCTGGGTATTAAAACTGTATTAAATTCCATCGGTATAGAAATTCAGTTCTATGGTCCGTCGACAGTAAGGGTTATTAAATGGCCTGATGGTAAGACATTTATCAAGGAAAGTCTTTCAGTAATTAAGACTCCGGTGAAAACAGCTTTTAATGTAAATAAGGCTGGCAATGTTCTTTCATTGAAAAGCGAAAACCTGAAGGTGAGTCTTGACATAGTGACAGGTAAGATTTCATTTTCTAATTCATCAGGAGCTCTGTTGAGTGAAAAAGACGGAAGTACCTCTTTCACTGATTTCAATGATGCAGGTGTAAAAACTTTCACTGTAGCACAGGCATTTACTCTTGATAAAGATGAAGCAATTTATGGATTGGGCCAGCAGCAGAGAGGCAAAATGGTTCAGCGTAATATGAAGCTTAATATGGTTCAGGGAAATACAGATGACTATATTCCTTTTTTCCTGTCTGTGAAAGGTTACGGTCTTGTTTTGGGATAATTATTCACCTACTCTTTTTGTTGACGGACCGGATGAAGACATCATTCAAATCAGATGTGGGCGATTGTATGGATTATTATTTTATGTACTGGAGCAACAGCTGACGGTGTAATTGCCCGTATGCGCGACCTCACCGGTCAGGTACCAATGTTTCCGTTGTGGACATTTGGCTACTTCCAAAGCAAAGAACGCTATAAAAGTCAGGATGAATTGGTCGGTGTTGTGAAAAAATACCGTGAACTGGGTGTACCATTTGATGGAATCATACAGGACTGGCAATACTGGGGCAATAATTACCTGTGGAATGCCATGGAATTCCTCAATGCCGACTTTCCCAATCCACAGAAAATGGTTGACGACGTACACAATCTTAATGCCCACATGATTATTTCAATCTGGAATTCGTTCGGTCCTCAGACAAAACAATACAGGGAATTGGATAAAATAGGTGCACTCATGAATTTTCAGACATGGCCTCAATCCGGTTCTGATAAATGGCCACCCAACAGAGATTACCCTTCTGGTGTACGGGTCTACGATCCGTTTAATCCTGAAGCCCGCGATATTTACTGGAAGTACCTGAATAAAGGCATCTTCTCGCTTGGAATGGACGGCTGGTGGATGGATTCATCAGAACCTGACCATTTGGATTTCAAACCTTCCGATCTCGACAATAAGACATACCTTGGTTCATTCCGGAAAGTACGGAATGCGTTCCCTTTAATGACTGTAGGCGGAATATACGATCATCAGCGTTCTGTGACTTCCGACAAACGTGTGTTTATCCTCACCCGGTCTGCATTTGCCGGACAGCAGCGCTATGGTGCAAATACATGGTCTGGTGATGTTACGGCATCATGGGATGCATTAAGAAACCAGATCTCAGCCGGTTTAAACTTTTCACTCAGCAATATCCCATACTGGAACAGCGATATAGGCGGTTTCTTTCTCAGCAGGTTCAGAAAGAAACTCGATGATGCCGGATACCGTGAACTTTACGCACGCTGGATACAGTTCGGGACATTCTGCCCTATGATGCGTTCACATGGCGCTGATGCCCCCCGCGAAATCTACCAGTTCGGGAAAAAAGGCGACAAGGTGTATGATGCAATTGAAAAATTCATAAACGTACGGTATAGTTTGCTGCCTTATATCTATTCGACTTCCTGGGATGTTACAACAAATCAGTCGAGTATGATGCGCGCCCTTATGATGGATTTTCCAAAAGACAAGCAGGCTCTGGATATAAACGACCAGTACATGTTTGGCAAATCGATTCTGGTTTGCCCGGTTACCGTACCGATGTATTCGAAGGATACTAATGAGGATTTTGGTCCCGTTAAAACTAAAGAGCTGTACTTACCCAAAGGCGCCGACTGGTTTGATTTCTGGACGGGCATTAAATTTTCTGGCGGACAAACAATAAAGAAAGAAACCCCTATAGACATCATTCCGTTGTATGTAAAAGCAGGTTCAATACTTCCTGTTGGTCCTAAAGTGCAATTTGCAACTGAGAAGAAATGGGACAACCTCGAAATACGGGTTTATGAAGGTGCAAATGGTGAATTCACGTTATATGAGGACGAAAACGACAATTATAATTATGAGAAAGGGGTCTTTTCCACCATTACTTTTTCCTGGGATGACGCAAAAAAAATATTAACTATAAACGACAGAAAAGGTACATTCCCCGGAATGCTTATCCGAACGAAAATTCAATATTGTAAAGGTTTCCAACGGTACTGGCAAAGGAATGGATGAGGTTGGAAAGTACAATAAAGTTGTAGATTATTTGGGAGAGAAAGTTATGGTTAAGCTGTAGTTTATGATAAGATAATGAGACACATATACTTTTTATTTATCATCCTGTACCCTGCCATTTGTCAGGGCCAGGTTGTGAAAAGCTTTAAACAGGCTGCGGACAGAGTAGACGTCACACTCTCTGAAGGGACACTTAGTATTTACCCCTTGGCAGAAAATGCTGTAAGGATCAGGTTCTGTAAAGGAACCGAAGTAAAGGTACCTGAGCTTATTTTTACTTCAAGTGTTCCAACTCCACACTTTAATGTTTATGATTCGCCTTCGAACCTTAAGATATCAGTAAAGACCATTATTGCAGAACTGGATAAACAAACCGGCAAATTGTCATTTGCAGATAATTCCGGAAAAATTTTCCTGAGAGAAAAAGCAGAAACCCGTAAGCTGGTACCTGATTCCGTCATGGGCCAGCCTTGTTATATAGCAGAACAGAGTTTTGAGTCGCCTGCCGACGAATATCTTTTTGGACTCGGGCAGTTTCAGGACGGACATTTCAATTTAAAGAATGTCACCCGTCGTTTAACTCAGGTGAACTCCCAGATTTCGATACCATTTATATATTCAAGCAAAGGGTACGGATTACTCTGGCATCAGTACGGTCTGACTGATTTTAATCCGGCCGATAATTTTATAACGCTCGAAAAACAGCAACAATCTACTCCGGGCAATAACCAGACAGCTGAAGTCACAACCACAAACGGAACACAAAAAGTATCACAAAATCAGTCGCTTTACACCGGGCAGGTTCTAAGTACCCGTCGAATGGGGTATATTCAATATTCCTCGATCTGGGCGACATGGGTAACCGTCAATCTTGTTGTTATCGACGGGAATCCCTGTATTGATCAAACTAATATGTGGCTGCCTCCAACTGCCGGGACATTAGTAAAATTGACTGCAGGGGAACATCAGATACAATTAGTCTGCAAATCAAGCAACACACCAAGGGTGTCATGGAAACTAACCGGTAACCTGACAACATTCCGTTCTCCCAATGCACGGTTTATTGATTATATCGTTTTTTATGGCCCTTCAGCCGACAGTGTAATTTCCTCATACCGAAATCTCTCAGGTGATGTTCCTATGTTTCCGCTTTGGGCTTACGGTTTCTGGCAATGCCGTGAACGCTATTCTTCAGGAACAAATCTGGTTGAAACTGTAAAAGAGTTCCGCAAGAGAAATATTCCAATGGATGTTATCGTACAGGATTGGCAATATTGGGGAAAATACGGCTGGGGTGTTCCAAAATTTGATGAGGCGAATTACCCCAATCCGGCAGGATTTATTAAAGAATTGCACGATTTAAATGCTCATTTCAGCATTTCGGTTTGGGAAAACCTTGATAAGAAATCCGACATCGGCAAAGATTATGTTGCCAGGAACCTTTATATCCCGAATAGCCCGTGGGTAGATGTTTTTAACCCTCTTGCCAGGGACGCTCACTGGAATGCTCTGAACCAGAATCTCTTTACCTTTGGTGTCGACTCGTGGTGGATGGATGCCACAGAACCTGAAAACGATGCTTTAAAAGGGAAAGAGACATACCTGGGATTAGGCGATTTTTATCGTCTTGTCTACCCGTTATTTGTTAGCCAGGCAGTTTATGAAGGGCAAAGGAAAACCTCATCCGAAAAACGGGTTTGCATCCTTACCAGGTCAGCTTTCCTCGGGCAGCAAAAATATGGAATCATAAACTGGTCAGGCGATATTGGAGGAACATGGGACACTTATAAACGGCAGATTGTTGCAGGATTGAACTATACCATTACAGGATTACCATACTGGACAACAGATATCGGAGGATTCTTTCGCCCTGGAAAATCTCAATATACCGACCCAAAGTATCAGGAGCTGCTGACACGGTGGTACCAGTGGGGGGCCTTTAATCCCATCTTCAGGATACATGGCTATCAGTCTGAGACCGAACCCTGGAAATTCGGACAGCAGGTTGAGGATAACGTGAGGAAAATGCTTGACCTGCGTTACCGTTTAATTCCTTACATTTATTCGGAAGCCTGGCAAATTACACATAACAGATCAACCATGATGCGTCCCCTGGTAATGGACTTTTATGGTGATTCAATTGCATTGAAGCAACCTTTTGAATATATGTTCGGCAAAGCCCTGCTTGTTGCACCGGTTACTGAACCCAATGTTAAGGAATGGAATGTTTACCTGCCAGAACCGGCAACCTGGTACGATTTCTGGACCGGAAAACGATTTAATGGAGGCCAGACAATAAAAACCGCCTCCCCCCTGGATAAAATTCCCCTGTTTGTCAAAGCAGGTTCCATCATTCCGATGGGCAAGTTTATCCAGTATGCCGGGCAAAAACCACTTGACACTCTGGAGATACGCGTCTATAAAGGAGCAGATGGCAGGTTCGATTTATATGAAGATGAAGGCGACAGTTATAATTACGAGAAAGGGAATTATACTGTTATACCTTTTAGATGGGATGAAAAACGCCGGACCTTGACAATCGGGGAAAAACAGGGATACTATTCCGGAAACCTTACAAAGAGAATTCTTAATATAATTTTCGTAAATGAATCCGAAGGATTTGGTATAACCCCCGGGGAAGTGAAAAAGAAAGTGGTTTACATTGGAAAGGAAATCAAAGTAAAAGGAAGTGGTAAATAACAATCTGAATATTAAAGCCTACATGTCAGAGTAATATTTCATAATAATTCAGGACTGTCCACCCTGATGAAATTAATTTATACATTTTACATTTACTAATCTTTCGCAAACGGATTATTATTTTAAGACTTATTAATATCAGCTTATGAAGACACTATATTTTGGTTTGGTGACGCTTTTTGCTGTTTCAGTAAATATCACTGTTTCAGCACAGGTAAATTCAGCACATAACCCAATTATATGGGCCGACGTCCCTGACATGTCAATGATCCGGGTTGGTGATTCATACTATATGAGCAGTACAACGATGCACATGAGCCCCGGTGTGCCAATTATGAAATCAAAAGATCTAGTAAACTGGAAACTCGTTAACTATGCCTACATCACGTTGGGCGATGTCGACGCGTTAACTCTTAATAACGGGAAAAATGCTTACGGGCGCGGTACCTGGGCCAGTTGTATTCGTTATCATAACGGCACCTTTTATGTATCATCCTTTTCATCAACAACAGGTAAAACATATATCTGGTCAACTAAGGATATAGAAAAGGGACCCTGGAAAGAGATATCATTCAACCCGAGCTTTCATGACCACACCTTATTTTTCGATGATGATGGTCGTGTTTATCTGATCTACGGCAATAAAAAGCTAACCCTTGTTGAACTCAATGCTGATCTGTCAGGAGTCAAAACCGGCGGAATAAATCAGGTTATCATTGAAAATTCAAGTGCCCCTTCTGGACCAGATAGCGGACTGGGGGAAGGCTCACAATTGTTCAAGGTCAATGGCAAGCTTTATCTTTTTAATATAACCTGGCCAAAGGGAGGTATGCGTACTGTAGTTATCCACAGGGCAGATAAGATTACAGGTCCGTGGGAAGGCAGGGTTGCATTTCAGGATAAAGGGGTGGCGCAGGGCGGTATGGTTGATACCCCCGATGGCAGATGGTTCGCTTATCTGTTCCGTGATTATGGTTCAGTAGGACGTATCCCCTATATTGTTCCATTAAAATGGGTGGATGGATGGCCTGTAATCGGAGTAGATGGCAAAGTTCCTGAGACACTGGACCTGCCTGCAAGCAAAGGATTAATTCCCGACATTGTGGCATCAGATGAATTTAATCGTCGGAAAGGAGAGCGTGCCCTTCCACTAGTTTGGCAATGGAACCACAATCCTGTTAACGACTTATGGACTGTCACCGCACATAAGGGATTTCTGCGTCTTACTACCGGACGTATTGACACACTTTTTGTACAAGCCCGTAATACTATGACCCAGCGTACAATCGGTCCTGAATGCTCAGGATCAACGTTGATTGATGTTTCAAATATGAAGGAAGGTGATTTTGCAGGGCTGGCTCTCCTGCAGAGAAAATTCGGCCTTGTTGGGGTTAAATTCAGTAATGGCGCCAAGTTGGTTGTTATGGTAAATTCACAATCGGGCGAGCCTGTAGAAGAGGAAAGCATCCCGTTAACACAGAAAACAGCATATCTTAAAGCAGAATGTGATTTCAATGACCGCAGGGATGTGGCATATTTCTATTACAGCCTTGACGGCAAAACATGGAAACCTGTCGGGAATCAGCTTAAAATGGAATATTCAATGCCTCATTTCATGGGCTATCGTTACGGATTATTCAATTACTCTTCCAAAAATCCTGGCGGATTTGTCGATTTCGACTGGTTCCACATTGTTAATGAAAGAAGTGAAAAGAAATAAATTGTAAATAAATACTACTAGCTATGAGAAAAAATCATTTAAACCGAATGAGGTGTTACAGAAAGGTGCTGACATTCTTTTTGTCCTTTATCTGGCTGACATCTGCCTCAAACTATGTTCATGGTCAAACTCTTCAACTGAATGACCTGGGATATTTTGAATCACGGGGCATAAATGTGTTAGTCTTCAGCAATCAGTACAATGGTATGTTTTTCGATGAAAAAACTGCAGGAATTGAAATTATCCATCACGGTGTCAGGACATCCACTGGCGGTGCGATAAGATTACAGAATACACCGGAACAATGGGATCTGATTCCTACCGTAGTTGACCGGAAAGTTGATGCTGCCGGCAAAACCATTAATACTGAGCTGAGTTATAAAGATTTTAATTTTAACCCGAGGATCAGTGTAACTGCTAAAGATAATGGTGTGGAAATTACCGTCAGTCTCGACAATCCATTACCAAAGGAGCTTGAAGGAATTGCAGGATTAAATCTTGAGTTTTTACCTTCGGCATATTTTGAAAAAACATATCTGGCTGATGGCAGGCCGGGTAATTTTCCTAAATATCCTTCGAGCAATACAAAAATTGAACCTGCTGGCAAAAAAATACCCCAGTTTGCAGGTCATAATACATTTGATGACAGAGGGAGGAGTGAATTCATTGTACCATTACCCCTGGCAACGGGAAAAACCTTTATCCTCACTCCTGAAGACCCCGAAAACATGGTAAAAATAAAGGGCCTCGATGCTGATCTGATGCTTTTTGATGGCCGCAACCTTGCACAAAACGGATGGTTTGTTGTCCGGAGCTTACTCCCGGCAAATAAAACCGGCAAGGTTCTGACTTGGTACCTCGAGCCGAACGCAATCCCAAACTGGACCCGGAAACCGGTTATAGGATTCTCCCAGGTAGGTTATGTTCCAGGCCAGGAAAAAGTCGCAGTTATTGAATTGGACATGAATGATACCCCTCTGAAAACAGCACAGGTATTGCAGGTGACAACAGAAGGCAAGTCTGTTGAGAAGTTCAGGGGTGAAGTAAAAGTGTGGGGAAAATACCTGCGTTATAATTATGCCCGGTTCGATTTCTCTTCAGTAAAGGAGCCCGGCGTTTATTACATCCAATATGGTGATCAGAAAACAAATACCTTTCTGATTGCATCAAATATTTATGATGGTGTCTGGCATCCTACACTTGATGTGTGGTTCCCGGTACAAATGGATCACATGGAGGTAAATGAAGCTTACCGCGTGTGGCATGGAGTTCCTTATCTTGATGATTGTCTGCAGGCCCCTCTTAATCATCAGCACTTCGATGGATACAGAATGGGCAACACAACTGATACAAAATACAAACCTCTGGAACGCATTCCCAATATGGCTGTTGGCGGATGGTTCGATGCCGGGGATTTTGATATACAGACCGGTTCCCATAATAGTGTAATTTCAAGATTTGTTGAAGCCTGGGAAGTCCTCAGGATTGACAGGGACCAGACATACATCGACCAGAAAACACGCTATGTTGATATCCATCGCCCGGACGGGAAACCGGATATACTTGCAGCAGATAGAACATGGTACATTGAACCTGGTTGCGCAGTGTGAAAATATCGGTCACCCGGTGCAGGGAATCATAGTTCCCAACTTACATCAGTACCATCACCTGGGAGATGCAATGACAGAAACAGATAATCTCCCTTACAATCCCGCCCTGAAGCCTTATGAAACCGACGGCAAGTCAAGCGGTACACCGGATGATCGCTGGGCTTTCACCACCCGCCAGCCATTTCTGGATTATTCAACAGCAGCTACGCTGGCAGCAGCAAGCCGGGTCCTTAGGGGCTTTAACGACGATCTTGCCGACAGAAGCCTGGCCAGCGCAAAACGGCTCGTGGAAGAAGCCAATGAACTAGCTAAAAACACCGGTAATAACACCCCTAGATGATGTTCAGAGGCTCTGACATGGATGCTGTGCTTCAACTATATATTACCACGAAGGAAAAGAAATATGCCGACAGATTCCTTGAACAGATCTGGACCTCCCTTGAACCACAGGGCGGTCCTGCAGGCGGCCCTCAGAGAGCTTTTGCAGGAAGGGGACTTCTTTCCGCACTTAAGGCTTTGCCATATATGGATGATGCTTTTAAGGCTAAACTGAAAGACTATGTTGTAAAGTATAAAGAATCGCTGGCTGAAATCGAAAAACAGAATCCTTACGGTGTACCGATATCACTCGGAACCTGGGGCGGAAGCGGAACCGTAGTCTCCTGGGCAATTACAAACTATTACGTTTATAAGGCATTCCCTGATATTATGAACAAGGAATATGTTCTTCGCGGTATGAATTTCATTCTTGGTTGCCATCCTTATTCTAATATCTCATTTGTTGAAGCAGTAGGAACAAGGTCGAAGAAGGTTGCATATGGGAATAACAGGGCTGATTTCACCATAATTGCCGGAGGTATTGTCCCCGGATTGATACTCCTGAAGCCTGATTTCCTTGAAAACAAAGATGACTGGCCTTTCCTCTGGGGTGAAAACGAAGTTACCATAGGTGGCAGTGCCGATTATATCTTTCTGGCAAAAGCTGCAGGCGAAATTGCAAACAAATAAATCCTGTGTTAATTAATTAACAATAAAAATTAATAACAATGAAATATTTTAAGTCATTGCTGCTGACCGGAATGGTATTAATAAGCACTATTGCGTATTCACAAAATCCAATCATCCGCGACCAGTTCAGTGCTGATCCGACCGCCGTGTTTTAATGATAAGGTATATTCTGTACCCATCTCACGATATTCCTGCTCCCGCGAGTTTCCCGCGTAAGGACTGGTTCTGCATGGAAGATTACCACGTTTTTTCATCCTCAAACCTGACCGACTGGACTGATCATGGAGTTATTGTGAGCCAGGATAAGGTCGAATGGGTTAATCCGACCTCGTTTAGCATGTGGGCTCCTGACTGTGTTGAAAGAAACGGGAAGTATTATTTCTACTTTCCTGCAAATATCAAAAAAGGCAGGGGATTCGGCATAGGAGTCGCCATTGCAGATAAGCCCGAGGGGCCATATGTTCCTGAGAAAGAACCGATAGCAAATGTCAGTGGTATTGATCCCAGTGTGTTTATTGACAAGGATGGACAGGCATTTATTTATTACTCGCTTAACAGAATCTTTGCCGCCAGGCTGAAGGACAACATGACAGAACTCGCATCCGAACCTGTTGTCCTCGGAGATCTGCCGACAAAGGGATTGGTGGAAGGACCCTTTTTCTTTGAAAGGAATGGCATTTATTATTTGACTTATCCTCATGTTGAAAATAAAATTGAAAGGCTGGAATATGCGATGGGTGATAATCCGATGGGGCCTTTTAAAGCTACTGGTGTGATAATGGACGAATCCCCGATGGGCTGTTGGACAAACCACCATTCAATTATTGAATTTAATAATCAGTGGTACCTGTTCTATCATGAGAATGATCTGTCTCCAAAATTTGACAAGAACAGGTCTGTTCGTATTGACAGCCTCTTCTTTAGCCCGGATGGTACTATAAAAAAAGTAATTCCCACTTTTCGTGGTGTAGGGATAACCAATGCTTTGCAAAAAATTGAAATAGACCGTTATAGCCAAATAAGCCTGACAGGCGCATCAGTTTCTTTCGTGGATACTACCAATACATTCAATGGCTGGAAGACCATACTCAGTAAACAGAATGCATGGATAACATACAATGCTGTCGATTTCGGAAGCAAGAAGATTAAATCGATCCAGGTAAAGGCAATATCACAAACTGGAGGCACTATTCAGGTCAGACTTGAGAAGCCAGATGGTCTTTTACTTGCTGAGGTTTACATTCCAAAAGACACAAACTGGAACACTGTCAGTGGAAAGATATTAAAATACCAGAAAGGAATTCATAACCTGGTTGTGGTGCTCAAAGATAATCCCGTTGAAGTCGATTGGATTCAGTTTAAAAACTAGTTTCGGACAGTTTTGTCGCTTAAATGTTTAATGTTTAATGTATAATAACTCATCATTATTGATTCTTTTATTCTAAGGGAAACCAGTTAGTCGATCCTTAATGATTATTAACACATTGATTGTTAGTAACTTAAGATCTTTGAAATCTTGATTTTTGCATGGTTTATTACTGGATTTGAATAAAACTCTGCAAATCATGTTAAAGAAATTACCCTCCCAGCCCCAGTTAGAGACGTTCAAGACCGTACTTGCCAGATTTATAAATCCCCAGCACGAACTATGTCTTTTGGCAGGGAAAATTGATTGGGAAAGTATGGAAAAAGAATATGCCCCGCAATATGCAGATGTAGGCAGGCAGTCGATACCAATCAGGACAATAGTTGGGCTTTTTCTATTGAAACAGATTTATGATCTGGGAGATGTGACAGTAATGGACAGGTATATTAAACAAAATCATAAATAATCATGAAAGGAAACAAATCTGATATAAATTCATTGTATGTTATGTTAATAGCAATATTAACGTTACTCGCATCATGTTCTTCTTTTAGTCAAAAACCATCTGATTCAAAGGAGATGGTTGTTTGGTATAATAAACCTGCAGACAGGGTCTGGCTGGACGGTTTATTAATTGGTAACGGTTATATGGGGGCCAATGTCTTCGGGAAAGTAAAGAATGAGAGGATCGCCTTGAATGAATCTACATTCTGGTCCGGAAGACCCCATGATTATAATGATCCTGATGCATATAAATACTTCAATAAAATTAAGGATCTTGTCTTTGCAGATAAATTTGCTGAGGCTGAAAAAATGGCTAATGAGCATTTTTACGGTATACCTGCAGCCCAGCAGGCATACCAGCCTCTGGGAGACCTTCTTCTCGACTTTAAAATCACAAGTGATTCAATAAAGGACTACTACCGCGAGCTTGATATGGAAACTGGTATCGTAAGGATAACTTACACTGATGGGGGTGTAAAAATGACCCGGGAGGTTTTCATGTCATACCCCGACAATGTAATGGTTATGAAAATATCGGCTAACAAACCCGGGAAGGTTTCTGTTGAAGCAAAACTAAAAAGCCCATTCCTTGAAAGTACCTCTGCAAAAAACAACAGGTTGACCATAAACGGTATCTGGAAGTATCTTCCTCAAAATGTCAGCTGGCTTATTGCCAAGGTTGAAGGAACTGGTCTTCGGTTCCAGACCGATCTTATTGCTCTGCCTGAAAAAGGCAACCTGATGACGACCGATTCGAGCCTTGTCGTCAACGATGCCAATTCCGTAACTTTTATCCTTACCGCTGCAACAAGCTTTGTAAACTACAAGGATGAAAGCGGTGATCCTGCCACAAAGTGTGAAAAGATCCTTGCCGGAGTTAATGGTAAAGACTTTAAAACGCTAAAAAGTACCCATTTATATGATTTTAGGAGCCTCATGAACCGGGTACATCTAAAAATTGGCGATCCGATGATGAATGAAAAACCTACTGATGTGAGGGTTGCTGATCTCAAAAAAGGCCTCCCCGATCCGGACCTGCTGGCCAAAATATTTCAGTTCGGCCGTTATATCCTGGCTTCAAGCAGCAGGGCAGGCAGTGAACCTGCAAACCTGCAGGCACGATGGAATCAGGATCTGCTACCGAACTGGGGAAGTAAATACACCATAAACATAAACACAGAGATGAATTACTGGCCGGCCGAAGTAACAAATCTCTCGGAATGTACTGACCCTCTTTTTAATATGATCAAAGACCTGGCAGAAAACGGAGCAGAAACAGCAAAATTATATTACAATGCTGGTGGCTGGGTTGCCCATCATAATTCTGACCTGTGGCGGGGAACTGCACCTGTTGATGCAGCACGTTATGGGTTGTGGCCGGTTGGCGGAGTCTGGTTATGCCAGCATATCTGGGAACATTACCTGTTTACAGGAGATGTCGAATTCCTGAGAGAATATTACCCGGTTATGAAGGGATCAGCCCAGTTCCTGATGGATATCATGACAATTGAACCCAAACATAACTGGCTGGTTATTCCATTCTCCATGTCTCCCGAGCAAGGATACTTTGTCAAAGAAGGAGCAGATGAAGTATTCCTGTCTTCCACTACAACCATGAACATAGGTATGGTAAAGGATCTTTTCCCTCATGTGATAGAGGCTGGAAAGATATTGAATACCGACCAGGAGTTCGGAGCCAAACTAGTCAAAGCACTCGGAAAAATACCTCCTTACCAGATAGGGAAAGATGGTCTTCTACAGGTATGGATCGAGGATTGGAAAAGAGGAAACGAGGGTCATAATATGTCTGCAAACTTTGGGTTTTTCCCAGGTAATTCGATTACGCTGCGAGGAAACCCTGAAATAGCCGCTGCCATTCAAAAATGGTTGGAACCACGACGCGTAGGAAGCGGATGGACAAGCGCCTGGGATATCTGCGACTGGGCAAGACTTGAAAATGGTGTAAAAACTGATACTGTTATCAAGCAATTCTTTCTTACAAGGACAGGAAGTGGAGGAATCGGAAATAATTTTCATAACACCGGAAGCAACCAGTCAGATGCCAATTTCGGATTTACGGCAGGTGTGGCTGAATGCCTGTTGCAAAGCCATGCAGGAGAAATTTCTCTTGTTACCCGCTTTACCTGTAAGCTGGAGAAATGGATCAGTGACCGGGCTAAGAGCAAGAGGCGGATTCGAAGTCAGTATTGAATGGAAGGACGGAAAGTTGACCAAGGCTAAGATAAAATCCCTGCTTGGTAATCCATGTGTGGTCAGGGCCAACGGAAAAACAACAGATTTCAGTCCTGCTAAAGGTGAAACTATTATAATACGGGGGGCTTAGTTAAAACAGGGAAAAGATTTTATGAAATTGGGTCGGATCTGTTCTTCGAAATCCGGGTTAGAATACAATGATTGATCTGGCAGTATTTCAAACAACCAGAACTTAGACATTTATATTATTGAACGTAAAAATACTCTATTCATAATCTTTATTATAGAATTTGAATTTTTCTATCTTGGTCTTTATGAATTTCCTTAATGTTTAAACCGGAGCATCAAACCAAAACCAATATTCATGAAACCCGAAAAACTAGCATCCAGGGAAAACCTTCTCCCTCCTATTCTAATTACTGCATTATTTTTCTTATGGGGCATTGCTCATGGAATGCTCGATGCATTGAATAAACATTTTCAGGATATGCTGGAGTTATCGAAGGCCAAATCAGGAATAATCCAGTTTTCGGTATATATAGCCTATTGCAGCATGGCGCTGCCTGCCGGATATTTTATGAATAAATTCGGATATAAAAAGGGAATTATCCTTGGTTTATCCCTGTTTGCCGTTGGCGCCAACTATGCAATGTATGGTCATAAGGTTATATCAAAATAATATAGTTAATCCACCTAAGAAGTTGAATGCTTAATTGATAATCATTTAGACTAGCTTTTTATACACCATATTTTTCCCGTATTGATCTTATAATTCTTACAATGTAATTATGAAAAGAAGAAAATTTCTTAAAAAGAGTGCAGTTGCAGCAGGCCTGGTTAGTATTCCGGGTGCGTTATTGCCCCTTACTGCTTGTAAGGAGTTCACTAAAAAGTCGTCCCGAATTTCTGGATCTTCCGGAGCGGGACAGGAGGAAATCCGTTCCGCCGATTATCTTAAAAAGATAAAATCGGAAAAGAATTTGCCCAAACCAGTAGTATCCCTGAAATCCTATCAGCCATCAGCCGGTGTACAGATCTCCCCGATGCCGCTGGCGGATCGGATCAGGCGGAAGATTGTGCCGCAGCGGGGCTTTTGCAGTCTGGCACCTGGTGGTGATGCTCTCATCTCCGGCAATGGAGCCGTAAACATTGAGGTGACGGGCAATCCCTACACCGAACAGATTCCTTTCAGCCACGAAAGCCTGTTCACACCCCGTAAGAAGTCCTCCGAGACGCCCAAGATCGCAAATGTTTTCCCACAGGTGCGGCAAATGATGCTGGACGGAAAATACCACGAAGCTGTAATGTTAGCTTACAACGAATGGCAAAAAAACCCCGTCACCCGGGGGATGGGTGGGTTTGGCGGCGGGAGATTCTCCATGCTTCTGGAGTTTCCGGGAAGCGCATCGGTCAAGGACTATCTCCGCACGGTTGATTTCGAAAGTACTGAGGTGAAGGTTCACTGGACGGACGAGCACGGCGACTGGGTTCGCCGGATCTTCACGTCGCGGCCCGACAATGTCGTGGTCCAATGGCTCACCGCCCCCAGCGGACAGTCGGTGAATGTCCGTATCAAGATGTCGGAAGGAGGCAGGAGGACGCGGTTTTGGAGGAGGGCAAGATTTTGCAGGAATACGTAGCCGCGGAGGAACGCAGGGGGGAAGCGGCGGATCCGGCAACACCCAGATGGACTTCAACGAGCAGCGGCTGATTATCAAGGGCCGTTTGGACCCTTCGGTGGACAACAGGGGCTATGCCAACGTGACCCGCGTGGTCCGCGACGGCGGCTCGGCCCGCATGGATGGAGACACTCTGGTGGTCGAGAATGCATCGTCCGTGATGCTGCTCACGCGCATTGAATATTTACCCGACTACAGCGAGGACAAGGTGGAAGCTGTCCGGCAGTCGCTGGAAGGACTCACCCCGGACTATCCGGCGTTGCTGGAGCGGGCCCGCAAGGTCCAGTCCGAGATGCTCAACCGCGTCACTGTGGATTTCGGCGACGCCTCCAAATATGGCCTGTCATCCGAGGAGCTTCTGTCTGATCAGCGGTCCAGCCCGGGCTATTCGGGTGCTTTTCTCAAGACGTTTTTCGAGATGTGCCGCTACTGGTTCATCATCACCACCGGTAAGTATCGCAGCGTGTCGGCCCTGACCAATGTCAATACCAACCTGCAGATTGCGCCAATAACCTTGGGCAATTACCGCGAAGGCGAGATGGCCTACTTCGACTGGGTTGAAAGTCTGGTCCCGGACTACCGCACCAATGCAAAGAACATTTACGGCATGCGTGGCACCCATTATCCTATCGCACCGACCAAAGATTCTGGCGTTTTTACCATGTTCGACTACGCCGATAATACCGGGGAGACATGGCCGCATCCCTACTGGATTAGCGCCGGCGGCTGGGTTGTGCGCCCGTTCTGGGACCACTATCTTGTAACTGGCGACCTGGATTTCCTCCGCAAGCGTATGGTGCCGGTTTATAAGGATCTGGCATTGTTTTACGAGGACTTCCTGACGGTTACGGACAAAAATGGGAATTACATCTTTGTTCCATCCTTCTCTCCGGAGAACAATCCCGGCAACCTGAACCCCGGGTGCATGGCGGTGATCAACGCCACCATGGACATTTCGGTGTGCCGGGAAGTCCTGGCCAATTTGGTGGAGTCTTGCGAGCTACTGGGCATTGAGGCCGACAACGTGCCGAAATGGAAGGCGATGCTGGCCAAGCTGCCGCCCTACCTGCTCGAACCGGATGGTACCTTGAAGGAATGGGCATGGCCCGATCTGGAAGAACGTTATAACCACCGGCATATCTCTCAATGCTACGGTGCCTGGCCCGGCGACGAAATTGATCCGGACCGCACGCCGCAACTGGCCAAGGCTGCGGTGATTAGCAGACCGGAAGCGCGTGCCGGAGCGGCTGGCCGCTCATAGTCATTGCCAACGAGCTTTGATTGGAGCAAGGCTCAAAGATAACTATATGGTGGACAGCGAATTGCGGCAACTGCTTGAACAAGGCTTCGTGGGCACTACACTCTCTGTGTCCTCACGACCCATACGCCAATATGCGAATAGCCAGATGCACAAGGCGGGATTCCCGCGATCATGATGGAAATGCTGGCCTACTCCCGCCCCGGTGTGATTGAGGTGCTTCCGGCCCTTCCTCCCTCGCTGGTCAAGGGATCCATCAATGGAATGCTTCTTCGCACGTTTGCGAGACTGGACAAACTGGCCTGGAACATGGATGCCCGGACCGTGGACTTAACCGTCACCTCCGTGAGAAAGCAGGATGTGACTTTAATTGCCCGGTATGGTATCGAAGAAATTTCCGCCTCTTCCGGAGTTTTGGCGGCGAAGCCCCAATCCGGCGAGGCTACCTGCGATTTGCACTTACCGGAAGGAAAACCGGTGGAAATTCATTTGAAAATAGGCCAGCGCAATCCGCTGGATTGGGTTAATTGGGTGTAATCAACAAGCAAAAATCAAAAAATAAAATATGAAACGCAGAAAATTTGTTAAAACAAGTGCGGCCGCTGCCGGCCTGGTGGGTTCTCTGGAGATATCGCCATTACTCGCTGCGGCTGAAAAGGAATCCCCAAAAACAGGAGCGCCGTCGGCGGACAATCGTCCGGCTGAATATCTTAACCGCGTGCAAGGAGACCCATTCTTGCCCAAGCCGCCGGCAGCCGGGAGATCGTATCCGATCTCACCGATGCCGCTGGCGGAACGGGTCAGGCGGAAGATTGTGCCGCAGCGGGGCTTTTGCAGCATCGCCCCCGGGAACCTGGTCAGCGAGGCTCTCACCTCCGGCAATGGTGCGATGAATATCGAGTTGATGGGCGATCCCTACTCAGAGCAAATCCTTTTCCACCACGAAAGCCTGCTTATGCCATGGAAGAGGCCCCTGGAGGCACCCAACGTCGCGGACATTTTTCCGCAAGTGCGGCAAATGGTGCTGGATGGGAAAAACAGAGAAGCCATCGCTCTCGCTCTTCAGCACATGAATGAAAGCCCTATCAAGCAGGACACCGAGCCGCACCTCACCATCCCGGCGTTCCTGATGAAGCTCGATCTTCCTAAAACCGCATCGGTCAGGAACTATCTGCGCACTGTCAATTTCGAGAACAGCGAGATAAAGGTCATCTGGACTGACGAACACGGCGACTGGCTTCGTCAAACTTTCACTTCCCGGCCCGACAACGTCGTCGTCCAATGGCTCACTGCCCCGGAAGGTAAGACGATGAATGTCCGAATCTCTTTGCAGAAGTCCGCGGAGTGGAGCATGTGTTCCGGGATGGACTGGGGCGCCCGCCGGGGAATTGGCACCACAGATCCGGACATGGAAGCATTCGTCCAGCTGGCATCGGACCAGAAAAAACTCGCCCCAAAGGGTGTCGAAGCCGGCGACGTTCGGCAGGACTCCAACGAGCAGCGGCTGATTTACAAATGCCGTTTAGATCCCTCCGTGGACAACAGCGGCTATGCCGGAATGACCCGCGTGGTTCGCAACGGTGGCTCGGCCAGGATGGATGGAAGCACTCTGGTTATCGAGAATGCATCCTCGGTAATACTGCTTACACGCATTGAATATTTTCCCGAATTCAGCGAGGACAAGGTCGAAGCTCTTCGGAAGGCGGTGGAAGGACTCACTCCCGACTATCCGGCATTGCTGGAGCGGCATCAAAAGGTCCAGTCGGAAATTCTCAACCGCGTCACCGTGGATTTCGGCGGGGCCCCGCAATATGGCATGTCTACTGAGGAACTTCTGTCCGACCAGCAGTCAAGACCGGACTATTCGCCCGCCTTGCTGGAGAAGATCTTCGAAATGGGACGCCATTGGTTTATCCTCAACAGCGGCAAGTATCCGAGTATCGCAGCCGGGATCAACTCCACCATTAACCTGCAAACGGCAGGCGCCGTGCAGGGCGACCTGCAGGAAGGTATGGAGGCCTACTTCAAATGGATGGAGGAAATCGCACCGGATTGCCGGAACAATGCAAGGAACATCTTCGGTTTTCGAGGCACTTCGTATCCCCTCTTTCCGGATAAGGGATTTGGCGTCAATTTCTATTATACCCCCAGCTCCGAAATCGGAATTTGGCCCTACTGGATTTCCGCCGGAGGCTGGTTGTATGCGCCAGTTCTGGGACCATTACCTGGTCACCGGAGATGTGGAATTTCTCCGCAACCGCGTGGTGCCGGCCTATAAAGAATTGGCGCAGTTCTACGAGGATTTCCTGACAGTCACCGACAAAGACGGGAATTATATCTTTGTCCCATCCATCTCGCCGGAGAACATGCCCGCAGTACGGACCCGTCCGGACCTGCGCTGATCAATGCCACCATGGACATTGCAGTGTGCCGGGAAGTGCTGACCAATTTAATTCAGGCTTGTGAGACTTCTGGGTACCGATGCCGACAGCGTGACGAAATGGAAGGCAATGCTGGCCAAGATGCCGCCCTACCTGCTCGAACCGGACGGCACCCTGAAGGAATGGGCCTGGCCCACACTGCAAGAACATTACAGCCATCGGCATGTCTCTCATCTCTACGGCGCCTGGCCGGGTGATGAAATTGATCCGGATCGCACGCCGCAACTGGCTCGCGCCGCGGAGATAGCCAACCGGAGGCGCACATTTGATACAATGTCCACCGCAGTCGCAGGTGAAACTTTGGCTGCTTATGCCCGCTGCCATCGGGCTTTGGTTGGGGCCCGGCTCAAAGACAACATCATCGTGGACATCCAACTGAGACAATTGATTGAACAGGGCTACGTCAGCACCGCGCTGCGGTGTTCGCGCGAGACTTATGGCGTGCCTGTACCGGATGCACAGGGTGGAATTCCTGCGATCATGATGGAAATGCTTGCATACTCGCGCCCCGGTGTGATTGAGGTGCTTCCTGCTCTTCCTCCCTCGCTGGTAAAAGGATCGATTAACGGGATGCTGGCCCGTACCTTCGCGAGGATCAACAAACTGACCTGGGATATGGAGGCGCGAACAGTTGACATAACGATTACCTCTTTGAAAAAGCAGGACATCACATTGATTGCCCGCTATGGAATAGAAGATATCTCTGCACCTTCAGGAATTTTAGGAAGATTCAGGAAGGGCAATGCAGACTGTGAACTGCATTTGCCAGAGAACAAGCCGGTGGAAATACATCTGAAACTTGGAGATCACAAACCACTGGATTGGGTTGCTCAGGTGAGTTAGCATGGTATATTGTGTAATAAACCATAAACTACCTTTGTATGAAAAAAATATTATTGTAATTGTCTGCTTGTTTTGGCAATAATTGCAGATGTTACCGCTCAAAATGATTCTTATTTAAAACTCTGGTACACTAAGCCTGCCAAACAATGGGTTGAAGCTTTGCCTGTTGGAAATGGCCGCCTGGGGGCCATGGTATATGGAGATCCCTTAAAGGAGCTTATTCAGCTTAATGAGAACACAGTCTGGGCCGGTTCGCCATACCGTAATGATAATCCCGATGCCAGAGAGGCACTGCCCGAAGTCAGAAAACTGATCTTTGAAGGTAAATATAAGGAAGCGCAGGATATGGTTAACCAGAAATTCATCAGTAAGATTTCCAATGGAATGCCTTATCAGACTATGGGAAATCTGAGACTTATTATTTCCGGGACATGAAAATTATTCTGATTACTACAGGGAACTCGATATTGAAAAGGCAGTGGTTTCATCCCGGTATATGCTGAACGGGATAAATTATAAAACCAGCATGTATTTTCATCATTTCCCGATCAGGTAATCATTGTCAGGATTTCTGCCGATAAACCAGGTTCGTTAAGTTTTTCTGCAACATGGACAGACCATCCAAAGTAAATGTCTCCACAATCAGGGAATAATGAAATTGACTTATGTCAGGAAAAACAAACGATTTTGAAAAGGTAAAAGGAAATGTACTGCAATTCGAAGACCAAAGTAAAGATTCTGACAACAGGTGGTGCTGTAGTCTGCCTCCGATACTGCTACTGAATGTTACCAAGGCTGATGTTGCTACAATCTATATTTCGATGGCAACCAATTTCAGTGAACTATAATGATATCAGTGCAAATGCTGATGAAAGGGCAAATAACATATCTTCAGAACGCTCTGAAAAAAAGCTACGACCAGGCATTAAGAGATCATATTGCTGATTATCAAAACTATTTCAACAGAGTAAGTCTCGATCTGGGAGTAACAGATTCTGTAAAAAATCCTACCGATATGCGTCTTGAACAATTTGCAAAGGGTAATGACCCTCAGCTGGTTACATTATATTTTCAGTTTGGACGTTATTTGTTAATTTCTTCATCACGGCCCGGAGGCCAGCCTGCCAATCTGCAGGGAATCTGGAATGACCAGCTTACTCCTCCCTGGGATAGCAAATACACGGTGAACATAAACACTGAGATGAATTACTGGCCTTCCGAAATCACCAATCTTACCGAAATGAATGAACCGCTGATTCAGATGGTTCGGGAACTTTCACAGACCGGCAGACAAACAGCAAAAGATATGTATGGAGCACAGGGATGGGTATTGCATCACAATACGGATATCTGGCGATTTAATGGTCCTATTGACGGAGCCTTCTGGGGAATGTGGCCAATGGGAGGCGCCTGGCTTTCCCAGCATTTATTCGATAAATATGATTTTAACGGAGATAAAGAGTTCTTGAAGTCAGTTTATCCGGTTGTAAAAGAAGCCTCAATTTTTTTCCTGGATTTCCTTATTGAAGAACCTGAGCATAAATGGCTTGGTGGTTTGTCCTTCGGTTTCTCCTGAAAATGCGCCATCAGTTCACTCCGAGTGCCTCAATTTCTGCCGGCACTACCATGGACAATCAGTTGGTTTTCGATCTGTTTACAAAAACTATCAAAGCAGCACAAATTCTTGAATACTGATAAAGAACTGATCAGCAAACTGGAAGACGCAGTGAAACGACTGCCTCCAATGCAGATCGGAAAATGGGGACAGCTGCAGGAATGGATGTACGATTGGGACAATCAGAACGACAACCACCGCCATGTTTCCCATTTATACGGACTTTACCCGTCGAATCAGATTTCACCTTACCGGACACCGGAATTATTTTCTGCAGCAAGGACATCCCTTGTAGCCCGGGGTGATGAATCAACAGGATGGTCTATGGGTTGGAAAGTAAACCTTTGGGCACGTCTTCTCGATGGCAACCATGCATTTAAACTGATTACAGATCAGTTAAAACCGGCTGCCCAGTCTGGAAGAAGCCAAAGTGGAGGAACCTATCCGAATCTTTTCGATGCTCATCCTCCTTTCCAGATTGATGGAAATTTTGGTTGTACATCAGGTATTGCCGAAATGTTGTTACAAAGTCAGGATGGAGCTATTCATTTGTTGCCAGCACTACCTGATGCCTGGAAAAACGGAAGCGTAAAAGGGCTGAAAGCCAGAGGCGGTTTTGAAGTGGATATTCAGTGGGAGAATGGTGAATTATCTAAGGCTACGATAAAATCTTCAATTGGAGGGAATTGCCGCATTCGTTCCTATTGCCGGTTAAAAGGTAAAGGGCTTAAAGCAGCAAAAGGCCAGAATACGAATCCATTATTTAATATTTCGGAAACAAAGGCTCCTTTGATCCATTCTAAAATGCCCCCATCATCTCTGGCGCTGAAGAAGATTTATGAATATGATTTGTCAACGAAGAAGGGAGACATAGTAGAATTAAAAAAGTTTTAAATCACTTCTGAGATAATATAATAATATGAAAACAAAATTAGGATTGTTTGTATTTGCAGGATTACTCATTATAAATATGAACGCTTTTTCGCAGGATAAGAATTTTTACATTTTCCTGTGCTTTGGACAGTCAAACATGGAGGGCAATGCAAGAATTGAAGCACAAGATACAACGGTTAATGATCGATTTCAGGTAATGGAAGCAATTGATTGTCCCAACCTTGGCAGAACAAAAGGCAAGTGGTACACCGCTGCTCCTCCTTTGTGTCGATGCCGTACTGGCCTGACTCCTGCCGATTATTTTGGCAGAACACTGGTTGCTAACCTTCCGGAAAAAATCAGGGTAGGTGTTATTAATGTCTCTGTGGCCGGTTGCAAAATTGAACTGTTCGATAAAGATGGTTTTCAGGCTTATGCCTCAACCGCTCCATCGTGGATGACAAATATTATCAGGGAATACGGCGGAAATCCCTATGCGCAGCTTATCGAGATGGCGAAATTAGCCCAGAAAGATGGCGTTATCAAGGGAATTCTGTTACATCAGGGCGAGTCAAATACAAATGATAGTCTCTGGCCTCAAAAGGTCAAAGTTATTTATGACAATCTGATAAAAGACCTTAATCTCAAACCCAAAAAAGTACCTCTGCTTGCCGGAGAACTTGTGAACGCTGATCAGGGAGGTGCTTGTGCAAGTATGAATAAAATCATTGCAACATTACCTCAAACGATTCCCAATTCTTTCGTCGTTTCTTCGATCGGCTGCACCGATGCTCGCGACAACCTGCATTTCACAGCGGAAGGTTACAGAAAACTGGGAAAGCGATATGCTGTTAAAATGCTTTCATTATTAGGTCATAAGATTGCTGATCCTGAATAACCTGATGTATATAACTTGTTAAGATCGGTACCATAATTCACAATATATCGGAGCGACAGGATTTTGAGAAGATTGCAATGAACCGGGAAATGCTGACCATGACGGTCTGAGCAGGAAAAACAGAACCTGTCAGGTTTTAGTCTGTAACCTGATATTCAGTTGTTGCAGTAACCGGAATACCTGTCGATGTTATCCCTTCAACAATAATCCGGATTGTTGAAGAATTGTCGGCATTAAAATAATTCAAAAGTAGTTCTTTCCCAGTTTGTAAACTTATATCAGGCTTCCAGAAAAGAGTTGTTCGCAGATCCGGGTTATTAGATTGAAGCTGCAGGATCATGACGGGGTGAATAGAAGACTCGTGGAGAATCGTATCCCGAAAACCTGGTATTAACTGTGTGTTTAGCCGGTTCAGATTCTGAAGTCATCCTGTTTCCTGATCTGGTAATAACTGAAATTACACCGAAATTGCCATCAAGACCATAAACTGCAGTTTTCCCAATTGATTTGAGTATATCAATCCTTTCTATCAACGAAATAGGCAATATATCCAGATATGATAAATCATGTTTAACCCCATCAATAAGAAAAAGAGGATCAGAACTAATATCTTCCAGAGCCTGGCAAAATTGTAAATTCCACGTATCTGATCCTGATTATATATTTACCAAACCGATCTTTTGTGACGACAATAACTCCAGCTCGTTCCAATTAATAATTCAGGAGCAGCACGAAGGTTTTCCATCTGGGGAGTAACAATTACTTCAGCATCAGGTTTTCCGCCATATACACTGCGAACCGATTCTATTTTAGCAACCTGAATATCCCTGGGCTTTTGAGCGGTTATTAAAACTTCGCCAATTTCAATGGTATCTGATAGTTTATATTTTTTTCTGATAGTCTCTTTTATCTCATACTCCTGAACCAGCACTGTTTCCCTTTCTTTAATTTCAGCATCCCTGATCACTGTCAATATTTCTTCTTTTTTCACTACTGTTGAAGCAGGTAAATATCCGGATATTTCTGCAGGCATATAGTTCATTGAATCTAAAAGTAATAATCCGTTTGGATAGCCTTTCCTGTCAGACAGCGCTTGCAACAAGTCTTGCATCTCCTGTTATATCGATGTTCATCGAGATAAAATCTCCCGGATAAATCGGCCGGTACAATTTCATTTATAATCTTATCTTCCTGAAAAATAGTAAGATTTATTTTAGGATCAATTAAAGGTTTGTCCCTGTTTATTTTTCTTAATCTGCCCGATACAAAAAATCCGGTCTCCGGAGAAAAATATTTTGAGGAATCATATTTCCAGGAGAAATCGCGCCATCCCTGTGTCCTCAGAAGCAGATCAAGATCTTTAAACCTGTCGGGATTAGCCGGATCAAAATAGTATGAAGGTCCTTCAACTGTTCCACGAACATCTGATTCCAGAAGAAACCATGAGGAAATGGTAGTCGGGAATTCTTTAAAATTATCCATAAAATTACTTTCAGCAGCTGAAAATGAAAGAAATGCAGTTTCCTGATTTATTGAATCATCTGATATTGAGATTTTAACCGAAACAGGATCACGTTGCTTATATATTTCCCTGTCCGGTTGAATATTAATCTTAAAGTTCTGTTCATGCTGAAGGAAAATAAGTCTTTCAGCAAGAGGCAGGTCCTTTAAAGTTTTCAGTGTTAACATCAATATACCATCAGGAAGATCATCAGTCGGAATAACAATACTATCAACCAGGGACGATATTCTTAGACTGATTGTTTTTACTTTCTCTTTACGGGCAGAAATACTTAGTGAGAGATCATTATCCCTTAACAGGGGCAGGGTCAGATCGTTTGTCCTGATTTTTATTAAAAACTCGTTATCATTATTGACTGATGCACTTAGTGTTACACCGGCTGTAAAGCTTTTTGGTATCTCCGATTTAATTTCATTATTATCAGTACCTTTCACAACAGAATAATAACTTAGTCCTGGTTCTGGTTTTAAAACAAATGAGCCCATCCCTAGATGAATTGATCTGAATGCAGAAATTTTATCCCCGGCCGACGAATAAACCTCTCCCGATACATCACATCCTTTCCCCTGTTCATCGACAGCTTTAAAAGCCACAATAGAAGATACGTTATCAACCAGGGAACCACCTTCAGGGAAAAAGTTTAGAATGACATTATTTTTTTCAAATTTCCGGGGTTCTAAGAGTTTAGTTGCGCTGGCATACGTTATAATATTAATCTCTTTATTGAAGAATATCTGATCGCTGAAATTCCGCATATAGTTTGTGTATGCCCTCAATCTGTATCTGCCCGGACTAAGGCTGTCGGGTAATCTGAAGTCACCATTTCCAAGTCCACCGTCAAGCCTGGTTATCCTGTCAGAAATGATTCCTCCCGATGGAGAAATGAGTTCAACATGGAGATTCCTGCTCAGGTCTGACAGCGATCTGTCATATGCATCGATGAGATATGCCTTGAACCAGATATCATTGCCGGGATAATAATAAGTCCGGTCGGTGTGCAGGTACACTTTCTCAAAAATTCTCAGGGAGTCAACAGAAGCAGCACCTTCTTCTGTGGACAGGCTGTCCGATATTAAAGTACTACCTGATGTGGTCAGGGGTAGAAATTTATTGTCTAAATGAAATTCATAAGGGAGAAAATCACTTATTCGTTGTGTCACCATCTGACCTTCCCATCTGATCCCGCTTCCGTCAAAATATCCGGTACTGTCAAAGAGAACACGATTTTTAAGAAATACTATCTTACTTGAATTATCCTCCTCCATATTATTAAAAGTTAGAGGCATATTTTTATAGTAATATATGTTTCTATTATTTTCACGATGCTCCGGATTGTAAACGATTGATAAATATCTCATGAAAGAAAGATATTTCCTATGGTCATTCTGCTCAACTACTATCTTTTTATAATCCAGTTTATTTCCGGAAGGATCCAGAACAGTAAATCCGGCATCCCTCAGATTGTCGGCCCAGAGTTCTCTGAAGAAGTGCATTTTTGATCCTTTGTAGGAATTAATTCTTTGTTGTTCGTAAGATTGTTTATAGGTTTCTCCAGTGAGCATTTCTTCATTGAAAACTAAATTTCCCTTGAAAAAAAATGTCTTATTCTTCCTGTCATACTCAAAATTGTCCAGAAAATATGTGATCTTATATCCAAGAGCCCGGTTTTCAATTTTAAGTGGATTCAGAGCAAATGCCCTCAAAGTGTCTTTATCGGTTTTATAATTGAAAGTAATATCATTTTCATTAAGTATTTTACAACTGCCTGCATTTGGAGTTGTTCCGAGAAATACCTCTTTAAATATTCTAATATTTGATTTCCTTTCCCTTACCAGTGATTTGTCCCTGATAACAACTTCATTGAGATCAAATGTTTTTGGCACTAATTGAATAATTATTGAATCAGTGGTTGAATAACCATTCAGAGTTACAGAATAATATCCTAATGCACTTATTGAAAGTGGCATTGAGGAATTTTTCGACATATCAAGGCGAAAGTTCCCGTTTTTATCTGTTAAGGTTCCGGCAAATGTTCCATTGAAATAAACAGCTGCGCCTGCTATTATATCTCTGGTCTCCTTATCCAGAACGATCCCTTTAATAATTTGGTTATAAGCAACTAAAAAATTATTAACAAGCAGCATTAATATAACCAGCCTCTTCATAAGCAATGTTCTGTAATCAAAGTTATTAGCTTTTAAACAATTATATTTTAGTGGACATTATTGTCTATTTATTATTAATTCCAATTTAATCAATTAAACACTGAATAATTATAATGCCTCTTAAAAAATATACCTGTGTGCTGAAAATATATTAGTTTTGTTTGTAACCATGCCTGGATATCTTTGTACTTGATCTCCCTGAACCAAAAATAAAGAAAATAAATGGGAAAGAAATCATACTTAAGAAGCACTGAATGGTTCGGAAAGGATGATAAGATGGGTTTCGTACATCGCAGCTGGCTTAGGAACCAGGGTCATCCCGACCATATGTTCAGGGGGAAACCGGTAATCGGTATCTGCAATACCTGGTCTGATTTGACACCTCACCTGTAACGGTCATTTACGCGAATTTGCAGAAATAGTGAAACGTGGAGTTTACGAAGCAGGAGGCTTCCCTCTGGAGTTCCCGGTGATGTCGCTTGGTGAGACAATAATGAAACCAACGACGATGCTGTGGAGAAACCTGGCAAGCATGGATGTGGAAGAGACGATCCGTGCCAATCCGCTCGATGGCATTGTGCTGCTGTCAGGCTGTGATAAAACAACTCCATCGACCCTGATGGGAGCGGCAAGCGTTAACCTGCCCACAATTGTGGTGCCAGGTGGTCCGATGTTAAACGGTAAATTCAGGGGGATAGATATCGGTTCCGGAACAGCTACGTGGCAGTTATCTGAAGGTATGAAGGCAGGTACTGTGACAAGGGGAGACTTAGTTGAGGCAGAAATTTGCATGTCGCGAAGTGCCGGCCATTGCATGACAATGGGCACAGCATCGACAATGGACACAATGGTCGAAGCTCTCGGGCTGACATTGCCGGGGGCTTCTGCTATTCCTGCCGTTGATTCGAGGAAGAAGGTTATGGCTCATCTTTCCGGCAACAGAATTGTTGAGATGGTCAATGAGAACCTGAAAATGTCGGATATACTGACCAGGAAAGCCTTTGAAAACTCAATCAGGATAAGCTCAGCAGTTGGTGGCTCGACCAATCTTGTCATTCATCTGATAGCCCTGGCCGGGAGAATAGGAGTTGACATGACGCTTGATGATTTTGATCGTCTGGGAAGTGATATGCCTCTCCTCCTAAACCTTATGCCATCAGGGAAATATCTTATGGAGGATTTCTATTATGCGGGAGGATTACCAGTGATCATAGACCAGCTCAGGGAAATCATCCATTCAGATGCTCTGACAGTCAACGGAAAAACAATAGGTGAAAACTGTAAAGGAGCAGCTTGTTATAATCGTGATGTGATAGCACCACTCGACAAACCATTAAAGGAAAAAGCCGGAATTGTAGTACTAAAGGGTAATCTGTGTGAAAATGGTGCTGTTATCAAACCTTCAGCAACTTCGGGGAAATTGCTGAAACACAAAGGCAGGGCAGTTGTCTTCGAAAATATTGAGGAGTATCATGCCAGGATTGACGATCCGGATCTTGATATTGACGAGAATTGCATCATGGTATTAAAAGGTGCCGGTCCTGTTGGCTACCCTGGAATGCCGGAAGTGGGAAATCTGGAACTACCGGAAAAATTAATAAAGAAAGGGGTAACAGATATGGTCCGCATATCTGATGCCCGAATGAGTGGGACAGCATATGGAACAGTTGTACTGCATGTTTCTCCCGAATCTTCAGTAGGCGGGACATTGGCCCTTGTAAAAACAGGAGATTTAATTGAGCTTAACGTGGAGAAAAGATCTCTTACGCTTCTTGTTCCGGAAGAAGAACTGAATAAGAGGCGAAGCGCCTGGATAGCTCCGGAACCAAGTGCTGAACGAGGATATGTCAGCATGTTCATAAAGCATGTTGAGCAGGCCGATAAAGGTTGCGATTTTGATTTCCTTAAAGGAGGATCAGGATCTGTAGTTCAAAGGGACCTTCATTAAAAGTATTTCCATCAGGTAAATTATGGTAATTTGGGATTATACAAAACCTTTGAAGGTAAAAAAAGCTGAGAGGATAAAAAAAATCTTAACAGTTTGAAACTGTTAAGATTTTAATCAAATCGATGAATTATACTTTTATTCTCAGAATTTTACAACTTCCCCGAATACCTTTTTCGGTTTGAGGTTCTCATCGAACAGCAACGGGTAAACTTTCATGTTTCGCCTGTCGCGCCAGCTCATGCAGTCGGAAACATTCCAGAAAGTAACTCCTGTAATAACATTTTTCTTTTCCCGGAACACTTTGAAAGCCATTTTATAAAAATCTATCTGTTTCTGCTCTCTTTCAGGAGTGAATCCCATGCCAACTGTATCAGTTCTCGATGCATAAATGGAAACATCCAGCTCTGTTATCTGTATTTTCAAACCAAGTGAAGAGAATTTATCAATTGCATCCCTGAGGTTCTTCTCAGTAGGATCATTAATATTCCAGTGACCCTGAAGTCCTACAGCATTCACCGGTACACCTTCATCAAGCAAGTTTCTTAAGCATTTTATATATTCTGTCTCTTTTTGACGGATTCTCGGTATTGTAGTCATTATAAACAAGTACTGCATCGGGATCTGCTTCATGGGCCCACTGAAAGACTTTCGCAATATATTCTTCCCCGCATATCTTGTACCACATTGTCTCCCTGTATAATTTTTGCAGTATCGCTGTCATCAACATGCTTCATTCAGAACATCCCATGCATATATTTTCCCTTTATACCGTGAAACCACCTGGGTAATATGATCTTTCAGCCTCGCAAGAGCTACCTCTTTTGTAACCTGGTTTCCTTCAGAATCCTTAAACATCCAGGTGCGGTCTGGTTATGCCAGCAAAGAGTGTGTCCGCGTACTTTCAATCCGTTTACCTGGGCAAAATCCACAATCTTGTCTGCATTTTCCCAGTGCATACCTGTTTTCTTCAGGGTGTATAGGACCCGGTTTCATAGCATTTTCAGCTGTGAGACTGTTAAAATGCTTCTTTATCAATTCTGCCTGTTCCCCCACAAGATTATTCGGCCCAACAGCTACTCCGATCAGAAAATAGTCCTTGTAAAAATCTTTCAGGCCTTTGGTAGAATCTACTTCAATAGCAGCTTTTTTGCCGCCGGTACTTCCGAAGCTGCTCATTTGCATTATTACGGTGGCTAATGCAAGTACCGAAATGAATATTATCAATGTTCTGTTAATGATTGGTCTGGTTTTCATTCAGGTCTGGTTTATGGGTTACTTTATTAATATTACGATTAACTAAACTCTGAGTATATCTGGTGTATATGCATAAATAATATTTTCAGCCAATTTAAATAAATTTGCTGGTATATATGTTCTATAAAAGCAACATATTTAATTTATTGCTAAGACTCAATCTTTAAAACAATAAGGTTAAATCAGGATGATTAATTAGAATTTAAGTATATTAAAAGAGTACTTTTATGAGATGAGAAGTAAAATCTAAAAAATGCATAAATTGAATAAGCAATAAGCCGATATAGTGGTCAGATATGAAAAAATATGTAGAGGAACAAAATGATGTTTTTAAGTCAAAAGTGATTACCAGACGGCATTTTGTTAAAATAACCGGGATTACAGCCCTGGGAGTTTCTTCGTTTGGCCTGGAAGGATTCAATTTTAATGGAGTTACAATAGTACTAAATCCTGACGATAAAATAGCCGGGTACTCAGATATCTGAGTGGGCTGTAAAAGAATTAGAGAAGTCGCTTATTACCAGGGGCATAGATGTTTTCAGATGCAGCCGGCTTTCCAGTGCAAGACCTGGTGATCTGTGTATAGTTGTGGCAGGCTCGGCTTCCCAGGTTGCCACAGAATTACTTGGATCAGGAAAAACAAAAATCCCGGAAATACCTGAAGCCCTTGGATTAGTACCTGTTATATCTTCCGGGAGACAGATCCTGCTCGCAACCGGATATGACACAAGAGGACTTATGTACGCGGTGCTTGAACTTACGGATCGTGTACTTTACTCATACTCAGCCTCTTGAAGCCTTATACTTCAGTAAGCCCGTAGTAGAGAAACCTGCAAATGTCATCGGGGTATCAACAGACTTTTTGTCAGTGATATTGAAGATAAAGGCTGGTTCAATGATCGGGAAATGTGGCCTCAATATCTGACGATGTTAGCTACACAAAGATTCAACCGTTTCAGTTTGAGCCTCGGAATAGGATATGACTTCCTGCAGAATGTGACAGACGGATATTTTCTTTTCCCCTATCCGTTTTTTTTATCGGTGCAGGGCTACAATGTGAGAGTTCCACAGCTTTCCGATGCTGAGCGCGACAAGAATCTTGAGATGCTCAGATTCATCAGCGAGCAGACCGAAGCCAGAGGGAATTCAGTTCCAGCTGGGAATCTGGATGCATGGATATGAATGGCTGAATAGTCCGAATCCGAATTACACTATCGAAGGGTTGACTGCGGAGACTCATGCTGTCTTATTGCCGCGATGCAGTGCGTGAACTTCTGAAGAAGTGTCCGGCAATCAGTGGTATTACTTTTCGTGTTCATGGAGAGAGCGGGGTGACTGAAGGCAGCTATAATTTCTGGAAGACAATATTTGAGGGTGTGGCTACACTGTGGTCGTAAAGTCGAAATAGATATGCATGCCAAAGGTATGGATTCGACGATGATTGAAACAGCAGTAGCTTCAGGTTTACCCGTTAATATTTCTCCCAAATACTGGGCAGAGCACCTTGGCATGCCGTATCATCAGGCTGATATCCGATCACTGGAAATCCCTAGAGCCCGGAATGCAAGGAAAAGGTCTGATGAATCTGAGCGCCGGATCAAGAAGTTTTACACGTTACGGTTATAGCGACCTCTTAAAAGAGAACAGAAAATATGGGGTACTTTACCGTATATGGCCAGGCACGCAACGTCTTCTTTTATGGGGTGATCCGCTTATCAGTGCGGCTCATTCAAAAGCATTCAGCTTTTGTGGCAGCAGTGGAGCAGACTTGATGGAACCTTTATCATTCAAAGGCCGTCGCGGATCAGGAATTGCCGGTGATCGCTGTGGTTATCTTGATACATCTTTAAAACCCGGATGGGATTGGGAAAAATATTTGTACAGTCTCAGGATTTTTGGAAGACTGACATATAATCCGGATACTGATCCGGATGTCTGGCGTCGTTTTTTAAAAAAGGAATTTGGACCAGTCGTCTGATGCTGTTGAATTGGCTCTCGCTAATTCAACCAGAATCCTTCCGATTGTCCTGACGGTTCATGGAGCATCAGCCGGGAATAATACATACTGGCCTGAGATGTATACGAACATGTCAATTCCTGATCCAAATAAGAAAAATCCATATACAGATAGCCCCTCTCCCAGGATATTCGGTAATGTAAGTCCGACTGATCCGCAAATGTTCCTCGGGATAAATGACTTTGCGAAGGAACAATTAAACTCAGCACGAAGTGGAAAATACTCCCCTATCGAGGTCGCTCAATGGATAGAAGATTATGCCGATGCAGCGGCCAGACACCTGGAACAGGCTGACGCCAGTGCTGCTGACAAAAAAAGGCCAGAATTCCGGAGGATGGCTATTGATGTAGCTATCGTAATCGGTTTAGGTCGATTTTTTGCCGCCAAATTCCGTTCCGGAGTACTATTTGGGATTTATCAACAGAGCGGAGACAAAACAGCACTCGAAGAATCTGTGAGATACTATAGAAAGGCTCGTGATTTCTGGGCCGAGCTGTCAGTCAGGTCAGGGGATGTTTATAAACCGGATATTACCATTGGAGAAAATCCTGTAATACGAGGTCATTGGCGCGACAGATTACCGGCAATTGATGAGGATATTGCCTTTATGGCCAACTTACTGGAACAAATTCCTTCAGATACAGGTGCAATGAAGGATACAGTAAAACTGGCTGTTCAGGAAGCTACAGGAAGGCCTGTTCGTACTAAAGTATCCATAAAACATTCCCAGCCAGAAGGATACAATGCCGGAAATCCCATGACTATTGAAATATCGACAGATAGAAAACCTTCTACGGTACTGATGCATTATCGTCATGTGAATCATGCTGAAAGGTATGAAACATCTGAAATGATATTCACGGGGACTGGGTATCAGGCTACAATTTCTGCCACCTTTACTGATTCTGAGTACCCCATTCAATATTATTTTGAGTTGAGGGAGGGATCTAATAAAGCCTGGTTATATCCTGGTTTCAATCCGGATCTGACAAACCAGCCATACTTTATTCTTCGCAGGATTTAGCATCATATTAACGAATAGGATAAAGATGTCGGAGGGATTAATTTATATATTCGAATTCTCCACTAATACAGAAAACACAAAAAAGATTCCGGAAGGGAACTCTCCTGTCCACGTATGACTTTTCAATTCATTCCAGGGCTTATGATCCGGTAATTCCCGCTTAAATGCATCAATTCAAATAGGCAGGTGGTCAATTTTGGTATTTTGCAATCCAGTTTTGGTTAGTAAAAAAAAGTAATTAGATTTAGACTGAAATTTCAATCGGTTGCAGTAATAAAAAATAAGAACATTTAATATTTAGTGATGACACAATTATCTGAGGAGAAAAAACTGACTGTTGCCATTGGATGCGATCCAAATGCCGCAGCCCTTAAAGAAATTATTAAAGTCCAGCTTAAAGAAATGGGATATACTGTAAAGGACTTTGGAAGTGATGATCCTATTTATGCCAGGGTAGCATTTGCTGTGGGAGAGGCAGTAGCAGCAAAATCATTTGACAGGGGTATTCTGCTTTGCGGAACCGGAATAGGTATGAGTATTGCTGCAAACAAGGTACCGGGCATTTATGCAGCCCTTTGTGCTGACACATATTCAGCTGAAAGAGCTATTAAAAGTAACAATTCCAATGTATTGACTATCGGTGCCTTTACCACCGGAAGTGAGGTAGCCAAACAGATCGTAAAGACCTGGATGGAAGCAAGATGGCAACCAGGTACATCTTCTGAACCTAAGGTTGCCTGCTATATGGAATATGCCAGGAAACATCAGGTTTAAGAAATGTGAGGATTATTTTTAGATTCTAATGGATAAAAAAGAAATTTTGAAGCTGGAATATACAGCACTTAATATAAGACGAAATATTTTACGGCTTATCAGGGCAGGAGAAGCAGGTCATGTAGGGGGGGCACTTTCTTCTGTTGAAATATTGACAGCACTTTATTTTAATTTGCTCCATATTGATCCTGAAAATCCGGACTGGCCTCAACGTGACCGTTTTGTCCTGTCAGCCGGACATAAATGTCTGGTTTTATATGCTGCACTTGCAGAGACGTGGATTCTTTGATAAATCAGTTCTTGATACATACGGAGCTCTTGATTCAAGGATTCCGGGACATCCGAATATGCATAAACTTCCCGGAGTTGAAACAAACACAGGTGCTCTTGGCCACGGATTATCCATTGCCGGAGGTATGGCTCTTGGTTTAAGACTTGACAAATCGCCTGCAAAGGTTTATGTTTTAATGGGTGACGGAGAACTTGCTGAAGGTTCCAACTGGGAAGCTGCCTCTGCTGCATCAATGCACAAACTTGATAACCTGATTGTTTTTGTCGACAGGAATAAACTTCAGATAAGCGGACCTACTGTTGAAGTTATGAGCTATGAACCTCTTGACGAAAGGTGGAGATCATTCGGCTGGAGTGTCAGAATTATTGATGGTCACAATCTGGAAACAATCATAGATAATGTAAAGCAGAGCTCCTTTTGAAAAAGGTAAACCATCGGTTATAATAGCTGATACTATAAAATCAAAAGGACTCAGTTTTGCAGAGGGCAAAGTCAGTTACCATTACTGGAAAGCAAAACCCGAAGAAATGGAACAGGCAGAACGTGATCTGGATAATATTGAGAAACAGCTGAAAGGAAAAATGGAGAGGATTGGATTATGATTAATGAACTAAAAGATCCAAGAAAGACTTTTGGAGAGGCAGTTATTGAAGCTGCCGTGGAAAATCCAAACATTGTGGTTCTTTCAGCCGACAGCAGTTCGGGATCAGGACTGGGAGATTTCCCTGCGAAATTCCCTGACAGACATTTTGAATTTGGAATTATGGAACAGGGTGTGATAGGATTTGCATGCGGGCTTGCCACAACCGGAAAGATACCTGTCTTTGCTGCTATTGCTCCCTTCGTTACTGCACGTCCTTTTGAGATGTTCAGGAATGATCTCGGATATATGAATCAGAATGTAAAAGTTGTCGGACGTTGTGCCGGACTTACCTATGATCAGCTAGGCTCCACGCACCACTCAATTGACGATGTGGCAATTATCAGGACTATCCCGGGAGTGACAATCATCAATCCCGGAGATCCGGTGACAATCAAGAAAGCTGTACATGCCATGATAAAGCATATAGGTCCATGCTATATGAAAATCGGAAATCCCAAGATGCCGGTACTTTATCCGGAGGATGTTGATTTCAGTCTTGGAAAAGGTATTGTTATTAAAGATGGCCGTGACGTGGCACTCATAGGGACCGGCACCGTATTGTCAAAAGCTGTTGCTGCTGCCAAACTCCTTGAAGAGGCTGGTGTCAGTGTACGCCTTATTGACATGCATACAATTAAGCCTCTTGACCGGGATCTCATACTTGTCAGCAGCCAGGGAAATCGGAAAGATTGTTACGGTGGAGGAGCATTTTATAGCCGGAGGTCTGGGTAGCGCTATTGCCGAAATATGCAGCCAGGAATATCCTGTAAAAATGAAGATGATTGGTATAGGTGATTCCTATGCAAGCAACGGTCCTTATGAAGAATTACTCGGGAAATATGGACTTCAGCCTGATCAGATAAAAGAAACTGTAATTAAATTTTTATCAACCTGATAATTTGAAATCCTATATGAAGAATTCTGGCGAAATGAAAATGTTTCTCGCTCTGGCAATATTACTTGCCATTGCTGAGACCATGTTATTGATTTTTGGAAAAGGAAATCTCCCGATATCCGGGTTGATCCTTTTTGTAATGTTTTATGCGTTTGCATTCACTGTGCAGAGAACTGAAAAACTAAAAGGATTATCCTTTACATTTCAAATTTTTGCTTTCGTCTCATTTACACTTTATTTCCCGGAGATATTCACAAACTGGGGATTTAATACAAATAGCCTGATAGTTCCCTCCATCCAGGTTATAATGTTTGGTATGGGTACGAAACTTAGTTTTGCTGATTTTGCGAAGGAATTATCAAAACCCTTGAAAGTGATTGTTACAACTGTAATGTGCTATACTTTAATGCCTCTCATTGCTCTGCTTATCGTAAATGTTTATCATTTCCCACCTGAAGTGGCTGCAGGTATCATATTACTGGGTGTGGGTCCCGCTGGTGCTGCATCGAATGTTATGACATACCTGGCCAAAGGCAATCTGGCTCTCTCAATGACCGTTACAACGGTAACTACTTTAATTGCACCTGTTGCGACACCTTTCCTGATGAAAATATTTGCCGGTCAGTTGATTGAGGTCGATACCATCGGTATGATGATCAGTATTCTCAATATGCTTTTCATCCCTGTATTTGCAGGTATCATTATTAATAAGATCCTGTATGGAAACTTAACATGGACAAAGAAGGATATGAATATTGGAATCATGGCAATTATCAGTTTTCTTGTCGGATTTGTTCTCCTGTTCATCCCTTTTCCGGCAATTTTAAAGTCTTTAAAAACAGGTCTCATCCTTATTGCCTGGGCAATTACCATAGTATCTGTTACTATTATTGTCATTCGCCGAACCAATGGTCCGGCAAACTGGATGGATATAGTACTTCCAAAACTATCACTGGCAGCTATTATGTTGTACATCGTCATCGTTGCGGCTCATAACAAGGCAACATTATTAACAATAGGTCCGGCACTTTTTATCGCCACAATAGTTCATAATCTTCTTGGATATATTTCCGGATATTCCTTATCAAAAGCTTTTGGCTTCAGTGAAGCAGACGCAAGGGCTATAACCATGGAGGTTGGCACCAAGAATGCCGGTCTTGCTGTAGGCTTGGCTTATGATGTTCTGAAGAGTCAGGCAGCTGCTCTTGCCCCGCTTATATTCGGTACCTGGATGAACATATCCGCTTCTTCGCTGGCAACTTTCTGGAGTCAGAGAGAACCCAGGGTCAAGGAACCCAGGGCGAAACAGGCAAATCTCTAAAAAATGTTAATTATTTAGTTGTATTGTAAAAATCTTATTTCAATCGTTTGTTTTTTGATCATATAAATATAATTTCGGATTAATTTACTCTTTGTTTAAATTTTATTACGGATTGTCATTAATAATCAATTAAATAAAACATTATAATCAAATAATGTTAACCAAGCAATCGGAGGATAAACTATGAAAATCACAAAACTTTGTTTTTCGCTATGTCTTACTTTATTGGCAGGAATTTTTTTGTACTCTTCAGCCAGTGCTCAGCCAACTTCACTGACAAAAGATGAAATGCTTTATTACACGTCTCTCTGGAAAGGCGAACGCTTCCCGGATGGAAGACCAAAAGTTTCTGACGACATTATCCAGAGAATGAGGTATGTCTCGGTTACCGAAGCCTGGCAGATACTTAACGGGCTCGGTGATAATACTGAGGGTCAGGGAGGGGCAATGGGTATGGGTATGACTATGAGGTCTACCTATTCAAACCAGTATTACGGAGGGTTTAAAATGATGAGAGAAGATATTGTTATATGTGGCAGGGCTTCAACAATACATTTTCTTCCATTTCGTCCCGATCTGAATGGTCTTGTTCAGCAGCAGGGGACAAAAGACGGAAGAGGAAGAGGACAATATACCTGGGGAATCGATCAGCTTCAAAAAGGGGACGTCTATGTTGCTGATGTATGTGAAGCTGTACTTGATGCATCACACGTAGGTGATAATCTGGGTACTACAATATGGACCAAAACAGGCAACGGTGCTGTTATCAGGGGTACCCTGCGCGATCTGTATGGCAACCTGGCAGTTAATCCAAACTGGAATGTAATGGTTCGCGATTTCAGACCGCAGGCTAACAGCTCTAACCTGGTTATCGGAATTAATTGCCCGATTCAGATCGGTTATGTGACGGTTATGCCGGGAGATGTTGTCCTTGGAACACGCGAAGGTGTTGTATTTATTCCTCCCCAGCATGCTCAGAGGGTTGTTGAGACTTCTGAAAGAACCCGTATGCAGGATGTTTTTGCTCATGCAGGAGTAAAAGAGGGAAGATTTACTGCACAGCAGGCTGATGGTAGTTACACACCGGAAATGAACCAGGAATTTACCAAGTGGTTGCTGGACAATGCAGATACAATGGGAAAATTCTTCGATGATCCTAAAGCTGCTCCGTCACCTGAATTTATCAGGGCATATGCAAAGGAACGCCAATCAATGAAACCACCTCAGATATAATCGACAGTAAAAACTAAAAACATAAGATTATGAAATCATCAGAAAATCAGTTAGTCATTGGGCGACGAAGTGCCCTTAAGATGATTGGACTTAGTTCGGCAACGATGTTAACGACAGGTTTTAGCGATGTTCTGGCAGCTGAACCAAATGAAGACAAGCCGAAACCAAAACCGCTGGCTGTTGAGAGCCGTAGCTCCGTGTCTTTTACAACGGGAACAGAACGCAGGCAGATGTTATTTGAGGTTATGAAACCGTTCCAGAACGAGATCAAAGCCGGGCTTAAAAAGAAACAGCTTATTATCAAACCGAATATGGTAGTAACCAACATAGCTCTCTGTGCCACACACGTTGATGCATTGAGAGCTCTTCTGGAATTTGTAAAACCATTTTACAAAGGCCAGATAATTATCGCGGAATCAAGTTCCTCTGTTAACTCCTCCGACGGTTTCAAGAACTACGGGTATCTTGACCTCGCTAAAGATTTCAATGTGAAATTCGTTGATATTAACACATCAAGCACCGGAACTCCCGTATGTATTATGGACAGAAACCTGCACGTGGATAAAATACAGGTATCCGATTTACTCACTAGTCCTGATAACTATGTGATATCAATTTCGAGGCTTAAGACACATAACTCTGTTGTCATGACCGGTGCTGTAAAGAACCTTGCAATGGGTGCTCCCCTGAATCCGGGGGCTGTCAATGGTGCCAAACCGATAAGTTATAAACGCAATATGCATTCCGGCGGATCCCGCTTCCTTCACTACAATATTTTCCTGGAAGCTCCGTATATTTTGCCCGATTTCTCAATTATTGATGGTCTGGAAGGTATGGAAGGTAACGGGCCAATAAACGGCACACCGGTTGATCACAAAATAGCTTTGGCCAGTTTTGATGCTGTTGCCATGGATAGTATGGCTACAAGGCTTATGGGAATACCGCTTGAAGATGTCGGGTACCTGAATTACTGCGCAGCAGGAGGATTGGGGAACATTGACAGGGATAAAATTGATATCATTGGAGGGCAGGATCCTGAAAAGAGCATAATAAACTATAAGCTGGGATCTAATATTAAAATGCAGCTTGAATGGAAAGATCCGTTGAATCTGCCTCAGCCGAACCGTCCTAATACACCGCCTCCTTCAACACCTGGTGGTCCCACTCCGCAGCAAACACCTCCGCCACCACCGAAGTAACCGTAAACGGAATTACATATTAGCAGTTGTTAAATCTGAACCCGGGTGCTTTGCTAAATCACAGCCAATCCAGTAGTGATTTCGGACGAGAGAGGGTTTATAAACTCTGCCCGGAGACATGGATAATTGAGATATGATTTTTCAAACATTCAAATATTAATGAAATACGTAAACCAATGGATAAAAAGCTAATGGGAGTTTTTGCACCTATTACTACTCCTTTTGATGAAAAAGGAGAGGTTGCTTATGACAAACTCAAGGAAAATATGAAGTTCTATGCAAAGTCCTGCCTTAAAGGATATCTTGCACTTGGCTCCAATGGAGAAAACAAGAGTCTTTCCAATCAGGAGAAAGAAAAAGTTCTTGAAATTATCATTAAAAATAAGGGAGTTAACCAGACAGTAATGGCAGGATGCATTTTCGAATCCACCAAGGAAACAATTGAATTTGCAAAAATAGCCCAGGGATTAGGAACTGATTTCATAACATTACTACCTCCGTCATATTTTAAAAAGGAGATGACGGACCCTGTGCTTCTGAAATATTTTTCAGATGTGGCTAGTAGTGTTACTACACCCTGTCTGGTGTACAATGCTCCCCAGTTTTGTGGCGGAACCACCTTATCAGTCAGCCTTGTAAAAGATATTGCCAAACATCCGAATATCGTGGGGATTAAAGATTCTTCCACGGGGAACATAGAGAGTTTCTTATTCGCTGTCAGAGATACTTTTAATGTAATGCCCGGGTCGGCTAATTTTTTCATGAATGGTCTTATAATGGGAGCTCCCGGGGGTGTCATTTCTTTAGCTAACGTTTTTCCTGAAATAACCTGCAAGTTATATAACCTTACGGTGAATAAAAACTACGAGGAAGCTTTCAAGCTGAATGAGAAGATCATTCAAATGAATAAGACGGTATCGGGAAGCGGAGGCGTTGCTGCAGTTAAGTATGCAATGGATCTGGCAGGCCTTTATGGAGGAAATCCGAGACTTCCCTTACTGCCGCTAAGTGACGATTTAAGAAAGAAAATACAGGATTATCTAAATAAAGAAGGAATGATATGAAAAAAGTACTTGTAAATGAGAAAGTAAGCCCTGATGCGCTCAACATACTTAAAAAAGCTGCTGAGGTCGTATATATACCATCAGGTGATCATAAAGAGATTATTAGTATGCTTAAGGATATTACAGGCATTATGCTTGATACTACAATTAAGTTCACCGGTGAGCTCATGGACTCTGCTCCTGATCTGAAGGTAATAAGCCGGACCGGCACAGGAGTTGATAACGTTGACGTTGAAGCTGCAACCAAGAGAGGCATATTGGTTTTGCATACCCCTGATGCAAATACAGTTACAGTGGCAGAACATACAGTTGCTTTTATCGGGGCTCTCACAAAACACCTGGTCTTCCTTGATTCTGAAACCCGTCAGGGAAAGTTCAAGGTAGCCAGAAGGTATTATCTCCCTGTTGACCTGGATGGAAAAACCCTGGGGATAATCGGTTACGGAAGAATAGGGAAACAGGTAGCAAAAAAATGTATGGCTGCCTTTAATATGAAAGTCATAATATATGACCCGTACATTAGCGACAGTGTGGTTGCCCCAGGAGTTGTCAGATACAACAACGAGGAAAATGTATATAAGGAAGCGGATATTGTCACGATCCATGTGCCAATGACTGATGAAACCAGGAGGCACGTCAATGAGAAATTGCTATCATTGATGAAACCTTCGGCCTACCTGATAAATACAGCGAGAGGAAATATCATTGATGAAGCTTATGTCTGCAAAATGCTTGATGAAGGAAGACTTGCAGGTGCCGGTTTCGACGTGTTGGCCAACGAACCACCTGTCGAAGGTGAATTATTCCTTAAAAATCCTAAAACCATAGTAAGCCCGCACAGCGCTGCTCTTACAAACGAATGCACTGTAAGGGTTGCGTGTGAAGCAGCTTCAGGTATTGTTGATTACCTCGAGGGCAGGATGCCAAAATCCATATTTAACAGAAAAGAACTTAATATAAAATAAGAAATAATGAGCACAGAAAAAAAATATGATCTGATCGGTTTTGGTGAAGCAATGATAAGGTTCACTGCTCCGGACCACGCAAGGCTTGAACAATGTACCCATCTTCACATAGCAATTGCAGCTGCTGAATTGAATGTTACAGTTAACTCCTCAAGGCTCGGGCATAAGAGTGCCTGGGTATCAAAGCTTGTGGATATATGGTCAGGACAGTATATAATTAATAAAGGCAGGGAACATGGTGTTGATATGTCAGGGCGTGATACTTCTGCCTTTTGACGGAAAGGGTACTGTAAGGAACGGGCTTGTGCTATCTTGAAGTAGGTATCGGCCCCAGGGCCAGCAAACAGATGTACGACAGGGCGCACTCAGCTATAAGTCTTATTAAACCGGGCGATATTGACTGGGAAAAAACACTTACCCAGACAAAATGGTTCCATACTACAGGTATTACAACTGCAATTTCCGACAATGCCGCCACTGAAGCAATAACATCTCTGAAAATGGCCAAAAAACTGGGAGTTACAACCAGTTTCGACCTTAACTTCCGGTCAACTTTATGGAGTTCCGAAAAGGCAAAAGAAGTAATGAAGAAAGTAATGCCTTATGTTGATGTAATAATAGGCAACGAAGAAGACTTTGAAAAAATGCTTGGCATAAAGGCAGAAGGCGGAACCGAAACGTATTCGGATCTTGACCCTGAAAGCTATAAGACAGTGGCACTGAAAGTGGTTAAAGAGTATCCCAATGTTCAGGTTGTGGGTACGACTCTGCGACACGTAAAAACCGCACTTCTCAACGACTGGCAGACCGTAATGCTTCACAAAGGAAAATTTTATGTCTCCAGGAAATATGACAACCTTGAAGTTCTTGACAGGACAGGCGGAGGAGATAGCTTTGCATCAGCACTTATCTGTTCCATGCTCGAAGGAAAAGATCCGCAGGAAACGATTGAATTTTCAGCAGCCTATTCTGCACTTTGCCATGGGTTCATGGGTGACTGGAACTGGGCTACCAGGGCTGAAGCTGAAAAAGTGATGAAAGGCGGAAGCGCCAGGGTCGTTCGTTAATTAATTTATCGACCTGAATTATTCTACATATAAATTTCCATTTGCAAATTTTAATTGTAAAATTACTTATGATTTTAGTCAGGAAAGAAATAGCTAATTGATAGAAGTAATATCAGTTTCAGAAAATAGATCGATATATAACAATAGTTAAAACGTCTTTAATTAACCTAAATCTCTTAAACTATGAGAAAATTCACAATGTTGCTTGTATTTCTGCTATTTGCGGGTTTACAAGTTGTATTAGCTCAAAGGACAATCACAGGTAAAGTCATAGGAGCTGCAGATAAAAATCCTCTTCCTGGGGTTACTGTACTGCTTAAAAGTACCACATCTGGTGTCATCACAGACATCAATGGCAATTACAGTATCCAGGTGCCAAACAATCAGGCTGTATTGCAGTTTTCATTTATCGGCTTTGCCACCCAGGAAGTGACTGTTGGTACCCAGAGTGTTATTAACATCACTCTGGCAGAAACCATAACTCAAATGAATGAAGTTATTGTGACAGCCCTCGGGATCAAAAGAGAGACTAAAAGTATTGGCTATGCAGCTACTTCGGTAAACACCGCATCAGATTGCCACTTCTAACAACAACACTAATTTTGCCCGCTCCCTTGTTGGTAAAGTTGCAGGTGTGAATATCAGTTCACCTCCGGGAGGTCCGGGAGGTTCCGCTAAACTCCGTATCCGTGGTCAGTCGTCATTTGGCGGATATAATTCTCCGTTAATTGTCGTCAATGGTGTTCCTATTACTAACTCTTCCCGTGTTGAAGCTTCAGATGCTGACTTTGGAGACGGTTTGCAGAGTATCAATCCTGACGATATTGAATCGATGACTGTTCTGAAAGGAGCTTCTGCAGCTGCCCTTTATGGTTATCGTGCAAAAGACGGTGTTATCATTATAACCACTAAATCAGGTACCAGGGGGAGTGGTCTCGGAGTTGAAATTACTTCAAGTTTTATTGCTGATGAGGCTCTTGATTTCACGGACCTGCAGTATGAATACGGACAGGGCGAATATGGTTTACGTCCTGGGACAAGGAAGCTTGCTGATGGTACAATCGTTCCTTCTGCTAATCCGCTTTCTGATGCAAGATCAACAGGTGTCTGGAGTTTCGGTACAAAAATTGACAATAAACCATTCCTTGCTTATGATAACCAGGAACACCTCTATTCGGCATTTCCGATGAAAAAGAAGTATAAGGCGTTTTATAATATCGGAACAAACTATACCAACTCTGTTGCCATTTCATCCGGTAGTGACAGAGGAAGCATGCGTGCTTCTTTCGCCAATACCGATGCAAAAGGAATTATTGAACGTTCTGAGTACAAAAAGAAAATCGTTGACTTAAATATGAATTATAGTCTGAGTAAGAAAATTACTGCTGCAGTCAGTATAAATTATTCAAATGAATTCAACCAGAACCCGCCTCTCAGTACCCAGGATATGAGTATTCCATGCGCAGTCTCGACAATGTCATCCACCACTGATCCGAGATGGATGAATAATCCATATAAAGACCCTGTCACAGTTAAACGAAATACCTTTTTGCCGTTTTACAAATCGAACCAATCCATATTGGGCTGTTTATGAACGTACAGAACAGGTATATAAAGACCGTGTGTTTGGAAATACTTCTTTAAGATGGCAGTTTACACCATGGCTTTTTGCTCAGGGAAGGATGGGAATGGACTGGAATGCCCAGTCACATAACGCGAATGGTCCGACCGGAACTGCTTCCACACCTGCTGCCGCCTCAGGTTTTAATGGCTCATTTTGCATACGGATCAATCAAAAGGGCGTGAGACCAACCTCGACTTCCTGATCGGAGCAAATCATAAGTTCGGGAAATTCGGAATTGATGCAGACAGTTGGCGGAAACCGCATGTATCAGAAGTATGAAGGTATATCCTGTTCAGTTACTAACTTCTACATACGTGGCTTATATACAATAGGTAATGGTCAGATCAAATCTCCGGGGCAGGGTTTTTCAGAAAAAAAGGTTAACTCATTATACGGTACTCTTAACCTGTCATTCAATGATTTCCTTTTTTTGAATGCTACTGCACGTAACGACTGGTTTTCGACCCTCAATCCTAAATCGAACAGTTATCTTTACCCTTCAGTAAGTGCAAGCTTCCTTTTCACCGAGGCATTAAAAAGCATAATGCCATCGTGGTTCGATTATGGTAAAGTACGTGTTGGGTACGCTGAAGTGGGTGGTGATACCAATCCATATACGAATACCCTCTATTACTCTATGAATACGAACCAGTTTGATGGCACTTATCCCTATGGTAGTATTAGCGGTACCACAAACCCGAATCCTGACCTCAGACCTCTTAAAGTTAAAGAATCTGAAGTCGGACTCGAATTGATCTTCCTTGATCGCAGGATAAGCCTCGACATGGCAGCTTACCGGAAGAATACAGTAGATGAGATCCTTAATGTTGATATTTCCAATACTTCAGGATTCCTCACAAATAAGGTAAATGTCGGAAAACTGAGAAACCAGGGTATTGAAGCATTACTTACTCTTGTTCCTGTTCGCATCACAGAACTTTAACTGGGAAGTTGGTTTTAACTATACCTATAACGAAAGTAAAGTATTACAGCTTGCCGGCGGTCAGACAAGACTCGATGTGAGCGGGGCAACACCATGGATCGGACTGATGTCACATGAGGTAGGTATGCCGCTTGGTTCAATAAGGGGTAACGATTACCTGCGTGATGCCCAGGGCAGAATAGTTACAGTTAACGGCCGGTTCTCAGTCGGTAAGCAGATAACCTACGGAAGTGCTGTTCCAAAATACTGGGGTGGCTTACTGAACACCTTTACATATAAAATATTCCGTCTGTTTGCCCAGGTTGACTTTAAAGGAGGAAATAAAATAATGTCAAACTCTGAGTATAACTGGCTCCGTGCCGGACATTCAAAAGAATCATTAGTTGGCCGCGAAGGTGGTGTTGTTTTCCCGGGTGTTAATACCGACGGATCTCCTAACACAACTGCAGTAGAGGCTGAATTGTTCTATACCGATTACAGTGGTAAAAAGGTACATACTCCTTTTGTAACTGATGCAAGCTTTATTCGCTGGCGTACACTGGCTACTGGGAGTTGACCTTACAAGATTTGTCAGCAGTACATTTATCAAAGGGCTTAGTGTTAACGGAAATATTAACAACGTACTCATGATTAAAAGTAACATGAAAAACCTCGACCCTGAGTGCGTAAGTAACATTTCCGACAGCGATGTGGGAATTGAAAAATGCGGTGCACCCACTACCCGTACTTACGGATTAACTATAAATATTAAATTCTAACCTTTTTAATGAAATAATATCATGAAAAATATATTTTTTAGAATCATGAAAACCAAATATGCTCTTGCGACTCTGCTGATCCTGTTTTTTAGTGTCAGCAGCTGCGATAAAGGCTTTGAGGAACTTAACATTAATCCGATATCTCCCGCGTCACTTGATCCTGTTTATATGCTTGTTAATGCACAGCAGTTCGGTACCGATTCCTGGCATTATGAAGCCGAAATTGTACAACATTTACAATTACTCATTGGCGGCCAGGAAGAAGGTGGTAACCGTAACACTGTAACCTATGGTGTTATGGGAGGCAGGTGGGATGCTAATTATAACAATCAGGTTAAAGAATACTGTAGCAATTATTGAAAATCTCAAAGATAAGCCTGAGAGAAGCAATGTTTACAATATGGCAAGGATAATCAAAGCCTTGACTTTTCAATGGATTGTTGACACTTATGGTGATGCTCCCTATTTTGAAGCCGGTAAAGCATATTTTGAAAATATACCTAATCCAAAATATGATAATGCAGAGTTGATCTATGATGATCTTGTTAAAGAGTTAACAGAAGCCACTGATGCTTTAGATGCTGCTAAAGATAAAGTGACAGGGGAAATGTACTTCAAAGGCGATATCGCCCAGTGGAAAAAACTTGGAAACTCGGCTTTATTACGTGTAGGTATGCGTTATACAAAGTATGATCTGAACAAAGCCAAAACTATTGTCCAGAAAGCTACTGATCCTACCCGGGGTGGTGTTATGGCTGTTAATGCTGACAATATGGTCATAAAATATAATGCAACCCAGACTAATCCAGCGAACGGATTTTGTACTAATTCAACCATGTATAACTGGCATATCGGGAAACCGCTTGCTGATTTCATGATGACTAATCTTGATCCGCGTCTGCAATATTTCTGTGTCAGGTATTCTAATCCAAACATAGCAAGTGGAGGAACTTCAGATACAATTATGGCGCACCAGCTTGGCTGCCCATACGGATTTGATGATGCCAGTGTTGCTACCGGTGATCCCAACTGGCCTGGAAAGAATGGAGGCGCACACCTTTACTCTATGGTTAACAGATCCACAGCAGGAAGGGTTGATGCCTGGCTGTATTATCTTACAGCAGCGCAAACGAACCTTCTTATGGCTGAAGCACGTGAAAGAGGATTTATAACAACGAGTACTGCACAGGCTTATTATGAAGCAGGTATCAGGCAGCATATGCTCCAGGCTGATAGCTGGAGCTATACACGCGGTACGGCTTCTCCTATCAGTAATTCCAAAATTGCCAATTATCTTGCAAGACCAAATATTGCTTATAATTCTGCAACAGGTATTAAGCAGATAAACGAACAATACTGGATCGCATGCTTTTTAAACTGGGGAGAAGCCTGGGCTAACAGCAGAAGAAGCGGATACCCACAGCTTACTCCAATTGGTTTTGCCGGAGAAGATCAATATGTCATGGTTTCAAGGGGATATGACGGATTTATTCACAGATTGCTGTACACACTCAGGGAATTGTCCTGTAATCAAGCTAATGCTGAAGCAGCAATTGCCCGTATGGGTGGTGATAATTTCTCAATTCGTCTTTTCTGGGATAAGAAGTAATCTTTTTCCTAACTGGTAAACATTAGTGAAATTAATTATTATGTTTCAACCAGTATGAAATAATGAAAGAGGTTGTCTGAAATGGCAGCCTCTTTTAATTTAATGTCAGATGTACTCACCCCCTTTTCTCCTACTGCGTAAAGAGGAGGAAATTAATTATCAATCAATATATTACGCCTCCTCTTTGCGAGGCAGAGAGGGGAAGAGGGGTGAGTATATTAAATTTATATGCATTAATCTAACCTTTTAATTCAAACTTAATTATGAAAACTATTTTGCAGCAGATTGCTGAAAAAACAAAACAACAGGAAAGGGCGGAGAGGCAAGCCATTAAGGCAGAAATTGCCAATCCTGCAACAACAAGCGATCGTCGGAATTTCCTTAAAAAAGCTGCCCTGGGAGGAATAGCTCTGGGAGGTTTAATGCACCTGTCAATAGAGGATACGATTGCCCAGACCACACAGAAAGTATCACGAGCTTCAAGCCCGTCAGATCTTAAGATCACTGATCTGCGTGTTGCAGAGAAAGGCGGATCATTTTCTTTTGCTAACCGGATTATTAAAATTTACACAAACCAGGGTATAACTGGTCTGGGTGATATCAGGGATGGTACTGATCAGCGCTTTGCTCTGTTTCTGAAAAGTAAAATTGTAGGTCTGAATCCGTGTAATGTGGAGATGATTTTTAAAGTGATCAAACAATTTGGAGGTCACGGTCGCCAGGGCGGCGGCGTAAGTGCAGTTGAGATGGCCTGCTGGGATATATGCGGTAAAGCTCTTGGTGTTCCGGTATGGCATTTGCTTGGAGGCAGATACCGCGATAAGATGAGATTATATGCTGATACTCCGGAGGAAGTGACGAGGCAGACCAACAGGCAAGAATAAAGAACAGGCTTGAGGTTGAGGGATTTACCTGGCTTAAAATGGATCTGGGGCTTGCATCTCTTAATGCCGTAAATCCGGGATCTGATGGTCAATAACAATTTCTGGAGAGTCGGAGAACCCAGACCTGCACACCACCTCGCCAGTGGTGGTACAGAGACCTGCAGGACCAAGACCTATTCCGCAGGCAAGCATGGAGTCATATATGAGCTATAATAATACTGAACATCCCTTTACCCAGATCCAGATTACCGATAAAGGACTGGAAGCTATGGCTGAGCAATCGAAAAAGTCAGGAAATGATAGGTCCCGAAATACCTATTTCTGCCGATCATTTTGGTTATATGGATGAGAACCAGTTTATCCGTCTTGCAAGGGCTGTTGAAAAATACAGGCTTGGCTGGCTTGAAGATACTGTTCCATGGTTCTATCATGACAGGTTAAAGGCTTTAAAAGAGGCATTCGAAACACCAATCTGCACAGGTGAGGATATCTATATGCTCGGAGGAATGCTGGGAGGATTTAAACCTCTTATCGATGCACAATGCGTGGATATTATTCATCCCGACCTGGTAAGCGCAGGCGGAATCCTTGAAACCAAAAAAATCGGCGACTATGCTGAAGAGGCTGGTATTCCGATGGCAATGCACCATAACAGCAGTCCTGTTGCTTTTATGGCAAATGTTCATTGTGCAGCCGCTACCGAAAATGCCCTGGTACTGGAGTTCCACGGTGGTGATATGGTCAAGGAATGGGAAGAAATGGTAATAAAGACAGATGGTCAGCCTTTGATGGACAAAAGGTTATGGAAATGTTCCGCTTACTGCTCCCGGATTAGGTATAGAACTAAATGATGAAGCTCTGCAAGTCACGTATGACTAAAGGTGCCAAATATTTTGAACCAACACCTGAATGGGATAGTACCGGCATGACCTATGACAAATTGTGGATATAATCATACTCAGTATTTAATAATGGTGATTTTAACTAATTAGATACTGACTATCAATCCTTATAACTAATTAAATATTATACATTATGAAAACTATTTTACAGCAAATTGCTGAAAAAAACAGGCAACAGGAAAGAGTGGAAAAGGAAGCTATACAGGCAGAAATCCTTAATCCCGCCACTACCACTGATCGTCGCAATTTCCTTAAGAAAGCAGCCCTGGGAGGCATAGCTCTCGGAGGATTGATGCATCTATCGATTGAAGATACAATAGCTCAGACCACCCAGAAGGTGTCACGCGCTTCAAGCCCGTCTGATCTGAAGATCACCGATCTGCGCGTTGCGGAGAAAGGTAATATAGGAATCGATGGCTAACCGTATTATCCGGATTGATACCAACCAGGGGATATACGGACTGGGAGATATCAGGGATGGTACTGATCAACGGTTCGCTTTGTTCCTGAAAAGTAAGATTGTAGGTCTTAATCCGTGTAATGTGGAGATGATCTTTAAGGTAATAAAACAATTTGGCGGTCATGGTCGTCAGGGAGGTGGTGTAAGTGCAGTTGAAATGGCATGCTGGGATATATGCGGCAAGGCACTCGGCGTTCCGGTATGGCAGCTGCTTGGTGGAAGATATCGTGATAAAATCAGGATTTATGCCGATACACCTGAAGAAAGTGATCCTGCAAAACAGGTTGAAGCACTGAAAAAAAGACTGTCCGATGGTTACACCTGGCTTAAAATGGATATTGGGATGGACGAAATAGCCAAAGATCCTGAATCTCTTGTAAATTCAAAATTCTGGGCTCAGAATAGCGGGAATCTGAGCAACTGGTACATGGGAAGAAGTTATGCAGCTGGAGGTTATCTCGATTACTGGAAACAGGAGCAACCTTTTACACAGATTCAGATAACAGATAAGGGGGTGGAAGGACTTCAGAAAATCGTTGAAAATGTGAGAAACGTGGTCGGTAACGAGATACCTCTTTCATGTGATCATTTCGGCCATATTGATATGAATCAGATTATCCGTATAGGAAGAGCACTCGAAAAGTACAGAATGGCATGGCTCGAAGATACTGTTGCTTGGTTCTATACAGATCAGTTGAAAGCGATAAAAGATGCTCTTGAAACACCAATACTTACCGGGGAGGATATTTACATGCTTAACGGTATGCTTGGTGGATTTAAAAAACTGATAGACGAACGTGCCGTAGATATTGTTCATCCCGACCTGGTTAGTGCTGGTGGTATACTGGAGACAAAGAAAATTGCCGATTATGCCGAAGATGCGGGAATTGCAGCAGCTTTGCACGCTAACAGCACACCGGTCGCCTGGATGGCAAACATCCATTGTGCTGCTGCCACTGAAAATATCCTCGCTCTGGAGCATCATAATATTGATAATCCCTGGTGGGAAAGCATGGTTAAGCTGACAGGCTCACAACCTCTGATTACAAGCGGATTTGCGAATGTCCCGCTCGATGCTCCTGGTCTGGGAATTGAACTTAACGATGATGTCATCAAAGCTCATATGACGAAAGGTGCCCAATACTTTGAACCGACACCTGAATGGGACAGATCAGGCATTACCTATGATAAACTGTGGATTTAAAATCAGAAAAATAAGTAAGTACGGCACTTACGCCGGGTAATATTAAAATTGCAGTTATGATTAGTACCTGTTAATATTTTATTCAATCTGATAAAATATACGGAAATATTTCACGAATATTCCCTGTTTGTATAGATTTGTATATACCGGTATTGGCAAGTTCTTCTGTTGAAAAGTAGCTTGGTACAGACTTACAGTATTGTAATGTGGTCAAATAACTAACTGGAAACAAATTGATTATGAAAAAGGACAAAACCCTCGCAGATTTCTTAATGAGATTAGAAAAGCTGAAGATCGCCTTGACCGTTCCAATATTAACGGTTGTGTTGATCTGGACCTTAAGTTCTTTAATTACTGTCAGCGGGCAAGCTGGAGACTCCGGACAGGAAAAGCCTAAAGTAATTCCTCTTGCTGAACGTATAGGACATACTGATCAATCCAAAGCTTTTGCTGGTAAAAATGTCCATCAGGGTACCGGGACATTATACATGCAGACGTTGCTGGGTCGAGGAGCAATTACAGGATTAAACTTTATGCACCATGGTCCATTGATGCCAAAAAGTTCTATCGGTCACCACTTTCATACCAACTCAGATGAAATGTTCCTGATCCTGGATGGTGATTGTGAATTTACTGTAAACGGGCAGACTGCCCTTGTTAAAGGTCCGGTTGGAGTTCCCTGCAAATCAGGGAATTCACATGCCGTTTATAATCCTTCGAATAAGCCCGTTGACTGGGTGAATTTCAACGTAGCCATCACCAATCCTGCTGAGGCAGCAGCCGGATATGGTCCTGCTGCCCAGGGTGGAGGTTTCCAGCGCAGGAGTGCGTATAACTATTCTGCTGATCCGACAGGACTTTTTGAAACTTCAGATGACCGTGTCGGAGTGATTCTCGAAAAGAAACCGGCATTTATTCATACACGACAGCTGACAAAAGATTTGTTACGACCGGTAATTAACATGGATGGCGGGAAAGATACAGTATTTTACAGAAGGGCTCTGGGGCCAGGTGCATTTGCTTCAAACTGGGCTTTTGTCGACCACCTTCTTATTCCTCCTCAGTCATCTGTCGGCAGACACTTTCACTCAGGTGTTGACGAGGTCTATTTCGTGATCAAAGGAAAAGGCAAAGTCCATGTCAATGATGAATTTGCCGAAATTGCCTATGGTGATGCAATACCGGTACGTGCCTGGGAAATCCATTCTTTTGAAAGTACCGCAACTGATCCCCTTGAAATGATAGTATACGGAGTTGCACTTGAAAAAGGGAAACTCGATGTAACAGATGTGCCTCTGACGATGGCAAAACTACAGATGTTCTTTGAAGTGGATCCCGTTAACTTTGAGGCTTTCGAAAAGAATTACATCGATATTTATGTGCCGGCTCTCAGAAAACAGGTCGGGTACATGGGATCCAAACTTCTTCGTCGCTTCCCTGACGACTTCTCAAAGAAAATTGGATCACCCGATACCAAATTCAATTTTGAAATGGAGCTTATGTTCGATACAGAAGAACACCGGCAGATGTGGACAAAAACCAAAGAACATGACTACGCCTGGCCGAAAACCGCGGCATTGGCGAAAACATATCAGTGGATTGGCTACGATATTGTCGGAATGGACCAGGTAAGCGATCCAATGGGCAAGAGAAATATGACAACTGAAAAACAATAATTATCTTAAAACCAAATAATAATACCAAATCAACAAAAATTATGAAACCGACATTATCAAAAAAAGTCATTTTCCCAGGACTGCTGGTTTTGATTTTAGTCATCCTGGCTCAGTGCACATCCACACCTGAGTGGCAAAAGAAAAACAACGAACTTATCAAAAAATATTCTTTAACAGGAAGGCAGCTTTCTGGTCTTCCGAATACAAAGGTTATCTCTAATCTTGAACCCGGGAAGGTAACCAGTCTTGATAGCATAACCAGTACAGTTCTGTATCCGGGTGTTAATGCAAAAATTTACTGGGGAAGTGGTACAATGGCAGGTATCCTGCAGCTTGAACCAAATGCAATAATTCCTGAAGAAGTTATTCCTTCCGATCAATTTATCTTTGTTCTGGAAGGATCAGTAGATCAGCTTATTGATGGATCATCCATTACCATGATCTCAAGAAAGAGAGAAGAGCCTGACGGAACCCACAGTGCTACGCCCAGGATTGATTTTGTATATCTTGAAAAAGGCAGCAAAAGTGCTCTGACAGCCGGTCCTTCCGGTGCAAAATTGCTTGAGGTTTACAGCCCTGTGCGTCCTGACTATCTTCAAAAAGCAGGCATAAAGAATGCTCCAGCCAGATCAGTGGATCTTTCAACCACACAGGTTCCCAATGTAACACCAGATAAGGTTTATGATTTATATGATTTTCAATTAACAGAACTTTCTGCAGGAGCAAATTCAAGGCTAGTTACTGGCAAGAATACACAGGTGAGTTTTCTTTCGATGGATCCCGGGGCAGTCTTTGAACGACATATACACCCCGAAGAACAAATGATGCTGGTATTGCGCGGCGGTTGTGATGAGATGCTCCTTGATGGAGAACAAAATATGTCAAAGAATAATGTGGCATTAGTACCCGGCAATATGGTTCATGGCGCAAAAGTCGGTCCTCTTGGCTGTGACGTAATAGATATTTTCTGGCCTGCACGGACTGATTATATCGACAAGGAAAAAGCAAGGATGGCAGCTTATCATGCTATTATTCCTGAAGATGCCAAACTGGAACTGCTTATCGACGGGACAAAAACAAAACCAGGGCTGACTTTCAGTGAAGGTCCGAAATGGATGAACGGAAAGGTCTATTTCTCAAATATGTATTTCGACCAGAATTGGAACGGCAATCCGAAGAAAAGCTCAACAGTTGAAATGGATCCTGACGGGACCTACAGGAATATAACCGAAGGTAAAATGCAGACTAACGGACTTTATCCATATAAGAATGGCAATCTTCTGGTTTGCGATATGATGGGACACAGGGTTGTTGAGATGACCACAAAAGGCCAGGTCTGTAAAAGTGCTTGCCGATAAATACGATGGAAAATCGCTCGATGGTCCAAACGATATCATAACCGATGCAAAAGGAGGAATTTATTTTACCGATCCCCAGTTCACGATGGAGCCTGTTAAATTCCAGCCAGGACGTGCTGTTTATTATATTTCACCTGAAGGTAAAATAACAAGAATCGTTGAACCTAATGAGTTTGCAATGCCAAACGGCATCCTGCTCTCACCGGATGGTAAAACGCTTTATATCAACAATTGCTACGATGATGAATCATGGTACCCAGTAAACAGTGACAAAGAAAATTATGTTTGGGCATACGATGTAAAAGAAGACGGAACAATCAGTAATGGCCGTCAGTTTGCAAAATTATTCCTGATCGAAAATGTACTGGACAGGAAAGGTAAATCTTCAAGTTCAGATGGTATGGCCATTGATAAGATGGGTAAAATTTATGTCGGTACCTATTATGGTGTTCAGATATTCAACTCAAAAGGTGAATTTGTTGGTATGATAAATGTACCATCATTCCCTGTAAGTCTTTGTTTCGGTGATGCTGACATGAAAACATTGTATATTGTAAGCTACAGCCGGGTATATAAGATCCGCACTAACATGGAGGGCTATGTAAACTATTTATAATCCATTGTTATATTTTTAACAACCCCTTCACCAAGTCTTTCTTTAAGCTGTGTAAGGTAAAGACTTCTTGGTGTGACATGTCTGTCCATAGATTCAACATGACCCTTCGGTTTGGAAAGGTCCTGCAAAAGTGCATTGAAAATGACAGCATTTATTCCTATATGCCCGAAAGAATAGTTTTGTGCGGTAGGTGGTTTCTGGATTAGATAATCACCCTCACAATTCCAGAATACAATATTGGCACCTGCCCAGCCAATGCTGATATCTTTCCAGTATCTTGCTGTCAGCGGAGCTTTGACATTATCATAAAGAGCCCCATTGACCCAGTTACTGTGAGGTTCGCTTGAAGAGTACGGATTGATTGCTTCATTATCAAGAAAAACATTACCACTGGCACCGGCTCCCTGCATAACGAATGAATGCCGTCCTTTCTGCGAAAAGCACCTCTGGGCAAGAGACAGCTGACCGCTTAGCTGATATGTAAATCGCCGTGCTCCGGCCCTGATTGATACCGGTTCTCTTGATTCACAATCCTGTATTGTAATCCATTTTGTACTTGCTGTGAGATTTACAACACTGCTAGCAAAGTGAAGGGCACTAATATTACGTACCCAGCCGTTTTTTGCGTTGGTTATATTAATAAAGTTGAAATAGTGGTTTTCGTCAGAATAATATTCATCACCATCGTAATGAGGTCTGGGTTCATCCCATGAGCCACGATCCATGTTGCCATATGCTGTCATCCGGACTGAAGGGTCATATTCTGATATTCCACGGAGATTTTCTATTCCTACCTGTTCAATGCGTCCATGGTCGTCGCACTTGACTATCTCACCTCCTCCCCAACGAGTCTCGATGGCGCAGAATATGGGAGCGTCTATTGTAATAGTATTGCCATTAACATCTGTAACTACCCTGTCCCAGGTAATGTTAAAAGGTCTCCATCTGAATCTTCCTGCACCTGCGCTATCTTCTCCCAGCTCTTTTATCCAGTCCTGGTTGCCGATACGTCTTACCAGCACCTTGTCGCCCGGTCTAAACCCCTTGGCAGATACTACGTTAAAGCTGCGTGCCCCAACCGGTACATATTTGTCGGTAATAATTTGTTTTGTTTCTTCCTGAGCTGTACAGCCTGATGCACCACCTATGTTTACAAGCGCTGATCTTCCGAATGGGGAAGCCTGTTTCTCCTTTGTTGTTTTACCTATAAGTATTGTTCCAATATCGCTCATTCCCTCACCCCGGAGAACCACTCCGGATGCTTTTATATAGACAGGTTTTTCAAGTTCATAGGTCCCCATTTTCAGGAGTACAGCACCTCTGAATCCTGAAGCATCAGGAGGCAAGGCTGATACACGATCGATAGCCGCCTGGATATTGGCTGAATTGTCATCCAGAACCGGCCAGACGGTTTCTTTGATTGCCACATATGGAATAGGCACCCCACCGCCTTTATACCCTGCATATGAAAAATCAGGGATTTTATTCCCCAGACTGTCAGCGACATATACCAGTCTGCCATCGGGGCCGGGATATACCAGGGTTGTTGTCGGCGTAATATCCTGAAAAGTAATATCACTTTTCAAAACTTGTTTCCCGGCATTAACATTCAACGGAAATTCAGGATTGCCAGTAAATCTGTTAATAAAGAGCATCCACGCTGCAAAAAAGCAAATTAAAATTCTCATAGTGAATTGGATTATGTGGTTTAATATTTAAAATGAAGCGGATATTTCCACAAGGCCATTTCTTTTTTTAATCCGTCCCTGTCGAGATAAAATCCTGTATCGCCTGTTTTTATCATGCGCACCTGCCTGATATCCTCGAAGCTTCGTTTCGCATTCACATGCTAGTTTAAATCTGGACCTGTTAAGATACCTTGGTTCTGCCATGTTAGGTTGATTATGAATATTAAAGAATAATTGTACTAAAGTTATTTCCTTTTAATTACAAATTCTAAATTTATAACCGGAAACAGTAATGAGTATAAAAGAATACTATTAATCAATACCATATCTATTATCTTTATGTCTTATTGTTTTTCTATTTTTATTCTTCCAATTTATTATTAACGTTATGAGTAATATCTTGAGCAAGTTTTTCGAAGAAGCTGACAACCTAAGGAAATCTTTACAAACTGACGGAAAAGCAAAAAATGACCATAGTTGTATTATCCAGTATTATGAGAAACTGACAAAGTGCAGGTAAAACAAACTAAAGTTTCCTAATCATGGGAAATCCACTTGCTTTAAAGCGCTGGTATCGCCTGATCCCGATAGCTTTTATTACATATAGTCTTGCTTATCTTGACCGTGCAAATTTCGGATTTGCGACTGCAGGAGGGATGGCTAAAGATCTGCACATTACGGCTTCAATGTCATCCTTATTAGGGTCACTGTTTTTTCTGGGTTATTTCTTTTTTCAAATTCCAGGTACCATTTATGCTGCCACTAAAAGTGCTAAGAAATTAATATTCTGGTCTCTTATTCTGTGGGGAGTATTGGCCATGGCCACTGGTTTGATCAGCAATGCAAAACTTTTAATTATCATTCGGTTTATGCTAGGTGTTGTAGAGAGTGCGGTGATGCCTTCTATGATTGTATTTTTAAGCAGGTGGTTTACAAAATCTGAACGTTCAAGAGCTAATACTTTTCTAATTTTGGGGAATCCTGTTACCATTATCTGGATGTCGATTCTGTCTGGTTATTTAATAAAATCTGTAGGCTGGCGTTGGATGTTTATTTTTGAAGGATTGCCTGCTATTGTCTGGGCATTTTTCTGGTGGAGGTTGGTCGACGATCACCCTCGAGATGCTAAATGGTTAACAGAACCTGAAAAACAAGATTTGGGAGAAACGCTTCAGGAAGAGCAACAGTTTATTAAACCTGTTAAAAACTACGTAGAAGCATTTAAATCATGGGTGGTTATTTTATTATGTCTGCAATATGCTTTCTGGAGTATTGGGGTTTATGGTTTTGTGATGTGGCTGCCTTCAATCATTAAAGCAGCTCCTGATATGAGTATAACAAGAACCGGCTGGTTAGCTTCTATTCCATATATTTTTGCTGTTATTGGAATGTTTGTTGCCTCTTATTTCTCTGACAAAACGTTAAACAGGAAAGCATTTATCTGGCCATTTCTGTTGATCGGTGCCATTGCCTTCTATAGTTCATACCTGGTAGGAACAAGTAATTTCTGGTTATCAATTGTATTGCTTGTTATTGCAGGTTCAGCTATGTATACGCCATATGGACCCTTCTTTGCTATTATTACAGAAATCCTGCCTAGTAATGTTACTGCAGGTGCTATTGCTCTTATTAACAGTTTTGGTGCGTTAGGTTCATTTGCCGGATCATACATTGTAGGCTATTTAAATGGTGCTACAGGAGGATTTGGTGCATCATATATTTTTATGGCAGGTTCTCTCTTCCTTTCCGCGCTATTAACTATGGCTGCCGTTAAAGGCTCAGGAACCACTCACCAGCAAAAGAATGCAGGAGAACTATGAAAAATAATCGCAGAAATTTCCTAAAACTCGCCGGATTGGCAGGATTTTATTCTGACAGGAAGGATTTTTTGAATAATTACATCCGGGGATCTGGGAAATTAAATTTATTCATGAAAACTGCCAATAAAAATTTTAAACCGTTTGTCTAATACAAGAATATAAATTCAACCTTCCCTGTTAAATAAAAACAATCAGAAAAGAAATGGAAAACAAATTAACGAAAGGCCAACTATCATGGTTGGTAGTGTTGCGCATCTTTATCGGATGGCATTTCCTCTATGAAGGATTGATAAAAGTCCTGAATCCTAACTGGACAGCCATGACTTACCTTATTGATTCAAAGGGCTGGTTTGGTCAGATGTTTATTAACATGGCAGGCAATCCCGGATTAATGAAGTGTGTGGATTTTCTTAATGAATGGGCTTTGGTGGTTATTGGTCTGGGGCTGTTGCTGGGGTGTTTTTCCCGTTTGTCATGTATTGGCGGGATTCTTCTTTTATTGCTTTATACTATGTCACATCCGGCGCTGATCGGGATTGAGTATAAGATGCCATTTGAGGGCTCATATTTCATGATTGATAAGAATCTCATCGAACTTGCAGCATTGGGGGTTTTATTTGTTTTCCCGACAGCACGGGTCATCGGCTTTGACAGATTTCTTATCAAGGTATTACCATCAGGTTTTAACAAATTTATGATTTGAAGATATGGAAAAAGATAATAAAAACAGTACTTCAGGTAACCCGCAGGAAAAAAAGCAAAGGAATATAGGAAGACGTGAAGTGTTAAAAACCCTGGCTACAGTTCCTCTTCTGGGCGCAATGGCTTACGGAGTTGTCAGGGCAAGAAGAACAAAACTCCTAAACCGCGACATTTCAGATGTCTTCAAACTCAGTAATGCCAATGCTGTTTACGTTCAGCCTAAGGCAGGCGGAAGGCAGATCAGGATAGGTCTGATTGGATTCGGCATTCGCGGCAGGCAGCTTATGAGAGCTATAGGATTTGCTGAACCTTCGTATATTGACACATTGATCGAGGCAAAAAAGAAGAATTCTGATGATACACGATATGACGAATTTAAAGAGCAAGACGATCTGAATGTCGTGATCAATGGAGTTTGCGACATTTTTGATGTCTATTCAGAAGCTGCAAGGCTTACCGGATCAAATATTTACAGGGAAGGGACTAACGGCAAATTCGGGCCTTCGCCCAAACAGTACAAGACATATCAGGAATTACTGGTGGCTAATGACATTGATGCAGTAATCATTGCCGCGCCTGATCACTGGCACGGTACAATATCAATGGCTGCAGCAAGGGCAGGAAAACATGTTTACTGTGAAAAACCACTCACATGGACTGTCCCGGAAACATATATGCTCCGGAATACAATTAAAGAGACAGGAGTGGTATTCCAACTGGGACATCAGGGTCGCCAGACAGCCTCTTACCAGAAGGCTGCAGAAATCATTAAAAACGACCTTCTTGGACATATAAACCTGATTGAGGTATGTACTAACAGGAACTCACCTAATGGGGCATGGGTTTATACTATTATTGAGGGATCCAATCCACGGACAATCGACTGGAAACAGTTCGAGGGTGATGTCACCCGCATTAAGGAGTATGAGGATTATATGAAATCTGCAAAGCTCGAACGATATATGGGGCCTGATGAGCGCAGCAAGTTCAGCCTGGAACGCTTTTTCCGGTGGCGTTGCTGGTGGGATTACAGTACCGGACTTTCCGGTGACCTTTTAACTCATGAGTATGATGCAGTTAACCAGATAATGCACGTGGGAATACCTGCATCGGCAACATCATCAGGTGGCATTTACTTTTTCAAAGACGGACGAACGGTTCCTGATGTGCTTCAAACTGTTTTTGAATGGCCCGATAAAAACCTGACAATGCTGTACAGCGCCACACTGGCCAGTTCCCGCAACAGGGGAAAAGTGTTTATGGGTCATGACGCATCCATGGAGGTATCAGATGTCCTGACTCTGACAGCTGACAGAAATTCAGAACGCTATGCCGAAAAGATTAAAAAAGGAGTTATCCCGACAGATACACCCTTCTTCACTTATGTACCGGGACAAAGCAAGGTCGATGCAGTAACTTCTGCCACAGAGCTTTATTTTGCCCAACGGGGACTTCTCTACACCTACATAAACGGTAAACGGTACGACACAACTCATCTCCACATGAGGGAATGGCTGGAGTGTATCCGTCAGGGGCAGACTACTTCATGCAACATCGACCAGGCGTTCCAGGAAGCCATGACAGCTCACATGGGCACGAAAGCATACATGGAAGGACGTACCATGTACTGGGACAAAGGCAAGGAGGAGATAGTAAGAGGATAGCTAATATAGTCAGAGTGAAAGAATTGTTAACATACTGATTTACAAGGAGACATAAATAAGAAACAATTGAACAACAGGTTCCTTTTACCTGTTAAGCTAGTATAATCTTTTTTAATTTTAATTTATAAAAAGGGCATCCTAAAGTAAGGATTGAGTTACCCTCGGATAATTCATGACACTGATATTTTTCGTCAAAAAAAGCTTAGCGTATTTATAACGCTAAGCTTTGATAAATGAAACATTCTTTATAATTTGGAATGGATAAAATCCAACCATGAATTTAAACCCTCATATTTCAGTCGACTGCGTCATTTTTGGCTTTGATGATGGGAATCTTAAGGTATTGCTCATCGAAAGAGAAAAGATACCTGATAATCATTTAGGTGGCCATAAGCTTAAATTGCCCGGCAGCCTGATCTCGGAAAACGAAGACCTGGATACTTCTGCAATAAGAACTCTGAAAGAACTTACCGGGTTGGATAAGATTTTTTTAAAGCAATATGCAGTATTCGGTGCTCCGCATCGTCTGTCTCCCCATGAAGACCTGGAATGGCTTCGCAAGACAAGTGGTTTAAAGGTAGACAGGGCTGTAACAGTGGCTTATTATTCCCTTATAAAAATATCGGAGAGCACAATTACTGAAAAAACTATCTGGCATCCGATTAATAACCTGCCTGACTTGATCTTCGATCATAATCACATCATCCAGGCAGCACTAAAAAATCTTCAGAATGAGTTTCGCAGTAAACCACTCTGTTTTGAGCTGCTCCCTAAAAAGTTTACGCTGAGACAAATGCAGGATATTTTCGAATCAGTTCTGAACATAAATCTGGATAACCGGAATTTTCGTAAAAAGATCCGGCAGATGGATTTTCTGATTCCTTTGCCTGAGAAAGAAAAGAATGTCAATCATAAACCTGCTCAATTATACAGGTTCGATAAACACCTTTATGAAAAAAGCAGAACGCTCAAAAATGATTTTAATTATAACCACATTTAACCCTGAGCTGGATAAAATAATCTGTTTGATTGAATGCCTGAATTAACTAATTAATTATGAGAAGACTGCATTTGGCTTTTTCTGCATTGCTGACACTATTATTACTTTTTGTGACAGTTAAGTCAGAAGCCCAGGTTGAATGGATATCAACCACAAACTATAAACCATGGCTTAAAAAACAGATTAAACTTATAAAGCTGTCCAGTTCGAAAACAGATGCTGCAATTTATCCTGAAGCTAAGGAACAGACTATTAATGGTTTTGGAGCATGTTTCAACGAGTTGGGATGGACTGCCTTGTCGGTTCTAGATGAACAGGGGCGTGAAACCATACTTAGAAATCTGTTTGATCCAAAAGAAGGCCTGAAGCTCAATATTTGCAGAATGCCGGTGGGTGCTAACGATTATGCACGAGATTATTATTCCCTGAACGATTCTGTCAATGACTTTGAGATGAAATATTTCTCTATAGCACGGGACAAAGAAATGCTTATTCCCTATATAAAAGCAGTTTTAAAATATAAGCCTGATCTGAAAGTATGGGGATCTCCCTGGTGTCCTCCTTACTGGATGAAGACGAACAATCACTATGCATGCCGGCCAGGTTCAAATAATGGACTTACAAAAGAACAGATGGGAAAAGAGGGAATCACTCAATTTCGCATGCAGCCGGAATATCTTAAAGCTTATGCCCTTTATTTTACAAAATATATACAGGCTTATCGTAACGAAGGCATTGATATTACCGGTGTACATGTACAGAATGAGATGAACTCCTGTCAGAATTTTCCGTCATGTATCTGGACAGCCACTGATCTGGGAAATTTCATTGGAAAATATCTTGGTCCTACCCTTAAGGCAAGTATTCCCGATGCTGAAATCTGGTATGGCACTTATGAAAGGCCATTGGTAGAAAAGATAGATACTATAATGCAAAATCCTGTTACTTCAAAATACATTACCGGTGTAAGCTTCCAGTGGGCAGGAAAACAAGCCATCCCAGGAGTACATGCCAAATATGCAGATCTGAAGTTAATGCAATCTGAAACTGAATGCGGCAATGGCAGCAATGACTGGAAAGCAGCAGAATACACATTTTCATTAATGAAACTTTATTTTGAGAATGGTGTAAGTGTGTATTCTTTCTGGAACAGTGTTCTGGATGAAACAGGCAAAAGTATGTGGGGTTGGAAGCAAAACTCAATGATCACAGTAAATAGTTCCACAAAAGAAGTTGTGTATAATCCTGAGTTTTATTTACTGAAACATTTCAGCTACTATATCCAGCCCGGCGCAAGAAAATTAAAAACAGAAGGTAATAATTCCGGATTACTTGCTTTTTTAAATCCCGATAAAAGCCTGATTTTGATTGTTGGGAACATAGAAGATGTTGGCAGAGAAACAAATATCAAGATAGGGAAGGAAAGACTCAACGTTCATATAGAACCCCATTCGTTCAATACATTTAAAATAAAGAAATTCCAATGAAACGATCACTTTTATTAATGTTGCTCCTGCTGGTAACAGGATCCGTTCTTTACCCTCAGGTGACACCGCCCTCAACCCGTAACAGGCCATCCGCATTCACCGGCATGGGAGAAAACGCATTTACAGCGATAACTGATCCTGACAAACCGGTCACCTATCATAATCCAGTAATACCTGGCTTTTGGTCTGACCCGAGTGTCTGCCGCGTCAATGAGGATTATTATCTGGTCAACAGTACATTTGAATATTTCCCGGGAGTTCCGGTTTTTCACAGTAAAGACCTGGTAAACTGGGAACTGATTGGCTATTGTATTGACCGACCTACGCAGCTGCCCAAAGGCCTGAATATTTTTGCGACGACTATCAGGTATCATGAAGGTATCTTTTATATGATTACAACGAATATTGGTGGCGAAGGTAATTTCTACGTTACTGCAACTGATCCGGCAGGGCCCTGGTCAGATCCAATCTTTATTGAAGCTCAGGGAATTGACCCTGATTTGTTTTTCGATGATGATGGAAAGGTTTACGTCATTTCGTCAACTTTTATTTTACATGAAATTGACCTTAAAACAGGTAATTTTATTTCTGAAGGCACAAAATTATGGAACGGAACAGGTGGTCGTTATCCAGAAGGTCCGCATATTTACAAAAAAGATGGATTTTATTATTTAATGGCCGCTGAAGGTGGTACCGAAGAAGCACATTCGGAAACAATTGCCAGAAGCAAGAGTATCTGGGGTCCTTATAACTCAAATCCTTCCAATCCTATCCTGACTCACTGCAATGCAGCCGGACAGGGCAATCCAATTCAGGGAGTAGGTCACGCCGATATAGTAAATGCACATGACGGTTCCTGGTGGATTGTCTTCCACGGATATCGAAGTGTAGGAGGTACTCATCATATTCTTGGCAGAGAAACCTGCCTGGCTCCTGTTTCCTGGCCTGAGAACGGATGGCCTGTTGTAAATGGCAATGGAACTGCATACGGTTAACATGACCTGTCCTACCCTTCCATTAAAACCATTCGCCGCAAAGCCTTCCAGGACAGATTTTAACTTCGATAAGCTTGGTCAGGAATGGAACTATATCAGGTATCCCATTTCGGGTAATTATTCCCTGTCTTCACGTAATGGTTTTCTCAGACTAAGAGGTTCTGAACAAACAATTGAAGAGCGGAAATCACCTACTTTTACAGGACGCAGGGTTCAGGATATGAATTTTACTGCCACAACGCAGGTTGAATTTATTCCGGGAAAAGACAATGAAGAAGCCGGTATGATACTTCTTAACAATGGTGCACACTTTGATTTGCTTATTAAGCAATCAGGAGGCAAAAGAGTACTGGTGACCAGGCTCTGGTTTGGTTCAGTTGTCCACGAATCGGATAAAGTAATTTTAAAACCTGGTCCCGTAAAGCTTATCATTAAAGGCGAGCGTACAAATTTCAGCTTTTTATATGCTCAGGGTAATGACATCCCTAAAGAAATCATAAGGGTGATGTCAAGGTATTTAAGCTCGGAGACTGTTGGTGGATTCACCGGAGTCTATGTCGGCCTTTATGCTACAGGTAATGGCAAAGCATGCACGGCAAACGCTGATTACGATTGGTTTGAATATGTCAAAAATGAATCTGGCGCAGTAAATTCGGGTTTCCCGGACTTTTGACAATAAATGTCATGAAAAAATTCTTGTTTGTTTTATTAGGCATTCTCCTCCCGATTTCATTATCTGGTCAAAAAACCGGATCATGGGGAGACCAGTCAAACGGGACATATATTAATCCCATTCTAAATGCAGATTATTCTGATCCTGATGTGATCAGGGTGGATAACAAGTATTACATGGTGTGCTCGGAATTTCATTTTATGGGTATACCTGTCTTGGAATCCGATGATATGGTAAACTGGAAGATCATTGGCAAAGTATATGAAAATATCAGCTTCCCGGGTTATGATACAAATGAGAAATATGGCAGAGGTTCGTGGGCTCCATCAATACGTTTTCACGACAATAAATTCTGGATCTATTTCTGCACCCCTGATGAAGGATTGTTTATGAGTTCTTCTGCAAAAGCTGAGGGACCATGGGAACCTCTTGTACTGGTAAAAGGTATAGCAGGATGGGAAGATCCGTGTCCTTTCTGGGATGATAACGGTACAGGATATCTGGGGCATAGTAAAGTTGGCGCCGGGCCGATAATAATCCACAAACTCAGTCCTGACGGTAAACAACTGCTCGATGACGGTGTCACTGTTTATACAGGGCCGGTGGCTGAAGGTACAAAGATACACAAGCTGAACGGCTACTATTATCTAAGCATTCCCGAGGGCGGAGTGGAAAGAGGCTGGCAGACGATTCTAAGGTCAAAAACAATTTTCGGCCCTTATGAAAAAAAAGTGGTTCTTGAAAAAGGAAGTACATCCATTAACGGCCCTCACCAGGGGTCTCTTGTTGATACTCCTGACGGTGAATGGTGGTTTTATCATTTCCAGTCAGACGGTGCAATGGGCAGGGTCGTCCATCTGCAGCCTGTCATATGGCAGGAGGGATGGCCTGTAATAGGTGTTGATATTGATCGCAATGGGATAGGGGAACCGGTTTATGTATGGAAAAAACCTGACATTAAAGGTGACTTTAAAATAACCGCACCTCAATCAGATGATGATTTCAATTCATCCTCACTTGGTCTCCAGTGGCAGTGGAATCATAATCCTGTTAATAATTTCTGGTCGCTGACTGAAAAGCCGGGGATGCTGACCCTGAAAGCATTGAAAGCAGATAATTTTTCAAAAGCCCGCAATACACTGACTCAAAAGGTAACGGGTACTTCCGGGGAAGCGATAACTGAAATAGATATTACCGGATTCGCTGATGGACAAAAAGCAGGTCTTTGCAGTATGGGTGGCAAAAACACAAGCCTTTTGGGAGTTGTCAGGAAAGGAGGACAGCTATATGTCTTTGCTGAAAAAAACGGAAAAATCACAAACGAACAACTCATTAAATCAACGAAGGTTTACCTGAAAGTAAAACTGGACATAAAAGGTGATAAGAACCAGTTCTTTTTCAGCCTCGATAATAAACAATTCCAGCAGTTTGGTGAGTCCTTTACCACATCTGCCGGGTATTGGAAAGGAACACGCATCGGTCTGTTTTCTTTCAACGAAACAAATGAAAGCGGATCTGCAGCATTTAATTGGTTTACATATAATTATGACGGACCAAAAGGAATTACATTAAAGAAATAATGAAATAAAGAAATAAGAAAATAGAGGAATAAGGAATTATAAATCAAATAATTAAATATGACATCAGGAAATTTATCAGGGAAATCTGCCACACCTTCCTTTATTAAAGGAAATCCTGTTTACATCATGGCTCTTACGCTTGTCGCAACCCTCGGCGGTTTGTTATTTGGATACGATACTGCTGTTGTTAACGGTGCAGAAAAATCACTGGTTGGGTTATACATATCGCCTATGCTGGATCCTTCCAATCATGGATATGCAATTAAGCTGATCAGCCAGTACAAGCTGCTGATGACGTTAGTAATATATCTGGTTTTTCTGGTTATTTCAGGACAGATAATCAGGCTTCTGGGATTTAAAAAGGGAGTGATCATCAGCTCTGTCATTGTAGCTTTAGTTACCATTTGGGCAATTTTCTTCCTTTCCAGATCTTTTCCGACAGAAGGATCAGAATTACAGCGCACAGCTGATATCATCAAGGGATTTGTCATTGCAAGCGCCCTGATAGGTTGTATTATCGGAGGTGCCCTGTCGGGTTTTATCTCCAAATCGTGGGGCAGGAAGAATGGTATGATCATCGCTGCGGTAGCCTTCTGTCTTTCCGCAATAGGAGCCTGGAGGCCTGAATCTTTTAACATATTTGGAACCCTGCCTGTTTATTCCTTTTTCTTTTACAGGATAATAGGAGGAATCGGAGTAGGTATTGCTTCGATGATATCGCCAATGTACATTGCAGAAATAGCTCCTGCAAATATCAGGGGCAAATTGGTGTCGTGGAATCAGTTTGCTATTATTTTTGGAATGAATGTTATTTATTTCGTAAACTTTTTTATTGCAAAGCAAGGCAATGAACAATGGCTTTTGACAGACGGTTGGCGCTGGATGTTCTTTTCAGGAGCGATACCTGCCGGACTCTTCTTTTTGCTTCTGCTCTTTGTTCCGGAAACCCCCAGGTTCCTGGTCATGAAAGGTAAAGACGACAAAGCTTTATCAGTGCTGAATAAAATATCAGGTTCGGATGAAGCTCCTGCAATTTTGAAGGAAATCAAGGATACGATCCATGAAAAAAGCGCGCCCTGGCTTTCTTTTGGATTTTTTGTAATTCTCATAGGAATATTGCTTTCTGTTTTTCAACAGTTCGTCGGCATAAACGTGGTATTGTATTATGCTGGTAATATCTTCAGAAACATGGGAGCTTCAACCAACACATCGCTCCTGCAAACAATTATAGTGGGTATTGTGAATCTGACTTTTACGGTAGTTGCTATATTGACTGTTGACAGATTTGGCCGGAAACCACTTATGATCATAGGAGCCCTGGGAATGGCAGTAAGTATGTTTGCTCTGGGTACTTCATTTTACTCCCACAATGAAGGAATGTTAGCCTTGATATTTGTACTTTTATATACTGCTTTTTTTGCAATGAGCTGGGGACCTGTGACATGGGTTCTTTTATCGGAGATATTTCCAAACAGTATCCGTAGCGCAATGTCCATCGCAGTTGCTGCTCAATGGATAGCAAACTGGCTAGTTTCATTTACCTTCCCCATAATGAATGATAATCAATTGCTTACACAGCAATTTAATCATGGTTTTTCATATTGGATTTATGGAGTCATGGGGATTCTGGCTGCTCTGTTTGTCTGGAAATATGTCCCGGAAACGAAAGGAAAGACTCTTGAGCAAATTGAGAAGCTCTGGAAGAAAAAATGACAGGAGATTAACTATACAACAGGTTCATTTCAGAATTTCATAATATTTATAAAGAATTCTTCACCAGCGCTAAGAAGGAGATCATCTGTGCAAATCATGGCATAAAGATCATTATTTGATATAGTAACAGATGCGTTGCATTTTGTGCACGAAGGCAGGCTGAATATTTCTCCATTATCACATGCAAGAATAAACTGATCGTGTACCAGATCATAAGTTATGTCGTTAGGTTCATTGGTTAAGAATTGGATCATACCATGATCGTCATTATAGATTAGCGATCTCTCTGTCCATACATTTCCCAACGATGAAAAAAGGACAGCTGGTGTGCCATCATCATGACTTCCTATAATTACAATCCTGTTACCTGCAGCAATTACTTTCTTAAATGTGCAGGACTTATTATAACCGGAATACTCTTTATTGTAGTCCTTAATTTCCCAGTTAAAGCCATCATCGGATTTGATTATTTCACCATTGCCTGTAATCCCCAAAAAGAATGAATCATTTGACGCGACAGATACAATATTCCCCTTGACTTCAAGATGTTTACTGCTCCAGATTTTTCCGTTCTTTGAGATAAGTATTGTTCCCTTGTCGGCACCTGCTATCAATAATTCGTTTTTATATGCAATTCCATTGATGTTTTTATCTGTTCCGGATTCGACTTTGGTGAAGACTTGCCCGCTCGGAGGAGAAGAGTATCGTTCCATTATCGCCGGCAACAACCAGCTATTTGATCATTACTGACAACACAGTTTAAATTATTTTTACATGCATTAACGACAGGAGTTCTTTCTACCGGAACTATTTATATAATCAATTCTTCCATCATTTCCAACAGCCACGAACTTACCATTGTATAATATAATATCCCTGTAACCTTTAATACTTCCTGCATATGATTTCTGTAGTGAAAAAATATCCCGATTAGTTTTTTCTGCTGATGTTAAATATGATATTTCTGCGGGGATCAGGAATATTAATCCTCCTATAATGAAGTGAACTATTTTATTTAACAGAATTGACATCCTTTTAGATCCTGTTTAAAAAATCGCACCTGTAAAAGTACTTTATTTCTTAAACAGCCCCGGTAGTTTTTACCAGCAAGGATTAATTGCCAGTATTAGTTATATCAAAATAGTCATACCTAACCTTGAATGGTTTCTTTGCATCAGGAGCATTAAGACCCAACTGAGCAAACAGCCCCCCGTTGGGATTTTCTGCTCCATCGCAGGTAATCAATCCGGCTTTGATATCACGCAAAACAGCATCTGTTGATCCCAGAAGTTCAAAATCTTTTCCTCCTGTTGCATAGTATGCTGTATACTTGCTGCCTTGCTTCACAAGTTTAAGCACAACAGCAAGGTCACTCCGGAATCAGCCCCGTGGCTGGGATATTGGCAGCAGAATATTGTTCACCCTCTCTTTCTACAAGAAGTTCAATATATTCATTACTTCCCATAAATCCTTTGATTGAATTAATGTAGACAAGTTTGACATAATTATTATCATCCTGATAAGCTATGATACCTCCCTGCTGATCGGGTTTGGATGGTCTTTTTGAAAATTCCATCCTGGAAGTAACTGACCAGTCGGTGTTGGCGCTTTGCAGCAGGATATTCTCTGCATTGTTGGTTACACCTTTTATATCGCCGGTCTTTGCAGTGATTGTCAGATTATTGGGCGATTCTGAAAGGCTCCAGTTATCCTTATTTTCCCTTATCCAGGTCCATCCTTCTTTCAGTGTCACCTGGTTCAAAAGCATCACTGAAAGACATAGCGCCAAAATTGATTGCGTAGCATCCTGTCTGTCCGGAAATATTATCAGTCAGGGTTATTAATGCAGTACCGGGAACGGAAGCAGCCTGGGAAATTTTCACTTTTGTTCCAACAACAACAGGAGCTGCATAATTTTTGGCGATTTTCGCAGAACTATCCTTCATCAGATAACTATAAGCGTGAACATCAGGACTGAAATTTTCTATTTTCTTGCCATCAAGATCAATACCAGCCAGCGAAAGATCAGCCATTACTTTCAAAGGATAACCATCAGATTTTGTCGTACCATTGATTGTCACTTCAGCAGTGATTGTTGCGACACCTGGGCAATAGCTGTTACCAGTCCATTTTCGTCAACGCTTGCTACTGCCGGATTGTTGCTTTTGTAGGTTACTTTCGCATCCTTGATGTTATAGAAGCTGTCATCTGACATAGATGCCGTTACGCTTGTCTGTACTTTATTGCCCGGCTTGAGAACAACACTCCCGCATTCTGCAACAACGGTCGTCAACACTGGATTGTATGTCCCGCTCATCGTCGATTCTACCGTTCCCCTGATATCTTTCGATGATGATCCTATCTCAAATACATATTTCCCCTGGTCGAAAGTAATCCTGTTCTTGTCTCCATCCCAGAACCACAGATCAGAACAATCAATGTCGATTAATACAGTTTTTGTCTGTCCGGCCGCTATCGTCACCCTCTGGAATCCTTTCAGCCTCTTTATAGGTCTCTCAAGCGATGCAGGACTATCAGGCGTCTTCAAGTAAACCTGAACAACTTCATCTCCGTCAACTTTGCCAGTGTTCTTAACATCAACACTTACTGTGATATTGTCATTCGGAGTGATAGCGATCTTGCTGATTTTAAAATTACTGTACTCAAAAGTTGTATATGATAGTCCGTAGCCAAATTCATAAGAGACATCCTTGTTAAAGTACCAGTAGGTTCTTCCGTTTGTGCCTTTACCAGTTCTCAGATTGTAGTCAGTAATTGGTGGAAGGTCATTAACCGATTTGTACCATGTGGCATTCAGTTTACCGCCCGGGTTTGCATCACCGAAAAGTACACTGGCCATGGCTGTTCCCTGTGCCTGACCATTGTACCCTGTCCAGATTATTCCTGCAACATTCGGATTATTCTTGAATTGATCCACTTCAACCATGCCAAGAGACTGGATTACTATTACCGTATTCGGATTGACTTTTGATACTGCATCAATCAATTCATACTGGTTTCCCGGTAACGTCAGCGTAAGCCGGTCAGCCTCCTCATTAGCTGTTCTGAGATCTGTTCCCACAAACAGGATTGCAACATCTGAAGATGAGGCCATAGCTATTGTTTCTTTATCGATAGCCAGGTTTTTCGGGAGCACGGTAAACAAGACAAATGGTCTGATTTCCTGAAATTCCTGTCTTATTTACTTTGGCATTTCGTGTAGTTGGCAGGAATGAACCATTCATGTCCTGGGTACCCTTACCGTCTACCGTAGTCAGTAAAGGACCGGTCGGGGAACCTGTTCTGACTTCGATTGTACCGCCATCGCCGGGTATTGTAAGATTCAGGTTGATACTTTCTAAATCGCTTACATTTACATTTTTATATAAAGTCCAGCCTCCATCAATTATCCCTTTCACTGTTTTTACAGGCAACGCACCGGCACCAACAGTTATTCCTTTTGAGGACGTTGTGAACTTTGTGGCATCATATCTTACGGAAGTTCCGTCTTTATTTACAATTTCAAACCAGTAGATGTTAAAGAGATTATAGTTGGTCACTGTATTTGCACCTGCACTATGTACAACTTCAGCTGTTGATCCCTTTGCTGACAGAAGATTCTTTATCCCTGCCAGCGGAGTTATCTTGTTCTTATCAAGAGCTGTTCCGGAGTAAGGTCCAAGTTCAACCAGATCAGACATAGGTCCGATCACAGCTATCTTCTTAATTTCAGATGCATTCAGAGGAAGAATTTGTTTATCTGAATTCTTCTTCAGGCTATTTTTTAACAATACCGGCGTTTTCGTTGCTACTTCTGCAGCAAATGCCACATGATCAGGAGAGTTTACTGTACTACTGTCGATCTTTGAGTATGGTACTTTCGATGGAGGATCAAATTCTCCTATCCTCATTCGCACTGTAAATATATTTACAAGGGCCCGGTCTATGTCTGCCTCTGTAACCAAACCTTTGTTAAGTGCATCGATGGCGCTTGTCTGGTAAACACTGCCACAGTCGCTGTCGACACCTGACTTCAATCCCATTGCAGTTCCTTCTGCACTTGTTTTAACATAAAAATGTCCGGACCTGATATCTTCGATTGCGCCGCAGTCGCCTGTAATATAACCATTTAGCCCAAATGTTTTGCGTGCTATTGTATCGATATAATATTTGCTGGCTGACATTGGTACTCCCCTTACGGCATTATATGCGGCCATTATGCTGGGAAGTTTATCCTTTTCGATAAGTTTCCTGTACTGTGAAATATAATATTCCCTCATATCCCTGGCATCCATATCGGAACTACTGACATGCCGATTGAACTCGCTGTTATTGGCGAAATAATGTTTACCACAAGGAACAGCTTTTAGATAAACCGAGTCATAACCCATCATACCGCGGACAAAACCACCGCCTATCTGTGAAATCAGAAAAGGATCTTCACCGAATGATTCTCCTGTCCTTCCCCAACGGGGATCCCTAACAGGTTCAACCACCGGTGACCAGAAAGTCAGGTTAGCAATTACCGGATTATTAAATGCGCGTGCTTCGTCGGCAATCATGGAAGTTTCTTTTTCCATAAGAGAGGGATCCCATGAAGCTCCAAGTGATTCGCTGCTGGGGAAAGACGTTGCGGGTCCTCCTTTGGGATTGAACATTGGTACAACCCCGTGAAGAGCTTCACCCCAAACATAGTAGGTATTAACTCCAAGTCGGGGGACAGCTGCCATAGTGTTTCCAAGAAGACTTTGTTTTTCTTCGATAGTGAATCTTGATACCAGATCAGCCGCCCTCTCTTCGAAAGAGTAGCTGGCATCGAGGTAAACAGGTTTTTGAGTTTCAGTTTTACATGCATTAATTAACAGGATTGCTGTAAAACATAACGAAACAAAAACACCGTTTTTGTAAATTACCTTTTTTCATACTGTAAAAATTAAGTTAGTTCATTTTACATCGTTTAAGGATGAAATAAAAATCCTATTTCAAGCCTTTGTTTGTTATATGGAAATAGTCATATGCAACCTCAAACGGTGTTTCGGGTTGGCTGGTCTGCTGCTGCATCCCGGGGAAATTGCCCATCCTTGCCGGTGCAACACCATCACAGGTTATCATTCCGGCCTTTATATCCTTTAACATAATATCTGCAGTACCGATTGCTTTAAAATTCTTACCATCAGATGAGCAGGAGGCTGTATAAATGGTGCCTTTCTTATCGAGTCTCAGTACCAGTGTGTTGTTGTCCTTAATTATGTCTGCCATACTTAGCGAGGCAGCAGATGTCTGGTAACCATCCTTCTCGATAACAAGTTCTACAGAACCTGGCTGAGGACCAGCCTGCCTGGACCTCCAAATCCGCCAAAGCCACCCATTCCTCTTCTGCCACCGGCTCTGTAAACAAGTTTTACAAAATTATCATCGTCCTGGTATGCCAGAATTCCGGCGTTCTGTGCGAATCCCGATGGTTTTCTGGAGCATACTATCTTAGACTCAATTGTCCAGTCGGTATTTGCACTCTGAAGAAGAATATTCTCTGCATTATTGTTTGTTGAAACAATGTCACCTTTGGCACTCGTGATGACCAGCGATCCGACTTTTTTGGAAAGACTCCAGTTTGCGGGATTTTCCCTTACCCAGCTCCATTGTTTGCCAAGCGTTCCGGTGTTGAATTCATCACTGACAGAACTGGTCCCGAAGTTAATGTTGTAGAAATTCTTTTCGACAGTAATATTGTCAGTCAATGTAATTACTGCAGTACCTGGTATACCTTTTGCCTGGGCAACTTCCACTGAAACATCACTGCCTGCAGCTGTAGCACCGACAGTCGGAATTCCTGAACCAGCATTCAGGAGATAACTGTACGCCTTGACAGCAGGACTGAAACCTGTAACATTCTTTCCGTTAACTGTTATTGAAGCCGGTTTCAGATCAGGCATTACCTTCAGAGGATAGCTGTCAGAAACTGTTTTGCCATTAACCGTAACATATGCAAATATCGATGCGGTTCCTACTCCTTTTGCCGTTACCTATCCCTTCTCATCCACACTTGCCACTGAAGGATTATTGCTGGCTGTAGGTTACTTTTGCGTCCCTGATATTGATGAAGCTGTCGTCCGACATAGATGCGCTTACACTAGTCTGAACAGTATTGCCCGGTCTCAGGACCACCTTGCCGCATTCAGCAACAACGGTTTTCAATACAGGATTGTAGCTCCCGCTCATCGTAGCCTGGACGGTGCCTTTGATATCTTTCGATGAAGCACCTATCTCGAATACATATCTGCCCTGGTCGAAAGTGATCCTGTCCTTTGCAATATCCCAGAACCACAGATCTGAACAGTCTATATCAATCGACACTCTTTTTGTCTGTCCTGCTGCTATCGTTACTCTCTGGAATCCCTTCAGCCTCTTTATTGGTCTCTGGAGAGAAGCAGGACTGTCGGGAGTCTTAAGGTATACCTGTACAACTTCATCACCATCAACGCTTCCTGTATTCTTTACGTCAACGCTAATGGTGATCTTGTCATTTGGAGTGATAGCATTCTGGCTGATTGCGAAATTACTGTACTCGAATGTCGTATATGAGAGCCCATATCCGAATTCATACGAAACGTCCTTGTTGAAATACCAGTATGTCCTGCCATTTTTCCCGTTACCGCCTCTTAAGTTATAGTCGGTTATTGCAGGAAGATCATTAAGTGTCTTATACCATGTGGCATTCAGCTTACCTCCGGGATTCACATCACCAAAAAGTATTTTGGCCATAGCTGTACCCTGTGCCTGACCGTTGAAGCCTGTCCATATTATACCTGTCACGTTAGGATTATCCTTGAACTGATCGACTTCCACCATTCCAAGTGACTGCATCACGACAATGGTATTAGGATTTACAGCTGCAACTGATTTGATAAGTTCATACTGATTACCCGGAAGTTGAATATTGAATCTATCAGATTCTTCACTGGCGGTCCTGTCATCAGTCCCGACAAAAACAACAGCGACATCCGAGGAAGAAGCCAGGGCTAAAGCCTCTTTATCGATGGCAGCTGCTTCCGGTGCGCGATAAACAAATACTACAGTCTGCGGTCCTGTTACACCAAGAGTATTTAATTTAGTCGGAACAGTTCTTGGTCTTCCAAAACCACCAAATCCTCCCATGCCTTGCTGAGTGCCTGTAACTTTGGCAGTGGCAATCAGATTCCCTGTTGCAGAGCCTAGCCTTACTTCAATTATTCCTCCATCAGTACCAGAAACATTCAGGCTGAATCTAATTGAATCAACATTGGTAATATCGATATTATTATAAGAAGACCAGGTACCGTCATTAATTCCTCTCATAGTGACACTCTGTCCTTGCCTGGCGCCAATAACAATACCCTGTGCGGCAGCATCATATTTGGATGCATCATAATCTTTTACAGTACCATCTTTCTTAACAGTTGAGAATCTGATCAGAGTGAAGAACTCGCTTGTTTTTGAAGTATTTCCACCTGAATTATATGCAACTTCCGCTTTAATGTTATTTTGTTCAATATAATTCTTGATACCTGCCAGAGGAGTGATTCTGTTTGATGCCTCTGGCATTCCTGAATATGGCCCGAGTTCCACCCTGTCTGCCTGTGGACCGATCACGGCAATTTTCTTTATTTCATCAGCCTTTAATGGGAGTGCCTTTCTGCCGGTTTTAGCAACTATATTATTCTTTAAAAGAACAGGAGTCTTTGTAGCAACCTCAATTGCAAGGTCATTATGCGCAGGGTCGTTGATAATATTCGGCCTGATGCCTGCATAAGGAACTTTGCTTTTGGGATCAAACTCGCCTAATCTCATTCTCACGGTGAACATATTAGTAAGTGCCAGATCCATATCAGCCTCAGTGATCAAACCTAGTTTTATTGCCTCAAGAGCACTTGTCTGGTAAACGCTTCCGCAATCGGTAGTCAACCCCTGATTTCAGCCCCATTGCTGCTGCTTCAGGGTTGCTTTTAGCATAATTGTGGCCAGAGAAAATATCAGATATTGCACCACAGTCTCCTGTAATATAACCGTCTAAGCCGTAGGTTTTTCTGGCAATAGTATCGACAAGATATTTGTTGGCCGACATCGGAACGCCGTTTACTTCATTGTAACAGGTCATAATTGCCGGAAGCCTGTCCTTCTCGATAAGGGTCCTGTATGGCAGTAGATAAAACTCTCTCATATCCCTGTCATCCATATCTGAGCTGCCTGTGTGACGGTTAAATTCGGAATTATTTGCAAAATAATGCTTCCCGCACGGTACAGCTTTAAGATAAACCGGATCGTTCCCCATCAGACCTTGTATGAAACCTCTGCCTATCTGTGAAACAAGGAAAGGATCCTCGCCGAATGATTCTCCTGTTCTCCCCCATCTTGGATCCCTGACGGGTTCAATTACCGGAGACCAGTAGGTAAGTGTATATATGACATCATAGTTAAAGCCTCTGGCTTCATCAGCAATGACAGAAGTTTCACGCTTCATCAATGCCGGATCCCATGAAGATCCCAGAGCGACACTGTTTGGAAATGACGTCGCCGTCTTACCGCTGATAAAGGTCCTGCCTAGTACACCGTGAAGGGCTTCACCCCAGACATCATAAGCGTTAACCCCCAGACGCGGAACAGCAGGCATAGTGTTGCCAAGAAGACTCTGCTTCTCCTCCGGGGTCATCCTCGATACTAGGTCAGCCGCCCTTTCCTGGAAAGAATAAGAGGTGTTCAGGTAAATTGGCTTTTTTGAATTTTCACTTCCTGGTATGAAAGCCGTTACGGCAATACAGGAAAGAACCAAAAAACAGATTCTGGCAATTTTAATTTTCATTTTAGAATAATTAAGAGGTTAAACATTAAATCGTTAAGGTTAAGATATTTTATTTATGATAATGACTCTAAATGGTAATCCTTCCGCCGGAGAATTACATTCTGGTAACTATATTTAAAAATCCTGAAATCCAGCATTTGTGGCCTGTTCGTTTTAATAATTCCTGCAAATTTGCGTGGATTCAGGTCTATTTTGGAAGTAACCAGCTCAGGCAGATTATATGATTTCATTATCCTAAAATAATGCTTAGTACTTTTCTGAGGCAGTACAAATGGTTTATGCATCTGACCCGATGTATCAAAATAAGCAAAATATGGTCGCGTATATAATAAGCCATCGTCACGCCGGCTACTGAATACAATCCATCTTCCGGTGGATGACCACGAATGAAAACTTTCAGCCTTATCACTATTGATTTCCGGCTTTGATACTGTGCCCGTATTTAAGTCAAGCAGGTACAAATCACTTTCAGGATGCCATATAGTTAAATTGCCATGTTCAGATTTACAGAAAAGTATATATCTGCCATCAGGTGATATCCTTGGAAAGGAGATACTGCTTAACGTATCTGAAACAGTCAGGACAGTGTCAACTGCTCCAAAAGTACGGCTTTCCTGATCAAAACCGATGCGGAGGAGATCATACCTGATCTTGCTATGCACATCCATAAAACTTTCATAATCAGGTTTCTTCAGTACATTTTTGATTGCACAGCAATAATACAGATAACGGCCATCTGGCGACCAGGTGGGAAAAGTCTCGAGATGATCAGGATCTGATAATGTCTGGCAACTGGTGATTACATTTTTATTTACATCGTAAAGAACAATATTTGAAAGTGTATCATAAACCTCTACTGTCCTTCCGGGTATAGCGTGATAACTTTGTACAATATTATTGACTGTGAAAGCAATATATTTTCCCGAAGGATGCCAGGCGGGGTACATTCCATTAGCAATCGTTTTACTGGTTTTAGTATTTATTTTAGAGAGTTTGCCATCCTTGAAAATAATAGTGCCGGCGTGTTCACTTCTCATATGAAACATCATAGTTTTACTGCTGTTTCTGCAAAATGTATGGCAATTCACACAGTTACCATCACTCACCCTGTTAAGCATAAGCGGTGTCACTTTAAAGTTTTCAAGATTTCTCTGGTATATGCCCATAATGTTCCAGGTCTCGAATTCCGGATCAATTAATCTGTATACCAAATATTTATCAATGGAATCCGGTGCAACATAATTGGTTATTGTATTAAATTTCACCCATTTGTGAGATTTCTTCACTACAATATCCACATAGAACTCCTTCGAAATTGAACTCGATAATAGTTTATGCCATTTCTTCCTGGGAATTTCTATGCTGCCGTCCTTTGAACTGATCCTAAAATCAATTCCATTCGAATTATGAAATCTTACCAGATACTTATCAGCAGTTTCATTTATCCTGAAATTCAGAGGAGCAATGTTTGGCGGAATCGTAATTGAAGTATAATCAGGATTCAAAACTGCATTCTGATTTAATTCATCAAACTCAGGCATTCTTTTGTTGCAGCTTATTGCAGTTAAAAGAATAATGAAATAAAACATATAAAATTTTGCAATCCTTGATGCTGTAATTCTCTTCCTTTTCATCATAATCAGTTGTTGGGGAATTGCAGATAATACCAGTAAGTTTTTCCGTATTTTTTTCCTAGTTCCAAAGCGGCAACTTTGCGGTCGTTTCTAAACCTGGTATACATCTTAGCATAATCGTTAAATCTGTTAATTGTCTCCTGTCTGAAGGAAAATCCTTCAGGAATTATTTTCTGATTTTCATAGAAATTATAAAAGATCAAGGCTTCTTCAATATGCAAAGGCATTCTGTTATAGCCATAATATTTCAGATCGAGAACTACTTTGGCAAAATCATCAAGGTTCCTGTCGAGAAGCAAAGAAGCAAGCAGATATTCATAAGCCATTTTATTTTCAGGATGGTTTTTCAGCAAATCCTGCAGATTCAACCCATTTACCTCTGAAAAGAAATTGGATCTGACCATTAAATCGCGGTATTGGGATATTTCAGAGTCTTCTTCTGCCAGGTCAGGATCAGACAGATATCTGACATGTTGTTGTGCCCATCTCCTGTAAAAAAGAGTTCTGTTCAACAGACTGAGATACTTACGTGCAATGTCATAATTTCCATTTACGATACACCCGACAGCTAATTTCTTCAGCGAACGCGGATTCAGTCCTTTTGCCACCAGTGCTTCAAAAGCCCAATGGATTGATTCATTATTATATGCTAATTGAGAAAAGACTTCTCCTCCAAAGAAAAGATTTAAATTACGTTGCCATTTCAGTCTTAAACCCTGCGAGCCGATCTGAGGATAATTGAACATCTTATCCATCAGTTTTCCCGGTCTTGTATAAAGCCAGATTGGTATAATAAATCACGAGAGTGTTATACCCAGGGTACCGGTCAGAAATTTTAAGAACCTTATTCCATTCAGCCTGCTGAGCATAATGATCAATCCCCAGCATCATATCTGCCATTTTATTATAAGCACGCTTATGAACCACAAAAGCCATCAGAACAATTATTACCACACCTGTCAGAACATTCGAGATGCTCCATGGCAATAACCGGTTTTTAAGGGATTTCATCTTATCCATAAAAAAGCCTGCTATTAATATCAATGGAGTCCAGACAAGTAACAATATTAATGCATACAGGAATATTGAATGTAATTCAGAAATGACAGGATAGGTAAAGATCTTATCAGGCTGGATATAAAATATAAGGCGGGAAGATAAATAAGGCACCAGAATTCCTGTTATGAACATATAAAGACAGTAATGATATAACGTTTTTTCTCTTTCCTGAAAAGTAATTCGTGGAGGACACATAATAAAACAAGAGGAATGGAAAAGCCTCCGGTAAGCAGGTAAAAAACCGGCCATCCTGCAAAGAACAGGATATAACGTGATCCTGATTTGTTGATCGATATATATAAAGCAAAGTAAGACAGGAGAAGCAAAAATCCGATCGCCTGTCCAAATATAAAGAGCTCGTTGCTTTGTAATATTGCCAGAAGCCACACCGGGACAAGCGATAAAACTATGTTTTCAAAATTATGTTTCTTAAAAATGTAAAATGAAAGCACAAAAATCGCAAATGAATTCAGTGTATAAATAAATGCCCCTAACCACGGATAGACAAAAAACTGAGTGAAAAAACTGCCTGAATACAGTGTTAAACCACCCGGTAAGGAAAATTGTTCTTTAAGAAAATCCAGACTCCAGATAAACAACTGGTTTTGTTCAAGATAGAGTATATGATACCGGTTTAACAAAGCAAAATACAGGAAGTAAATGACAAACGGTATGCCTATGAGAATATATCTGATACTTTTACTATTTATCTGTCGTATCATCGGTAATTATTTCCTCAAAATTAAATAAATAGTCTAGTTTATATGGTAATGAGGCTCTTAAAAGTTGTTAAATCACCTTAAGGAAAAGTCCATAAAAATAAGGCCATAAAAGAAGATCTTTTATGGCCTCATATATCAGAAGAACATATTCAGATCATCAATAACCAAAATTTTGTTTAAGCTTTGAATTCCTGTCTATTACAGCCTGAGGTATCGGACAGAAATACATCTTCTGTGTAAACACGTGAGGATGTTGTAGAGAAATCCTTGTATATGTCCATACTCCGGCATTGGTTGCAGGAACTGTATTCTTGATCTCCATAGCATGAAGATCTTTATTCATCTCGGTCATTGCGTCTTTCCAGCGCCATAGATCGAATAATCTCTTATTTTCATAAGATAATTCGATTCTCCTTTCGCGTTTAATTGCAGTACGCATTTGATCCCGGTCATACCTGGAGCAAGAGCAGGAAGATCAGTCCCGGGTCTCTGTCTGACAGCATTGATCATCTCATAAACAGAAGCATCCGGTCCAACAGCTTCATTCTGTGCTTCAGCATAGTTCAACAGAACTTCTGCATAACGGGCAAAGACATAATTTCTGCCATCGAGGTTTCCACCTCTTGGATGAGCATTATCAAGTCTTTTCTTTGAATAATAAGCAGTATTACCGACATCATCACTTCCGTAGTCGATCTGATTCTTCGAAGGGTGTACTTTATCGATACGTGTGAAGATTGTATCGGTTGAAGTCATCCAGTCTTGTTTATATGGTGCTCCATCATAAACAACCCAGTCATAGAACCTCTTTTCGCGTCCTACATACGGATGGTTCGGATCATAACCTGAAGCTACATTGACAGTCCCGTCAGGGTTGAGAGGATTCAAACCATTTGCCATCTGGTAATCATCAACAAGTTCCTGCGTAGGACAGTAGTTTCCCCATGTGTAATAAGTCCCCTGAATCCATACTGGTCCTCCGTAAGTATCATACGACTGAGCCAAGGTAGTCCCAACATGCTGTCTGTCAAAAACGACCTCACTATTGTATTCATTGGCTTCATTCCAGAACTTTGACAAAGGAGTGAATAGTTTATACGTAGATGTTCCTTTATGTCCGTATGTATTGATGAACTGCAAATTTGTTGCAGCTGCATCGGCCCAACGTGACAATTGATAATCCGGAAATGACTGCAGGTTATCGGGAGAACGGGGAACAGCCGGATCGGTCGAATTATATGCAGGGCTGGCTCCAAATAGTTGGATCCAACCTTTAAGCATAAGCGCTGCTCCAAGAGTTGCCCTTCCGGCATCTGAGTTACCATTGCTGTATTTAATCGGGAGATAAGCATTCGTTACAATTGAACTCAGTTCACTTACCATATAATCGAATGTTTCCTTGTAAGAACTTCTTGGAAGATACATCTCGTCTTCAGTATCTGTAGCCCTGTTTTGTGCCTGTTTTACCAAAACAAGTCCACCAAGCCTCATAAACATTTCATTGTAATTCCAGACTCTGAGGAATCTTGCCTCATCCATACGTTTATTGTACCAGGCGGTAGAGTAATTTGCCTGATTTTCAGTTATCTTGGCAATAAAGGTGTTTATCTTCCTGATAGTCTGATAATATCCCTGCCAGCCATAAATCTGGAATGGACCAGGAGTGCCACCCCAAATTGAACCGTTCGGTCCTGCTGATTTTTCAACAATTCCTTTTTTAAAGTTATAGGAATTATAGTAGAAGCCAGCATCGTTATCGGATGTAAAATTATCCAGGTTGTCCGGCTGGTTTCCTTTAGGTTCGAGCCTGCTGTAACAGTCATTCAGATAAATATCTGCATTACCTTCCGAAGCCCACATTGTAGCATCGGTCAAGGTCGATTTGCTCGTAGTTTCCAGGAACTGATCTTGTTTGCAGGAAACGGTAAAAAAGAGCAATAGTCCTATAAATGCAATGTTCCTGATTATTTTAAACTTTATCATAGTAATTAAATTTTAAATGTGATAACTAGAAGGTTACATTTGCACCGATAGAGTATGACTTCATAGAAGGAGAAGAGGTACCATCAGTAGTACTATACGAACTTTCCGGATCCAAAAATTTAATCTTGCTCCAGGTAAGTAATGTTCTGGCCTGCAACATAGATCCTGATGTTTTTGATCTTTATTTTCTGCATTATTGATTTAGGAATAGTATACCCTAACTGAACATTTTTCAGTCTTAAGTATGAAGCATCCCTCTGCCAGAAAGTACTTGGCTGTTGCATATTAGCAACCGGGCTCTTCCAGCATATCGGGTATTTGGCATTCTGATTATTAACAGTCCAGCGGTTGTTAAAATACTCATAATCGGCGTTACTGTTGTTGTTAAAGAATGGGAATGTCCTGAAGTTCTGAATATTATAGGAAGTCATTGCTGCTCCCTGGAAGAACAAACTGAGGTCTAATCCTTTCCAACCGGCAGTTACTGTTGCGCCGTAAATCATAAGGGGATAAGTTTGAGGATCGCCAATCACACATTCGTCATTACTATCTATTTTACCGTCAGGTTTCCCGTCCGGACCGCTTAGGTCAGCGTATTTAATGTCACCAGGATGCAATGCGCCCCATTGGGTAATATTGTAACCATCATTTGCAGCGTCGATTAAACCATCGCTGTTTTTGTCTTCAGCAGTTGAGAAGAAACCGAGAGCTTTGTAACCGAATACACTATTATAAGGTCTTCCTGTACGCCTGCGGTTAGGATTGTTGTAGGTGGCTGCTGTCTCGAATGTCTGAACCATTTTATTTTTGGCATAACTGATGTTTCCGCTTATATTCAACCTCAGGCCGTTCTGGAATTCCTTCCGTGTGGTAAGTGTCAGTTCAAAACCTCTGTCATCCATAATACCGGCATTCGTCTGAGACAGACCAATACCATACTCATAAGGAACAGTTATATTAGGATTTAACAACATACCTGTTCTTTTTTCAAAGAAGTAATCAAATTCAATAGTTAACAGATCCTTCCAGAAAGAAGCATCAAAACCTAAGTTAGTTTTGGTTGATATTTCCCATGTAATGTCCGGGTTATTTTCATTATCAACATACGCTCCCTGAACCATTGCTCCGGTTCCGAAAGCGTAGCTGTTTCCATAAAGAGTATAACCAGAAAGATATTGGTAAGCATTACCTGCCAGGTTCCCTGATTTACCCCACGATCCTCTCAGTTTCAGGTTAGTGAGCCAGTCCAGACTTTTCATGAAGCTCTCTTCAGAAATTCTCCATCCGGCCGAGAAGGCAGGGAAATATCCCCATCTTTTCCCGGGAGCAAAATAGTAGTGACCATCATAACGTCCTGTAGCTTCGAACATGTACCTGCTATCGTAGTTCCATCCTACCCTGTAAACGTAACCTATCTGTGCGTTAACATTAGATGTACCTCCGTTATCGTAATCATTTTTATTGGAACTTCCAAGGCCCAACTCATCAACGCTGACAGAGAAATTATTTCTACGTCCGTACAGCTGGTCATAATTACCGTTCCTTTGTTCCGCAACTACCAGACCAGTAATATTGTGCTTGCCAAATGTGCGGTTGTAATTAATGTATGCCTGATATGTATAAGTTCTCCATCTTGAATCATACTGCTGGAGGTAGGTGTATGTTGGAACGTTTCCTTCCTGTGCGGATATCGATTGGGTGAAAGTATATGGTTTGGTGGTCAGGTTGATTATAGAATAATAGAAAGGTGTATGCCATCCTTTCTCATACCGCAATCTTGTGTCATAACTAAAGACTCCCTTCACACTTAATCCTTTAATGAAAGAAATTTGCTGTTCTATACCTATCGAGGTAAGAACTGTATTATTTTCATCATGATAGTAGCCCGGGCTTTTGAGCACTGCAACAGGTGAGTTACCTGCAAACTGCCCCCACAGGCCATTTGAATAATAGACAGCTTCTGTCGGGATGAACTTGTAACCATTCCTGAAAAGCTGTTCTGCACTTGATGCAACGTCAAGGTCATTCTTTGTTTCAGCTGATCCGATAAATGAGGCAGTTACCTTAGTTGTATTGGTTACATTTGTCTCAAGGTTTAAGCTAAAGTTATACCTTTTATAATTTACCTTTTCAAACAAACCTTGCTGCCCGAAATATCCCAGTCCTGCAAAATATCTTGTTTTGTCATTACCTCCGGAAATCTGAAGATCATGTTTCTGGATAGGTACGTTAAAATTGACAAGGTCTCTTGTATTGCTATTCGGGAATTTGTCAGGATCCTTGGCAGTGGAGTCTGCATAATGGGCAATTAAAGCAGGATCGAACGGCAAAACAGCTGTAGCGCTCTCGTTCCGGATTGCTTCATTACGAAGTCTCATATAATCAACCGCATTCAGCAATTTTGGATAGTAAGTAGGAGTCTGTACACCATAATACATATTGTATGACAGTGTTGCCAATCCATCAGAACCGGATTTGGTGGTGATAAGCATAACACCGTTAGCACCGCCAAGTCCGTAAGGAGCAACAGCGACAGCATCTTTCAATATAGATACTGATTCAATCGTTGACGGGTCTATCTGGTTAAGGTTGTTCCTTATAATGCCGTTAACAACAATCAATGGTCCGTTTGAACCTGTAGTTGCAATACCCCTGATATGAAGATCAGAGTTATCTGAACCTGGTTCCCCACCATTCTGTCTGGTAATTACCCCGGAAATCTGACCAGCCATAGCGTTTGTAACGTTTGCTACAGGGATCTTGGCCATAACATCGCCTTTAACGACTGCCACAGCACCGGTAATAGAGGCCCTTTTCTGAGTACTGTAACCGACTACTACAATTTCGTCAAGACTTGTCAGAGTGGAGCTGAGAGTAACATCAATTGTTGTTTTTCCCGCAACAGCAAGCTGTTGCGCTATATATCCCACAAATGATATCATAAGGGATGCTTTCTCATCTGGAACATCAATAGAGTATTTGCCATCCACACTGGTCAGGGTACCAGATGTTGTACCCACAACCTGTACAGTGGCGCCAGCAAGAGGAGCTCCATTTTCGTCTTTGATGGTACCGGTTATCCTCCTCTGTTGCATTTCAGCGTCGGTATTATTTGTGCTCACATTGGTGAGAACAGCAAGAGGCCCTGTATTGTCCACAGACTTATCCTGTGCATTTACTTTACTCTGGAAGAAACTAATGGCTCCAACCAGAGCAAGGAGAGTAATAAATCTGGAAATTTTAATCAATTTCCCCGGACTGGACCTGAAATCCGTCCGTAGTAAGAATTTAGTTTTTTTCATAATTAAGATTTAAGTTAGATTAAACCTGTATAAAAAGTGTTACAATTAGTGTAATAATTATTTATTGTCAAATGACAAAAAGGACAGTTGAGAACGGGGCTTAGGTTAGGCTGTAATTCATAGGCATTGGTTTTAGGGTTAATGACTAAAGACAATATTAAACTTTGAAAGACAGGTTTCGGAACTAAAACAAAAACATATAAAATTACTCATCCCAATTTATAAAGAATATTTCATTTTTCCAAACTTAGCGTAAAAAATACGTTAAGTTTCTTATTAAATAAAATCAATATTGATTGGGACGAAATATAATTGTCTGATTATTAAATATTTGGTATTCCAGATTTGATGGCCATAATAAGGCTTTGACTCTTATTAAATTTCAGAGTTAAGAACAGTCCGGTTTAAAAGTAAGAGCGGAGGATCCTTTATAAAAGAGGTTTATTATAATCAGTTACATCAAATATGATAACAGGATTATATCTATTGTTTTCTATTCTTAAATAATCCTGCACCCATATCATATCCGAGCGATCCAGGGATAATATGCATATAATCAATTGGGAGTGGTCCATCAATCACCAAGTAAGAGCGGCTTATCATCATTATCTATTAATCTCAATGAAATTTCACCTTTTTTTGTTACGTTATTCTCATTTATTTCAAATTCCCCAGGACTCAAACGCTCGCTATCCGGTATCCCCTGTATAATATTGATTGTTTACTATTACACAATTATTTATTGAGTATTTTGTTGGATTGAAATCATTTTTAACCCAAACATATCTGCAATTTGAAACAATATTATTCTCAAATTTAAAATCTTTATCTGGCGATACAGTCCAAACTGCCTGAGATGCGCCATAAATTATTGAATTTGTAAGACAATTGCCATTCTTAATACCATTTCCTGAATCCTGAAAAAATACTACAGTATTTCTTACTTTATAAAAGACACAATGATCAATGTTAACTTCATTGCCATGAGCAATGACCCCTGCCTGAATTTGAGAAATATCTGCATCTCCGACAAACATACATTGCTCAACTAATAAATCTGTTTTTGATTTATTAAACCTTGCAATCGGAAAATATCTGGTATTGGGATAAAAATAACCATGAAATTTAATCCCTCTGATTGTAACATGGCTTTCATCGATTAAAAAACTGACAACAAAATTATAATTTATCCGGTATTTCGCCTTTTATTGCCTTACTTGCAATTACCGGCATTTTTTCAGGTGTCCATGATGTATCGTCGGGTAAAATACTCGCTTCTATTACAATACGTTTATCAGTCATCTCTTTTTCAGTTGCAACTGATATATGACTATCCAGGATATAGATTCCGGGATTTATTTTCATGGTATAAATATTATTATCCTGGCTTCTGATAATTTCAGCAGCTTTTTGTATTGAGAAAACAGGAGCTTCTTTAGTACCTGGATTTTTATCATTTCCGGTATTACTGTCGACATAAACTGCCTGAGCATTTACAGTCAAACCGAAGCTAAAAGTCATAAAGATTATTATTAAGTTGGTTTTCATTATATTGCTTTTTTGCCTCCATCTAATTTAAACATATTCTCGAAGCAGTATGTTTTTACTTTTAACACCACAGAATCCGGCATGTTGCCAGGAGTTGCCTTTTCCTGCACTTTTTAGTTTCTATCTTCTTCCCTGTGTAACAGGATTATAATTGATTTTTTTATTAGCCCATTCAATGAAATATTTCATATTCGGTGCATCAGTATGCCCTCCATCGTGCTGACGCCAGGCAAGTTCTCCATCGAGCATGCTTGTATTTACGGGAGGCATTACTTCTGTTTTGTAATCATTTGAAACGCCGATATCTTTTACACCCAGAAGTTTAAATACTGCTCCGGCTGCAACTGTAGCCATGTAGCTTCCCTTCTGGTCAAGCCATTTCGCATCACCCTTTTCAGGTATTCCATAGCTGATGAAAGTAAGCCTTGGCGCACACATTGCAATAAGGCTATGAGAATCAACATGCATTTGTCCTGCATTTCCAACTCCGGAAGTTGATTCAGCAGCTCCATATTTCAAATAATTCCCTGCCATCCAGTGATATTCACCTGTTCCGGTAAGGCTCTCGACAGCTTCACCGAAATTACGGCGATGAAGAGTGGCTCCGCCTTTCCCTGATGAACCAACCAGTGCCATGGCAAAACGGTCCTCAAAAGCAAGTGTGACAAGCGCTGCTTTACCATAACGTGAAACACCCTCAATACCAACATGCTTTGCATCAACGGCAGGATCGGTTTCAAGGTAATCAAGTCCGCGTGCAGCACCCCATGCCCAGGCCCTCAGTGAACCCCAGTCATCGGGTTTACGCGGCTGACCCTTATTCACAAGCCCGATGATACCTTTTGTCAAACCGGCTCCATTGTCGGCCTGAATGCTTGAAGGATCTATCGTAGCATAACCCCAGCCGGCAGCAATAAGCTGCTGTGTTGAAGGAGGATCGGCATTTGCATTAGCCTGTCCTCCCATACCTCCAAAAGGGAAAGCAGTTGTTGCACGGGTTATAGGAGTATATGCCAGATACTTATCGAATATTGCTTTTACCTGAGGATCTCTTTCCGAAAGCAATTTCCTGAATGCCTGGTTAATCAGATCCAGTTCATCCTGGTTTGGCTGGGCGGGAGCAGGCAGGTTAGCCATCCCGAACATCATAAGCACTGGTACCGGACCCGTTGCATTGGCCGGTGTAACAAGCACCATCGAGATATTTACATCAATAAGAGGATATTCTGAATTATCGACATGCCCGGTAAGCTTTTTGGCGATAACAGGCATGAAACCGACCATCTCTCTCTCTGAAATATCAACAGTCCATTTAACAGCAGGAATCTTTTTCGGCAGGCGTCCATAAACTTCTTTTTCCATATCCTCCACGATCTCAGGACGACGTTGTTTCCACCAGATATCAGGGGTCGTCACTTTTTTCCCGTTTTTCAGTGTCAATAAATCAGGCAGATCGGGATATGGATTTGCCAGTGACTCATCGTAATTGGCATGGTTTGGTGCTGACTCATTACCACTTGGCCCGGGGCGAAGGCTTTTTATCCCAAGCTGATCCATCATATTCTGGTGGTCCTGTTGTGCTGTAAATGTAACAGGTTCCTGGATATTTTGCCGGGGTTATTTTGTGCAACTGCATAACTTGAAAGCAGGACAAACAATGAAATAAGATAATTGCGCATTGGATTAATATTTAGAAAGTGAAGTTACTTATTCTGTATCAGATTAGAAATGGGATTAACATTATTATCATTCAAATTTAAACACAAGAGCGAGTTCTTTTGCACTTTATCAATTTGTATTATTGCATCTGAAAAAAGACTTTGATGCTACTTCACAGTCAATTCTAGAGAACATTCTTTTAATCCTTCCGATGTCGCCTTAATGGTTATTTTTCCCGGAGTTCACTTCAGGACGTATAATTGCCAGACATTTGCCCTGGTATGTTTTTCTCTCCGGCTGCTGAAAACTTGCCATATCACCAGGATTTCCATTACCCACTCCTGCAAGTTTCCCATTCCCGCTTATTTCAAAATCTATTGTAAAGTCATCAGCCCAGGGAATTACATTTCCATCTGAATCGACTACTTCTGTCATAATATAAGCGAGATCATTCCGGTCAGCCTTGATCACACTTCTGTCAGCAGTTAACCTTATTGAAGCCGGCGCTCCGACAGTTTTCAATGTTTCAGAAGCTGTTTCAACACCATTTTCGTAACAGCGGGCAGTAAGAATACCTGCCTCGTAAGGCACATAAAATGTGACTGTGATGGATTTCTCTTTATCAATCGATTGCTCACCGATATTCTTCCCGTTTAATTCAAGTCTGACCTGATCACAACGTGTGTAAACATTTACCTGCATATTCTCCCTTTCGTGGCCACTCCAGGTCCAGCTCTTAAGCTCATCCGGAAAACCCCAGTTGCCTATAACTTCTTTTTCCCCTTTCGGAACAGGTCTGTGAACGAACATTTCAACCTTACTGTCGCCCCAGACTACTTTTTGATAAAACATATGGGCTTTAGGATTGCCAATAAGATCAATACTTCCGGAGAAGGCATTAAATATTGGCCAGGAATTACGCCTCTGAAAAGCAGCACCTGATCTCGCACCTCTTATTATTAAAATCTTCAGGTATCAGCTGCGGATAACCCAACGCAGCTTCGCCGATATAATCCATGGCCGTCCAGATAAAATTTCCAATTACATAGGGCAGCTTCTCAGATATCTGGTAGTTTTCAAGAGATAGATAGGGAAAAGTCTCAGAAGCATACATGATCCGGTTAGGATACTTTTCATGTTCCTGTTCATATACTCTATAGCTATAGTTCATTCCCACTGCATCCAATAAATTCATATTCGAAGCCATTCTATCATAGCCGCTTTTCCCGGAATATACGCTTGATACATCTACCACAGCTTCTGTAACTGCACGGGTTGGATCCAGGGTGCGTACTTCATTTACGAGTTTTCTGGCAATTCTTAATCCTGAAGTATCTGCAGATTCCGGCACCTCATTCCCTATACTCCACATTATTATTGATGGATGATTCCTGTCACGGATCATCATGTCGCTTAAGTCCTGTTTCCAGGATTTTTTCATGAATTTAGAAAAATCATCGGGTGAAATTTTGGGTTTTTCCCATATATCATATAATTCATCGATCACAAGCATTCCCAGACGGTCGCAAACATCGAGCAGATATGGTGACGGGGGATTGTGACTGCATCGTATGGCATTGAATCCGGCTTTTTTCAATAATTCTATCTTACGTTCCTCAGCCCGGTCGATGGTTGCAGATCCCAGCGGGCCATTGTCGTGATGAATACATCCTCCTTTCAGTTCCAGGTTTTTACCATTGATGCTAAAACCGTTTTGTGCATCCATTTTAATGGTGCGGATACCAAAAGCAGTAATCAGATTATCTGTTACCTTGTTATTAATAAGTACTGTTACTCTGGCATTATAAAGTTTTGGATTATCTGCTGACCACAGAACAGGATCGCTGATTGATATATTTTGATTGAGATCGGTCTTTGAGCCTGGTGAGACAGTAGAGTTATTCTTGGTTGATCCAACCACCTGTCCCGAAGGATCAATGATTTGAACCTGAACTGTTACAGGCGCATTTTTTGCGCCGGAATTCACAAGAGTTGTTGCAATATTTATGTCAGCGGATTTTTCAGTTACTGAAGGAGTTTTAACATATACACCCCACATACCAATATGAGTCGGATTAACAAGTGTAAGCCATGTATGCCTGTATATCCCTGAACCTGAGTACCAGCGGGCATTTTCACCAACATTCCTTACCCGAACGGACACGACATTGGATTGACCTGCTGCGTTCAGGCAGGAAGTTATGTCATAATAGAACGATGTGTATCCGTACGGATGGTTGCAAATGTGTTTTCCATTGACCCAGATATCTGAATTCATGTAAACGCCATCAAACAGGAGATAAGCAATTTTATTCTTATCTTTCTTATTTAATGTAAAATGCTTTCTGTACCAGGCAGTGCCTCCGACCGTATATCCTGTACCCTTTTTGCTGATCGAAGCTTTCGAGAACGGCCCAATTATACTGTCATGGATCTGTCCGGGAAGACCTGCCTGGCCGGTAGGCAGGTCTTCGATGCTCCAGTCGTGGGGAAGATCGATAGTCCTCCATTCTGAATCATCAAAAGCCGGATCCTCAGCACCGTCCGGATTTTCTTTTATAAACCGCCAGCCTTCATCAAATGAAATGGTTCGGGAATCATTTCCCGTTTTGACATGTTTATAGTTTGAGGATCCTAGAATGAATACGGATAGCAATATCATTAATATCAAGAAAATCATTTTTCTCATTTAGGCACTAGTTTTATTTGCTATTAAAATTAAGCAAACTTCCGGAATCATAAATATGAATTGAGCCTGCAACAAAAAATAGATAATTGCCCCATTGAATTATGAAACACTTTAAATTACTTTTACATATATTTATAGTAATCGAGCTTGGGGATTTTCATTATATTATAAGTGCAAAGTTGAAATAATAAAAAAATAAACTCATGAAAAATTTATCACGCAGGAAATTTATTACAAGAACCTCTGCAGTTAGCTGCCGGAGCATTATTAGTACCCGGTATTGTAAGAGGTGGCAGTGGAAGCGCAGGTAAAGGTAATGGTAAATTAAATATTGCAGTAATAGGTGTCGGAGGACAGGGACAAGAAAACTGGAGGGAGTGTACCAACGAAAATGTTGTTGCTTTATGTGATGTCAGCGAAACAGCAGCAGCTGAGGGATTTAAAAAGTTCCCTGATGCAAAGAGATTCAAGGATTTTCGCGTGATGTTTGATAAAATGGCTAAAGAGATTGACGCAGTGATCGTTGCAACACCTGACCATACTCATTTCGCGGCAGCTATGGCAGCTATGCAGCTTGGCAAGCACATATGCGTTGAAAAACCTCTTGCTCATAATATCTGGCAGTTACGCACACTTCGTAAGGCTGCAAAAAAGTATAACGTGATATCACAAATGGCAAATCAGGGACACGCAACAACTAGGTATCCGTTATGTGAAAGAATGGTATGAAGCAGGTATTCTGGGTAACGTTAAGGAAGTAATTGCCTGGTTTAACGGTCCTGAATTCACTCCACGGGGATATTTCCTAAAACCTGATAACTATCCTCCTAAGGAAGAACCAATACCGGCAGGACTGGATTGGGATCTATGGTTGGGACCTGTAGCTTACCGGCCTTACAGCCATTTTTATATCCCTCGTTTCTGGAGAGGCTGGTATGAATTAGGTAACGGAGAACTGGGTGACTGGGCATGTCATACCCTTGACGCTCCATTCTGGTCGCTTGACCTGGGGATGCCTGTATCGGTTGATTCAGTATCCCGTGTTCCCTCGTCGCCTCAGGGATTTGTTTCGGATCAGTCAATTCTGAATTTTAATTTTGCTGCCCGCGGAACCAAACCTCCCGTAACTCTGAAATGGTATGAAGGTGGATTGAAACCTGAAAATCGTCCTGAATGGGGACTTAAAGAATTGCCAGCTTCCGGAATGATAATGGTTGGAGATAAAGTTTCATTGATGACAGGCGGCAGACCCAACGATCCAAAGCTATTGATACCGGAAGAGGAGTGGAAGCATTTCTTCGAAAATAAACCTGCAGAGACAATTCCACGCGTCGAAGGAGGTCCGAGAGCAGAATGGTTCGCCGCTATCAAAGGCAACGGTCCGTTGCCGGGATCTAATTTCGATTATTCAGCACGCCTGACTGAAATGGCATCAATTGGTGTAATGGCTCAGAGATTTAATACCCGGATCGAATATAATGCAGAAAATATGAAGATCACAAATCACCCGGAATTCGATATCTATGTTAAAGAACCTGTCCGCCGTGGATGGGAATATGGAGAGGATCTTTGGAAATAAATCGAATACAAATCATAGTAAAGAATATAATTATGAATAAAATCAGTCTTTTCATTTCAGTTCTGTTAATCACAAATTCGATTTTCGGGCAAACTGTTACCAGAGATTCACTATTTAATTTCGACTGGAGGTTTCATAAAGGAACCATAAATGATGCTGAGAAAAAGGAGTTTAAAGATGGCGACTGGAGGTTGGTAGATTTGCCGCATGATTGGAGTATAGAAGATTTAAACTTAACAGATACTACTAGTAAAAGAATTATCAGTGGTCCTTTTGATTCTAAGGCTATTGCAGGTAAAAACAGTGGATTTACTGTTGGAGGAACCGGCTGGTACAGAAAACATTTTAATTTGCCACAAAAGGATACTGCAAAAGTCGTTTATATTATGTTTGACGGAGTGTACATGAATGCCGATGTCTGGATTAACGGGTATCATCTCGGTAATCATCCTTATGGATATACTGCATTCTGGTACGACTTAACGAAGCATTTATTTTATGGTGAAAAGGATAATGTTATAGCAGTAGAAGTCAAAAATGAAGGGATTAATTCCCGATGGTACTCAGGTTCAGGAATATATAGAAATGTTACATTGAGCATAGAGGATAAAATACATGCAGCACCCTGGGGTATTTTTGTTTCTACACCAATTATTGACCGTGTATCTTCGAAAGTTCAAGTTGTTTCGACATTAAATAATGGCACATCTTCATGGCAGGATATTAAGTACATAGTTAGAATTTTTTCTCCGGATAATGCACTTGTAACACAAAAAGAGATAACTACAAGGCTAAATCAATATGTAGCGTCCAACATAAAAACAGAGCTTAAAGTTGATAATCCAAAGCTGTGGTCGCCAGAAACTCCCAACTTGTACAAGTTAGTTTGTTCTATAAAACAAGAAGATAAGGAACTGGATAGAACAGAAACTCAGTTTGGTATTCGTTCAATAACATTTGATGCAGAGAAAGGGATGTTCCTTAATGGCAATAGTATCAAACTAAAAGGGGGTTCGATGCATGCTAACAACGGACCATTGGGAGCTGCAGCATATAATAGGGCAGAGGAAAGGCGGGTAGAAATAATGAAAAGCAGAGGTTTTAATGCGGTGCGTTGCGGCCATAACCCACCATCAACAGCTTTTCTGAATGCTTGTGACAGGCTTGGGTTACTTGTTATAGACGAAAGTTTTGACGTCTGGACTATGGGATGGCTGCCTGATGATTACCATGTTTATTTTAATGATTGGTGGAAATTTGATACAAAAAGCATGGTTACCCGAGACAGGAACCATCCAAGCATATTTGCCTGGAGCATAGGTAACCAGCTTAGGGAAAATTCAGATAGCATAGGGATAGCTTTGGCTTATGAAATGGCAACCTTGGTAAAAACTGTTGATAATACACGGCCGGTTACAGCCAATTTAATAGTGCCCCAGATGAAAAGAAATGCTGCAGCGGAATTATGGTATAAATGTGATCCGTTTTTTGCAGCTTTAGACATATGTGGATATAGTTATCAGTCAGGAAATTATGCCAATGATCATACAAGGTTGCCTGATAGAATCATGTATTCTTCAGAAATAGACCCCAGAAATTCGTTTGATAATTGGATGAAAGCCGTTGATAATGAATATATAATAGGAAATTTTGAATGGACAGCCATGGATTTTATGGGAGAAGTCTCCCTTGGTTGGTACGCGATGGCAGAGCCTAAAACTAAAACAATGTGGCCGTGGATGTCTACTTACAGCGGGGATTTTGATTTATGCGGCTTCAGAAGACCTCGTTCATACTATCGTGATATATTATTCAAGAATGATACTAAATTATCTGAATTTGTCTATTCACCCGTTCCATCCTTCGAAGGCGATAATACCTCACGCTGGGGTTGGGACGACGTTAAAAAAAGTTGGACCTGGCCAGGCTATGAGGGCTAAACCATTACAGGTGGTTGTCTACTCTGCATATGACAGTGTTGAACTTCGTCTTAATGGAAAATCTCTGGGCAAAAAACAAACTAACCGTAGCACGGAATTCAAAGCTATTTGGAGTGTTCCATACGAAAAGGGGAGTTTAGTTGCTACCGGATTTATGGGAAATAACAAAGCTGAAACATGCGAATTACTAACAACCGGTAAGCCATACAAAATTATGCTTACACCTGATCGTAATACAATTACAGCTAACAAACAGGATCTGTGCTTTATTACGGTTGAAATTCTGGATAAGAATGGAAATATGATACCAAATGCAGATAACGTAGTTAAATTTACTGTTAAAGGGAAAGGTAAAATCGCAGCAGTGGGGAATGGAAATCCGGTTAGTATTGAGAGTTTTCAGCAACCTTTTCGAAAAGCCTATGAAGGCAAGTGTTTATTAATCGTCAAATCAACCGAAATGGATGGAACAATAGAAATAACTGCTGAAAGCCCGGGACTACTTGCAGATAAGCTAAAAATAGAGACAATTAAATAATGGCAACACCCAACAAGGTATCATGCGAATTAAGCTATCTGTTTTCTTTACATATTTATTACTGTGTATGTCCTGTAATACAGTTACTAACACAGAGTTATGCCCTAATCTTCGGATATCGGAAAATAAAAGATTTCTTGTCACAGAAAGTGGTGAACCATTTTTCTGGCTAGGCGATACAGGATGGTTGCTCTTCACAAAACTAAACCGCGAAGAAGCAGAAAAGTACTTTGAAGACCGGCGTCAAAAAGGATTTAATGTGATCCAGGTGATGGTATTACATAATGTTAAGAAAGCAGTAAATGTTTACGGAGATTCTGCCCTGATTGACCATGATATTGAACGGCCATTTACGACAACAGGAAATTCGGCTGACGACCCTGAGCAATATGACTACTGGGACCATGTTGATTACCTGATAAACCTGGCTCAGAAAAAAGGTTTATATATGGCTCTTGTGCCATTATGGGGTTCCAATGTAAGGAATGGCAGCATAACCAGGGAAAAGGCAGGAAAATATGCAGCATGGCTGGCAGGAAGGTACAAAGACAAGTCAAATGTTATCTGGGTAAATGGTGGTGATATTAATGGCAGTGATTCAACAGCCATCTGGAAAACAATAGGATCTGCTTTACGGCAAACCAGTCCGGGGCAACTCATTACTTTTCACCCTTTCGGCAGGACACAATCATCAAAATGGTTCCATAACGAGACATGGCTTGACTTTAATATGTTCCAGTCGGGACACCGCAGGTATGATCAGGACACGATCGGCTTATGTTATGGTGAGGACAACTGGAAATATGCAGTTAATGACTATGGTAAGATTCCCATAAAACCTACCCTGGACGGTGAACCTTCCTATGAAGGTATTCCGCAGGGCCTTCACGATCCGTCCCAGCCATACTGGACTGACTCAGATGTCCGACGATACGCTTACTGGTCAGTTTTTGCAGGTGGTTGTGGATTTACCTACGGCAACAATGCTATAATGCAATTTCATAAAGAAGGTGACCTTGAATCCTCTTATGGTGTGAAAGATAACTGGGACGCAGCTTTAGACGCTCCGGGTGCATCTCAGATGAAATACCTTAAGCAGTTGATATTGTCGAGACCATATTTTGAAAGAATCCCAGCTCAGGATCTTATAGCTGGCAAGCAGGGGGAAAGGTATGATTATCTTGCAGCTACAAGAGGCAGAGATTATGCATTCATTTACACCTGCAACGGAAATACCATGAATATTGACTTAGAAAAAATGCATTTGACCAGTATTAAAGCCTTATGGTACAATCCCCGTAATGGTGCATTAACTAAAATAGGAACCTACAAAGCCAAAGGCATAAAAACCTTTGATCCTCCGGGTGAAAAAGTAAATGGTAATGATTGGGTGTTAATATTAGACCGTAAATAAATAATTTCCCTTGCCTGATTTAAATTTCCTATATTTAATCTAACAGGAAATGAAAGATAAAAGACAAAAGTTGAGGCTGCTTATGCGGGATGACGAACCGAGCCGAAGGCGAGCTCGGTGCTGTTCGGTATTTGTTCCCTTTCGTATCAGACTAAATTAGAAATCAGAAACCTGTAACCAGGAACTAATCATGATTAATTAATCCTAAAACTAAAGCTAATAATATTATTCTCCAAGGTTTTTAGCATCTTCAATTCGCGCAATCTCAGAAATTATCGGGAAGAGTGCCTGAAATAAATAGATTTCTATCTAAACTTAATTATTCCTAACTTGCTTTGTAATTAATTAAGCTTGTTAAAATGAAAACCAAATTATTCTTGCTGACACTTATTTTTTTTACAGTGTTTTTTGATATGTCAGCTCAGAAAGCCAATAAAAAAATTACTATAACCGGTAAAGTAACTGATTTATATTATAGTCCGGTTCCCGGGGCTTTTATAATGATTGATGGAAAAACCATCGAGAGTAAAACTAACATTAAGGGACATTATAAGATCAAAGTTAAACCATCAGCTCAAAAAATAGGCGTTTTTACAACTTTTACCGAAGTTAAAGAAGAACCTATTAATGGAAGAACAACTATAAATTTCAATCTGGACAAATTTATTCCCCGGCAAGCAAATGTTGGTACTGATAACGAAATTGTTAATGAAGGTTATAGTGTTGCCCGAAAAAAAGATATAACAAAACCTGTAACTAAATCTGATGTCAGCGGTAATGAATATGCTTCTTTTTCTTCTATTTACGAGGTCCTTAAAACAATTCCCGGCCTTACAGTTTCAGGTAATAGAGTAACTGTAAGAGGAGTTAACACAACGGGATCTTCGACTCCATTATTCGTTGTCAATGGAACACCTGTGAATTCAATAGATGCAATTAATCCTTCGATGGTTAAATCAATTGAAGTGCTTAAAGGTCCGTCATCTTCAGTATATGGATTGCAGGGAGCAAACGGAGTAATTATTATCCGTTTGAAAGGTACAGATTAGACAGAAGATTTTGTATATAAGACATTTACACAACCATCAAACCGGCAAGGGATTGGATTAAATATATTGTGAGCAGGTTCTGCAGTTAATAGTCGAATGTGCTTATCCATTTACCCTGACACAATCTTCAAACAGCCTTGGTGAAAGTCACAGTTTGCCCTCCTTTTATGCCTGGTTTGATAAACTCAAACCTGATCCGTGTGACGCCGCCTGGCCAGTAACGTTTCAGTGAACGGTCAGTAACTTCAATGAATTCAATTTTAGGTGTCACAACCTTCGAGTTGTAGGACATATTCAGGATAAATCCGTCACCTTCAAACTTCAGAAGTCCGGGCTTCACCTGAGTTACCTTGCAACAGGTGATCAGGTTTGAGCTTGTAACGGCATCGGTTACATTGCTAAGTTCATATTTATCGCTTATTACGAAGTTTTTCCCCCTGTTAAGGGTATAGGTGCGTACCCAGCTTTTAACTTTGGCTCCTTCAGGATATGCTCCTGCTATTTCAGTTGTGAAGGTTGCAGATTTGGCATTGGCGGTAAATGTAGAATTTTTTGCTTTGTAATTTGCGCCCTGCATCTGGTCCGTTCCGTTAATAACGGGCAGGTTGTGGTATCCCGATTGCATTGTCCATATCTCATAACGTCTTGAACTGAAGGTTTTTGCAACATATTCTTCGCGACCAAGATCGATAAGGCATGGTTTCCCGTCAAAATACATAAGGCATGAACCAACATCATTGTGGTTATGGCTCTCTGCATTAAATCCTCCTTTTGCACCAAAGAAAAATCCCTGAAAAGCTTCCTTCCTTGTCACGTGCTCCTGCAACTTCAGTATCAGGAAACCAGAAATCGGCTACCAGAGCTTCTTTTGCTTCAGCAGTACGGATTTCGTTGATCAGACCAAGATTCCTTATCTGGTCGAAGATCCTTCCTCCCATTGCACCTTCACCCCATTTTCCAAGCCTGGCAAGATATGCTCCGAATTTCTGCATTACAGGATCATTGATTGCCTTCCCGTACCTGTAAACAATCGAAGGACTACCACCTGTTGTTGCATCAGCATCAGCAAAATTTATAAAGTATGGTGCATGGATATTTACCTTATAAAAATACTTTCCGATATTCTGAATAAGAGGATCATCAAAAACATCAAACTTACCACCGGTTAAATTCTTCATTATTTCAAGGCTCTCATACAAAAGAGCACCTGCAGCACCCCAGTATGAAGGACCTTCATCACATCCTCCGTCATCTGAATAACCATTCAGGAATTTATCGAGCGAGTTAAGGATCTTCTGGACTTCTGCTACTTTTTTGACCGGATCTGTCTCCATCAAAAGGTAACTGGTAAGCATATTATAATTGATCCATGGATTCCAGTTATTTGGACGTCCACCTTTGAAACCCATATAGCCCCAATCATCCCTTGCAAAATACGGAGTAAGTGCCTTATTCGTTATCTCCTGCTTCAGTCTTGGTGAAATAAGAGGATGTACCTTGTCAAACTCATCTTTAAACAGGGAATATGTCCACGACAGGTTACTTGTTACCTCACCTGACACCAAGATCGACATATGGTTCATTGACATCAGGAAGTCCGGAACCGGCTTTCTGGAGCACCAAGGTGTGCCGACCATCCCCACCATGTCTGCTCGCTGTAATACCATACGGCATTAATTATCTGATCAATAAAGCGCCCCTTACCTTCCACAAGTTCCCCCATTACAAGTGAAATCAGGGCATTACTGCAGGCCGAATATACACTTCTGGCGACGATCACCGGAACGAATAAATTCAAGATAATCTGTTGCTTTCACAACAGGCCAGTTATAATCAAGATAATCCTTCAGCTTTTTTAATATACTCCTGCCTGATATTTGCAGGCAGACTCTCCCAGAATTGTCGCGATTTATAGTCGGGAAGTTTGTTCCATGAGTTGTCGGTGATCATTGCATTTGACAGGTCAATGGCTTTAGCTTCATTTGCCAATATGTTCCTCTCCCTCGGCTTCAATTCAGCATTTGCAGATTGGAATAATAAAAGAAATATTATTACAAACCCGGAGAAAAATAATGCTTTCATACGTTGAGTTACTGTTTTCATTTGTAAGAGGTTATATGATTACCAGATTTTTACAGCTTTTTATAATTCAATACTATGTTCAGACTGATCATTAAATCATCCCTGCTTAAACTACACTGTGAAATTATGATAATGTTATGAAAAAGAGAAATCAAAATTCCTGATATTTACCGGCCGGATAAATCCATCATATCGCCGGAGGCAGACACGTTGTACAGATGAAAATAAGCGAACTTATTGAAAAACATTTCTGGCTGATCCTTATAGCAGGCATTCTTATAGGATTGTGGTCGCCACTATCATTTAAGGCTCCCTCTTTCCTGCCTAAATTATTGCTTGGAATGATGCTTTTCCTGGCTTTCCTGAAGATAGATGCACTGAAAATCGTTGAAAACATAAGGAATTTCCGGCTGATGATCTATATAGCTGCCGTCTATATGCTGGTAATTCCGCTTGTTTTTTACTTTTCAACAAGGATTTTTGATGCTGACCTTGCTGTTGGAATACTCCTCCTTACGGCAATGCCTGCCGGTGTCTCGACACCTGTCCTGACTGATATAGCCAAAGGGAATATTTCTCTTTCAATGAGTCTCGTGATCGTTAGTCAGTTGGTGGCTCCCTTTACCGTACCATTACTGTTCTGGCTCGTTGACATAGATTCTCTAACAATTAATAAATTACTGATTTCAAAGGATATTGCCATCCTTGTTTTCCTGCCGATGATCATTTCACAGATAGTTAAAAAATATCTTCCGCTGACTATCGAAAAAACCCAGCATCTTTTCACTTCCGCAAATGTGTTTCTTCTTTTTGTATTTGTTTATATCGTCATCTCCTCTCAAAGAAATGTAATACTCGAAAATCCAACAGGTCTGATCTGGAAGATTGTAGTGCTTTACCTTGTATTCATATTACTTCATGTAATAGGATATTTGATTTGCATAAAACAGAATAAAGAAAACAGAATAGCAGTTTCGATTGGGGCCGCATACATGAATAACGGATTGGCAATAGTTTTGGCAGCCTCATATTTTAAACCTGAGATACTCGTATTAATGGTCCTTTCGGAAATTCCCTGGAATACCCTCCTGGCTCCATTTAAGAAGGTTCTTTCCTGGTATGTTGGGGAGAAGACAAAATGAACCAAACAGGTCGCCGTTATGCGGCTCAATTCAGTGAGTGTCATAGGTGCGACCTGTTTGTAGTAATTAGCAGTTCTATTAGTGTTATAAACTCCGTAGAGCCTGCCCCGCTTTACGGGGAGTGACCTGTTTGTCAAATATATCATATTGTTATAGGTAAATTATTTGTTGTAATAGATCTATTTTTTATTGTATTACGATATTTATTGCAGTATCGTCCGACTAAAAGTATGAGATTTCTCGCTTCGCTCGAAATGACAATCAGCTCTTTGGAAGCCAGGGGTAAGAAGCGGCGTTTCGCAGAAAAACAGAATTCGGAGCGAAATATCATTGCGAAACGCCGCTTCTTACCCCTGATTACAAAAAAATCATTGTCATTCCGAATGGAGTCACGCAGAGCGGGACGAAATGAGGAATCTTCATCCTCTAAACCAAATCTGCAACCAATAGCCACCCCCTGCCTAATAGTGATATAACTTGTTTAAAACTTAAATCAATTGCTTTAAATTGATATATCCCTCCACAACATTCAAACTAACTTTATTTTGACATGTTCAGCTCATTGAATGGAATAATTGACTATGAATAAAAGGATGCTGGTTCCCCGGGTAAAAAGGTTGGGTTAATAGGGTAACTTCTCCTCATTTTGTTCAAGCCAGCCTCCTTTTTTTCTCTGCTTATGTTTTTAACAAACGATAACACTCATGTTTAATTTCAACTAAAATCTTAAACCTATGAAAACAAGAACATTCTTACTATTATTTCTTTTTATTGGCATTGGATTGACTCAGCTTTATGCACAGCCAGATAACAAAAATGGTACTGGAGCAATTGGGGACAAACGGGTTTTTGAAAATTTTAGATTTCCTGTGTTTTGCGACGGCATTTTCGCGGATCTTCTATATGGAACAGTTTTCATCCATGAAGTTATTATATGGAAGAATGGCGTCTGGATAAATGGGAATCACCGTTACTCGGCAGGGGATTTTCAAAGTTCAATTTCGGATGAGGTTTTTAAAGTAATGATAATTGACCAGTGTGTTAATACGGGAGGTGTTAATCCAGGTGGGAAGGGAAGCCTTAAAGTTAATTTTATAGGAGATAAAGGTTCTCATTATATAGGAAACTTCAATTATACTTTCCCTAACGGTTCTTTGGAACTTGTGAATACGATTTGCAATTAAAATAATTGACAGAGGGGGCTTGAAATTTCTACAGATTTCCCTGCTCCTCAAGCCATTTCCTTACTCTCTCATGCTCAGCATGGTATTTTTCTTCTATGCTGAGTATAATCTTTTGAAATCGTTCTTCATTACGGATGTTGTTAAAAAGCAGATCATGTTTTGCAAATGTAACCATCCATAATGGAAAAGTATTCCTTTGAGCGACTTCATCAAGATATTTGTAGGCCTTAACCTTATCCCCCAGAAAGGCATAAGTGCCTGCAAGATCATACTGGGCAGATTTTCTTTGATCGATATCCCTGCTGAGTTTTATACTTTCTTCAGAATATTTTATCTGCTGGTCAAAATAATACTTTGCTTTATCAATAATCCAACACAAGATGTAGACCCAATGCTTCTTCACTTTGTCCGTTTACCCTGTAATACTGTCCTTTCAGAAAATATGCTTCATCCAGCAGACTATCATATGAAAGAGCCTTATCTGCAAGAATGCGACAGGAATCCATAAAACTTTCTTTAAAATAGGTTTTATTGTATTCCTGTATTGTTCCACCGAAGTATGGGCAATTACTCCAAGTTCATGTATTTTGGTGAGGTTGTTAAAGATTTCCTCCATTACACCATCATAAACATACTGATCAGCAGAATCTGTTACTTAGATTCCGGAACGGGAGTACAGCTATTGATTTTCGAGTATTTACTGCCTGCTTGCTTTTATCAGCTGAGAAGTTTCCTGAGAAGAGATTATAAGACCAGATAAAACAAAACTGCAAGTATCAGGATACCTGATGAAACAAATATAAAGGTGCGCCAAACCTGCCTGTTTTTTTCCGGTGCAGAAGCAACAGCGTGTAATTTCTTTACGATTATCAGAATCTAATTTTGCAGCTTTCCCGGGAGGATACCCGAAATACTCATGAAAACATGATATAAAATAGGAAGGGCTGCTGAATCCTGTCCTGTACGCAACTTCGGAAACTGTATAAGATTCATTCTGAAGCAACTCCAGAGCCTTTTGCAAACGCACTTCGCGGATAAACTGACTTACTGTTTTTCCATTGATTGAATGCAGTCTCCGGTTTAAGCGATAAAGACTCATACCCGAATCATGAGTAAGTTCCTTCGCACCAAAATTCTCATTCGCCAGATTGGCCATGACTATTCCGGTCAGCTTTCTGACAAAGATCTGATCGGTGGCATAAGACTCTGTCACGGCAAATAATTCTGATTAACGGATTCCCGGGTAAAGGTTTTCCTATTCGAAGTTCCTAAAATTTTTCCTCTCACGCAAATTAATTTGATGACCAGGCTGTTTCAATGGAAGTAAATTGGTATCAGAAATTGAAGGTAATTTAAAAGCTATTAAATATCTTTATATTTGGAATACTTCTTACGAAGTAAAAATCTGTCCTGAACCTGGTTTATCAATAATTCACGTTTAGGCGTTTTAGATGTGAAGAATCGTGGAGCGAATGGTAATCAGGTTTGTGTGATTTTGTCTGAGCGTTTTAATAACTTGTTAAGTAATGTTTAAACCTTCCTCTTTAAAAATTCTTTCTTCTCTTCTGCTTACCATACTCTTTTTATCGTTCTCTACTCCTGGTTACCCGAATCAAAGTCAGCCTGCCGGTTTCGTCAATATTTCAGAAAAAAGCATTTCAAAGCAGAAGAGGTTATCAGAGGAGAACGACTTTTTTATGGACTGGTTTACTTTAATGATAAGTCAATAAATTGTGCCGGGTGCCACAATACAGGTTTTTCTGACTCACTTAACTGGAATCCTGATGCTGTGGAAATTTCCAAAAAATACATCAGTAAAAGTGCAGGTGATTTAAGCAAAGTACTGCTCTCCCCTTCGGGACAAAAGATGAGCCTGGCTCATAAGGATTTCAATTTAACTTCCGAAGATATTGTGCTGATCAAGGCATATATGGATAAGCTCCCGTCAATAGGTCTTAAACAAAACAAACCGGTTTTGACAAATACCATTTTATTTATAATTGCATCTCTTTTACTCCTTTTCTCAACAATTGATCTTATAATCACCAAAAAAATAAAAAGACGATGGGTCAATATTGTTTTATTGTTATTTTCTTCAGTTTTTATCACCAGATCTCTTGTTGTTGATGCCATTGCAATTGGTCATTCTCCTGGATATGAACCAGATCAGCCTGTAAAATTTTCACATGCTGTTCATGCAGGCCAGAATAATACCGACTGTATTTATTGCCATAGTTATGCTCCATACAGCAAAACAGCAGGATTTCCTGCTGAAAATATTTGTATGAATTGTCATCTGCTTGTCCGCAGCGGGACACGCTCAGGGGTATTTGAGATTTCCAAAGTAATAAGCGCTTACGAGAATAAAATACCGATTGAATGGATCAAAGTTCATAACCTTCCTGATCATGTTTTTTTCAGCCATGCCCAGCATGTCAGCGCAGGGGAAATAGCCTGCCAGGAATGCCATGGGCCTGTTGAGAATATGGGAAGGATCAAACTTACCAGTGACCTGACAATGGGATGGTGTATTAATTGCCACCGAAGCAAGGAATGTCAATTTCAATAATAACAGGTTTTATACGGAATATGCCGGACTGGCGGAAAAGATAAGGAACAGGGAAACAGACAGTGTTAACGTTAAGATGATTGGTGGTACGGAATGCATGAAATGCCATTATTAAAAGTCGAAGTTCGATAAAGAGGTTTAATATGAAAAAACACAAAGAAATTCCGGAAGAATTTCGTGGTCTTTCCAGCGGTGGTGAAGGGAAAAGTGCTGAGGGAACAAAAAGACCAGTTGCTGGAATTATTTGAAGATGATTTCTTGAAATTAGGTTCTTCCAGGAGAGATTTTCTTAAAGTTTTTGGATTCAGCTTTGCTTCAGCCGCTATTATCGCCGCCTGCAAACGTCCGGTTCAGAAGGCAATTCCATATGTAATTCAACCACCGGAAATTACGCCCGGGAAATCTCTATATTATGCAACCACATTTTATGATGGTCATGAATATTCCGCCATACTTGTAAAAACAAGAGATGGGCGTCCGATAAAAATCGAAGGTAACTCCCTTTCCACTTTTAACAGGGAAGGTACTACTGCAAGGGTACAGGCATCAGTCTTAAGCCTTTATGATGATGCACGTTTGAAATCGCCTTCAGTAAATCAGAAACCTGTCTCCTGGGAAGGACTTGATGAACAAATTCAAAATGATATTGCAAAAATCAATTCAGACGGAAATGAAATTGTTCTTCTCACGTCGACTATCAATTCCCCTACCACAATAAAACTGATAGATGAATTCGGAAGAAGGTTTAAGAAATTTAGATGGGTGCAATATGATGCTGTTTCATATTCGGCTGTTCTTGAGGCTAATTCTGCCTGCTTCGGCAGACCTGTAATCCCCGATTATAATTTTCAGAATGCCGGCCTTGTGGTTTCAGTTAATGCTGATTTCCTTGGTACATGGATCGCCCCGGTTCATTTTATACCGAAGTATGTTGCCCGCAGGAAACTGAATAACGGAGAGAAGAGTATGCTGCAGCATATTCAATTCGAATCGGGAATGAGCATTACCGGGAGCAATGCAGATATCAGAAAAAAAATAAAACCTTCGGAAGAATTAATACTGCTGGGAGATTTGTATAATAAGATAGCTCAAAAAACCGGTGCTGAGACAATCCCCGGCCCGGCATTCCGGGAAGACATTTCGGAACTTGCAGACAATCTTATTGCTTTAAAGGGAAAATCTATTGTTATATCAGGAACCAATAATATTGACATACAGATCATTACTAACGGAATAAACTCACTCCTTGGCAATTATGGCAGTTGCATTGACCTGGACAATTATCTCAACATTTCAGCTGGTATTGACAGTAAGATGGAGGAGCTGGTTAACGACATGGATGCGGGCAGGATAAAAGCACTGCTTATGTACAATGTCAATCCTGTTTATGATTACCCTCAACATGATAAGTTTTTGTCAGGATTAAAAAAGACAGCCCTGACAGTAAATATGGCAGGCTGTCTCAATGAAACAGTTGGAAAAGCAAAGTTTGAATGTCCTGTTCACCACTTCCTTGAATCATGGAATGATGCTGAGATTATTCCCGGCCAGCTAAGTCTCGGTCAGCCGTGTATAAATCCGCTTTTCAATACGCGTTCTTTCCAGGATTCATTGCTGAAATGGTCAGGAAATTCAATTTCCTGGCACGACTACCTGATGGCGAACTGGGAGAAAGAATTTTTTCCTAAATCGACCCTGTCAGAATTCAGAAACTTCTGGGATGGATGTCTTGGTGACGGAGTTTTCAGTTATTTTCATCAGGATAACAAACCGGTAACTTTTAAGAAAGAAGAACTTTCCCGGGTTATGAAAACTCTTGAAATCATACCGGCAGAAGGGTATGAAGTGGCTTTTTATGAAAGTATTGCCATGGGTACCGGGATGCATTCCAATAATCCCTGGTTAATGGAACTGCCTGATCCTGTTTCAAAGACACTGCTGGGATAATGTTGCAGCCATTTCACCAAAAGATGCTGAAAAACTTGGTATCCTTACCGGACATTTGATTAAGCCTGGAGACAACCTGATCCTTCCTGCATTTATCCAGCCTGGTCAGGCTGAAGGCACTGTTTCTGTCGCTCTTGGTTATGGACATATTAATTCGGGCCCTGTTGCAAATAATATCGGACTGAATGTTTATCCCCTGGTCAGGTTGAACGGAGGAAACCGTTATTATGGATTTACTGCTGACCGATTGGAAAATACATTGCAAGCAAAGTCAGTTAGCTTTGACTCAGGTCCATTATTCAATGGAGGGAAGACCTATTGTAAGAGAGACAACCCTTAGTGAATATAAAAATAACCCGTCATTCAGGAAACGAACTTCACGAAGAATTTGAATCAGGCCACAGAACTCTATACCCGGAAATTAAATTATGACGGTTTTCACTGGGGCTCTTGCAATTGACCTGAATTCGTGTGTGGGATGTAATGCGTGTGTAATTGCGTGTCAGGCTGAGAACAATATTCCTGTAGTCGGAAAAGAGGAGGTGAAACGCAGAAGAATTATGCACTGGATCAAAATAGACCGGTATTATTCAGATAATCCGGATGATCCCAAAGTCTATTTCCAGCCGCTGACGTGCCAGCATTGCGATAATGCTCCCTGTGAGAATGTCTGTCCGGTTTCCGCCACCAATCACAGCAGCGAAGGGCTGAACCAGGTGGCATATAACCGTTGTATAGGTACCAAATATTGTATAAATAACTGTCCATACAGAGTCAGAAGGTTTAACTGGTACCGTTACACCAATAATAAAGCTTTTGATTTCAATACTGTTTCGGATCTTGGCAAAATGGTTTTAAACCCCGATGTAACTGTAAGAGAAAGAGGCGTTGTGGAAAAATGTTCTTTTTGTGTACAGCGGATACAGGAGAAAAAATTACAGGCAAAACTGGAAAACAGGCCCCTCCTTGACAATGAAATTAAAACAGCATGCATGCAGGCCTGTCCTTCCGAAGCTATAGTATTCGGCAACCTGAATGATAAGAACAGCAGGGTGTCAAAGTTGTTCGGGAGCCCGCGGCGGTACCATCTGCTTGAAGAACTTCATACCCTGCCTTCAGTGGGTTATTTAACCAAAGTTTGGAACGACGGAAAGGGAAAGTCATAAAAAACAGCAATTAGCCGATGTATAACAGTAAAATAAGAGGTCCGCTGATTGAAGGGAACAAGTCGCTGGGTCAGATCACCAGGGAGGTTGTTAATCCACTTGAAACCAAACCCGGTCTCTGGTGGACTGTTGCCCTCGGACTTTCATCACTGGCGACGATATATGGTATTTATGCTATTTATATAACTGTTTACAAAGGTATTGGTACATGGGGTGTAAACAATTCCGTTGGCTGGGGATGGGAGATCATCAATTTTGTCTGGTGGATAGGGATCGGACATGCCGGGACTGCATTTTCTATTTTTCTTCTGATTTTGCGGCAACGGTGGAGGACTTCCATCAACAGGGCTGCAGAAGCCATGACCGTTTTTGCTGTGCTATGTGCTGCCCTCATGCCAGCTTTGCATATGGGAAGAGTCTGGCTCGCTTTTTATATTTTTCCTTACCCGAATACACGCGGTCCGTTATGGGTTAATTTCAACTCGCCTCTTTTCTGGGATTTTACTGCCATCACCGCATATCTTCTGATTTCAGTTTCATTCTGGTATCTTGGAATGCTGCCCGATCTGGCAACAATCCGTGACAAGACAATATCGAAAATAAGAAAAGCACTATACGGGTTTTTCAGCCTGGGCTGGACTGGCTCAAGCAGGCAATGGATCCGGTATGAGTCTCTCAGTTTTATTCTTGGTGGGATAGCAGCAGTGCTTGTCGTTTCTGTTCACTCTATTGTTTCTACTGACTTTGCTGTAGGAATAGAACCGGGCTGGCATACCACTATTTTCCCTCCTTTCTTTGTTGTTGGAGCCATTTTCTCAGGTTTTGCCATGGTTATGACCCTTATGGTGCTTATAAGAAAAATCTACCGGCTTACTGATTACATTACGGATAACCATATGGATGCGATAGCCAGGATTCTTGTTTTCATATCATTGATTATGGGTACAGCCTATTTAACTGAAATTTTTATTGCATGGTATTCAGGTAACAAATATGAAATGTTTACATTTTTTCATAATAGAATTACAGGTGATTATAAGATCCAGTTCTGGGGGATGTTTGTTTGCAATGCATTGATCCCGCAACTTTTCTGGTTCCGCAAGATGAGAAGGAACTGGATTGCATTGTTGTCGGTTTCGCTTCTGATTAACCTTGGTATGTGGCTGGAAAGGTATACAATAATAGTGACCTCGCTAAGTAAAGATTTCCTTCCATCAAATTGGGTTTCCTATACACCGACAATAATAGATGTCGGAGTCTTTGTCGGGACTATTGGATTGTTCGCCACAGGTGTATTGCTTTTTATGCGGTATATTCCGATGATGGCAATAAGCGAATTAAAGGGTGTTGTACATATTGGTTCTAAAAAAGAGGATTAACCGGAATCAGCTATGAACAGGGGCTTTAAAATAGGAATTTTCGATGAAGAGGAAAAATTCATTTCCTCAATTAAATCGCTTCAGGAAAAGGATTATAATATTTATGATGTATTTACACCATATCCGGTACATGAGGTGTTTCATTTACTGAAACGTAAATCAAAGCTTCCGGCTGCAGCTTATTTCATGGGGCTTTCAGCAATTCTTGCAACTCTGGCATTTCTGTATTACACCGCCGTTATCGACTGGCCAGTTGTTTATGGGGGAAAACCTTTAAACTCATTCCCGTCATTTATTGTCATAACTATTGTACTCACTATTCTGACCGTCACTATCGGAAGCCTGGCGCTATTTTCAGCGCGATCGAAACTTTTTCCAGGCCGTGAAAATACGATTTTCGATCACAGGGCAACAGATGATAAATTTGTGATAGTCATCAATACCGGTAAGCTTGACAGATCAGGATCTGATAAAGCTGAAAACATAATGAAAGAACAGGGAGCAATTGAGATTATTGATAAAGAATTTGAAAATGTAAATGCATGAAAAATATCTTTATACCCCGGAATATTAACAGAGCAGTCTGTCTTCTCCTTTTTTCAGTTCTTCTGAGCGGATGTGACAGGAACAGGAATACTCCCGGATGGGATTATTTTCCGGATATGTTTTATTCTACGGCTTATGAGACGTTTACAAAAAATCCCAACTTTGAGGACGGAATTACAATGAGAGTCCCTCCGGCTGGAACAGTGCCCCGTGGTTTTACTCCTTTTAATTATACAATTGATCCGGAATCAAGGGTCAGGGCAGGAATTGAGCTCACAAATCCAGTTCCCCCGACAATGGAAGCGCTTACGAGGGGAAAAACTGTTTATTCGACATTCTGTATCGGTTGTCATGGTGTTAAAGGAGCTGGTGACGGACACCTTTTTGCCAGCGGATTATACCCACTGAAACCCCGCATGCTTACAGGCAGCATTGCGGATAACCTTAAGGATGGTGAGATATTTCATACCATAACGCTTGGATTGGGTTCGATGGGGGCGCATGGATCCCAGATAAGGACTGAAGACAGATGGGCATTGGTTCTGTACATCAGAACGCTTCAGGAGGAAGCGAAGATTACTTCAGATATTGAAAAAAAGGTAATTAATAAGTAGTTGCATCAGAGAGAATAACCTTATATAACCGCAATTAAGCTAAAAAGTAAAGTAATGAAGGACCAATTAAAGATATCGACAACCTTCAGAATAATTACCTTAATATTAATATGCATAGGTGCATTGACTTTTCTCTTTGGCATTCTTTCTGATTCCGTGAGAACCTGGGCAAATTACCTGATAGTCAATTACTATTTTTTATCGCTTTCACTTGGAGCAGCTTTCTTTCTGGCTATTCAGAGTATCTCACAGTCAGGATGGTCTGCTGCATTCAAACGTGTTCCCGAAGCAATGATGGCCTATATCCCTTTTGCAGCAGTTTTCTTCCTGCTTCTTTATTTCGGAGTCCACGATCTTTACAGCTGGTCTCACGGAGAGACTGTTGCAAATGACCCACTCCTGCAGCATAAATCGGTGTACCTGAATGTTCCTTTCTTCTTCCTCAGGCTGATAATCTTCTTTGCATTATGGATAATTTTCACCGGAATAATAAGAAAAATTTCAAAAAGAGAGGATACGTTAAATCCTGCTGATCAGGCTGCTGTTCTGACCCTTTTCAACAAAAGTGAACTATTCTCAAAAATATTTATTTTCATTTTTGCAATAACTTTCTCTCTTTCTGCCTTTGACTGGATAATGTCCCTGGAAGCTCACTGGTACAGTGCAATCTTCGCACTTAAAAATCTGGTGGCTGCATTTCTGCATGGTACATCAATCCTGACACTGATAATATTCATTTTGTACAAAAGGGGATATTTCTCATTCCTTAATGAATATCATCTGCACGATTTTGCAAGATATATCTTCATGCTCTCCATTGTCTGGGGATATTTCTGGTTTGCACAGTTTATGATTATATGGTATGGAAATATCCCTGAAGAAACTGTTTACTACTACATAAGGTGGAATGAAGGCTGGAAAGTATTGTTCTTCCTTGAGATCGGATTGAACTGGGGAATCCCTTTCCTGTTGCTTCTGCCGGTGAAGACAAGCAGGAATTTAACTGTGATTTCCATGGTGATATTTTTTCTTATCATCGGACAGTATCTGGACCTTTTTATGCAGATCATCCCGGGAACTACCAGGATGCTTAAATTTGGATGGATTGAAGCAGGATTGTTTCTTGGATATGCCGGATTATTTGCCCTGGTGGTGGTTACAGCTCTGAGTAAAACGAAAATCATACCTTCCAATCATCCCTATCTCGAAGAAAGTCTGAATCACAAATTCGTGTAAAGGAACATTTGCAATCTACACAACAATGTTATTACACCATGAGAATCGTGGTGGTTCAGATTATGCTATAATCCTGTCCGAAATCAGCAGGATAAGAACCAGTAAAAAGTATGAATCAAGGATGATCGAATATTTCCGGTAATTGATACTTTTCAGCCGTGATTCTTAATAACTCCGAGAATTCCCAGATAAGAAATACTGAGGCAAGAATAAGGATACCAACAATCAGGACTGATTTTAAAAATTTCAAAATAACACAGAAATATGGCTGCAACTGCAGAGGTCACCACCCATGTAAATGTGAGTCTTTTTATCTGAGCATGGCTGAAAAGATCTGTAAGATTTGGTATTCCGGCTTTTTTATACTCTTCTCCATACTTCAGGATAAGTAACCAGAAATGGGGTATCTGCCCTGTAAAAAGCAAAAATCCAATAAAAATAATTGGTTTATCCCATAATCCCCCTCCTGCTGCAACCCAGCCTATAAGCGGAGGCAGCGCACCGGTGAGAGCTCCCGGAACGACTGCAAATGCAGTAATCCTTTTGGAATAAGTATATACTCCATTATACCAGAATATGGTAAATAATCCAACGAGGACTGCATTTAAATTTCCCCAGATCCAGATAATGGCTGTTCCCGCAGCAAGATTAAAAAAAAAGAATAATACCGCCTGTCTGACGTTGATCTTTTTGGACGGAATCGGACGATCTTTGGTTCTGTCCATCATCCGGTCAGTTCCGGCTTCCTGTAACTGGTTAAGAACAGAAGCAGCAACTGCCATAAGAAGAATCCCAAGGCTTATAAGTAGTATTTTACCTGAAAGGTGAGGATCAAAAATAAAATATCCGGTGAATCCCGTAAGACTTACCGGTAACATTATTTTCAGTTTGGCCAGTTCCAGGTAATATTTAAGTCTTTTCCCCGGATTATTTTTCATTTAGGGATTTCAGGTATTCAATTATTTTTGAGATATCCTCATCGCTGACTTTACCTTTATAACTCTGCATTATTCCTTTAGGATATCCTTTAACAACCTGATAGGAAGGATCCAGTATCCTCTGCTTAATATATGCCTCATCCACTGTAACAGTTAATTCTATCTCCATCCCTGATCACAACCTGTTGTTTTCCAAATAGATTTAAATAAGTCGGGCCAACAATTTTTGATCCGTCAGAGGAATGACATGCAATACATCCCAGGTTTTTCATAATGGCCAGTCCCTGAGCGGCAGGTGTCAAAGCTTCTTCAGCAACGCTGGCAACAGAGGATGTGTCTCCGTACCAGGCAGTAAATTCATCATTCGACAGGACCTTAACCTTTGCATTCATGAAAGAGTGTCTCAGTCCGCAATATTCAGCACAAAACAGATCATATTCCCCTTCGGTTTCCGGCAAAAACCACATCGACTTTTCCCTTCCCGGTATCATATCAGATTTTATTCTGAATTCAGGGATAAACAGACTATGAATTACATCGAGGGAAACAAGATTAATTTTAACAGGAGTATTGACGGGAATAATCAGGTCAGGACTCTCCTTCCCGTTTTCATATTGAAATAAAAAGCTCCACATCCGTGCAACACTGGTAATATTAATGGCATCTTTAGGTGCCTTGTTCATTGGTTTCCATCCTGCCCATCCATAATAGAACATAACGAGCGACAGAAGAATCGGGATAACTGTCCATGCTATCTCCAGCAGGTTATTGCCTTCAATCTGGGTGGCAGTTTTATTCTTCTTCCTGTTATACCTGAAGACAAAATAGAGCATTAAAACCGTAAGCCCCACAAGGAATACCAATGAAATACCGGCAATTAAGTAAAATGATGTGTTGAAAGTAGATACAAAATTTGAAGCTTCAGATCCTGTCGATGAATACATACAAATTATCTATAAAGGTAATCGAGCAGAGTTATTATTATTACTACACTTATCAGCAATGCAACAGCAGCAACTCCAATGGAAAACATCCTTATTTCAAATTTAAGATGCATAAAGATACGCAAAACAAAAAAGGATTTTATTGCTGCTATCAGCAGGGCCATGGCAACTGTCAGGGTCCCCAGGGAGATTTGTGTCAGGGTTACCGAAGTAAGGGTTAACACTATTAATCCTGCCAGAACATAAAGAAATGTCCGGTAAGGAATTATATGATTTTTTTCATTTCCCATTGATTCCATCAGTTTTATGTAATAAGATAAAACAAGGGAAAGAGAAAAATCCAGATAAGGTCAACCAGATGCCAGTATAGTCCGCTGTTTTCAAGCAGGACAAAATTCTCAGGGTTGACTTTGTCTCTGACAACAAAAACTGTAATGAATCCAATAAATACCAATCCTATTATGATATGCAAAGCGTGGAGTCCGGTCATAAAAGTAATATAAACCATAAAAAAGAACATCTCCCTGGCCACGAAGAGCAAGAACGGATGAACCCGGATATATATGTTCCTTATATGACCTCCCCATTCGAAGTATTTATTTACAAGAAAAGCTATCCCGAGTAAAATAGTTATACCAAGAAGCAAAAGAGTCAGTTTTTTATTATGTTTTTGCATTGCTGTAACCGACATTGCGATTGTGGCACTGCTGGTCAGGAGAATAACAGTATTTAATGTGCCGATAAACACGCTCAGTTCCCCGGCAGCCAGGTGAAATGCCACTGGATTTCTGAACCGGTACACTGAGTAGACCACAAACAGACCGCCAAATAACAGCATTTCAGTGAACAGAAACAGCCACATTCCTGTTTTGGATGTCAGATCATCCCGGTGTATTTCTGCATGCGAATTCATTTATAGTCGTATGGTCCTTTGGTAATTACAGGTGTTTCGATAAAGTTTTCAACCGGCGGAGGGGATGGGATGGTCCATTCCAGAGTCTTTCCGCCCCATGGATCTGATTCGGCTTTCTTTCCGCTTTTCAATGAAGAGAACAGATTAATTATAATTATTGCCAATCCTGAATAAAGTATCCATGAACCCATCGTTGAAATAATGTTCCCCGCATGAAAGATCTCATCATAGTCAAAATACCTTCGGGGCATACCTTTAAATCCCAGGTAAAACATAGGTCCATAAAGGGTAATAAATCCTATAAAAAACAGGATCAGACCAATATTTGCCCATCTTGTATCATACATTCTGCCGGTGATTTTAGGAAACCAGTAATGTGCTGCTCCAAAAAAAGCAAAACCAGTTCCTCCGAATACAATAAAGTGGAAATGAGCAACAACAAAATGAGTGTTATGCAAATGCACGTTGGCGGCAAGGGAACCAAGAATCAGTCCTGAAAATCCTCCGATCATGAATACAAAAATAAATGCCATTGCCCAATAAAAAGGAGTCTTGAGATCAATTGAACCCTTATGCATCGTAGATATCCAGTTGAATACTTTTATTGCACTCGGTATCGCAACCAGAAATGTCAGAAGTGAAAATGTGTAAAGAGCTGTACCACTCATACCTGAAGTGAACATATGATGACCCCAGACAAAATACCCTACAAAAGCAATGGCTAAAACAGAAGCTACCATGAATTTGTACCCGAATATTGTCTTATGAGAAAATGTTGATATTATTTCTGAAATTGCTCCCATGGCAGGCAATATCATTATATAAACTGCCGGATGACTGTAAGTCCAGAATAAATGCTGGTAGAGAATAGGGTCGCCGCCAAGTGTCGGATCGAAAAAACCTATGTGTAATGTTCTCTCTGCAACAATCATAAGCAAAGTAATCCCGATTATAGGGGTAGCCAGCAATTGGACCCATCCTGTAGCATAAAGCGACCATGGGAATAATGGCATTTTTAACCAGGTCATACCCGGAGCGCGCATCCTGTGAATCGTCACTAAAAAGTTCAGCCCTGTAAGAATTGACGAAAGTCCGAGGACGAAAGCACCAAATACTGCCGGGAGCATTGTATTTGTAGTTCTGAAGCTGTAAGGTGCATAAAATGTCCATCCTGTGTCGGGGGGTCCCTGACCGGCAAATTGAGATATCAATACCAGAGTGACACCTGTTACATAAAGATACCAGGAGAGGAGATTGATTCTGGGGAAAGCAACATCTTTTGCTCCGATCATTATTGGTAAGAGGAAATTACCAAACACAGCAGGCAACCCGGGTATAACCACAGCAAAAATCATTATAATTCCGTGGAGAGTGAAGAAAGCATTATAGGATTGTGCATCCATAATGGTAGGGCCCGGGGCAATCAGCTCAAACTTCATTAATAAACCCAATGTTGCTCCAATGATGAAGAAGGTTAGAATGGAAAAGAGATACAATAAGCCTATCCTTTTATGATCAGTGGAGAATATCCAGGAAAAAATGCCTTTATATTTACCTTTATAATTCAGATAACTGGATTCTATAGAATTTTTCTCAGTGCTCATTTACTGGAATTTGGTTTTGATTTCAACCGCGACAGGGCAAGAACTAAAAAGAATACTATAACAATGAACAATATAACTATAGCTGAAACCCTGGTTACATTAAAAACGAATTCATTCCCTTTGCTGTCATATCCATAGCAAACGGCAAGCAGGCGATTGATGCTTGGTCCGATTTTCCCTTTGGCGGCTTCAACCAGAGTTATCTTAATGTCAAAGGGCAAAAACTCAATACCGCGGAGGTATCTTACAATCTTCCCGTCAGCTGCCAGTGCTATCAGCCCTGTAGGATGGATATACTGGTCATTTCTTTTTTGATAATTGAACCCAACGGATTTAGTTAGTTTAGCAATATTAACGCTGTCAGTAACAAAAAACTGCCAGTTTTCAGCTTCCTTTTTTTTCTTCATAGTGCTTATATAGCTGGCTTTCTTCTTAATACCAAGATCAATCCCTTCTGTTGGATCAAAACTAATTGTTACCACTCCATAGTCTTTGCCCAGTTGAAGATCCAATCCGTCAATGAATTTTGAAACTCCCCACATCAATGGACTGCATGTTCCGGCACATTCAAAATAAACCAGGTTAAGAATTGTCGGTTTATTTATTACGTCTTTAAAAAGAACCGTATCGCCACTTTCATTGACCAGCTTTGTATCAAGGGCGGCAAATTGGCCTTGCTTCTCTTCAAACCCCACCTGCATTTGCTGATCAAAAAGAGAGGGTTGAGAGAATGATTCAATATTTATTAAAAAAGCAAATAATGTAAGAAATAATTTAAAGTTGCTCATAGCAATGTTTTATATATTTTTAATGCATAAAACTAAAAAAAATCTTCTTTCAGAAGGTCTGTTAAGCTATTTTACTTTTTACCAGGTTCTTCCTCTTCAGAATACATTCCTGCTATCATTAGTGATCCTCCCATCAGCGATATATCTTTTAAGAGAGCAATAAGAGTGGCTGTTGTGTCTGTTCCATGGACCAGATGCGGGATATGAATCGTAATGATGAATATAAAAAGGAGTATTGCCAGTAATATAGTGGATAATTTCAGGAATTTTTTGGTAATAATGCTGATGCTTGCTGCTATCAGCATAATACCAGTAAGGATCATTACATATCCGGTTTTGGGAATGAAAGAAGTTAACATGCCCATATAATAATCCATCATTAAAAAATGATTGATTCCAAAAACTGCAAACGGAAGGGCAAAAAGGATTCTTCCAATTGTTGATATTTTTTTCATTACCAGTTATTTACATTAATCAATTAGTTGAATGTAAGTAAATGCTTAAAGGATCTGGTCGGGGCCTATCGCCATGGGAACGACGTTACTGACCGGTTTTGTACTCTTCAGATAACGGAATATGGCTTTGACATCTTCATCTTTTATTGTTGCAAAGTTGGTCCAGGGCATTGGCGGAAGCAGCATACGGGAAACTTCAAGTCCCTTGTATTTACCCTCTTTCAAAGCGCGCCTGAAATTCTCTTCTGTCCAGTTTCCTGTCCCGGTCTGATCGGAGGTGAGGTTTGCAGCAAAAGAGACACCCCATTGTCCGGCTCCGGATGTAAAATCCTCATTTAAAAGAACCCATCCTTTTTTGATCGGATCAGGATTAACCTTCTGAATCGGCCTTTCTGCCGGATAACCAGAAAGCATCAGGTCAGCAATGACTACAGGGCCCTGCGGCCCCATTCTTTTGGGGGAATGACAATCATTGCAGCCCATAATAGCAACAAGGTATTCTCCCTTTTGTATAATTTGGGCTTCTGTGGGTTCAACAGTTTCATCGATTACTGTTTTGGGGGTGTTTCCACATCCTGTCAGCAGAATCGCAGATGTAGCAAGGAAAGTTGCTGAAAGCCAGATAAATTTTTTCATAGCATTAATTATCAGATTATTTAAACATTATAACCAGGTTCAGAGATGTCTATTCAAAATTAAGCTTTTCGTAAAGATTTATACTATTAATGGCTGACATTTGTCAAATAAACATGATTAACCCGGCAAGAGAAAAAACGGTTGTCAATACCATAAAAAACAATCCGTGACAGTACAGCAAATATGTATGTCCTGACCTGGCTGAAAGATCCTGCTAATATCGGTTCAACTTGTACGATACTCCTGCTTTGACATTCAGGAAAGAAGCTCTTGAAGTACCCATCTGGAGAAGCAATCCGGCACTCAGACTTAAGGCAAATGAATCGTCGATACGGTATTTGACCCCTCCACCAGCATTAATGAATAGCTTTGTATTTTCATCAAGGTTTTTTACGCCAAAAAGAAGTCCGCTGTTACCATAGAGAAATGGTTCGATTTTTTTCTTATCCCATGTAAACCTGAAATCTATAAAAGCCGGAACAAGATTGCCTTCCTTATAGAAGAGCAATCCTGCACCCAATCCTATAAACAGATTAGTACTCAGGTTCAGTCCATATATATTCAGCTGGTAGCCATGCGATGTGGTAAATCCGTAGTAATGTTCGGAATAGGGCATTGTCGTACCTCCAACTCCATATCCAAACGTGGCTTCACTGACATTTGCGTAACCTGAATTAGGATTTAATGTCACATTCTGCCTCGTTGAACCTGAAGGCTTCTGAGCTGTTAAAAAAGTAGATGTAAATAATAAGAGAGGTATGATCAGGAGATTCTTCATCTGACGGAACTATCAATTTATTTAAATTTCCGGTACCAAAAAATCAAAGTAACTATTAATATGTTAATAACTTCCCCTCATTTGTTATTTATTAAAAATGCAAAAAGGCAATCCTATTCCTACCTTTGATACCGGCCAGCACCCTTTCACCTTTCCAATTCTGGAAATTAGCACAATAAAATACTGATTAACAACTAAACAAACGGGGTGCTGGCTTTCTTTCCAGAATTGATGAACGTTTTGAGCAGAAATAAATTGCCGTCCGGTAAAACTATTTCGACTCAAAATGCGTTTAATATATGTATCTGTAGAAGAGTTTTAAACCATTCAGGAAGAATGACAGCTATGGAAACACGTGAATTAAACAAGGGTATCAATGTAAGTGCTTACAAAATAAGCCTTGCAAAGCAATTGGAGGAAAACGCTAAAAGGCTGAAAGAACATTATCAGAAGGTTCAAAGCCAGCACAAGGAGATTGAAAACCAGAAACAGGAAATTACAAGCTTTGTCTGTGACTGGCAGTAATAAGTTATAATATAGTAGTTTTCTAATTCCTCAATCCTGAGCTCTCAGGATATATAAATTTTATATTCCCAATCCTATTTTAAGCTTTTAGACTGTTTAAAGGGTTCTTTTTAACCGCAAAGCACGCTAAGTTTTCGCAAAGCACGCAAAGCTAAATCATTAGGAACATACTCTTTGCGAACTTGGCGTAGAATCTTTGCGAACTTTGCGGTTAATGGATTTGCACTTTCTTAACAATTCCAATACTGCTGACAGTAGAAGAAGATATTGTTCTTTAAACTAAGCCAACTAATTGTTAATAACTTTGTTGAATTGTTATTTAGTCCTGGAAATATTTAGAATCTCTATTTTTAAATTTGAAATGGCCAGCACCCATTCACACTTTCCTGCTCTGGAAATTGTATTTGACTAACATAATTGATTAATGCTGATAAAACGGGGTGCTGGCTTTCTTTATTATCCCCAAAGAATATACTCCCCGTATCATACTGATCTGTTGAGATAAAACACTGAAAAAGGGAAAATAAAAAGCAGCCTCCTATTTTCAGAAGACTGCTTTTTATATAAGATTAATTCAGGACCTGATCCGGAACAAGATCAAGTTTCTAGAACTTCAGCGCTATACCCAGATTAAGGTAAGCAACACCATAACCAAGTTCAAGCATCGCAGCAAGATTTTCCTTGAAATAATACCTCCCGCCGACGAACCATGCCCATCGAATCCCGCTCGATGATCCGCTGTAATCTTCGTCACCATATATGCCGAAATATTTATGCTTAGAATCCCATAACCAAGCAGAAGTCCTGTATAGGTATCCAGTTTTTCTAAAAGCGGATAGTGAAAATTACCCCTGGCTCCAATTATAATATTGGAAGTCTTCCAGCCAGAATTTGAGTACTCGTATTTGTATGAAGAAAATCGCCAGATAACCGCCCACCCCAATGACACCTTTTTCAAGGATATTATCAGCAACACCTACTTCAAGGGAGGCAGAGAGCGGAGGAACCTGGAATGGTAGTAGGTCCCTGAGTATAAAGTTGAGCCTAATCCAATACCCAGGTTGAGAACTTTATCTCCTTTCACGAATGTTGGTTCCTGGGCGATAAGTTGCAGTACTGCAAAATATATGGTAATACATGACATTAAAAACTTTTTCATAGCAATTGATAAAAAACTTATCAAATTTATAATAATCTGATAAATATTGTAAAATAAGAAACAGTTTGCTTTATCAAGCAAACTGTTTCATAAAGTCTGGTAAATAATGCCAAATAATATCCCGAAGAATACTAAAATTTCAATGCTATGCCAAGGTTAAGGTAAGCAATCCCGTAACCTAATTCAAGCATTGCTGCGAATTTATCCGAGAAATAATACCTGCCACCAATAAACCATGACCATGCGATACCGCTCGAAGAAGCAGTAAGGTTTTCAGATCCTGTTCCAGTCCATTTGGAAGTTACAATATTATAACCAAGCAAAAGCCCAGTGTAGGTATCAAGCTTATTTAACAAAGGATAATGAAAATTACCCTTTGCGCCCAATATCAAATTGGAATACTTCCACCCTGAGGATAGATAATCATATTTATATGAAGAGTATCCAAAGTAAGGGCCAACACCTATCGATCCCTTTTCGAGGATGTTGTCAACAACTCCAAATTCAAGAGAAGCGGATATCGGAGGTATCGCACTTTTATAATAACTACCTGAATACAAGGTAGATCCAAGTCCGATGCCCAGATTAAGAACTTTGTCCCCCTTTACAAAAATAGGATCTTGGGCACCAGCTGTGTTAAAGAAAAACATACAATAACCAACAACAGTAAAAGTCTTTTCATAGTCGTAGATTTTTAGTCATTAATTTGAATTAATTATTAACAATATTTTCAAAGTTTTGTTTAATGTTTTTAAAATAGTTTTCAATTAAATCATCTCCTTTTCAGGAGCCTCCAAAGAGCAGAAACATCACAGCGGCACATGTTGCACCCAGAAACGGGCCCAGAATTGGCACCCAGGAATAACTCCAGTCACTGTCCCTTTTATTATGGATCGGCAGCAGAAAATGCATTATGCGCGGCCCAATATCACGTGCAGGATTTATCGCATAACCTGTCGGCCCTCCGAGCGATAACCCGATCCCCAGAACAACCAGGGCCACGGGAAGTGCATTCAAAGCTCCAAGTCCTACCTCCGGTTCAGCCATATAAAGAACAGCCAGAGCAAGCACATAGGTTCCGATAATCTCAGTAATTACATTATACCAGTAACTCCTTATATTAGGTGCTGTACAGAACACTGCAAGTTTTGCATTGGCATCTTCAGTTGCATCAAAGTGCTTCTTGTATGCCAGCCAAACCAGTACTGCCCCGAACATTGCTCCCAGAACCTGGGCACAAATATATGTTGGAACCAGTGCCCATGAGAATTTTTGGGCTATTGCAAGAGCCAGGGTTACAGCAGGATTTAAATGAGCTCCGCTGAAAGGAGCTGAGATCAGAACTCCAGTAAATACCCCGACTGCCCACCCGAAGGATATTACTATCCAGCCGCTATTATTTCCTTTTGTTTTACTTAGAAGAACATTTGATACTACTCCGCCGCCAAAAACAATTATTATGGCGGTTCCGAAAAATTCTGCAAAAAATGGACTCATGGTTTATGGTGATTAGTGATTGGTGATTGGTTGCTGGTTATTGGTTTTGCGTTACTGACTGGTTATATTGGTTGTAGTGTCATTGTGAGTCCCGAGTACTCGGGACGAAGCAATCGTCTTCGTATTAGTCTGATCCTCCGCCCATGATTCAGCTGCTCTGACTGCCCGATGCCATCCTTTTATAAGTGATTCTGTTTTTTCCGGCGGCATCACAGGCACAAATGTTTTATCGATCTGCCATTGCTTTGTGATCTCATCCATGCTTTTCCAGTAATTGACAGCAATTCCTGCAAGGTATGCTGCTCCCAGAGCGGTAGTTTCAGTTATTTTCGGCCTGATGACACTTGCCTGCAGAAGATCGGACTGGAACTGCATAAGATTGTTGTTGACAGTAGCTCCACCGTCAACACGCAGCTCTTTGATCTCGATCCCTGAATCCTTTTCCATTGCCTGAAGGACTTCAAGTGTCTGGAAAGCGATGCTGTCTAATGCGGCACGTGCAATATGTGCCGAAGTCGATCCGCGAGTTATGCCGACTATTGTTCCTCTTGCATGCTGATTCCAGTAAGGAGCTCCAAGCCCTGCAAATGCAGGTACAAAATAGACTCCGTCACTGTCTTTAACCTTCGCTGTAAGCGCCTCTACATCACCCGACTTTGCAATTATCCCCAATCCATCACGCAGCCATTGAACAACCGCTCCTGCAATGAAAATACTGCCTTCAAGCGCATAACGGGTTTCGTTCCCGATTTTCCAGGCAATGGTGGTTAAAAGCCTGCTTTTTGATTCAATCGGCTTGTTCCCAATATTCATCATCATAAAGCATCCTGTTCCATAAGTATTCTTTACCATGCCTGGCTCGATACACATTTGCCCAAAAAGGGCTGCCTGCTGGTCGCCGGCAATACCTGACACGGGAATCTCTGATGAAAACTGCCCGACCGTATGACCATAAACATCACTTGATGATCTGACATCAGGAAGCATGCTTT
>CAVVBY010000028.1:0-59929 GCA_963746685.1 uncultured Bacteroidales bacterium
ATGGATTTGCACTTTCTTAACAATTCCAATACTGCTGACAGTAGAAGAAGATATTGTTCTTTAAACTAAGCCAACTAATTGTTAATAACTTTGTTGAATTGTTATTTAGTCCTGGAAAAATTTAGAATCTCTATTTTTAAATTTGAAATGGCCAGCACCCATTCACACTTTCCTGCTCTGGAAATTGTATTTGACTAACATAATTGATTAATGCTGATAAAACGGGGTGCTGGCTTTCTTTATTATCCCGCAAAGAATATACTCCCCGTATCATACTGATCTGTTGAGATAAAACACTGAAAAAGGGAAAATAAAAAGCAGCCTCCTATTTTCAGAAGACTGCTTTTTATATAAGATTAATTCAGGACCCTGATCCGGAACAAGATCAAGTTTCTTAGAACTTCAGAGCTATGCCCAGATTAAGGTAAGCAACACCATAACCAAGTTCAAGCATCGCAGCAAGATTTTCCTTGAAATAATACCTCCCGCCGACGAACCATGCCCATCGAATCCCGCTCGATGATCCGCTGTAATCTTCGTCACCATATATGCCAAAATATTTATGGCTCAGTATCCCATAACCAAGCAGAAGTCCTGTATAGGTATCCAGTTTTTCTAAAAGCGGATAGTGAAAATTACCCCTGGCTCCAATTATAATATTGGAAGTCTTCCAGCCAGAATTTGAGTACTCGTATTTGTATGAAGAAAATCCCAGATAACCGCCCACCCCAATGACACCTTTTTCAAGGATATTATCAGCAACACCTACTTCAAGGGAGGCAGAGAGAGGAGGAACCTGTGAATGGTAGTAGGTCCCTGAGTATAAAGTTGAGCCTAATCCAATACCCAGGTTGAGAACTTTATCTCCTTTCACGAATGTTGGTTCCTGGGCGATAAGTTGTGTTAAAGAAAAACTTACAATAACCAACAACAGTAAAATTCTTTTCATAGTCGTAGATTTTTAGTCATTAATAAGAATTAATTATTAAACAATATTTTCAAAGTTTTGTTTAATGTTTCTAAAATAGTTTTCAATTAAATCATCTCCTTTTCAGGAGCCTCCAAAGAGCAGAAACATCACAGCGGCACATGTTGCACCCAGAAACGGGCCCAGAATTGGCACCCAGGAATAACTCCAGTCACTGTCCCTTTTATTATGGATCGGCAGCAGAAAATGCATTATGCGCGGCCCAATATCACGTGCAGGATTTATCGCATAACCTGTCGGCCCTCCGAGCGATAACCCGATCCCCAGAACAACCAGGGCCACGGGAAGTGCATTCAAAGCTCCAAGTCCTACCTCCGGTTCAGCCATATAAAGAACAGCCAGAGCAAGCACATAGGTTCCGATAATCTCAGTAATTACATTATACCAGTAACTCCTTATATTAGGGGCTGTACAGAACACTGCAAGTTTTGCATTGGCATCTTCAGTTGCATCAAAGTGCTTCTTGTATGCCAGCCAAACCAGTACTGCCCCGAACATTGCTCCCAGAACCTGGGCACAAATATATGTTGGAACCAGTGCCCATGAGAATTTTTGGGCTATTGCAAGAGCCAGGGTTACAGCAGGATTTAAATGAGCTCCGCTGAAAGGAGCTGAGATCAGAACTCCGGTAAATACCCCGACTGCCCACCCGAAGGATATTACTATCCAGCCGCTATTATTTCCTTTTGTTTTACTTAGAAGAACATTTGATACTACTCCGCCGCCAAAAACAATTATTATGGCGGTTCCGAAAAATTCTGCAAAAAATGGACTCATGGTTTATGGTGATTAGTGATTGGTGATTGGTTGCGTTGTTGCTTGTTGCGTTGTTGACTAGTTATATTGCTTGTAGTGTCATTGCGAGTCCCGTGTGTCGGGGGTAGAGCGATCGTTATTCGTATTAGTCTGATGCATCCGCCCATGATTCAGCTGCCCTGACTGCACGATGCCATCCTTTTACAAGTGATTCTGTTTTTTCCGGCGGCATCACAGGCACAAATGTTTTATCGATCTGCCATTGCTTTGTGATCTCATCCATGCTTTTCCAGTAATTGACAGCAATTCCTGCAAGGTATGCTGCTCCCAGAGCGGTAGTTTCAGTTATTTTCGGCCTGATGACACTTGCCTGCAGAAGATCGGACTGGAACTGCATAAGATTGTTGTTGACAGTAGCTCCACCGTCAACACGCAGCTCTTTGATCTCGATCCCTGAATCCTTTTCCATTGCCTGAAGGACTTCAAGTGTCTGGAAAGCGATGCTGTCTAATGCGGCACGTGCAATATGTGCCGATGTCGATCCGCGAGTTATGCCGACTATTGTTCCTCTTGCATGCTGATTCCAGTAAGGAGCTCCAAGCCCTGCAAATGCAGGTACAAAATAGACTCCGTCACTGTCTTTAACCTTCGCTGTAAGCGCCTCTACATCACCCGACTTTGCAATTATCCCCAATCCATCACGCAGCCATTGAACAACCGCTCCTGCAATGAAAATACTGCCTTCAAGCGCATAACGGGTTTCGTTCCCGATTTTCCAGGCAATGGTGGTTAAAAGCCTGCTTTTTGATTCAATCGGCTTGTTCCCAATATTCATCATCATAAAGCATCCTGTTCCATAAGTATTCTTTACCATGCCTGGCTCGATACACATTTGCCCAAAAAGGGCTGCCTGCTGGTCGCCGGCAATACCTGACACGGGAATCTCTGATGAAAACTGCCCGACCGTATGACCATAAACATCACTTGATGATCTGACATCAGGAAGCATGCTTTCAGGAATATCAAATATCTTAAGCAGCTCTTTATCCCATTCCAGTGTATGTATGTTGTACAACATTGTCCGTGATGCATTCGAGACATCTGTTATATGAAGCTTCCCGCGGGTAAGGTTCCAGACAAGCCATGAGTCAACAGTGCCAAATGCCAGCTGCCCCTTTTCTGCCAGAGATCTTGTACCTATGACATTTTCAAGAATCCATCGGACTTTTGTTGCTGAAAAATAAGCATCAACAATTAATCCTGTCTTTTCCAGAATCGTCCGGTCGGTTCCTTCAGCTTTCAGTCTGTCACAAAATTCAGCGGTCCTCCTGTCCTGCCAGACGATAGCATTATAGACAGGCTTACCTGTTATTCTGTCCCATACAATTGTTGTTTCGCGCTGATTCGTGATTCCGATCCCGGCAATATCGGTGCTTTTTAGTCCGGCTTTTGCCAGGACTTCTGTTGCTACACCGATCTGAGTAGACCATATCTCCTCAGGATTGTGTTCCACCCAGCCTGGTTTGGGATAGATCTGGGTGAATTCCTTCTGTGCAGCGGCAACGGGCAAGCCGGAATGGTCAAACACTATTGCGCGGGAACTGGTGGTCCCCTGATCTAAAGCCAGAATAAATTGATTCATATAATAATGTACTATGTATTATGTAATATATATTATGTGTAGTTCAATTACCAGGTTATTGTATCGGGAAATTTCACTATCCTTCCATGGCTTGCTGAATCCAAGTTCTTTTGCCATTATTTCTGCCACAACGGGACCGCTTCTGCGCTTGCCCTGGCATCAAGGAAAAGAGCTCTCGTTCTCCGTGCAAGCATATCCTCAAGAGTTCTTGGCATTTCGTTCCTGCAGATCCAGACTATTTCAGCCTTTGTGTACGGAAGCTTCTGATGTATAAGTTCTCCCAGGTCAGGTTGTTCTTCTTATCATGTTTTCAATTTCAAAAGCCTGGTTCCCATAAATCTTCAGACGGTCCGATTCAAGAGGTTTGTTGTTTGAATAAAAGCTGAAATTTCTTGTAATGCATTTTCTCTCTTCAATAATTCCGGCTTTTATCCCTTTGTCTATTGTTTCTTCAGCCATCCGTCTGTATGAGGTCCATTTACCACCTATTATTGAAAGAAGTCCTGAACGGGAAAGGGTAATCTTATGCCTTCTTGATACTTCCCTGGTTGCTTCAGGATTATCAGGATTAGCAGCAAGCGGCCGCAATCCGGCATATATGCACTTAACATCTTCTCTTTTCGGAGGTCTTGTAAGATATTTCCCGGCAGTTCTGAGAATGAAATCAATCTCCTGGTCAAGGGCTTTAGGTTCGAGAGTAATCATATCAAGAGGTGTATCGGTTGTACCGACGACTACCTTCCCGTACCATGGGATAGCAAAAAGGACACGCCCGTCATCAGTCTTTGGTATCATTATAGCCGAACTGCTCTGCAGAAATGAGTTGTCAAGGACAATGTGCACTCCCTGGCTTGGCCGGATAGTTGGTTTTGATGCCGGATCATCCATCCTGTGAATTTCGTCGGCAAAAATTCCAGTGGCATTTATGACAAGTTTCCCATGTATTGTATATTCTTTCCCTGATTCCATATCTTTAGCCAGAACACCGGTATATTTTGTCCTTCTCATCTTTGAGCAAGACTGTTAACCCTGAAATAATTCAGGACTATTCCTCCGTTTTCCACACAAGCCATGGCAAGTGTAACAGCCATTCTTGAATCATCGAACTGGCCATCGTGGTAAACAATACCTCCTTTCAATCCTTCAGGCTTTAAAAGCGGCAGTCTGCCAAGAGCCTTCGAACGGTTTATGAAATACGATTTGCCCATGCTTAATCTTCCTGCAAGCAGATCATAAAACTTCAGTCCGACAGTGTACAGGAAAACATCCCATAAAGTATAAGCCGGTATTACAAATTCCTGGTTGGCAGTAAGATGCGGTGCGTTTTTCAGCATCAGACCGCGTTCATGAAGAGCCTCAATTACCAGCAGGATATCGCCCTGCGCCATATATCGTACACCGCCATGAACAAGCTTTGTACTCCGTGATGACGTTCCTTTGGCAAAATCTGATTGTTCGAGCAAAAGTGTTTTATAGCCACGGGTGACGGCATCAAGGGCAACTCCCAAACCTGTTGCACCACCACCGATCACAATTATGTCCCACTGTTTTTGAGGATCATTCAACAAGGTCTGGATCAATTTATTCCGGTTCATTTTAAAGATACTCTATCAAGTAAGTATTAATGTTACAAAAAATATTTAAAAGAATTTCAGACAGGCTGGCATTTTTACCCTTGCTGAATCCAGGGCAATTGACGGCAACCCGGTTTTCTTATCAATCCTGAAAACCGAAATATAATTTGATTTCTGGTTCCCGACCAGAATAAATCTTCCTGTAGGATCGATCACAAAGTTCCTTGGCCAGTCGCCACCGCATGTTGTGCGACCTGCCAGACTTAACAGTCCGTCATTTCCTATTTTGAAGGTCACGATTGTATTTTCTCCGCGATTGGAACCATAGAGAAATTTCCCATCTTTTGCCAGGTGAATATCTGCACAGGAATTACTCTCTATAAAATCCTCTTTGATAGTCGGCAAAGTCTGCACGAGCGTAAGTCCCTTAGTTTCATCAACATCAAATACTGCCAGAGAGGAACCAAGTTCATTGATTACATATAGTTTGGACCCATCAGCACTAAAAGCAAAATGACGTGGACCTGTTCGTAATGGCAGATCTGCGATGCCATTTTCAAGCTGACTAAGCTTCCCTTCCTTAGTGTCAAAATTATACGAAACAACTCTGTTAAGTCCAAGGTCGGTCACATAAACATGCTTACCTGCAGGATCGTGGAGGATCATGTGAGCATGCGACCTGTCGGGCTCCTCTTTGACATATAATATTGTATCGGTTATGGTTTCAGGTATTCCGCTATTATCCAGTCTTACAACTGCTACCGAACCGTTTGGGTAATTTGCAATGAAAAGATACCCGCTGTCGGCCGACATTGAAATATAGCAAGGCCCGGCATAAGGTATCAATTTTTCATTCAGCTTTTCAAACCGGTTATTTTGATCGTCATACTTGAAAGTAGTCAGCCCGCCTCCGAACTGACCCTTGAATTCCATTACTTCGTTCAGGACATAGAACAGTTTATTTTTTTCAGAAAAACAGAAATAAGAGGGGCTTAGGACCCACATCTGATTCTGAGATGAGTTTTAGTTTACCATTGCCGGCATTGAAGTTAAAGACTGACATTCCTTTTTCACCGTCCTTTGTTGTGAAACCACCTACAAAAAGCTTGTATTCCTTTTTGCAGGAAGTTAGCGCTAAACTTGTCAGAACTAAAATAATACTGATGATTTTAATGTAGTTTTTCATAATGATAGATGTTTATACAATACTTCATTTTTTTTCACCCCTAAATCCCATAAAGGTAGGGATTCCGTATTTAATATCTTGGTTAAAACTCCCTTTCAATCAACCCGCTAAATCCCCCATCTGGGGGACTTTCAAATTCTTATCAATAGCCCCCCATTTGGGGGGGTGGGGGGTAAAAACTGGTTAATTCTTTCTACTCTCTCTAAATTTTCTATCCAATTCATCCATTTTGAACCTTACACTTAAAATATAAGGCTCCTTATCTTTTTCCCAATGGCCGTAAGTTGTAACTACGAATGTCCCGTCCGGAAGAAGCTCAACACCCGGATAGCAACAATCCCAGCTGTGAATATTATCTTTAAATCTGATCCTGTACTGTCCGGGGGTTCCTTTCACCAGGTCTTCCCATTTACCTACCCATCCTACCCAGTCACCTTCTGTCGGACTTCCCTGACCAGTTTCCGCAGCAACCTTGCTCAAATTGACCTCATTCTTCTCTTTTGCAATCAAGTCAAGATCTTCTCTGAATCTTAAGGGACTGATGTCCCTGAAGACAACAAGCAGCCGTCCGTCGGGAGTAAATTTAAGAACATGCCTGTCGCCATTGAGCTCATTCGGCAGCGGTCCTGGATTGGTCCAGGTTTTTCCTTCATCTTTTGAAAATATGATCTGAGCATTAGCCCTCCTTGCATTTTCCCTGAGGAGCACGGCAAGTGTCTTTCCGTCAGGAGATCTTACGATCCCCGGTTCGCAGAGGTTCATGTCCCTTCTGCTCAGTATTGCTTCGGGTTCAGACCAGGTTAAACCTCCGTCGTATGAAAGAGTTTTATAGAGCGTGAAAAGGATCTGGCTGTTCAGTTTTCTGTCTTCCTTGTATTTTTCCTGTCCGTCAGCTGTCATATAACGAAGGTCATCGTGAAACAATGCCATATAATGACCTTTCCCGGTTTTAAGAGCCGTCATCGATGCCATTACCACAACTCCGCCCCAGTCACCGGCCGGTTCCAGTTCACTCCATGTCAGTCCGTCATCCTCGGAATGTGCAAGCCTTGCAGGATACAATCCTGAAAAAAGTATCAGATGCTTTTTGCCGATTGGGATCAATTGTCCTGAAAATTGTGGGAACTTCAAGGGATGTTTTCCAGCTCTCAGGGGTTTTCAGCCGTTCGCTCCATGTCATTCCGCCATCGGTACTTCTTTTATAGACTATTTCTCCTTTCCCATGGCCTTTGGGATAAACGATCAGGATCGTCTTCCCGTCTTCAAGCAGAACGGTTGTCGGATGACCCAGGTACTGCCCATCTTCCCTGTCAACAATAACCTGGCGGAAGGTTTCCTTATCGAGGTCGATTATGGGGATTGAAAGGTAGGGTTTTGTGGGTTTCTCCTGCGAAAAAGTATAAAGAGAAAAGACAAGAAACAGGTTTAAAAAAAATAATTTTCTCATTGATTAAATATTTTTCGGCCTCACCCCCTTCCGTCCCCCGCTCCCATGAGAGCGGGGGAAGCTTTGTTTTGTTCTTAAGCCCCTCCCTCCTGGGGGAGGGGTTTGCATGCCTGCCGGCAGGCAGGGGGAGAGGCTAAAACATTAACAGGATTTGGGGAGAAGCCAATAAAAAAGAGGCTGATCTCACAGCCCCTTTAATTATTTTACACTTCAAAGCTATCGCATTCGCGGTAGGCCTGAATAACTCGTAGCTTCTCCTTCTTTGGTACCTCTCTGGCTTATGCCATGTTCCATACAAAGAGTACCGTCATATTTCTTATTATAGAGGTACTTAAAGATATTCTTATAGTTGATCTCACCTGTCGTGGGTTCATTCCTGCCGGGACTATCCCCGAGATGGAAAGCTGCTATTTCACTCCAGGCAGCTTCGATGTTCGGGATCAGGTTACCTTCGCTTATTTGCTGGTGGTAAAGATCATCGACAATCTTGCATGAAGGTCTGTTCACAGCCCTGCAGATAGCATATGCCTGCGGGATCCCTGTAAGAAACAGACCAGGATGATTAATGTAATGGTTCAACGGCTCAAGTACGATGGTCACACCTTCCGGTTCCACAACATCACAGCAATATCTGAGGTTATCGATAGCATTGGCTGTCTGGTAATCCATATGGAGTTTGACATCATACCGCCCGAGGACCACAAGTGCCTGTTTTGCACCTGTTCTTTTAGCCACTTCCACGCCTTCTTTCATCTGCGCAACCAGCATATCGCGCACTTCCTGGCTGTTAAGTACAAAGTCCTGCTTTCCTGAATCGGCCCGGAGAACAAAAGGACCAAAATCCATGCTGAGGCGTTTCAGTTCACCCATGATTTTTTCCTGGATCTCAGGAGTCCGTCTCATGAATCCGTTATCAAATACTGCACGGAACCCCTGATCATGACAGAACTTAATGTTATCAATGGGATCCTCACCGGCATTCTGACGGAACATTCCCAGGCCGGGAGCATATTTCAGCTTGAAAGGAGTTATGGCATCAGCAGCTTTCTTTTGACCGAAGGCTCTTGATGATCCAATAATGGCAGGTGCTGCCATAATCGCAGCACCTGTTGTGGCTTTTTTTATAAAGTCTCTTCTTGAGCTATTCATAAAAATTATCTTTAAACTTATTTTTTGGCAGCAGCAGCAGCCTGGGCAGCCTCTCTTTCAGCCCTTCTTTTAGCCTGTTCTGCCAGCTGTTCAGGTGTAGGAGGAACGTAAGCTTCTCCTGCAATCGGAACATCCTTTGGAATATCGACAGGACCGAATGCAAATACAGTCGGGCCAAGTTTCAGGTCGGAGTTCATCATTTCTTCGTATGTGGTTTCTTTTCCTGTATAAGCCGAAATACGTCCCATGATTCCGATCATAGTTGAAATTGCAGTATTTTCAAGTTCGTTAAATACTTTGCCTGTACGTATAGCAGTAACAAGGTCAATATGCTCCTGAACATATGGATCGACACTTACGCGTGTTGTCGGCTTTCCGTCCTTGTCAAGGGGATATTGATATTTCCAGAGTTCTGTTCCGGCAAGGTCGAGAACTGTACTGTGGCAGTCGGTCGAACCTTTTGCACCCTGCAGTCTTTCTGAAACATTGGGGGCACAGCCATTAATCTGGCGGCACATACTGTGAACATGCATACCGTTTTCAAACGTATAATCAACGCTGAAGTTATCATACTGATCACCGGTTACACGGCGAAGTCTTGAACCAAATCCAACAGCTTTTACAGGATGTGTGCCAAAGAACCAGTTCATTACATCAAGGTTATGAACATGCTGTTCAACGATATGGTCGCCTGATAAGCCATGTCCAGTTGACCCAGTTGCGGATCATCCATTCCATTTCGCTCCATTTGGGATCATTGTCGCGGTGCCACAGCTTGCCTCCGTTCCACCAAACGTTGCCTCCTGTCAGATCACCGATAAGGCCCTGCTGAACCTGCTGCCAGTTGGCCATATAATCGCGCTGGTGACGGCGCTGTGTGCCGGTTGCAATATTCAGTCCAAGTCCTTCGGCTTTTTTTGCGGTAGCCATAACTGATCTGGCTCCGGTTGGATCAACACAAACCGGTTTTTCAGCAAAAATGTGCTTTTTAGCTGCTACTGCTGCTGCCAGATGCTCCGGGCGGAAGAAAGGAGGGGTTGCCAGAATGATAATGTCAACACCTGAATCAATAACCTTCTGGTAAGCATCGAATCCTACAAAGCAATTCTCAACAGGAACCTCCTGTTGTTTCTGCTTAAGAATGCCTGCCCTGCAGCTGTCAACACGGTCCTGGAAGGTATCGCCTAAAGCAGTGATCTGCAGGTTAGGGCCAGCACTAAGAAAATTAATTGCTGCTCCTGAACCGCGGCCGCCGCATCCGATAACACCGGCTTTAAGAACCGGACCGTCGGGAGCCTGATCCAGGAAAGTGGGAACCGGAACAACTTTTTTAATTTCACGGGCACAACTTGTAATGATCGTCGGAACCACAACACCTGCTACCCCCACAGTTGCTGCCTTGCCAAGAAAATTACGTCTCGAGATACTTGATTTTTTCATATTAGATCAGATTAGATTATAAGAATATAAGATACCAGGTTTTCAAGGATACAGATTGTAACCAAATGTAAATATAGAGATTTTAAAAACCAAAGATTCAAGAGGATTTAAAGTTTTTTAACAAAGAAAATGGATTTGGTGAATGCTATCAATGATTTCGTACCTACGGCACGAAAAAGAATTTATTAATTATTTTCTATAAATATTTTGTGCCAATGGCACTGAACCAATCAATTTGTTATGTCCCGTCAGGGAGATGATATTTGTAGAACCATGAACATACATAATTTCGGATGTCCCGTCAGGGATAAAATATGTTGAGCTATCAATGATTTCGTACACGTCACGAGAAATTCACATGTCCCGTCAGGGACAGGATATTTATAGACAATATACACATAAATTATTGTCCCGTCAGGGACAGGATATTTGTAAAACCATGTACATCACATTTCAACATGTCCCGTCAGGGACAGGATATTTATAGAAAATGCACATATAATCAATGTCCCGTCAGGGACAGGATATTTGTAGAACATGCATTACAATTCCACATGTCCCGTCAGGGATAAAATATTTGTTGAGCCTATCAATGATTTTGTACCTACGGCACAAAAAATAATTTTAATAATTATTTTTCTATAAATATTTTGTGCCAATGGCACTGAACTAATCAATTTGTTATGTCCCGTCAGGGATAGGATATTTTTAAAACCACGAATATGCACGATACCACATGTCCCGTCAGGGACAGGATATTTTTAGGCCCGTAAACATACATAATTTCGAATGTCCCGTTAGGGACAGGATAATTGTAGAACCATTGATATCCACAATTCCACATGTCCCGTCGGGGATAAAATATTTATTCATTCTGATCAACAGTCTTGAATAAATATCTATCATCAAAATCAATGTTGAATTTTTTTAAAATGTCTTTGTATTCATCAATAAATATCTTCTTCATGTGATGAATCTCCTGATTTTTAATGTACTTCACAACATTATCGATTTGAGATGCGGAATTGGAGAATGCCCCAAATCCTTCCTGCCAGGAGAATCTACCCCTTAAAAATCCTTTGCCATTAATCCATTTGGATGAATCCCCTTTAATATCCTGCATAAGGTCAGAGAGAGACTGCGATGGCTTCATCCCGATAAAAATATGAAGATGATCAGCCATCCCATTGATTGCAATCAATTTATGTCCGTTATTCTGAATTATTCCTGTAATGTATTTGAATAATTCATCTTTCCATGTTTTTGAGATAAGACAGTATCTGTCCTGTACACAAAATACAACATGAATGTAGATTTGAGTGTAGGTGTTTGCCATAAAAATTAAAATTAGGTTTGCGAGACATTAACAAATTTAGAAAAAATCATAAATATATTTCGTACCTATGGCACGAATATTATTTTATGACATATTCCTTCCTACAAATATTCTATGCCTACGGCATAAAAAAATATCTGGATACATTCCTTTCTACAAATATTCTATGCCTACGGCACAAATCAATACCATTGGAAATTCCTTCCTACAAATATTCTATGCCTACGGCACAAAACATATTAAATTCCTTTCTACAAATATTCTATGCCTACGGCACATAAAACCATTAAATTCCTTCCTACAAATATTCTATGCCTACGGCATAAAACCATTGGAAATTCCTTCTACAAATATTCTATGCCTACGGCATAAAATCATATATTCCAATACGTCCTACCTTCTACAAATATTCTATGCCTACGGCATAAAATCATATATTCCAATACGTCCTACCTTCTACAAATATTCTATGCCTACGGCATAAAATCATATATTCCGATACGTTCTGTTAGGGATAAAATATTTATAGAAATTAAACCATATGATTTTTGTCCCATAGGGACAAGATATTTTTAACAGCAAATTACCTCTAATGCCCCTGTCCCGAAGGAACAAAATTATTCGCGGAAGTAATCGATCTCATATCTACAGTCATTTCCACCATAAATATTTAAATATTACATTTGCATACTTCAGGTGTCGCTTTATCAGATCCCTATGAGACTATTTTCAAAATACTATTTCTTTATAATCATTTTCATTACAGCCCTTTACAGCTGTACCGGCAAACCCCGCGGGAACATTGCCGAAAACGGGAAGCTTCCTGCCATCGATCCTGAATATTCCGGAGTAACAATACCCTTCAATATAGCACCTCTTAATTTCAAAATAACCGAAGAAGGCACTGCGTTCTTTGTCCGGTTTTCAGCAGATTCAAAAACAATCATTGAAATCGGTAGCAAAGATGGCATAATAAGGATCCCTGAGGGAAAATGGAAGAAAATGCTGGAGGGAAATAAGGGCAGGGATTTAAATATTGACATCTACCTGAAGGACAAAAAAAGCGGATGGTCAAAGTTTAAAACGATCACCAATAAAATTGCATCGGAGCCTATTGATCCCTATATAACTTACCGGCTGCTCTACCCCGGCTACGAAAGCTGGAAGGAGATATTTATCAAACAGCGTAACCTCGAGAGCTTCAGGGAGAGATCAATCATTGAAAACAGCCTCGTTGAAGAGAATTGTCTTAATTGCCATTCTTATAACAATAATGGCAAATCAGACAACTTTCTTTTTCATATGAGAGGGAGTTTGGGAGGAACATATTTTTATATAAAGGGAGAGTTTGAAAAGCATAATCTGAAAACCAAAGAGATGAAAAATGGCGCTGTTTATCCGCGCTGGCATCCCTCCGGGAAATTTGTGGCTTTTTCTTCCAATAAAATAGTCCAGCAGTTCCATTCTGCATTGGCCAAGAAAGTTGAAGTAAGCGATCTGGAATCATGTCTGGTTCTGTACGATGTCGACAAGAATGAAATGATGAATGTGGATCTTCCGGATAAAGACCAATATATGGATACCTACCCCGAATGGTCCCCTGATGGAAAATATCTCTATTTCTGCCGGGCACCTAAAGTCGGGGAGGTATTTGTGTATGATAGTGTTCATTATAATCTCTGCCGGGTACCTTTTGATCCTTCAACGCGTAAAACAGGTGCAATCGAAATGATCTTCAATGCTTCAGCAATAAATAGAAGCGTATCGTTCCCCAGGGTTTCTCCGGATGGTAATTACATTGTAATTACACTTCATAACTACGGTTGTTTCCCTATCTGGCACAAGGAGGCAGATCTTTATGAAATTGACCTCCGCACAATGCAGGCTTCAAAGATGGGACTGAACAGCGATTTTACCGACAGCTATCATTCCTGGTCATCAAACAGCAGATGGCTTGTCTTCAGCAGTAAACGGATCGACGGCCTGACTGCAAGATTTTTCATTTCGTATATTGATGAAAACGGAGCCTCCGGTAAGCCTTTTATCCTGCCACAGAAGGATCCTGAATTTTACGGGCGGCTCTTAAAGAGCTTCAATCTTCCGGAATTCTCTACACTCGAGGTGAAAGTAAATCCGGGAAAAATCCGGAAGATTGCGAAAGGAGATGCAATACAAGCGAAATGGGTTGAAAATAAATAATAATTATGTTGCTGGTAACTGGTTACAGGTTGTTTTCAACAAACAACTAGTGTTAAGTTAAAAGTGCAAAAGGCAAAAGGCAAAAGTGAAAACACCCTGTAATTAAGCATGTTCCAATAAATACAAATTACCATATAATCATTAACGCAACCCCATCAACAAGCAACCAGCAACTAGCAACCAGCAACATAAAATAGTTAAAACAATAATGTTTGAGAATAAAAACTATAATAATCACTTTCTTAATTTTCTGCCTTTACTAATATTCTTCACAGGCTCCTTCATATTCTTTGGATTCTTTGCTGATTATGTTGAGTTTTACCAGGAGAAATTATCCCTTTTCGTTTTTTCACGCGATTACCTCAATGCCAGCTTAACCCAGCCAGGGTCAATGCTTGTTTACCTTGGCAGATTCCTGACAACCTTTTACTATTATCCTGCGGCAGGGGCAATAATTATCTCGCTGATAATCTGCCTGATAATGTACATGATCTCAAAGATCATAAGTTGTCTTACAGGAAAGGGATCAATTCTCCTGCCTCTTCTTTTCGGAACACTTTTTTTTATCCTGCAAACCAATTACCACTATCTTCTTTACAACAGCCTTGGAGTGCTTTTACAGCTTGTTCTTTTTTACCTGACAATAAGGTATCTGAAAGGTTTTCTCCCTGTCATAATATTTCCGTTCTGGTATTTTATTACAGGGGGATTTGCCTGGATCTTTGCTATCATGTACACTCTTTACCTGGTCCTGAAATCAATAAGACAAGAGTGGCTTAAAATCATTTCGCTGTTTGCCCTTACTTTTATTATCATTTACCTTCTTAAAGAATTTTTCCTCTTTCAGCCTTTTAAAACGCTGATGATTTTCCCGTTTTCGGATGAAAGACACAGGTACGCAATTCAGATTATTTATTCCAATAATTGTTTTGATCATTCTTCTTCCGCTGATTATAAAAATAAAAATCGGGTTCCCGGTTATGGACCAGACAGAAGGATCCTGTCAAAATAACCATCCTTTCACTGGTTTCATTGATACTTGTATGCACTTCGGCAATGCTTCGCTTTGACAAAGTCTATAAGGAATATTTCCAGGCCGAAAAACTATTTTGCCAGGGCAGGTTCAATGAAGTTACCCGGTATATTACAAACCATCCGACAACCAACAGGCTTACCATATACCTGAACAATGTTGCACTTTGCGAGACCGGAAGACTGAACGACCAGCTTTTCCATTTCCCCCAGAGCCCCGATGGCCAGTCCCTCTTTCTTAAATGGGAGATGTCCGGAGAGGTTTTAAGACGCGGAGCCTATTTCTATTATACTACAGGAATGATAAATGAAGCGCAGAGATGGGCATACGAGAATATGGTAATGAAAGGGATCGCTCCCGAAGATCTCAGAATGCTGATCAAAACCGAAATAATTAGCGGCAATTATAAGGTGGCTTCAAAGTACATATCAATTTTGAAGAAGACAATTTTTTACAGGAATGAAGCCAAAGATTTTGAAAAATTACTTTCAGATGAAAAATCAATTGAATCGCATCCTGAATTCGGAATGAAAAGGAAAGAAAAGATTGAGCACGACTTTATTTCAATCACTGATAACCCTTATGTCAATATCGAAAGGGCATTTTCAGCCGATTCTCTGAACCGCAAATTGTTTGAATATAAGATGGCTTACCTTATGCTCAATGAAGATTATGCTGGTATTGCTTCGGGATTAGCCAGGCTTGAAAGTCTCGGTTTTAAGAAGATCCCTGTCCATCTCCAGGAAGCTGCACTGGTTTGCAGAATGTCGGGTTCAGTCCTGCCTGACTTGGGGAATCTGAAAATAGATTCGCAGACTGAAGCAAGGTTCACTCAGTTCCTCCAGACATTCCAGTCATACGGAAACAACCTGAAAACAGCACAGCCGTTCCTGAAGCAGAAATTCGGTAATACGTTCTGGTATTACGGGTTCTATCATTAAAAACTTCGTTCCACCTCTGATTTCAACCCCCTAAATCCCCCAATTGGGGGACTTTAGTATTTGTTTTTCATAAAGCCCCCCATATGGGGGGTTGGGGGTTTGCCCCAAGTTGCCCCAAATGGAGGACTTATAGTGCTGTTTTTAAAGCCCCTCCTTCCCCGGAGGGCTTATAGCTTCCCCCGCTCTCCTGGGAGCGGGGGACGGGAGGGGGTGAGGCCGATAAAACAAATGGCCTCGGAGAAGTCAAAATTAAAAAGCCGGCCCTTTTCGGGCCGGCTTTAATAAATCTATTTCAGCTTTTTTTATCCTTGGTCAGATATTAATAACCAGGTTGTACCTGAAGGTTTGGAGCTTTGTTCATCTCTGTACGTGAGAGCGGGAGCCAGTAATATTTAATACTTGCAGCTGTCCAGGTCAGCCTATCATCTTCCTTATCGGTAAGATCAAGTTTCCATTCAACATTACCATTTACCATCTGCTTGATCTTCATGCCATAAACATTCTCAATGACACTTCCATACATCATCCAGCGGCGCAGATCATAATAACGGTGTCCTTCTCCGAAGAACTCAATTGCTCTTTCATGACTGGATCCATGTCTCTTGCCAGAGCCTGATCAGTGGTTGTACGGTCGCGGTCGGGCAGACCTGCACGGTTTCTCACCAGGTTAAGAGCATCGATACCCAGCTGGAAGGTCAGCTCCTCCAAGTTCAATACATGCCTCGGCATAATTCAGCAGGATCTCAGCATAGCGGAATTCAACCCAAGTAGTGGTATTTCTGAAAAATTGCCCTGCACTTGTGGGATCAAGGAATTTCTTGATATAGTAACCTGTTTTTGTTCCGTTCCATGCTTCAACAGGACCCTGCCTTGTATCAAATCCGCTGCTTATTAATGTTGTTTCATCGTTCTGAAAGTATTGCCCTGTCTGAACTGTATTCAAAGGATCAACCACATCAGTAGGACGTGCCTGCCATGGAGCGCCATTATAAAGAACAATTGCATAAAAACGTGGTTCACGGCCATTATAAGGGTTCCTCAAAGGATCAGCTGCAAGTTGGGCAGCAGTTGCTTTACGGATATACTGATCGCCAGGAGTATATTTATCCCAAACAAAGGGAGTTCCGTCTGCCATTTCAAAACTTCTTACAGCAGGTTCTGTCGGGTCATTGTTACCCCAGTTGTGATAACCGCAAGGCCCAAACCAGATATTGGCATTGTTAACATTACCTCCTGTAAGCGGATACTGAATACCCCAGATGGTTTCAGTGTTCCATTTACCCTTCTGAATAAAGATACTCTGGTAGTTATCTGCATATGCTTTAACCTGAGCATCAGTAAGAGGTGTTGTCGGCTCAGCTGTACTTCCCTGAAGAGAGAAAGTACCATATGTACCAGTCATGACGGCTAGCGAAGCATCCCTGGCTGCCTGTAAAAGAGCTGTCTGGCTACCTGCCGGGAATGAGACAAGTGTATTGGCTTCCTGTCCGGTATAGCCACCGTTTGTAAGTTTACTTGCACAGAAAAGGAGAACTCTTGATTTCAGTGCTGCAGCTGCAGCCGGTGTGGCGCGGCCCTGATCAATTGTCAGGCCGGTCAGAGTGGTAATAGCGCTGGCAATATCAGCAAGGACAAAATCTTTAGTCTCTGCAATAGTGGAGCGTTTCATTGTCTGAAAGTCCTGCGTCAAGTGTGTTAGGTGTACTTATCAAAACAGCGCCACCATAATTCATCAGGATCGTGGCATACTCATAAGCCCTTAAAAAATAGGCTTCACCTTTTAATCTTTTCTTCAGGGTTTCGTCAGCTGAAGTAGCTGTCGGTACAGCATCAATATTAGCAATGATAGTATTTATGTTCTGAATATTTGCATACATGTTTTCCCATCTCAGGAATCCTGCATAACCATCATTTGCAAAGTAGCCAAGGTTATCGGGGCTCAGTGTTCCCTTAAGATTACCGTAGTTTGCAGGACGGTGAATACATAAGGTCTGGTCGGTTGCTGATGAAAGAAGGTCCTCGCGCATACCGAGTATTCCGGTATCAGTATTGCCTCCCATCCTGTCGTAGCATTTGCCCAGGTATGATTTCACGACATTTATGTCAGAGAAAACCACATCCTGGTTAAAGGTATTAACTGACTGTTGCTCCAGAACGTCTTTACAGGACGTTGCTGTATATAACAGTACCGCTAAGGCAATTATATAATTAGATATTTTTTTCATATTATACTCTTTAACAATTTCTAAATTGATTAAAACCCAATATTCGCACCTATGGCAATTGTTTTCATAGTCGGATATACACCGGGATTGAGTGCTTCAGGATCCCAGATCTTTTTATTGGCTGCATAAATCAGAGCAAGGTTATTGCCCGATACATAGATGCTTGCATTTGCGATTCCAAGTCTCTTATAAATGTTCGATGGAATATTATAGGTCAGAACAAGGCTCTTTAACCTGCAATATGCAACGTTTGCTAACCAGTAAGTACTCTTCTGAACGTCTGTTGACCAGTAATAATCATCTCTGTTATAAGCTCTTGCTATATCAGTAACATCTCCTTCCTTTTGCCACCTGTTGTCATAGGTCCACTTGAAGTAGTTACCAGCCACACCACGTCTGTTATCATAGTATCTCTCCCTTAAGTATTTGCCCTGTCCCTGTATAAGAGCTGAAAGAGAAAAACCTTTCCAGGCAACATCCAGGTTAATACCATAGTAAGTTTTAGGAGCATCAGCATCATCAATAAGGATCCTGTCAAGACCGTCAATTTTGCCATCTTTATTATAGTCTTCAAAAATAACATCACCTGGTTTGGCAGTTGACCAGTGAGGATAAGCAACTCCGTTAACTGCTGGTGTTATCTTTAAAGATACCGATTGCATTATACATCAGCCATGCGTTGTAGGGATGTCCTGTTGTCTGCTGCCATTCAACTGCTCTTACCGGCTCATCCTGGAATACAACCTTGTTGTGGTTATAACTGATGTTAGCGGTCAGATCAACACGAAGATCGGAGGTTAGGTTTTTATGAACACCTGCTTCAATTTCAAATCCCTTGTTATCAACCCGAGCAATGTTTTCATTCGGCAGGGAAAGACCTGAAAAGGCAGGAACTGAAGCATCTCTTGGTGCAAGAATATGTTCCCTCTTGTTATAGAAGAATTCAATATTAAGGCTGAAGAGGTCATTTAAAAATTTAGATTCAAACCCTATGTTCTGTGTAGTCTGTGTTTCCCATGTGATTACAGGGTTTGCAATAACCGGAGGTCCGACAGCTGTCTCGATTGATGAGCCTGTACCAAAAACCATACCTGAAGAAAGACCAAATGAATTTATATACTGGAAGGGGTTTCCGGGGTCCATACCCATCTGTCCGTAAGAGGCTCTGAGTTTAAAGTAGTTGATAAATTTAATATTGTCTTTCCAGAAACCTTCTTCAGATGCACGCCAGCCTAACAAAACCCCCGGGAAGTTACCCCAACGGCTGTCGGGCGGGAATTTAAGTGAACCGTCACGACGGAAAAGAAATTCTGCCAGGTATTTTCCTTTAAAATCGTAAGTTAAACGGCCGATCCATGATTTACGGGCATAAATTGTTGCATCACCTGTTGTATTTTTGTCCTGGTCAGCACCGGCATTCATTGTCTGGATCAGACTTGAAATATAGTACTGACGGAATCCGGTGAGAGTGTTCCAGTCGCTGGTATACTGTTCAAAACCTGCATATACAAAGAAATTATGGTTACCAAACTTCTTTGAATAGGTAGCGTTAACGTTCGTAGTCTGGTTTATAGTCCTGTCATATCTTTCATTGTTCTGAGGAGAAGAGAGGCCTCTCAGACCGGGGGTAAGAAACCCAGTGGTTATAAAACCTGTAACGGGATCCCTTGTTGACTTTGATCTTGTCTATAGTATAGAGTGTCCAGGGCTGGTAGAATGCTTTATTATAATAGTTTGTAAGGTCATAACTGAATGAACCGTTAATTGCAAGTCCTTTAATAAAAGGAGGAGTAATAGAAGCATTAAAAGTATTCAGATATCTGTATGTTAACTGATCGTTTTTACCGCCTGCGAATGTTGATGTAACTACAGGGTTATCACCATATTCAATATCAGGGCCTGGTTCACCGCTTGGCCAGAATGACCATGTTGTCGGAAGCAGACGTGTTGACTGCCCTACGATGGCATCAGCTGATTTATATGGATATAATCTATGATTCTGGAATGCTGCAAGATCAAGTCCGACTTTCAGCCAGTCATTGATTGGGAGATCAACTTTTGCACGAACGTTATACTGGTTATATTTTGTAGATGACTGCTTATAAATTGATTCGTCTCCTTTAAGTCCAACAGAAAGATAGTAGGTCATTCCTTTGAAACCACCATCAATGGTAAAGTTGTGCCTGTAAGTAGTTGTCCATTTTTTAATAAGGTCACCGTACCAGTCTGTATTAGGATGTTCCCATGGGTCTGCACCGCTGCCGAACAATTCTATATCCTTGTCTGTGTAGGTACGTGCAATACCATTCTGTGTCTGATACTCGGTAAGCATTGTAGCATACTCCTGGGCATTTGTTGTTTGAGGAATAATTGCCGGTGTCATGAAGCCCTGATAGAACTGATAATTCAATCTTGGTTTTCCCTCAGCACCTTTTTTGGTAGTTATAAGGATAACCCCGTTGGCAGCATTTGAACCATAGATTGACGCAGCGGCATCCTTCAGAACTGAAATGCTCGCAATGTCCATAGGGTCAATTTCGTCCATCGAACGACCCTGAACACCATCTATAACTATAAGAGGATTTGTGCTTCCGAAATTTGTGCCTCTGTCACCACCCAGGGTACTACGGCCACGAACAAGAATCCTCGGTGTCATTTGTCCTGGTTCTCCGGTTTGCTGTATAACTGAAATACCTGACATACGGCCTCCAAGTGATTGGGATACGTTTACTGCAGGTACTTGCTGAAGGCTGGTACCTGAAATTGATGCAACGGATCCGACAACGTTTGCACGTTTCTGAGTGCTGTAACCTACAACGACAACTTCATCAAGATTTGTCGTTTCGGCAGCAAGAGAAAGGTCTACAACTGCTCTTCCTCCTAAAGCAACTTCCTGGGAAACATAGCCGATAAAAGAAAATACCAGGGTTGCATTTTTGTCAGTTACATTAATAGTGTACTTTCCGTCTACATCAGAAATAGCACCAGCACTTGTACCCTTAACCTGGATGTTTACACCGGGCATTGGTGCGCCTGTTGAACCATCTACTATTGTTCCGGATACTTTGATCTGTTGCTGCTCTTCAGCAGAAAGATTCCCGGCGGTAAGTGAATAGGCAGGAAGCACCAGCCCACAAACCAGCAGGATTGTCATAATTTTCATAGTTAGTAGTAACTTGTGAAAATTAACATTTGGCCTTGAGGGCCAAAAGTAGTTGGGAGTTTTTTTCATACTGTTACACTGTTAGTTAGTTAAAAAAATAGATATTAGGATTGATTTAATTGGTTTTCGGTGATTGGTGATTGGTGATTAGTGATTAGTTACTGGTTACTTGTTGCTTGTTGCTGGTTACTTGTTGCTGGTTACTTGTTGTTGGTTGCTTGTTGCTGGTCTCGTTCCGATTGTTTAGGTTTCCAAACTTAATGTCCCCCTTTGAAGTGTTCCTTTCAAGTCCCCCTTTGAAGGGGGTTAGGGGATGTTTTTTAGTGTTTTTCTTTTCTCCCTAAGTGTTTAATGGTTTCTATCATATATAAAAATAAATAAGAGTAAGTGTAAAACTTACACTCATTAAAACAGAATTCTATTAACCGATAATTTTTAAAGTTGTCAGATTAAGGTCAGGTTTAAAGGTCGTTAGGTTTAGGTTCTTAAAAAATGTTAAAAAAGCAATGCAATATAAATAACTTGTTCCGGAAAAACAAGCATGTTTATCAGATTTCTCACTTTAACTGCAATAAATTTTAGGAAGAATCTCAGTTTGAGGCAGTAACATTTCCTGTTTTATCGTCAAATTCGCAAACCACCCTGAAACCTACATTAAAACAATCGGAGTACCACCAGATGCTTTTGGGTATCTGGGGATCTGTCCTGAGCCATGCTTCGGTTCTCGTATAATCGCGTGCAGCACTCCTTAATAAACCTGCTGGATTTATAAATGTACCACCCCTGATTACGTGTTCTTCCCCGCTCTCTGGTCCTTTTGGATCTTTAACTGTTCCCTCAGGATATCCTGAGTATGCGTCAGGCTGGTACCAGTCCAGGCAGAATTCTGCCACATTGCCTGCCATATTTTTCAGTCCGAACGGATTGGTCTTTACAAAATCAGGTGTCTGGGTTTTCGACGGGCTGTTCTCCTTATATACTATATAGGTATTGATAACGGCAGTGTCGTTTTTGGATAGCTTTGCCTTTAACCCGGTCTTTTCAAATTTTCTGGGATCGCCTTCAAAGAAATATGGACCTGATGAACCTGCCCTGCAGGCATATTCCCATTCAGCTTCCGTTGGCAGTCTGTATGTTTTACCCGTGACCCTTGATAACCACCTGCAGTATGTCTCAGCAGCATGGTAAGTGAAAGATATGGCCGGCCGTTGTCCCATCCCCCAGCCCTGGTCAGGCTGGCCATAGGGTGGTGTAGCGCCCGAAATCGCATCTACATCACCGGCTGATTGTATCTGGCTTCTCAATCCTTCGGTATCGGTCGATCGTCCCTCGGCAGAAGTTTGAGCATAAAATGCAAGATATTCATCCCATGTTACTTCAACCTCAGCCATAAAGAAAGGACTTATCTCAACATCCCTTACTGGTCCTTCATCTGCCTTTCTGAAAGGCTCATCATCCGGGCTACCCATCTTGAATGTGCCGCCCGGAATTGCCACCATGTTAAAGGAAATCGGGGACTTTGGTATTTTTTCGGTAAAGGTCTTGAATTCCGTAACAACTGCAGGCTGTGCAAATATCTCTTTTGGCGCTGATGAAACATTTCCGAATGTTTTATTGCTTCCATGTGTATAGCCTTCAATATAATGGCCTGCATTCAGGTGGCAGTTAATACAATGAAGTTCAGGACTTTTTTCCTGTTGGGTATAATAAAGGTGTGCATCTTCGCCAGCTTTTGTAAGCTTCGCAGGAAAAAGATTCTCATGGCATTTTGTACAGGTGCTGTTATAGACATATCCGCGTGCTAATTCCAGTCTGCCGCGTTCTTCCCAGTCGAAGGAAGCCGAATCCTTTGTCCAGAAACTCCACAGATCTCGAAGTCCGGTAGTCCCTTTTGCCCACAGATACCCATGCCCCTTTGGAGGAAGATGACATTCCACACATGCAACGTGGTAACCTGATTGTGTTTCATAATGAACGGATTTCTTCCAATCAATATCAGCCATCGGATGAATATGACACGACATGCAATATTCATTTCCAGATGTGCTGGTTATCATCTTTCCTGCCCCAAGGATAATTAAAATCCCAATTATCAGTCCGGGTGTGAACCATAAAAGAAATTTTTTCATGTCTTATTAAATGTGGTTGTCAAGATAAAAAATTATCCAATATCCAAAACAGGGTTTAAGGATTTTTAAGAATTAATGTCTATCAGGGGATTGCTTCGTCGTCCCCGTCGGCTGACGGAGCTCCTCGCAATGACGGTGCCTTAAGATAATTGGCTAGAAAGCACGGTCATTGCGAGTCCGACGAAGGAGGACGAAGCAATCCTCTCGGGTGGGCAGTATTTATATAAATTGTACTTTTACCCTTAAATTATTTACCCACGTGAAACGACTACTTCTCATATTAACCGCATTATTCCTGAGCCTAACCCTCTCCTCCCATCCCTGGAAACCAGCCCATTACGTAATAATTGATACCGACGGCGGAATTGATGATATCAGGGCGATATCAATGCTGCTGGCCTCTCCTGATGTGAGGGTGCTTGCAATAACTGTTTCCCCGGGAGCGCTTTCTGCAGAAAATGCATTTATCAAAGTTAAAAGCCTTCTTAACTCATATTTTCACGAAGGAATTCCTGTCGGTATTAACAGGGTAAGCAGTTATAAATCTCCTGACTTTCCTGTTGCACTACTGACCAAATGGGGAAATGAAGATGGCATTAATACTGAAAAGGCACCAGATTTTATACCTCTTATAAGCGAAATAATTTCTGCTGAAAAGACTAAGATCAGCTTCATATGTCTTGGCAGTATGTCGACAGCATATAATTCATTAAGAAAAATCCCGGAATTTGGCAGGCAGGTAAAAGATTTTATCTGGAGTGCTGATGGCTCAAACGACAAAGCAGGATTCAATTACAACATTGATAAAAGTACTTCAATAGCCATGCTGAGACAGGAGATCCCTGTCAAGATAGTCAGAAAATTCAATCTCAATGATGCTGTTTTTTATGATAAAGAACTTCTGTCATCAATAGGTGGTATAAACACCAGATACGCTGAAAAGATTTCATCATCTTTTAATTCTGCAGCTTCAGAAAACCATAAGTTTTCTTTTGAGGCGACTGATGAAATGTCTGCAATATTCCTGCACTATCCAGAACTTTTTGTTAATAAAACTTTAGGCAATATTTCAGATTGCTTTCCTTCCGACCTTCAGGGATTAAAGGAAAGCGTTATCAGAATTTTAAAGGGAGAAACCGTAGCAAAAAACCAGGTTATTAAAGAAATTCCGGTTGATCCTTCATTTTATTTTGATGATCTGAGCGGATCAGTGTCTGAGATAATCAAAAAATACGGGATGGATGAATGGAGCTCAGGTGTTATTGCGAATGAGCTTCACCGTCATCTCGGAGTATTTGCAATAATTGGCGTCAAGATGGGGATCAGAGCAAGGGAGTATTTCAATACAGGTGTTGATGAATTCCGTGCCACATCCTACGCCGGTTCGGAACCGCCAATGAGCTGTTTCAATGACGGGCTGCAGGTAAGCACCGGAGCAACCCCGGGTCATGGACTGCTGACTGTAATAAATGATCCGACCCGTCTCACCTTCAGCAGAATTCACATATCTGAACAGGAAAATCCGGCTCACGCTGAAGCCCGAAATAACCGAAAAGATAACCGCAGAGCTGAAGGAGATCAACTTTGTATATGGTCTCGACAGTAATACCTACTGGGAACTGGTAAGGAAGAATTCGATAAAGTACTGGCTGAATTTAGACAGACATGGTATTTTTGTGATAGAGGAAATCAAGTAGTCGGATTTCATCCGGTCAGGATGGATTGCTTCGTCGCTGCGCTCCTCGCAATGACCGTGTTTACTAGTTAATTATCTTAAAGGCACTGTCATTGCGAGGAGCGCAGCGACGAAGCAACCCCATTTAACAGTTTGTGAACCTTATTTTGAGTTATACTCATCAAAAAAATCATTCCCCTTATCATCAGTGATAATGAAGGCAGCCATGTTCTCCACCTTTATCTTCCTTATTGCTTCCATTCCAAGATCCTCAAAATCTACCATCTCAACTGACTTTATATTTTCAGCAGCGAGGATAGCTGCAGGACCACCGATCGACCCCAGATAAAACCCGCCGTATTTTTTGCATGCTTCAATCACCTGCCTGCTGCGGTTACCTTTTGCCACCATTATCAATGATCCGCCAAGGCTCTGGAAAAGATCCACATATGTATCCATCCTTCCGGCTGTTGTCGGACCAAAGCTTCCCGATGGCATACCTGCCGGGGTTTTAGCAGGACCTGCATAATATACAGGGTGGTTTTTAAAATATTCCGGCATTGGCTTGCCTTCGTCCAGCATTTTTTTGATGCGTGCATGGGCAATATCGCGTGCAACTATCAGAGTTCCCCTAAGATTAAGGCGTGTCTTTACAGGATATTTTGTCAGCTCGGCAAGTACCTCTTTCATCGGACGATCAAGGTCAATTTCGACAGGTTTTTCAAGTTCCGGTGCCTTTTCAGGCATAAAACGTGCAGGATTCTTTTCAAGCTCCTCAAGAAATATCCCGTTTTCATCAATGCGGGCCTTGATGTTCCTGTCAGCGCTGCAGCTTACTCCAAGTCCTACTGGACATGATGCTGCATGTCTGGGCAGCCTGATCACCCTTACATCATGGACGAAATACTTACCTCCGAACTGGGCTCCCACTCCATATTCATGACAGATCTTTTCGATTTTCTGCTCCCATTCGATGTCGCGGAATGCCCTTCCGCCGGCAGTGCCTGAGTCAGGAAGATGATCGAGATATCCGGCTGATGCTTCTTTGACAACTTTCATGGTGTTTTCTGCTGAGGTCCCTCCGATTACAAGGGCAAGATGATATGGCGGACAGGCTGATGTCCCGAGTTCTTTGATTTTGTCCTTTACAAACTTTGTCAGCGACTCTTCATTGAGTAGAGATTTTGTCTGCTGGTAGAGCAATGATTTATTTGCCGATCCTCCTCCCTTGGTTATAAAGAGGAATTCATATTTATTCCCTTCAGTTGAGTAAATATCAATCTGGGCCGGGAGATTTGTACAGGAGTTCCTTTCATTAAACATACTGAATGGGACGATCTGGGAATACCTCAGATTTTTTTGCTGAAAAGTCTCAAAAATTCCTTTTGAAAGGTATTCAGCATCATTAACTCCTGTATAAACATCCTCACCTTTTTTCCCGATGATTATTGCTGTTCCGGTATCCTGGCACCATGGCAGATCTTCCTTTGAGGATATCACGGTGTTGCGGAGCATCATGTATGCCACGAACCGGTCGTTGTCGGTCGCCTCCGGATCGTCGAGGATTCTCCTAAGCTTTTCAAGGTGAGATGTCCGCAGGTAAAATGAGAGATCTGAAACAGCTTTTTTCGCCAGCAATTCCAGTCCTTTGGGGTCAACTTTCAATATCTTTCTGCCATCCGATTCGACGGTTTTTACAAACTCATTTGTAAGAAGGCGGTAATTTGTAGGATCCTTTTCTATCTGGAAAGGTTTCTCGTAAATAAATTCAGCCATATCTTTTGTTATTTAATTAACAATAAACTCTTTAGACAAGTCAATGTAAGTCTAAATCAAATATAGGAACAAATGAGGAAAGAAACAATGAATAAGATTTAGCTAATCTGAGAGGATCCCCCTGCCTCCCTTGCTTTTCAACCCCCTAAATCCCCCATTTGGGGGACTTTCAAATTCTTGAAAATTTTAAAAGCCCCCTATTGGGGGGTTGGGGGATTGATTTGAAAGTGGCGTTGGCAAAAGCCCCCCATTTGGGGGGATGGGGGGGTTGACCTGTATTGGGAGGGTTGGGGGGTTGATCTAACTCGGGGGTTGGGGGCTGACCTATATTTGTGAGTGTATCTCCGGGAACCTGAATTTCTCTTTCGCTCTTATCCCCTTCTCCGTCATTTCTAGAGTACAGCACTCAACAGATTCATCGTGCTGGAATACAAGTATATAATTATTTTCCAATGCTTCATTCAGAAGCTTTTCCTTTTCATCGATCGTCTTCAATGATTCAATATCGTAGCTCATATTCCAGATCAGAGGTATGTGTGCAACAGTCGGTATCAGATCGCCTGTATAAACCAGGGTTTTGCCTTTGGATTGAATAACAGGAATCATAAGCCCGGGAGTATGACCAAAACAGAGCCTGACAGAAAAGTCCCGGAAAAGTTCGACCTCCTCATCCACAAGGCTCAGCCTGCCGCTTTGCATGAGTGGCAAAATGTTCTCCTCCAGGAATGCATCCTCCTCCCTCGGATTGCTCTTCACTGCCCACTCCCACTGAGTCCTGCTCACATGGTAAATTGCGTTTGGAAATGTCAGCTCATAACCCGTTCCGGTTTTTCTTTTAACAACTCCCCCTCCGCAGTGGTCAGCATGAAGATGTGTGAGTACAACATCAGTGATATCTTCAGGTTGATATCCTCTGTTTTTAAGTCCTCCAATAAGTCCTTCACCATTATGCAGATAGGTATGTCTGAAGAATTTTTCATCCTGCTTGTCGCCCCAGCCGGTGTCGACAAGTATGATGTGGCCATCTGTTTCAACGATCAGTGACCGGAGAGTAAGGACGATCAGATTATTTTCATCTGAACGGCAAACCCTCGACCATAAGGCTTTCGGAATAACACCGAACATTGCCCCGCCGTCGACTTTGAAGTTGGCGATATTGAAAAGATCAATTTTCATTATACAATTATAAGAAAATCTCCCGCAGATTTCGCAGATCAGTGCAGATTTAATCTGCGAAAACCTGCCTGCCGGCAGACAGGTCTGCGTGATCTGCGGGAAAAGATTTTTTTATATCTTTCCGGAAATTTAATAATCTTTCAAAATAAAATTATCTTCAGATTATGAAAAAACAATCATTTACTCTTATCCTTTTAATAATTGCTTCTTCCATTTTTGCCCAGACCGGTAAGGTCATGGACAACCTCTCAATGCCCAGCAAGATTCTGAAAATGGACAGGAAATATGCTATCTACTTACCACCCGATTATGAATCATCACAGCGCAGCTATCCTGTACTCTACCTTCTGCATGGTGCCGGCGATGACCAGACAGGCTGGGTTCAGTTTGGTGAAATCCTGAATATTGCCGACAAGGCAATAAATGCCGGGCTTGCAACACCTATGATAGTTGTAATGCCTGATGCTAACACAGGAAAAAGAGGATATGTAAATGATGTAAAGGGAGAATGGCGCTACGAGGATTTTTTCTTTGATGAATTCATGCCATTTATTGAAAAAACCTACCGCATCAAGGCAGAAAAACATTACCGCGCTATCTCAGGCTTATCTATGGGCGGAGAAGGAACATTTATTTACGCACTTCACCATCCTGAACTGTTCTCATCGGCATGTCCATTGAGCGCTGCAACGGGACCAATAAGTATTGATGAATTGAAAAACTACAGATTATGGCAGGGAGTTGAAGGGATCACTGATGCTCAAAAGGAGGCTTATTTTAACAAATACAGCGTTCTCAGCCTTATAGAAAACATTAAAGATGATCAGAAAAAAGCTGTCAGGTGGTATATCGACTGTGGTGATGATGATTTCCTGTATGAAGGCAACTCGCTGGTACACATCGCAATGCGCAAGAAAGAAATTCCCCACGAATTCAGGATGCGTGATGGAGGCCACACCTGGACGTACTGGAGAACGGCATTACCAACTGTACTTGAATTCGTATCAATGAGTTTCCACCAGTTCTGATCTTAGCCCCCCCTTGGGGGGGTTGGGGGGTGCTTCCCCTTCTTCGCTGTCATCTGGGCCATAAGCCTCATCATAAACCTTATCATCTGGTAAGAGATCCAGCCTCTGAACTGCGACAGCCAGGTTCTTCTTCTCAGATACTCCTCGGTAGTAACCTGCCGGCAGTCGTTTTTTATTATCTTAAGGAGGATCCTTTCAAAATTTTCGGTAAAAGCAGTATCGAGAATGTCAACATTCATCTCGATGCTTCCGTAATCACTTATATGATTCAGGTTATAACTGCCTACTGTGCTCCATTTGCCATCAACAGTTGCCACCTTGGCATGCAGGTTTGATGGCAGATATTCATATATTTTAATGTTGTTGCGGAGAATATACTCATAAAGAAATCCGGTTGCCCTTTTAAACATGGGAGCATCCGATTCGGCTGTAAAGACGATTTTGATATCTACTCCTCTTGCACTGGCCAGTCTGAGAAGCTTGCGTTCGAGTCTGCCGGGAAGAAAATAACTGGCAAATATAATCATATGGTGATGGGCATGTTTAAATGCCGATCTGTAGCTTCTTAAGATCTCAATCTTGTTGCGGTACCAGTTATTCTCAGTAACCCTCAGCTTAATGTTTTCTTTATAGATCTTTACCGAGTGGACAATTTCACTTGACCGCTCTACCTTTGAAATAAACGCTTTGTTCCAGAGCTTCCTCAAAATGCTGTTAATGTGCATACATTCCGGTCCTTTTACAATAACAGCAAAGTCGAGCCACTCTTTCCTGCCTGGTGTTCCATGATACCGGTTGGCGAAATTCATACCTCCGATAATGGCAAGCTCCCCATCAACCAGCAGTACCTTGTGATGCAGCCTCAGGCTCATCTGAAACCCTTTTGTAATAAATACCGGAGAAAAAAATCTGAACAGGATTCCCGAGTCTTCAATTCTCTGTATGAACTCACCACTAAGATATTTAGTCCCAAAAGCATCGAAAAGAAGGTAAATACGTACTCCCCTTTCAGCCGCCTTTACAAGTGCATCGATAATACGAAGGCCTGTTTCATCTTCATCAACTATATAAGTCTGGAAATGGATATACTGCCTGGCTTCGTCGATGGCTTTGATATTTGCGGCGAAAAAAGGTTCTCCGCTCTGAAGAAGCTCAACGGAGTGCCCTTCCTTATAATCATGTCTTGAAGGACGTTTCATAAAATGCTCCCGGATCTTTGACCGATATACAAATATAAAGCTTTCGACTGAGAACGCCGTTAACGTATCTTTGCTTTACTTTAAAGAAAAATTGAAACCAGTTATTCAGAGATTCACAGAGGATGCTTAAAAATTTCTAATTTAGAGCCTTATTAAATCTAAAAACAATGACAAGAAGAAATATGATAGGAAGCATGGCCGGTGCTGCAGTTATAACTGCAGGAAAGCCGTTCGAATCACTTGTCGGAACCGGTGAAAACCAGTACAAGCTTAAAGGTAACATCCATCACTCCGTAAGCCAGTGGTGCTATGGCGATATTCCCCTGGAAGAATTTGCAAAAGCCTGCAAGGAAATGGGCATCGAATCGATCGAACTGCTCAATGAGAAAGACTGGCCCACGATATCAAAGGCAGGATTGAAATGTGCTGTTGGCTATGCAACCGACTGGGGAATTCCAAAAGGATTCAACCGAAAGGAAAACCACGAAAAGCTAATCACCGACTTCGAGGCAATGATCCCAAAGGCTGCTGCAGCAGGAGTTCCTAACCTGATCTGCTTTTCAGGAAACCGGGAAGGTTTGAATGATAACGAAGGCCTTATAAACTGCGCAATAGGACTTCGCCAACTTATGCCAGCCGCTGAGAAGCATGGAGTTACAATAATTATGGAACTGCTGAACAGTTACGGTCATAAGGATTATCAGTGCGATAAAACGTCGTGGGGTGCAGCCCTTGGCGAAATGGTCGGATCAGAACGGTTCAAGCTTCTGTACGATATTTTCCACATGCAGATCATGGAAGGTAATATCATTGAAACCATTACCAAATACATCAAACACATAGGTCATATTCATACTGGTGGCGTTCCGGGACGCCATGAGCTTGATGAGACCCAGGAGCTTTATTATCCCGCAATTATGCAGGCCATAGTTAAAACCGGGTATAAGGGGTATGTCGGGCAGGAGTTTGTCCCGGCCCAGAAAGACAAGCTGGCATCCCTGAAAAAATGCATTCAGATCTGCGACGTATAGGATGAGAGTCCATTTTATTGCAATCGGCGGAGCAGTGATGCATAATCTTGCAATTGCCCTCCGTCTGAAAGGTTATACCGTGACGGGTTCAGATGATGAGATTTTTGAGCCTGCCCGCTCGCATTTGGCTTTATACGGCCTTCTGCCGCAGAAATATGGATGGCATCCTGAAAAAATCACAAGTGATATTGACACTGTCATTCTCGGAATGCACGCCAAAACTGATAATCCTGAGCTTTTAAAATCAATTGAAACGGGAAAGAAAATTATGTCATTCCCGGAATTCCTTTATGAGCAGACTAAAGACAAAAAGCGTATAGTTGTTGCAGGAAGCCACGGTAAAACAACGACAACCGCAATGATTATGCATGTGTTCAAGACTCTCGGTGTGAAATTTGATTTCATGGTCGGCTCTTCCATTTCCGGTTATGAAACAATGGTGAGCCTATCGGACGATTCAAAGATCGCAGTGCTCGAAGGTGACGAATACCTTACATCGCCGATTGACAGGCGGCCAAAGTTCCATCTTTATATGCCCGATATAGCTGTATTAAACGGCATTGCCTGGGATCATATGAATGTCTTTCCGACATTTGAGAATTATGTTGAGCAATTCCGGATCTTCGTTGATAAGATCACTGATGAAGGTTCGCTTGTCTATTATGCAGATGATCCTGAAGTAAAGAAAATTGCAGAAGCCGCAACAGGCAATATTAAAAAGATCCCTTACCGTATCCATGGCCACTTCCAGAATAAAACCGGTTTCTATGCCGCTACCTGCAGCAGAACTGTCCCTCTGAAAATTTTCGGCGAGCACAACATGCAGAATCTTTCAGCAGCCAAGGAGGCTTGCCTTGCTGCAGGAGTTCCTGAAGATGGTTTCTATGATGCCATACAGAGTTTTGAAGGTACATCCGGAAGACTCCAGAAGTTGAAAGAAAATGCAAACGGGGTATTCTTTTACGACTTTGCACATTCACCTTCAAAGGTAAAAGCTACTGTTGAAGCAGTAGTGGCAAGGTACCCCGGTAAAAATATTATTGCATGCTTTGAACTGCACACATACTCAAGCCTGAGCAAGGATTTTCTCCCGTTCTATAAAGAAACCCTCGAAAAAGCAACTAGTGCTTTTGTTTATTTCAATCCTCATCAGTTTGAGCTGAAGAAGCTTGAACCTTTATCAAAAGAGACAGTAAAAGAAGCTTTTTCGGGTCAGAACCTTGCTGTTTATGATAGGTCAGCCGAAATGTTTGATTATATAAAAAGCAGGCATTTCTCTTCACCTGTTTATCTTTTCATGAGCTCTGGTGATTTTAATGGTTGTGATCTGAAATTGTTATCGGAAGAGCTCCTCGGTTCTCTTCAGCAAGATGACTGAAACTTAAATAGCGGGCTTTATAAACGAGCATGTTTTTTAAGAAAATATTTTGCAGATCGGAAAAAAGGTTGTTTCTTTGCATCCGCATTTTTAAAGTTCTTTAAACGGTCCATTCGTCTAGTGGTTAGGACGTCAGGTTTTCATCCTGGTAACAGGGGTTCGATTCCCCTATGGACTACATTAAACGATCTCATTTTCTTCATAACCGCTTAAAATCAAGAATTTCAGGCGGTTTCTTTTTTTACAGGTACTCAAAATGCATCAGCAACAAGAAATTAAAATAAAACGTTATAAAAAAAGATCAAACATTTTTGAGGATGTTTTATCTTTTTAACCACATTTATAAATCAAAAAATAGTCAACCTATTTTAGGACTCGACAAAAAAGCCAACACCCTAGTTTGTGATAATCAGTTTCACTTCAATTATGACTGTGAAAGTGAAAATCAGTAAAGGATGCTGGCAAACTTCTTTATTAACAAAAATCTTTCAGATTTAGTATAATAACATTTCAAGTAAATGAAAATTACTTTATTAAATAAATTTGACTTGAGCTTTTTGTTGGCGTAATTTTAATGCAAAAAGATGGAAAACATAAACTCAGTATAATGAAAAAGGTTGCTTTACTGACTTCTATACTCTTATGTATCTCTATTTTTTCATCTGCGCAAAAAGATGCTCCCCAAAGGATCAGGCTTTACAAAACATGGATTACATTAGCTGGTGGGGCCACAAAACAAGGATTATTGTATCAAATCAAAGATTCCTCGGTTGTAATCGCAAATTCTATAAATAATAAAGGATCATCGGTTGTTACACCAGATTTATCCGAAGTAGTTGCAAGCAATATTTATTTCATTAAAGCACGAAGGGAAGGTAATGTTACCAAAGGAGTATTGATAGGAGCTACAGCAGGTATTCTGGCAGGCGTAATAATAGGCTTGGTATCAGAACCTGATGTTAGCAATAGTTTTGGCACTTTTGCTCCAGAACTTAGGGCATTAGGAGGAGGGATACTTGGTGTTTTACCAGGCATTTTAATTGGTGGTATGATTAGTTCAATTAGAATCAAGATTCCGATTAACGGGAGTATAAATAAATTTAGCAAGGAGAAGGAACAATTGAGTAAGTATTCCTATCTACATTAAAATAAAATTGACTTTGGCTTAGTATTGATTTAACTTACATTCATTATGTTTTGATAACGATTACTCTAAATTCAAAATCAACAATGCATTATAATATTCTTCTTCCCCTGAAATTATATCCTGGACATGATTAAAAAGTAATGAAATACAGATTTAAGCTAACAGAAATCATATTGTTTATATTTACAGTTTTAGCTGTTACAGGTTGCGTCAAACATGAGGTAAATATTTTTCCACCTGAGGTAAAAACCAAAGCCGTAACAAACATAACTGAAAATTCGGCCACACTTAATGGATCAGTAATTGCATATGGGGTAGCCACAAAAGTGTCATTTTTATATATTAAGGATAGTCTTACAGGGGACAGGCGGACAATTGAAGCGAATCCAAGTCCGGTATCAAATAGTGTCTGGGCTGACGTAAGTGCTAATATAACTGGATTATCAGCAGGCACAACCTATCTTTACAGGATATACGCTGTCTGCTTTGCTCCTGTCTCAGGAGAAACTGAGGCTTTTGCCACGAATCATCCGATTTTTTTTTTTTTAAAGAAATCTATTGCAGTATTACCTTTTAAAAACAACAGCCCTAATGATTCAACCACCTACTTCATTGATGGTGTTATGGAGGAGATGCTTACAAATCTTCAAACAGTTAAAAGTCTCAGGGTTATCTCCCGCACTTCAGTTGAAAAATACAGAAACCAGACAAAATCCATTCCTGAAATAGCGAAAGAATTGGGTGTGAATTATATTGTGGAAGGTAGCGGACAAAAATCCGGGAATAGATTCCGCCTGAGGCTACAATTAATCAGGGCAGATAAAGAGGGTCATCTCTGGGCAAAGTCTTATGAGCAGGAAAATCCTGAGGCAAAAGATTATTTCAGCATGCAGAGCCAGATTGCACAGACGATTGCGTCTCAATTAGAAGCAGCAATAACACCTCAGGAAAAACAACTCATTGAGAAAACACGCACATTAAACCTGGAAGCCTATGATGCTTATTTAAAAGGTGAATTTTATCGAAAAAGAGAGACTAAAAACGATCTGGACACTGCATTAAGATATTACAATATTGCTCTTGATAAAGATCCTGATTATGCCTTAGTTTATTGCGGTATTGCTTATATCTATTTTGAATATTTAGAAATGGGTTATTTATCTCCATCTGATGGATTACCCAAAGAGTATGCTGCTATAATGACTGCGCAAAAACTTGATAGTTCTCTTGCCGAGGTCCATTTAGGGCTTGGCATGTACAAGGTCTATTCAGAATGGGATTGGGAAGGTGGTGAATCTGAATATAAAAAAGCTATCAGAATCAATCCCAATAATGCAGAAGCACCTGCATATTACTCAGTTTTGCTTGGCAGATTAGGACGTTCAGGCAGAAGCAATGAAACAGATAGAGTTGGCACTTAAACTGGCCCCATACGATCGAATGATAAAAGAGTTATATGGAATGAATTTATTATATGCGCACCGATATAACGAGGCAATCGCAGTTGGTCGCGAAGCGCTTATGAAAGATTCCATCTCTGGATTAACTGTTTTAGAGTTAGCCCTCCATATGGCCGGAAGCCATGATGAGGCTTTGAAAATATGGAAGAAAGCATATTATTTAGGCTATCCAGGTTTTGTACATGCTTTTGATCAGGGCTATGCTAAGAGATGGTTATTTCGGGGCACTAAGTCTTGAAGCGGATACTCTTTTTGCGCAATCAAAATCTGCATATGTTAATCCAGGGGATATAGCTATTCTTTATGTTTGCTCCGGTAATAAAGAAAGAGCTTTGGAATGCCTGGAACTTGCTTTCGTGGTGCATGACATAAACTTGACTCTTATGCCATTGCCAATATTTGACTGTCTTCACAACGAGCCTCGTTTTCAGGCTTTATGCAGGAAGATTAGCCTTCCAATTAAATAGATATGATCCTATTTAGACTATGTTTGTCGATTATGATGATGAGGTCTTACGTAATGTGTACTTATTTAATAATCCATCTTTCTTATCCAGAGAATTATTATCGATTGATCCGGTCTAGAAACCATTGCTGAATCACTCATAAAGAAAAAGATCAAATGACTTATAAAACTAAAAATAAAGAACAGACAGGCTTGAAACTTTTTTGTTAAACCCTTAAAAAGTAAAATTATGTATCCAATAATTCCACGCCCCAAAACCATCCTAGATCCGGTGTTTTTTGGTAAACTCCTTACCAGACATCAGATAAACACAGCCTTTAAAAATGGAATATTAAAGGCCTTAAGAACTTATAACAAGACCATAAATGCGGCTGCCAAAAAATATGAAGCAGCTTGTAATAAAGCAGATGATAATCTGAAAAATGATTTTGATAAACTTTAGTAGTTTAATCTGTGATTACTTTATGAAAAAGGGTAATTGTAAATAAAATCAAATAATTAAAGCCCTTTATATTTCTTATGTTATTATCAGACCTGTCTGTTTTAAAAAATCCAAAATGAAGTTTCATCCAGTTGTTTTGATCACTCTTAATGACTATGACAATCTTGGCGTGGGTTATTTGGCTGCCGTTCTGTTGAGAAATGGATTCGAGGTTAAAGTCATTGATGCACGCAAAAAGAAATACATTATCCTCAAAATACTGAAAGCCATAGATCCTGTTGTTGTAGGATTTTCTGTTATTTTTCTCAACAATATTAAAATTTTTTCTGACCTGATAGAATACCTCAGAAATGGAGGGATAAAATGTCATTTTACAGCTGGGGGACATTATGCAAGCTTAAAATGCAGTGAACTTTTTGAAATCATTCCCCAACTCGATTCCATAGTAAGGTTTGAAGGTGAATTTACATTGCTTGAACTTGTAAAATGTATTCAAACAGGATCAGAATGGAAGAAAACTATAGGAATTGTATTTAAAGATGAGAACAAAATCATCATAAATCCTTTGCGAAAAGTTGAACAGGATCTTGACAAATTCCCTTTCCCGTTAAGGTCTAATATCAGAACTTATGCATTTAAAAAGAGATTCATTACAATACTTGCAGGAAGGGGTTGTGTGAACAACTGTTCATTCTGCAACACCAGAGAATTTTATAAACAGGCATCAGGTCCAATAAAAAGAATCAGGAAGCCTGAAATGGTAGTAAGGGAAATGGAATACCTCTACCGGGAAAAAAGATGTTCGGTTTTCCTTTTTCATGATGATGATTTTCCAATAAAAACAAAATCAGGATTAAACTGGGTTAGCAGCTTTTGCAATGAAATTGAACAAAATGGTCTTAATGGTAAAATTATGTGGAAGATCAACTGCAGGCCAGATGAAGTTGATGAGGAGAGTTTTTTAATAATGAAAAAGAACGGATTATTCCTTGTTTTTCTAGGGATTGAAGATGGGACCGATTCTGGCTTACGAGCCCTCAATAAGAATATGTCTGTTGAAGTATGCCTTAATGGCATAAACATTTTGAGAAAGCTAGGGATAGAGTTTGATTTTGGATTTATGCTTTTTCAACCTTCAACAACATTCACATCACTAAATGAGAACCTTGCATTCTTACGACAGATTTGTGGCGATGGTTATACACCTGTAACTTTTAACAGACTTCTTCCTAGTTACGGAACCCGTGTTGAAAAAGAGCTTGTGAATTCAGCAAGACTTAAATATAAGGATGGCGATAATGATTATGATTTTTTTGAAAAAGAGATGGACCAATATTATGAATATGTTATGGATTGTTTTAATGAGTGGTTAAGAGATCCTCACGGTATTGAAAATATCTCAAAATGGTCAAGGAATTATTTCTCTGTCTACTATAATTACTTTAACACAACTCCTGAAAGTAAAAAGTTCCATAATAGAATTAACAAATACATTTCGGAAAGCAATTTGTTTCTTATCGATACAATGATGGAACTTGCAGGATTTTTTGAATCAAACCATTACAGGATAAACATCAGCTTGCTTGAGAATCGCAAGGAAAAAATAAAAGCAAAACATGATTTTTATAAATACCGTCTTATAAATACAATGGCTGATTTTCTCGAGACAGTCTGATGCTTTCACTTATCTCAATCCTAAAAAAATAGAATTTGAGTTTTTACCTTCTTAAAAATGTTTATTTTTTCAAAATTAGTCTACTAGTATAGTTTTAACCAATTCTTGGGTAAGGTCATAATAAAACTATGTTATTTGAATAACACCTTACTGATTATTAATAGTTAATGAATATAAACTCAGCTGAATTATTAAATAGAAATAAAGAGGATGACTAGATAATGCAAAACATGGAAGCCAAATATCAAGTAGAACATGAAAGGGTAAGGAAATGGCTTGAGGAGAAGGAGATGCTGTGATTCCTTCATCTCGGAGAACCAAAAAAAGCTATTGCCAATCAAAAGAATAATTAATCCAGTTAAATCCAATCGGGTGGAAGTTTAACAAAATCCAACCTATTTTCACTGTTATATTGTTAGAATCAAATGCTGCAGATGTAATAATATAACTAAAATTTACTTTAAGATTTGCCAAAATTAAAAATATGATTATCTTCGCACCGGCAAAAAGCAGAGAGGAGTATTTTTCGAGACCTATTGAAACCAATCCTCTGTAATAAGCTGACTATAAGCGTTATGTAAGAATAGTTCAAGCAGATCGGAAAAAAGGTTGTTTCTTTGCATCCGCATTTTTAAAGTTCTTTAAACGGTCCATTCGTCTAGTGGTTAGGACGTCAGGTTTTCATCCTGGTAACAGGGGTTCGATTCCCCTATGGACTACAATTTTTAGTATTTCAAAGATAATTTTTTAAGCATGGCAAATCATAAATCATCCGAAAAAAGGAACAGGCAGATCAAAACGAAAAACGAAAGCAATAAGTATCACGCAAAAACTATGCGTAATGCTCTGAAATCAATCCGCAGCACAACCAGTAAGGAAGAGGCAGGAACAATGCTCCCAAAAATTAATTCCATGCTGGACAAGCTGGCCAAAAAGAACATTATTCACAAGAAAAAGGCTTCAAACCTCAAATCTTCTGTCCAGAAACACGTTAGCGGCCTGAAATAAGGAGAAATTTAATTATTTAAAAAGGGACCCGGAAATGGTCCCTTTTTTTTATCTTTAAATTGTAAATATGTCTCTTTCATCATGTCTCTTAAAATCACCGACTGGGCTGTCGAGGACAGGCCCAGGGAAAAACTTATCAGGAAAGGAATTTCCAGCCTGAGCGATGCTGAATTGCTGGCAATACTCATCAGCTCAGGCACAAGAAAGAAATCTGCCGTTGATCTCGGGAGAGAGTTGCTTGGTGTTGTGAACAACAACCTCAACTCACTCGGGAAACTATCAGTCTCTGATCTGTTGAAAATCAGAGGCATTGGTCCGGCGCGCGCAGTAACTATCTCTGCAGCTCTCGAACTGGGAAGAAGAAGGAATCTGGCGGAACTGCCCGATGCAAATCACATCAAATGTTCAAAGGATGTGGCTGATATCTTTCAACCGCTCCTCTCCGATCTTGCACATGAGGAGTTCTGGGTACTTTTCCTGAACAGGTCAAACAGGGTTATCGACAGGATGAAACTGAGCCAGGGAGGTATCAGTGGTACTGTCACTGATGTGAGGATCGTTATGAAGAAGGCTATTGAATACCTTGCATCGGGGATTATTGTGTGCCATAACCACCCTTCAGGAAATCTGAATCCGAGCGATTCTGATACCCGGATAACCCAGAAAATCAAGGATGCGGGCAACCTGATGGATATACAGCTGCTCGATCATCTGATTATTTCAGAGAAGGACTACTATAGCTTCGCGGATAACGGTTTACTTTAATTGTTATGCAGTTTTGCTGTTTTGCAGTTTTGCAGTTTTGCTGTTATGTAAAGTAGTGTATGCAAAGATCCCCTCCTGGGGAGCCGACCGTTAAGAAATTAGCCTGTGGCTAATTTTAGGGAGGAGCCAGACTGCAGGGGAGATTTGTGGTGGAGGGGTTTGGGGTGGGTTTAAAGGGGGTTCGTTCTCTTTATCTTACTGTCATCTTTGCACTCCTTAAGCAATGCCGCAAATGTCTTCTTAATAACCGGATGGATCTTTTCGGGAGCTATATCGCATAACGGAACCAGTACAAATTTTCTTTCCTGGATCATCGGATGAGGTACCTTCAGATATGGCTTATTGATTATTTCATTTTCGTAAAGCAGGATATCAATATCAATAATCCTTGAAGAATACTTTTCAGTGCCTCTGACCCTGCCCATTTGTATTTCAATCTTTAAAAGATGTTTAAGCAGATCAACAGGCTTCAGACTGGTTTTTATCTGAATCACCATATTGAAAAAATGATCTTCGCTCCTGAATCCCCATGGCTCAGTTTCATATATTTGTGAGAATGACATAACCTCACCTGCAAAGGCGCTGATGTTTTCAATGGCTTTCTTAAGGTTCTCTTCCCTGTCGCCAAGATTTGTTCCGAGTCCGAGAAATGCTGTTTTTACCATATACTGAGTTGCCTGCCAAATTTATAAATTCCTTTGTCACAGCCGGCAAATGGCATTGTTTTTTCATATATTTGAAACTCATTTTATTAAAGCGATAGTACTTATGAAAAGCTTCCTTAAATATACACTGGCCACAATAACAGGGATAATTATTGTATCCTTCCTTTTCTTTGTCATACTACTTGCAAGCCTCAGTACTATGATGATCTCAGGTGAAAAGCCTGCCTCAATATCAGAGAATTCGATACTGGTTCTGAAAGCGGGATCAGCAATTCCTGACCAGGGAAGCACAAATCCGTATGCAGGATTCGATATCATTAACATGACAATAACGCCTATACCCGGATTGAATGAAATCCTGCAGAATATCAGGAAGGCTTCTGCCGATGATAAAATAAAAGGGATACTTATCGAAAACGGACTTATGCCTTCAGGCTGGGCAACAACTGAGGAGCTGAGAGAGGCCCTTGAGCAGTTCAGGACTTCCGGCAAATTTGTAATTGCATATTCCGATTATATTCTCCTGCAGGAAGGTTATTATCTTTCGACAGCAGCCGACAAGATCTATGTTAATCCATCCTCAACGGTCGATTTTAAGGGACTCAGCGGGGAAGTTATGTTTTATAAAAAGGCACTTGAAAAACTGGGGGTTGAAGTCCAGGTCATCCGTCACGGGAAATTCAAGGGAGCCGTAGAGCCTTATATCCTCGATCAGCTCAGCAAGGAAAACAAGGAACAGATACAAAGCTATGTCGGCTCAATTTGGTCTCATGTTATTGAGAATATCTCGAAAGCAAGAGGGATAACTCCTGAAAAGCTTAACCAGCTGGCCGACAACCTTGTCGGTTATGTGGCATCCGGAGCGTATGAAAACGGGCTGGTCGACGGTCTGATTTACCGCGATGCACTGATCGATACATTGAAGATCCGGTCGGGTCTCACAACTGATGATAAAATTGCAATGGTACCAATGCATAAGTATTCAAAGGTACCTGATCCGAAAAAGATGGTCTCGGCAAAGAACAAGATCTCCGTGATCTATGCATCCGGCACCATAGTAATGGGCAAGGGCAGTGATAATAACATAGGAGGAGATGCTTTCGGGGAGCTTATAAGGAAGGAAAGAAAAGACACCACTGTTAAAGCCATTGTCCTGAGAGTGAATTCACCGGGCGGGAATGCAATTGCATCAGATATTATGTGGAGAGAGCTGGAACTTGCATCAAAAGTGAAACCGGTGGTAGTTTCGATGGGCAATTACGCTGCATCAGGAGGTTATTATATTTCAGCGCCGGGAACAAAGATATTTGCCAGCCCGACAACGATCACAGGATCAATAGGTGTTTTCGGACTGATTCCGAACGCTGGTAAGCTGATGAATCAGAAGCTTGGCATTTCAACCGAAACTGTAAACACAAATAAAAATTCAGATTTCCCTTCAGTCTACAGGCCAATGGAAGTTTATGAAAAGGAGGTAATGCAGTCAAGCATTGAAAAGGTCTATTCCGATTTTGTAAGCAAGGTGTCGTCGGGCAGAAAGATGACAGTTCCGGCTGTTGACAGTATAGGACAGGGACGGGTATGGAGCGGGTCCGATGCAAAGAGGCTGGGGCTTGTCGATGAAGCTGGAGGTTTAAGAGCTTCTGTTGAAGAAGCTGCAAAGCTTGCCGGAATAGAGACTTATTCAATCAGGGAACTGCCGGTTGCTCAGGATCCATTTACCAAGATACTGTCGCAGTTAAGCGGTGATATCAGAATGCGGATTCTGAAAAATGAACTTGGTGAATACAAAAAATTCTTCGATGAAATTCAGGAGATAAAAAATCTCTCAGGCATACAGGCCAGATTACCTTATTTCATTGAGGTACATTAATATATGGGAACCAGAAGGTCTCTTCTCTTATATCCGTTCTCGATCCTTTACCGGCTGGTCACTGATATCCGTAACTTACTTTATAATACAGGTATTCTACCATCAGTAAAATTTGATGTACCGGTGATCTGCATAGGGAACATCACAGTTGGCGGTACCGGTAAGACTCCTCATGCTGAATATCTCATTGATCTGCTCCGTAAGGATTTCAAGGTGGCTCTCCTTAGCAGGGGATATAAAAGAAGATCAAAGGGTTTCAGGATTGTATCACGCTCATCCTCAGTCAGTGAGATCGGTGATGAACCTCTTCAGATTTTTCTTAAGTTCCCCGAAATCCATGTTGCTGTCGACCGGGACCGTGCTAATGGCATCAAAACCATAATGAAAGAACATCCGGAAACAGATGCAATAATCCTTGATGACGGATTCCAGCACAGAAGAGTAAAACCCGGGCTATCTATTCTACTTATTGATTATGACAGACCGATAACCAGAGATTACCTGATGCCCTACGGAAACCTCAGGGAAAAACGGAACAACAGGAAAAGAGCTGATATAATTGTAGTCTCAAAAACACCGGAAACTGTTTCCGCATTAGCAATGGAAGAGATAAACAAAGAGCTGCAATTGAATTATAAGCAAAAGCTCTTTTTTACTTCAATTTCTTATAAGGATCTTGTACCAGTGTTTGAAAATTCAGCCTCAGAAAGGCCAGGTCTTGCGAAACAAAATCGTGAAAATCACGGGGCAGTTTTAGTTACCGGCATTGCTGCTTCCGGATCATTAAAAACATCTCTTGAAAAATATTTTGAAGAGATTATCCATTTCGATTTCCCTGATCATCACTATTTTAATGAAAATGACATTGAAAAGATCAGAACAGCCTGGAAAGATCTTACTTCGCAGGAAAAGATACTTATCACCACCGAAAAAGATGCTGTCAGGTTAAGGGAATTTACTAATATTGATGATTCATTAAAAAGATTTTTTTACTACATTCCAGTGAGGATCAGTTTTTTAAAGGATGATAAGCATGAGTTTGATAATATGATATTTGAATATGTTAGAAAAAATAAAAGAAACAACAGAATTCCTTAAGGAAAAAGGAATTGTGAACCCTGAGGCAGGCGTGATCCTTGGGACAGGCCTGGGCGGGTTAACTTCGAAGATTGAAACCCATATTGAGATTGACTATAAAGACATTCCTAATTTTCCGGTATCTACTGTCGAAGGACATGCCGGTAAGCTTATTTACGGTGAATTCGGAGGCAAAAAGATCGTTGCAATGAAAGGACGATTCCATTATTATGAAGGCTACAGTTCCGAACAGATTGCATTGCCCATACGTGTTTTGAAATTCCTGGGAATAAGGTATTTGTTCCTTTCAAATGCTGCTGGTGGAGTTAATCCGACTTTTCAGATTGGTGATATAATGATTATAACTGACCATATTAACCTGATGCCGAACCCGCTCATTGGCAAAAATGACGACAGGATCGGTGCACGTTTCCCGGATATGAGTGAGGCTTATGACAGGTCGCTTATCCGGAAGGCAGAAAAGATAGCCGAAGATAACCTAATTGCTGTAAAGAAGGGTGTTTACCTGGGAACCTCTGGTCCAACATTTGAAACGCTGGCTGAATACAAATACTTCAGGACAATTGGTGCAGACTCGGTTGGAATGTCGACAGTACCTGAAGTTATCGTTGCACGACAAATGAGGCTTCCATGTTTTGCAGTAAGCATTATCACCGACCTTGGCTTTGAGGGTAAGATCGAATACACTACTCACGAAACCGTCCAGCGCGAAGCCGAAAAAGCCGAAGCCCGTATGACAACTCTTATGACTGAACTGATATCTTCACTCTAAATCAACCCCCTAAATCCCCCATTTGGGGGACTTTTATATCCTTGACAATTCCTAAAGTCCATTGGTTGGAAAACTTTCAAATCCTTTACAATTTCCAAAGCCCCCCATTTGGGGGGCCGGGGGGTTGATCTAAAATAAGTGCAGACAGAATCACCATTCAAAACTTACCTTCTTATAACCGTACATACCTTCTTCCATTTATGGGTTTTCCCTGCATCATCGAAAACGGTAATCAGGAATATATAGATTCCAGTACTTACCAGCTTTTCGTCCTCAGCAGTTCCATTCCATACAATTGATGCTTCTGGTCCGGCAAGAAGGTTATCAGTTAACTTTTTCGTAAACCTCCCGGTTTCATCAAAAACTTCAATTGAAATGACATTCCCGATACCTGCCAGCTTAAAATCAATGACAAGGAAATCTTCATTCCCATCATTATCAGGAGTAATTTTGGTTGATGACAGACTTATTTCATCATTGCTTTCCAGAGGTTCAATCAGAACTGAATTTGGAGCTCCTGGTGTTCCCCAACCCGACGACTCTGATGCAGAATGCCACTGTGTTTTGTCGGCAGAAATACTGTTAGTTCTGACTTTTTCAAGCGAGATCCCTTCATACCCGCTAAGAAGAGAATAGTGCATTTTCTCATCATAAAATACCTCATCAATTTTCTTCAGGTAACGATCATACAGGATCAGATGACCCCTGTCATCAGGCATTGATGGAAGAGAAGAAATTTCAAATATATTGTCCGGATCCGAAGCAGAAAATCTCTCCTTCAAAGCCTTTTTATCTGATGTAATTACATTGTAATTACGTGGCAGAATACAATGGTTTACTGAGGATACCAGAACAACTGAAGATGTGTCCTTCAATTCATCATTGACAGAAACGAGCAAAAGATCTGATGCATTAATTATCCTGTCGGAACAGTTATAAAACTCGATAAAATCAGGTTCCTCCGGAAAGGGATTGAACAAAAGTTCATTGAATAAAATATCTCCGGTATTTACCGGTTCAGGTAAACCAAACCTGAATTCATTTTTGCCCATTTTGTTACCGGCAAAATCGGTTACTTCATCACCGACGGTCATTGTATAGATCCTGCCATTTTGCAGAGGCTGGCTGAGAAAGGCAGTGTAATCCCGCAAAAGAGGATCTGAATTAAAAAGAGTATCAATCTTTGAACCCTGGATTTCAATGCTTTCAATTTTTTTCTTAAGCCCGATGATGGTTTCAGAAAATTTTATTCGGATTTTACTGCTGTCGTCAGGGAATACGTTCTCAATCCCTGAAAAAATGTTGTCAGGGTTCACTCCTGATACTGAATTTATCTTACCGGGGGTCCCTCCTTCCCCTGATTTTGATGCCTGCCAGTTGCCATACCCGAAGAATGGGTAGTCAGTATCAATAATTTCAAGCGACCAGCCTCCATCAGCCTTCAAAACATCTCCGTACCAATCGGATGAGTATTCGACACCATGTATCAGACTTTTGGTGCTGTCGCATAAATAAAGGATCTTCCCCCCGTCTGTCAGTGCAGGAAAAGATTTAAGTCCCATTGTTTTGCCATACCTGTTAAATAATGAAGAATCCTGCATCTGACACAAGATCATAACGTCCTCCCGGAAGAATCAACTTTTCAGGTATAACGCAACTGGTGCTGCCGTCCGACAAAGACCAGTTTTTCAAATTAAAAGAGTATTGTGTACGGTTATACAATTCAATATATTCTTTCGCAGGAAGGTCGACAGCCGGAACCGGATCGGCCATTATTTCGGAGATTATTACATCGCCCGGATCGGCCCATGACCGGAGTAAACTCAATTTCAACATTTCTTTTACAGTTGGAGAGCCTGTCACATAAATTATTAAATAAAAGCTTATTTGCCGATTTGTTTATGAATTGCTCTCAAATTCAACATAAACAGATAATGAGTTTCTTCTGGTTACTCTGATTGCCCGGTTATCAATTTGATTCAAAGAAAAATTTGATAAGGAGAGAGACTCTTCCAACACTTCTTCATTAAAGGAGATCAGAAGCAGGTTACTCCCTGCGACTTTGCATTCGGAAACTTCCGGTGGTTCGTCATCTTCATAAAAAGTCCCTTCAATAACAACATCATCAAGCCATAAAAGTCTGTCGCGCGTTGAAGTATACTTGTATGAAACTAAAAACCATCCGATGCCAAATAATTCTGAATCATTCCCGGTACTGGAAATAATAAGATCATTATTGATCCGGCGAACTTCCAGACTCCATTCTCCTGTTGGAGATCGTTCCACACTTATTTTAGCAGCATCGGTTATTCCAATGCCGGTCTGCCAGTTGAGATGCGAATTCACTACAGTGCTGAATAGTCCATTCTTCACTTTCCAGAGCCTCAGTGTATCATCATAGCCGGTCTGGTTTACTCCGACAGCATAACCATTGATGCCCGGACCATTCCTTGCAGAGGCCGGATCAGAATCCGACATAATGAAGAGTGCCCAGTTATTCGAGGCAGAAGGATCGTATCCATGCCTGACAGTAAAGTTCCATGTTGCATTTCCTCTGTCAGGATGCAGGTTTCTGAGCGCTGTTCCGATCCAGTCCAATCCTGCTTCAGGATTATCGAATGTATGATGCAGGGAACCAGTTCCGGAAACAGCATTCACATAATCTGTATTCCAATGTCCTTCAGGACTTTGAATCCAGCCAGAAAGATTGCCGGATTCGAAATTTTCCATAATCTGGCCGAATGCCGTAACAGGCATTAACAAAGCCAGCAAAATAACTTTATTCATGCAGCGAGACGAATTGAAAAAAGAGTTATTTTTGACAGCTTTTTATAAACATAAATATAAATAATTACTTTAATCCAGACAAATTAAATTATGAAAACAGCTGTTGTTGGGGCCACCGGGATGGTTGGCCGGACAATGATGAAAGTTCTTGAAGAGAGGAACTTCCCTGTAACTGAGTTGATTCCTGCCGCTTCAGAGCGTTCTGTAGGAAAAGAGCTGACTTTTAAAGGGAAAGCTGTTAAGGTTGTAAGCGTGATGGAAGCAATTGAAGCAAAACCGGTTTTTGCAATATTTTCGGCCGGTGCCTCCACATCGAAAGAATGGGCTCCTGCTTTTGCGGCAAACGGAACCGTTGTGATCGACAACTCATCAGCCTGGAGAATGGATAAGGATGTTCCGCTTGTTGTTCCTGAGATAAACAGTCATGTAATAAAAAAGGGAGACAGGATAATTGCCAACCCTAATTGTTCAACAATTCAGATGGTTATGGCTCTTGCCCCGCTGCACAGAAAGTACAAAATCAAACGTCTGGTTGTTGCAACTTATCAGTCAGTCACCGGAACAGGTGTAAAAGCTGTTACCCAGATGGAAAATGAAAGGGCCGGGATCAAAGGTGAGATGGCTTATCATTACCAGATTGATATGAACTGCTTTCCTCACGGAGGAACCTTTCAGAGTGACGGATATACCACTGAAGAGCAGAAGCTTATTGACGAAACACGTAAAATACTTGAGGATCAGACAATAATGGTTACTGCGACGGTGGTAAGGATACCCGTGGTCGGAGGTCATTCGGAGGCGGTAAATGTAGAGTTTGAGAATGATTTCAATATTGATGATGTAAGATTTCTGATCAGCCAGTTCCCCGGGAATATTGTTTACGATAATCCTGCTGAATTCAAATATCCGATGCCAATCATGGCCCATAACAGGGATGAGGTTTTTGTCGGAAGGATCAGAAGGGACCTGTCAAAAGAGAAATGCCTCAACCTTTGGATCGTATCGGACAATATCCGCAAAGGTGCCGCAACAAATGCAATTCAGATTGCGGAGTATATGGCAGCGAATAAATTATATTAGCCCCTCTGAATTTCATGAACTCACCCTCCATCCCCCTCTCTGCTTCGCAAAGAGGGGGTGTAATATGCTGAATCATAGCCAGTTCCCCCTCTTTTCATAGAAGAGAGGGGGAATCAAAGGGGGTGAGTACATGCTTTCAGGGGTTTGGGGGCGACTCGAACAGAAAATCATTATAAGGATACCTTGTTATATGTATCTTCTTCACCTCTTCATACAGCAGTTTCTGATAACTCTTCAAGGTTTTCTTTCGTTTTTGCTGAGATGAATACTGTTTTGTGATTTTTATCGGAAGCCATCCAGGTCTTTTTCAGATCATCAAGAGAATAATTCTCCTTTTTTACAGGAGTAAGGTCATCGGCATCCTTTGCGGTAAATTTAAAAGAATCGATCTTGTTGAAAACGATTATCATTGGTTTGCTTGCCGATCCCAGTTCTTTAAGTGTCTCATTGACAATCTTTATCTGATCCTCGAATCCGGGATGCGAGATATCAACAATATGCAAAAGCAGATCTGATTCCCTTACCTCATCAAGGGTTGATTTGAATGACTCAACCAGGTCGTGCGGCAGTTTTCTTATAAATCCTACTGTATCGGACAACAGGAAGGGCAGATTGCCGATGACAACTTTCCTGACAGTTGTATCGAGAGTTGCAAACAGCTTATTTTCGGCAAAAACATCTGATTTGCTCAGAAGGTTCATTATAGTTGACTTTCCGACATTTGTATAACCAACAAGCGCCACCCTTACCATTTTACCGCGGTTTTTCCGTTGGGTGGACATCTGCATATCAATCTTCTTTAGCTGTGCTTTCAGAAGAGCGATTTTATCCCTTATTATTCTACGGTCAGTTTCCAGTTCAGTCTCCCCGGGTCCTCTCAGACCTATTCCGCCCCGTTGCCGTTCGAGATGGGTCCACATCCTTGTAAGCCGTGGAAGAAGGTACTGATATTGCGCAAGTTCGACCTGGGTCCGCGCATGAGAAGTACGGGCTCGTCTGGAAAAGATGTCAAGTATAAGGTTAGTCCTGTCGAGGACACGACAACCCAGAGCGTCTTCTATGTTTCTCAGCTGGCTTGGAGACAGTTCATCATCAAAAATTGCCACATTGATCCTGTTTTCCGCTGACAAAAGCGGCAATTTCTCCGATTTTTCCCGACCCGACAAAAGTCCGGGGATCAGGAATAGCAAGTTTCTGAAGGAAAGTATTTACTGGTTCTGCGCCAGCTGTTTCGGTCAGAAATGAAAGTTCAGCAAGGTATTCCCTGGCTTGATCTTCATCCTGCCCCGGATAGACTAATCCAATTAGTATTGCTCTTTCGCTTTGTCTGCTGGTTTCGATCATTCTTCAGGTTGCTTGTTGCTAGTTGCTTGTTGCTAGTTCAACCAGTAACCAGCAACCAGTAACCAGCAACGCTGACTTACCGGTGCAAATCTAATTAATAAATTTCTTATTACTCTGTATAGCACCGTTAATGGCCTGCTTAAGCGCGTCGGAACAGCGCAGTACCATTTCCATATCCGAAGGGAATGGTACAGCCTTTGATTTTGTTTTCTCTATCTGTGCCTGGCTTAGCGCCTGAATATCACCAAGAGCCCGTGCGGAGACATATTCAAAATCGGACTGGGCACCAAGCGGATCCTTTTTAAGCACTTTATTGGGATTAACCTGTATTACTTCAACATCACCGTTAATCTGGCAGGCTTTCGACTGAATGGTTTCAATAAGTGCGCACTGAAGCGTTTTGTATTTCTTTGTTTTAATGTCATTCCCGAGAGAATCTTTCATCACATTCCCTTTCTTATCGAGCTGATATGAAAATCCGTCCTCAACCTCTTTCTTTACAACAGTGTCCTTCTGCATTGTCTGATCGGGACTTACGATAATATTCCTGACATTTACATTAACAAAATAATCATATTGAGTATTCTGATCAAGATCCTGGGTATGGTATTCAACCCATTCACTGTTGAGCCTGGGAAGATCAAGGGAAAGAAGATCTTCTTCAAATTCCTGGTCGAATTTTATCAATGATTTGTTCTGAAGTGTAATAAGTACTCTGCTCATGCCAAGATATTTTGCATCATCGATTTTATTATCAATGCCCTCATAATTGCCGACATATTCCTTTGCCCTGACGAATTCATAGTAAGCCTGACGGTAAGACTCCTTTAATTTGTTCTTCATAAGTTCATTGCCATGGGCATAATAGAAATCGGCTGATTTACGCTTTGCAGCAACCATTTCGGGCATATAATCAACGTAAGGATATTCTATTGTTTTCCCGTTAAGTTCCAGAGGTGTGACGGTCCTCACATAAGCCTGTCTGTCGCTCATTCTTTTGTTTATCTGATATATTTCATCCCAGTTGGCAGGTTTCTCTTCCAATTTAAGGTATCGTATTCTCTCATTATCCTGTTCATTAAGAGTTTTGAATGATTTGTCAAGAATTGAGATCTGTTTGGTATCCCTGGAGTCTTTGCGCAGTTGTTTCACGGCTTTGTCGAGAGCGGCTTCATAGTTGCCTTTTTCCAGTTGTTTTTTGGATGAGCCGCATCCTGAAAGGATAAGTATCAGAATGATTGAAACAGAAACTATTTTTTTCATAGGTTGATTTTTCGAGGTTAATTACAGTAATACAAATAAATATATTACTGCTAATTATAACTCTCTAATCTGTTTATTATTATGTCTCAGTATGTAAAACTGAGGGGTATCTGGAATCTGACCCTTACCGGCTGACCTCTCTGCAGGCCGGGAGACCATTTTGGCGATTCGGAAATAGCTTTTACTGCTTCTTCATCGAGCAGGGGATGTACTCCTTTTATGACTGTAACATTGCTCACGGAGCCGTCTTTTTCGACAATGAATGTAAGAAATACTGTTCCCCTTATTTTATTTTCTATTGCTTCCTGGGGATAATTTGTCCGTTTGCCGACCCAGTCGCGGAATTTATTAAGATCACCACCTTTAAAGGTAGGCATTACTTCTACAATGAAAAGTGGTTCTTCGCTACCGGTACCATCACCTCCCGATAAAAGATCGTCACCAAATCCTGATCCGGTTGCATCTATAATTTCACTGTCATTTGATGCCAGTGCTTCATCGGTTGATGACAAGAGTTTGTTCAATCAGAGATAACTGTATCAACTACCACCGGTGCTACATATTCAACTGTTTCAGGCATTTTGGAAGCATCTAGGCGGAGGCGGAGCGGGAGGAACATAAATTTCTTCAGGTGGAGGCTGCAGGTTTTCCATCCTTACCTGTACATAACCATTACCTCCTGATATAATTTTTTCTGATGAGGGCCTTGCAAGAAACGGGATCATTACGGCAATTATGGCAAATAATGAAGCAATAATAGTTCCTGCGAGAACGGCACGGTTATATCTTTTACGCAGCTGGTAAGCGCCGTAATCCTTGTTCCGGTGTTCAAAAACAAGATCATCAAAATCGGATATTTTGAATGACTGATGATCTGTTCCGGTGGTCGGTTCTGTATTTGTCTTTTTTAACTTCACTTTATCACCTATTCAATTAAAAAGCCTGTATGAAAATCCAGGGACAATAATCATTCCGTTTTCAATATCCTGTTCAGACCGGAAAAGCCCTTTTCACAAATTCCCCGCAAAAATACTAATTACCTGCTTTTCTGCAAAGTTTTAATTAATACAAGTTGCTGGTTGCCGGGTCCTTGTTACCGATTGGTTGGTGATAAACAAAAATCATATTTATAAAAATATAGTATCCTATGTTTTAACAAGGATCATGATGGTTATCCACAAATGCCAGGCAACTAGCAACGAGCACCCAGTAACAAGCACCATAGGCTAAACGCCGGTATTTGGATAATTTTTATAATTATCATATTTTTTCTTAAATTTGCGCAGACTTTAGGGGGTTTAGCTCAGTTGGCTAGAGCATTTGACTGGCAGTCAAAAGGTCAGGAGTTCGATTCTCCTAATCTCCACCTTCGCCCGCCGTAGGCCCAATTTATCCGGACTAAGGCGGGTAATGACACTAAATGCATAAGCCGGTCAGGCTGAACACATTAAAAGTGACAACCAGATTGCACCAGACTGGTTTTAAGAGGGATTTATATTTTGTTGGTGTCAGGTTGCAATATCAGATTTCCCCTTTTGTATAAGAATATATATGATTGGCAAAATTCCTATTGTATTAAAAATGAAGATGCATAGAAACCATGCCAAATGATTGTTTCGTGCCGCTTTCCACATTCCAATTAATTTCCAGACAGCGTCCCAAGAAGTGCAAGAACAATAATTATGGGGATAAGCCAGGGAAGCATAGAATGAATTTGTTGTTCCATATGATTTGAGTTTTAGTCAACTCGATATAACTAAAATTAGTTCGATCAATTTGTTCTACGACAAGTTACGACAAGTAAAAGTCAAAGTCAAGTTTTATTACCACATAATCAATCTATAACGGCTGCCTACGGCGAGAGTCACAGGCTTTCCCTGTTTCGGATGATATCCGGACAAATAATCAATCCCACAGTTTGTAGACAATTGAAGCTTTAAATAATTCATTTAAGCCGCCTCCCACAATTATTCCTATATCATCATTTAAAAAGAACTTTGTTGATAATCCGATATTAAAAAATGATTTTGGATCTCTGTAATAATATTTGAGATAGCCGCTTATATTCTGATAAATATCCCATGTCCACCCAATTCCAATTATTGGTGTAATGAACCATTTTTCTTTAATTTGAACATTATATCCGGCATTCATTAAGAATATAAAATCTCTTTTTGTATCAAGAGGATAATTTGAATCGGAACTTAGTCTATTCCCGGACCCTCCTTTCAAATTTGAAGAAATGTCCAGATAGAAATTATTAAGGCTTGCCCCTGCGTTCAATCCCATATTAAAATTTTGAGAATTATACAATGATACTCCTGCAGATACATCCATTTGTCCATAAGCCAATAACGTATTAAAAATAATGCAACCGGTCAGGAAACAGATATTTTTCATAACGCTTATTATTTAATAGTTATGTGACTGACATTTCTTTAATAATCGTCTTTTTAAAGGTAATTATAAATCCGGCTAAAGTCAACACCATAAAGATTAATGAACTCATCCTGTGGATTCCGGCCTGGTATTTTTGTTTATCTTTGCTTTCCATGGGACGTTAGCTCAGTTGGTTTAGAGCGCTTGCTTCACACGCAAGAGGTCACTGGTTCGAATCCAGTACGTCCCACTGCGAAACATAAAACCTAAGGTAATATGACAGATAAGGAAAATTCAAACCATGAGTCTTTTAAAGTAACAGCCGATGAGCTGTTATCCAGGGTCAAGGAGATAATAAAGGAAGGAAATGCCAGAAAGATTATTATCAAAAATGAAAAAGAAGAAATCATAATGGAATTTCCCCTGACAATTGGTGCCATAGGGGTTGTTTTGGCCCCGGTATTCGCAGCTGTGGGTGCAATTGCCGCACTGGCTACGGATTGCACGATTATTGTTGAAAAGAAAGAAAAGCAGAACTAAAATCTGATAATTCCGGTTCATGTACATACTGACAGGAGCACTGATTCTTCCTGCTGTTTTACCTTTGAAGATCACAGCTTCCTCTATAGCATTTTTAACAATGGGTGCTGTTTTCGGTCTTACAGCCGGAATATCCCCCGGCCCCCTGCTGACTCTGGTTATCTCTGAAACGTTAAAGCATGACAGGAAAGAAGGTATAAAGATCGCTATTGCTCCTTTGATTACTGACCTGCCAATAATTCTTGCTGCTTACTTTATTTTTTCGGGGATATCGCATTCAAACTTTTTACTAAGCCTGATATCATTCCTTGGAGGCATTTATTTCGCCTACCTTGGATATGAGACAATAACGGCAAAGGGATTGGATCTTGAGGTGCAAAAAAACAGGCCGCAATCATTGAAAAAAGGCATTACTGCAAATTTCCTGAATCCCAATCCATATATTTTCTGGCTCACAGCCGGTATTCCTACTGCGTTTAAGGCTTATGAAATCAGTTTGCTCACGGCAATTATTTACTTTCTTCTATTCTATATTACCCTGATCGGCTCAAAAATCGGCGTTGCTTTGCTTGTTGAAAGATCAAAAGCCTTTCTAAAGAACGATGCCTACAGAATAACGATGAAGATACTTGGAATAGCGCTTTTAGTATTTGCCCTGTATTTCTTTTATGAGGGGATTAAATTATTGTCTGGCCTAATAAACTGAAAAAGGTGCCGTAGGCATTGGATATTTATAGAAAATGGGATCAAAAAATGATATTCCGTCCCGTACGGGACGGAATAAATATATTTATTCTAATAATCTACAAATATTTGAATCCTAATGGATTCTAACAGTCTGTGCGGTAAGCTTATCGGTCAGTTTTAACCTAATCCAAAAACACATATCTTGCTCCTTCGGAGCTTTCAGGGGTAGGGTAGTTTCTTCTCTCCGGTTGACACCGAGGTAAAAGGACTAAAGAAGAAGACTGAATCCGCAACGGCGTAAATTCATTCCGGTTTTTTGATATTGGCAAGCAGACTTACTATATCTGAATTTGATGCCAGATCCAGAGCAGATTTCCCTTCGGCATTCTTTAAATCGGGATTTGCACCTTTGTTCAATAACTCTGTAACGATATCTGTATGACCGTTCATTGAAGCCACCATTAGAGCAGTGTATCCATTTTTGCCCCGTAAATCGGGATTTGCACCTTTTTCAAGCAGGAGTTTCACGATTTCTGTATTACCCAGCTGGGAAGACCTCATAAGCGCGCTTATTTCATTACTTCCCAACTGATCCGGATTTGCTCCCTTATCAAGCAACACTTTAACTACTTCAGTCATTCCTTCCTGTAAGGCAATTAAAAGGGCAGTTTCCCCATCAGATCGCATTAAACCTGAATTTGCCCCTTTATCCATTAAAAGATTTACGACATCGGTGTGTCCTTTTAATGAAGCCCATATCAGGGCGGTTGATCCATCCTGACCCTGAATATCAGGATTTGCTCCATTATCAACCAAAATCTTTACAACATTTGTACGTCCTATGATTGAAGTCCAGATAAGGGCAGTAGAGCCATTTATACTTTGCAGGTCCGGATTTGCTCCTTTCGCCAGCAAATAGCTGACAATATTCGGGTCCCTAAAACGGCAAGCCATGATAAGGGGTGTTGCTCCATCAGCCCGCTGATAATTTACATTTGCACCTTTATCAATCAATATTCCACAGACTTTCGTAAAGTCGGCCTCAATGGCACGCATCAACAGACTCATGCCATCCTTGTCCGTGTAATTAACAGAATCTATGTTTTGCACTGTTTCAAGTGCATTAGTGAGGTCTCCTGACTTTATGAACCTCAATAATTTCTCAGCCTGTGTTTCAGGTTGGCCCAGAACTCCTCTAACAGTGACCAACATGAACAATCCAATCAATGCTATTGAACTCAGCTTGTTCATCTTTCCTGCTTTTGCATGTGGAGATTATTATTTATCAATCCATTTTTTGAAATCCGCAACCTTATCACGGCTTACAACAAACAGATCATTTTGATCATTATTCTTTAAGGTGAGCTGCAGTCTGCTTGATGAATAGCTGTACATTAGTGAGATTGAACCGATATTGACTATGCATTCCCTGTTTATCCTGAAAAATTTACGTGGATCAAGCATCTCCTGCAGCTGGTCAAGAGAATAATCAACGCCATAATCCTGGCCATGAAAATCGCTAAGAAAAACACTCCGTTCTGTAATGTGGAAATGACTTATCTCTCCGGCCGGCACTGATTTGAACTTATCTCCTATCCTTATAAGAAATCTGGATTTGTATTGATTCCTGAATTCATGAAGCAGTTGCCTGAAGTCTCTCCTGAATGGATCTTTATCAGCATTCAGCTTTTTATATTTTGCCAAAGCTGACCTGAGCGAATCCTCATCGACAGGTTTCAGAAGATAATCTATACTGTTAACCTTGAAGGCCCTGAGAGTGTACTCATCATAAGCTGTCGTAAAAATAACCGGGATATCTACATTTATAGTATCGAAAATCTCAAAGCAGAGTCCGTCATCGAGCTGGATATCCATCAGGATCAGATCGGGCGATGGTTTCTCCTGAAGTCTGTTTATTGCTTCCTCAACAGTCTCAATAACATCCATGACCGCAATTGATTTATCTATCTTTTTTAAAAGCCTGACAATCTTATCTGCTGCCGGATGCTCATTTTCAATAACCAGGACATTCATTTTAATAAGGGTATTTTTGCAGTAAAAAAATTATCATTCTCTTCAATTATCAGAACTTTTCCCGATACAAGCCTGATACGTTCGGCAAGATTCCTGAGTCCTATTCCCATTGATTTCAATTGTGAAGCTTTTTTCCGCAGATTGTTCTTCATAACAATATATTGATCTTCGAAATATACTGAAATCTTTAAGGGGTTTTCTCTTGTAGCTGCATTATGCTTTATTGCATTCTCGAGAAGTATCTGCAATGAGACAGGTATGATCTGATAATTGTCTGCACCGGAGTAGTCGATACTTAACGATATTTTCTCTTCATCCCTCACACGGTGAAGATCAAAATACCTGTTTATCAATTCAAGCTCTGATTGAACCGGGACCCTGTCTTTCTGACCATTTTCAAGTATATACCGGTAAACTGATGAGAGATTATTTATGAACTGCTCAGCCTTCTCCGGATCAGACTGGATCAATGATGAGACTGTATTCAGGCTGTTAAAGAGGAAATGAGGATTTACCTGGCTCTTAAGCGTTTCATTTTGAAAAATCAGGTTTTCTTCCCTGAGTTTCTGTTCTCTTTTCAGGGCATCCTGCCACTGAATAATAATAAAGATAATTGCTCCGAACGATAATCCTCCTGTTGTTGCCTTGAACCAACTGTTAAACTCATAATGCATGAAGTTGCTGAAAACCATTGACAGATCTCCTCCTTTTATAAAGGTGAAGGAATATTCAAAAAGAAGAATAATGATTAGTGCAGCAATAAAGCAGATGGTTAAAAAAAGGAAAAAACGATAAAGCACCATTTTGGTCAATTCCTTTCCCGTAAGACTGGTATCAACCTTTTTAAATATCTGCCTGGCTACAAAGATAAATACTTCAAGCTGAACAAATCCAAGTAACAGGAACATCAGCTTTTTGGACGGAGAAAGTGTATTGCCGTTCCAGATGGAAACAATAATCAATGCTGCTGTTGCGATCAGGATATAAAGGATATGAGATAATGGCTTTTTCTGATCGATGAAACCTTCAAGAGTTAATTTTTTCATACTTACAAATTTACAAGTTCTTAAACAAATTAATGTTGCTGGTTAATCAATACAATCCAAAGGAAAACCATAAAAATTCCGGATAAAAATAAAATGTGCGGAACGGGGGAAACGGGTTGCTGAATGGTGAAAATTGATGATTAAACCGGAGATGTATAAAATCAATTAACCGCAAAGGGCGCAAAGAATTAAATATTTGCATTATTCCTTTGCGTTCTTTGCGATTCCTTATCGTGCTTTGCGGTTAAAAAGATTAATTGATCACAGAAATTTCTATAGCAGCATTTTCGAAACCAGGAGATGACAATTTTATTGTTGCCGTTCCCGAATTATCCAGCGATTGCATATATATCAGCAATTGTCCGTGATATGCATGCTGTTTATTGTCCTTGTAGTTTTCGGCGTTTGAAGGATTGGAGTCTTCCATACCAAGAAGACGGACGGGACCCTCAATTTCACAAGTAATTTCATTTTCTGCAGCATAAACAGTATTGCCGCCTACATCGCAAAGGGTCACGAAAATATGGGCAAGATCATTCTTGCCAACCTTCAGTGATTTTTCGTTGCAGGAAGCGACAATCTTAACCGGAGCGCCAGTCGTTTTCAATTCATATTCTGCCACGACCTGGCCGTTGTTTTTTGCAACAGCTTTCAGTGTTCCCTTTTCGAACGGGATATCCCACGATATGGTCCGGTTTTTAAATTCTGCCATCTTCTTATTTCCCGAGGAACGGTTGTTCAGGAAAAGTTCAACCTCCTCACAATTTGAAAAGGCATTGACGCTTATTATTTTACCTTCACTCCAGTTCCAGAGAGGTTCCACTCTTTTATGAGACCAGAGGTTATCGGGGCCGCTCCTTGACATTTTTATCTGCTGTCCCGATAAAAACCATCGGCTTATCACTCCAGATGCTCTGCCTGAAGAAGAATTCGGGTTTTTTATTTCCTGCCAGGTCAATAACGCCTGCCGTATTTGACCGTGTGGGAAACCGGCCGGCCTCTCCAAGGTATTCAAAGCCTGTCCACAGGAACTGACCCATTACATAATCATTCTCGGCAACATAGTTCCACATTTCGAGTGTCATTCCGTTTTCGCTTCCGTAAAGAGGCCTCTTCGGGTATTTGATATGGTCCGCTTCATATCTTGATTCCTGGTAATTATATCCAGCTACGTCAAGGGCGTCAGAATATCCTGTCTCATTCGACATAAGAGCTGAAGCCAGACCCGCAGTAACCGGCCTTGTTTTGTCAAGATTCTTTTATCACTGAAACAAGTTCACCTGCAACTTCACCGAATCTGTTGGCATGGGGCAGTGATTCACTGAATTTTGCCCATGTCTGCGGATTTGCTTCCGTGTTAAGTATCGGATGGGTATAGGGATCATTTGGATAATCTACTTCATTGCCGATGCTCCACATAATTACTGAAGGATGATTTCGGTCTCTGAGGACAAAATCGCTGGAGATCGTTTTTCGCCCATTCTTTGAAATTAACTGAATAACCCTCTTTACCAGGAGTGCCGACATTCCAGCCTGCAAGCCATTTTTTCTTTGGAAGCTCCCATTCATCAAAAGCCTCACCAATTACAAGAAATCCTTTGGAATCACAGAGTTCAAGGAATTCGGATGAGAACGGATTATGGCTTGTACGGATTGCATTGCATCCCATCTCTTTTAGAATATCAAGACGCCGTGCAATCTCTTCTTCCGGAACTGCTGAACCAAGTGTGCCGGCATCATGATGCATGCAGATACCCTTCAGTTTCAGGTTCTTCCCGTTGAGGAAGAACCCTTTGTCGGGATCGAATTTTAGATCCCGGAAACCGACCGTTGTAACATGCTTGTCCAGCAATTCCCTGCCCCTGACTTCAGTAACCAGCGAATAAAGGCTGGGTCTTCAACATTCCAAAGCCTGGGATTGGTGACTTCAAAGTACCTGGTTAACCGTCTTTCTTCCTTTGACGCTAGGGTGATTTTTCCGGTTGCTTTAGCGACAATTTCGTTTCCGTACATCAGCGTGCTGATCACCTTCACGTTCACATTGTGATTTGTTTCATTTATCACAGATAATATCTGCCGAAAGGACAGCCTTTGAAGAAGTCACTTCAGGAGTTTTGCAAAATATTCCCCATTGCTTAATATGTACAGGTTCTGTCGTTATTAGACCTGACATCGCTGTAAATGCCGGAACCTGTGTACCATCGTGAATCGGCATGCCAGTGAATGATCAACCTTCACAGCAATCATGTTTTCTCCTCCGAAATTCAGGTAAGGAGTCAGGTCGTACTGAAATGAAATATACCCGTTGGGGCGCTTGCCGAGATAGTTGCCATTAATCCATACTTCGCTGTTATTATAGATCCCATCGAAATAGATAAGAACCTTTCTCCCGTTTCATTATCCGGAATTGTAAATGTTTTCCTGTACCACCCGATACCACCCGGAAGGTAACCTGTACAGCTGGCATTTTCTTTGCTGAAGGGGCCTTCAATGCTCCAGTCGTGCGGCAGATCAGAATAGCGCCAATCTGAATCATTAAGATCAGTTTTCTGCCCTTCGCGACATCTCCCCTGTAAAATTTCCAGTTGAGGTTAAAATTCCGGACAGATCTTCCCACAGGTTGACCGGTAATGCTGCAACTGATTAGGAGCATTAAAAGGATTAGAAGTGTCCGATTATCTGTATTTTACTGTATTCATGGTATATAGCAGATTATGAGGTTGTATCTTAAACTGATCCCGGTAACCGGCATTTAAATGTATTGAATTTAAACAAAATAGTTTGATCTTTGGTCACCAAAATTCATTGATCAATGTCCCACGAAAATTACTATCAGCTCGTAAGCAAGTTTAAAGCCGGGGGGAAAATTGTCTATACCAATTCTGATAGGGCTCGCAGTGGTAGCATGGTTTATCGTAAAGGAGATA
>CAVVBY010000029.1:0-161858 GCA_963746685.1 uncultured Bacteroidales bacterium
CAGGATTCATTAATTGATAATGAGAACAATAGGATTTTTATTATAAATCCTGGTGAGTACAATCGTGATTCCGGACCTGATTTTTTCAACGCCAGAATTTTGATTGCAGGTACCGAATGGGCAGGAAACGTCGAAATCCATATCAAAGCATCCCATTTCAATAGCCATGGTCATAACAGCGATCCTGCCTTTGATAATGTGATACTGCATATTGTGGCCGAGAATGACAAAAGAGTATTTAACTCCAGAAATGAAGAATTACTAACTGTTGAGGTCAAGTACTCTCCTGTGCTTTATGAGAAATATACAGATCTTATTAATAACCCATGTGTTATTGCCTGTCAGAATGAAATCGGGAAATTTGACAGGTTCCTATTAAGAAATTGGCTTCATTCCCTTCTTATTGAAAGGCTTCAGATAAAATCTGAGTCAGTCATGAAAATATTTGTTGAGACGGAGAATGACTGGGATGAGACGTTTTACAGGATGCTTACCCGTTATTTTGGCTTCAGGGTGAATACCGAACCATTCGAAATGCTTGCCAATGCTCTTCCTTTCAAAATAATCCGCAAACATTCCGACAACCGGTTTCAGATAGAAGCATTGTTTTTCGGTACAGCCGGCATGCTTGAAGAGGGTCTTTTTAAAGAAGCTTTATCTGATAAGTATTACAAAGACCTCATAAAAGAGTACAGGATCCTCTCAGCGAAATATTCACTTCATCCTTTACACGGATGGATCTGGAAATTCTGCCGGCTCAGGCCTGTAAATTTCCCAACTGTAAGAATTTCCCAGCTTTCGGCAATGCTTTCAGTTGCAGGCGGATTGTTTTCACGAACACTTGAGGTGACTGACATCAGGCAACTGAAAGAACTCTTCGGAGTCACAGCCTCATCCTACTGGGATGAACCATTATGTATTTGGGAAAAAGAGTAGGATGATTTTAAAAAGTACAGGGAATCAGGCAACTGATATTTTCCTTATTAACGCTGTTATACCGCTAATATTTATATATGGCCGTTTCCATGATAATCGTGATGTCTGTGAAAAAGCCCTGTCATTTCTGGAAAATATTGATCCTGAAAAAAACTCAATTATAAGAGACTGGAAATCAGCCGGAATTAATGCAGAATCGGCATTTTACACACAGGCTCTGCTCCAGCTTATGGATGAATATTGCAGGAAAAGAAGATGTCTTGAATGCCGGATCGGGTGCAAACTTATAAGTTCAGGCAAAACTCTGGTAAATGAGAATAAGCTTATGCTTGAACCTTGAATAATTCTAATAACTACCTGACAATGTTAATAAAATGTTGAAGTAAAGCAAAATCCAACGCAACTTTTACCGGTAACTTTACGTCTTTATAAAAAGAGAGTACAATAATTTTGACAATGATGTCGTTGGCTTAAAAATAAATATTTACTGAGTTTTAAAAAAAAGTAGTCAATTGTTTGATAGTTTACATAAAAAAGCCTTATTTTTGCGTTCCAAAATTGGGGACTCAATTTATTTATGGATAAACAACATATTAATTAAAGACATGTATTTGACTACTGAAAAGAAACAAGAGTTTTTCAAAACGTTTGGAACATCTGAGATTGATACAGGAACGGCAGAAGGACAGATCGCATTGTTTTCGTACAGGATATCACATCTTACCGAACATCTTAAAAAGAACAAGAAAGACTTCAGTACCCAGAGGGCTCTTATTAAGCTCGTTGGAAGAAGAAGAAGACTTTTGGATTATCTGAAGATAAAAGATATTGAGCGTTATCGCGAAATAGTCAAAGCGTTGAAATTACGTAAATAGGGAAAAAGGCAATTATGAATTGCCTTTTTTCTTATTATCCTTAATTAATTGTAATTTCGGCAATCAAAAATCATTATAAGAATGTTTAATATTAAAGAGAAAAATATTGATCTCGGCGACGGGAGAATAATAACCCTTGAGACTGGGAGGATGGCAAGGCAGGCTGATGGATCAGTTCTGCTAAAGATGGGCAAGACAATGTTGCTTGCCACTGTGGTATCGGCAAAAGAGGCGAAAGAAGACACAGATTTTATGCCTCTTTCAGTTGAATACAAGGAAAAATATGCCTCATCAGGGCGTATACCGGGTGGCTTTCTCAAAAGGGAATCACGGCCTTCGGATTATGAAATCCTGATCTCAAGGCTTGTTGACAGGGCATTAAGACCCCTCTTTCCGGATGATTTTCATGCTGAGACATTCGTTACGGTCAGTCTCATATCAGCTGATATGGATATAATTCCTGATGCTCTTGCAGGGCTGGCCGCATCTGCGGCCCTGGCTCTCTCCGACGTTCCCTTCAACGGTCCAATGTCGGAAGTGAGAGTGGCCAGGATCGATAATAATTTTGTTGTAAACCCAACGGCTACACAGTTGAAAGAAGCTGATATTGACCTGATGGTAGGAGCTACTTTCGAAAATATTCTTATGGTTGAGGGTGAAATGAAGGAAGTCTCGGAATCAGACATGATTGAGGCACTCAGGGTTGCACATAAGGCAATTAAAGTACAATGTCAGGCCCAGATGGAATTTGCAGCTGAGGTTGGAAAAACTTCGAAACGCGAATATTCCCACGAAGAAAACGATGAGGATCTGAAGAAAAAAGTCTGGGATGAAACATATGAAAAATGTTACCAGGCAGCAAAATCCGGAACGAATGATAAGCATAAGAGAGAAGAGGCTTTCGATGCAGTGATTAATGATTTCCTTTCACAGTATACCGAGGAAGACGCTGTTAACGAAACACTTGTCAAGAAATATTATCATGATGTGGTCAAAGAGGCAGCCAGACGCCTTGTTCTTGATGAAAACATCCGCCTCGATGGCAGAAGGCCTGACCAGATAAGACAGATTACATGCGAAATAGATCCTTTGCCTGCAACCCATGGTTCGGCTCTGTTCACAAGAGGAGAGACACAATCACTTACAACAGTGACCCTTGGTACCAAGCTCGATGAGAAGATAATAGATGATGTCCTTAATAAAGGGACTGAAAAATTCACCCTGCATTACAATTTCCCGCCTTTTTCAACAGGTGAGGCAAAAGCTGCCAGGGGAATCAGCCGCAGGGAAATAGGGCATGGTAACCTTGCACACAGGGCATTGAAGAACATGATGCCTCCTGATGAGGAAAACCCCTATGCAATCAGAGTTGTTTCAGATATTCTGGAGTCGAACGGATCTTCATCAATGGCAACAGTATGCGCCGGAACACTGGCTCTTATGGATGCCGGGATTCAAATTCGCAAGCCGGTTTCAGGAATAGCAATGGGACTAATTACTGACAAAAATTCAGATAAATATGCAATACTTTCTGATATCCTTGGCGATGAGGATCATCTTGGTGATATGGATTTCAAGGTTACCGGTACGCGTGACGGGATTACAGCAACCCAGATGGATATAAAGGTTGAGGGATTATCATTTGAAGTTTTGACAAAGGCTCTTGAACAGGCTAAGGCAGGAAGACTTCATATTCTTGACATAATGCAGGAAACAATTGCAGAACCCAGACCAGAACTTAAGCCTCATGCCCCAAGGATTGAAATGCTTACCATACCAAAAGAAATGATCGGCGCACTGATCGGTCCTGGTGGTAAAGTAATACAGGAGATTCAGCGTGAGACAGGAACAACCATTATCGTTGAGGAAGTTGACGGGCATGGTGATGTAAACATTTTTGGTGAAAACAAAGATGCCATCACAGCTGCTCTCGATTGGGTGAAAAAAATTGTGGCAGTTCCGGAAGTAGGCCAGGTTTATAAGGGTAAAGTCAAAACAATAGTTCAGTTTGGAGCATTTGTGGAAATTCTCCCGAACAAGGACGGATTGCTTCATATTTCGGAGATAGACTGGAAAAAGATCAGAAGTGTTGACGAAGTACTGAAGGAGGGGGATGAGGTGGAAGTCAAACTTATTGATATCGATCCTAAAACAGGAAAACTGAAACTATCAAGGAAAGTTCTGCTTCCCAGGCCGCCAAAGGAAGAAGGTGGTGACAACAGAAAACATGAAGATCACGGGAATCAGAACTGATCAGAAATTTTATTGATATGTCGTAGTGGTGTTGCATGCAACACCCTTACTATTTTATTGATAATATTCCGGCCATTTTATATATTTGATCTGTTATCACAACATGATGGAGGTCAAATACAATTACGTAGTTATTGAAGGCAATATTGGTGCAGGAAAAACCACTCTGGCAACAAGAATTGCCGAACAGTTCAATGCACGTCTGATACTTGAACAATTTGCAGACAATCCTTTTCTGCCAAAATTTTATCAGGATCCTGAAAAATATTCATTTCCCCTTGAACTTTCCTTTCTGGCAAGCCGGTATAAACAGCTGAATGATGAACTGGGATCCCAGGATATTTTCAAAGCTTTTACCGTAGCCGATTACTACTTCATGAAATCACTGGTATTTGCGGCTTCGACATTAAAAGGAGATGAGTATAACCTTTACAGGCAGATCTTTTACATAATTTACAGTTCGCTCCCTAAACCCGATATTTATGTCTATCTTCATATAAGTGCGGAACGGCTGCTGAAAAATATCAGTAACCGTGGCCGTGAATATGAAAAATCCATAACCAGGCGAATATCTCCAGAAAATACAGAATAGTTATTTCACCTTTTTCAAGCAGAATCCCGAAAACAGATATCTTATTATCGATATAAATGAGATAGATTTTGTTGCCGATAAAAGCCATTATTCGAAAATGATCGACACCATTTTCTTAAACGATTACCCTGTTGGATTGAATAAGGTGATTTTGTAATTATCTTTATAGTATCGGTTTAGATAAATGCGACTAAAGATATTTTGATTTTATCAAATTTCAAATGCGTGAATAGTGTAACTTATATACAAAATTATGTAACACTTATTCTCTTGAGAATGTTCATCTTTGTTCAGGAAGCATCTAAAATGATTGATCTTTAATGGTCTGTGTAGCTTGAATTATAAAATATTATCATTCATTGCTGATAGTCATTTTGTTTTATTTAATTTTATCGTAAATTTGCACCTATATTGAAACTTTAATAAATATTGAACGTAAAGAGTCAATACAAAAATCATAAACAAACAACAATTTAAATTATGAAAAAAATCAGAAGCTATTTTATCCTTATCCTCGCAGCTGCTTTTCTTGCAAGCTGTAGCGGTCTGAATAAAATGAAAAAAGAGGCCGGCGACATCAAGTATGAAGTTACCCCCAAAGTTCTTGAAGCACATGGCGGCCTTGTAAATGTTACCATCAAAGGCACATTCCCCGAGAAGTATTTCAACAAGAAAGCTACTCTTTCGGTTACCCCGGTTCTTACCTATACAGGCGGAGAAACAGCTTTCGACAAGGTTCAGGTTCTTCAGGGAGAAAAAGTAACGGCAAATAACAAAGTGATCACTTACACTGGTGGTGATTTCACTTACACAAGTGCAATCCCCTATAAGGATGCAATGAAAATGTCAGAACTGGTTCTGAGAACAACTGCCTCCATAAAAGATAAAAGTCTTGACTTTGAACCTGTTAAGCTTGCTGATGGTGTCATTGCCACTTCAACGCTTGTTGAAAAGCATTCAAGGTCAATCTATATGATAGACCATTATGTCAGAATTACCCCTGAAACAAAAATGGCTGATATCAATTATGTAATTAATCAGGCAAATATCCGCGCTTCAGAGCTGAAAGGCGAGGATGTTAAATTGCTGAAGGATTATATTGCTACGGTCAGCACCGATCCAAACAAACAGCTGAAAGGTACAGTAGTCAGTTCTTACGCTTCTCCTGATGGTAAATATGTTGAGAATGAAAAACTTTCAGTCAAAAGAGGTACATCGGCTGATAAATTGATCAAAAAGGAATTTGACAAAATTGAAGCTGCAAAAGCTGAAGGATTTTTCAATTCTTTAACCACAGCTGAAGACTGGGACGGATTCAAAACCGAAGTTGAAAATTCAACAATTCAGGACAAGGATCTGATCCTCAGGGTTCTTTCAATGTATTCCGATCCTGATGTTCGTGAGAAAGAGATAAAAAACATGTCAGCAGCATTTGAAGCTCTCAAAACTGATATTCTCCCTAAACTGAGAAGGTCAAAAATGCTGGTCAATGTTGATAACATAGGACGTAATGATGAGCAGATACTGGCACAGGCTAAATCTGATCCCAAGGCTCTGAGCCTCGAGGAAATACTTCATGCAGGAACTATTGCAACAGATGCTAATGATAAACTTGCTTTCTATAAAGCTGCTGCAGAAAATGACCCGAAATGTATCCGTGCTCAAAATAATATTGGTTGCGCTCTGCTGGACTTAGGTAAGACTGATGAAGCTCTTGCTGCTTTCGATAAGGCAAAAGCACTTGAGAATAATGATGTCGTTAAAAACAATACAGGCTTTGCATACCTTGTAAAAGGCGACATGGCAAAAGCTGAAGAACTCTTCAACTCAATGACAGCAGCTACTCCCGAATCAAAATGGGGACTTGGTGTTATTGCAATAACAAAAGGTGAATATGACAAAGCTGTAAACTACTTTGGAACAGAACCATGTTTTAACCTTGCTCTTGCCCAGGTTCTTAAGGGTGATGTCACTAAAGCCAAAGCAACTCTCGACAGTATGAAAGAAATGTGCAAATGCGGAAAGCCTTCATATCTGAAAGGTATCGTTGGCGCACGTCTCGACGACAAAACCTATATGCTCAACGGGCTGAAAGAGGCTATTGGTTTCAAACCTGAATGGAAAGCATATGCAAAAACTGACCTGGAATTTGCAAAATTCTTTGCTGACAGTGCATTTACAGGATTAGTTCAGTAAAATAGAGAATTTATTGATATCTGTAGGGGCGTTGCATTGCAACGCCCTTTTTATTTAATTCCCACAGCACTATCCCGGCACTGATTGCAATATTGAATGAATGTTTGGTTCCGAACTGCGGTATATCAATGCACATATCACACAGGTCAATTACATTCTGGTTGACACCGTTTACTTCGTGCCCGAAAACCAGGGCATATTTATGCCCCTTTTCAATTTTAAAATCCTGCAGTTCAACTGCACCATCAGTCTGTTCTATGCCTATTATTTTGTAACCTTCTGCCTTCAGGTCAGTAACTGCATCTGTTGTTTTTTCATAATAACTCCATTCAACAGAATCGGTTGCACCTAGCGCTGTTTTCTGAATATCCCTGTGCGGGGGCTTTGGCGTTATGCCGCATAGAAATATTTTCTTAGTAAGGAATGCATCAGCAGTCCTGAAAACCGATCCAACATTGTTATGACTTCTGACGTTGTCGAGAACTATAACAAATGCCGATTTTTCCGAGTTCCTGTACTCCTCAATACTCTTCCTGCCGAGTTCGCTGTTAAGAAGTTTCCGCATCCTTTTTTATGCTAAAATAGGCAAAATATCCATTTATTTTTCTAAATTTCCCTCAATGACAGGGATGCCAGACTACAGGGTATAATTAATTATTTCAGTATGAACACTCATGAATTCCAGGGTAAATCGCTACTTAAGGCTTATAACGTAGATATTCAGGAAGGATTCGTTGCAGAAACAGCCGATCAGGCAGTCATGATTGCCCGGCAGATGCAGGAGAAATTCAATACCAGGTTTTTTGTAGTAAAAGCCCAGATACATGCAGGAGGCAGGGGTAAGGGAGGCGGAGTGAAGCTTGCAAAATCGGTTGAGGAAGCCGGGATCATTGCAGACAGAATGCTGGGGATGAATCTTGTGACACCCCAGACCGGACCTGCCGGGAGAAAGGTAAATAAGGTATTGATCGCTCAGGATGTATACTACCCGGGAGATACTGAGCCTGAAGAGTTTTACATGAGTATCCTGCTTAACAGAAGAAGCGGAAGATATGTTCTTATGTATTCACCCGAAGGAGGAATGGATATTGAACAGGTTGCTGAAAAAACTCCCGATCGTATCTTCACGGAAGAGATATCTCCCCTGACAGGACTTCAACCGTTCCAGACAAGAAACATAGCTTTTAAATTTGGTCTTCAGGGGAACGCATTTAAAAACATGCAGAAATTCCTTAATGGTATTTATGAAACTTTCATTAACTGTGATGCTCAGCTTCTTGAAATCAATCCTGTTCTTAAAACAAGCGACGAAAGGGTTCTTGCAGTTGACTGCAAGCTTATTCTTGATGATAGTGCGCTCTTCAGGCATCCTGAACTGGCACAGATGAGGGATCTGAATGAAGAGGATCCTGTTGAGGTTGAGGCTGGTAAATACAATCTTAACTATGTAAAGCTCGACGGCAATGTAGGATGCATGGTAAATGGTGCCGGGCTCGCGATGGCCACAATGGATATAATTAAACTCTCAGGCGGATCTCCTGCAAATTTTCTGGATGTCGGAGGTGGGGCAAATGTGGATACTGTTGAAGCAGGGTTCCGTATTATTCTCAAAGATCCAGCTGTAAAAGCAATCATGATCAATATTTTTGGAGGTATTGTCAGGTGCGACAGGGTAGCCAACGGGATTGTTGAAGCTTATAAATCGATTGGCGAAATAAGAGTACCGGTAATTGTCAGGTTGCAGGGAACAAATGCAATTGAAGCAAAGGAGATAATCGACAATTCGGGATTGAGCGTGATTTCAGCCATATCCTTCGGCGAAGCTGCAGAAAAGGTAAGGAATGCCCTCTCGACCAGATAATTTAAGCCGCATTTAGGAGCATTCAGGACTTAATTCTTATGTGATTCGTCGCAATAAGGCTTATTGCAGGAACGGCCACATCTGCAGAGGTAAACTTCAACAGGACTATCGGAAATATCCTTCTTTTGGTCCTTTAACAGAATTTGTCCTGTTATTTTCAGAGGACCACCATCGATAACCTCAACTAACGCAGAGGCTTTGTTATTTTCTTTTTCTTCCATAGTAATTACTTATCTTCAAACCCTATTTTTCTGTGAGCTCCGTCGCAGAATGGTAAATGATTGCTGGCCCCGCAGCGGCACAGCGAAATGATACCATCCTTCATCTCTTTCTTATTTCCGCTGTACTGAAAAGTGAAGTCGCCTTTTATTACTATCGGTCCGTCCATCATGATCTTTACTGAAACAGGATTTCCTTGTACATCCTTGGTTCCTCTGTCTGCCAGAAGCTCTGGTCTTCTGAATATTACATGATTTGTCTGGTCAGGGCTTATCTCCTGTTCTTTTCTTCATCATTCCACTTCCATGTTAGTGCTTCAGTCGGACACATGTTAACTACTTCAATGATCCTGTCTGTTGGAGCACCGTTCATGTCAACCCACGGTCTTCTGCCGGGATCGAACACTTCTATTAGCTCTCTGTAACAGTATGATGCGTGTACACAGGCATCTGGTTTCCAGTAGACTGTTATGTCATTATTCCTGTATCGCCGTCCTCCTGAAAAGGTATTTTTTTCTCTTTCCATCTTAACATGGCATTTGTTTGCAATTTAGTATATTTTGTGCAATAAATTGTTCATATATTGAAGTCAGGTAATAGGCGAATTTTTATATTTGAATCTTATTCGAAGATTGAAAGTTAATTAGGGTTTTGAATCAAAGTCGTTATTTAATGGAAAGGCGTTTAAGGTCTGTTGTAACCACGATATCCCGCCGGTTTCTTCTTTTTATGTCTGTCATGATTGCCATGATGCCTTTCGCTCTTAAATCATATGCTTCGGGCTTAACCAGCGATGCTTCAAAATCACCGGGACCTGCTGCCATCTTATCTATTTCCACGCTTGCATTTATTCTTACACTCGCCGGAGCTTTGATAATTATGGTCATACTGATCCTGGTCTTTTCAGCCAAGCTCAGAAATGCAAACAGGGAGCTGATTGAAAGAAACAAACAGATTGAAGAAATCAATACTAATCTGCAAAAAACCAATAAGGATCTGTCAATAGAGAAAGAAACGATAACCCGCGAATACTCTTATTCGGAAATGTTTTACAGGATGCTGGTCCAATCTGCCGACGACGGTATCTCCTTCTATGACAGAGACTGGAACCTGAAATATGCAAATGCGGCCTTTTATTCTATGATCGGTTTTAATAAAGAGCAGTATAATGCGATAAATGCAGGGGAGATAGTGCATCCCGAAGATACGGGATATGAAAAGAGCAGGACAGAAGCTCTGCAAAAAAACGGATTTTTCGAAACAGAGCTCCGGTTAAAACATAAGGATGGTCATTATGTGAATCTTTCAACAAGATCCGTAACGGTAAAAAATGAGAATGGTGATATTATCGGAGCACTTACTATTTCAAGAGACATAACCTCGCTTAAAAAAGTGCATGAAGAGCTGGTTAAGGCAAATGTTGAAGCTGAAGCCAGCAACAGACTTAAATCAAGCTTTCTGGCAAATATTTCCCATGAAATAAGAACACCTCTGAACAGCGTGGTGGGTTTTGCAAACCTGCTCCTGGCAAATGATATCACCAATGATGTTAAGGAGGAATACATTGAGCATATAAATCATAACAGTGAAAAGCTTCTTCAGATAATTGGAGATATTATTGATCTGTCACGGCTCGAGAGTTCACAGATAGAGATAACATATGAAGAAGCGTCAGTCAACAGCATTGTGAATGAAATTGTTGAAGATGCCAGGAAAATAATTAAACGGAATGAGAAATCCATCATCATCAATGTGATGAATATGCTGGAGGAGAACGGGGACCTTGTTTTCACCGACAGAATATGGCTTAAAAGAGTTCTGAATCACCTGATGGATAATGCAGTAAAATTTACTCTTGAAGGCTCTGTAAGACTTTCCTATGCTAAAGAAAATGAAAATCTCGTGTTCAGGATCAAGGATACCGGGATAGGGATCAACAAGGAAAACCTTGATCATATTTTTGAGGAATTCCGTCAGGAGATAGACGGACACCACCGGCCTTTTGAGGGACTGGGGGTTGGACTTACTCTTGCCAAGGAGGTGATTGAAAGAATGGGGGGCAAAATATTTGTTCAGTCCGAGAAAGGGGTCGGTTCCGAGTTCAGCTTTTCCATACCATACCGGCCTGCAGGAGGCAGCACAAGGTTGAGATCGAAAATTGTCACAAGTGAACCTCAGAGTTTTCAGTTAAACTGGAGTAATAAGACATGCCTTATCGTTGATGACAACAAAGATGTATTGCTTTATCTTAACAGAACACTGGCCGACACCGGAATAAATACACTGAGTGCCAGATCAGGGATTGAAGCTATAGAAATTGTAAAAACAATGCCCGGTATTGATGTGGTTCTCCTGGATATGCAGATGCCCGAAATGAACGGAATTGAAGCTACGAAGGAGATAAGAAAGATCCGTAAGGATATTCCGATCATTGCACAGACTGCATTCATTTTTGAAGACGACAAGGATATAATTCTTGAGGCCGGATGCGATGCGTGCCTCATAAAGCCTATAAGGAAAGACCATCTTCTGACGGTTATGTCAAGTTTCTTAAAGTCAGTTTAAATTCTTATTTTGCAGAGAGCTGAGACAAATGATGGAAAATCATTTTGCTGATATTATTTTGCCCCTTGCAGTAAAAGGAACATTCACCTACAGTATCCCTGAGGAGCTGAACGGAAAGATCTCTCAGGGTTCCAGGGTACTGGTGCAGTTTGGTAACAGGAAGCTCTATTCAGGAATTGTTTATAAGATACATGATGAATCTCCGTCTGCAATTAATATAAGGCCGGTTTCAAGAGTTCTCGACCCGGCCCCTGTTGTGAATGAAATTCAGTTAAAGCTCTGGTTATGGATCTCAGAATACTATTTGTGCTCTGTTGGTGAAGTGATGAAAGCTGCATTGCCCTCGGATATGTGCCTGGAGGGAGTAACTGAAGTGCCCGTACCGGAAAAATACAGACCCAGGGAAGAGACTTTTGTTAAACTGGCTTCGGATTTTACTGACAATGAGTTAAATGAAATTCTTGACAAACTTGCAAAAGCACCAATACAATTTAAAATTCTGACGGATTATATCAGCTTAAGCGGATATGCGGACAGCAAATTGAACAGGCCGGTTAAAAAATCAGTTGCTTCTAAAGGCAAGCCCAGTCGTCGCCAGGAAGTATTGACGGACTTGTACGAAAAGGAATTTTATCATTGCTTTCGCTGGAAACAGGAAGGCTCACAGATACTGAATCGCCTGCCGAACCTCTGAAAGTACTAAGTAAAGAACAGCATACGGCATTTAATGCTATTCATGGTATTTTCATGGAAAAGGAGATCGCTTTGCTGCATGGAGTAACCTCGAGCGGCAAGACTGAAATCTATATCCATCTTATCGAGGAACAACTGAAACAGGGCAGGCAGGTACTTTACCTCCTGCCTGAAATAGCCCTGACAACCCAGATCATTCAGCGCCTACAAAAACATTTCAGTGGAGTGACCGGTATTTACCATTCACGTTTCAGTAATCCTGAAAGAGTTGAGATCTGGAACCGTGTGGCCGGACTGGATCCGGGGAAAGAATACAAGCTTATAATCGGGGCAAGATCTGCCCTCTTTCTGCCATTCAGTGACCTTGGACTGGTAATTGTCGATGAAGAGCATGACGGATCATATAAACAGCACGATCCGGCTCCGAGGTACCATGCCCGCGATTCAGCAATTATACTTGCCGGCTTGCATAAGGCAAAAGCAATACTCGGTTCGGCATCCCCGTCAATCGAAAGTTATAACAATGCCTTATCCGGGAAATACGGACTTGTTGATCTGAAGGAAAGATACGGTTTGATAAAATTGCCGGAGATCATACTGGCAAACTCCCGTGAGGCCTACAGGAAAAAGCTGATGGTTTCTCATTTTACTCCTCAGCTGCTTGAAGCAATGGATGAAGCTCTCGGCAAAAATGAACAGGTGATTCTTTTTCAGAACAGAAGAGGATTTTCACCTTATATCGAATGCCCCGAATGCGGCTGGATCCCAAAATGCATTCAATGCGCGGTTAGCCTTACTTACCATAAAGGTGTCGGCAGAATGGTTTGTCATTATTGCGGATTTTCGACAACAATTCCTTCACAATGCGGCAACTGCCAGTCTCCCGGACTGGTCAACAAGAGGCTTCGGAACTGAAAAAATTGAAGATGAAATCAAGATTGTATTCCCTTCGGCAAGGGTGGCAAGGATGGATCAGGATACGACAAAAGGAAAGAATTCATTTGACAAATTAATACGGGCTCTGGAAGAAAGGCAGACCGATATTCTCATTGGCACGCAAATGATTTCAAAAGGCCTTGATATTGAAAATCTTACAGTTGTCGGCATATTGAATGCCGATAATCTTCTCAATTATCCCGATTTCAGGGCTCACGAAAGAAGTTTTCAGCTGATGGAGCAGGTAAGTGGCAGGGCAGGAAGAAGGCAGAAACCTGGAAAGGTCATTATTCAGACTTCAGATCCTGATAATAAGATAATAAGACTCGTGCTGAATCATGATTACAAAAACATGTTCAGAATGCAAATGGAGGAAAGGAAAGCCTTCAATTATCCTCCCTTCTGCAGGATGATTAAAATAAGCATCAGGCACAAAGAGAGAAACCTTCTGAATAGCTTTTCGGATGTTCTTGGGCGGGACCTGAAAAAAGAATTCGGGAAAAGGGTACTCGGACCTGAATTCCCGCTTATTTCACAGGTTCAGCTGTGGTATATCAAAACAATACTTATAAAGCTTGAACGGGAAAAACCTGTTGCCCCGGCCAAGCAGCTTATAATCGCAGCAATTGAAAGGCTGGAAAAAGAAAAAGGAGCGTCAGCGCTGAAGATCGCGATCGACGTGGATCCATATTGATTTTATTCCCCCTTTGAAGGGGGAAAGGGGGATGTCCCGTATAGCTTCAATAACTCCCTCACATTTTTTTCCACACTCCATTTATCCACGATAGTCTGCCTGATTTTTTCCGGATTTAAGCTTACTTTTTTGGACATCACATCGGTAATGATGCGGCTCAGACATTCTTCATCGTTTATTGGGAATAAGAATCCGTTCTCTCCACTAATGATAACCTCAGAATGAATTCCGACCGATTCTGTTGCTATCGTAATGAGTCCGCAAGCCATGGCTTCCAGGCAGACCAGTGAGAAACCTTCAGATACTGAAGCGATTACAACAATAGTACTTGCCCTGTAATAGTTGATGATTTCATCACTTTCCGGCATGAAGTGGACCTGAGTAGAAATCCCGTTTTCCCTGGCAATCGAAATTATTTCTTCTGAGTATTCTTTATCATCAATCTTCCCTATCAGCAGCAATCCCCAGTCAGGATTGTTTTTTAGTGGTTGTGATCAATGCTTTCATTACCACAAGCTGGCCCTTGGCGGGACGAAGACGTCCGATGACGCTGATCAGGTTTTTCTGCCGGATTCCTTCTATATTTATCTTTTCATGAATGTTGAAGATTTCCGTATTTACACCATGTTGAATTATAGTATTCTGACAGGGCAGGGTTTTTGACATTGAGGAGCTCAGGCTAACCAGGTGATCGGCTTTTTTCATCAGCCATACTGTAAAACGCGAAGGTTTGCTCTCTGCATGCCGGGTAAATACAAGTTTGAATTTTCCTCCCAGCAGCTCTCAGCAGCAAAGCAAAAATTATTTCATTGTTCCGGTGTGCATGGATAACCAGATTGTCGTCTGAATAGACAAGCTTTAACAAATGTGACAGACTTATCTTCGGAGCATCTATCCCATATCCGAAAACCAGCGCCTCAGAATATTTATTTAAAACCGGAATAATATTTTCTACGCTCCTTGTAACCCCGGTCTTGTGGGAATGAAAATGGATATGGACAATCATCATGATAAATTGTAAAGCAAATATATTAATTTAGTCCACCTTAATTACCGGAATTAGCAATACATGAAACGGTTTAATATAATTTAAGAAGAATAATATTATGTCGCCTGATGAAAAGATCCTGACAGGAAACTACCTGGGAAAAAGTTTGAAAATTCCATATTTTGCTGCTGCCACAACCGGAAGCTTCAGGGGAAATCTAAAAAACGGACAGGCTATAGTTCGTGAAACGGAGAAAATAAAAATCTTTCTGGAACTTAGTCAGAAAATCAAAGATCCGGTACTCTTTGATATAGGAGCGTGTTTCGGAACTTACAGTTTTATTACTCTTTTCAATCCTGATCTAAGGGTGCAGGCATTTGAACCTTATCCGAAAATGGTTGAATACATGAAGGATATTATCCGGCTGAATGACATTCCAAATATCACTGTCAATGAATTTGGACTATCTGACAAGGAACGGAAATGCGATATGCAGTTTGGTTCCAGTTTTCACCGCTCAGAATTGAATTTGAACGTAGGGACCACAAATATTCGTCCTGATGCCGATGGCAATTATTTGTTTAAAACTCTCGATTCACTGAATATCCAAAAGATTGATCTGGTGAAAATAGATGTGGAAGGACATGAGATGGAAGTTCTTAAAGGTGCAGCAGAGACCCTTAAAAGATGTAAACCTTTGTATATACAGATTGAGATACATAATCGTAAAAAAGACAGAAAAGAGAGAGTAAATACAATTCTCAATACATATCTGAATAATGAGTATACCGCCTCACATAATTTCTTCAGATTTCACGGAGATTTCTTCTTTAAACGGAAGGATTTATAATAGATAAGGTGCAGAAGAGGAAGATTAATGTGGATTGATTCCCCCTTTGAAGGGGGTAGGGGGATGTAAACAATTGATTTACAGCAGTAAATATATATTTCAAATCAATTATAATTATCAGTAATTCAAATAAAATATAATGTATAGCAAATCTTATTTAAAACATCCCCCTAGCCCCCTTTCAAGGGGGACTATTGTTGTATTCCTTGCATTTGCCCAGTTTCTTTTTATCACTTCCTGTAAGCAGGAATCTGACAAATCTGAGTTTGATCCCGTTGAACTCGTTAATCCTCTCATGGGTACGGATTCTGAATTCAGATTATCGACAGGGAACACCTATCCTGCTATTGCCATTCCATGGGGAATGAATTTCTGGACCCCTCAGACGCGCAATATGAATAACGGCTGGGCTTACACTTATGATGATTTTAAGATTCAGGGGATTAAGCAAACCCATCAGCCAAGTCCATGGATCAATGATTACGGGGCATTTTCGCTAATGGCAGTAACCGGCAAGCTTAAGTTTACCGGCGAGGAGCGTGCCTCTTGGTTCTCGCATAAGGCAGAAATTGTAAAACCATATTATTACAGTGTCTACCTTGCTGACTATGACGTAACAGCAGAAGTGACTCCGACCGAAAGAACCGCACTTTTCAGATTTACATTTCCTTCAAATGATTCTTCCTATATACTCCTGGATGCTTTTGATAAAGGTTCAATGGTGAGGATCATTCCTTCTGAACGGAAAGTGATCGGTTATTGCAGAAATAATCATGGCGGAGTTCCTGTAAATTTCCGTAATTACTTTGTAATTACATTCGATAAAGACCTTCGCATACACTCATACATGGAATGGGAATGTGCTGAATATGAACGATCTGGAGGAGGAAGGTGATCATGTGGGAGCTGTTCTTGGTTTTAAGACTTCAAGGGGAGAAAAGATAAATGTTCGTGTGGCATCATCTTTTATAAGTAATGAACAGGCACTTCTCAACCTTGAAAATGAAATCAGGAGAAAAAGATTTTGAGACAATACGTGATGAAGCCAGATCTGAATGGAATAACAGCTGAATCGAATCAGGGTCGAAGGAGGTACTGATGACCAGATGAGAACATTTTATTCATGCCTGTACCGTACACTTTTGTTCCCCAGAAAATTCTTTGAAATAAATGCAGAAAAAGGAAATCGTTCATTACAGCCCTTATAATGGGGAGATACTTCCGGGGTACATGTTTACCGACAATGGTTTCTGGGACACTTTCAGATCGCTGTTCCCATTTCTGACCCTGATGTATCCCGACCTGAACAGTCAGATCATGGAAGGGCTGGCAAATACTTACAAAGAGAGCGGCTGGCTCCCTGAATGGGCAAGCCCTGGACATCGCGACTGCATGATAGGGTCCAATTCAGCTTCGCTTATAGCAGATTCTTACCTCAAGGGTATACGAGGGTATGATATCGAAACTCTGTACAAGGCAATACTTAAGAATACCGATAGCGTGGGGCCAGTTTCATCAGTCGGCAGGCAGGGAGCAAAGTATTACAATGACCTGGGATATGTTCCTTATAATGTCGGAATAAACGAAAATGCCGCCAGGACACTGGAATACGCATATGCTGATTTTTGCATCTCCCGCCTTGCAGAATCGCTTGGCCGTCCGGCAGAGGAAATTGAAAAGTTCAGAAAAAGGGCAATGAATTACAAAAATGTGTTTGATCCCGGCCGCAAGCTTATGCGCGGAAGAAATCTTGACGGATCATTTCAGTCTCCATTCAGCCCTTACAAATGGGGTGACGCATTTACTGAAGGCAACAGCTGGCACTACACATGGAGCGTATTTCAGGATGTGGAAGGACTTATTGATCTGATGGGAGGGAAGGATTATTTTACAGCCAAGCTTGATTCAGTATTTGAAGTGCCCCCGATTTTTGATTATTCCTATTATGGTCAGGTTATACATGAGATCCGCGAAATGCAGATAATGAATATGGGGAATTATGCACATGGCAACCAGCCTGTTCAGCACATGATCTACCTTTACAATTATGCCGGACAACCGTGGAAGACCCAGTATCATGTCCGAAATGTAATGGATAAGCTTTATAATTATCTTCCGGACGGTTATTGCGGAGATGAGGACAACGGGCAGACTTCAGCGTGGTATGTTTTTTCAGCTCTCGGGTTTTATCCTGTTACACCTGGAACGGATGAATATGTTTTCGGTTCCCCGTTGTTCAAAAAAGCCACTGTTGGAATTTGAAAATGGAAAAAAACTGACTATTGAAGCCCCTGAAAACTCGAAAGAGAATGTTTATGTAAGGGATATTAATCTGAACGGCAAATCTGTAATCAGGAATTATATCAGGCATGACGAACTACAGGCTGGAGGAATACTGAGGTTTGAAATGCAGGATACGTCCGGATAAAAGCAGGGGTACCTCAGATGAAGCCTTTCCGTTTTCAATGAGCAGAAAATAACCCGCTGATAAGAAACATTGTTACAACTTTAAACTGATACCCAGTCGTTTCAGAAGAGCAGTCAGCCACACCATCAGAATGGCCCAGATGATGGATCCTCCTACAACAATCAAAGGTTCTGTCGATTGTTTATAGATCAGGAGAGGAACACCAGTCATCCATATCAGAAAGTACAGAATATCCGGCGCCAGGTAGGTGGTCAGTGAGTTTTCCCCGGCAGGTTTAAAGAATGATGCCCATTCTTTTTTCTTATATACATCCGTGACTAGGTAAATGAGGGTAAAGACAAAGAAGCTTATGCCGCAGCAAACCAGTCCCCAGCTGGGTGTCGCCTGTATTTTCGATAAAATGAACCATCGCCTCAGTATAAATCCTGCAACAAGACATAAAGCTCCGAAGGTAATTAAATTCAGTATTACCATTTTGTGTCCTGTTTCTAGTTGATTTTCTGAGAATCAAACCGGCTGTCAGACCTGTCAGAACAATAAAAGGGACGTTCCCTTCAATTAAAACACCCAGCAGTAGTTTTACCGGATTAAGGAATTCAAGGAGTTTCAATCCTGAAAGTATGTTAAGAACGAGGAAGAAAACCGTGACAGCGGTAGTTTTCAGGATCGACTCACGGCAAAACAGATATGTGAATGCTGAAACAAGATAACCCCAGCCTATAAGTCCGAGAATACCCCACCAGCCTGTAATTAAAGATCCTTCATTTTCGGGCTGACCTGATTTGAATTTAAAGACAAGCAGGACTAAGGATCGCTATTCCGGCCAGCCGTAATCCGGTTACTGTAAAAAACTTCTTATCTTTATTAACATAGTCATTCCAGACAAGGAAGACAGCAATATACATCAGCAGGGCCCACAGGTTTTGGCTCATTCCGGTAAGTTCCGGATTCACCCTTCCTGTATTAAGCATAAGAACACCTATTATCAATAAGCTTATCGTTCTGGTAAAAATGTGCCTGCTGTTTTCTAGCCAGAGTCATTCCCTGTGAGATCCTCTTTGAGAAAGAATAAGGAATTGCCATTCCTACCATGAAAAGAAATCCCGGAAATACCCAGTCGGCAAGTCCCATTCCGTCAAAATCAGCTTTCATATGACCGAGCCATGCTGGAGCCACATCCATGTTAAGGTCGTTGACAAAGAGCATTAGCAGAAGTGTAAGCCCTCTCATTATATCAATTGAACTGATCCGGTCGGATGACATATGTGATTTTATGGATTAGAATGTTACTTTTGAGCATGGCAAGTTATGAAAATAATTCTTAAACTTTTATATGAATATCGATCAGTATCAGGATTTATAATAACTTTAGTGTGAAAATTTTAATTAGGCCTTAGATCCGATGATGCAGAATACCAAGGAATAATCTTTTTTCTCTTGTTCCTTCTGATATTGACCTTTTTTGCTATCCTCTGCATGCAAGGATTGTACAGGGTTGTTGTCACAAAGACAGAACCATACCTCGATGGTAAGGTTTTGGAATAGCAGGATCATATGAAAGACTTAGCAGGTCAGGCTTATGGTGAGGTTGATCCGGATAATCAGCTGAACAGCATTATTCAGGATATTCAGCTTGCACCAAGGAATTCCAGGGGTATGGTTGAATATATTTCTGATTTTATAATTCTGAGGCCTGCTGAGATGTCAAAAAGCAACGGAGTTCTTTTTCTGAGCCTGCCAAATCGCGGAAATGCATTTCCCGCCGATACGGGTTTACTTGGGCGTGGCTATGTTTATTTCTGGTGTGCATGGCAGGCCGATATTCTCAGAGGGAATAACCGCATGACAATGAGAGTGCCTTATGCAAGTGATAAAGGGAACACTATAACGGGCATTCTGCGGACGGAATACCAGGTTAATTCTGCAACTACTACGCTTAAGTCTGAGCAGTGGGTTTTTTCCGGACAGACGCATTAAAGTTATGAGACCGTAAGTCTAGACAATTATGGTTTAACTCTGACAAAACGGGTTCTTGAATCAGATCACCGCGATACGATACCGAACAGCGAATGGGCATTTTCTGACTGTACTAAAAGGCACTTTCCGGGCATATCCAGCACTACAAAAATTTCACTAAAAAACGGATTTCAACCTGATTTTATATATGAGCTGGTCTATACCGGCAAAGGATCCCCTTGTACTGGGACTTGGATTTGCTGCAATACGTGATTTCTCCTCATTCCTTAAGGTATGATCTGAAAGATGAGTCGGGGAATCCTAATCCACTTGTAATTGGAAGGGATGACAACAAATCCGGTCAGGGCAGTTATCATCCAGGGTGTCTCTCAGTGCAGCAATTTCACCAGAACTTTTCTGTTTCTGGGATTTAATCAGGATGAGAAAAGGACTTAAAAGTATTTGATGGTATAAATGCACATATCGGAACTCGCCGTATTTCCTTGAATATCCGTTTCGGACGTCCGGGTGGTGGAGGCCTTCAGCACGAGGACCATCTCTTCCCGGGCAACGATCCTCCTTTTACCTGGGATAAAGAATTGGATCCGATCTCAGGAATAACGGGTGGTATACTTGAAAAATGCCTCGGGACCGGAACCTGTCCTAAAATAATGCAGACTCTGAGTTCATCGGAATATTGGCAGCTGCGTGCTTCCCTTACTACAACAGATTCATACGGGACAAAGGATTTAAAGATTCCGGAAAATGTCCGGATATATCTGTTTTCAGGTACACAGCACTCACCTGGATCAGTTGCAGATCAGATGAGTGGTTTTGCGCAGAATTATAATTCATATGATCCTTACCTTCGTGCATTAATTGTTGCTCTGGAGAAATGGATAATTGAGGAAAAAGAACCTCCCGTAAGTTCCTATCCGACGCTCCTGTCAAAGACACTTTCCGCATCTGATAAGATAAGCATTGGATGGCCCGATATTCCGGGTGTTCCTTATAACGGGAAGGTCAATGAACTTCCACTTCTTGATTATGGACCACAGTATGATTTCAAAAATGTCAGCGGTATCCTGAGCAAAGAACCACCTAGAGGTTAAATCGGAACAAATTTATAAAACACTTGTTCCGAAGGTCAATAAGGATGGCAATGAAATTGCAGGCATACGCGGTATAAACATCAGAGTTCCGCTTGGCACTTACACGGGATGGGCTCTCCGAAGAAAAGGTTTCGGAGAGGGAGACCTCTCATCCCTGAACGGGATGTTCATACCATTTAAGAATACTAGGAAGGATCGTCTTGATACTAAAGATCCCCGCTTGTCCCTTAAAGAGCGTTACGGTTCCCATGAGAAGTATGTCGGGGAAGTAATAAAGGCGGCAGATGAGCTTAGTTAATGAAGGCTTTTTGCTTCCTGAAGATGCAAAAGATGAAATTGCAAAAGCTGAAAAGAGCAGTGTCCTTATGCAATAAGAAATCAATATAGTAAGACCTTGAATTTTAGTTTCGTTTTACATTTTAAACATAAATAGATTAAATCATGAAAAAGAAAAGTTTTCCGGTAATTGTAACAATTGTTACAAATCTTATTTTGCTTATACTGACAGCAAGTACTCTGGCTCAGGAGCCGGCAAGGCCTGCGGCTGCGCCAGCTGCAAGGCCCGCATTCAGAATGCCGCCACGGATCGTGTCACCTGAGATCCTTCCTGACAATAAGGTTACTTTCAGGGTCTATGCAAAAGATGCTGCAAAAATCATCGTGTCAGGAGAATGGCAGGCCGGATCAGGTGGTTCAGAAAACCTTGTAAGAAACGATACCGGCTTGTTCAGTCTCACAGTCGGACCATTGAAGCCCGAGCTTTATGGTTATACATTTACAGTCGACGGTGTAAGAACGATTGACCAGAGTAATGTTCAGGTAAGGCGCGATGGTTCTAACTATCAGAGTTTCTTCATCGTTCCAGGTCCTGAGTCGGATTTATATTTTCAAAAGAATGACGTTGCTCACGGGACTGTAACAAAAGTCTGGTATAAATCAGAGGTACTTGGTTTCCAGAGAAGGGTATATGTCTATACACCTGCAGGTTATGAAGGAGGCACGCAGAAATATCCTGTTTTTTACCTTCTCCATGGTGCAGGAGGGGATGAGGATGCATGGATAAATATGGGAAGGACAGCCCAGATAATGGATAATCTGATTGCACAGGGTAAGGCAAAACCGATGATCGTTGTAATGACCAACGGCAATGCCAACCAGGCAGGTGCCCAGAATGAGGTTCCCCCGATTCCTTCGACCGGGGAACAGGGCATGGCTTCTTACCAGCGCTATGCAGGGAAGTTTGAGGAGCATCTTGTAAAAGATGTGGTTCCCTTTATTGAAAAGAATTATCGTACCCTTACCGGAAAGGATAACAGGGCGATTGCCGGATTATCAATGGGCGGCGCACATACCCAGACTATCACGAACAATAATCCCGGGATGTTCAGTTATATAGGGGTGTACAGCATGGGAATCATGAACATGGGTCCGCAAAGTCAGGATGCTGCAAAACTTGAGCAGGAAAGAATTACAAAGCTTACAGCATTGAAAAATAGCGGATACAAACTTTACTGGATAGGCGTCGGTAAAGATGATTTTGTCTATAAGGGTGTTGTCACATTGCGGGAAACTCTTGATAAAGTAGGATTGAAATATATTTATCGCGAGAGCACCGGCGGACATACATGGGCCAACTGGAGGATCTATCTGTCGGAATTTGCACCGTTACTCTTTAAGTAAATCCATTTGGAATAACATACAATTCTAATTAAAAACATATAGCAGACATGAAAAAGGTATTTTTTGTTTTAACAGCAGTTTTGCTGACAGGTATGATTTTACAGGCTCAGACACTTCCTCAGCTGGGCAGGGATCCTGTTAAAAAAGTAATTGGAGCCATGACGCTTGAAGAGAAAGCCAAACTTGTTGTAGGCGCAGGTATGCGTATGGGAGGTGCTCCTGGTGCTCAAGGTGTCCCGGCCGGCCAGCCACCGCAGGCGCCCACAGGGCCAATGATTGGCCAGACACAGGCTCTTGTAGCAGGCGCTGCAGGTACAACATTTGCAATTCCCAGACTGGGAATACCGGCCACTGTTGTTGCTGATGGTCCTGCGGGACTCAGGATAAGCCCTACCCGGCAGAATGACAAGAATACATATTATTGCACAGCTTTCCCTGTTGGCACTTTGCTGGCATCCACCTGGGATGTCGATCTTGTTAACAGGGTTGGTAAAGCAATGGGAAACGAAGTACTTGAATATGGAGTCGATATATTACTTGGCCCGGGGATGAACATCCACAGGAATCCTCTTTGCGGCAGGAACTTTGAATACTATTCCGAAGATCCATTAATAGCAGGAAAAATGGGAGCTGCAATGGTCAACGGGGTTGAATCAAATGGAGTTGGAACCTCTGTCAAACATTTTGCAGCCAACAATGCTGAAACAAACAGGAACTCGCTTAATACTATTGTCAGTGAGCGGGCTCTCCGCGAGATCTATCTTAAAGGATTTGAGTTGGTGGTAAAGGAATCACAGCCATGGACGATAATGTCGTCTTATAATCTAATTAATGGTACGTATGCTCCTGAGAATCATGATCTGTTGACCAGTGTGCTTCGCAACGACTGGAATTTCAAAGGATATGTTATGACTGACTGGGGAGGAGGAAGTGATCCTGTTGCAATGATGACTGCCGGGAACGATCTTTTGATGCCGGGAAATGCCAACCAGGCTGAGGCGATCATCAAAGCCGTAAAAGAAGGCAAACTTGATGTTGCAATTCTTGATAGAAATATCGAAAGAATACTGAACATCGTTATCCAGACCCCACGTTTTAAAGGATATAAGTTTTCAAACAAACCTGATTTGAAGGCACATGCTGAGGTTGTGCGACAGGCAGGAGCCGAAGGGATGGTACTTTTGAAAAATGATAGTGCGGCGCTTCCTCTTCCTGCAGAAACGAAAAAGATAGCTGCTTTCGGTAATACATCATATTCAATAATCACAGGCGGGACAGGTAGTGGTGATGTCAATGAAGCTTACAGTGTGTCGCTGGTTGAGGGGCTTCAAAATGCCGGGTACTCAGTAAATGAGAACCTACGATCACTTTATTCTTTTTATTCTAAAGTCACTCAGGAGGGTAAACAAAGAGGAGGCCGCGGATTTATGATGGCTTCTGAGCCTTTGGCTGAATTGACAGTAAACAAGGATATGGTTAACAGTATTATTAATGTCACCGATGCAGCAGTTATAACCATCGGAAGAAATTCTGGTGAAGGCCGCGACCGCACAGCAGTGGAAGGAGATTTCCTTCTTACCAATTCAGAAAAGGATCTTATAAAACTTGTTTCTGAAACATATCATGCCAAAAACAAAAAAGTTATCGTGATATTAAATATAGGAGGCGTTATCGAAACAGCAAGCTGGAAGGAGTTCCCTGATGCCATTCTTCTTGCATGGCAGGCAGGTCAGGAGACAGGCAATTCGATTGCTGATGTACTTAGCGGCAAAGTAAATCCGTCAGGTAAGCTGGCTACCACATTCCCGATGAAATATGAAGATGTTTCATCATCGAAAAATTTCCCTGGAAAAGTCATAGCACAACAACAGCCGCAGGCAGCTGGTGAGCGTGGATTTATGCGTGGACAGCCTGCAGTTGTTACATATGAAGAAGGAATCTATACCGGCTACAGGTACTTTAGTACTTTTAACGTTCCGGTATCATATGAATTCGGATATGGGCTCTCATTTACCAAATTTGATTATTCAAATCTGAAGCTTAGTTCTCTGAACTTCAGTAAAAATATTACCATTTCGGTTACAGTTAAGAACAGTGGCACTGTTGCTGGCAAGGAGGTTGTGCAATTATATCTCAGAGCACCCGGGATCGCTCTTGACAAGCCGTCATGTGAACTGAAAAGCTTTGCCAAGACCCGTATTTTACAACCTGGTGAGAGCCAGATGGTAACGTTGACTCTTGATGGAAACAGCCTTGCATCGTTTGATCCTTCAGCATCAGCATGGATTGCCGAGGCAGGCAAATATGACGTTTTAATCGGAGCATCTGTAAATAATATCAAGCTGAATGGCACCTTTAAGCTTGCAAAAGCCCTGACTATTAAAAAGGAAACAAAAGCGCTTCTGCCAAAAGAAAAGATAAATGAATTAAAGCCTGTTAAATAAACCTGAAAGAAACACATGTATGAATAAGAAAATGCGAGTCTTTTTTCTATTCCTGGTTACTATTTCTATGCTTAAGCAGGCTTCGTGCCAGGAAAAGAAAGGATGGTATACAGTAAAGGAAGTTGCACCCAGAGTATGGATGATCAGCGATAATGGTGCTGACAATATGTATCTCGTTGAAGGTACAGACAGTGCGTTGCTGGTTGATACGGGTCTGGGTGTAGCCGATCTGGCTTCTTATGTGAAAAAACTTACATCAAAGCCGTTGATTGTGGTAAATACTCATGGTCATCCAGACCATGCGGGATCTGACTACCAGTTCAGGAAAGTTTATATCAATTCTGCAGACTCTTCTGCTGCAAGGGCATGCAATCTTCCTGAAGCCAGGTTAAGCGCGTCAAAAAATATGGCAGGCGGCAATGCTCCTTCAAAAGAAGAAATTTATACCGGAAAGCCTTTCAGTACAAAACTTGTATCGGTAGGTGAGGGTTATTTGTTCAGGCTTGGCAGCAGAACCCTGAAGGTAATGGAGGCTCCCGGCCATACTCCCGGAGAAATATGCCTGCTTGATATTGAAAACAAACTGCTGTTCACCGGAGATAATAATAATACACTTGTATGGCTGTTTCTTCAAAACTGCAAACCATTGCATGAATATCTTGCCACACTTGAGAAGCAGGCAAAAAGGATGTCTGAATTCACGACGATTTTCCCGGGACATGGCACACCACTTCCCTCTGATTTTATAAATGACCAGATTACCTGTGTAAAAGGGATACTCAATAATACTCTTGAACGTAAACCATACCAGTCGTTTGCCGGGAATGCAATGGTAGCTACTTCTGGCAGGGCGAGCGTGACATTTAATCCGGATAATCTTTAACAGACAAAAGTCAAATAAGGCAAAAATGTAATTCTAAAGAAAATTGCTATTTTTGTCAGCCGGAATTTAAATTTATCGGGGTGTGGCGCAGTTGGCAGCGCGCTACGTTCGGGACGTAGAGGCCGCTGGTTCGAGTCCAGTCACCCCGACCAATTAAAAACGCAATTATCATAATTTTAGATAGTTGCGTTTTTGATTTGATGGCAGTTTCCCTGCAACTTGTCTGCAAGCCTGAAAACTGGAATTTGTGTGTGCAAAACAAAAAGCTCCCGAAGCTGATTTCCGAGGGCAGGTTGGTCTCTGAATGTTTCAAGTATTGATTACTCTCTAATTATTCTTTTGACCAGCTACAGCCTTTTTTGCTGCCTCAAGATGAAGGAATGCTTCGTGGTTATAAATAGCATTCTTCATTCTTAAATCCCAGCTTTTCTGAAGAACATTAAGAGCTTCCTGATACTTCCCCTGCTTATATAATCCCCAGCCTTTTGAATGCAAATAGGTATAATTATCAGGACTTAATTCCAGTGCCTCACCATTAAGTACCATACCTTTATTTATGTTTCTTGCCTTATCAATCAGGAAATAAGCAAGATTATCCATTCTTACTGAATTTTCAGGTTCTAACGAAAGTGCCTGTCGATAACATTCTTCTGCTTTATCCATAATGCCTGCCTGATTGTAAATTTCTGCCAGACTTGTTGTCAAACGCACCTCGGACCATGATTGGTCTTTACGGACAGATTCATATTTTTCAATATATTGGGTTGCCGCGATGGTATCTCCTTCAGTTAATGCAAGGATAGCCTGTCTAAAAATCAAAGTAGCATTACCAGGATAATCATGTTCTGCTTTCCTATAAATCTTTTTTTCCTTTTTATATTGTCCGGTTTTATGATAAGCATATCCAAGTGAAGTATAATTACTAAAGCCCGGTTTTATATGCCATTTTTTATATAAATTCTCAGCCTTTTCAAATTCAGGGATTGCCTGGTCAAATTGGTACAATGAATTGTAATGCATACCGATTAAGTAATAAGGACCTGGCATTTGATCGTCAATTTCCAGACTTTGCCTCAGGTAATTTATTGCTTCCCGGGGTGTTTCAAATAGTAAAGCATGTATCCAATTTGCCGTATTTTTATTTTGTATAGGCATCTGATCTAGTCTGTTAAATACTTTAAGACACAATTTTTTTGCATCCTTATAGGATGCAAAATTTATATATTGTATAATCAGAGCGATAATTGCTGTATTAAAGGTTGAGTCTATTTTTATTGCTTGTGAATACAAATTTACTGATGTGAGAAAATCACCTTTCATCATAGCATTGTTTCCATAAATGAAATATCTGTATGCTTCGGGAGAGTTAGATTCTAAATCTCTATATTCAGGTGAAACACCTAGCTCCAATTTAGATATGACAAGATAATTCGTTAACATTCTTTTAAGCGAATCAATAATCTGAAAGATCATTTCTTGTTTACATGGACCATCAATTTCAAACGATGTCAAGGCATCTTTTGATCTGGTATTAATTAATCGTGCATTTATACGTAATGTTTCGCCAGCTTTCTGTATACTGCCAATGATAAAGACCTTTGCATCCAGTTTCCTGGCGATTGTAGCTGCAACAGAAGGTGTGATTAAAGCGTAACTGGCACCAGCTTTACTTGGGATAAGACTTCTTATTAATTCTGTTTGCCTGATTTTTAGTTCTTCGGGGAAGTTTGAAAGGTAAGTTATTAAATTATCCTGTATACACTCCTGCCACATATTCCAGACGGTATCATTTGTCTCATTTCTGAAAGGCATGACAGCTACTGAAATTCTCCCGTCTGAAGACCTCAGATTGTCAAGTGTATTTCGTTTAAAGACTTTCGGATATGAAAGAATAACAGCCACTACAATTAAACCAAATACAATCAGAATCCATATTTTGTAAGAAGCAAGAGCTTTCCAGACAGATCCTTTTTGTTCCTGTTTGGAAGTTAAATAAATAATTAGATTTTCATCCGTTCTCTCAGAACCTCCTTTTTTAACTTTTCCCGGAGGATAGCCAAAATACTCATGGAAACAAGTGTTAAAATAATTAGGACTGCTGAATCCGACCTTGAATGCAACTTCAGATACGGTCACTGACTCATTTTTAAGCATTTCCAAAGCCTTTTTCAGGCGAACTTCACGGATGAACTGATTTATGGATTTTTTAGTTATGGCATTAAGCCTCCGGTTTAACCTGGAACGGCTCATGCCTGATTCATGAGCAAGCTCATTGACCCCAAAGTTTTCATTCCCAAGGTTGGTTACTACTATATCAACAAGCTTCCTGATAAATAGCTGATCTGTGGTCAACGGCTCCGGCATAGGAGATAATATTGACTGTTAATTCTATTAAGATACGATCAATTTTTATCAAAGTTCTTAAAATGTACTCATTCCAGCAAATGTATTTGCATTCATATCTCAATTTATCAGGTTCGGGACTTCAATTTTTAGAGTTCGTTTGAGATGTTTTTGATCCATTTTCTTTATCATTTCTATGTCTCTGCATTGACTGCCTTTAATAAAAGATGAAGAAACAAGTTCAATAATTGAAACAACCGTTTCAAAATTGAATAAGACATTCAAAAACTGGATGATTATGCATTCAAAATTGAACTTAGCTTTTCGGTATTTGATCCGAACTTTACTCAAAGAATTGGTTATTGAACTATTAAGGAAAGATATAATGGAGGTTTTTACAATTAGTTTCTTAACCTAAATCTTACCATTATGAAGAAAATCCTGTTATTAATTCTGGTAGGAATAGGCATGTTGGTTGCCTGCTCTAAAGATGACAGCTATATAATTATTGGATGTGGAGGATTAGGAGTAGAATCTGAGTACATAAAAGAACAATCCAAACCAGAGAACCATGATTACGAACACAAACCGAATGAAATTATGAAAACAAGCGACCCGGGTATCCATTAAGATAAATTTCTGTATTCGGCAGCTGAATTTTATTTAAAGGGGGTAAGCTCTTATCACAATCTGGTTTAGGTGCTTGCCCTTAGGAAAAGTGAAGGAAATGGCTTCACTTTTCCGTTATATAAAAGGTACATGTGGTAATTTCAATAATAAATTAAAAACTTTTTCATACATGTTAATCTTACCAGTGAGGACAGATCTTTTTTTATAACGTTTTATTTTAATTTCTTGTTGCTGATGCATTTTGTTTGGTGTTAGCATCTGACAACTTAAATGAGGTCTTAATGAGTTATAGATTTCAATGCTTTGAGTCATTTGTTTATTCGCCTCAGCCAGAGTACTTAACTGTTCTGACAATCAAAACTCATCCTTCAGTATACCATTGACTCTCTCAGCTACCGCATTTTCATACGGATCTCCATTTTCTGTCATACTGATGGTAATCTTACTATTAATCAGTGTTTGTGTATACATTTTACTACAGTATTGCAATCCTCTGTCAGAGTGATGTATCAGATGCTGATCTTTATACTGCCGGCTCTTAATCGCCATTTTCAGAGCTTTAAGAGTAGAAGAAGCTTCCATATTATTACAAAGCTCATACCCCATTATTTGCTTTGAATAAGCATCTGTAATCAGATGCAAATAGCAATTGCCATTTTCCACAGTATCAATAAATGTGATATCAGCCGCCCATACCTGTTCCGGGCGATGAATGGCAAGATCCTTTATAAGGTTAGGGAATTTCTTCATCCAGTGTTTAGAGTTGGTAGTTACTGTATACTTCTTCCGTCTTAAAATCAATAACCCTTCGCTTCTCAAAAAGTCAAACAGTTTATCTCTTCCCATTTTTATTTGATCCTGGGAAAAATCATCCCGTAGCAGATAGTATAGCTTCCTGGTCCCTAATCGTGGCATTTGTCTGCGTAAATGCAATACCAAAGATTTAGCTCTTTCCATTTTCACCTGGGATAGTGCTTTGAATTGAGTCTGTTTGTAATAAGCTTGTTTACTGTAGCCAAACAACTCACAAAACATACTTACTTTTCGGGGGTAGGTCTTGGCAAGCTCGTTAATTGTTTGGCTGCGTCTTTTTTTAAGATGCTGATACCTTCTGCCTGCTCGGCAATTGATATGAGCTTCTCATAGGCCAATATCTTAATATTGGCTGCTTCTAACTGTTTTTCAAGTTTTTTAATGCGCTGTTTCTGGGGATCTTTCATCGGACGACCTATGGAATCTTTCTTTGGATAGTGCAATTTACCATATTTCCGACACCATTCCAAAACTCGGGTATGTCCTCCAATGCCGTACTTGCAAATTAAAAAGCCCCGGAGCTGATTCCGAGGGCTGGTTCCAAAACAAAGAAGTAGATGTTATTTCAGCTGGAAATATTATTCTAATCTCTTCCATTTCTCAATACTAGAATATCCTGCTGTTGCTTTCTCTGGAATATATGTCATCACCAACGTATCATTTTTAATTTCTACTTTGAATGCAACTTTACTTCCAATATTAGGGAGGAGACTAAAGTACGTTGCTGTTTCTGTATATACTCCATTTTCAAATGTATAAGTACCACCATTGAATCCAGCGTAGCACCAAATAAATTTATTAATTGTCGTATCCTGCCAAACTGTGGAATAATATTTTTTGCTTATGATTTTCATAAATTTACCATTGGTTGATATAGGATAATTTATAGCTGTATCTGGTGTTGTTTCATTACCTGATAACAATTTCCAGGAACCTTCAATAGGAGATTTTACTTCTTGCTGAATACAGCTTACGATTATTAACGAAATAATCAGACTTAAAAAGATAATTTTTTTCATACGGACAGCTTTAGTTATTAATGTAACAATAAGTTAATGGTTGTATAAAGTTACATCATGTTTAAGCCAAAGTCAATTTTATTTTAATAGCAAAACCCCTGATATTTCTACCAAGGGTCTCTCTGCATCTCAGGATGTTTCTGATTTCACCCCGAGTGTAGTAAATCTTAATATCTCAAAGAGGTTAATTACTCAAAAAGAGAACTGGATCAACTTAGGCTTTCTCACATCAGAAAAACATCCTATTTAATCAGTTCAAACATGGCTTACTCCTTTTTACACTGACATCTATAAAGAAAAACAAATAAAGCAATTGTTATGAGGAAAAAGGTGTTTGCGATCTGGAAATAATTTACTCTGTGGTCAGCACCAAGGTAATAGTTCCCGGTTAATGTAGTAAGTCCTGCAAAAAAAATTAATAAAACTCCCAATCCTGCAGAAATCCATGCAATCCAGCTTAATGCTTTCATAGTGTTAATATTTAATTAGACCTGATAGAATATTACTTTTTGTAAAGGTAAAGTTAATATTATGAATTAATGTATCTAACTGATAGATAGTCGATTTTGATTGGCATTGAAAAAAAGGTGACCAACAGGCTTTATTTTCTGATCAACCATATATTATCCACTTATTACCCACTGCCTCGTCGGTGCAGGAAGGTTAATATTCCTGTTGCTAAAGACACCTGCAATTAAATGATACCTGTCATACCTTGGTTTACTAATCGGCTTACCCTCCATTATAGCCATTATAACGTAACTTGAATCGAATTCAATCTCATATTCATCCCGACCAAAATGTTTGGCGGAGTAATTCGAAGGAATTAGAGTATTAGCCGGACAATAGTAATTGCTAATTTGGAGATTCTGTGACTGGGCAGAATCCCCGAGGTATTGAGATATGAGGGCTGATTTAGCAGAATCTGAGTGTGCGTCTATTTAAACTGTATTGTCTTCACTTTTGTTTTCACTGTCTTTTAACAGTCTGCGCGCAATTGCTTCGTTTTCTTCCTTTGCTCTTAAGTCCCTGGTAAGTGAATAATCTTCTCTCCGTTTAGCCGCAGCTTTTATATCTTTCTCTTTGGCATCAGGAAAATGATCTGGTATTTCTATTTCGTCTTTCATGATGTAAATATACCAATAAAAAAGGCTCATATTACATTTTTCTGATTTTGATATGTTAATAAAGTAAATCATCTGAGTGATGATTCTGAAGGCAGGCATTCGTCACATTATCATAAAATGATGTAAATTTGACACGTAAAGAATGATGTTTTAATAGAATAAAAACAGGAATTATGAAAACTTCAAAAGCTAAAACTATCGGCAGACCAAAGAAAACTTCCAAGGTCGATAAGACAGTAAAAAGCAAGAAAGTAGCTGCCAGCAAATTCGTTCTGAATGAAGGAGAGATTCGTAAGAAAGCCAATGAAATCTACAACCAGCGCATAGCACGTGGGGAGCATGGAACTGCATTAGATGACTGGCATAAAGCAGAAGAAATTCTACTGAAAAGAACATAAAGATCTGACAGAGGTCATGAGTGTGATTCTGCAATTACCACTATTATGTTCCCGATCAGCCACAGGCCGCTGTCCTTATAAATAGTGCTGCCCAGCCTGCCAGCTACTTTAAATTTACCAGGCAGTTGAAGGATGGCTTCTCTTTTCGCGTTTTCTGCCTGCCCATTTGGACGACTTTCTTCCATGATATCCGCCGTTTCCTTGCTTATCGTTCTTCTCCTGTGCGATCTCAACTGCAACTTTTTTGTTCATGAATTTTTTATTATTCAATGCACCGATAAGGTCATCAGCATAACCAGGTTCAACTTCAAAAAAGGAGAAGGATTTTAAAAGATCTATCTTTCCGATCGGAACTTTTCTTCCCTTTGTATTGGTGTTGACAAGTTCAATAAGCTGTTCAGGATAAAAGCCGTCAGTTTTTCCAAGATTTATGAACAATCTTGTATAATTGCCAGGGTATTGTCCATGTGAGCCTTTTTTGTGTGATCTTTCAAAGCCGCTTTCTTTTTCAGTGACAGGCTCAATAAGGTCTTCACCATGCCGGTAATCATCCAGGAACCTGTCAAATTCGAGTGAAACCACCCTTTTAATAAACTCTTCCCTGTCCATACCTGCCAGTTTCAGCTTTATTTCTGGTAAAAATTTTTCAATCTCCTGATGATCAGTTGCGACGGTTTCAAGTTTATTGATCCAGTTGAAAAGCTGTTTTCCGCAGATCTCACTTCCTGTCGGAATGGGCATGGCTTTAAAAGGCTTTCTAACCAGTCTTTCTATCTTCAGAAGATTTTGTTTCTCTCTCAGATGAACAAGTGAAATAGATATTCCTGTTTTTCCGGCTCTTCCGGTACGGCCACATCTGTGCGTATAAATCTCGGCATCATCAGGCAGGCTGAAATTAATAACATGAGTAAGGTCGTCCACATCCAGTCCGCGTGCAGCAACATCAGTTGCCACAAGCATATGCAGGTTCCTTAACCTGAATTTCTGCATTACAGCATCGCGCTGTGGCTGTGACAGATCACCGTGGAGTGCATCAGCATTATAACCGTCATTTATCAGTTTTGATGCAACCTCCTGGGTTTCTTTGCGGGTGCGGCAAAAAACAATTGCATAAATATCGGGTTCAAAGTCAGCAATACGTTTCAGTACCTTGTATTTATCCCTGGCATGCACAATATAATAAGCATGGCTTACATTTTCGGCAGATGAATTTTTTGTTCCGATAGTAATTTCAACCGGATTGTTCATGTATTTCCTGGCAATTGAAGCTATTTCAGCCGACATGGTTGCTGAGAACAAAAGAGTTCTTCTTCCTTCCGGGACCTCTTCTAAAATCTCATTTATGCTGTCAAGAAATCCCATGTTGAGCATTTCGTCAGCTTCATCGAGGATTACTGTGCTGACATTATTCAGCTTAGCTGCTCCCCGTCCGATCAGATCGATCAGCCTTCCCGGTGTAGCAACGATAATATGTGCGCCTTTTTTTAATCCGCGTATCTGATTATCGATACTTGCACCTCCGTATACTGCAAGAATTTTTAAATTGCCTGTGTATTTGGAGTAGTCTGTAAGGTCCCCTGTGATTTGAATACATAGCTCACGGGTGGGGCAAAGAATAAGTGCCTGAGTTTTGTCAGTTTCTGTGTCTGTTGCCTGAACCAGAGGCAGTCCGAAGGCAGCTGTTTTTCCTGTTCCTGTTTGTGCAAGGGCTATAATATCACTTTCATCTCCAAGCATAAGCGGGATTACTTTTGTCTGTACCGGCAAGGGCTGTTCAAATCCAAGTTCCTGAATTGCTTTCAGAATACCGGGAGTGAATCCCATTTCTTCAAAATTTGTCATTAAAATGTTTTATGATGTGGTTCCGGGAGCGATGGATTTGTTATCCCGGCTGAAATGAACTCAAATACAGACTGGGCAAAATGTCTGACAACGCTTTGTGGAAATCACTTTGTTAATCGGGGGGCAAAGGTAATCAAATTATTTTTGATTACTTCATTCTTCCTTAAATAGTTTGACCTTCAGGGCTGAAGGTCCTTTGGGTCCTTTGCCGATTTCAAAAACCACGACATTATTTTCTTTTATGGGTTCCAGAAGGTTATTTGCGTGAACGAAAACACTCTGATTTGATACCAGGTCGCGGATAAAACCAAATCCTTTTGAATCATTAAAGAAAGTAACCACTCCCTTCCGTACGAAGTCAGGTGCACTTTCAGGATTGTTCCTGGTTATCGTAAGTTCAATATTTTCTGCAACAACGACTGTTTTCTTATCAGGATCAGGAGGAGTTGAAGTTATCTTTCCAAATTCATCAACATAAGCAATCATGTCATCAAAACTGCTCTTTTTCCCGTCGGTTTTTTTCTTTGCCCGCTTTTGTTCTTTTTCTTTTCTCTTCTTTTCATTCTTGCTTCTTACTTCCTTCTTGCCGAATGTTTCCTGCGATCTTCCCATATGTTTAGTTTAGTCTGGCAAAGGTACATAAAAACACGGGAATATCACTCTTTTTCTTTTGTATCATGGTGTAATCAATTAATCATGGTAAGCAAAGAACTGCTACACTTAGCCCAATTAAATCCCCGTAAAAATTTAATATCTGCTTATTAAATGATATTTTTGATACAATATTCTGAAGTTTCTTATTCAATTCTATTACAAACCTTAAAACTTACTCAATGAAAAAAATTCTATTCATTTTTGCCACATTATTGTTTTCAGCTGCAGCTGTCGCACAGGGACTGAATTTTAACGGATCGTGGAAGCTGAACAGCGAAAAAAGCAAACTTAATGCTGAATTCTCCTTTGCTCCTAAAGAAGTTATTATTACCCAGGCAGGAAATGATCTGACTGTTGAAAAACACTCAAGTTTCCAGGATCAGGAGTTCGTAACTACCGATAAGCTGACTCTTGATGGCAAGGAATGTACAAATACGGGATTCCAGGATACTCAGAAAAAATCAACCTGCACATGGTCTGACGATAAAGCTTCTCTAAAGATCGTTTCTAAAATGTCAATCGGCGATGGTGATATGACAATCACCGAGGTTTATAAAATGGATGGAAGCAATATGGTCATTGAATCCTCAGCATCCTCATCTTATGGTGACATGAATGAGACTATGGTTTATGACAAGAAATAAAAATAAATACATCAAAAACAAAGAGATAGCAATCAGTTTACTGATTCTTGTCTGCAGTTTTTTCTTTGCAGCTGCTCAGGAACCTGTGACTCCAAATGCCTCTCCCGAAGCGAAGGCTTTGCTAAAGTATTTTTACAGCATAAGCGGAAAACAGATTTTGGCCGGCCAGCACAACTATCCAAATTCGGGATCAAGGAATACAATGTTTGCAGCTGATTATATCGGGGAAACTCCACCAATATGGAGCCAGGATTTCGGCTTCGCGGCTGACGGGGACAAAGATTCTTATCTGGCACGCCCGGCTATTATCCAGGAAGCAATAAAGCAACACAGGAATGGATTTATCATTAACCTTTGCTGGCATGCTGTACCGCCTACAGCTGAAGAACCTGTGACATTTCAGCCGGTGAGGGGTGCTGATCCGGCAGCCCCTCTTGCCAGTGTGCAGGGAAAACTGACTGACAAGCAGTTCCGTGATATACTCACCCCCGGAACAGCATTATATAAGCAGTGGATCAAACAGGTTGATGAGATAGCAAAGTTCCTGAAACAGCTGCAGGATGCCAAGGTACCGGTTTTATGGAGGCCATATCATGAGATGAACGGTGACTGGTTTTGGTGGGGTGGAAGATATGAGGGAAAATATACAACAGCCGCTCTTTACAGGCAAATCTTCGACAGGATGGTAAAATATCACAAGCTTAATAATCTGATCTGGATCTGGAGTGTCGACAGGCCAAGCCAGCCGGGAAGGGAGTTTGTGAAATACTATCCCGGAACAAAATATCTCGATATTCTTGCCATTGACATTTATGGCAATGATTTCAACCAGTCATATTACGATGGATTAATCGCCCTGTCAGAAGGAAAACCTGTCACCCTTGGTGAAGTCGGTAATCCTCCCTCAGTTGAGGTGCTCAGCAAACAGCCCAACTGGGTATACTGGGTAGTATGGGCCGGAATGGCAAGGGGCACATCACAGGCTGATTATGCTAAGCTTATAGCTGATCCCCATGTTGTTTTTATGGAAGATCAGTCCTATCTTAATGGAACTGCAGATTACAGGCTGGCATGTGGCTTTGAACCCTTGAAAATGAACAAAGCTGCTGACTTTACAGGTGAATGGAGACTAAACGAAAATGAAAGCAGTGCATCCGGGAATATGGGTATGAATAACACGTCTCATAAAATAATTGTTCAGCAGGATGGAAATAAAATGTCGGTAAAATCTTTTTCAGTGATTGAGTGGGCCGATGATGAGGTTGCAGAACAGACCCTCACCCTCGACGGGAAAGATAATAAATCAACTGGTTTCATGAATTCACCCAGGATCCAGGTTGCAAATTGGTCACCGGGAAAAGATACCCTGACAATTGTATCAAAGGTTACAATGAAATTCGGTGATAAGCCGCCTGTTGAAATGAAATCCCGGGAGATATGGGCCTTGCAGAAAAGAGGTAAAAAACTTCTGATAATTCAGACATCAGAGGGTATTATGGGAAGAGGGCCGGCTTCTACGAAACTGGTGTACGACAAATATTAAAAAATATTGCTCATTGCTTGTTACTGGTTGATTCTGTAAAACAACCAGTAACCAGTAATCAGAAACCAGCAAGTTCTTGATATTTATCCCAGCAATTGTTTTACTTTATCTGAGATCTCTTTTCCGTCGGCTTTTCCTGCAAGCTCCTTCACTGCCACGCCCATTACTTTCCCAAGATCGGAAGATGATTTTGCCCCGACTCGGGTAATGATCGTCTTAATGATATCTGAAAGCTCCTCATCACTCATTTTTGCAGGCAGGTATTTCTCAAGAACATCCGCTTCAGTAGTCTCTTTCTCACAAAGTTCGGGTCTGTTATTTTCCTTGTATATTTCTGCTGATTCCCTTCTTTGTTTTACCAGCTTCTGTATGATCTTAATTTCTTCTTCAGCAGTAAGAACACTGTCTGAGCCTTTTTCTGAATGGGCAAGGAGAAATGCAGTTTTTGCAGCTCTTATTGCCTCAAGAGTTACTTTATCCCTGGCTTTCATCGCAGCTATAAGATCTTTGGCAACTTTCTCTGTAAGTGACATGGTATTATAATTTTAGTGGTTATTTAGAAAACTGAAGTTCTGTAAGTGTTTTGTAAAGACCGTTCTCATTTGAAAGCAGTTCTGCATGTGTGCCCTGTTCGACAATCCTGCCGCTTTCAAGCACAATGATCTTGTCTGCTTTGCGGACAGTAGCCAGACGGTGGGCAATTACAACGGATGTCCTGCCCTGCATAAGCTTTTCAAGGGCTTCCTGGACGAGCCTTTCCGATTCCGAATCAAGTGATGAGGTGGCTTCATCAAGGATAAGTATTGTCGGATTTTTCAGTACAGCACGGGCAATTGCGATACGCTGACGCTGACCTCCTGAAAGCTGTACTCCACGCTCGCCCACAACAGTACTCAGCTTGTCAGGAAATGACCGGATGAAATCCCATGCATTTGCCTGGATTGCAGCATCTATAATCTCCTGATCACTAGCGCCTGGTTTCCCGTAAGCAATATTTTCCCGGACAGTGCCTCCAAACAGGAAAACGTCCTGCATTACAATTGCCATTTGCTTGCGTATTGATGTAATCGGAAAACTCCTGCTGTCATGGCCGTCAAAAAAGATGGTTCCGCTTGTGGGTTCATAGAATTTAAGCAGAAGGGACACCAGAGTTGATTTCCCGGCACCACTCGGCCCGACCAGAGCAACCTCCTGCCCGGGCTGTATGCTAATAGTGACATTTTTCAATACAGTTATTTCATCACGTGAAGGATATCGGAAATCCACATGATCAAAGGCGATATGCCCATGAAGCAGATTAGAGGGATCAGGTACATAAGTCTCGTCAATCTTTTCAGTTGGCTCATCAAGAATCAGCAAAAGTTTTTCGGCAGCGCCGATCGTCCTTTGCAGCCTGGTATAAACACTTGCCATTCCGGCTATATTTCCTGCAATGAAACCTGAATAAATAACAAATGAAAAAAGTTGTCCGGCCTCCATCTGACCCTTTGCAATAAGTATAGCACCACGCCATATCACCAGTCCCATTGCTATGAAAAACCCCAGAACAATGAAGGAAAGAGCTGCCTGGTATTTTCCTCCCCTGATACCTACCCGGGCCACCTCATCGGTTTTTTCACGGTAACGGTTTATCTCAAATAATTCATTCGTAAATGCCTTCACATTCTGAATCCCCTGAAGTGTCTCTTCGACAATAGTATTTGATTCGGCAACAGACGACTGGGCTTTCTTGGAAAAACGCCGGACGGCTCTTCCCATAAAGAAGGCCAAAAGTGCCATTGGAGGCACAACGGCAAGCATAAATAATGTCAGCTGAAAAGAGCTGATCATCATAAGTGTTATTGCTCCCGTGATTATCAGGAGCTGGGAGAGAAGATCCGCAAGGGTTTCAGTTAACGAGTGCTGAAGGATCGCAATATCGGCAGAGATCCGGCTGTTAAGTTCGCCCACTCTTCTTTCAGAAAAGAATGACATGGGCAGTTTGATAAGGTGACTATAAATATGCTGCCTGATGGAAGCCAGTGTTTTCTCTGTCACAAGAACAAATATCCTGGTGCGGAAGTATGAAAATACTGCCTGAACAACTACAATGGCAAGCAATATTAAACCTGTGCGGCTGATCTCGCTGATAATCTTGCCCTTGTTCGCTATATCCACCATGTTCCCAAGGTATTTTGGGAACATAAGACTTGCCCCGCTCGATATCAGCAGGAAAAACATGCCCAGTGCAAATTTCCAGCGATAAGGCTTTAGAAACCTGTATAATTTCAACAATTCTTTAAAACCGCTTCCTGCTTTTTTCTTCTCCTCATCTGGCATACTAACCTACTTTTATTCAAAACAAGCAAATATCCTGATATTGATGATTGGTTGTTCTTATTTTCGGGGATATTTTAAAAAATGCTTCATTCAAAGCCCAGTCTGTTTGACGGAGCAAATTTAACGGCATCATGTTTTATCTCTGAGTAGACAGGATTTTTTGATTTAATTGTATTTTGAATATCTATGAGCTTTATTTTAACAAAACTTTAAGATTTTCTATATTATTTTTTAAAACAAAGTTTTTTTAAAAGACAAAGTCAGTTTTTAATTTTGCCCTCCGTACTTATAGTCATTTTAAAAATTATGGAGGATTTCTTATGTCAGTAAATTCTAAATTTTTAATCCTGTTCCTGTCAATTACTCTCGGGACTTTTTCATTAATCAGTCAATCTTCAACCCTGGCCAGCGATGTTAAGCTGTACACTCCCTATCTGAAGGTTTCCTTACCGCCTGGTGAATCTGTTGATTATTCTATCGATTTGATAAATAATTCAGGTGAAATCAAGAATGCTGATATTTCAGTTTCAGGGTTACCTTCAAGTTGGAATTACGCATTGAAGTCGGGAGCATATAATATACGACAGATTTCAGTTCTTCCGAACGAAAGAAAAAGTTTCAATTTGAAAGTGGATGTTCCCCTTAAAGTCAACAAGGGCAGTTACCACTTCCAGGTTGTTGCCGGCGAGCTTGACGTGCTCCCTCTTACAATTATTGTTTCTGAACAGGGCACTTTTAAAACCGAATTTACAACCAACCAGGCAAATATGCAGGGGAATTCCACTTCTACTTTCAACTTTCAGACATCAATAAATAACCGCACTGCTGACAGGCAGCATTATGCCCTGTCCGCCGAAGTGCTTCCCGGGTGGATTGTCAACTTCAAACCTAATTACCAGCAGGCAACTTCTGTTGATATTGAAGCTAACAGTAAAACAGATGTAGGTATTGAGATTGATCCACCTGACAGAACTGAAGCAGGATCCTATAAGATTCCTGTCAGGGCATCTACTAATGGTACATCTGCTGCTATTGAGCTGGAGGTAGTTATTACAGGAACTTATGGAATAGTCCTGACTACACCGACTGGTCTGTTAAGCACGGATATTACTGCAGGTGAAAAAAAGCGGTTGGACCTCGTTATTAACAATAGCGGTTCAACCCAACTCAGGAATGTCAAGTTGTCTTCGGCTGCTCCGATTAATTGGGAAGTCGTTTTTGATCCTGCAAAAGTCGATTTAATTGAGCCGGGTAAGTCAGCTGAGGTTGCAGTCTCGGTTAAAGCATATAAAAAAGCTATTGCCGGTGATTATGTTACCAATCTTGAGGCGACAACTTCTGAAGCCACCTCCAAAGCTTCCTTCAGGATAACTGTAAAAACTCCCATGATATGGGGCTGGGTAGGGATATTAGTCATTATTGGTGCCTTAGGCGGTGTTTATTATCTGTTCCGCAAGTTCGGAAGGAGGTAATCCGTGGACAATAAAGTTATTGAACTTGTTGATCTGACGAAAAAATACGGATCGTTCACAGCAGTTGATCGTCTCAATCTTACGATTAACGAAGGTGAGGTATTTGGTCTTCTTGGACCTAATGGAGCGGGCAAATCAACTACTATCCTGATGATGCTTGGGTTGACGGAACCAACTTCCGGTTCTGTACGAGTGTGCGGAATTGATTCAACCAGCAATCCTGTAGGAGTAAAAGAGAAAGTTGGTTACTTGCCTGAGGATGTTGGATTTTATGATGATTACACAGGCATGGAAAACCTTATGTATACTGCCAGATTAAACCGCATTCCTGAAAAAGAGGCAAAAGAAAAAGTACTTCTATTGCTCGAAAGGGTAGGTTTATCAGGTGAAGGGTCGAAAAAGGCAGGAAAGTATTCACGTGGCATGCGCCAGCGCCTTGGACTTGCGGATGTACTGGTAAAAACTCCGGAGGTTATAATTCTTGATGAGCCGACACTGGGAATTGATCCGAAAGGTGTCAATGAATTCCTTGAGCTTATTTCCAGATTAAGCAAGGAAGAAAAAAGCACAGTGCTGCTTTCTTCTCATCACCTCCACCAGGTGCAAAAGGTTTGTGACAGGGTGGGATTATTTGTCGGCGGAAAACTGATCGCCCGGGGTGATATAAAGACCTTGTCCCGGGAATTATTCGCCAGCGAACCAATAATCATTGAAGCAGGGTTCAATTCATATTATGCCGGAACTGCCGATTTTACAGTAGCGGATAAGTTGATTGAGCAACTTAAAAAGATAAATGGTGTAATTACAATAGAGAACAAAGGTAATTACCTGCGCATCGGATGCTCTGGAGATATCACCAGGGATATTTCCAGGGCAATTTTGGAATCAGGTGCAGAATTAAACTATTTTTCAAGAAAGGAATACGGTCTGGATGATATTTATAACCGTTATTTTGAAGGAAATGGGAAACATGAATAATATTGCAGGACGGAGGCTGGATTCACACATAAGCCATCCTTTCAGGATTATGGTAAATAAGGAAATCTCAGATTATATAAGAAGCTGGCGGTTTCTAATACTGCTTATCCTGGTTTTTTTAACATGCCTTGGTTCTGTTTCGGTGGCCTTAACGAACATTGATGAGGCCTTAAAAGTAAGTGAAAACGGGGATTCTTTTATTTTCCTTAGACTGTTTACAGCATCTGACGGAACCCTGCCTTCATTTTTCGTTTTCATAAGTTTTCTCGGCCCTCTGCTTGGAATAATAATGGGATTTGACGCGATCAATCTTGAAGAGAACAAAGGAACCCTGAGCCGCATTATGTCTCAACCTGTCCATCGCGACTATATAATCAATGCCAAATTCGTTGCAGCTATCACAGTTTTAAGTGTGATGCTTTTTGCCCTTGGCTTCCTTGTGATGGGATCGGGTTTAATAGCTATTGGAATTCCTCCCACTGCAGAGGAATTCCTCAGGATCATATTCTTCATCATTTTAAGTATACTTTATGTTTCATTCTGGCTGAATTTGTCAATTTTCCTGTCAGTGAAGTTCCGCCAGCCCGCTACTTCTGCTCTGGCGGGAATAGCTATATGGCTATTCTTCACGGTGTTCTACAGTATAATTGTAAGTCTGATTGCTAAAGCTGCTGAGCCCTCACAAGCTGCAACAACGCAACAGATGCTTACTTATCAGGAATTGGTAATGAACCTTTTCCGGATATTACCGAGTCAGCTTTTTACCGATGCAACAACCACACTGCTGGTACCAACAGTAAGGAGCCTTGGACCGTTAACTATTGATAAAATTTATGGAACAATCCCAGGTGCTCTGCCTCTCGGACAAAGCTTGCTGCTTGTGTGGCCTCAGATTACAGGGCTAATAGCAGCAACAATTCTTTGTTTTGTCCTGTCCTATGTTTCATTTATGAGAAGAGAAATACGGTCGAGGTAAAAGATGCAGTACCTGTAAGCCTGACAATAGAAAAAGTCTTTCTGTAAAAATGGAAAGACCTCTTCTCCTAATTAAACCTACTACTAACCCTAACCTAGAAAAAACCTAAAATCTGATTATATAATAAATTAAATATTACAGAGCAAAGTTATAAAATGAGAATGAAGCAGGTGTTACAAAATTTTTATAAAAAGTTGCAAGATTCACAGATCATAATTGTTAAAACATTCTGTTTGAAAAACAAAAACTGATGAGTTGCTTAATTATTAGACTGTAAAGTCATTGAATTCATTGTCGACATTGTTTCAGTCAATTATTTTCCAGATTTTAAGTATGAATCCGGATGCTAAATATCATTCCGTCTTTTACAGCTTTCATGGGGAAATAATATATCTTTACTTATAAATAGATCCTAATTATTAATGTTTTATGAAAATTTATAAGATCTCTCATCTTTCTGGGATTGATTTATATTTTCTCTGCTTTTTTCTGGATAACCTCCTGTACACATAATGCCGTTCTTGATAACATTCCTGAATTATGTTTTGAAAGGGATGTTCTTCCCATCTTTCAGAACAGTTGCGCAATATCGGGTTGCCATGACGGAGCAGGAGAATCAAATCTTGCATTGAATAGTTATGTTCCGATCAGTCATGCTGTTGAGCCGGGGAAACCATATTCAAGTTCAGTTTACAAGGCGATCATTGCAACTTCGGGAGAGAACATGATGCCTCCCAATCAGCCTCTTTCTCTCAATAACAGGACAATAATCCGGCTCTGGATTGAACAGGGAGCACATCTTACCATCTGCCAGGATACCCCGGGTCAGGGAAACGGATATGTCAATCCACTTGCCTGTTTTTCCCGCGATATTCAGCCGGTGCTTGTATCGCGTTGTGCCAGTACAGGATGCCATGATGCAATATCTCATAAAGAGGGGATATGTATTTTCAAGCTACAGCACAACAATGACAGCTGTTTCTCCCGGTAATCCGAATAACAGCAAGCTTTACGAAGTAATAAGAATCGCTTCAGGTGAAGAGAAAATGCCGCCAAGCGGAAAGCCTCAGATGACAACAGCTGAAATTGATTCGATCCGCGCATGGATAAGCTACGGTGCTACTTAACCAGAATTGCGGGGAGGTTTGCGACACTATTAATCCTGTCACATTTTCCGGAACTATATGGCCAATAATGCAGACATCATGCACAGGGTGCCATAGTGGTGCATCTCCTTCCGGCGGTGTAACCCTGACAAATTACGCCAGTGTGGCTACAGCTGCATCAAACGGATCACTTTTAAATTCCCTGAAAGGAAACGGAGTTACAAAAATGCCTGTGGGCAGCTCTTTCTCAGTTTGCAGGATCAGGCAATTTGAGATATGGATAAATAACGGTCATTTAAATAATTAGCATATGAATATGAAAAGGCTGCTACTGGCATTTGTAACATTTGTTACAATTTTACTTTTCTATCCATCGTGTTATTATGATAATGAAGAGGCTCTTTACCCGTCTCTGAATTCGTCATGCGATACAACAAATGTGACCTTCAGTGCAAAAATTGTTCCTATCCTTGCTGACAACTGCCTCTCCTGCCACTCTAATGCAGCTGCAGCCTCGGCCGGGAATAATATCAGGCTTCAGGACTATATTGATGTGAAAGCCCGTACAACAGCAATTGCAGGATCTATTAAACATACTGGCACTTTTTCACCTATGCCAAAGAACGGAGCGAAGCTGAATTCCTGTTCAATTACCATAATCGATATTTGGATACGCAATGGTGCAACTAATAACTGATAGAATATTCAACATTTTAATTATGAGACCTATTATATGTGCATTTCTTTTCTTTCTGATTTTTTCCGGTGCCTTTGCGCAGGAAGATCTGATGGATATGCTTGACAAAAACAACCCTGAGGAAATTAATTATACGACTGCTACTTTTAAATCAACGAGGGTCATGAATGGACATTCAGTTGAAAAGATGCCTCCCGGACAGCTGGATGTCAGAATTTCTCACCGTTTCGGAACTACTTAATTCAGGTCCTTATGAGTTTTTTGGTCTTGATCAGTCAAGCATTCACCTTGGCCTTGAATATGGTATATTGAAGTGGTTAATGGCAGGTATTGGCAGAGGTACTTATGAAAAGACATTTGACGGATTTGCTAAGTTTACAATCCTCAGGCAATCTTCCGGAGCCCGGGTAATGCCAGTTTCTGTATCTGCGCTCTCATCTGTTGCTTTGACTTCGGCTAAATGGTCTGATCCCGGCAGAACCAACTATTTTTCTTCAAGGCTCTCCTATGTACAACAGTTTCTTATTGCCCGTAAAATTAGCCAGTCTTTTTCTGTTCAGATTGCACCGACATTTGTACACCGCAATCTTGTTCCAACAGAACTTGATCCCAATGATCTATATTCTATAGGAGCCGGCGGGAGAATGAAACTGACTAAACGCATCAGTTTTAATGCTGAGTATTATTACACGGTCAATCAGCAGGTCATACATGAGCCAGACAGGTTTATAACCCTTTGTCAGTTGGCTTTGACATTGAAACCGGTGGTCATGTTTTCCAGCTGATTTTCACCAATTCTCTGGCAATGATTGAAAAGGGATTCATTGGTGAGACGACAGGCAGTTGGGCAAAAGGAGATATCCATTTCGGATTCAATATTTCAAGGGTATTTACTTTAAAGAATTAGACTTTAAAGACACATTGGCCCTATATTTGTTACATATTATAAATGCTTGAATTTGATTTTTTAATTTTTGAATCGGCAACAATTATGAAACGTCTTTCTTTTATTATTCTGCTTCTTGGCTTTTTTATAACAGCCAATGCACAGAAATACATGACAAAAAATGGTTATATCGGATTCTTTTCCAGCACGCCTGTTGAGAACATAAAGGCTGATAACAACCAGGTAGCCAGTATTATTGATATTTCAACAGGGGAGGTTGTATTTCAGGCACTTATCAAGTCCTTCAAATTTGAGAAAGCTTTGATGGAGGAACATTTCAATGAAAACTATCTGGAGTCAGAAAAATATCCAAAATCAACCTTTAAAGGTAAAATAACCAATCTTACTGCCGTGGATTTTAACAAACAGGGCCATTATGATGTGACCGTAGAAGGAGACCTGACTATACATGATGTTACCAAAAAGGTTACTGTAAATGGAGGTGTTGATGTCGTTTCCGGAGGAATTGATGCAAATTCTAAATTCATCATTGTTCCGGAGGACTTCAAGATTAATATACCCGGTGTTGTCAGAAATAGCATTGCTAAAACCATTGAGGTTACCGTAGCAATGAAGTATGCTCCGGTGGAAAATAAATAAGAATGAAATCCCCCTGCCTCCTATAAGGGACTTTTCATCCGCAATTTAATTAACCTCTCATAGGGGGGTGAGGGTTGAACGAATAATACTTATCATGAAAAAATCAATAAAAATTGCTCTGGTTACTGTGGCTGTTCTCGGATTGGCCGGGATTTGTGTTGGTCTGTATCTTTTTAATTTGCAGGCCCAAAATCTTCAAAAAGCCAAGCCTGATTTTGCAATAACCTCCATTGATCTTCAAAAGGCATTTGAGGATAATGAAGCTGTTTCAATTGCAAAGTATGTAAATAAGATCATTGAAGTAACCGGGACTATTGAATCTGTAAAAGCTGGGGAAGGCAATATAACCAACGTAGCCCTGAAGACTGGAAGTGAGCTTTCATTGGTGATCTGTACCATGTCACCCCAATCTGATCCGGCACCACTTGTCTCCGGTAATGAAGTGACAATCCGTGGTGAATGTTCAGGATTCCTGATGGATGTTCTAATGAATAATTGTGTCGTAATAAAATAAGATTTTACTCAGACTCTGAATGACTTAACACTGATTTTGCGATTACCGAGTATGTCCCTTGATTTATAAAACATCCAATTTTTATTATCATGTTCAATACAGACCACTTACACCCTATGATAGTGCACTTTCCGGTTGCACTTATTATAGTTGGCTTTATAGCCGAGGTTGTTTCTCTTTTCTTCCAGAGTGAGAAATGTCTTTCAAAGACCGGATTTTATCTTATGATACTGGGGACATTAGCAGCAATAGCTGCATGGCTTACCGGTCAACTATTTACCGACCATCCATACGAGAGCGGGATTATAGGGATATTTGAAAAACACAAGACCGCAGCATTGATAACTATGATCGTGATGATTACCTGTTCACTCTTCAGGATCTGGCTGGTTGTCCAAAAGAAAGAAGAGACCAGACTAAAATGGATAGCTTTCGGTTTTTATTTTCTGGGTTTTGTTGCGGTGTCCTTTACCGGGTTTATAGGAGGGACCATGGTTTATAATTTCATGCTGGGCAAGTGACCTCGGCCAATTAACTAAACTAATTCCATCAGAATGAAATTGCTGGAATCGATTTTCCTGCAATAGGAGCTATTTCCCTTCCTGTTTTGGTTTTAATGATTCAGCCCATTTACAGATTAATGCGATTTGATCCTTTGTGGGAATAAGTTCAGGGTTTGATTTCCTTACTGATTTTGGCGGCATCAATCCTTCAGTAAGCACAGAACAGATTTTGGAAGCTTTTTCTGCTTCTTTTGCGGCACCATATTCAGCCCACTTTGAAAAATTCAGCTTTGCCATAGGTAACATTTTGCCATTACTTCCATGACAATTAAAACATGAAGACTGGAAAATTTTATTTATGTTCTCAGGTATTGGGGATGTTTGTTCTTTCAGTTTCTGACCCGAGGTAATCCCTATGGATGCCATCATGGCTATTATAACCATTGGCCAGAGTAAACAGTTAAAACGAAAAAGCTTTTTCATGATTTTCTTTTAAATTAAATTTATGTAATACATCTAACTCTCTTTCAACATAGAACCAATTCAGACTCTCTGTTTTGTTTTCCCAATAAAACATCTTTATCCGGGTCATCAAATTACCAGATAGAATGTTATATAGTCAATAGTAATCCAATATAAGAACTTGTGAAGTTATCATTTTTTAAGCTGTGTCCCACTGAAAAAATAAAGTGGAATTTCTCTGAGAAATTGACCGATCCGCCTATATTGCATGCAGTTATAGATTTACTATCTTCAGTATCCGCTGAATGATAATACAGTTCTCCGCCAAGCATAAATGCCGGAGAAAATTCATACTGTACTTCAGCTCCGGTAAAGATCCAGTTTTTATTGGTTCCACCGGGATTAATACAATAACCAACCCCCCCGTAAGTGGTTAATTTGCCCCACGATTTTTGCGCCCACACAGGAAGGAAAATCTGAGTTTTTCCGGTACTGAATTCGGAATTTTTTATTGTAGGTATATCCAGGATCGGAAAAATTCCTACCTGAGGGCAGTTCTCAGTTTCATGGATAAAACAATATTTCACCCCAAATTCTGTATTTCCATATCCAAAATCTGCCCCCTGGTGTGGAGTATAATTATAGTTCACAGGTAACAGAAGATGTACTTGTAGATCGCGGACTAATCCGTAGTTCAGTTCAAAATGAGGACTGGTGCCTGACCAGTTATCATGGTGTATGATGTTTACCGAGGAGATATAGAACTCCCAGTGTTTGAAATCGACAGGTTGCGGATCATCGGTAAAAAAAGGCGGGCCAGCATATCCCTGGTGAATGCATAATGAATACAAAAGAAAAGTTAAAATTGAAATTTTCTTATTGAAGATTGTCACTATCTGCGATTTACACGTTTAACAAACTTTAAATCGAGAGACCGGCTGCCACCACCGGAAAAAAACAAATAAATCAATAGCAAGGTCATTGCAAAATCAGTGCGGTATTCGTGAGCCATCACCCAGAATCCTTTATCCAATAATAGTGGCCATTTGGTTGAAATAAATGCGGTGACCATTATTATGAAAAGTGGGATAGCTGCTATTCTTGTCAACAAGCCAGTTATAATCATTAAACCACAAATTATTTCAAATGTGGCTGTAAAATATGCCCAAAAAGCAGGATCGGCGAATCCGATTTTCTCAAAACGTCCCGGACCTAAAAGATCGGGAAATAAAAATTTCTGAATACCTTCTGATAGAAAAATCAGTCCCACAATTATCCTTATCAGAATGATTTTATTATCATCCATTGTACTTAAAATGAACGCTTTAAACTCTTTTTTCTTTTTCATAATTGTAATAGTATGTAGATGTCAATATCAAATGTAGCAGGGCTAATAGGGAAATTCATAATTGATCGTTGGTTAAGCCCCAATTTATTTTCACGGATCAAATTTGATAAGAAAATAAAAGATACGAATTAATTACAATACTTGTACTTAAATGAAGGAAATTGAACCTGGTCATATATTGGGCAAGAGGTATATAAAAATGCACGAAATAACTAACTCTCGGCCAGGTAAAGCAACCAAATAATATTTTTACTCATAGTCATTAATGCATTTGAAATTGTTATATTTGAATGACTTAGTACCGATTTTGCGATTCCAGGGCACGTGACAGCGGTTTTCTTTGCTCCCATTGTCCATAGATTATTGCACATTTTACATAATGAAAGCGATGAAGGCAAAACTGGCAAATGAACAGTAGCATACAGATTAATTAAATTAAAATTTATTTCAAATGACAAGAACGGCAAATGTTAAAGATGCACACAGGGAAGAACATTTGAAAAGTTCGGATTTCATCACTGATATCGTTATAGGTATGTCTGACGGATTGACTGTCCCTTTTGCTCTGGCAGCAGGCCTGAGTGGTGCCGTTCAAAGTAATTCTGTGGTTATTACAGCCGGTATTGCTGAAATTGTTGCAGGAAGTATTGCGATGGGGCTTGGTGGTTACCTGGCTGGTAAAACAGAGCAGGAGCATTATCAGTCAGAATTGCAGCGGGAATATGATGAAGTGGGAAATGTACCGGAAAAAGAGAAGGAAGAAGTAAGGCTTGTTTTTGCACAATACGGATTGGATGGACCTACTCAAAATATTATTGCAAATGAATTAGCTAAGGACAAGGATAAATGGGTTGATTTTATGATGAAATATGAACTGGGCCTGGAAAAGCCCGATGTCAACAGGGCAAGGAACAGTGCGGCTACTATTGGTATCTCTTACATTATTGGCGGTTTAATTCCGCTTTTAGCCTATTTTTTTACCAGGACTCCTTATGAGGGATTATTGATTTCGGCTTTGCTTACAGTAATTTGCCTGTTCATTTTCGGCTATTTTAAAAGCAGAGTAACAGGACAGCCACCCTTGAAAGGAGCAGTAAAAGTTACTCTGATCGGCATTACGGCTGCAGCAGCTGCCTTTATGGTTGCAAAAGCATTCAATAACTTATTTTAAACATTTCCCCCAAAGACTTGCTGTCTCACAAAATCAGGTTTTATCTTTTTTGCGTGACTCTTCACTTCAGGAATTGATTTTCTTAAAGTAGCTGCTTTTACAGAATCATATTCATCCCATTTTGCGAAATTCAGTTTTGAAGTAGCCATCATTCCGCCATTACTTCCAAAGATAAATAATTCTCATGAGATGCTCCGATTGGAGGTATTTTGATTGCTGAATTACCGATAACCGATTCCTGAACTATGACGGTCTGTACTTAAATATAATCGAATATCTTTTCAATAATTTCCAGACCGACTCTCTTTCCTGTTCCCTGATATTCCGGATTATTGTATTTGTCCAATAATAGCAAATTAACTTCTGAATCGGTACTTTCTTTTATTCTTCTGGACATTTCACCTGAAACGGGTGCTCTGAGATCTCCGAATGAGTTTCTAATGACCTTTATTTTAAGAATGTTACTACTGTTTCTGACAGTAATTTCAATTATGTCCTTATTATGGTTAATCTCTGAAATGATTGACTTATTATAAGTGCTGAACAGGTAAAACTTCTTATTTAGATACAGAAAAGCGATGAATCCGATAAAAAACCTGCCCATCCATGGGATTTTGGCTATTGAAAATGAAAAAGATGTGTCATGCTCTTCGAAATTATTGCTTTGTATCCATATCCAGGCTTCCGGAAATGAGACCCCCCAGTCTTTTTCTATGTATCCTTTTCCACCGGTGAAATCAATTACATTCCTGTTAACTGATATTTCGCCATGGAGATCATGATTTACGGAAACTATGCCATGATTGCATTCCATAAATGGGATAAAGGAATACCAACCCATAATCCCGGGAGAGAAAATACTTTTGGGGTACCTGATTATATTATTGAAATCAATTTGTCCGGTCAGGTTTATATTTTCACTCCCGATATTAAGTGATATGCCGCTTCCTGTAAATGTGGAAGAGCCAACTTTTAAAAAAAGTCTCCTTTTATCCCAATTGAACTCCTCAAGCGGGTATTTTATGTAATCTGTGCTACGAGTAAATCCATTCATGATCTGAATGAACGCGTGGGGATCATTTTCGACTAATGAAACTCCCGGGATAAATGAAAAAGTATAAGACTGATCCTTCGTGACCTGCTTAAAATACCAACCCTCAAAATAGTGTTTCTTTCTTAAGTTGCCCTGGAAAACTTCGGGATTGTATAAGCGCCGGAACATTGTGATATAAATATTATATGAAAATAAACAAAATAATTACTTTTATGTTCTTAATAATCCTTTAAACAGAATATTCCTATATCAGTGTTCAACAGAATAAAAAGTTAAAGTAATAAATTAAATTCAATACTCTGTAAACCAAATTGATGGAGCAAAATATTACTTTCTGGCCTTTTATTGTATTTGCTTTTTTCGTAATAATCCTTATCGGAATCATGATAGGCCTTTCCTATTTACTTGGAGAGCGCCACAAGGAAAAAACCACGGATGAACCTTATGAATCCGGGATACCTCCTACAGGTGATGCAAGGCTACGCTTTTCTTCAGGTTTTTATATCATAGCTATGTTTTTTGTTATTTTCGATCTGGATGCTGCATTCATCATGTTATGGGCTGTTTCTTTCCGCGAGTTGGGACTTCCGGGTTATATTGGAATCTTAGTATTTATTGGTTTATTGATAATACTTTTAATTTACGAGTTAAGCATCGGTGCCCTTGACTTCGGACCGGATGGCAAAAAAATTCTGAAATCTAAATCCAGAACTAAATGAAATCTTCCATAATAAAAACTGGTACCAGCAATACCGGTCTGGAAAAGGATTTGTCTGAAGATGCCTTATATAAATCGGTATTATTCGGCAAGCTTGATGAGATGATTTCCTGGGGAAGAAAGAACTCCATCTGGCCATTCGCATTTGGACTCTCCTGCTGTTTCGTTGAGATGGCCACTTCACTTACAAGCCGGTATGATATTGCACGCTTTGGTGGTGAGGTAATCCGCGGCACACCCCGTGAGGCAGATATGATGGTTATTGCAGGTACTGTGTTTCTCAAAATGGCGCCAATAATAAAAAGGCTGCACGAACAGATGATGGAACCCAGGTGGGTTATCTCAATGGGATCGTGTGCAAACTCAGGTGGAATGTACGATATATACAGTGTTGTACAGGGTGTGGATAAGATTTTGCCTGTTGATGTTTATGTATCCGGTTGTCCTCCGCGACCCGATGCTTTCCTTGAAGGGCTGTTGTTGCTTCGCGAATCAATAGGCAAAGAACAGCGGCCATTAAGCTGGGTTATCGGACCTCAGGGCATTCATAAGGCAGAAAAGATAAGCATGAGAGATATCAAACAGGAAGAAAGATGTAAGATGGGTATCATCCGCCCGATGAATGAGGTGTGACAACAGTCTTTGAAGTTCTGTATTTATATGAGCAGTGAAAACCATAATGTAATTGCTGAACTGGGGTCCAAATTTGGAGATCAGGCTATTTTGTATCAACAATTTACAAGAGATGGCACTACTACTATCTGGATAGAAAGAAACAACCTTATCCCAATATTAAAATACCTGAAGAACGAGATCACACTGCCATTTAAAATGTTATATGACCTCACCGGTATTGATGAGCGGACAAGAATAAGCCGGTTGGATCAGCCCGAAAGTGATTTCACCGTAGTATATCACCTTACCTCTTTTGAAAGGAATGAAGATATCCGTATAAAAGTGCCTCTCAAAGAGAAGGATCTCTCAATTCCAAGCATAACAAGTGTTTGGGAATCAGCCAACTGGTATGAACGTGAGGTGTATGACATGTTTGGCATCAATTTCAATGGTCATCCGAAGCTGTCAAGGATACTTATGCCAAAGACATGGCAGGGACATCCATTAAGAAAGGAACATCCGGCCAGGGCAACTGAACTTGATCCTTTTGTATTGACTGAACAGATAAGGGATGAAGAGGAAGCCAATCTTAAATTTAATCCTGAAGAATACGGATTAGCCACGAAAAGTGAAGACAGCGATTTCATGTTCCTGAATATCGGCCCCCAGCATCCGGGGACACATGGTTTGTTAAGGCTTATTGTTCAGCTGAATGGCGAAGATATTGTAAACATTGTACCGGATATCGGATTCCATCACCGCGGTGCTGAAAAAATGGGAGAAAGACAATCGTGGCATACTTTTATACCTTATACTGACCGTATTGATTATCTGGGTGGTGTGATGAATAACCTGGCTTACCTGCTTTCAGTTGAAAAATTAGCCGGTATTGAAGTTCCTGACAGGGCCAATGTGATACGCATTATGATGAGCGAACTATTCCGCATTGCCAGTCATTTAGTCTGGCTGGGCACATTTGCACAGGACCTGGGCCAGATGTCTCCTGTTTTCTATGCATTTCAACGACAGGGAACGGATCTTTGATATTGTTTCCGCTATTACCGGTGCACGCATGCATCCTTCATGGTTCAGGATCGGAGGAGTTGCTCATGACCTTCCGGAAGGCTGGGAAAAACTAATGCAGGGTTTTGTCAATTACTTTCCTAAGCGTCTGAAAGAGTTTGATAATATTATTATTAAGAACGGGATATTTAAAGCAAGGACTATCGGAATAGGTGTATTTACAACTGAAGAAGCAATTGAATGGGGAATTACAGGCGCTGGTCTCAGAGCTACGGGTTATAATTGGGACTATCGCAAAAAAAGGCCATATTCAGGTATTGAGAAGTTTGAATTTGATATTCCGCTTGGTAAGAATGGTGACTGCTATGACCGGGCGCTGGTACGTATGGAAGAGATGCGTCAAAGCCTGAGGATCATTCAGCAATGCATAAATAATATGCCTGCCGGACATTACAAATCTGATCACCCGCTGGCAATACCGCCCAGGAAAGATAAAACCATGACAGATATTGAAACCCTCATTACTCATTTTGTCGGTGTTTCATGGGGACCTGTTATTCCTCCGGGTGAAGCAATGGTGCCGATTGAGGCAGCTAAAGGGAGCAATGGTTATTACCTGATCAGCGACGGAAGTACATCATCATACAGATCGAGGATACGAACCCCGTCTTTTCCGCATATGCAGATGCTTCCACTTATAAGCAAAGGATACACAATTCCTGATCTGCTGGCAATTCTGGGTGCAATGGATTTTGTACTGGCAGATCTTGACAGATAACAAATTGAAAGATAAATAAGTATATGATTGAATGCTGACTGAAGAAGAAAAGAAGGAGATACTGGAGGAAGTCAAACATTATCCATACCCGGCTGTGGCATGCATCGATGCTTTAAAGATTGTACAGCATCATCGCGGATGGGTGTCTGATGAATCAGTCAGGGATATTGCTCAGATACTGATGATGTCGAATGAAGAGGTAGATGGTGTTGCAACATTTTATAGCCGCATTTACCGGAAACCGGTGGGCAGAAATGTAATACTTATATGTGACAGTGTTAGTTGCATGATTATGGGATACGGATCAATTTATGATTATTTATCAAAGAAACTTGGGATCAGCTTCGGAGAGACCACGTCTGACGGACGTTTTACTCTTCTTCCGATTTCATGTCTCGGTGACTGTGATCATGCACCTGCCATGATGATCAACAATGATCATTTTAATAACCTGACAGTTAAAAAGGTTGATGAGCTGCTTGACAATTACAAATAACCAGGGATGGAAAGACCACTGACAAAACATATCATACCTGGATCTTCCCCTCTCAATCTGAAGGAATACCTTCAGGCAGGTGGTTATAGTGGAACAAGCAAAGCTTTGAAGGAAATGACACCTGCTGAAGTGACCAGCCTGGTCAAAGCATCAAACCTTCTTGGAAGAGGTGGTGCCGGCTTCCCTACAGGCGTCAAATGGAGCCTTGTCCCTATGGATGATGCAAGCCCGAAACCAAAATACCTGGTTTGCAATGCTGACGAAATGGAACCGGGTACTTTTAAGGACAGATATCTTCTTGGAAGGTAATCCGCATCAGCTTATTGCAGGAATGATTATTTCAGCTTATGCCATTCAGGCTAAAAAAGCCTATATTTTTCTTCGCTGGGCATATAAGAAAGCTGAAGCTGAGCTTCGAAAAGCTATTGGTGAAGCTTATGAAGCCGGTTATCTTGGAAAAAACATTTTAGGTTCCGGTTTTGATCTTGATATTTATGTTCATTCAAGTGCAGGAAGGTATATCTGCGGCGAAGAAACAGCATTGCTCAATTCACTTGAAGGGAAAAGGGCGATTCCCCGCACTAAGCCTCCTTTTCCTGCTATCAGCGGTTTGTTCGGCAGACCAACTGTAGTAAACAACGTTGAAACACTTTCCTGGATATCACATATAGTTGAAAATGGCGCAGAGTGGTTTAAGGGACTGAGCCTTACAGGAACAGGCGGCACAAAACTTTATGGCGTAAGCGGCAAAGTAAAGAATCCGGGGACATGGGAATTACCACTGGGAATAACAATGCGTGAATTGCTCGAAGAACATGCCGGGGGAATGGCAGATGGATATAGGTTCAGAGGTGCATTACCCGGTGGAGCATCTACCGACTTTCTGACAGAAAAGCATCTGGATGTAAAACTGGATTTTTCAACCGTAGCTGCTGCCGGAAGCAGAATGGGAACCGGAACAATGATTATTCTTGATGACAAAACATGTCCGGTTGCATTTATTCATAACATTGAAAGATTCTTTGCACTTGAAAGCTGCGGCTGGTGCACTCCATGCCGTGAAGGTCTTCCATGGGTTGAAAAGATACTCGCATCAATAGAGGAAGGAACCGGCAAAATGGAATACCTTGATATACTGAAATTTCATACAAAATATATGGGTCCCGGGAATACATTCTGTGCTCACGCTCCCGGCGCTGCAGAACCATTGCAAAGCGGGCTGAACTATTTTTATGACGATTTCGTAAGGCATATTGATGATAAAAAATGTCCCTGGAGGTAACGATGACTAAAATCCGGATAGACGGAAAATATTATGAAGTTAAACCGAAGAAGAATCTTCTGGAGACCTGTCTTTCGCTGGGATTGGATATTCCTCATTTCTGTTTTCATCCTGCTCTTGGTTCTGTTGGTGCATGCAGGCTTTGTGCTGTAAAGAAATTCAAGGATCAGGATGACACAAAAGGCCGTATAGTAATGTCATGCATGGAACCTGTTACGGAAGGTATGATTGTTTCAATTGAAGATCCTGAAGCTAAAGCATTCCGTGCTGCCGTCATTGAAAGCCTGATGACCAATCATCCCCACGATTGTCCGGTTTGTGATGAAGGAGGTGAATGCCATTTACAGGATATGACTGTTATGACAGGGCATAATTACAGACGTTTTGATTTCAGGAAAAGAACCTATAAAAACCAGGACCTGGGGCCATTCATTAACCATGAAATGAACCGCTGTATTCAATGTTACAGATGTGTAAGGTTTTACAGGGATTATGCAGGTGGTAAAGATTTAAATGTTTTCGGATCCCATAACCATGTTTATTTCGGAAGGCATGAAGATGGAACACTTGAAAATGAATTCAGCGGCAATCTTGTTGAGGTATGTCCTACAGGTGTTTTTACAGACAAGACTTTAAAAAAACATTTCACCCGCAAATGGGATCTGTCAAATGCACCTTCTGTCTGTGTACATTGCAGTGTCGGATGCAATATTATCGCAAGCGAACGATATGGTTCTCTCAGACGCATAATGAGCCGGTATAACGGATCGGTGAACGGATATTTTATATGTGATCGCGGCCGGTTTGGTTACGAATTTGTAAATGATGAGAAGCGGATAAGAAAAACTAAAATCCGTTTTAAAAAGAATGGTGATCAGGAAGAAGTGGAAAATGAAAAGCTTCTTTCTGTCCTTGATACAGCATTTTTAAAAAATAAAAAGATCATCGGAATAGGTTCTCCGAGAGCTTCCGTCGAATCGAATTATGCTTTGTTAGTCCTTGTCGGGAAAGAGAATTTTTATCATGGCATTTCAAAAAAGGAACAGCATTCTGACCAAAACAGTTTTAGACTTTTTGACAAAAAAGCGGTGTTCAGACTCCTTCATTAAAACAAATAGAAAAGGCTGATGCTGTTATTGTTCTGGGTGAAGATCTGACAAATACAGCACCCATGATCGCTCTGGCTTTGCGACAGGCTGCACGAAATAAGCCAAATGAAGAAGCCGACGAGAAAGGTATACCATTATGGAATGATGCTCCGGTAAGAGAACTGGCACAGGATACAAAAAGCCCGGTATATATTGCTACACCCTTTAAGGATTCTCTTGACGAAATAGCAGAAACAACATTCAGAGCTTCTTATGCAGATATTGCAAACCTGGGATCTGCTGTTGCATCATTACTAAATGATGATGCACCGGTTTCGAAAAAGCTAAGTAATGATCATCGGGAGCTTGCCGAAAAAATAGCAGATACATTAAAGAAAGCTAAAAATCCTCTGATCATTTCGGGCATAACATGTGGCGATGAGGAGGTCTTGCATGCCAGTATGAATATTGCAACTGCACTATTATCTCTTGATATAAAAGTGATGTTCAGTGCGGTTTTACCGGAATGCAACAGTATGGGACTGGCATTTATTCCGGGTAAACCATTCGATGATGCCGTTTCTTTGGCGGCTGGTGAAGAAATCGACACGCTGGTTATACTTGAGAATGATTTGTACAGGAGAGCACCGAAAGAATCTGTTGATCAGCTTTTTGACAGGAGCAGACAGATTATCGTTCTTGACCATCTTGTGAATCAAACCGCACTTAATGCAGATATATTATTGCCTGCTGCAACATTTGCTGAATCGGAAGGTACCCTCCTGAATAATGAAGGCCGTGCTCAACGGTATTACAAAGCGCTTGTAAATAAAGACCAGGTAAAGGAAAGCTGGCGTTGGATAAGTGAATTTATAAAGATTAAAAATAAAGATCAGTCTGTATCATGGAACAGATTTGATGATATTGTTTCTTCTTTAGTAAATGAATTGCCCGCATTTTCAAAGATTAAGGAATACATGCCTGATGCTGATTTCCGGATGCTGAACGCGAAGATACCCAGGCAGACCATGCGTTACAGCGGCAGGACGGCAATGAATGCACAGTTGGCTGTCAGCGAACCAAGGGTTTCACAGGATCCTGATTCTCCGTTAGCATTCAGCATGGAAGGACGGCAGGAACTTCCGCCATCCTCTCTGGTTCCTTTCTACTGGACTCCGGGATGGAATTCTGTCCAGGCTATGTACAATTATCTTGATGAACCCAATGGTTCAATGAAAGGTGGTGATCCGGGTATCAGGCTGATTGAACCAGGTGAAGGACACAATAATTCTTATTTCAAAACTGACCCTCAGGCATTTGAATATAAAAAAGATGAATGGCTGATTGTTCCTGTTTATCAGATTTTTGGCAGTGAGGAGCTGAGTTCTGCAGGCTCCGCAGTAGCTCAAAGAATACAGGAACCATTTCTATATCTGAATCAGAAAGATGCAGAAATATTAAGCATTAAGGATGGTGAATTGATTCAGCTTGAAGTTCCGGGAAGTAAATTAAGAATAAAAGTAAAAATTGAAAACAGTATACAACAGGGAATGGCCGGTTTGTCTGTAAATTTACCAGGAATGCAATTTATTGATCTGCCTTGCCGCGGGAAAATTAATAAACAATAACTATCTGTTAATGAAATATTTACTTATCATAGCAGGAGTACTTTTAATAGCGTTGTCGATAGCAGCCGGGCTGATATGGGTAGAGCGCAGACTGCTTTCAGTATGGCAGGACAGGCTCGGACCAAACCGTGTAGGTCCGTTTGGCCTTGCCCAGGTAATTGCTGATACAATAAAATTATTATTCAAAGAAGACTGGATCCCTCCGTTTTCAGACAAACCGGTATTTGTTATGGCTCCGGGCATACTTATGATAACCATTCTTCTGACTTTTGCTGTTATACCTTTTGGTCCCAATTTTTATGTTTTTGACTCAAATATCGGGATATTGTTTTTCCTCGGGAACTCATCACTTGGGTGTTTACAGCATTGTACTGGGAGGATGGGCATCCAATAACAAGTATGCATTAATCGGCGCTATGAGAGCTTCTGCCCAGATGCTCACATATGAAGTGTTCATGGGATTATCTCTTATGGGAGTAGTAATGATGGCCGACAGTTTCAGTTTCTGCACTATAGTGGAAGCCCAGAAAGGCGGATGGTTCATCATTCCGCAATTTTTTGGTTTCGTGGTCTTCTTTATTGCAGGAATAGCAGAAACACACAGGCTTCCTTTCGATATCCCTGAAGCTGAAGGTGAGCTTGTTGCCGGCTATCATTCGGAATATTCCGGCATGAAATTCGGGATGTTTTTCGTGGGTGAATATCTCGGTATTACCCTGATATCTGCAATAATTGCCACACTGTTTTTTGGCGGGTGGCTGGGACCTTCATTTCTTCCTCCGGTTTTCTGGTTTTTATTAAAAACATTCTTTTTCATTGGCGTGTTTATTCTTCTTCGGGCTTCATTACCCCGACCCAGATATGACCAGTTAATGAAACTTGGATGGAAAGTATTATTGCCTCTGGCATTGCTTAACCTTCTTATTACCGGAGCAGTTCTGATATTTTTAAAATGAAATTTAAATAATCAAATATAATCCCTGGTATGTTCAGTATTCTTCGCAGTATATGGTTGACTTTTCTTCACATTTTTCACAAAACGGAAACGGTGGAATATCCTGAAGTAAAGCCTTATCTGCCACCTCGTTACAGGGGAAGAATTGTTCTGACACGGGATCAGGAAAAGAATGAAAGATGTGTAGCCTGTTATCTCTGTGCTGCTGCCTGTCCTGTCGATTGTATCTCGCTTCAGGCTACCGAGGATGAATCAGGCAGAAGATATCCTGAGTTTTTCAGGATCAATTTTTCGAGATGTATTTTTTGCGGATTCTGCGAAGAAGCCTGTCCTACTTATGCCATTCAGCTGATACCGGATTTTGAAATGGGAGAATATGACAGGCAGAATATGGTTTACGAAAAGAAACATTTACTGATCAGCGGTGAAGGAAAATATCCGGGTTATAATTTTTATAAAAACGCCGGTGTTGATATGGGTGTAAAAGGAAAAGGGGAAGGAGAGAATGAAGAAATACCTGTTGATGTGAAAGAACTTATGCCTTAATTATAGTTTAAAAAGATGAATTTATTCTTCTATATAGCTGCAGCAGTTGCAATAATTTCAACAATCATGGCCATTTCCGGAAGGAATGCCATCCATTCGTTGCTTTTTCTTATTTTATCACTTCTGGCTGTTTCTGTAATTTTTTATTTGCTCGATGCACCATTTATTGCGGCTCTGGAGGTAATAATTTATGCAGGTGCCATCATGGTTCTTTTCATTTTTGTGACCATGATGCTTAATATTGGAATTGAGAGACGAACAGAAAAGAAATGGCTCAATCCGCGTATGTGGATAGTTCCTTCAATATTGGCCGCCATTCTTCTTACCGATTTTATCCTTGCAATAAAACATGTACCAGCTTCTCCTTCTGTCAATCAGGTTATATTGCCCAAACAGGTAGGCATTTCATTATTCTCCACTTATCTGCTGGCAGTTGAGATTGCAGCAATTCTTTTAATGGCAGGGGTGATCGGAGCATATCATTTAGGGAGTCAGAAGAAAAAAGTTACTCATCGTTTTCTGAAAAAAAATTAAAATATGCTGACAGTACCGGTTGAAATACAAATATTGTTTGCAGGGATACTCTTTCTCCTCGGACTGATAGGATTACTTGTCCGAAGGAATATGATCTTCATGCTTATGTCAATTGAGATCATGTTCAACAGTGCAGGGCTGGTGTTTATCATTGCAGGCACCCACTGGAAACAACCCGACGGCCAGGTCATGTTTATTTTTATTCTGGCAGTTACAGCAGTTGAAGTTGCAATTGCTTTAGCATTATTACTGCAGGTCTATCACCATTTTAAAACGCTTGATGCTGATTCTGTTAATAAATTGAAGGACCATAATTAATATACAACTGATGACAACATATATAGCGCTCATACCTGCTATACCACTTCTTGGCTTTCTGGTGCTGGCTCTTTTCGGGCAAAAGCTGACCAGGAAAACAATAGGATATATCGGGGCCGGTTCAGTTGGCATAGTTGCCCTGCTCACATTCATTGCAGGAATAGGATTTTTAAAATCATTGCCTCAGGTTAAATCTTATTCTGTTGTTATATGGGAATGGATAAATGCAGGGAATCTGAAAGCAGACATATCTTTCAGTCTCGATGCACTTTCACTGGTTTTCTGCTTTGTAATTACTTTCGTTGGTTTTCTGATACATGTATACTCAATCGAGTTTATGGCAAAGGATGAAGGATTCTCAAGGTTTTTTGCCTATATGAATCTCTTTGTCGGATCAATGCTGATACTTGTGTTGGCTGATAATATTTTGCTCTTGTACCTGGGATGGGAAGGTGTTGGTTTATGCAGTTATCTGTTGATCGGCTTCTGGTATAAGGAGCCTGCAAATGGTTATGCCGCAAGAAAAGCCTTTATTATCACACGCATCGGGGATACCGCAATGATCATCGGCATCTTTATTCTGTTCCTGAATTTCGGTACTGTCAATATAAATGACCTGATGCAACAGGCATCTGAGAAATGGGTTGCAGGTTCATCCATCGCGGTTTTAACTGCAGCATTATTGCTTGGCGGGGCACTTGGGTAAGTCAGCCCAGCTGCCTTTGCAGACATGGTTGCCTGATGCAATGGCAGGCCCATCACCTGTCAGCGCATTGATACATGCTGCAACTATGGTCACTGCAGGAGTTTATCTTATTGCCCGCACTCATGTTTTATTCAGCCTTGCACCCATTGTTCAGACAGCAATAGCCATTATTGGTGCGCTGACTTTACTTATTGCCGGATTCAGTGCATTGGCACAACACGACCTGAAAAGAATTCTTGCTTATTCCACTATCAGTCAGATAGGTTATATGTTCCTTGCTCTTGGTGTGGGTGCATGGTCAGCAGCTGTATTTCATTTCATGATACATGCATTTTTTAAAGCTCTTCTTTTCCTTGCAGCCGGTGTGGTAATATTAGTTTTGAATGAAGAACATGATATCTTCAAAATGGGCGGACTGAGAAAAAAAATGCCGGTGGTTTTTATGACCTTTCTTATTGGCTCTGCTTCTCTCTCTGCACTTCCCCTTATAACAGCAGGCTTTTACAGCAAGGATGCGATCTTATGGTATTCCATTTCATCAGAGACAGGAAGTATATTATTATGGATAGCGGGAATCACAGGCGCTTTTCTGACAGCTCTTTATTCTTTCAGGATGATATTCATAACTTTTTTTGGTGAAGCAAAAACTCAACCTGCCTTTCTTCCGGGTAAACTGATGACAATTCCTTTAATCATTCTTGCAGTTTTATCAGTTATCGGAGGATTTGTGGAACTGCCTCAATCAATTGGGAACATTCATCTTTTCTCAAATCTGGTTGACAATACTTTACCTGCGGTTGTTGTTAAAGAAGCCGGACATTCTGAAATTCTGTTCCAGTCAATTTCAGCCATAATTGTCCTGACAGGTATTTATCTTGCATATATAGTTTACCTTAAAAAACCTGCTCTGTCAGAATCGTTTAACCACAGCAGGCTTAATAAATTCTTTGAAAAGGGATGGGGCTTTGACAAATTATACGATATGATTTTTGTGAAACCTGTTGTCTGGCTCTCGGAGATTGATAAGAATGACATTTTTGACTGGCTTAACATTGGCATTTCCAGGCTGGCTCTTTTGACCAATCGTTTGCTTAGTATCACTCAAAACGGGAAACTGAGATGGTATTTAATGTCATTTACCATTGGTATTGCATTGATTTTAACTTATATGATTTTTAGATGATACTCGTTTATCTCATAGTTATTTTACTGACAGGAGCAATTCTTGCACTGATTACAGGCAAACGGAATGCTGTCTGGCCAAGGATAATATCTCTTGTTGCCCTGAGCATTGACCTCATTCTGATCATTGCATCTGTATTCCAGCCAGTTTCACCTGACAATAAATGGCTTATTGATTTTAAGCTTGACTGGATTCCTGAATTCGGCATCAGCCTGCATCTTGCACTTGATGGATTAAGCCTTGTGATGCTCCTGTTAACCTTTTTTCTTGGTATCATTTCAGTTATTATTTCATGGAAAGAGATTAATTCAAAAGTTGGTTTCTTTCATTTCAATCTGCTCCTGATTTTAGCAGGTATTATTGGTGTATTTCTTTCACTTGATCTTTTCCTTTTTTATTTCTTCTGGGAACTGATGCTGGTACCAATGTATTTTCTGATCGGCATCTGGGGACATGAAAACAGAACTGCAGCTTCCAATAAATTCTTTCTTTATACACAGGCAAGCGGTCTGTTAATGTTTATCTCAATACTTGCATTATATTTTGTACATGGACATTCTACCGGTTCATACACATTTGATTACATGCAATTACTTGGTACTGAGATGTCTGCTTCAACCGGACTGTTGATAATGTTTGGATTTCTGGCTGCATTTCTTGTAAAACTTCCGGTTGTACCATTGCATAACTGGTTGCCTGATGCTCATACTGAAGCTCCCACTGCAGGAAGTCTGATTCTTGCCGCATTGCTTTTAAAAACAGGAGCTTACGGATTGCTCCGGTTTATTGTGCCTTTATTCCCTTCAGCATCAATAACTTTTGCACCAATTGGAATGCTACTGGGTGTTATTGGTATTTTATATGGAGCCAAACTTGCATTTGCACAGACCGATCTTAAACGACTTGTTGCATACACAAGTGTGAGCCACATGGGATTTGTAATACTTGGTGTTTTTTCTTTTAATGAGCTGGCATACCAGGGAGTTGTAATGCAGATGATTGCACATGGAATCAGCACCGGTGCTTTATTTATCCTGGCTGGTCAGCTTTATGAACGAATTCATACAAGAGATTTAAACAAGATGGGGGGACTTTGGGAAAAAGCTCCTGTTATGGGCGCCATCGGTCTTATCTTTTCAATGGCTTCATTAGGATTACCCGGACTGGGAAATTTTATTGCTGAACTTCTGATTCTTATCGGAGTCTTTAAAACAAGCATATTGATGTCATGCCTTGCATGCTTGGGACTTATTGCCGCAACAATTTATTCTCTCCGGATCGTACAAAAGGTATTTCTTGGAAATAAAAACAAGGACTGGGAAATGAATGATCTTAATGTCCGTGAAAAAATAGTTTCTGCTTCAATGGTTATTGTAATTGTCTGGCTTGGACTTTTTCCGCAACCTGTCTTTAATACTGCCAAACCTGCACTGCTAAAAACCTGGATGCACAAAAAGAAAAAACTATTCAGGATCAGGACATTAGTAAAAATGAAGCTGCAGAGAAAAGTATATTCTTTTTTCAGATATCGAAATTATGTATTAAGCAATAATATATGACCGCAACAGATTTTTTGTGTTTAGCACCACTTCTTATAATCGCCATCGCACCTGTTGTGATTATGATTGTAATTTCTGTTTTAAGAAATTACAAAGTTGTTTACGGTTTTTCAGTTTTGTCATTATTATTTGCTTTTGCATCAATCTTTTTTATTGTTCCTGCAATACCACATTCAATTGAACCTTTATTCATCATTGACATTTACAGCCTGTTTTTTCTTGGAATTATTATTCTTTCGGCATTGCTTGTGACTTTGCTTTCATATGATTATATAAAACAACTTGAAGGGGTCAGGGAAGAATATTATATAATTCTTTTTACATCAACACTTGGAGCATCATTATTAGCAGTTGCAAATCATTTCATATTATTTTTTCTGGGTATCGAAACATTAAGCATTTCCTTATACATACTGATAGCTTTCCAAAGATCAAAAGACAGTTCAATTGAAGCCGGGATAAAATATCTTATTCTGGCTTCGGTATCTTCAGCATTTTTATTGTTTGGTATGGCATTGATCTATACTGCATTCGGAACAATGCAATTTAACGGAATAGTATCAGCTATTAGGTAAGGATGGTCAGATTATCTCCGCTGGTTATTTCCGGATTCGGAATGATGATGGTAGGAATAGGTTTTAAGCTGGCATTAGTTCCTTTTCATATGTGGACTCCGGATGTCTACCAGGGAGCACCTGCACCGGTTACAGCATATATTGCCACAGTTTCGAAAGGTGCTGTAATGGCAGTTTTGATAAGATTCTTTTTTAATATCAGGGGATTTGATAACCATTATCTTTTCATTGTAATATCAGGAATAGCGATACTTTCCATGTTCATCGGGAACCTGCTTGCTATCAGGCAGCAAAATATAAAAAGGCTGTTGGCATATTCGTCAATTGCAAATATGGGATACCTGATAATCATTCTGCTGACAGGCAGCAATAAAGGCATTCAGGCTTCAATCTTTTATCTTGTTTCATATTTTATTACCACAATCGGAGCTTTTGGAGTGATATCACTTCTTTCGACCTGCCAATATGAAGCTGAAAAGATAGAAGATTATAAAGGACTATTCTGGAAAAGACCATGGATTGCAATTGTGTTTACGCTTTCTTTGTTGTCATTGGCAGGGATCCCTGTTACAGCCGGATTCATTGCAAAGTTCTATGTTATTTTTGAAGGGATGAAAGCAGGTCTTATGGTGCTTGTATTTTCAATGATAATCAACAGTGTTATTGGGTTGTACTATTACCTCAGAGTTATTACCACCATGTTCTCAGCTGCAAACGAAACTAAATTACCTACGTTATCCCTGACCGGAAATATTACTCTTTCTCTGATTGCGTTAAGTATATTAATATTAGGTGTCTATCCGGGCTGGCTGATTAATATTATTATGAAATTTGTCACTTTATAGTGGCCTTATGTTTATCTGAAAATGTGATACACAACTATCAGAAAACAGTTTTTGCTGATACAGCTTTTATAGATCCGTATATCAATCTTTTTTCTGCTTCCGATCAAATGGAATTATTCCTGCCATCTCTCCAATAATATTTACCAACTCTGTTCCTGTCGGGATAACTATTTTGGCATTTTGCCCGAGTGACGTTTCAAGTGCTTCCAGCTTCCTCAACAGTTGGGCATTCCCGACAAAATATTTATCAGCCGCTTCATTCACCAGTTTAATGGCTTCGGCTTCTCCTTCGGCATGCAGGATTTTCGACTGCTTATAACCTTCAGCTTCTTTAATTTTAGCACGTTTTATACCATCGGCAACAGTTTCGGCAGCTGTAGCAGAATCTATGGCTGCAATTTTTTCATTTTCAGCTTTTACCACTTTATTCATGGTTTCCTGAACATCACTTGGCGGATCAATTTCTTTCAACTCTGTCCGGACAATTTCAATACCCCAGGTTTGGGTTTCAGTATGAAGTGTTCTATATAGTTCAGAATTAATTTTCCCTCGTTCGCTGTTGGCCGATTTAAGCGTGAGTGTACCGATTATATTACGCAATGTGGTACGTGCCAGATTAACGATCTGCAATTTGTAATTATTAACATTGTAAATTGATCCTTTAACGCTTTCCTCATCAGATTTCACCCTGAAATATACCTGGGCATCTACACTTGCATTTAGATTATCGTTTGTGATTATTTCCTGGGGCTGGGCATCTACCATCTGTTCGGTTACATTTACCAGATACAGTTTGTCAATAACCGGAATAATCCAGTGAAATCCTGGCATTTGCAAAATTATGGTATTTTCCAAGTCTCTCTATTAAAGCTCGTTGAGTTGGTCTTACAATTCTAATTCCGGCAAAAAACAACAGCACAACAGGAATGATTAAATACAAATAGTTCATTTCAATTTCCTTTCTTTTAATTAGTAATTATGTTTCATAAGTAAAACATCGAGCTGCAAGACCATATGTGCTTAAGAAATCTTCAGACCGACAGTTTCTTCGAATGCTCCAACAAACCTCATAAAAAAGGTTGAATAATCCTCTTTCTCAAAATAATGATGAATCTCATCCGGAGAGGAAGGAATATCTTCGAAGGGTCTGGTTCCGGAAGATTTGCCTATTTTGAATCTCGTAAAATCAATACGTTTACCATTAATCCTGTTATAAAAATGCCAGCCTTTTTTATAATGTGTCTTTAAAATTTCACCTCCAAATATGTCAAAAATCAGCATTGAGGTTTCACAACTCCGTAAATCTTCAGGTTTAACAGGAGTCAGGCTTGAGGTATTATCCAAATCCAGGGTACATTTAAGTGCCTTTTTTACGATCCTTTTGTTTATCATCTCTTTACACAATCTGAATCAGTCAAAATAATAAATGATGCTGCAACATCTCACTAGCAATTTGAAATTGTTGAAGATAAGACCTTACATAGTAAAGGTAAAAGATCGGAGTGGAGCAGCTATTACAAAATTCTTATAAAAAGTTACAAGATTTACAGATTCACAAAAACGCTGCTCCTTTTGTGACCAAAATTTTATAAGGGAAAAAACATGTCAGGGAAAGTAACTGAAGTACGGTTTACTTTTTGAAAGCTGAAATATTAACCACTGATAAAAGACATTTCCGGTCATCACCGATAACCACTCCTTCCATATAAACAGAGCTCAAAGGATTTCCATCATAACCGAGCATCACTTCACATGATTCTTTAGAATTACCAGCAAAAACCTTACTGAAAAACTTGTTAAATACAGATAGTGAATTTTCAGAAACAAATAACTTAAAGTTGCTGTTTACCAGACTAAAGCGCTTATCACCAAGCATCTCGGCGCCAGTGAAGTTAAGCTCGCTTATGTTGCCGTCTTTTTCAAGTGTAAAATAACCAAGCGGGGCAAAATCGTACAATATGGTGTATTTTTTAAGAGCGGCTTCGGCCGTTTCATTTGCCTCGCGCAGTTCTTCATTCAGCATTTCTAATTCTATCTGGTGTACCTGCAGTTCATGAAGGAGTTTTTTAGCATCAGCTTTAATAACCGGTTTGTCTTCTTTTTTCTTCTCCTTCAGCTTTTCTTCAGCTTTTATACGCAAAATCCGGGCATCTGTAAGTTTTTCTTCTTCGTTATTCATAGTTTAGTATCATGGTTTTCACTCGAACGATTAAAAATAATTCACCGGTCCTGTATCACATTTAGTAGTAATTCTTTCCTGATTATGGTTCTATAAATGCTTCCCTGACAAAAGTTAAATTATCTGTATATAACGGAATCAAGTCATATACAATTACATAAATACAAAATAAATAATAATTTATCAGATTCCACAAAAACAGTGAGCTGTTTTTAAATCCTTCATGTAACAATCTCTTCCCGGAGAAAGGAAACCTGCACTTATTTGCGGCCAGTATAATATTTAAGAGCTTCCGGAATGAATTGTTTCAGCTTTCTTAATCTTGTTTCATCGGAAGGGTGCGTGCTCAGGAATTCAGGTGGACTTCCTCCGCCTGCTTTTGACATTCTTTGCCAGAAAGGAATTGCTTCCCGCGGGTCATAACCTGCCATGGCTGAAAATATCAGTCCGTACTGATCAGCTTCCGTTTCCTGTTGCCGTGACCATGGTAGCATAGCTCCCAGCTGACTTCCGATACCATAGGTCGACATGAACAGATCCTGTGTCTCCTGAGGCTTCTGGGCCAGGGCAACCTCCAATGCCATACCTCCCATTTGCTGGACCATGGCCTGACTCATTCTTTCGTTGCCATGTTTGGCAACGGAATGGGCAATCTCATGTCCCATAACAATTGCCAGTGCTGTTTCGTTTTGGGTCACAGGCAATAAACCTGTGTATACAACCACCTTTCCACCAGGCATGCACCAGGCATTTATGACCTTTTTATCATCAATCGTGTTAAATTCCCAATGTATAACCTTCCATCACCGATTTTTTTTCCTTGGCTGTTATAGTACTTTGTAATTGCATTTGCAATTCTTGCACCGACACGGTCAACCATTGCGGCATCTCTGCTGGAGCCGGGGCTTAATACCTTATTCTCTTTTAAAAATGTATTGTATTGGCTTACGGCCATTAACCGTAAATCTGATTCCTTTACCAAACTCAGTTGTTTGCGGCCTGTTACCAGATTTAAAGCACATCCTGCCAGAAGGCAGGCGCAAAGTAATGTAACTAATATGTTTTTCATGTGTCCCGGAGATTAAATTTGAATTCTTAAAGTGTTTCTTTTTGAAGTGTATCTTAAACGGCATAAATTTAACTTCATAGCTCCGGTTATCTGTTACATAATTTTTGGAAAAAATTACAACATTCCCACCTTATTCATTAACATCAATTTTAATATTGGAATTATGTAAATCATATATGAAATTGTGTAACACATTCAAGTTTTGTTGAAACTACCTTTCGCATTAAATCTATTTTTATGAAAAGAATGAAAATGAGTTTAATTAATTGTATCAGGTGCAGTATTGATTCTGTCAGGTTGCGCTTCATGGAACAGAACACAGAAAGGCGCTGTTGTCGGAACAGCTGCAGGTGGTGCAATGGGTGCTGTGATTGGCAGGGCTTCAGGAAATACAGCACTTGGTGCAATTATCGGAGCTGCAGTTGGAGGTGGCGCAGGTGCTATTATTGGTCACCAGATGGACAAGCAGGCAGAGGAAATAAAGAAAACTGTTCCCGATGCAAAGGTTGAACGTGTAGGTGAAGGAATAGTTGTCGAATTCAGCAGTAATGTACTGTTTGCATTTGACAAATCGAATCTGTCGGATGATGCAAAAACCAACCTGACTAAATTGATTAAAGTCCTGAACAGTTATCCCGATACGAATATTGAGGTGCAGGGACACACCGACAGTAAAGGGACCGTTTCATATAATCAGAAACTATCTGAGAGGCGTGCTAATGCGGTATCCGCTTATCTGGAAGGCAATGGTATAAAAACCAGTCGTGTTACTATCAAAGGATTTGGTGAATCTGCTCCAAAATATGACAATAAGACAGATCAGAATCGTGCTAAAAACCGAAGGGTAGAGTTTCTTATCACTGCAAATGAAAAGATGAAGGCTGAGGCTGCAAAAGAAGCTGGTAATTAGAGATGATACAAAATTGAAATACTTAATATGAAACAAAAATGAAAACGAAAATTTTTACTATATCAGCAGTCTTTATTTTCTTAACAATAACGCTGCAGGCCCAGATCGGGTTTGGTATTCTGGGAGGTATAAATTTCCAGAATATAAATGGGAAGGATAATAATGGCAATAAACTTCAGAATGGTCTCTTAACAGGGTTTCACGCCGGAGTTAATGTAAATATCCCGGTGGCTCCGGATTTCTATTTTCAGCCCGGACTGCTTTTCTCTGTCAAGGGGGCAAAGAATGATTTTTTTTCCCCACCAACCAAGGCATCAGGTGATTTAGTAACTACCACAAAACTCTCTTATATTGAAATACCTTTAAACCTTTTGTACAGGCCACAGTTAGGGAAAGGATATATTCTCCTTGGTTTCGGACCATACATTGCTTTTGGTATCGGTGGCAAGGAGAACTCTGAATTTGGTTCTATTAGCTATAAAAGGGATGTCAAATTTAAGAACACTGTAACGAATTTGAGCGATTTGCTTGGGAATGCCTATTACAGGCCTTTTGATGCAGGTGCAAATATCTTCTTCGGATATGAATTATCAATGGGAGTTTTCCTGCAGCTTAATGCCCAGCTCGGATTATTGAAAATCAATCCGGAATATAGTTGGGCCAGTGATAGTAAAGCCTCTTATAAGAACACAGGCTTCGGTCTTTCAATAGGATACCGGTTTTAACAATGATTTTAATATGCGAAAAGGACCGTTTTTAATAAACAGATACGGTCTTTTTTGTTGTAGCAAAAATGAAAAGGGAATTATGCAAACCGTGAGAATCAGATATTTGCTTTCAGGCAGGGTCCACCCGAAAAGGAACAGTAATTTGCGGAGGGTTACTGTAATTCCGGGAACAGAAATATGTCATGCCGTTAATGTCTGTAATGTCAACGACCTTTAGCATGTGTTCTTCCAGCAGTCTTGATACATCATTTTTTGTTAAACTTCTGTCAGTTTTGGAATCAAAATAATTAACCAGTCCGTTAAAGAACTTCGTAGTCTGGTAAAAGGAAAAAACGGATCTGTTCCCAGTATCATTTTTGAAGTAGCCAATAAAGATGGCTTCCTGAGGCAGGATGCGGACAACAGTTTGCAAAAAACTTCCAAGACTTTTAATATTATTCAGTTTTTTAAGGTTTATAAGTGTTTTGATACTTTTCAGATCATCAGAATCATAGTAATAATGGTGTGTGGAGGAAAGAGCCATTAGATTTGGCTCTTTCTCAAGCTGTAAAAAGTGTAAATATTGAATGAAGTCAGTCCCTGCCTCAGAGACGAATATTTTCTATTACAGGATTTATCCTGGATATTTCAGGTACAAGTACTTTCTCTCTGAACTTTGACTTGACAAAGTCGTTTAAAATCCCGGTATTTCCACAACACTAAAGTATTTTCCATCTTTTTAAGTATATAAATCACCCGGTAATTGATTGTATTTCTGACATAATATTGTGATCATTGACTAACTCTCACAAAGGTAGGGTGTTAATCTACTCAAGCGTTACACAATTACATATTTGAGTTACATAATTCCCACATTCAGGATAATGAAACTCTGATGATTTATATATTTTTACTCTGATTCCGATGGGATAATAAAATCCGGGTCTACCCAATATATCTGATAACTTCGACCGGACAGCTTTCTGCGGCTTCCTTTATTTTCTCCTCATTATCAGCATAATTTGCATCTTCAATTACAGTGGCAACATCTTTAATTTTAAATACTTCAGGACAAATATCCTCACACAAACCACATGAAGTGCAACCTTCTTCTATCCATATTTTACTTATTGCCATGATATTTGTATTTTACATTTGAATTATTTAGATTTTCCCGTACTTGTATATTTCCAAAATGTTAATAATTCCTAAGGCGTCCGATTATTGTATCAAGAGAAGTCTTTAACTTTTCAACTGCTCCTTCTACTGCCTGTTCATGGGTATTTCCATGGTTTGTGACAGCAATTGGTTTCATTCCTGCGAGACGGGCTTCAATCATACATCGTTTGTCGTTTAATCCCTCCTTATCGCCATTCTCATCCGAAAGATGAACTTCGACCCGTGTTATCTGATGACTAAACCTGCTCAATCCTTCAGATATTGAGCTTATTAACGGGGCTCTGAGTTCTTCACTCACTGTAACTTTGTTGTCGGTATTAAATTGAATTGTCATTTTGGATATTATTATTTTTTGTTATCAGCAGTCAGGTCCTGCAATGCATTTTCGATCGCATCCATATCACGATTAAATCCATGATTAAATGATTCCCAATTACTTGGGCCTTTCTCGAAATTTTCAAGCATTGCTTTCATGAACTTGTTTTGTTGTTCCAGATTAGCAATCTTCTTCCTGTAAAGTACGTCAGATTTTTCTCCCTGGTTTTTAATTTCTATATTTAATTCAGCAATTCGGATTTCAAGGTTCTCTGATTTTTCGTTCAGACTCGCTCTTAAATGTTATCCATTCTTCTGCATTTACGGGTTTCTCGGCTACTGTATTTGCTACCTTCGGTGTTGGAATTAAATCACGGTTAGCATACGGAATTTTGGTCCGGGCAGCTTTTTGCTTTTGAGTCGATGACCGGTAACCGGTGAAGATTATTCCTGCCATAAGAGGTATTGCTAAAGCGAGGATAAAGATTATTTTTTTCATTATGTACTGTTTTGTTATTAAAAAGGTTCAACAAGTAATCTAAAAAATGCCGTTGATTATCAATAAAATATATTAGCATTTCGCCAAATTAGAAACCCATGGAATGTATGTCTGACAAACGAAATAAGAATTAATAAAATTCCCTTTGTCAGCTGCATTTCCCAAGCAAAAACCAGAGAACTACAAAAACTACTATGGTGCCCAGACAGCCGCCACCTAATTTCCAGGCTCCATATCCTGAAAGCAGTCCCCTTAAAAAATTATTCATGATTGTTATTTTTATGTATGACTTAATAGTGCACTTCAATACATCTGGAATGATGTATGAATTTGTGATTTTGAAAAGCACTTTTTAAATATTAATATCCTTCAGGTAGGTGAAAACCCCAAATACCTTGAGAAGCCAGCCGATAACAACAAGCACAACCACTGCATTCAGGATATTTTTAATTTTACCATCCATGGGGATGTAATTGTTGACAATGTACAGAATAACACCTGCAACAATTAATACAATTAAAATAGTCAGTATTGGCATAATATTTATTTTTAATGTGATTTCAAAGTTAATCTGTGTAATACCCGAAAGTGTTACATAACTCTGGGGAAAAGTTACATGATTCACGTTTCTTTGTCAGGTGTTTTCAATCCTGTCAGCTTTTATAATTCGCAAGCTAAAAACATGAAGAAAAGTAACAAATGATTACAGATTTGATTTGACTTTTTTCCAGTAATCAAGAGTGGCATTCCAGGAGCCGTTCCAGTTCCTGGCAATTGTCTCATAATCCGGATAGCCTGTCTGCCTGGCATAATAGAGGAATATTTCTTTCGAAATCTCAAAATTGTAGCAATCTTCAATTTTATAATTATTACTGGTTCTCTGGTAATAATCAAGAAGTCTGATTGGTCTGATCTGGAAAGCTCCGACTGCTTCTTCAGACAGATTATATGCAAGTGTGTCTCCCGCACTTTCTACCTGAACAACTGCACTAATAAGTCGGGCGTAAGCATCTACGGGCTCGGCAGAGCATATATAGGCGACTCTAATATCAGGGGCTGATGCCCGGATAGCAAGAAATGAAAAGAAAACAATGAGTACACTTTTCAGACACCGGATTTTTATCAACTGTAATTTATTTTTCACACTAATTCTTTTTTGTGTCTGTTTTACGTCATAACCGGAAAAGGTCTTTTATAAAAAGCAAATTTAGTTGCCAGGTCCGGTACATGTGTTACATAACTTCTATAATAAGTTACATAATTCACACATTACAAATGTGTTATTATTATCTGTTAGACAGATAATCCTTTAACGGATAACTGAAGTTTTGCTTTCAATTTATCAGTTCGCAGGAAAAATGAAACGGCTGAAATTAATTGTGCTTTTTGGTTGGGATGATGAAAAGCGGTATAGAAGTGTTTTTTAGTACTTTTTCCGTTACACTTCCCATGACTATATTTTCCAGCCATTTCCGGCTGTGAGTGCCCATAACAATAATATCTGCATGAAGATCTTTTGCAGTTTTTAGTATTGATTCAGCAAAATCACCTTCTTCTACCAAAGTTTGAATGGTTTTATCACCAAGATGTTGCTTTGATTTTTCAAGAAACTGTTGTGATGCTTTTTTCAGTGAATCAATGTTATCCAATTGCAATTGCCCCATTTCCATAAAACCATTAAATCCCATAATCGGAGAATATTCTGCTGAGGAATAATAAACCGGATCTGAAATTACATGGAGCAAAATGACTTCAGCTTTCATGGCTTTTGCCAATGAAAAACCTACTTCTGCTACTTTTTGTGCGGTTGGATTATAATCCAGAGCAATCAATACTTTTTTCATTTTATTTGTTTTCATCTTTTTTTTAAAAAATAGCCATAAGCCTGTCTTTAGCATGCAGGGGAAAAGGCTATCACCATTTCCTTCTTGATGCGAGCCAGCCCAGCAGGAAACCCAGACCTAAACTAATCAGAATCTGTCCCCAGCGCAAATTGGTCATTCCCATCGAGCCGCTGCCATTGCCAATCCCTTTTAGCCAGGACGTACCGCCTAATAGCAGAAAAGCAATTACTATAATCGCAATAGCAACTACAATGTAAAGTATTCTTGTTTCTCTTCTTGTCATTTTATTGTTTTTTTGAAGCCATCAGTAAAACTACTCCGCCAACCCCCATTACGGCAATTCCGATCAGTGGGGACCAGGCGATATGGTGCCGTTTGTTCGCTGTAATTTCGACTTTCCCAATATCAACTACTTTCTCTCTTGTGAAGAAAGTAAAGGCTGTAATAATAGTCAATAGTAAACCAACTATTATAATGGCGATTCCTGTTTTTTTCATTTGATTTTTTACATTTATTATATTGAAGGAAAGTTAAGTAAAGACCTTGGTTAAAGGGTTACACAATTATTGATATAATTTACATTATTCACAGATATCCTGGAAGTTAAAACAAAGGTCATCCTATTAATAAAGAACCTTCTTTCTTAGCCTCTATCATGCAGTTTCATTTAGTTTTTTCTTAAAAATTGGTTTAATTTTTATTAGCGGGGGCATGGTGTCGCCTAATAAAAATCCCCATGGTTTTAATGGTTCGATATTGTCGCAAACGAGTTTTACTATGGCAAGGAGCAGGTATTGAAAGAAACATACCTGGTATACCCCATAAAGCATTCCCTGCAAATACAACTATTATTGAGAAAAGTGCATTGATTTTTACTTTGGAGGCAACTATTTTGGGAACAATAAAGTTATTGTCTATCAGTTGAATGACATAAAAGGCTGCCAAAACGTAAAAAGCATACCAGGCTGATGATTTTGTGGCTAATGCAACTATCATGGGTAATGCTACCCCCACAATTCCCCCGATATACGGAATGACATTGACCAATGCGCTGATAATGCCCAGAAGGAAAGCATATTCAATTCCAATTATCAAAAGAGCAGATGTATCAAGAATTGCCATTATGGCAGCTTCGAAAGCCAGTCCTATAAGATATTGTTGAATAACACTTTTGATCTGAGTAACTATTTGGCTCACTTTACTCTTGTTGCCTGCGCCAAAGAGCCGGTGAATAAACTCAAGTAATATAGGTTGGTACAATAATATCAAAAAGATGTAAACGGGAAGTAAAAACAATACCACTAACCCTCCCCCGAGGATGGCGAGTGTTTGCCCGATAGCAGCGCTGCTGATGTTTATGAGATCTCCCTGGGTTTTTGTGATCCATTCATGGATCTTTTGCGGTTTTATATCGAAATAGCCGGAAGCCCATTTGATTGCCTGGTCAAGCATTCCGGTAAATTTATCGATCAGTGCAGGCAATGATTCAGTAAACCGGCCTACCTGCGAGACTATAAGAGCCCCCAATGCGGCAATTACCAAAAAGGTAATGAGTATAGTGATTGCTATGCCAACCACCCTGTTTATTTTTTTCCGGACGAAAAAATTTACTACCGGGTGGAGTACTATAGCAAAAATGACAGCGAAAACGACCGGAACAATAATACCCTTCGCGATGTACAGGATCGTTGTTAAGGCACATAAGCCGATGACAAAAATAGATGCTTTTGCATAAAGCGGCAATTTCAATTTTTCATCTGTCACGGCTTTATGGAATTCATTCTTTTTTTGCGGGCAAGATGTTTAATTATAGACCAGACCAATTGATTTAATAGCGTCCTGGTGTTTAGCAACCAGGTTTGTGACCCCAAACTGCAAAACAACTCCAATAAGCTTTTTTAATTTATTGCCCGTGACGTTAAATATTAATTTGTTTGAGAAGAATCCGGATACCAGACCCATGGCAGCACCTAAAATATTTTCAATAAGATATGGCGATTTATCAATATCATTCACGTGCTCCGCAATAAGATTGACAGGCTTTAAACTTTCGTAAGTTAGGAAGAATTGCTCTTTTAAAAGTTGTCCCTTATCAGCTTGCTCAACTTCCAGATAATTGAATTGCATTTTTAAGCTCTGCGATGGATGTTATGTTTTGCATGTGATTTTATTTTAGCACATGTTTAATGAAATAATTACCGATTATCTTTTTAAGCCGTTCATGCATAAAAAAATGTATCACAATCCCTGCTATTCCATAAAAAGCAGCAACTATAAAAAATCCGTAAAAGGTCCTTCCCAAAATTTCTCCAAGCCAGAAAGCTAATCCCAGATTGAGGAAAAGCATGAATACTGCAACTAATACCAGTACAACAGAATGAGGTATTAATGAGGAAACAGCGTCTGATGTTTTGTCAAGAGCTTTAAGCTTTACCAGTTCAAAGCTCGCCTTGCCATATTCAGCAGTTCTTTCCAGCAGTGATTCAATAAGCTTTGTATTGTCTTCCATGGCTTCAGCCCGTGGCAGTTTCTACGTCTTTTTTAGTTGATTCTGATCTGGACTTTTTCGGTTCTTTAAAGTCTGAAATATCTTCCTTAACCTCTTCAAATTTTTCGGAGATATCGTCAACAAATTCATTGAATTTTTCTTTTAATCCATCCCCATATTCTTCTGCCTTTTTAGACATTTTTTTACGGGTAACAGAACCTTTTTCCGGGGCAAATAAAATCCCCAGCAATGCACCGGCAGCAACGCCGGCAAGTAAGCTTAATAATACTTTTCCTGAGCTCATAATTATGTTTTTAAATTATAAGTCCATTCAGAATAGTCATCGATTTGTTTGTTTTGCTACTTCACAATGACTTTTGAGAATGGACTCATGTTTGTTATAAAAGCGTTGATTTTAATCTGATTAATTCTGAATTAATCAGGTTAAATGACTTTTCTCCCTGAAATTATCCTGAGTAATACCGCAATAATTGCAATAACAAGAAGAACGTGGATAATGCCTCCGACATGAAAACCCACAAATCCGATTGCCCATGCGATAATGAGAACTACTGCTACGACATAAAGTAAATTTCCCATGATTTTTGTTTTTATTGTTTACAATAAAACAATCAGCAGAACTACAATAAGTATAATTGCAGCACCTGAAAGATAAACACCGCTGCCTAATGTTCTAAGCTCGTGTTTGATTCCTTTTACTTCTTTTCGTAAATCCTTCTTTTCTTCTGATTTAAGTTTTGACATATCCATTGCCTTAATTTCATCTAATCTTAATGTTAAGGCTTTAGCTTCTGCTGATTCGGCAGGGTTTGGAGCAGGTAAAGAGGAAGGTTCCTCAGTTGTTGCAGCTTTTGATTGAAGCGGGAGAAAAGCCAGGGACAAAAATACCATCATTACACCAAGAACGATCTTTTTCATTTTAATTGATTTTAATTAATAATAGATTCACTATAGTTGTTAATTGATTGAATTATACTTTTTATTGTTATGATATTCTGTGGCATCAATTTTATGTTTTATAAGTAAAACAATCGTACCAAAGGTATGTTTCTCTGATCCGGGAACTGTTACATAATTTATGGAAAAAGTTACATAATTCACGCGTTTAAAATAACGGCTTACTGATATATCATTCCTGCAGGTTTTTCAATTTCAAAATCCCTGAAACCAAAATCAGATGTTCTGAATGAGTTCATTTTAAAAACATCCTGTCCGGTTCCCGGAATCAATGGATAAAATGAGATTGATATCTGGAATGTATTAAAGACCAGGTTTTCATTTTTAATTAAAACTCCCAATCCTATCTGTGAATATACTTTGCTGTCTTTTAAATCCCGTTAAAGCATCGCTAAGCATACCAAGAGAATAAGTAAGATAAGGTCCGAGCCGGAACCCGAAAATATTCCACGGTGCGTATGATTGTGTTTGCAGTGTAAATAAAAGGCGGTTGGTACCCGACAATACAGGACTGTTAAATCCATCCAGGCCATAGCTATCATTAAGAGTCAAACTATCGGAAGAGAACCTGTTTATACCAATAGTCATCTGCGGTTTTACAAATTGCCTGAATTTCCATTTCCCGATCTCAAATAATCCTGTAAAATAATTTACACCTACTGTCAGAACACCCTGTTCAGAATGTGATGCATGAAAGAATGTGCCGTATTCGAAGTTGGAACTAAGGTATCCCCATTCATTATAGTTACCAAAGTATACCCGCATGCCTAAATACAGCCGCCCAGAATTATTTTTTATCTGGTAACCACCTGTCAGCGAATATACGCTTCCAACCGGCACATCTTCTATAACACCGTATTTAAATATGTATTTATCCTGAACATATCTCCTTGTAGAAATTCCGACTGTAGCTAAATAAAAGTTTTCGCTGGAATAATTATGAAACGGATCTAAAAGTTCGGATGGTTTTTCAAAATATCTTATATGCAGATATCGGGCCGCTAAAATCAAATTGGTTACAAGCACATCTTCTGTGCTGCCTTTAAAAAGCTGCAATGCTTTGCCTGCCCAGTAATCCTGTGTCCGGAATTTCAAATTCACAGGAACATAAACAGAATTTATGTCCTCCAGGGAATCTTTCTTGGTTTGAGAAGCAAAAGATACCCCTGCTGCCCATTTTGCCAGAGGAGAAAAAAACGGACGGTCAACATCAAAGCTCCTGCTGAAATTTCCATATCCGTCAATTCCCAGATGCAATTTTGCACTGATGTAGGAATTCCGGAAGTTTGGGACAGAATAGTTTGTATTAAAAGAACTAATTCCCCTGGTAAAATTTCTTGAAAATGCATTTTGAAATTCATGACCGGTACCTAAAAAATTTTTATCAGTCAAACCGACATTGATTCTTGAAGTTGAAATTGATCCTTCCGGAATGATGCTCCAGTTATCCAGTTCACGAATAAAGATATCTACTGAATCGGATTTTGCCCCTGAAGCCACTAACAGAAAAAGAAACCTCATGCACATATTTCTGGTTACGGATCAAACGCTCCGATTCTTTTACAAGTAAAGAATTGAAAGGTTGATTCTTATGGATAAGCAAGAGGTTCCGGATCGTAATACCTTGTGTTTTAATATGCATCCCGTTCCCTGCTTTAGATAAAAAATTCTGTTTTCTGACAACAGTGTCAGAGGCTGAATAACCAAAAGGATCGAGGGTAACAACATCGATATTCCGGATGATTTTTCCTTCAAATGTGCTGTATGGTTTTTGTATCAGTTTTTTATATGCTTTCTTTCTTAATGGTTTATTTTTGAAGTCAGGAGTAACCGGTTTAAAAATTAACCGGTACATAAACCCATTAAACCTGCTTCGCTTCGAATAGGATTCAATATTCTTGTACAGTTGAGTTGAATCTGTTTTGACACTATCTTGTTGTGCAGAGGCAAAATCACTTATTGAAAATGTAACAAAAGAAAAAGAATATGAAAAATGTTTAAGGCAACATTTGTGCATCCGGTTGTCACATCTTCTCCATATACCAGCTCAATGCTTTTTCTAATTTCTGATAATGAAAAATGGTGGTAATGGTTTTTTGCAGCCGGATAAAAGCAGTTTCACTTTTGACAATATAATCAAAGGCCTGGTGTTTCATACAATTCACTGCCACCTCTATTTTATCCTGTGAGGAGAGCATTACAACAGGTATCGTCTGATTGGCTGTTTTTATTCTGTCGAGCGTTTCGAGCCCATTGATTGCATTTTTATCAATACTGTTGAGATGGTAATCCAAAATTACAACATCAGGGTTTTGTGATATATTTTCGAGACAGAGCTCTCCGGTCGGGAATGTTTTTATAACCGATTCAGTATTATCTGTAAATTCAATCTCTAATGACTTTAGGAACAAAGCATCATCATCAACCAGAAAAAGCAGTATTTTGTTTTCGTCCATCATCATTTTGATTTTTTAATCAGATTTAGTTCTTCTTCCAGTTCTTCGCAGGCTTTGGAACAAACATTTTCAACCTGTAAAACCAATTCTTGTATTTCTTCAAGATGTTTTTGAGTGCCTGAATATTCCTGGATTTTTTTTGCAGCTACTTCAAAATCCTGGTGTATGCCCATTATAGAAAATGAAGGGATCAGTTTATGAGCTGCTGTGTAAACTGAATCCCAATCTTTATCATGCAGACCCTGTTTCATTTGTTTAATCAAAGGCGGAGTTTGTTTCAGATAAAGTTCAATCATTTCCGTCATCAATTCCGGATTATCCTTTGTGCGCTTGTTTAAATATGTTAAATCAACATATTTTAACTTGCCTGCGGGCAGGGGGGTATCTTGTATCAGTATACGGTTTCTTTAATAAATCAATTATTTTATTATAAAGCAGCTTTTCGTCAAGAGGTTTTGAGATGTAATCATTCATTCCTACGGCTGTGCATTTGTTTAAATCAGCAGTAGTTACATCGGCAGTTAAAGCGATGATGGGAATTTGAGAATTCATTTTGTTGCGAATATATTCGGTCGCTTCAAAACCGTTCATTTCAGGCATATGCAGGTCCATTAAAATAATATCATACGATTTATTCTGTAGTTTTTCTATAGCTATTTTCCCATTGTCAGCAATATCATGTTCAAATCCAAAATCGTCCAGGAGTGTTTTCATCAGTAATTGATTGAGCGCAATATCTTCAACCACCAGTACTTTTACATTCTGAACTTTAGTGGTCAACACATTCATCACTTTTTCCAATTCGACCTCAGCATTTGTTTTCTGAAAAGGTAAAACAAAACTAAAAACAGAGCCTTCTCCGAGTTTACTTTTTGCAGTTATACTACCACCCTGTGATTCTACCAATTGTTTAGAAATTGCAAGTCCCAGGCCTGTACCTCCGTACAACCTTGCAGTTTCGCTGGTTGCCTGCTGAAAGTTCTCAAAAATATGTTCCATCCTGTCTTCCGGAATCCCGATTCCGGTATCTGTAACTGAAAATTCAATGTTTGCTTTCTCTTCATTCTCATTCAGTAACCTGGCACTTATCGTAATTTCCCCTTTTGATGTGAACTTTACTGCATTGCTGACAAGGTTTAAAATAATCTGATGAAGGCGAACCGGGTCACCAATCAATACCCTTGGAATCTTATCGTCATATTTTTTTATCAACAGTAGATTTTTTTCCTGAATTTTTGTTTCGAACAAATGAATCATGGCAGACATTGATGCAGCCATTTTGAAAGGCGTTTGTTCAAATACCATTTTCCCGGCATCCACTTTCGCCAGGTCGAGTATGTCGTTTATCAAAACCGTTAAAGCATCACCGCTTATTTTAATGGCGTTTAGATATTCTTTTTGTTTTGGATTTAAATCTGATTTAAGCAACACCTTGGTAAACCCTATAATTGCATTCATTGGTGTGCGGATCTCATGGCTCATGTTTGACAAAAATTGTTGTTTGGATCTTACAGCATCTTCAGCAATTTTTGTGGCGCTTTCAGCTTTGTTTTTTGCTTCTTCTGCAATTATTGTGGCCGACTCAGCATTCATTCTGGCATCCTTCAATTCTTTTTCAATTCTCTTATGGTCGGTAATATCTCTTGCCACCACAACTACGCCAATCACCTTCCCATACTCATCTTTGTACACCGAGCCATTAAACAAAACTTCAGTGAGCTTGCCATCGCGTATGGTCAGAGGGAAATCGGCTACAAAACCTTCAGCAAACACTTGTTTGTAAATTTCACGTGCTTTATCAGGTTCTGTAAAATATTCAAAAAAATCTGTACCGATCAAATTCTCACGGGTCACTTCTGTCATGTCTATGGAAGCATTGTTTATATCTGTAATTTTTCCTTCAGGACTAATTGTAAACAGTGGATCAAGACTTGCTTCTATCAGGCTTCTTGCATATTGAGATTCCTGTCTGCTAATTGTTCCCATGATATTTGTTTTATATGTACAGTGTAATATATTCTACTGATAATCATTAATTATTCTTCATTTGTCATCGGTCACGCGTCAATTATTTCTGACTTCTTCAATTAATTCTCGTTTTTTGTTATTTAGTTTCTTAAAATGAGAAGGAGAAAGGCCCGTTACTTTCTTAAACTGATTGGATAAATGTGCAACACTGCTGTAGTAAAGCTTCCAGGCAATTTCTGTAAGGTCGAGTTCATCATAAATGATAAGCTCTTTTACCCGTTCAATTTTGTGTGAAATAATGAATTTCTCAATAGTGGTCCCCTGTGTTTCTGTGAACAAGTTTGCCATATAGGGATAGCTGTGATTCAACCTTTCACTTAAATAATCGGAAAAGTTTTTCCTGGGCAGCTCATCTGCAGAATAGATCATTTCAATAATTACATTTTTTATCTTTTCAATTAGCAACGCTTTCTTGTCATCCATCAGTTCCAGTCCTGATTTGTGCAGTGCAATTCTTATCTGCTCACGTTGCTCATCAGTAATATTTTCCATTATATCTACTACGCCCAAATCGACAATAATGAAGTGAAGACCAAGTTTCTTTAACTCTTCTTTTACCACCATTTTGCAGCGCATGCTTACCATGTATCTGATGTACAGCTTCAAATGAATTTTTGTGCGTAAAGGTATGGGTAAGCTGTAACTGAAGAGTTACACAATTCACGACAAATGTTACATGATTCACAGATCCTCATAAAGTGGAGAGCCTTTTGCGATTAAGATTTCTGCAGTGAAATGGGTCGAAAAGTCAGTGGCACTGACCACAAAGAGCCGTCCCAGGTACCCGGTAAGACCTGCCAAAGTTGGTCGGATTGTCAGGCTTTTGTATATGTGAATTATGTAACAGATACATAGAATTCTGTAACATTCCATCAAGGAATAACCCGCACCTTTACTTTAGATTATAAAGTTCCTTATGGGAAAAAGGGAAAACAAAAAGTAATATTAAACATATGAAAAAACTATGAAACATTTATTCGGATTATATGACAGCAATTTTGATTACCGGCATTGCAAGTGCACAGCACGGTAATTCACCTGCAGGACACGTAAACATTGGAATTAAAGGTGGGGTAAATGTGTACAACATCCACAATGACGACAATACAAAGTATGACCAAAGAACAGGGTATAATTTTGGCTTGCTTGGCCATATCCATTTCAACAGCCAATTTGCAGTTCAGCCTGAAATAGTATTTTCCACCCAGGGCGCAACGATTGACAATGGGAATACTAAATATAATCTGGATTATATTAATGTACCTGTCCTGTTTCAATATATGTTCGACAATGGTTTCAGATTACAGGCTGGTCCACAGGTAGGTTTTCTGACTAGCGCAAAATCGAAAAGCAATAACAACATTACAGACTTTAAAAATGATTTTAATCCCATTGACTTTGGTGTAAGTATTGGTGCGAGCTATGTAGTTCCATCAACGGGGTTTGGTATTGATGCAAGATATAATCTTGGATTAAGCAACATAAATAAGAACAGTTCTGTAAATTCAACCAACAGGGGAATTCAATTGGGCGTGTTTTATATTTTTGGCCATAACAGCAAAATATTACTCAAATAAATTGCTGTTACATCATTCAGGTATTTCACAAAGCACTGCGATTTTTGTTCTTAAGATTTTTGAAGTGTGATGGGGTAAGCCCTGTCATTTTCTTAAACTGGTTTGATAGATGAGCCACGCTGCTGTAATGAAGTTTCCAGGCAATTTCGGTTAGATTGAGCTCATCATATACCAGCAGTTCTTTTACCCTTTCTATTTTATTGGAAAGGTAAAACTTCTCAATTGTGGTCCCCTTGACTTCGGTAAAAAGATTTGAAAGATATGTGTAATTGTGATTTAGTTTTTCGGCAAGGTAATCGGAAAGGTTTGTTTTAATCTGTTCATCACTGAAGTGCACCAGTTCAATTATAATGGTTTTTATCCTCTCAACCATAATGTTTTTTTTATCATCCAGTAATTCAAGTCCGATTTTTTTCAGGGAAGTGCTCAGAATATCCCATTGCTCTGCTGACAGGTCCTCCATGATTTCAGTCTCACCTAATTCAACCCTGGTATGATGCAACCCAAGCTTTGCCAGCTCAGTTTTAACTGCCATCTGGCACCGTATGCATACCATATTCTTGATGTATAGCTTCAAAAAAAATTAATATTGACGTTTGATCTGCTCTTACAACAAAAATATAAAACTTTTTACTAAAGTTACAACATTTACAGATTTGATTCAATGAGATTCGATCATCCATGCTTTTGCTTTATCTTCGTGTTTTTGATTATTTAATAGTAAAAATTCCAGGTCAGGCAGATATGCAAAAATTCTTATATAAATATATTTTCAAACAATATCTGCTCTTCAGTCTGATCTTATTATGGCCATTTCTGAAGGCTTCATCACAGGATTATTTTCAGCAGGAGGTAAATTATAAAATTCATGTGACTCTTAATGACAGCAAGCATGAACTAAATGGTTTCGAGTCAGTTGAGTATATTAACAATTCGCCAGACACTCTTGGATTTCTTTATTTTCATCTCTGGCCGAATGCATATTCAAATAATAATACTGCATTAGCCAGACAGGTTTTCAGCATGAAGGGTAAGGGAAAATTGTTTAATGATCAGGAGTTGAAGGGATTTATTGATTCTCTGGACTTTGAGGCAGAGCGTAATCAGGTTCAATGGAACTTATTGCCAGAGTTTCCTGATATTTGTAAGATCATTCTTAATAAGCCGCTTAAGCATGGTGACACAATCCGCATAACAACTCCATTTCATGTTAAAATCCCAAAAGGAATCACTTCACGGTTAGGTCATATAGGGGAATCATACCAGATTTCCCAATGGTATCCCAAGCCAGCTGTTTATGACAGATCCGGCTGGCATCAGATGCCATATCTCGATCAGGCTGAGTTCTATTCGGAATTCGGCAGTTTTGATGTAAGTATTACTCTGCCTGCTAATTATGTTGTTGGTGCAACCGGTAACCTGCAAAATGAAGAGGAAAAGAAATTTCTTGATATACTGGCTTCAGATACCTCATGGATGAAAGCCATTTACTTCAGGAATGCAGATTTTCCTCCATCCTCAAAGGAGATGAAAACTATACGCTACACTGAGAATAATATACATGATTTCGCCTGGTTTGCCGATAAGAGATTCCATGTTCTGAAAGGAAGGGTACAGCTGCCTGATTCGAAAAGGGAAGTGACTACTTGGGTGATGTTCACAAATAAGGAAGAATATCTCTGGTGGAATGCTATCTCCTACGTAAACAGTGCTGTCGGGTATTTTTCAAAATGCATAGGTGAGTATCCTTATAATTCCTTTACTGCAATTCAGTGTCCTCTGAATTCCGGAGCAGGGATGGAATATCCCGGACTTACGGTTATTGGACTTGCAGGGGATCCTTACCAGCTGGATCAGGTGATAGCTCATGAGATTTGCCATAGCTGGTTTTACAGTGCAATCGGGTCTGATGAGCGAAGATTCCCTTTTATGGATGAAAGTATTGCCAGTGCCTATGAATCAAGATATTTGAATGAGAAATATCCTGAAAAAAAGCTTTGGGAAATTGGTTTTAAAAACAGGAAACTAGCGAAGTTTTTCCACATTGATGAAATGCCGGTACAGAGAATTCAGGAGCTCGAATGGCTTGTACCGGCCCGCAATAACCTCGAGCAACCTGCAAATCTTGCAGCTACTGATTACAGCTATGATAATTACAGCAGTATAATTTATAATAAGGCCGCCCAGGGTTTCAATTATCTGCGGGCTTATCTTGGAGATTCCCTCTTTGATTCCATAATGCATGATTACTACGGCAAATGGAAAAACAAGCATCCTCAGCCGGAAGACCTAAGGGTGGTCTTTGAATCTAACTACCAATAAAGATCTCTCCTGGTTCTTTGATGATTTTCTGGGAACGACCAAACGGCTCGATTATAAAATAGTCCGCTTTGAGAACCAGAAATTGCTTATTAAAAACAAAGGTGAGCTGAAAGCCCCGCTGGTAATTACGGGAAAAACAGGAGATTCAGTCATCACAGAATTCTGGGAAGACGGGTTTGAAGGGAAGAAATGGATCAATGTTCCATGGAGTGATAATTCCGAAATAATAATCGATCCGGAACATTAGATGCCCGAATTGTACAGGCTTAACAACAACATCAGGACATCAGGAGTTTGCCGCAGAGCTGATCCTTTTCAGCTTCGTTTCTTATATACTATTGAGGAGCCTGACAAAAGATCCTTGTTATATATTCCTGCTTTAGACTGGAACAGTGCCGATGGCCTTATGGCAGGTATGGTCTTAAATAACGGGACACTCATACCCAAACCTGTGGAATATTTTTTAATTCCTTTCTATACATTCCGATAATCATGGGATTACAGGGTACGGAAAGATTTCATTCAACATAACTCCTTATGACAATCTTATCAGGATTGCAACATTTACACTTGAGGGAGAACAATTCGGTGCACCTGGCAATCAGAACTATCGTAAAGCGAAGATTGGATTAGACCTTGGTTTCAGATCCGGCAGTATGATTAATCCTGTCAATCATAAGGTCTTTGGATATTTCTGGCTGCATCGGACCTTCATCAGATTGAACTTCTTATGCCTGCAAAGATGCGTTCATTTCTGCAGTTCGGATACATTCTGGAAAGATCCGGTATAATCAATCCCTTTAATATGTCGGTTTCTTCTGAATCAGGGAAGTCGTTTCAGAAGACATCGCTGGATTTAAACTATACATATAGTTATTACGGTAAAAACAGAGGTCTTGATATAAGATTTTTTGCAGGAGCAATGCTGAAAAACGATTCTGCAGATCCGTTTTATGGATTGTCCACGAGTGGAAGGAGTGGCAGTGAACAATATTTATATGAGGGATTATATCCGGATCGTTTCAGCGAACTTACGAAAACCTTCTGGTCGAGACAGATGAGTCTGTCCGAAGGAGGATTGGTTTCTCCGGTCAATAATGCTCTTGGATACAGCCGCTGGCTTTTTTCACTCTCTTTAACAAGCAGCCTGCCTGAAAAAATATCATGGATTCCTGTTAAACCTTTTTTTAATGTATTGCTTAACGATCATGGTGCTGAAACAGCTTATAAATCACCACTTTTTTTTGAAGCAGGGTTTAAGGCGGGGATTTGGAACTTCTTCGAGATATATCTTCCTCTGCTTGTTTCTGACAATATTGAATCAATAACCGGGTCTTTTAAAGACAGGATTCGTTTTGTATTAAAACTTGACTTATTAAATCCTCTCAGATTAAAATAATAGGTACAGAGCTAAACTTTCACTCTCTGGTATTGTTGAATACATAATATCTAATTTTGCACCATGATTTTCACAAAGAGAAGCGACAACATAATTCCCGAAAAACAGATCTCTGATCAGAAGAGTATTAAAAAACAATTTCCGGTCACGGGAATGTCATGCGCTTCTTGTGCTGTCAATGTTGAATCGATGCTTAACAAACAGGCCGGAGTTGTTAAAGCTTCCGTCAACCTCGCCTCCCAGATCGCAACACTTGAATTCAAACCATCAATAGTTAAACCTCAGGATCTTAAAGAAGCTGTTACATCTATCGGTTATGACCTGATCATTGATGAATCTGAAAATGCAAAGGAAGAACTTGAAAACCTTCAGCAAAAAAGATATAAGTTAATGAAAAAAAGGACGATATGGGCAATTGTCCTGGCAATTCCGCTGCTGCTGATAAGCATGGTTTTTATGAATATCCCGTATGCCACCTATATAATGTGGGCTCTGGCAACGCCAATTGTTTTCTGGTCAGGACGGTCATTCTTTATTAATGCATGGAAACAGATCAGGCATGGGAGTACAACCATGGATACCCTTGTTTCGCTCAGCACCGGGATTGCATATATTTTTAGTGTATTCAATACACTTTTCCCTGAGTTCTGGCATAGCAGAGGTCTTCACGCCCATGTATATTTCGAAGCCTCCGGAGTTGTTATTGCGCTTGTGCTTCTTGGCAGGCTTCTCGAAGAGGGAGCCAAGGCAAACACATCTTCAGCAATAAAAAAGCTTATCGGGTTGCAGCCTAAAACAGTTTTTAAGGTTCTTGCAAGCGGAGAAACAAGGGAATTTCTTATTTCAAAAGTGAAACCGGGGGATATATATTCTGGTAAGACCTGGTGATAAAATTCCGGTTGACGGGAAAGTAACACTGGGAAGCAGTTATGTTGATGAAAGCATGATCACCGGCGAACCTGTCCCGGTTTTAAAGGAGAATGGTTCGGAGGTTTTTGCGGGTACAGTGAATCAGAAAGGAAGCTTTCAGTTTGTCAGCAGAAAAAGTCGGCTCTGAAACCCTTCTCAGCAGTATAATAAGACTTGTACAGGAAGCCCAGGGCAGTAAAGCTCCGGTCCAGAAGCTGGTTGATAAAATTGCAGGAATATTTGTTCCTGTTGTTGTAGGTATTTCAATAATAACATTAATAATATGGTCGCTTTTCGGAGGTGAGAATGGTTTTGTAAGGGGATTGTTGTCCATGATCACTGTTTTGGTCATCGCATGTCCATGTGCACTGGGACTTGCTACCCCGACTGCCATAATGGTCGGAATAGGCAAAGGAGCTGAAAACAATATTCTTATTAAAGATGCTGAGGCACTTGAGCTTGCCCACAAAATGAATGCTCTTGTTCTGGATAAGACGGGAACGGTCACTGAAGGAAAACCCTCGGTTGAAAAGATCAAATGGCGGTCAGAAGAAGATAAAACCAGAGGAACAAGACATTTTATTCAGCCTTGAAAAATTATCTGAACATCCTTTGGCTGAAGCTGTTGTAAAGCACCTGAAGGATCTGGCTTCAAATGTTCAAATAACCGAGTGTGACCAGCCTGACCGGAAGGGGAATTGCGGGGAAGTACAATGAAAGTCAGTATTATGCAGGAGGTTTGAAACTTATTAATGAAAAGGGCATAAGTATTGAATCAGGTCTGGAAAAATTTGCAGAAGGTGAGGAAGAAAATGCAGGTACGGTCATCTATTTCGCCGACAACAAAAATGTACTTGCAGTTATGTCTGTCTCTGACAAAATAAGGAAGAGCTCCGGTGATACAGTACTTCAGCTGGGGAAGATGGGTATTGATGTTTATCTGGTAACAGGAGATAATCAAAAAACCGCTGAAGCTGTTGCCAGACAGTGTGGTATCTCTGGTTTCAAAGCCGGCATGATGCCATCTGAAAAGGCGGCATTCATAAAGCAGCTTCAGGAGCAGGGTAAAATTGTCGGTATGGCCGGTGACGGGATCAACGACAGTCAGGCGCTGGCAACGGCAGATATAAGTATTGCGATGGGTAAAGGTTCAGATATAGCAATTGATGCTGCGAAAATGACTATTATAAGCAATGATCTTTCAGTGATTCCTGCTGCCATACGCTTAAGCAGGAATACAGTAAAGACAATCAGGCAGAATCTTTTCTGGGCGTTTATCTATAACGTTATTGGAATTCCAATCGCAGCAGGTGTTCTTTATCCCTTGAACGGATTTCTTCTGAATCCCATGATCGCCGGAGCGGCAATGGCGTTAAGCAGTATAAGTGTTGTTAGTAATAGCCTGAGATTGAAATATACGAAATAAAGAGAATTTATTGACTTATCTCGCTGGGTTCCACATGTATTGTAACAGTCAGATTATCATAGGTATTTTTCAGTTCATCTTCAATTTTGTCACAGTAAGTATGAGCATTTCCGACTGATTCACTTTCAGGGATCTCAATATGAATATCGACAAACTTGTAATTTCCGGCGACGCGTGTTCTCAGGTCATGATAATTTACGTTCATTTCATTAAGCCTTCTTTCAAGGTCTTCTATTTCATCATCACCCCAGGCTGAATCGAGCAGCGGTGAAAATGCCCGGCTGATAAGATTGTACGATTCTTTTATAATGAAACATGCGACCAGGATTGCCACAACAGGATCTAACCATTTAATTCCGGTCAGAATTATAAGTCCAAGTCCGATTGCAACTCCAAGCGATGTATAAACATCAGTCTTAAGATGTAAAGCATCAGCTTCCAAAGCTACGGAGTTCGTTTCACGGGCTACTTTATACAGTCTCCGGGAAACAATGGTATTGACTAATTGCAGAAACTAACATTACCAGTGAGCCTATCCATATTGATTCAAGCTCAAAAGGTTCGCCAATCAGTTTTTTAATTGCTTCAACGATGATCATTATAGCAGCGACCAGTATCAGAATGCCTTCAATAACTCCTGAAATATTTTCAACTTTCCCATGTCCGTAAGGATGTTTTGAGTCAGGTGGAGTATCTGATACTCTTACTGCAAAAAAAGCAATAATAGCAGCCAGAAGATCCATGGAGGAGTGTATTGCCTCTGAAATTATACTCACTGAGCCGCTGATAATCCCGACAATGAGCTTCATTACTATCAGCAGGGTATTTGAAAAGACAGAAAGCCTGGCTATACTTGTTTTTGCATTCATGACGGCTCGTATAAATGAGGGGCAAAATTAGTAAGATTATTAGAGAAATAAAACTATTTTTTATCATTTAAATGGTAACTCATTTCATAATCACTGTTCCCGAGTCGTATTTCTACTCCGTGCTCAATGCCTGCCTGCCAGAATGTATCGGGATGCGCGTGCCTGAATTTATCCTGGCCGCGCATATCCGTGTCACTGTTGATTTCCATTATTTTACTTCCCGGAAGTGCGGGTGCCGCTGTTACCATATCAGCACATGCCTGGTCGAGAGCAACCGGATCAAAAGAAGCAGCTATTCCAAGATCAGGTACTATTGGATAATCATTCGAATCCCAGCAATCACAGTCAGGTGATACATTCATAATAAAATTGATATGAAAAGAGGGCTTATCTTTTATTGCCGCGAATGCATATTCTGTTATTCTTTTACAAGCTTTTTCTGAAGTGCTCTGCCAAACAACTCTGGAGGCATCATACTGGCACACGGCAACGCATTGTCCGCAACCAACACATTTCTCATAATCAATATGCGCGATCTTATCTTTTCCAACCTTTATGGCGTCATGAGCGCAGTACTTTTCACACACACGGCATCCGGTGCAGTTTTTTTCATAGATCTTCGGGGAAGAGCCTGAATGAAGGAATAATTTTCCGCCTACTGATGCACAGCCCATCCCAAGGTTTTTAAGTGCTCCTCCGAAACCTGTCAGTTCGTGTCCCTTAAAATGGTTCAGAGAGATTATTACGTCGGCATCCAGCAATAGCGGAACCTATTTTAGCTGATTTGCATAGTTCAAGATTAACTTCGATTTCCCGGAATTCAGTTCCCTTGAGTCCGTCTGCAATAATTACCGGGCAACCGGCAGAAATCGGATTAAAGCCGTTTTCGAAAGCTGCCTCTATGTGTGAAGGAGCATTTGAACGTTTTCCCCAGTATAGTGTATTACAATCGGTCAAAAACGGTACCGCCCCCTTTGATTTCAGATATTTAACTATATGCGCTGCGTAATTTGGCCGTAGATATGCAAGGTTACCGGGTTCGCCGAAATGGATTTTAAGGGCAACAATCTTCTTATCTAAATCTATGCTGTCTATACCTGCTTTTATTACCAGGTTTTCAAGCTTCTTAAGAAGGTTTACCGACGCTCTGGTCCGGAGGTTTGTAAAGTATACCTTTGATTTGGACATTATCTTTTAATTAAAGGGCGTAAATTTAGCATAATCTATTTACACGCTAGTACTTTTAAAATCACAATCAGAAGTTTGAAACAAAATCCCTGATATCCTCGATCAGCCATTTAGGTGTGGAAGTAGCTCCGCAAATCCCGACAGAACTATTCCCTGCAAACCATGATTTATCAATTTCTTCGGACGGATGAGACAAAATGAGTATCGGGATTTACACTTTTACAGACTGAATAAAGCATTCTGCCGTTTGAGCTCTCTTTTCCGCTGACGAAAATTATTGTATCATGTTCCCTGGCAAAAGTCCTCAGATGAGGTCCTCTGTTTGAGACCTGTCCGCATACAGTATTATTTACAAGGAAATAGTGAACAGGGTCTATAACTCCACGCTTTTTCATCTTTTTATATATCAGCTCTTTAATAGAATTAAATTCGTCGATCTCCATAGTAGTCTGTGAAAATAGAGCGACAGGACGGGAAAAATCTATTTTAGCAGTGTCGGCAGGTTTCGAAATCAGAATGCCTTCGTTGTTTGTCTGGCCCAGTAATCCAACTACCTCGGCATGACCAGGCTTGCCGAAAATTACAATCTGTCCATTATTCTTTTTTATTCTTTCCCAGGTCTGACTGATCCTGGAATGCAGTTTTTTTACAATTGGGCAGGTTGCTTCAATTATTGTAATATTGTTTTCTTCAGCTGTCCTGTAGGTTTCCGGAGGTTCACCATGTGCGCGTATAAGCACTTTGCAGTTTTTCAGATCCCTGAATTGTTCATGATTGATGGAAACAAGTCCGAGTGATGATAACCGTTCGACTTCTTTATCATTATGAACGATGGGTCCGAGTGAAAATACCTTCTCTCCCTGCAGTAAAGCCTTCTCAGCAATCTCCACAGCATTCTGGACACCAAAACAAAAACCCGACTTTTTGTCAATCTCAACCTTCATGTATCTTGTCGTTGATGATTTTCATTACCCATTCCATCTGCTGTGTAACTGTCATCCTGCTGTTATCCAACACTATAGCATCATCAGCTCTTCTCAATGGACTTATGTCCCTGTTCTCATCTGCAATATCACGTGCAATTATGTTTCTTCTTATCTCTTCAAATTCAACTTCAATATTCTTGTGTATGAGCTCATCAAATCTTCTTTTGGCCCTTATGTCAACCGAGGCTGTCATAAAGATCTTAAGGTCAGCATCGGGAAAAACCACTGTCCCAATATCCCTTCCGTCCATAACAATGCCCTTGAAAACACCTATCTGTCTTTGCAGTTCAACCATTCGGGAGCGGACTTCCTGTATCTGGCTGATCCGGCTTACGTGAGATGAAACTTCAAAACCTCTTATCTCTCTCTCCACATTTTCCGAATTCAGGAATGTTTCATATTCAGCAATATCAGGATTATAGACAAAGCAAATATGTATATCCTTAATGTCAGCAAGTATGCCGTTCATTTTAAGATCACCCTTTCCTATATATCCTTTTCTCAGGCAATACAGAGTTACAGCGCGGTACATTGCTCCGCTGTCAATATAAATATAGTTCAGCTCACTGGCTATTGCCTTTGCAAAGGTGCTCTTGCCGCATGAGGAATATCCATCGATCGCTATTATGAGTCGTTTGTCCATAGTTTTTGTCCTAATTCCCCCTTCTACTTATCAACCCCCTAAATCCCCCATCTGGGGGACTTCCTAAACCAACTACTCTTCAAAGCCCCCCCATTGGGGGGGTTGGGGGGTTGATTTCCCTCCGAGGGGGTGGGGGGTAAACATTCGCAAAGGTTGTAAATTATGAGTTTAAAAGCAAAGTAATTCAATTTCGGAACTTTTCAAATATCTGATCAGTCCGCATGATCAACGAAATATGATTCGACGATCCGGCAAGATGATAGGAGGCACGGCCGAATTCGATATTAAGCATCGAAGTATTAATACCGAAACCCCAGGAGAATCCTGTTCCCCCAACTTTTGAATCTGTCTGCAGCTCGCTTCTTCTCTGATGATTGTATCCCAGGCTCAGATAGAAGTTTTTATGAGGGATTATCTCGGTTCCGACTACAATGTGCCGCATCATGTTTTCAAAGAATTCTGAAGCAGACTGGCTCTGGTTATCTTCTGATTCTGAATAATTATATGTAAGATCATACTTTTCAAGGTGCCTGAGAGTAAGTGAGAACCTGAACGGGGCATGTCTTAGTCTGGCAGAGAAGCCTGCCATTAACTCAAAGGGAAGATTGCCTCTCGGTTCACCGGCATATGCAGTTATCTGATAACCGAGATTTCTTATGACAAGTCCTGCAGAGATAAGATTTTGCCTGTTATGCCATGAAGCCCCAAGGTCGAATGCAAATCCCAGGGAAGTATATTTTTCAAGATGAGATATTACAGGTTTGAAGTTGATCCCGACAGTAAACATTGAATCAAGCTCATGGGAATAGATTATTGAAAGAGCCGATTCTGAAGCGCTGAATGAACCGGTAATATTTCCGGATACATCGGCTTCAGTAAAAGATCCATAATTCAGGTAAGTTATCCCTCCTGCAATATTTCCTGCCCCATTCAGTGACCGTGAATACATTGCCAGACCATAATTAATACCTGCGAAATAATTTACATAGTTTAAAGCCAGGCTTTTGTCCATATCTGAATCAAGAAGTGCAGGATTATTCCAGGCCAGGTTCAGATTCCTGCCTGTAAGTGAAACATTTGAGCCGCCAAGTGAGGATATAAGTCCGGAATGAGTAAGATTCAGAAACTCGTAAACATTATCTCCGCCTGTTTGCGAAAAGCTTGCTGCTGAAAGCAGGATGAATAATGATATGCTTGCAGTTCGTTTTGCCATTATCTGATCATGAATGTAAATATATGATTTTCCGGCAGGTTGAGGTCGTCATGCTTTCACCGGAAAATCTAGGCGGTTTTTCCCGTAAGGATCAGTGCATCCCCGCTTTTTTTAGGACGACCGTTCATTTGCGACATTAACAGTCCCGCTATGACTATCATCATTCCGAAAATATTCTGTATTGTCAGTTTATCGCCAAGGATCAGGAACGAAAAAAAAGCTGTGAAAATAGGAATGAAGTATGTGAAGACATTTGCCCTGGTAATACCCATATTCCTGACAGAATAGGCAAACAGGATAAATGCACCGCACGATGCGAAAACTGACAGTTCAATAATTGGTTTAAGGGAACTTAAAGTGAAGGGAGTCCCGATTAAATGTTTAAAATCAAAAATAAGGAAAACAGGCAGAAAAAGAATTGCACCTATAGTGTTCTGTATACATACTATAAAAACTGGTTCATACTTACCGACAAGTCTGCTCAGAGTGAGGTTATAACCTGAAGCAGAAAAAACTGCAAGCATTAACAGGCTTAATCCTTTGATGTTGAATGTAAGTGCGCCATCCTTGTTCAGGACAAAAACAACAATACCGAGAAATGATATTATGATACCGGCATAATTAATGACTTTCAGTCTTTCCTTAAAGAATATCCATGCTCCTATTGTAGCCACTACCGGAATTGTGGAGATTAAAACTGACCCGACTGTGGCTGATACGTATGTCAGTCCAAAGCTCTCACCGAGGAAATACATGAATGGTTCAAAGGTTGCCAGCATAAGGAATAGCTTCCGGTCTTCTTTCCTGATCTTAACGAATTTTTTCTTGATTGTAAGGTACGAGGATAGCAGGATTATTGAAATGACCAGGCGTAAAAAAACTATGGTAATTGGGCGGAATGTCTCATTTGCTATTTTAAACCAGATGAAAGAAAATGACCAGATTATCATTGCGAGAAAAACACCTCCATATATTCTGATTTTATTTTTCACAGGTTGGTAAGTCAATTTATTAGGGCGAGCGAATTTAATAAAAATTTCAGGTTTGGAAATGAAGCTATAATTATTATATTTGCCGCCTCGAAGACTGAAAAATTAACCAACTAATACCAGGCACAGATGAAAATACTGGTTTGCATCAGCAATGTTCCTGACACGACCACAAGAATAAAATTTGCTGAAGGAAATACATCAATTGATACCTCAGGCATTCAATGGGTTATAAATCCATGGGATGAATTATCGCTTACAAGAGCGCTTGAATTAAAGGATGATGCTTCAAACGGTGTAAAATCGGTGACCGTGGCACATGTAGGTACTGCCGCATCTGAGCCAACCATCAGAAAAGCTCTGGCAATTGGTGCCGATGATGCGATCAGGATCAATTACAATGCTCCGGATGCATATTCTGTTGCGGCCCAACTTGCTGAAGTGATAAAAATGGAAGGGTTTGACATTATAATGTGCGGCATAGAATCCAGCGACTTCAACGGATCTGCAGTGGGAGGTATGATTTCGGAGTTCCTTGGCATTCCTTCGGTTTCTTCAGTTTCAGGATTAAAAATCGAAAACGGGACACCTGTTCTCACAAGAGAAATTGATGGAGGCAGGGAGAGTGTCAAAGTTCCTGTTCCTTTCGTAGCGGTGGTCCAGAAAGGGATAGCAAAAGAGCCAAGAATTGCTTCAATGCGCGGAATTATGACTGCCAGGACCAAACCTGTCAGGTTATATGAACCCGTAGCTGTTGAAAGCCTGACTGAAATAGCAGGATTTGAAAAACCGGCACCCCGTGCCGCCTGTAAATATATTGATCCCGAAAATCCGGCTCAGCTGATCGAACTTCTTCAGAATGAGGCAAAAGTCATTTAATAACAATTACGTAAAAATCATCATATGTCAGTTTTAGTATATACCGAAAATTGGGACGGGAAATTCAAGAAACTCTCTTATGAACTGGTCTCTTATGCATCATCCGTTGCTGAAATGCTCAAAATGAATGTCATTGCCTTAACAATAGGAAAGGCAGATGATGATGAATTGAGAAAACTGGGTAATTACGGTGCTGCAAAGATCATTAATCTGATCAGCGACCGGTTGACAGTTCTTGATAATCAGGCTTATGCAAAAGTGATTGCAGATTATGCACTGAAAGAAGGCTCGAAAGTCATTATTTTTTCCAACAATATGACTGGGAAAGCTCTTGCTCCAAGGCTTTCGGTCAGACTTAAAGCCGGAATCGGATCGGGTGTAAGCAAATTACCACTTAGCCTTGATCCGTTCACAGTTTATAAAAGGGCATATTCAGGAAACGCATTTGCTCATGTTATTATAAGATCAGATATTAAGATACTTACTCTTGCACAGAACTCTTTTGATGTAATTGAAAAACCGACAGGAGCTATTCCTGAAACAGCCGGAATTGATATAGATGGATCATTAGTAAAAACGACAGTAACCGAAACACATAAACAAACAGGTAAAATATTGCTTACTGACGCCGATATTGTGGTCTCGGGAGGAAGAGGAATGAAATCGCCTGACAACTGGGCTCCTCTTGTCGAGCTCGCATCACTGCTCAATGGTGCTACAGCATGTTCAAGACCGGTTTCCGATGAAGGATGGAGGCCTCACGAAGAGCATACCGGACAAACCGGGAAAATCATTGCACCAAACCTCTATCTTGCAGTTGGTATTTCGGGAGCAACTCAGCATCTTGGCAGGAATAAGCTCTTCAAAATACATTGTGGCGATAAACATCGATAAGGATGCTCCGATCTTCGAAGCAGCACAATATGGTATAGTAGGTGATGCAATGAAAGTCCTGCCCAAACTGGTTGATGCAGTGAAGAGGTTGAAAAAATAGAGTCAATTACAACTATGACCAGACAGATTGTATTTGCGGTTGCCCTTCTCTTAACGTTCGCGGTCTTCATTTATACTGTAAACCGGTTAATTAAATTCTTCAGTTTTACCAGGCCGGCATTTCCCATTAAAGATTTCGGAAAACGTTTCCGCCTTATGATACGGGTTGCATTCGGACAGACTAAAATCTTCCGGAGACCTGTTATCGGATTATTCCATGCGTTGGTTTTCTGGGGTTTTTGCGTAATACTTCTGGGAAGCATTGAAATGGTAATTGATGGATTGGCAGGAACAGAAAAATCTCTAAGATTTCTTGGTACGGTGCATAGTATAATTATGGCTTCAGGAGATATTTTTGCTCTGATCGTTGCAATTTCAATCATCGTTTTCAGCATCAGAAGATACTTTCTGCATATCAAGAGGTTTAGTGGCATTGAAATGAAAACCAAGATCTCATATCGATGCCAGTATTTCTCTTTCGCTTATATTATTGCTTATGATTTCCCTGCTGGCCATGAATGCAGGTTATGTCGGATACAGAACTCTTTCGCATGAACAGGTTTTTGGGATTTATCCGGTGAGCAGGATAATCAGCAGTAATTTTCAGGGATTTTCCACAGAGAAATTTCATCTTAGTCTTTGAAGTCAGCTGGTGGATCCATATTCTCACTATTTTTATCTTTGCCAACTACCTTCCCTATTCAAAGCATTTTCATGTATTCTATGTCAGTTCCGAATGTATTTCTTTCAAGGCTTGAACCGCTTGGCAAACTGGCAAATATGGATAATATTACAAGGGAGGTTAAGCTGATGCTCGATCCGAATACTGCTTTTACAGCAGCACCTGCTGATGCTCCTGTTGAGAGGTTTGGTATTAAGGATGCAGAGGATGCAACATGGAAGAATTATTTTGACTCCCTCTCCTGTACTGAGTGCGGCAGATGTACCTCTGTTTGTCCGGCAAATATTACCGGTAAGAAATTGTCCCCCCGCAAGGTGATGATGGATCTTCGTGCAAGGATGAAGGAAAAGGGTCCGCTGATGATCAAAAACGGAAAAGATTTCAATGACAACCGCTCTCTTTTAAGGAATTTTATTTCTGAAGAAGAACTCTGGGCCTGCACAACATGCAATGCCTGTGCAAAAGAGTGTCCGATAAATATCAACCAGCCATCCCTGATAGTCGATATGCGGCGATACCTTGTGCTCGAGGAAGCTTCTGCTCCTGGTGAATTAAAAAGTGTTTTCAGTAATATCGAAAATAATGGAGCCCCATGGCAGTATTCGGCAGAAGACCGGTTGAACTGGACAAAGGACCTTGGATTTGAGGTACCTGTGTTTTCAACATTACCTGCCGGCAGAGAAAAACCTGAATACCTTTTCTGGGTCGGGTGTGCAGGGGCATTTGACGACAGGTATAAAAAAGTTGTTAAAGCCTTTTCTATAATACTTAACAAGCTGAACGTCAGCTATGCAGTACTGGGGAAGGAAGAGACCTGCACCGGCGATCCGGCACGCAGAGCAGGCAATGAAATGCTGTACCAGATGCAGGCATTGCAGGTTATTGAAATTCTGAAGAGCTATGATATAAAAAAGATCATAACCACATGTCCGCACTGCTTTAATGTTTTTAAGAACGAATATCCGGATCTTGGCGGTAATTATGAGGTAATCAATTATTTGCAGTTTATCGACAGATGCATTATAGAGGGACGACTTAAACTCAACAGGCAATCGATGAAGGAAGTCAGCATTACTTTCCATGATCCTTGCTATCTTGGAAGAGCAAATGATATTTACTCTGAGCCCCGTTCAATAGTCAGATCTCTTACAGATAATTTTGTGGAGATGAAAAGGCATAAAAGCTTTGCATTATGTTGCGGGGCAGGAGGGGGCCAGATGTTCAAGGAGGCTGAGAAAGGGAATAAGGAAATTTTCATTGAAAGAACTGAAGAAGTGCTCGCTACTAAAGCCAGGCTTGTTGCAACTGCTTGCCCCTTCTGCATGACGATGATGACCGACGGACTTGAAATATAAGAATAAAGAAGAAGAGATAAAGAATTTGGATATAGCGGAGTTGGTGGTGAAGGCGATGGAATAACAACCACCCAACCTCCCGGAGGGAAATCCACCCCCCAACCCCCCAATGGGGAGGGCTTTGAAGAGTAGTTGGTTTAGGAGGGGGTTGATAAGTAAAAGGAGGATTTAGGGGTAGAAAATGAATTATGCAATCTTATACTAACCAATATGGAAACCAGAAAAGTCTTGAAAAGCGGAGAATTTCTTGTAAGCGAAGTTGAAGCAAAAGATGTTTTTATTCCGGAGGAATTCAATGAGGAACAGAGGATGATCGCCCAGACCTGCAAGGATTTTCTTGATGCTGAGGTATATCCCAATATGGTTGCGCTTGAAAAAAGTGACAGGGATCTTATGAAAGCCATTCTTAAAAAGTCAGGAGAGCTTGGCATGATGGGTATATCACTCCCTGAAGAATATGGCGGATTCGGACAGAATTTTGTCACCCAGATGCTTGTCGCAGAAACGACAGGGGCAGGTTATTCATTTTCAGTTGCTTATATGGCCCATTGCGGAATAGGAACTCTCCCTATAATGTATTATGGCAATGAGGACCAGAGACAGCGTTATGTCACTAAACTTGCCAGCGGGGAATTGATCGGAGCTTACTGCCTTACAGAGCCCGGGGCAGGAAGTGATGCCAATTCCGGAAAAACAAACGCCAGGCTTTCAGAGGATGGAAAAAACTATATAATCAATGGTCAGAAAATGTGGATCACAAATGCCGGTTTTGCAGATACATTGGTCGTGTTTGCCAAGATCGACAATGACAGGGTTCTGAGTGCATTTATTATTGAGACCAAATATCCGGGAGTTGTTATCGGCCCTGATGAGCATAAGATGGGCATAAAGGGATCATCGACTGCACAGATATATTTCAATGATGTGAAAGTGCCGGTGGAAAACATGCTTGGCAAACGAGGCGAAGGTTTCAGGATAGCACTGAGCATACTTCATATGGGAAGACTGAAACTTGGCGCTAACGTAATCGGGGCGGCAAAAAAAGCAATCAACGACTCGGTAAAGTACGCGAATGAACGAAAACAATTTGGTGTTCTTATTTCAACTTTCGGTGCAATAAAGCATAAGCTGGCAGAACAGGTTATCCGCCTTTTTGCTTCAGAATCAGCTGTCTACAGGGTCAGCAAAGACATTGATGATCTGATGGAAAAGCTTAAATCGGAATGCGGCGACAAGGGGAGGGCATCAATTGAAGCCATAAGCCATTATGCTGTTGAAGCAGCAATTCTGAAAGTGGTTGGTTCGGAAATGCTCGATTTTGTAGCTGACGAAGCGGTACAGATACACGGAGGTATGGGCTACTCTGCTGAAATGGATGTGGAAAGAGGTTACCGCGATTCGAGAATAAACAGGATATTTGAGGGAACGAACGAGATAAACAGGCTTCTGGTTTCTGATACCGCAATGAAGCGTGCAATGAAGGGAGATTTTGACCTGTTCGGGGAAGCCGAGAAGCTGTTTAATGATCTGGAAAAGATTAATGATGGAAAAACTTCAGTCGAGACTTATTACCAGGAAAAAAGGAGATATATCAGGAACTTCAAAAAGGTTATCCTCATCTGTATGCATGGGGCAATGAAGCAATTCGGTAAAAGTTTAGTAAATGAACAGGAGGTGATGAACAATATCGCAGAAATGATGATGGAAACATATCTTTCGGAATCGCTCGCATTGAGGGTTGAAAAGCTTGAAGGAATGAAAGGTGCAGTTCCGGTTTACAAGGATATACTTGATGTAAATATCTATGATACAGCAGACAAAGTAAGAAAATCATGCAACCGATGCCGTCTGCTCATTCGCTTCTTCTGAATCATTACCGAAGCTTGTCAATGCAATTGAAATCCTTTCAAAAGTCGACGGGATAAATATAAAAGATGCAAGAAGAAGAATAGCGGATAAGCTGATTGAAGATAATTCGTATAAGTTTTAAGAAAATCATTTGATCTTCTCACCTGGATTTCAGGATTTCACAACCTTGATTATCGCGATTTTTTTGCCTTTTAAATAAATCCTTAAAAAGTACAATCCCTTAGGAACTGCCAGATTTAAAGGCAGCACTGTATTCCCGGGAGTTTTATTTTGAGCATAAATTATCTTTCCGTTCAGATCTGCCACCGACAGATCAAACATGTAACCTTCTGGAGAAGCGATGTAGGTGTTTATCTCTTCAACGAATGGATTAGGGTAGGTTTTAACATCAATACTGGTAGTGAACCTGACTGAAAGAGTATGATTAGATGTTATGTTGCTGAATGTAAATTCATTTATGGCCCCCAGGGAATAATTATCAACAACAACATCAAGAATCCTAAAATCGCGGCCGGGAGTAATTTCGTAGGTCTGATCCGAACCCTCAAAGAGTGTTACAGATCCGGAAGGTGTAATTGACCCGCCTGTACCTGGTGTTGCAATAATGCTGTAAGTATTTATAAGTACGAAAGTTACCGATATATTATGATCAGCCGTAATATTGTTTAACGAATATGAAGCAACTGCACCTGATGAAATGTTATCAACTTTTACATCAGAAATCTTGTAACCGTAATCTGGTACAAAATTACAGGTCAGTTTTTCTCCGTAGTTAACGATCGTTTTCCCGTTGGGATTTACTGAACCTCCGGTATTTGCAGCAATTGAAATTGTATATGTTATTACTGAGAATGATGCAGAAATATCATGATTCCCTTTAATATTAATGAAGGTAAATGAGGATACCGGCCCGACTGATTTATTATCAATAAATACATCATCGATCTGATAACCGGTATCTGGTGTAATTGAAAATGTCTTATCAGTTCCGTAGTTGACGGTAACTATTCCTGGTGGACTTATAGAACCACCCGATTTGGTATCGCTCTTAATTGTGTATGTAATAGGTGTAAATTCTGCTGATATTTTATGATCAGAAGTTATGTCACTGAATGTATAGGAAGATATTGCTCCTGCTGAAACATTATCAATTTTTACATCTGAAATAAGAAATCCGGTATCTGGAGCTATTGAGAATGTGGAACTCGATCCGTAATTTACTGTCGATAGTCCGGCGGGAGTTACTGAACCTCCTGAGCCGGCTTCACTGGTTAATTTAAATGTTATAAGTGAAAATGTGGCAGAAATACTATGATTGCTTGTTACATTACTGAATGTGTATGATGAGACTGAACCTATTGAAGTATTGTCAACTTTTACATCCGAAATGTAATAGCCGGTATTAGGTGTAATAGTAAAAGTCTTGTTTGAACCATAGTCAACTGTATTAATTCCGCCTGAGGAGACAGAGCCTCCTGTCCCGGCAAAGCTGGTAAGTGTATAAGTTAATATAGCAAATGTTGCTGAAATTGAATGATTTGAGGTGATATTATTGAATGTATATGACGAAATACTGCCGACCGTAACATTATCAACTTTTACATCGGAAATCTTATAACCTGTGACCGGAATTATTGTATATGTTTGGCTTGTTCCATGAGTAACGGTAGCTACACCCGACGGATTTATTGAACCTCCGCTTCCTGTGCCGGCAGTAATAGAATAAGTTGCAGTTGTAAATGATGCTGATATAGTATGGTCTGCTGTTATATTACTGAAGGTATAAGTCGACACTGCACCGGCCGACACATTATCAACCTTGACATCCGCAAGCTTAAATCCAAAGTCAGGACTAATTGTGAAAGTCCGGTTTGAACCATAATTTACTGTTATATTGCCTGACGGATTTATTGAACCTCCGGTTCCTGCACTGCCTGTTATTGTGTAAGTGATTTGTGTGAAGGTTGCTGATATGGTATGACCTGTCGTTACATTTACAAAATTGTAAGAAGAAACAGCACCAACTGATATATTATCCACTTTTACATCAGAGACATAGAAGCCAGTATTTGCTGAAATGGTAAATATCTGGTCCGATCCGTAATTTAGAGATACATTTCCCTGAGGTGAGATAGTGCCTCCTGTACCAGCACTGGCAGTTATTGAATTAGTTATCAGTGAAAAGGAAACAGCGATCGTATGACTTGCGGTAATAGTGCTAAAAGTGTAAACAGAGGTAGTCCCGACAGCAACATTATCTACGAGGACATTAGATATCTGATAACCTGTATTTGGAGATATTGAATATGTATGGGATGATCCGTAATTCACAGTGAGTGTTCCTGAAGGACTTATTGAACCGCCTGCTCCTGCACTGCCTGTCAGGGTAAAGGTAAGAAGTGCAAAAGTGGCTGAAATTGTATGATTTGAGGTAACATTGTTAAAGGAGTAAGAAGTGACAGACCCAACAGAAGCACCGTCAGCAAGAACATCTGATATTCTGTAACCGGTATCAGGCTTTATAATAAAGGATTGACTGGTTCCCTCGTTCAATATTACTGTTCCTCCAGGAGTAACTGAACCTCCAGCTCCTGCGCTAGTTTCAATTGCGTATGTGGGTGCGGTCTCAAAAACAACCGAAATGGTGTGATCAGATAAAATGTTACTAAATGTGTAAGAGGTAGTTGCTCCAACGGAAACTCCATCTGCCCTAATATCTGAAACACGATATCCGATATCAGGAGTAATTGTGTAGATCTGATTTGCTCCCTCATTTACTAAACGGGTTCCTGAAGGACTTATGGAACCTCCTGTGCCTGCGCTTGAAATTATTGTATGAGTAGCTGAGGGTGTAAATGCAGCTGAAATTGTATGGCCTGAAGTAATATTAGTGAATGTATATGTTGAAACAGCTCCGGCTGAGACATTGTCAACGGTCACATCGGAAATCTTAAAACCTATTTCAGGTGTGATTGTGTAGGTTTTATTCGTTCCCACACCAACAGAAGCATTTCCAGAAGGTTCAATAGCACCTCCGGTACCAGCACTTGATACAATTGTATAAACCATACCGCTCAAAGCAGCAATTTCACTGTCAGTCAGAACATGATCATAAAATTTGACATCATTTATCTGCCCTTTAAAGTATGTACCGGTTTCTGTAGCCTGTCCAAGTATGAACTCGGGTGTTGAATAATCAGTGATTGCTGTTCCGGCTGAGATGGTTTTGTCAAGGGTCCCGTTTATATATAATTTCAGGCTGTTTGCGTTGCCGGTAATCGCTATGTGCGTCCAGGTGTTGGCCGAAATTATTGCTGTTGAAGTGGTTACTTCCGAATTTCCATCAAATATCCTTGCTGTTATATGTCCGTCGCTGTTTAAATATAAGTTCCTGTCGTTTTTAGTTGATAAAGGATATTCTGACATTGCTGAGATATCCATCTCTCTGATTAGGTCAGGCCTGATACGCATTGCTATTGTAAAGGATGAATTGTTATTCCCCTTAAGGGTCATATAATCATCATCTCCATCAAATATATAAGCTCCCGATTCGAGCTGGGATGGACCAGGATAGGTTATCTCATCACCCCTGAGGATATAAGATTTATCGCTTCCGGCTTCAACAATCTTTATGAATTTGTGGTCGCCTGAAGGGACCCTGTCGCTGTACCATGTCCACCGTCCGTTATTCGAATAAATAGTCCTTATGCCTGTATAGAGATCCGGCGTATTGAAACTGCCATAAGCATAGGTGATCCCGTCCGGAACTGTCACATCGACAAAACCTCCGTTATCACAGCCAAGCATCCAGACGTCTTTTCGGTACTTCACAGCCAGCTCTCTTACAGCCTTATTTATTCCCCTGTGGTGCTGATGACCGTATTCTCCCCAGTTGTTATGGGTAATCACTCTACTCATTGAAGGATCAGCAAAGTATTGTTCAAGCTTGGCCTTGATCTTGTTGATTTCGAACCGAGATAAAGTAGTTGCATCACTGGAGAGTCTTGTTTCGACATGATCATTTAAGAGATAGTTATAGGAGGAATTGGCACCCAAGTAATATTCTGTATATTCAGTATCTGTTACATCGTCCCAGGGAGTGTACCAGTTAGACTGATATGCAATATTGTAACCATTGTTGTCCAAGAAAGTCTGTTGCTGGCTGATAATTGTCCTGTATGAAGGAGCGGCAGGCATTGCACCACCGATAAACTTCTCTGTCTTACTCCAGAATGGAAGCATCCATATCGCGTCATCATCCATGTGAGCATAAATCAGGATTGTCCCGCTCTTTGGGATAGTATTGAAATCTACTTCTGTTCCCTGGGCAAAAACAGAAATATACCCTGATATGAAAAAAATAAGAATAAATAGTATCCTGGTTAAGTGACTCCTATGTAACACGTTATTAAACATTAGATTTATTTTCATCAAATCTAAGTAATATGTGTCATTTGCACAAGATGACGGAGGCTGTAAGTAACAGAAAATCAAAGAAAAAGACAATGTTTGTCTATGAATTTCTGACGAATGTCAGGGATTTGTTTTCATTCATATCACGGAAAAGGGGGTTCATCAAAAACAGAAAATATTTATAAAAATATTCAGGTCAATAAACCTTCGTATATTTATGGATAATATTTACCTGGTACCGAATGTTTTTCTCAGGTAATTTCACTTGCTGGGATTATAAATAGCACATTAATAAATATCACTGCCTGAAGTGATATAGATCAATTTTTAATATGATAAACAGCATGCTGCATGGTGCAAAAATGGATGATGTAATATGTTATTAATCAGTAATGTCAGATATCTTTGTGAAATAATTAACAGTAACTGAAAAATGAAAATGAAAGTTAGATTATCATGGAGCGTTGTGGCGGCTTTGATAATTCCGGCAGGTATGCTACTGTTTTCATCATGCGAAAAGTATGCCTATCAGCTGGAAACAGTCAATCCTCAGGAACCAGTGCTGTTTCAGACCCAGATCCAACCGATCTTTACAGGTAACTGTATTACATGTCATAAAGGAGCACGGAATCCCGATCTCAGAAACGGTTTTTCCTATGCTTCACTTACGACCGGGAATTATGTGACAACTCCTGCCGAAAACAGCAGACTATACAGGCAAATTACTTCAGGGAGCCATTCTCCTTTTACTCTTGACGCTGAGAAGCAGCTTATTCTGATATGGATAGGGCAGGGAGCCCTGAACAATTAATCTTTAAAAAAACCTACTAAACCAGATAAAATGAAAAAGACTTTATTATTTCTGCTTTTATCAGCCTTCATAATTTCATTATCAGCCCAGGATGAAGTAAAACCCCTGGAGAAATCAAAGCCGGTACGCTTTACTTTCGGAACAGGTATTCTTATCGATAATCAGACAGTTGCGACACCCTATAAAGGCGGATTGGAATTGCAGATACATCACAGATTCAGTCTTATTGAAAATTACCATAATCTTTTTGGAATTTACGGAGCGGCTAACACCCGGCTGGGTTTGAATTACGGGATAACCGACAGGTTAATGCTTGGGGCCGGGACCACCAAAGATTACAAGCTCCAGGATATCCAGTGGAAATATCTTTTACTTCAGCAGACTGAAGATAATAGCATGCCTGTTTCTCTTTCATATTACGGCAACATAGTTATAGATCTGCGGAAAGAGGAGGCATTCGGGCCGGTTGAACGTTACAGGGATATTCACAGGTTGTCATATTTTAACCAGCTTATTGTTGCCAGGAAATTCAATGATGTGTTTTCGTTTCAGATAGCACCCTCAGTGATCTATTTCAATGCGGTACCCCAGTATACGAACGAATCAAAGTATAAAAACCTGAATTTCGGATTATCGGCAGGGGGAAAGGCAACCGTTTTTGGCTCACAGTCGATCATTATTGAATATGATCAGCTTTTAACAAAACAGAATCTTGATGAACAGCCAAAACCAAACCTTTCAATCGGATGGGAGATAGGAACTGCGACACATACATTCCAGATTTTTGCAGCCAATTATTCACAGATAATAAACCAGCGAAATCTTGTTTTCAATACAAACGATTTTGCAAAAGGTGATTATCTGATTGGATTTAATATTACTGTCAGATTCTAATAAAATTAGGGAATGACTTCATCCGTAATCAGATACATTTTTTATGTGTTACTGGTTTATACAGGTGCAAATTCATCCGCATCCGGATCAGAACTGAAAATTGAAAATACTGATACGAATGATTCGATTTCTTACAGATCTCCATATTACGAAGATAATGAGCGTTGTTTTAAATGCCACGGTCAGAACAAGTACGAATATACCAATGACAATCTTGGACGCCAGGTTAAGGCAATGATGTATTCAGAAATAATAATTGACAGGAATAAATTTTATAATGCAAACCACAAAAGTTTCAGCTGTACTGATTGCCATTCGGAAGAGTATACGAAATTTCCTCATGCTGGAGAACTTCGTATGGAGCAGATGTATAATTGCATAGACTGCCATGGCGGAGATGAAAAGTTCTCTAAGTTTAATTTTGAGACCATAAAATCTGAATACCAGAAGAGTACACATTTTAAGCTTGAAGCTGAGGGATTTACATGCTGGAAATGCCATAATCCCCATGATTATAAGATAAACATCAGGAACAGTTCTAACCTTAAGGAGTCGATACTTTATGACAATAATATTTGTTTAAAATGTCATTCAAACTATAATCAGTTTCAGCTCCTGTCTGAAAGGGAAGAAATTAATATACTTCAGAAACATGAATGGCTTCCGAATCAGGAATCACACTTTAAAAATGTAAGGTGCATTGAGTGTCATGCTGAAATAAATGATACTATTCTGGTATCGCATCTGATTAATCCCGTTGAGAAAGCAGTAAAAAGATGCAATGAATGCCACTCGCAGAACTCATTGCTTATGTCCTCCCTCTATAAATTTGAGTCGAAAGCGCAGCGAAAGGATGGATTTTTTAACGGAATAATACTAAACCAGTCGTATGTAATTGGCGCAAACAGGAATAGGTATCTCAATATCTTTAGCCTGTTGTTATTTTTTGTAGTAATAGTAATTATTGGAAGCCATATTTATTTCAGGCTAACCAAAAAATAAAGTAAAAGAAATGTATCTATATCCGATATGGATCAGATTATGGCATCTTTTTAATGCACTCCTGATAATTGTGCTTATAATCACAGGAATTAGCATGCATTATACAGACAAGCAGGATTATATACTTGTGGTCGGATTTGCACGAGCTGTAAAATGGCATAATTTTGCTGCTATTCTTTTAATGGCAAATTATATATTTTTTGTAACTGGCAATCTTCTGACTGCCAACGGTAAATATTACAAGCTTGAAAAGCGAAATTTCTGGTCTGACATGTGGAAACAAATGAGATTTTATGCCTGGGGGATGTTCAGGGGCGAAAAACACCCTTTTCCCATTACTCTTGAACGTAAATTTAACCCATTGCAGAAGTTTTCCTATGTCATTGCCATGTATATCGCCCTGCCTTTGGTGATCATTTCTGGTTTGGGACTTCTGTTTCCGGAAGTTACGGTAAACAGGGTATTTGGAGTCAGTGGTCTTATACTTACCGACATCTTGCATATTACAATGGCCTTCTTTCTTTCCGTTTTCCTTGGCATTCATATTTATACCTGTACCCTTGGGTCAAAACCGACATCCCTTTTCAGGGGAATGATCTCAGGCTATCAGGAATCTGAAGAACAATAATTCAAGTCGCAAAAAATTGCACGATAATTGTAATATATAACTAAAATCAAAATTGAACCTTATGAAGACACTCAGAAAAGTATTAATCAGTACAACTGCAGCAGTTATAGGTGGCTTGTTAATTACCTTCAATGCGACCGCGCAGACTCAACAACCTAAGCCATGGGAAGTCCCGGCGGAATCCAAGAATATGAAAAATCCTGTAGCAAAAGGAGATGTCAGCAACAAGGCCGGACAGGCTCTTTATTTAAAAAATTGCGCATCATGCCATGGGAAGACCGGCCTTGGCGATGGCGTAAAAGCAAGAATGCTGAAGGATTTTCCAGGAGATTTCTCAGGCACTTTTTTCCAGAATCAGACAGATGGTGAACATTTTTACAAAACCAAAACCGGAAGAGGAGAAATGCCTAAATACGAAGGCAAGATATCTGATGATGATATCTGGAATATTGTAAATTATACGCGAACACTCAAAAAATAAAATGTAGAAAATATAAATCAGATTGTTCTTAAAGAAAAACCCGGCCATTTTGGCAGGGTTTTTCTTTACCTCTTCAATCTGTCTTCTTGCTCTGCTAGTACAGAGACATATGGCACTCCGAACAATTAGATTCCTTCCAGGCTGTTCCGATATCCACAGGATGCTGAAACTCCAGTGTATCCCTGATATTCGTGAATTGCATAAGATCCCGTTTACCCTGGCCGATTATTGTATGACAAAGATTACAGTCTCTGGTAATTTTCCTCCCGTTATCTGATCTGAAAGAATCATTATGGCACCTGAAACAACCCTCTGATTCAAGATGTCCGATATGATCGGGATAAACATCATAAGTCACTTTCATTCCCGGAAAAGAATTCTGGCTGTAGGCTTTTTGTAAACTGGCTATAGATTGATCAATTACAGCAGAGTTTTTTTCGAAAAAATCGCTAAAATCTGATTTATAATAATTAATGATCCCTTCTCTGATCTGCATAAATGCTGTGTCCTTACTGGGGAAACTATTTCTGAGAATTCCCATTGCAGTTTTCTTTATAAATGGAATCTCTTTCCCCACATCATTTGTAAGCATGATTTTATCGAAATAAACCGACGGTGACCTGTATTTATGTGAAGGCCTGTTATGACAATCTATACAATCCATAGTTCTGGCCGAGGATGCAGATATTGTACTGTCAGATATTTCAATTTCGGGATTTCTGTAAACCGTAACCTCTCCGGTTGCCTTATTGGTGTACTTCACGTAAGTTATTAACTCACGTTTGTCATTTTCAGATATGTATTCAATATTTACATCTGGATTTATATGCCAGTGTATTCCCTCAGTAAAACCAAGATCACTGACTTCAGGTCCGATCTTCATCTGCAGAATGACATTCCATTCGGAGTTAAGGGAATCGGTCAGATAATACTTATTCGTCTGAAGGTTCCTGGCATAAAACTTCTGGGGCCAGTGGCACTTTTGGCATGTTTCTCTTGCCGGACGAAGGTCATGAAGGGGCGTTTCAATAGGGGACGGATATGTCTTTGTAGCCACCGCATAAACCTGGTGCAATCCGGAGAGCTTTGATTTGACATACCATGATGCACCACTCCCGACATGACACTCAACACAAGCTACATTTGCATGAGGAGAGATCTGGTAAGCTGTATATTCAGGTTCCATTACTTTGTGACAAAGAGTTCCGCAGAATTCTACTGATTCAGTCAGATGGTATGCCTCGAAGCTTCCATAAGTGGAGAGAAAAAGAATAATCAATGTTGCTATGGTGAAAACTATAAATGCATTTCTGTGCCTTGGGTTATTAAGATCAATAGCCGGTAACAGCTTCTTTTCAGTTGGAGTCGAAACGATTCTTTTTCTTCTTGAAATTACTATACCTGCCGGGATCATTATCAGTCCAAGCAACAGAAATCCGGGTAGGATAATGTAAATGAATAACCCCAGATTTGTTTCGTTCTTATTGAAAATGGTTGAAATCAGAAACAATACAATGATCAGCAAAAAATTAATGGTCGCAATCAGCAAACCAATAATTGTAATCCAGTTCCTGGCAGCAGATGGAAGTTTCATATAAATATAGGAATATTAACACAAATAAAAGCCGGCGTTAAACAAATTTAGCTTTTTAATCGGATATTTCCAAAAATAAAGCAGGGGCGTGGATAAAGCGCCCCTGTCTTTTTAAAAGGATAGTGCCAGAATGCATCTCTTATCTTAATAAATCAACTAAATTCCTGCAGTTGTCAGAGCATCAATTGAATTTTGCAGTAAAGCTTTTGTATACTTAAAGTTATGAATACCCAGACTATATTCTCTAAGACATAGCTGGAAATTTATCATCGAACCCATGACTACATTTTTCAAGGTCGGGAAAGTCGGGAGTGCATTGTTAATAGCTTTTTGTTCAGTTGTCCATGAGCTGGTGCTACCGGGATTTTTCCATTTACCCGTCGTATTACTTGAGGGATCATAAATATCAAGATAACCATCGAAATTATCGGTTGTTATGCCTGCCCACAAATTCAGTGTCCCATCAGGTTCACTGTGTAGAATATTTGTTCCTCCGCCAACCGTGTTTATTTTCACCGCCAGGGCATTCAGGAGATCTGAAATAATTTTCCTTGGTGTTTTCCAATGAAGCTCATCTGACGAACTATATCCTGAATGACAACCTGTTACATTGCAGCCATTAAAATTCCAGGTAGTTGATGATGTTAATGCTCCTTCTCCGCTTCTCACTTTAAATGTGTGTCCACCGGCTCTTCCGGTAATCGTTGCCATATGGCAATCTGAGCATGTAGCTTCAGTCGTATGTCCTGAGTTGGCATATGCTACTGAACCTGTAAACTGAATTCCACCCTGGCCTGCAAATATAGCTCCGACAGTTCCGTAATGTACATGCATCCTATATGACGGAAGAAGTTTATTAGGAGCTGCATTGCCAACTGTGTTATCATAAAAAGTGGCAGTGGGATTTGTGACCAGCCCGGCATAGTCAATAACATCCCCGTTTGAAAGTGTTGTACTGGTTGTCAGGGGCCTAGGTTGATGACATTTAACGCACAAATTGCTTGCGCCTCCACCCTGTGCCAGGTTAATGGTTTTCGTAGCTTTCCACATAGTCATCGGTATCGCTGCAGTAGTAGTCAATGGAAAAAACTCTGTGCCGGCATATGTTTTATGCAGACTGCTATGACACGTGAAACAACTTAATTCACCATAGGCAATAGTTGTCGTTGCAGCATAATCGTTTGCATATTTGCCGGTAGTAGTGTTAAGGGTAAATGTCGCCGGAACGTTATTCTTGCAAACATATTTAAAAGCTTCCGATTCATGGCAGGGAGAACAACCTGTGTTCCCTGCTTCTTCAAAAGCAGCCTCGCCATATTTATGCTTGGAAAAACTAAATTCAACAACTTTCTGGTCTACGACTGTTGGATTATGACAAAGCTTGCATGTCTCATTTGCGTCCTTACCATCCTTCCCGTCTGCTCCGTCTGCTCCTGCAGGTCCCATAGGACCTTCACAGGCAGATAACAATAAAGCTGCTGAAACAAGAACAGCAGATAATTTACACAGGTTTTTCATATAGTAGATTTTTGGATTATTTTCCGAATGCAATGTAATAAATACCTGTTGTTAATTTATTAACAGTAATTATGCTATTTGCAATATATAAAATTGATAGATATGCAATGCATAAATGATATATATCAACTAAAAAAATGATATTTGTAATAATTGACTTTTCAATTACTTTGTATCTCTATTTTTAACCTCCTTTATTTTAAGGAATATGTCAGAAAAGAACACAATAGACAATTGTGAAAACTGCCCCGTGCAATGGAAAAGTTTTCAGCACCTTACTAAGGAAGAACTGCATTTGGTCAACGAAAACAGGTACGAAGCGACTTTTAAACAGGGAGAGATTATAATTAAGCAGGGCTCTCCTGCTTCCAATGCACTGTTTCTGGCATCAGGAATGGCAAAAAACTATTATGAAGGAATAAATGGAAAAAATTTCATAATGGGCATATTGCTACCTGGACGGCTTATTATGGGGCCGGGAGCTTATGTTGATTCAAGGTACACATACTCAGTATCTGCATTGACCCAGCTTCAGGCCTGTTTTATCAGTTTTGACATCTTCAGGCATCTTGTCAGGATAAATGGTGATTTTGCTGAAAGCTTCCTGCAGGATATTAGCATAAAAGCTCTGCACTCACATATCCGGATGGTCAATATTGCCCAGAAAAAGATGCCGGGCAGGCTTGCCGAAGCATTACTCTATTTTTCTGATGAGATTTTCAAGGCGGATGAATATGAGATGATCCTGTCGCGTCAGGAACTCGGAGAAATGACTAACATGGTCAAGGAAAGCGTCGTAAGGATCATCAGGGAAATGGAAGAATCAGGTGTTATAAGTGCAAAATCATCCAAAATTAAGATTATCGATAAGGAGAAATTGCGTCAGATCTCAGAAAAAGGATGAAGAACCAGGCAACAAGCAACCAGCAATAAACAACTTGAATTTAAAAATATGAAAATTCTAAAATTCCTTCTGTCCCCGATCTTCATGGGGATATTGTTTATAATATTTGCCGCCTCAATGGCTGCTGCAACATTTATTGAAAATGATTACGGTTCCTCTGCAGCATATAATTTTGTTTATGATACAAGATGGTTCGAGCTAATATTGTTCCTTTTGTCAGTAAATCTTATCGGACAGATGATAATTTTCAAACTGTACAGAAAATCGAAGCTAACTGTATTCCTTTTCCATCTTTCATTCGTCCTGATGATCACCGGCGCGGCAATAACAAGATATACCGGATGGGAAGGCTCGATCCATATCCGTGAGGGAGAGGAGCAGAACAAATGTTTTTCCGGCTCCAAATTCCTTGGCTATGTCCTGAAGGACAAATCGGGGAATATCCTGGATAATAGTTCGCAAAAATACTTCATGGGTTCTTCATCAGCTGATAATTACAAAAAAAAGATCCGATCAGACGGAAAGGAGTATGAGCTTGTGCTTGCAAGGATATTTCCTAATGCCACAGAAATAATTTCCGGGTCTCCTGATGGAACTCCAGTTATTTCATTTGTGATTACTGACAGCACCAAAAGGGAGACAAAGAATCTTAAAAGTGGGGAATCAGCAGTATTCAGTGGAGTCTCAATCGGTCTGAATACTCAGTCAGACAACGATGTTATGATCACAACAGATTCCACTTCATTTTTTATGAGATCAAAATTTCCAGTAGGTCTGGCAGGGATGATGACCCATGAGACCCAATCAATCAACCCCGGCGAAATAGCTGAGGTTAAGTCAATGCAGATAATCACTGTAAAAGGCATTAAGATTGTTCCCCACGACATGGAAATTGCGGGAGTTTTAAAAACTGTTTCAGTTGACAGAAACATTCAGGAAACAGGCAAAAACGCATTTATTTTCAATCTCTTATCAGGTACTGAGCCGATTGCAACCATTACTTTATGGGATAATGAATCTGAATCCCATGCATCTGGGTCAGCAGATTTTGATGGTAAAACACTTGAAATAACATATGGGTCAGAAGAGATATTACTTCCGTTTTCTCTCAGACTTACCGACTTCGTTCTTGACAGGTACCCAGGATCAAACAGTCCGTCGGGGTATAAAAGCAATATTGTTCTTATTGATAAGGCAGAAAATCTTGAAAAGCCTTTCACCATATTTATGAACAATATTCTTAAGCACAAAGGATATCGTTTTTACCAGTCATCATATGATCCCGATGAACTGGGTACAATTCTGGCTGTCAATCACGATCTGGCCGGAATGCTGGTCACATATGCCGGTTACGGATTGCTTTTTCTTTTTATAATCCTGTCATTACTGAACAGGAAATCAGTGTTTAATACAGTATATGCAGGCTACTGGAACTCAGCGTTAAGAAAAAAAGCTCCGGCGTTATTAATTCTGTTTTTAATGTCAGGACTTATAAATGTTGATGCTCAGAAACTGGTCGCCAGTAAGGATGCAGCTGAAGCATTTGGGAATGTGCTGGTCCAGGATCAGAAAGGACGAACAAAACCTTTGTTCGTACTCAGTAATGATATTCTTAGAAAAGTGACCAGGGAAAATAAGTTTGAAGGATTGACTCCAATGCAGGTCTATCTTGGAGTCTACCTTGACTTCGATAACTGGAAGAATGTCCCGATGATTAAAATCTCGAACAGGGATCTGCAAAAAAGCCTGGGGATCAGCAGGAATCTGGCTTCTTTTGCCGAACTGGTTGATCTTGCGGGAGGAGGTTCCTATAAGCTGTCAGACGGTGTCAGCAAAGCATACGCCAAATCCCCGGGTGCGAGAACAAAAGCCGACAAGGAAATCATGAAAGTTGATGAGAGGGTCAATATTCTTTACATGATCTATACGGGAGGTTTCCTCAAGATCTTCCCTCTTCATAAAGATCCCAGTAACTGGGGTTCCCCGGAGGACGCCCTCAATACTGCAATGAACAGGGAAGATTCAATTTACCTTAAGAATGTAATTCCCTTATTTGCTGAGGCTTTGCGATCAAATAATAACACGACCGCCAGGCAGATTGCATCGTCAATAAAGGAGTACCAGGAAAAATTTGCAGGGTACGATCTGCCTCCTGATTCAAAATCAAAAGCCGAGACTATCTACTATAAGCTGATGATCTTTGAGAGGCTCTTTCCGTTCTATGCGACATTAGGTCTTCTTATGCTTGTTGGGCTTATAATCATGGTTATAAGAGGAAGGAAGAATACCTCGCTTTTTGTAAGAATCCTCAGCTGGGTTCTTTTCGCAGGATTTTTATTCCATACATTCGGACTGGGTATCAGATGGTACGTCGCCGGTCATTCACCTATGAGCAACGGTTACGAATCGATGATCTTTATTTCATGGGTTACTCTGCTGGCAGGTTTCATTTTCAGCCGCAAATCACCATTTGCACTTTCCGCCACAGCTGTCCTTGCGGGCATGACGCTTATGGTTGCCCATTTAAGCTTCATGGATCCTGAAATTACAAACCTTGTTCCGGTGCTGAAATCCTATTGGCTGACACTGCATGTCTCTGTCATAACAGGTAGTTACGGATTTCTTGGTCTGGGAGCAATACTGGGTATTATTTCAATGATCCTGTTGTCGCTTTCGGATAAGAAAAACATTGGAAGGATCTCCGTCACCATCGATGAGCTTGCCGTGATTAATTACAAAACCCTCACTCTGGGACTCTACCTTCTGACTATAGGCACTTTCCTCGGGGCAGTCTGGGCAAATGAATCCTGGGGCAGGTACTGGGGATGGGATCCGAAGGAGACCTGGTCGCTGATTACGATCATTGTCTACAGTTTTGTTGTCCATTCCCGGATGATACCAGGAATGAAGGATATTTACACATTCAATCTCCTGTCGCTGTTTGCATTTTCATCTGTGCTTATGACATATTTTGGTGTCAATTATTACCTTACTGGTCTGCATTCATATGCAAGCGGCGATCCGATTCCGGTACCGGTATTTGTATATGTAGCTGTAATTGTGTTGGTTTCACTTTCGGTGGGTGCATATATGAAATACAGGAAGTGGGAGAAGCGGTAGAAAAATAAGGCTGTTCCGCCTCCGGCGGTCAGCCTTTTCTGTTTGGGTGGAAGATGGGATTCGAACCCACGACTTTCGGAACCACAATCCGACGTTCTAACCAGCTGAACTACATCCACCGTGTCAGGGGTGCAAAATAAGCCCAAAATTTCTTATTCACAAAATTTTAGTTTTATTTTCTGCGATCAGTATTCAAATGTTAACTTTAGTGTTCGTAAAAAATGATTCTCCGGTGCAATTTTTCATTGCGGTTTGATGTTATCAGGGGAATTTTGAATACTTCTTTCACTATTGAGAAAGATAAAACTGATAGACAATATTTCGGGGCTCCAGCTTTTCCAGCTGATGAAGTTCACTGTCTTCCTGATAATCAGCATTGTATTTACTAAAAGCCATCTTACCCGGGCCGAGATAGGTTCATGGGAGATGTTCCTGTTTATTGCCGGACTGATAAGCTTTTTCTGGGTAACCGGAATTATTCAATCACTTCTGCCTCTTTATCACCGGAACAAAACATACCGCAAAATGGGCGATAACGGTGACAGGCAAATCCCCTGAGATATTCAATGCATTTCTGCTGTTATGTTTTTTCAGCCTTCTCTTTTTTGCATATAGGTCAGGCATTGAAAAACAACTTTTCTGTTTTCAATTTTACAGGGAATGTACCTTATCTGAATCTTCTTCTTCTTTACCTTCTTTTGAGCAGTCCGGTATGTCTTATCGAATATATATATCTTCTGAATAACCGGTCATACAGGATATTTCAGTATGGTATTTACACATTTTCGCTTCAGCTTATACTTGTTATTGCTCCGGTTGTTTTTGGAAAAGATCTGATCTGGTCAGTGTACGGTTTGCTTGCAGTCACTGCGATCAGGTGGGTCTGGCTTATAATTCTGCTCAGGAGGTATACGGAGATGAAGATCTCAGCCAGAGTTCATGAAAGAGCATCTTTATCTTGGGCCTACCTCTAATACTTACTTCTCTAATAAGCGGATCGGCACAGTATACTGACGGTATAATTGTGTCGGCAGTATACCGCGATCCGGGATGGTTTGCATGGTTCAGATACGGGGCAAAGGAATTCCCCCTGGTGCTGATGCTTGCAAACGGTCTCAGCAATGCTATGCTGCCCGAGTTCTCGACAAGATCGCAGATGAAAGAATCGCTTGCAAAAATCAAAGCGAAGTCAAAAAAGCTGATGCATATTTGCTTTCCGGCCACAATGATCATTATGCTTTTCGCGAGATGGATATATCCAAGGATGTTCACTCCTGAATTCCAGAAAAGTGCTGATATTTTTCTTATCTATTCATTGCTTGTGATACCAAGGCTTGTTTTTCCCCAGACAGTTATTGTCGGAAGGAAGAAAACACAGATTACCCTGATAGCTGCACTTCTGGAGATTGCATTTAATATTCCGCTTAGCCTTCTTATGATAAAATGGGGATATGATATCGTCGGAGTTGCACTTGCAACTTTTATCGTTTATCTGATCGGAAAGATATTCCTTGTCAGGATATCTGTGGATAAAAATGAAAATCAAGCCTTCTGAATATATTCCCCTGAAGATTTATTTGCTTTATTCTTCCCTGCTTGATTGTCTGTTTGTCCTGATCGACCACAGGATAATCGATATTAAATAAGGGCACAGGCTGAAGCTACAGGCTATCAGGCAAGGCAAGAAAATTTCTGCCAGTTACCCGACGCCTGACGCCCGATGCCTGACACCTGTATTTTAAAATTCTATTTAATATTTGACATGTCAATTTATTTTGTCATGCAGATCATTGAAGTTAAAACTCCAGAGGATAAAAAGGAATTTCATTGACTTCCCAAAGAGACTTTATAGAGGAGATCCGAACTGGGTTTGCATGCTTGATTCTGAGCTTGAAGCAACATTTGATCCGGAAAAAAACCACCTGTTCAGACGGAGGTGAGGCAATCCGCTGGATTTTAAAGGATGAAAACGGAAAGACAATAGGCAGGATTGCTGCTTTCTTCGACAGGGTAAGATCATATGTTTACAGACAGCCTACCGGAGGTATCGGTTTTTTTGAGGTCATCGAGAATAAAGACGCTGCATTTACTCTTTTTGACACAGGAAAAAAATGGCTCTCTTCTCATGGCATGGAGGCTATGGATGGTCCGGTAAACTTCGGGGAAAATGACAATAACTGGGGACTGCTTGTTGATGGATTTATGCAGCAGGGTTACGGAATGCCATATCATAAAAAATATTACAGGGATTTTTTTGAAGCCTATGGATTCAGGAATTATTATGAACAGTATTCTTACCACAGGGAAGTTCGCGGCGAAAGATGGAAAGATTGCGGAATTTCCCCCCAGGATAATGAAGATAGCCGAATGGCTGTCAAAAAGACCCGGATATTCATTTCATCACTTTGAATTTGCGAAGAAGGATAAATTTGTCAATGATCTTGTTGATATCTATAATTCGGCATGGTCTATCTTCAAGGAGGATTTCACGCCACTCGACTCCCGAAGTGCTTGAAGCTACATTTCAAAAGGCAAAAGCTATTATTGACGAGGATATTATCTGGTTTGCCTATTTTAATGATAAGCCCATTGCTTTTTTTATTCTGCTTCCCGATCTGAACCAGATCATAAAACCCTTTAAAGGAAACTTCAATATCTGGAACATGATAAGATTTATCTGGTTCAGGGCAACACATAAAATGACAAGAATGCGTGCAATTGTCGGAGGAGTTAATCCTGCTCACCAGAACAGCGGAGTTGAATCTGCCATATTTTATCAGCTTTACCAGGTATTTAAATCCAAACCATGGTATAAAGAACTCGAACTCTCATGGGTGGGCGATTTTAATCCCAAAATGATAGCAATCTATGAAGCTCTTGGGGCACACAGGGCTAAAACACATATCACCTACAGGTATATGATAAATGATAAGCTTGAATTTATCAGGTACAAGGATGAAATGGCCCAGCAAACAATAATCCTGAAACGGTATCTGAAAACGGAAAATAATAATTTTTAATTCGTTTTGTTTTTACAATAATGTTAATTAATTTTGCAAACCCTAATTAGAGGTTATTATTTAATAATTAAGGAATAAAACAAAAGAGCAATGAAACAGGGTATACATCCGGGTAATTACAGGCTGGTTGTTTTTCAGGACATGTCGAATGGTACTTCATTCCTGACCAAATCAACTGCCCCTTCAAAAGAAAATATTAAATGGGAAGATGGTAATGAATATCCGCTTATCAAGCTGGAGATATCCAATACTTCTCATCCTTTTTATACGGGGAAGATGAAACTTGTCGATACTGCAGGTAGAGTTGACAAATTTATGAACCGTTATAAGGATCACGTTGGAAAGAAGAAATAAATCTGAAAATAAGAGAATGATCCCGGTAAAATAACCGGGATTTTTTTTGCGTTTTTCTTTCCTGATTTTTCTGGCACAATGATTGCATACCGCATGAGTCTGGCTCTTAGTGAAAAATATTATGTAAATTTGACAGCATTTGTTTAGACTAATGGAAAAAAAATTCAGGAGACCTGTCAGTGAACTTTTACTCCCCGACATGCTTGACGGAGAGGGAGATATTGTTCCTATTATTGCTGACGGAGAGGATGGTGACCTTGAGGATATTGATGTTCCCGATTCAATACCTATACTTTCGCTGAGGAATACAGTTCTCTTCCCGGGAGTGGTGCTCCCGATTTCAATAGGACGGCCCCGGTCGGTGCAGCTTATAAAAGATGCTTACCGAACTGATAAGATTGTTGGTACTGTAGCCCAGAAAGACCCGGACACTGAAAATCCCGCTTTTGAGGAACTTCATAATGTCGGTACTGTCGGCCAGATTGTAAAACTGCTTGAAATGCCCGATGGTTCGACAACTGCAATAATCCAGGGTCGTAAAAGAATGGTTCTTAATGAGCTGATCACCGATAATCCCTATTTTATAGCCAGGGTCAGAACCATTCCTGAAATAAAGCCTGAATTTCCGAGCAAGGATTTTGATGCAATTGTAGGATCTCTTAAAGATCTGTCACTCAAGATAATCAAGATCAATCCCAATATCAGCCCTGAAGCTTCATTTGCAATTAAAAACATTGAGAACAACACATACCTTATAAATTTCATTTGTTCCAACACCGATATAAAGGTACAGGACAAGCAAAAACTTCTCGAAATAAACAATCTGCGCGACAGGGGTTTTATGCTCCTTGAGTTTCTTGTACAGGAGATACAGGTTCTTGAGCTCAAAAATGAACTTCAGTCAAAGGTAAAAAGCGACCTTGACCAGCAGCAGCGAGAATTTCTTCTTCATCAGCAGATGAAGACGATTCAGAATGAGCTGGGAGGCAACCCGCTTGAAAAAGAAATTGAGGAATACAGGAAGAAGGGAGAAACAAAAAAGTGGACAGCAGAGGTTAAAAATACCTTTGAAAAGGAACTTGATAAGCTAAGCCGTCTTAATCCTGCTGCAGCAGAATATTCGGTGCAGGTCAACTATGTCCAGACACTTCTGGATCTTCCATGGGGTTTCTTCACCGAGGACAACCTTGATCTGAATAATGCAAGGAAAGTACTTGACGATGATCATTTCGGCCTTGATGAGGTTAAGGAAAGAATACTTGAACATCTTGCGGTCCTCAAGCTTAAAGGTGACCTTAAGTCGCCTATTCTCTGCCTTTACGGGCCTCCCGGAGTCGGGAAAACATCACTTGGCAAATCGGTAGCCAAAGCCCTCAACAGGAAATATGTCAGAATGTCACTTGGCGGACTGCATGATGAGGCTGAAATAAGAGGACACAGAAAGACATATATCGGGGCCATGCCCGGACGGATAGTCCAGAACCTCAAAAGAGCCGGTTCATCGAATCCTGTTTTTATTCTTGATGAAATAGATAAAGTGGGACAGGATTTCAGGGGTGATCCCTCATCTGCCCTGCTTGAAGTTCTTGATCCTGAACAAAACAGCACCTTCTTCGATAACTTCCTTGAAATGGAGTACGACCTTTCAAAAGTGCTCTTCATTGCAACTGCAAACACTCTTTCAACAGTCAGTCCTGCATTAAGGGACAGGATGGAACTTATTGAAATAACAGGTTATCTTGTTGAAGAAAAGCTCGAGATTGCCCGTCAGCATCTGCTTCCTAAACAACTTGAAAATCATGGTGTTAAAGCTGATCAGCTTTCTATCGGAAAAAAAGTGATGGAAATGCTTATCGAAAAATACACAAGGGAATCTGGAGTAAGGGAGCTCGATAAGAAACTGGCAAAAATCGTAAGGGTAACAGCTAAGAATATTGCATCTGAAGCTGATTATGATACCGAGCTTTCCGAAACCGTTCTTACTGAGATCCTCGGCCCGCCAAAATTCATTCGTGATATTTACGCCGGGAATGACCAGGCAGGTGTGGTTACGGGTCTTGCCTGGACTGCCGCCGGTGGTGAAATACTCTTTGTCGAAACCAGCCTGAGCAGGGGAACAGGTAAGCTTACCCTTACAGGCAATCTTGGAGAGGTAATGAAGGAATCGGCAGTGATCGCCCTCGAATATCTTAAATCAAATGCTGAATTGCTGGAACTTCCGGATAGTTTCTCGGATAAGTGGAACATCCATATCCACGTTCCTGAAGGTGCAATACCAAAAGACGGACCCTCGGCAGGTATAACAATGGCCGCATCAATTGCTTCGGCCTTCACTCAGAGAAAGGTTAAAAAATACCTTGCAATGACGGGAGAGATTACCCTGAGGGGAAAAGTTCTTCCTGTTGGCGGGATCAAGGAGAAGATTCTTGCCGCAAAAAGAGCAAAAATAAAAGAGATAATTGTGTCGGAAGAGAACAGGAAAGATGTGGAAGATATTAAAGAGATCTATATAAAAGGATTGAAGTTTCACTTTGTGAATACCATTATGGAGGTGCTTGAGCTGTCTCTTCTGAAGCAAAAAGTAAAGAATCCCAAAAAAATATCATTTGAATGAAAAAGATTGCTGTTTTCCCAGGCTCTTTTGATCCGTTTACAATCGGACATGAAGGAATTGCATTAAGAGCTCTGAGCCTTTTCGACGAAATCATAATTGCAGTCGGAGCAAATGCCCTTAAGAAAAAGCTATTACCCGCTCAGTGTCAGGAAGGAAATGATAAGCAAGGTTTTTAAAAATGAACCCAGGATAAGGGTTGACCATTATGAAGGACTTACTGTTGACTATTGCAGGAAAAATGGTGCCCGGTATCTGCTCAGAGGACTAAGAACTGCGGCTGACTTTGAATTTGAAAGAGCTATTGCTCAGATTAACAGAGCTCTGTCAACCTGAGGTTGAATCAGTATTTCTTCTGACAATACCGGAACATACCCCTATTAGATCAACAATTGTCCGCGATATTATAAGAAGTGGCGGGGATGCATCAAGATTTGTTCCTTCTGCTATAAACCTGAAGGATTACAAGGGGGAAGATTTTTGTGTCAGACTCTCAGGATTGAGCCGTTGATAAGATCCATCAGCGACAACCAGGCACTGCTTTTTATTTTGCTTAATTCATCCGGCGAGAGCCATTCTACCTTTGTTATACCTTCATCGATCTGAGGCTCTGTTATCATTGGTCCCTCATATTCCATCAGAAACCAGCTGGTTTTCTTCAGGTATGAAATACCCTCCCAGCTGTAGGTATGATAGCTGGGCGGAAGGGATTTTACAATTGAATGACCTGAAATTCCACACTCCTCATTCACTTCCCGCAATGCACATGCTTCAGGTTCTTCACCCGGTTCAATATGACCTTTGGGAAGATCAAGCTTGCCTTTCTTTTCAATGAAGAGATATTTTCCTGATATATGCCTTACAAGACCTCCGGCCGCTCCGACTTCAGTGAAATAAATCCTGAAAATCTTCCAGATATGCTTGATGTTGGGTCCATAAACATTTATTGAATGAATTGAACTGTCAGTCTGGAATTCAGATATTAGTTTATAAAGTTCACTTGTTGCGTAAAACTTATGGAATAACGAGTATTTTTGTAACCGGTCAGGCTCTGCACTGATCATTATGAATCTGTTTTCAAAATGAACTTTATACATTTCTGAATGGAAAATAGTGCTAAAAAGATCGCCGAATATCTTTTACAAATTAAAGCAATTAAATTACAACCGTCAAATCCTTTTACGTGGGCTTCGGGATGGAAATCACCTATTTATTGTGATAACCGCAAAACCCTTTCATTTTCCCGTTGTCAGGTCATATATCAGAGACTCATTTGCCGAAATAGTCAGGAATCCTGTTATCCTAAAGCGGAACTTGATAGCAGGTGTTGCCACTGGAGCAATTGCACATGGAGCGCTTGTTGCAGAAAAACTTGGATTGCCGTTTATTTATGTCAGGTCGGAAGCAAAGGAGCATGGTCTTGGAAACCAGATTGAGGGTTATTTTGAACCGGGCCAGAAAGTTGTTGTCATTGAGGATCTTATTTCAACCGGAGGCAGCAGTCTTGGTGCAGTAAAAGCTCTGAGGGAAGCAGGATGCGATCTTCTGGGCATGGCCGCTATTTTTACATATGAATTTAAAAAGGCCGCAGATGGATTTGCAGCCGCAAAATGTGAACTTCATACACTCAGTAATTACAGTACGCTGATTTCGGCTGCCGTCGGATCGGGTTATATTACCGAACAGGATGTTGAGACTCTGAAGCAGTGGAGAATTGATCCTTCAGCCTGGGGACTAAATCGTCAACGTTATGCCTGACATATCAAAATATGAAAGCAGGACAGGAAAGCTGACCTGCACTCCGCCGGAGGTATTTGATTTTGTGACGGATATCAGAAACTTCAGGCAATTTGTTCCTGACGGTACTATTGATGACCTGCAAGATTGAAAGTGATTCATGCAGTTTTCATGTTTCACCTCTGGGTAAAGTCAACATTAATCTTGTCAGAAAAGGAACCTTATAATAAGGTCGTTTATAACGGCAACGTGTTACAGTCAAATGATTTCTCCCTGGTTCTTAATATTAAGGAAAACAACGCCGGCAAGGCAGAAGTGAATCTGAAACTTGCTGCACATTTAAATCCGCTCCTGAAAATGATGGCAGCAAAACCTATTAGAAAGTTTTCTCGAAAAACTTATTGAGGAAATGGAGAAATTCAGGGGCTGGCAGCCTGCTAAAAAGTAAAAGTTACGGATTGCACTCTTCGTACCTCATACCCCGTACCCCAGACCAAAAATACCTGCTTAGATATCAAAGTCAATTTCCTTAAATGAGAATTCCTGGTATTCCCAGCTCTTTCCTCAATTTTTATACATCCTGAATCGGTAACCGATAATATCTTCCTCCAGAAAATTTCCATCTTCAGATTTAAATCTGCGCCATATATTTAGCTGATAAAGAGATGAAATATATTCGTTCCTGAGCACATCCCAACTTCCGGAAATAACCTGCTTATAACGCAGGTCAAGGCAGCCGGCAAGCTGTTTCAGGCAATAATCAGGATCAAACTCCTTCCCGGTAAGGATTTTAAGCGAAACAGGATTCGGCAGTTCTTCCGGAAATTCTTCCTGATTAATATTCAGCCCGATGCCGGCTATTGAATTAACTAATAGCATTTGAGATTATGGAGTTCTCAATCAGAATACCTGCTATTTTGTCATCCCCGGCATAAATATCATTGGGCCATTTGATTTTACAGTCAGGTATCAGCATTTTTAAGAAATCGCAAATTCCCAGTGAAATGAATATTGAAATAATGAACTGGTCTTCAGGGCTGACCATAACTGGAAATAAAACTGTACTGAATAACAGATTTTTACCATCTTCACTTTCCCATCTGTTACCCTTTTGTCCTCTGCCGGCTGACTGGTAATTTGTATATATGATTGTACCCTCAGGAACGGATCCGGATTGTAATAAACCGGAAGCACATGTATTGGTTGATTCAATGTTTTTGCAAAATATAAACCGCGATCCGATTATCATCAACAGGAAGTTTTACTTGTTACATGTCAAAATTACCGTTATTTCAGATGGATTAACAGGGTGGCACTGAAATTGTAAATAGAGACTGACAATGACAAAAATACAGATAAAAGTTCGTACTTTTGCATCTTGATATTAAACTGAAAATTCTTTGATGAAGAAAAGACAGGACGGAACTGAATTACTCCTGGAAGCTATTTTAAAGGGCATATTTGAGAAGAAGGGACAGGATGTTCTTAAAATTGATCTGAGGAATCTTGAAAACAGAATAACTGATTTTTTTATAATCTGCCATGGATCTTCAGTTAACCAGGTTGATTCTCTCTGCGATTCTGTAGAGGATACAGTCAGAAAAGAGGCTGGAGAAAATCCCTTGCATGTCGAAGGGCTCGAAAACTGTTTCTGGGTCCTTCTTGATTATGGGAATGTCGTTGTCCATATTTTTCTTGAGGAGTACAGGCATTTTTACAGCCTTGAATCGCTTTGGGCTGATGCCTCGATGGAAGCGATTAAAGATAACTTACGTTAAGTCAATTATTTATGGCCGAAAACGATAACAAAAACAAAAATAAGGGACCACTGAAGCTCCCTGATAAGAATCTGAAGCCGAAATTCAATTCAAACTGGATTTTTGCCATACTTATTGTCTCCTTTCTTGCAATTAATCTGTTTTACGGCGGCAAGGCGATACCTAAAGTCCAGACACGTGAAATCAAGGAGATGATCACGAACAGGGATATTGAAAGGATTGTGGTTATCAACAAGGAGATCTGCTGAAATATATCTTAAAAAAGAGGCACTTGAATCCGGAAGATATCCTGACCTCCCGAAAAACAATAACGGGAAAATGGGATTCGGTGCTCCAAAAGCAAATTATACACATAACATAGGAGATATTGCCACATTTGAGACCTTTCTTCTTCGAAGAGCAAAAAAAAGCAGGTTATGAGGATAATGATATTATCTATCCTGAAACCGAAACACGTCCTAACTACATAGGACAGATACTGGGATGGACATTACCATTCATTATCTTTATCTTTTTCTGGATTTTTATGATGAGGCGTATGTCAGGCGGAGCTGGAGGAGGTGCTGGCGGCATATTCAGCGTTGGAAAATCGAGAGCCCAGATCTTCGACAAGGAAACCAATGTGAAATTAAACTTCAATGATGTTGCCGGACTTGAGGAGGCAAAGACTGAAGTAATGGAGATCGTTGATTTTCTCAAAAATCCTAAAAAATATACCCAGCTTGGAGGTAAAATACCAAAAGGAGCTCTGCTGATAGGACCTCCGGGAACGGGAAAAACACTACTGGCCAAGGCGGTTGCAGGTGAAGCAAATGTCCCTTTCTTTTCAATTTCAGGTTCTGATTTCGTTGAGATGTTTGTAGGAGTCGGAGCCTCAAGGGTAAGGGATCTTTTCAAGCAGGCAAAGGAAAAGGCTCCCTGTATTGTCTTTATTGATGAAATTGATGCTGTTGGCCGGGCCAGGGGAAAAAACGTGAATTTCGGATCAAATGATGAACGGGAGAATACTCTTAATCAGCTTCTTACAGAGATGGATGGCTTCGGTACAAACATGGGAGTAATTATTCTTGCAGCAACAAACAGGGCAGACATACTCGACAGGGCATTGCTCAGAGCCGGAAGATTTGACCGTCAGATCCATGTTGAACTGCCTGATCTTAATGAAAGGGAGGCAATTTTTAAAGTACATCTGCGCCCGATAAAACTCGAGAAAGGCTTTGATATATCATTCCTGGCAAAACAAACTCCCGGCTTTTCAGGTGCAGATATTGCTAATGTATGTAATGAATCGGCACTGATCGCCGCAAGGAAAAACAAGACTGTTGTGGAAAAACAGGATTTTCTTGATGCTATTGACAGAATTGTTGGCGGTCTTGAAAGAAAAAACAAGATCATCTCAATGGTCGAAAAGAAAACAATAGCCTATCATGAAGCTGGTCATGCAACGGTGAGCTGGATGCTTGAATATGCAAGTCCTCTTGCTTAAGGTCACAATAATACCCCGAGGGAGAGCACTTGGCGCAGCCTGGTATCTTCCTGAGGAAAGACAGATAACAACACGTGAACAGCTTCTTGATGAGATGGCTTATGCTCTTGGAGGAAGAGCATCAGAACAGATTGTATTTGGTAAAATATCAACCGGAGCCCTGAGCGATCTGGAGAAGATCACCAAACAGGCATATGCCATGGTTTCATTTTTCGGAATGAGCGAAAAAGTAGGCAATATAAGTTTCTATGATTCATCGGGCCAGTCAGACTTCGGATTCACAAAACCTTACAGCGAGAAAACTGCAGAATTGATTGACCAGGAGGTTAAAGAAATTATTGAGGAATCATACGTGCGTGCTCAGGAAGTCCTTAAAAACAATATGAAAGGACTGATAGAGCTTGCTGAATTGCTGCTTGAAAAGGAAGTTATTTTCAGCGAAGATCTTGAAAGGATCTTTGGCAAAAGAAAGGCAGATATTCTAAAAGAAGAAAGAGAATCAGCAGTGAAAAATGAACTTTCTTTAAAATCAGGTAAATGAAACAGTTACCGTTATAGGACCTGCTGTTATACAACCAGAGGAATCCGTGAAAACCTCGGGAAAAGAAAAGAAAACTTCCGATAAATCTGCAAAGAAGAGTAAGGGAGAAAAGGCAAAAAGCAAAAAATAGCTGTTTTGGGCAATTTTTACACGAGGACACTTACTGCCGTATGGATAGTGATTTTTATCCTGGGAGGCTTCTGGCTGCACCCGGTTTCATTCTTTATTACAGGTCTGTTGCTTCTTGCAGGAGCTCAGTATGAATATTACCTGATGATAAGAAACACCGGGATCCGTCCGCAGATGATAACAGGAATAATTGCCGGCTGTTCCCTTTATATTATCTCCACCCTTATCGCTTCCGGATTGATTAGGAATTGAATATTTCCTGCTCCTAATACCTCTGGCTCTGATAATAATGATAGTCGAACTCTACAGAAAGCAGGAAAAACCATTTGATTCTCTGGCGCATACATTTTTTGCAGTCTTTATATATTGCACTACCGTTCTCGATGTTCCCGTTTTCAGCATTTTCAAGAACAGGTTTCAGTTCATTGCTGGCTCATCCTGATATTGTTTTTTCACCTGGTATTGTTGTCGGCTTTCTCCTGCTTCTCTGGGCAAATGATACCGGAGCTTACCTTACCGGGATTACATTAGGCAGACACAGGCTTATGGAACGCATATCACCAAAAAAATCGTGGGAAGGATTCTTTGGCGGCATGATAATCGCAATTCTGGCTGCATGGCTGCTGTCGGGGTGGCTCGGTATTGTGGACACTGCAGGATGGATTATCATTTCACTAATAATTTCCATAGCAGGTACATTCGGAGATCTCATTGAATCCATGCTTAAGAGGAGCATGGGTGTAAAAGATTCAGGGTCAATCCTGCCAGGACATGGAGGATTTCTCGATCGTTTTGACAGTGCCATAATTTCATTCCCTCTTGTTTATCTTTTTATTTCACTTTTTGGATGATTGATAAGTCTTAATTAGTTTTGCGCAAATTTTCAAGGGATGGCTATTCATAAGGAAGGATATAAAATTCTGTTAGTCGGCTTTGTAATTTTGCTTATGATTAATATTATTGCATGGATTATCTGGTCTGATAATTCATTGGTAAAATGGATTTTCCTCTGTATCTTCAGCTTTGTTTTTTATTTTCATTCTTTTCTTCTTCCGTCTTCCGGCAAGAAACCTTGAACCTGATCCTGAACTGATTTATGCTCCTGCCGACGGGAAAGTGGTTGTGATTGAAGAAACTGTTGAGAAAGAATATTTCAAGGATACACGCCTGCAGATTTCAATATTTATGTCCCCTTTCAATATGCACAGTAACAGATATCCTGTTTCGGGGCATATTAAGTATGTAAATTATCATTCGGGGAATTATATGGTTGCCTGGCATCCGAAATCTTCCGAACTGAATGAAAGAAGCACGATTGTTATTGAGACAGAAAAAGGGACCGAGATTCTTGTACGCCAGATTGCAGGTGCTGTCGCCAGGAGGATAGTCACTTACGCTAAAGAAGGTCAGACAGTAACCCAGGGCGATGAGCTGGGATTCATTAAGTTCGGATCAAGAGTTGATATATTCCTTCCGTTGGGGACTGAGGTTGAAGTGCCGATACTTCAGCAGGTCAAGGCCAACAAAAGCATTATTGCCAAAATCTGAAAAATTTTTTCCATGAAAAGGAACGATGAAAGTGTTTTAGATATTACACCTGACGTAAAATGGATAGGGGTTCTCGATTATGATATCAAAACCTTTGATATTGTAATGACCACTGAATTCGGAACCACTTATAACTCATATTTCATTAATGCAGATAAGAAAGCAATTGTCGAAGTTGCCAAGGAGAAATTTCTCGGTGTCTTTCTGAAGAAATTACAGTCAGTCACCGATCCCCGGGAATTACAGTATATTATCCTGGATCATACTGAACCTGATCATTCCGGAAGCCTCCGCCGCTTGCTCGAGATTGCTCCTGATGCAACTGTGGTGGGAAGCGGAAGCGCTATCAGATATCTTGAGGATATTGTGAATAAGCCATTCAGATCGCTTATCGTTAAAGATGGTGACTTACTCGATCTGGGAAATAAGACATTAAGGTTTATCTCCGCACCAAATCTGCACTGGCCTGATTCAATCTATACTTATCTTGAGGAGGAGAAAGATCTTATTTACCTGCGATTCGTTCGGAGCTCATTACTGTGACTCAGCGATTTTCAGCGAACTGAGCCCGGAATACCTGGGGGCCTTTAAATATTACTTTGATGTGATATTGAAACCATTCAGCAGGTTTATGATGAAGGCAATTGAAAAGATCAGGCCGCTTGAGATTGAATGTTATTTGTCCCGGGTCATGGTCCTGTTCACCGCGAAAATCTCAGGGAAATAGTGGACCTGACTGAAAAATATTCGAATGAATATCTGAAACTTATTTCAGGCGGACCGATAAAAAGAGTCCTTATTGCATACGTATCAGCTTATGGTTATACCAGACAGGCAGCTGAATATATAGCTCAGGGAATCCGGGAAACCGGTAATTTTGATATAGATGTGACTGATATAGAAAAGATTTCTACAGGCGACCTTGAATTGAAACTGATATCATCCGATGCAATTCTCGCAGGTTCCCCAACCATTAATCAGAATACCCTACTACCGGTTTATACTCTTTTTGCTCTTATAAATCCAATACGCGACAAAGGAAAGATTGCCGGAGCCTTCGGGTCGTATGGATGGAGCGGAGAGGCTCCAAAAATTATTCTTGAGAATTTCAGGAATCTGAAATTAAAGACCTTTGATGATACAGCATCCTTTAAATTCTCACCCGGAGCCGGAAAGAAGGATAATTGATTGAATTTGGAAAAAGATTTGCTCAAAGGATAGTAGAAAATTGTTCTGAAACAAAAAATCCCGGTGCATGACCGGGATTTTCTTACCTATTATGAAATCTTAACCTGACGTGAAATTTTATTCTTTTCTTCTTCAAACTTAGGAAGTGAAACGCTCAGAATTCCATCCTTGTAGTTGGCTTCAATCTTTTCCCTGTTTACATTTTCAGGTATCTGAAAACTTCTGCAGAAAGATGAATAGCTGAATTCTTTTCTCTTGTAACCATCCTTGCTTTCTTCCGATTCATTTTTTGTTTCAGAGGAGATGGTAAGCACATCCTCGTTAATGTCAATCTTCAGATCTTTCTTGTCAATTCCCGGAACAGCAAGGTCGAGCGTGAATCTTTTGTCATCTTCCCTGATATTGACAGCCGGCATTGAACTTGCGTTGTTTGACATTACCGGGAAAAAATCATCATCAAAAATACTGCCCATGTAAAATGGTCTGAAACTTCTTTTTGCAATTGTTGGTAACATAGCTTTGTCCTCCATTATTTTAAGTTAAACATTTTTAACTTCTATCCTGATAATTTCAATTTCTGTTCCAAAATCTAAATACTGCCATAATGGCATTTATAATGAAATTACGACAGACATAATGGCAGTAGGTCATTTCTGTCAATTTTTAGGGAATTCCGAAATTTCTGATTAGGTTTGTATATAGAAAACCTCTGTGATGAAAACCACGCTAAGGAACATCCTGATCTTTTTCGGTATTTTGCTCTTTTTGGCGGTGTTGTGGTATTTCAGGAACATATAGTTGTTTATATTCTGGTCTCGGGTGTTCTTTCGATAATGGGCAGGCCCCTTGTTGATCTTTTCTGCCGGATAAAAATCGGGAAATGGCATTTTCCTCGTGTTATAAGTGCGTTATTTACACTGATTATTAATCTGGGGAATAATTATTATGTTCTTTGTGATATTTGTACCTCTGGTTACAAAACAGATAAATTATTTTTCGACAATTGACAGTGGAAAAATTGTCCAGATTGTAGAAGGTCCGATCAACAAAATTGAATCATTATTAAGCAACCTGAACCCGAATATTTCAGATCAGTTATCGCTCAAAGAATATATCTCTTCCAAGATATCAGGTATTCTGAACATTGAGATGATTAAAAATTTTCTTGGGTCACTTGTAAGCCTTCTCGGAAACGTTGTTGTGGCGATATTTTCAATAACATTCATAACCTTCTTTTTCCTTAAGGATCAGCATCTGTTTTATGAATCAATTCTGATGTGGATCCCCGACAAGTACGTTGACAATGTAACAAGGGCTCTCAATTCAATTAAAAAACTCCTTACCAGGTACCTGATCGGGATTGTGATCCAGAGCACATGCATAATGATATTGATCGATATCGGGATGACTATTGCCGGCATCGATTTCCAAGCAGGCACTGGTAATGGGACTGATCCTGGGTATTCTTAATGTAATTCCTTATGTCGGACCATGGCTTGGTCTGTTCATAGCAATAATAATGGGGGTAGCATCGCATATAAATCAGGATTTTTCAACAGTGGTGGTTCCTCTCATTTATTATATGATATTAGTGGAAGCAATTACACATCTGATTGATAATGTGGTGTTTCAACCGATTATATTTTCCAACAGCGTAAAAGCGCATCCGCTCGAGATATTTATTGTGGTTCTTGCATCAGGGTTTGCAGCCGGTATCCCCGGAATGCTGCTTGGCATTCCAACCTACACTGTTCTGAGAGTATTTGCCAGGGAGTTCTTTTATGGATTTAAGGCTGGTCCAGAAAATAACCTCCAGCTTATCAGACGGGAATCAGGATAATGGCAGGCATATTTCTATATTGGGTAATAAAGAAGCTGAACCTGTAACTTTAAGTAAAAAGATAAGAAAAAAAACAAAACCTGAACAAAATCAAGGATGAATCCGGTTTCTTCTGCAATGAACAGGTTATTCCGTTTTTACTATGACGGTTTCAGGAGCATGTCATGGTGGGGAAAGCGTGTCTGGATTATTATCCTGATCAAGCTGTTTGTTATCTTTCTTATCCTGAAAATCTTCTTTTTCCAGGATTTCCTTTCAGAAAAGTATAGCTCTGATGAGCAAAAAAGCGAGATATGTATTGGATCAATTAATAAATTCAAAATAAAACTATGTTTGAGAGCGTCGATTTTACCCTGGTTGACTGGTCCAGGGCACAATTTGCCCTGACAGCCATATACCACTGGCTTTTTGTTCCTCTTACACTTGGTCTCTCCTTTATTATTGCCATAATGGAGACAATTTATGTAAAGACCGGCAGTGAGGAATGGAAACGTATGACAAGATTCTGGATGACCCTTTTCGGGATCAATTTTGCAATTGGCATAGCAACCGGAATTATCCTTGAGTTCGAATTTGGAACCAACTGGTCAAATTATTCATGGTTTGTCGGGGATATTTTCGGAGCACCCCTGGCAATCGAAGGTATCCTGGCATTTTTTCTCGAATCAACTTTTGTTGCAGTAATGTTCTTCGGATGGAACAAGGTCAGCAAAAAATTCCACCTGGCATCAACATGGCTGGTTGCAGTCGGAGCCAACCTTTCGGCTTTATGGATCCTTGTTGCAAATGCATGGATGCAAAATCCGGTCGGCATGGTCTTTAACCCGGAGACAGCCAGGAATGAAATGGTAAGTTTCTGGGATGTGCTTTTCAATGAGGTGGCTGTCAGTAAATTCCTACATACTATTTCCTCGGGATTTCTGCTTGCATCAATGTTTGTGCTGGGAATAAGTGCCTGGTACCTTCTGAGTAAACGTGAAGATTTTCTGGCAAAAAGGAGCATTCTTATCGCAGGGATCTTCGGCCTTTTATCATCTCTTATTGGTTGCTTATACCGGCGACACTTCAGCCAGGACTCTGGCAAAAGCCCAGCCTGTGAAGTTTGCGGCTTTTGAGGCTCTTTACGAAGGCAAACAGAATGCTGGTCTTGTTGCATTGGGGGTTTTAAAGAAATCGGACAAAATGATAGGAGAAAAGGAGGTTAACGATTTTGCATTTCAGAATTGAGATCCCCGGATTCCTTTCGGTGATGACGGGAGGCGACAAAGACTCATTTGTTCCTGGAATAAACGATCTGGTAAACGGCAATGCCTCACGGGGCATTATTATCTGTTTCAGAAAAGATTGAACGTGGGAAAAAGGCACGGGACCTTCTTATTGAATTCAAAGCAGCAAAGCAGAATAACGACACTCAAAAAGCAGATGGTATTTCAGGAATGTTTCGCGACAAAAAATTCATTAATGATTATTTCAGGTATTTCGGATATGCATTTCTCGGAAAACCTGAAGAAGCGATACCAAACGTAAAAACGTCGTTTTACACTTTCCATCTTATGGTGATGCTCGGATTTTACTTTATCCTGGTTTTTATTCTGGCTCTCTTCTTTCTTTACAGGGGAACCCTCCTTAAGAACAAATGGTTCCTTTGGGTTGCCCTGTGCTCAATTCTGCTGCCTTATCTGGCAGGCGAACTGGGATGGGTACTTGCCGAAATGGGTCGTCAGCCCTGGATAATTCAGGACCTGATGCCGGTTTCCGCAGCTGTTTCTCAGATCAGCTCAGGATCAGTCATAACCACCTTTATCCTTTTTGCAGTTCTGTTCACCGTTCTGCTGATTGCGGAAATATCAATTATGATCAAACAGATAAAACTTGGACCAAAACATTAGGAGGATATAAACATGACAACAATAATATCATATATTTTCCTGCAGCATTACTGGTGGATAATCATTTCTCTGCTGGCAAGCCTGCTTGTATTCCTGATGTTTGTTCAGGGAGGACAGTCGATGATCTTTTCGCTTCCAAAAAATAATCTGCAGAAGACAATGATAGTCAATGCTATGGGAAGGAAATGGGAATTTACCTTTACCACCCTGGTTACTTTCGGAGGTGCTTTCTTTGCATCATTCCCCCTGTTCTATTCTGCAAGTTTCGGTGGGGCTTACTGGGTATGGATCAGCAATATTGTTCAGCTTTATTATCCAGGCAATAGCTTATGAATACCGGTCAAAGCCTGCAAATGTTCTTGGGCAAAAAACCTTCGATATTTTCCTGTTTCTGAACGGTTCCCTTGGCCCTTTCCTCATTGGTGTAGCTGTCGCCACTTTCTTTACAGGTGCTCAATTCAGCCTCAATGAAATGAACCAGGTAAAATGGGCAACACCGTGGCACGGACTTGAAGCACTTCTGAACGGAAGAAATCTTGCACTGGGTCTTGCAGTGCTTTTCCTTGCAAGGACCAATGGCCTACTGTATTTAATCAATTCAATTGATGACAGGGAACTGGTTGAACGATCAGGCAGCAAGCTGGCAATGAATGCTATTGTATTCCTTGTTTTTTTCCTCTTCTTCGTCATAACCTGCTTGTTTCAAAAGGATTTGCCTATGACCAGGCAACCGGGACTGTGAGTATGGAAAAGTTTAAATATCTGCATAACCTTCTTCAGATGCCACTGGTGCTGATATTATTTCTGGCAGGAGTGGCAGGAGTTCTGTTCGGGATTGGTATCACGTTATTCAAAGGAAGCCGGACTGGAATATGGTACGCGGGATTTGGAACAGTGCTAGCTGTTTTTGCACTCTTCCTGGTGGCAGGATTCAACGGAACAGCTTTTTACCCGTCATCCTATGATCTTAATAGTTCTCTGACGATTAATAAAGCCTCCTCAAGCCTGTTTACCCTGAGGACCATGATGTATGTCTCCTTCATTGTCCCGTTCGTAATCGGATATATCTGGATCGCCTGGAAATCGATAAACAATAAGAGGATTACCGAAGAAGAAATGAAAACTGAAGGACACATTTACTAAAAGCAAAGGGCTAAGGGCATGGAGCACAGATAATTCCCCCTTTGAAGGGGGCGAGGGGGATGTTAAAAGATAAAAGATGAAAGTAAAAGGTTAAAAGTTTAGAATATGTATATATCCGGAATATTACAATACCTCATCTGGCCGGCATTTATAATCGTCAGCTGGTTCATAATCAAAGCAGGATTAAAGCTTTACGAAAAGAAATTTCCTGCTGACGAAGAGAATGGCTAGTCCTTAAATCCTCTCACAGGGTGGACTTAAGGAACCCTGATTAACTGTTAAAGCCCCCCATTTGGGGGGTTAGGGGGTTGATCCTTAATGCTTAAAGCCTTCCTGTGAGGGGTGGGGGGTGTAATCAACGAAACAATAAAATAAATCGGTATTATGAGTGGAGCCGCGGAAATTCCGAAGATAATGAATGATATCACGACAAGCCCGATGATAATAAATCTTCCTTCATTTCCCTTAAACTTAAGATTTTTGAATTTAAGTGATAACAATGGGAGCCTTGTTATCATAAGAAGCGATAAAATAACCGTATATATTAGCAGAGCCACCGGCGATTCTGTAAATGACTTCAGCAAAGGCATCGAAGAATAATTTGCAGCCATTACAACAGAAATGACAGCTATCGCATTTGCCGGCGTGGGTAATCCCTTAAAAGATGTGGTCTGAGTTGTATCGATGTTGAATTTTGCCAGGCGTAATGCAGCACATACAGGCATTAAAACCGGTATGTACAGAACAGCGGAATCCGGATCAGCGGCCATATTGCTGATCGAAGGAACAAGCAATTTATAAACTATCAGTGCCGGTGCAACCCCAAAGCTTACGACGTCAGCAAGGCTGTCAAGCTCTTTCCCGGTTTCGGAATAAGCTTTTAACAGTCGTGGCCGAAAAACCATCTAAAAAATCAAATATCATTGCTGCCACGACAAGCCAGGAAGCTGTCAGCAGATTACCGTTTGCAGCAGAAATTATTGCTGCAAATCCGGCAGCCAGGTTAAGGGAGGTAATGAAATTTGGAATGTGTTTCATGGAGATCACATAATACCAGATCTATAAGGAAAGCAAAATTAGGATAAATTTCAGATGATTAGCAGAAATTATTAGATTTGCAGGAATTAATACTGTCTTGTCTGGATGATCAATTTCAAGAACATAAGGATTGCCGTGGATTTTGACGGCACCATTGTTGAACATGAATATCCCGGAATCGGAAAAGAGAAGCTTTTTGCATTTCAGACCCTTAAGGAACTTGAGAAACTGGGAGTCAGACTTATCTTGTGGACTTTCAGAGCAGGACCTGAGCTTGATGAAGCAGTTGAGTTTTGCAGAAAGAACGGAATCGAGTTTTATGCAGTTAATAAGAACTACCCTGAAGAGGTTTTTGATGATACAATAAGCAGGAAGATTGATGCTGATATTTTCATTGATGACAAGAATATCGGAGGATTTCCGGGCTGGAGCGAGATATGGCAGATGCTTGTTCCTTTCGACCTTCACCAGCAGGAAATGGAGAGGCAGATCGCAAATGCCAGAAAAAATAGTCTGAGACGATTGTTTGGAAAAAGAGATAAGCAAAATGAAGACTGATTATCCAAAATATATTCTTTTAGTCTCTTTTTTTCTTTTGGTTTCATGGATCCTTTCCTGTTCCGGCCGTTCCGGCAATGCTGTGAAATCACGCAATGAATCCCCTGATATTAATAAAGCAAACTACACTGCGGATCTGATGAAAATGATATCACCGGCTGAAAATGCTGAATATAAGCTTAAGGATCAGATCAGGGTTTCGGTAATTCCGCTGACGATAGAGAAATTATTTGATTCAGTAAAAGTGTTTTTTGACGGGAAGGCAGTAGCTCTCATGACATCTGCTCCATGGGAATGTTCAGTTGAGTTCCTCATTTACAGGCCTGACCGGCAGGAAATCCGTTAAAGCAGTTGCCTACACCAGGGAAAAGAGTCAGTCGGTGACACGATTTGTGATCGTCTATTCAGACGTCGTTCCAAAAAGATACAGCTACAAGGTTATCCACACTTATCCTCACGATAGTGAGGCATTTACACAGGGACTATTTTATGATAACGGGATACTGTATGAGGGTACCGGACAGGAGACAGGCTCAAGCCTAAGGGAAGTTGAGCTGGAAACAGGCAAGAGTCCTGAGGCAGCATAACCTCGACCCTTCTCTTTTTGGTGAGGGGATAACCCTGTATAACGACAGGATATACCAGGTTACCTGGACGAACAAAGTAGGCTTCATTTATAATAAATCCGACTTCAGGGTGATAAATAAGATATTTATTCAGACGGAAGGCTGGGGTCTGACTACAATAAATGACAGGATCGTAATGAGCGATGGTTCAAATGTTCTCTATTTTCATGAGCCTGAAATGTTTGATGCTGTTTCAAGGATTGAAGTTTATGATAATGAGAAAAAGGTCGATCAGCTGAATGAGCTTGAGTATATTGATGGTGAGATATGGGCAAATATATGGCAGACTGATCTTATTGCAAGGATCGATCCATTCAGTGGTAAGGTGAACTCATATATTGACATGTCGCCATTATATCCCGAATCAAAAAGGAGAGAGATAAACGCGGATGTTCTCAATGGTATTGCCTGGGATGCTCCAGGCGGACGGATTTTTGTCACTGGCAAAAGGTGGCCGAAGCTCTATGAGATAAAGATCACGGAATAAGCTTTTTCCCGTAAATTATGCAATATTTATGAAATAGGTTCTTGCTTTTTCTTCCCCGTTGTAATAGTCTATTACTCCAATATCGTGCAGCATATGTTTTCCCTCCTTAATAACCTGCACCGCCCCTTCATAGACCAGGGGAATTCCGAACATTCGTCCCCAGTCGTTGCCTGTGCCAACAGGTATCAGGCTTAAGATGATTTCTGTCGGCGGACAATGATCCTGAGTAAAGATCCCGTTTATTATCTCGTTTAAAGTGCCGTCGCCTCCAATTGAAATTATTTTTCTGTATCCGCCGGCAATCAATTCCCTAGTGAATTCTGTCGCATCGCCTTTTCCTATGTGTAGTCTTCACATTGAACCTGATATCGTTTTTATCGAGAATATCAGTAATCCTGTCCCAGTCCTTTGTGCCTTTTCCGTTTCCGGCATTTGGATTAACGATAGCAAACCAATCCTGGCTTATTTCTTTCTTCTCCATCGTTTTGATATTTAAAGCAAATATCTGAATAAATGAATAATAAATGTTTTCCGCAGGCATGGTAAATTTGTTATTACATAAATGACCAGCAGGAATTGATATGTCTGATCATCTGAAAGGATGCTGTGTTAATAACATGTTGAAAAGGACGAATGAATTGTTTACAATTACATTATTGCCAGTCCGAGGCTGAAAATTCATAAATCGTAAATTTGAAGCTCAAATTAAAATCAGGAAATTCAAATAAAAATCAAATGGGAAGGATCATAGCTATCGCGAATCAGAAGGGAGGGGTTGGAAAAACAACGACGGCAATAAATCTGGCAGCCAGTCTGGCCGCTCTGGAGAAAAAAGTGCTAATAGTTGATGCTGATCCGCAGGCAAATGCCACATCAGGAATTGGCGTAGATTCGCGCCAGATAAAATGCACTGTGTACGATTGCCTGATTGACGGGAAGGAGCCTTCAGATGCAATTCATGAAACAGGGTGTCGAGAATCTTTCAATAATGCCCTCCAATATCGACCTGGTAGGAGCTGAAATAGAGATGCTTGACAGACATGAAAGAGAGAAGATCCTTAAAGGTATCCTTGGAAAAATTGCAGGTAATTTTGATTATGTGATTATTGACTGTTCTCCGTCGCTTGGCCTGCTGACTGTTAATGCATTCACAGCGGCAAATTCAGTAATTATACCTGTTCAGTGCGAATACTTTGCCCTGGAAGGACTCGGTAAACTTCTGAATACCATTAAAATAATTCAGAATAACCTTAATCCGGATCTTGAGATTGAAGGATTCCTTCTTACAATGTACGATTCGAGATTGAGACTCTCAAACCAGGTTGCAGAGGAGGTTAACAAGCATTTCCAGCAGATGGTCTTCAAAACAATAATTCAGAGGAATGTAAAGCTTTCTGAAGCACCAAGCTTCGGACAACCCGCAATACTTTATGATGCCGATTCAAGGGGCACTGTTAATTACCTTAATCTGGCCAAAGAACTGATCGAGAAGCATGATCCTGACAGGGAAATAAACTTTTAACATAAAATGAATCCATGACAAAGAAAAATGCATTAGGAAGAGGGCTCGGAGCTTTGATCGATGGTGTTGAGAAAGAGGTCCTGGAGAGAAAAGTCGAACCTAATATGGATATTTCGCTTGATTCAATTGACGGTAATCCTTTTCAGCCAAGGAGCCATTTTGATGAACAGGCTCTTGAAGAATTTGCCGGCTCTATCAGAAAGCTTGGTATTGTACAGCCGCTTACTGTCAGAGAAACCGGGAATGGAAGATATCAGCTGATTGCAGGAGAAAGACGACTCAGAGCAGCCCGTCTGGCAGGACTGACACATGTGCCTGCATATATCAGAACAGCTGATGATCAGGCAATGCTTGAACTGGCGCTTGTTGAGAATATCCAGCGGGAGGATCTTGATGCCATTGAAGTGGCGATCAGTTTCCAGAGACTTATTGAAGAGTGCAGGCTGACTCAGGAACAGCTGAGCGACAGGGTCGGCAAACAACGTTCGACAATATCTAATTATCTCCGCCTTCTCAGGCTCCCTGCTGAAATCCAGCTTGGCATACGGAATAAACATGTTATGATGGGACATGCCCGTACACTCGTCAATATTGAAAATCCAAAGACACAAATGGATGTTTATTACCGTATTGTCGATGGTGATCTTTCTGTCAGGCAGGTCGAGGAACTTGTAAGATTGCTCCAGACAGAAAAGATCAAGGATCCGGCAAAACGTGAAAGAAAGAAGAAACTTAATGAAGACTTTTTGCAGCTTTCGGAACATCTGAACCGCATATTTTCAACCAGGGTCAATTTCCGTATAAATGAACAGGGAAAGGGAAAAATAGTCATCCCGTTTGAGAATCCCGAAGAGATGGAGCGCATTTTAGGGGTCTTTGACCGTCTTAACTACTGAAAATAATTATATTTGTCGCTCCGGTCCTGCTTGAAACGGGATAAAATCCGGATTATACTGAGTTTGAGAACAGTTCAGGAAATAAAAATTATTCTCATTACGTTATTTTTTTGTCTGTCGGATGACTTAATCGCACAGGACACAATTGCTGTTTCCGGACCGGTGAGACCTGCTTTCAAACCTGAACCTTTGAAAGCAACAATGATGGCGGTGGCATTTCCGGGTCTGGGACAGGTTTATAACAGGAAATACTGGAAGATGCCATTTGTTTATGCAGGATTTGGAGGCCTTGCTTATAGTGTAAGCTTCAATACGACAAAATACAATGAGATGATGAAAGCTTATCAGGATTTTACCGATAAGATTCCGGAAACTGACAGCTATATTACTCTTATAAAGTGGGCTGAACCATCTGAATATGATCCGGTTCTTTTTCCCGAATACATATGATCCATCGAACAAATCATGGGTGAAGGATAATCTTCTTAAAGCTGTTGATTATTATAAAAGATACCGCGATCTGTCTTATATCGGTATAGCAGCCTGGTATCTGATAACCGTACTTGATGCAAATGTTGATGCAAGCCTTTCAAATTTCGATGTCACCAATAAACTTGATCTTGAGGTTTCTCCGTTGCAGTTACCGGTTCCCGGATTAATTGGGGCAGGATTAAATATAAGCCTTATTTTCACTTTTTAAATGAATATCTGAATAATGAAATTAAAAACACTTCTGATAACACTTTTTCTTGCAGTTCTGATTGCCAATGCATCTGCTGTTAATGATACTATAATACTTAAATCCGAAATTTACTCCGAAAAAATATCAGCTGATCTCGACAGCCTTGTCAACAGCTGGTATGTCAGGATGGCAATGAAGGAGTACCCTGAAGATTTCAAAAATGATTCTGTTGGAGTGGAATTTTCTGATTCTGTTTATATTGAAAGAATCAGCAAAATAAATTCACTTATAAAACTTCCGTTATAACAGTATTATAAGAAACCATATTCAGGTTTATACAATAAAGCAGAGAAAACACTTCAGCGCGGTACTGGGACTGATGAATTACTATTTCCCGATGATTGAGGATATTTTCGATTCCTACGGTCTTCCCTCTGAACTGAAATATATGTCTGTTATTGAATCGGCATTGAATCCGAATGCATTCAACCGGCATTCAGGTGCCACAGGTATGTGGCAGTTCATGTACAGCACCGGCCGTATGTATGGTCTGAATATTAATTCACTTGTCGATGAAAGGAGGGATCCTGTTAAATCCACACATGCTGCTGCAAAATATATCAGTGATCTTTATAAGATTTATAACGACTGGATACTCGTTATTGCTGCATATAACTGCGGTCCGGGAAATGTGAATAAGGCAATAAAACGGTCGGGAAACAAAAAAGACTACTGGGATATATATTACAGGCTTCCAAGGGAAACCAGAGGCTATATTCCTCAGTATGTTGCCGCTACCTATGCTGTAAATTATTTTGCTGAGGAAAAGATCCGGCCTCTTCCCCTGAATATACCTGTTTCAACCGATACAATTATGGTAACCAAGGATATTCATCTTAACCAGATATCTGAAGTAATGGGTATTCCTCTTGGAGAGCTGCAGGGCTCTGAATCCTCAATACCGCACAGGTCTTGTTCCTGGCTCAACAAAACCTCTTTCACTCACTCTTCCAATGAGCCATCTTGGTGATTTTATCGATCTGAATGATACTATCAGGAATTATAAACCTGACCTTTATCTTATCAAGGATCAACCTGACTGCCGATCCTTCCCGCTCAGCCTATGTGCCTGTTGATGTAAAGGGAAAAACAAAGCTTCTTTATACCGTCAAGGATGGCGATAATCTTGGTTTTATTTCAGAATGGTACCGGGTGGGACTCTCCGACCTGAGGTACTGGAACAATATTTACAGGAATACTATACGGGTCGGACAGAAGCTTGCAATTTATGTTGATCCTTCAAAATCAGATTATTATTCAAAAGTCAACACAATGACTTTTGCTGAAAAACAGCAGATGATCGGAAAAACAGTAACCTCCAACCCTGTTGCAACTGCCTTGCTGTCCTGTGCCGGATGGGGATTATATAACTTATACTGTCCGTTATGGCGATACAATATGGGATATTGTAAAGATGTTTGATAATGTTAGCACTACTGATGTGCTTGACGTTAAACAGCATCAGCGACCCCGGCAAAATTAAGGTTGGACAGATACTAAAAATTAAGAAGAAGAGCTGATCTCTTTCGCGAAATGCGCCCTTTCAGGTCATTTTTACTATTACTGATCATCCTGATCTGTTTTACAGGTCTTTCTTATATTTTGCCCTGGGATATTAATCTGCCTTCTGTTGAAAGTCTGATCCCGGAGAAACTGATCCACACCTCTGATTAAAGATGATACTTCCAGGAGCATATCTGAAGAAATAAGTGTTGCTGACACTTCACGACCTGTAACACTTCCGCCAGCTGTTACGGCTGATACAACCTCTGCTCCATCCGTATCTTCTCCGCCTGATCCGATGGAAGTATTCCTTGATTCCCTTCAATTCTCCGAAGGACAGGTAAGGATCCTTTATTATGGTGACTCCCAGATTGAATATGACCGTGTTACTTCTTATCTCAGACGATCTTTGCGAAAAGATCATGGTGGTACCGGACCGGGATTGTTTCTTCCTGTGATGCCGGTGACATATACCAAATCATTTTATGTCAGGGCTTCATCGAACTGGAGAAGATACAATTATCTTTCATTTAAGAACGGTGAAATAAAACACAACGATCTTGGTCCTTTTATGGCATTCTGCCGTTATTTGCCCGACGGACAGATGTCTTCAGATAAGGTAAAATCATGGATCAGGATAATTCCCTCCGTTCTCGCGACAATACTGAATCAAAATATGAATTTCTGAGAATCTCTTTACAGGAATAATCTTGACAATGTCAAAATTGATGTCAGAGCCGGGAACAATCTGATAATCTCCGACACACTGAGGATCAGCAGCAAGATCACAGAGTTTACATGTCCGCTTTCTGATTCAAAAGACATTCTTATCGATTTTTCAGGAAAGACAAGCCCTGATATTTATGGAATAAGCATCGAAAGCAAAACCGGAGTAATGGTCGATAATATTCCTCAGAGAGGAAGCGCAGGACTGGAGTTCACAATGGTCGATAAGGAAAATCTCAGGGATTCCTATGCTCTTCTGAAACCTGATCTTGTTGTCCTGCATTACGGACTTAATCTGGCGACGAATATCAGGAATGATTATTCCTATTACGAGAAAGGACTCTCGCGTCAGCTGAAACTGCTGAAGGAGATATGTCCGGGGACCGGATTAATGGTTGTTGGTCTTACTGATATGGCTTACCAGGATGGAGATATCATAAAATCATACCCAAACATCCCAAAAATCATTAATGCCCAGAGAAATGCATCAGCTGAATCCGGAGCTGTTTTCTGGGATGCATGCAGTGCAATGGGCGGAAAATCAACGATAATAAAGTGGTTCGGCATGAATCCGCCGCTGGCTAAGAAAGATTATGTCCACCTGACCGATCAGGGGGCTGATACTCTTGCCAGGATGATGATCTCAGACCTTTTTACTGTTAAAGAGCCTGAATCCTTTCATAATAATGCCTCCGGATGTTCTGATTGATACACTCGCACTGGCAAAGACTGATAATATTACCGTGCAGGAGAAAGTCTGGAGAGAAAGCAAAGTTTTCTAAGTTCTTTGATTTCAATGATATTCAGCTATGACCCGGATAAACCCTTAATATTTACAGCGCTTGCTTTCTGGATTTTCTTATTGGTAGTACTTGCAGGATACAGCCTTATTTACAAGAAACTTCTGATCAGAAATTTGTACTTATTTATTGTAAGCCTGTTCTTTTACTACAAAACAGGGGGATTGTTCCTGTTCATTCTGATATTTGTAACGATAATTGATTATACCTGTGGTCTTTTGATAAACAGGTCAGAAAGAAAGTTTGGTAAGGAAGTTATTTGTCACTTTTAAGCATAATCTCAAATCTTGGCCTTCTTGGATATTTTAAATACACAGGATTCATTATCAATGCAATAAATAACTTATTCGGAACTCAACTAAAAGTATATGACCTGCTTTCAGCTATTTCAAATTCTATTCTCGGAACATCCTTTGATATAAGTTATATAATACTCCCTGTAGGTATTTCCTTTTTTACATTTCAGTCACTTAGTTATACAATTGATGTTTACAGGAGAAAAATGGACCCTGTCAGGAATATTATTGATTTTGGATTTTATGTTTCATTCTTCCCCCATCTTGTTGCTGGTCCGATAGTCAGAGCTTCAGTATTTATACCGCAGATTATATCAGGAGTATCAAGGTTTCTTCACGCGAATTCAGCCATGCTCTCTTTATGATTTCCAAAGGTCTGATTAAAAAGATAATTATCTCCAATTTCATTGCAATTAATCTTGTTGACCGTGTTTTTGAAGCTCCTTCGATCTATTCGGGTTTTGAAAATCTCCTGGCGATCTATGGATATGGACTACAGATATATTGTGATTTTTCAGGATACACTGATATTGCTATCGGAGTAGCATTGATTCTTGGATTCAGGTTACCAGTCAACTTTAACTCACCATACAAAGCAACAAGCATTGTCGATTTCTGGAAAAGATGGCATATTTCGCTATCTCAGTGGCTTCGTGATTATCTCTATATTTCTTTGGGTGGCAACCGGAAGGGGAAGATCCGTACTTATGTGAACCTGATGATTACAATGCTATTGGGTGGATTATGGCATGGTGCTTCATTAAGATTTATTATCTGGGGTGGACTCCATGGTATTGGTCTGGTAATTAATAAAATATGGAATTCGCTTTTTAGGAGTCGTCTTAAGAACAGATGGCTCGGACGAACATTATCTATGTTTATAACCTTTCAGTTTGTGAGTTTCTGCTGGATTTTTTTCAGAGCTCCGGATATGAATAGTATTTTACTTATGTTCAGGCAGATTGCCTATAATTTTTCACCCGGATCATATTTAACAGTAATACCTGCCTACAGTAATGTTCTTTTCCTGATGGCAGCTGGTTATCTCATTCATTTTTTACCTGAAAAATTTAAAGAGTCATACCGCGGACTCTTCATTAAAATACCCCTTGCAGCACAGATGGTAATTATACTCCTGATAGCATTCCTGCTTTACCAGATGAGAACCGCCGAAATCATGCCGTTCATTTATTTCAGGTTTTAGAGATAGGCTGTCCCAGAATCTCCCGACTTCACGAACGGCTTTATCGCTCTCCTGTATATTCCCTGCACATATGCTATTGCCATCCCGTAGTTTGTAACCGGAACTCCGGCTTTTATTGCCGGCTGGAGCCTGTTATGGAGTTGTTTGCGGGTTATCATACATCCCCCGCACTGAATTAGAAGGGAGTAGTCAGTGATAGGGCGGGGGAGAACATCAAGGCCCGCAACTACATCGTATTCAATTTTTTTACCGGTAAAATTATTGATCCATCTCGGAATCTTTGTCCTGCCTATATCATCGCATGCAACATGATGGGAGCATGATTCGAGCAGGAGTACCCTGTCGCCGTTGCGGAGCTCTGAAATTTTTGGAGTTCCCTTCAGATAATTATCAAAATCTCCCTTGAAGCGTGCAAGCAAAATGCTGAAGCTTGTCAGGGGAATATCAGTTGGGATTGAAGCATCGGCCTTTATGAAAACCTGGGAATCGGTGATTGCCAGAGCCGGCTTAATGGCAGTCTTTTTAAGGAAAGCATCAACTTCACGCTCTTTTAATACGATTGCAACAGCATCATTATCAAGGATATCTCTGATAGCCTGCACCTGAGGAAGAATGAGACGGCCGGCCGGAGCCTCAACGTCAATTGGTGTTATAAGAATAACAATATCACCCTGACTTATAAGGTCACCAAGAAGAGTTGGAGTTTTGTACGAATGTTCCGGGATAGTTTCCTTTATAAGTTTTATCAGCTCCTCATAGTTTCGTTTGTCGACTGCAGAAAACTCAAAAAGATCAGTACCAGTATTGAATTTAATTTTCTCTTTGAATTCTGCAGACGGCTCTGTAAGATCCGATTTATTATGGATTATGATGAAGGGAATATCCTGGTCACGGAATTTCTTTACCAGGTCATCCTCATATTCTCCCCACGAATTGTCAGTGATCACCAGCAGTGCCAGGTCAATTATATCAAGTGTCCGCAAAGTACGCTCAACTCTCTTTTCACCAAGCTCTCCCGAGTCGTCAATCCCGGCTGTATCGACAAGTATTACAGGTCCGAAGCCGGTTATCTCGAATGATTTTTTTACCGGATCAGTTGTGGTGCCGGCCTGTTCCGATACTATGGCAATATCCTGTCCTGCCAGGCAGTTTATGAGGCTGCTCTTGCCGTTGTTGCGGCGGCCATAAATTCCGATATGTGGTTTTGCATCTCTGCCTTTTGACATGCTGATAAATTATCATGCAAAATTAGTAATAATTCATCTGCAATTACGGGTTTCAGAGCGTATTTTAGCCCCCCTTCAGGGGGGTGTGGGGGGTTAGATCCTCCAGGGAGAATCCCAGCTTTAAGAGATTACCAGGCTGAAGGATCTCTTTTAGCTTTGCTTCATCAATTATTTTAAGAATCAAGTTGGCTTCGAAAATATCGTATTTTTTCTCCTTCATCAGATTTGCCAGCTCAGCTGCCTTGTGATACCCGATATGCGGTGTCAGAGCTGTCGTTATGAACGGACTGTGGAAAAGGGAATAATACCCGGCATTATCATTTACAATAAGTCCGGTTATCAGATTGTCTTCCGCTGTTCTGCATGAGGAAATGAGAAGATTTATGCTTTCAAGAACAGCATAACCTATTAACAGGCAGGTATGCATTAAGTTCCAGACATCCCTGACCGCAAAGAGAGCTTACAAGAGTGTCGTTTGAATATACTTTGTGAGAAGCCGATATTACAAATTCCGGTATTACCGGATTGATCTTTCCGGGCATTATGGAACTGCCTACCTGTTTTTCCGGGATTAAAATACTTTTATCTCCTACTACATCCGAAGCAAGAAGCCTAAGATCCGATACCATTTTTTCCAGGTTTACAGCCAATGCCTTTAGAATTGCATGTACCTCAACCCATTTATCAAGATTTGAGGTGGCATCTGAAAGATTTTCACTATGCGAAACCGGAAGACCCGTCAGATTTCGTAATTCAGGTACGACCTGCATTATGAAAAATCTCGGAACAGCCAGTCCGGTTCCTATAGCCCCACCGCCAAGATTAACCGGCTTTAACCGTTCTATGCATTTTGACACTCTCCACCAGTCGCGCGAAAGCGCTTCATTATATGAGCTGAAAAGAAGGCTGAATGAAGAGGGTACTGCTTCCTGCATCTGGGTATAACCGGGGCGCAGTTTGTCATCTGAATCCCTTTCAAGTTTCTCGATTTTTATTCTTAGACTGTTTACCCTGTTTTCGAGGGACTGCAGTAAAAACATTGCAGCTACAGTAAGGGCTGTGGGAATTACATCATTGGTCGACTGGTAAATATTTGCATGTTCGGTTGGGTCTATATAAGTGTACTCGCCACACTTATTCCCGGTCTTCAGAAGAGCTGCATTTGTAATTATCTCATTGATATTCATGTTGATGCTGGTCCCGGCGCCACCCTGAACTGCAGGTACGATAAAATGCTCAAAATACTTACCTTCAGCAACCTCTCTGGAAGATGCGGTCATCGCATCGAGGATTTCGTTTCCTATAATTTTAACAGAAATGTCTTTACCGTATTTTTCAGTTGCCGTATCGCGGAATTTACGGTATGTATTGTAACATGCAAGCTTTGTGATGCCTACAGCCTTGTACCATTCGACCGGGAAAGAAGTATTCCCGGGGAAATTTTCTTTTGCCCTTAATGCATGAATACCATATAGATGCATCTGAAGGTATCTCTTTCTGGCCCAGGCTATCTTTTTCAGTACGGAACATAATTCTTTTGCCCCCCGAAAGGAGCATTATAAAGTATTTAGTCCGGAGACGGGACGTGCATAAGCGACCACATCGTCTCCGGTAATTTCATCTTTACAAAGAATAATGAGCCTCTCAAGAACATTTCTGAACTCACGGATATTCCCTGTCCATTCTATTTTCTGAAGTTCATTTATGGCATCCTTTCTTATTGTTTTTTTGCTCATCCCGTATTCACTGCAGATAACACTGTTGAAATGTTCTGCAAGAATAGGTATATCATCATGCCGTTCATTTAGAGTTGGCACATGTATAAGGATCACACTCAGCCTGTGGTACAGATCTTCTCTGAAAGTGTTATTTTCAATCTCTTTCCTGATGTTTTTATTCGTAGCTGCTATAACCCTGACATTGACATGGATATCCTTGTCAGATCCTACACGTGTTATCTTGTTTTCCTGGAGTGCCCGAAGCACTTTTGACTGTGCCGACAGGCTCATATCACCGATTTCATCGAGGAAAAGTGTTCCACCGTTGGCCTGTTCAAATTTGCCTATCCTCTGCTTGATTGCAGACGTGAAAGAACCTTTCTCGTGACCGAATAGTTCACTTTCAATGAGTTCTGACGGAATAGCTGCACAATTCACTTCAACAAAAGGACCTTTTGCCCTGTTGCTTTTTTCATGGATCTGGTGCGCAACCAGCTCTTTCCCCGTACCGTTGGCACCTGTAATCAGAACGCGTGCCTCTGTAGGGGCAACCCGGTCGATCATCTCCTTAACCTTTGTAATTGATTCCGATTCACCAACAATTTCGTACATCTTGCTGACCTTATTTTTCAGCACCTGGGTCTGGGTTATAAGAGTTGATTTATCGGTGGCATTCCTTATTGTGATCAGCAGCCTGTTCAGATCGAGAGGCTTTTCAAGAAAATCAAAAGCTCCCTTCTTTATTGCTTCAACTGCAGTATCAATATTCCCATGGCCGGAGATCATTACAACGGGCACATCCGGGGAAGTCTCATATATTTTCTGAAGCACTTCGATACCATCCATCTTTGCCATCTTTATATCGCAAAGTACAATGTCGTAGGAGTTGGCATTAAACATCTCAAGGCCTGAAGGTCCGTCTTCTGCAAGATCCACCTCATGCTTCTCATATTCAAGAACCTCCTTCAAGGTATTCCGGATAGCCCTTTCATCATCTATGACAAGAATTTTTGACATATAGTCGATAATAAATAAAACCTGTTGCCTGTCGCCTGTTGCCCGTCGCCTATCCTGAATATCTCAGCCATTTCCACATCTCTTTCCACGAAGTTTTCTTCCCGTACATAAGTATACCTGTACGGTAAACCTTGGCTGCCATCCAGACAAATAGAATAAAAGTAATTATCATAATCAGCATCGAAACAGCAATCTGCCAATAAGGAACTCCAAAAGGTATCCGGGCCATCATTACTATTGGAGAGGTAAGGGGAATAAGGGAGAACCAGAAGGAGAGTGAACTTTCAGGATTCTGCATTGTCCCCATTGCAACAAAAAGTCCGAAAATTATCGGAATTGTTACAGGCAACATAAATTGCTGGGTTTCAGTTTCATTATCAACTGCCGATCCTATTGCAGCAAATATTGAGGCATAAAGCAGATAACCAGTAATAAAATAGAATATAAAACATATAATTATCAATCCCCATGGCTGGTTCAATGCACTATTGAACATTTTTGAGAATTCAGCAAGTTGAGGGGTCACTTCTGAAGTCTGAGCATTGGTTGCAGTCTGTTGTTCATCGGTCATAAGACTTTTTGTAATATTCTGAGAAACTTCTGTTACATTTGCCTTTTGCAGGATAGTTCCTTTCACAACTCCAACAAGACCCATTGTAAGGATTACCCAGATTAAAAATTGAGTCAGTCCCACCAGGGCAATCCCCACAATTTTTCCCATCATCAGCTGAATAGGTTTTACCGAGGAGATAATTACTTCAACAACCCTGCTTGTTTTCTCTTCAATAACACCCCTCATCACCTGTGCCCCAAACATAAATACAAGCATATACATAAGGAATCCACCAATATATGCAAGGGCCATAGCAATTCCTGTACTGGTCTTCTTCTCAGCGCCCGATTCATCTATTTTTATCGTCTGAACTGAAACATTTGTCCGGATATTCTTCATAATTTCGTCGAGATTTTCAATTTTGTAAGCAGATAACTTCTGCTTTTCAATCTCTTTTTCAAGCGAATTTTCGATATGATCCAGTACCCCAATTGCTGGCTGCTTTTTAGATATAAGCCTGATAGCATTGGGGGTATTGACAAGTTCAGGTGAAATCCAAAGAATACCATAATATCCTGCCTGCTCATAAGTTTTCTTAAGGTCCTCAAGTTTAACATTATCCAGGTAAACAAACTCTAGATTTTTGGTATTTGGTATTACACCCTTAAAAAGGTCGGAGTTTTCTTCAATAACTGCTATTTTTTTAAAATCCTGGTCCTGATTCATCATTACTAATGTTGGAACAACGATTAATGCTGCCATGAGAACAGGTGCCAGAAGAGTCATTATTATGAATGATTTTTTTCTGACCCTGGTCATATATTCCCTTTTTATTATAATGGATATCTTATTCATATTGTGTGATTTACATCGTTAATTATGAATTACGGTTTAATTCCGGTTTTCAACAACCCTGATAAATATCTCATTCATTGATGGAAGTGCAGGATTGAATGAAATGACCTTACCCGATTTCAAGGCAATTTGAAGAATATCATTTGTTTCGATTCTGCCTGGTTGTTTTAAGCCTGATGGTACTTTTATCATTTTCAGTCTGTTTATTCAGAATACTGAACTGACCATTTCCTGCAAGGGTCACATCTCCTTCAAATACAATATCGTACTCATTAGCCGCCCATTGCTTGCGGATATCATCCACATTTCCCTCAAGGATAGTTTTAGCCTTATTTATAAGAGTTATATTATCGCACAATTCTTCAACAGATTCCATATTATGCGTTGAAAAGATTATCGTAGCACCTCTTTCCCTGAGAAAAAGTATCTCGTTTTTAATAACATTTGTATTTACGGGGTCAAATCCGGTAAAGGGTTCATCAAATATTATCAGTTTAGGTTCGTGAAGAACAGTTGTGACAAACTGAACTTTTTGCTGCATGCCTTTTGACAGTTCCTCCACTTTCTTTCCCCACCAGTCGACAATATCAAGTTTCTTGAACCAGTATTTAAGTCTTTTCATTGCTTCAGCTTTTGAAAGTCCTTTAAGCTGCGCAAAATAAAGAGCCTGTTCGCCGACTTTCATTTTTTTGTAAAGTCCTCTCTCTTCAGGAAGGTAGCCAATTGCCAGTACATCTTCCGGTTTCAGTTTTTTGCCATTCAGGAACAATTCTCCTGAATCAGGTCCGGTAATCTGGTTGATTATCCTTATCAGGGTTGTTTTTCCGGCGCCGTTTGGTCCCAGTAGTCCAAAAATGCATTGTTCAGGAACAGAGATGCTTACATTATCCAAGCGCATATTGTGTTCCGAACTGTTTGGTGATGTTTTTTGCTTCAAAAAGTGCCATAGAGGTTAGTTATGTTGATTAAAAGGAAGTGTAAATATATAAAACTCTGCGATTCTGTTATCTGAAAATACCCTCTCATCCTTTCGAAGAAGCCCTTGTCGTCTTTATCGGGTTTGGGTGCAAAGGAATCACTGTCCTTCATTTTTTCAATGGTCTTCATCTCTTCCCTTGTAAGGTTTTTCGGGATCCAGACATTAACGTTAACCAGCAGATCGCCTCTGCCATAACCATTGACCTCGGGAAGTCCTTTTCCTCTGAGGCGCAATATTTTCCCTGGCTGGGTGCCGGGTTCTATTTTGATTTTTACATTATTATCCACTGTCGGCACTTCGACATGAGTTCCGAGTATTGAATCGGGGATACTTATAAATAAATTATATATCAGATCGTTCCCTTCCCTTATCAGATCGGGATGTTCCTCTTCATCAATAACAACCAGAAGATCTCCGTTTACTCCACCGCGTCGGGCAGCATTCCCTTTTCCTTCGACGTTCATCTGCATGCCTTTGGCCACTCCCGCAGGTATATTGATTTTGATGATATCCTCTTTCTGTACAATACCCTCACCATAACATGTTGTACATTTTTTTGTTATGGTTTTGCCTTCTCCGTTGCATGAAGGGCACACGGAAGCTGTTTGCATCTGACCCAGCAGTGTATTTGTGACACGGGTCACATGTCCCGAACCACGGCATGTCGTACAGGTTGTCAGTGCTGTTCTGATCGGCTGCTCCCGGTTCCGTCGCATGAACTGCAGGTGACATATTTGCTGACTTTGATCTTTTTCTCTGCACCGGCAGAAATTTCCTGAAGGTTGAGTTTTACCTTTACCCTGAGGTTGCTTCCTTTGTTGATCCTTCTTCCGCCGCTTCGCCTTGAACCTCCGAATCCTCCAAATCCTCCAAATGCATCACCGAAAATATCACCAAATGATGAAAAGATATCTTCCATAGTCATACCCGCTCCGCCAAAGCCATTTCCGGCTCCACCCACACCTGCATGACCATAACGGTCATACCTGGCACGCTTTTCATCATTGCTTAAAATCTCATAGGCTGATGCTGCTTCCTTAAAGTTCTCTTCAGCCTTCTTGTCGCCGGGATTCTTATCGGGATGATACTTCAATGCCTGCTTTCTGTAAGCTTTCTTTATCTCCTCCTTCGTAGCCTCCTTCGATACACCAAGCACCTCATAATAATCTCTTTTTTCCATCCCTTGATTTTATTTCTATTCCTGACTTCTAAGAATTATTGAAGCTGTTTATACTATTCACCTATTACTACTTTTGAATGTCTTAACACTTTATCCTTCAGGTAATAGCCTTTTAATAGGACTTCAACTATCTTCCCTTTTTTATCTTCATCAGCCACAGGAATTTTTGCTGCTGCATCGTGAAGATCAACATTAAAATTACTATTGAGCGATTCAATCTCCTTAACTCCGTTATGCTTTAGAAAATCAGATAATTTAACATAGATCAGATCTATTCCTTCTTTCATACCTTCACAGTTCCCGGATGTTTCCATATGCTTTAGAGCTCTTTCGAAATCATCCATGACCGGCAGAATGTCTTTCAGAAGCTCTTCACCGGCATATTTTGAGATCTCCATTTTCTCTTTCAGGGTCCGTTTTCTGTAATTATCAAATTCAGCTGAGAGCCTGAGATATTTGTCCTGCATCTCTGCCAGTTTTTCCAGTAAAACCTTCTCCTCATGTATTTTTTTGTCAGATGCCGGTTCTTTACCCGTTTCAGTTTCCGATGGTGTTTCTTCTAAATCCTCGCCCTGTGACAACTCTTCAATGCTATCATTATTTTCGGAGTTGTTAGTCGTATTATCTTTATTTTCAGTTGTTTCTATCTCATTTTTTCCCTTGCCGGCATCTGTTCCGAAAATCTTTTTCTTGACCATCATTCCGAAATTTTTCTATTTAATACTCTTTATTTATCAAAATTTCTGCCAAGTGGAGATTATTGACAAATTGACATGAAGAATTAAATGTATTATGTATTATTGGCGATAGGCTTGAGTGTGAATATCATTATACATCGCCAATAGAACATAATACATAATACATAATACATTATTACACCCTTGTTATGTCTGCTCCCAGTGCATTCAGACGGGCATCAATGTTCTGGTAGCCCCTGTCGATCTGTTCAATATTGTGAATTACGCTTTTTCCTTCGGCCGACAGGGCAGCGATCAGCAGAGCCACACCTGCCCTGATATCTGGCGAAGACATGGTGGTGCCTCTGAGCCTGATCATTTTGTCGAGTCCTATCACAGTCGCCCTGTGAGGATCGCAAAGAATTATCTGGGCTCCCATATCAATCAGCTTATCGACAAAGAAGAGGCGACTTTCAAACATTTTCTGATGGATCAGAACTGCTCCCTTGGCCTGCGTTGCAGTGACCAGGAATACACTCAGGAGGTCAGGCGTGAGACCCGGCCAGATAGCATCAGCTATCGTCATTATGGATCCGTCGATGAATGTTTCTATTTCATAGTGTTCCTGACCAGGAATATAAATATCATCAGCTTTTCTTTCAAATTTAATTCCAAGCCGGCGGAAAGAATCAGGTATGATGCCGAGGTTCTCAAATGAGACATTTTTTATTGTTATCTCTGATCCGGTCATTGCTGCGAGTCCGATAAAAGACCCTATTTCGATCATATCGGGCAGGATGGTATGATGACATCCGCCAAGCTCCTTTACTCCGTCGATATACAGCAGGTTAGAGCCTATTCCGTCAATTCTGGCTCCCATCGAGACCAGCATCCTGCATAGCTGCTGGATATAAGGTTCGCATGCAGCATTATAAAGAGTTGTCCTGCCTTTTGCCAGAACAGAAGCCATTATAATATTGGCTGTACCGGTAACCGATGCTTCATCAAGATGTATGTAAGCACCTGATAATGAAGGTGCTTCAACCTTATAGAAAGGATCCGTTGTATCGAATTCAAACCTGGCTCCAAGTTTCTGAAAACCTGTAAAGTGAGTGTCAACCCTCCTGCGTCCTATTTTATCTCCGCCGGGTTTTGGGATGAAAGCGCTTCCAAACCTTGCAAGAAGCGGGCCAACAATCATTATGGATCCCCTCAGACTCGCGCTTTGATTCCTGAACTGGGCTGTCTGAAGATAGCTGAGGTCAATATTCACAGCCTCAAAGCTTATTACCGATTCTGTTTCCTTTGAGATTTTTACTCCCAGACAGCTTATCAGCTCAATAAGATTGTTGACATCACTTATATCCGGAATATTGCTGACAGTGACTTTTTCAGGAGTCAGAAGAGTTGCACAGATTATCTGCAGAGCTTCATTTTTTGCTCCCTGGGGAATAATTTCACCTTTTAGTGATTTCCCTCCCTGAACAATAAAACTACCCATTAATGGCGGTTATGTACTTTTTTCCTGTTGAATGGTTTATTTTGCTGTTTTCCGTGAGGTCTGCCCATCTGTGGTTTCTTCTTGACAGGCGGTAAAAGTTCCCTGACTTCAAGAATTTTAATTCCGTCTGTTATTTTGAGTCTGCCGCCTGACAACAATTTCATATCGCCGATAATCACCTCATCGCTTACCTGTCCGCGGTTCCAGGTGATGTACGATTTTTTCATCTGGTTGACAATAAGATTGGTGAGATATTCTTTTTCATCACCATCATCCATTTCGGAAGCTGCATCGATCATCAGTTCGATTATCCGGCCATAGTGAAGATATCTTATATCACCCTGCTTGTATGGTACCTGATTTAGGTTTTTCAATGAATTTGGAAGGCTCCGGAGGCGAGAATGGGAAATCTATGTCAAGATCAAAATCGGCAATGATTGAAAGATGGTCCCATAGCTTATGCTTGAAATCTCCGATATCACGGATCTGGGGATTGAGGTTTCCCATGATCTGTATAATTGTCTTTGCAGCACGGTTTCTTTCGTCCCTGTCCTGGATAGTCTTTATGTGATCAACCATCTTCTGGACATTCCTGCCATATTCAGGCAGAGCCATTCTCTTTCGCTGGGTGTTATAATCGTAATTCATCGGCTGATCATCTGTTTTCTGCAAAGCTAATAATTTAAAGCGAAATAACAGCAAGTTGCTAGGTTACTTGTTGCTTGTTGCGGGTAAATATGTTATGAATAAAATCATTTCTACCTTTGAAGCAATTTATTTGCCAGATATATGAAAAGAGTCTTCTTGATTATATTATTTTCCATGCAGGTATTTATTGCAGCAGCAGATGATGGGTATAAACGAAATCCTCTGATTGATATAATAAATTACACATTCAAAATTTCAGTCAGCGATACCAGTGATATAATTTACGGAGAAGCAATAATTTCAATGAGTTTCAGAGGTGAATTATCAGCTATGGATTTTGACCTGAAAAGTGTTATGTCTGATGGAAAGGGAATGGCTATTGACTCTGTAAGATTCAGTGCATGCGGAATTAAATGGGCTCATACTGAGAATAAGCTTAGGATTACTACTTTACAGTTCATTGATGGCAGGTTCTTCGGGTATCCTGAAAGTAGCATATCACGGAATACCGGCTGACGGACTTATCATTTCAGAAAACAAGTATAAAAACAGATCATTTTTTTCTGACAACTGGCCCGACAGAGCTAGCAATTATATCCCATGTATCGATCATCCTTATGATAAGGCAACTGTTGATTTCATAATTATTGCTCCTTCCCATTATGAGATAGTTGCAAACGGTTATCTTGTTGAAGAGAGTCATCTTCAGGGCAACATGAAACTAACCCACTGGAAGGAAGATGTCCCTCTTGCAACCAAGGTAATGGCATTCGGAGCGGCCGATTTTGACTTCAGGCTTGCAGGTGTCGCCGGGAATGTACCTGTCTGGACATATGTATATAAGGAGAACCGGAATGAAGGATTTTATGATTATGCCGTGGCAGTGGAACCGGTCAGATTTTACAGTGAGCTGATAGGGCCATATTCATATGAGAAGCTGGCTAATGTTCAGTCCAAAACAATATTCGGAGGTCTTGAAAATGCAAGCTGTATATTTTATTCAGAAAATTCAGTGACAGGTAAAGGGAATGATGAAGGCCTTATTGCACATGAAGTAGCTCACCAGTGGTTTGGCAATTCTGTTACGGAAAGCGACTGGCACCATGTATGGCTCAGCGAAGGTTTTGCAACGTACCTGACCTCGGTTTATATGGAGAAGAATTATGGCAGGGAGCGACTGGCAGCGAAAATGAAAACTGACCGCGACCAGGTTATCAGATTTTATCTGCGGTCGCCACGGCCTGTAATCGATACAACCATTACCAACCTTATGAGATTGCTTAGTGTCAATTCATATCAGAAGGGCGCCTGGGTACTTCATATGCTCAGGCATGAACTTGGTGATGAAATTTTCTGGAAAGGCATGAGATCATTTTATGAAAAGTTCAGGAATAAAAATGCCCTGACCTCCAGATTTTGCGAGGGTGATGGAGGAAGCCAGCGGAAAAGATCTCAGCAGGTTTTTTCATCAATGGTTATATGTTGCGGGACAGCCTGATCTTAAAATTACCGAACACTCCATCAAAGAGAAATGGAAATACAGAAATCACAATTGAACAGAAGCAGGAATTTCCTTTTCAGGTTTCCTATTGAACTGTTAATTAATTCACAGGAGGGGACATACAGGAAGAATATTGAGGTATCCGAAAGGATTACAAAATTAACAATCAAAGCCGGTCAGATAAAAGAAATAATACCTGATCCGGATGTCAATCTGCTTTTCAGGCAGGTGTCTGAATAAAGAATTTAAAGACCAAGAAACTGGATTGCAATGCCTGAGAAAAAGATCATTGCTCCGGCTATCAGATTGCTGTATTTTTCAATTGGTTTAAGATTTATTCTGCTTAGTCCCATCTTAAATGCCAGTACTATCAACATCATTGTTGATATGGTTACAGCTGAAAATAGTAGGGATACAATTACAGCACCGGAAATATTATTTTCAGCAGCAGGATACATAACTATAGGGATCAAAGGTTCGCAAGGTCCAAATACGAAGATCAGGAATAGTATCCACGGGGTGGTATTGACAGCATTACTATTTCATGGATATGGGTATGTTCAAGGTGATGATCGTGATCATGAGTATGAACTCCCTTATCAATATGAAAATGAGAGTGAGTATGCCTTTTTTTCTTATACAGGTTCCTTATACTTATTACCATATAAACCAAGCCAAAAGCAATAAACAACCAGGCAGCAATATTTCCCCTGAACGATTCGACAGAAACAAGTTTACTGACTGATATTCCAACAGCAATACCAGCCAGACCAAGAATCACTGAGCTTAAAACATGTCCGATGCCACAGAAGAAATGTGATCAGCATTGTTTTTCTTAAACTCCACTTTTTTGCTTCGCTCAATACTATGAACGGCAGGTAGTGATCCGGACCGAGAAGCTGTATGGATAAAACCCAGCGAGACTGCGGTAACTGATAAAAGTGCTATTGAGTTATCCATAAATGATTGTCTGAATACTGATTAATGATCTAATTTACTTATGCAATTATAGGAATCTTTTTCAATACAACCAGCTATTGCCTGAATAAATCAGCTCATTTATTTTGATGTTCTGATCGTAAAGCAGGCTCCTTGAATTTTTGATGAAGAGTTTCATTTTCTGGTAATCAGCAGGTTTTGCAAAAAATTCAGGCTTATTTTCAAACTTCGAACAGGGCAGAACAAAGAACTTTTTCCTGTAGTTTTCGATTGGGGTGTAGACCCATGTCAGATAATAACCTGCATCAGAAATGTAAAGTGAATCAGCCTCTTTTGTGAGTTCAATCCTGACCATTGCACCACCGTCTGTTCTTGTTCTTCTTTGGTTCGAAACATAGTTGCCCATTGAGTAAACAACAATCCTGTCTTTCATCCCAGTTTCACTTTTTGTCCATTCCATTCTCTGCAGAACATGAGGATGAGAGCCGATTATCATATCAACCCCGCGGCTGAAGAAATATTCCGCCAGATCAGTCTGGGTTTTTGAAGGTACAGTGTCATATTCCGTACCCCAATGAAGGAACAGGATAATTGCATCCGGATTTTTGCTTTTTGCTTTTTCGATATCTGATGTGACAGTGTTCCTTTCAAGCATGTTTACAATTACAGGCGGAGGAACTGTGATACCATTAGTTGCATAGGTATAATTCAGCAAGGCAAGGGAAAATCCGTTCTTTTCGATGATCATGGGGTAAAGAGTATCCCTTGCTGCCGGGTCTGAAAATGTTCCCGTATGAGCTATTCCAAGACTGTCGAGCCTGTAAATGGTGCTTAAAATACCTTTCTTACCCCTATCGGCGGCGTGATTATTGGCAGTTGCAAAAACATCTATCCCTGCAGTTATGCATGCGGCGGCAAGCGGAGCAGGAGAGCTGAAAGTCGGATATCCGGAGTAGGGAGAACCAGCCAGCGTTACCTCGAAATTTGCAATAGCTATGTCTGCTTCCGAAATTTCATCCTTAATATATTGGAAAACATCATCATAGTTATAAGTATGTGTTTCCCTGTTCTCAGCCGACCAGATCTGTTCATCGTGACCCATGATATCTCCCAGAAAAAGGAGTGAGATCTTCTCATTTGACAGGCTTACATTCTGTGCAGAAAGCCAGAATGAATTGACCATAATCAAAATCAGGAAGTTTATCTTTCTGAACATAAATTATTTCCGTTTAAAGAATCCATAAAATTAATAATTATTAAATTTGCCCGCTTAAAATGACGGAATCTAATAACTGATTCACAAATACAATGAAGGAATCGGGGAATCACCGGGATATTAAAAAGCTCTCTCTTTTAGGTGTAATTGTCACGATGGGGATTGTGTTTGGAGATCTTGGCACAAGTCCTCTTTATACTATGCGGGCTATCCTGATCGGAGGCAAAGACAATTTTAGTGAATTGCTGATTTACGGGTCATTATCCTGTGTTTTCTGGACGCTGACTTTATCAACAACAATTAAGTATGTTATTATTGTACTAAGGGCGGACAATAATGGTGAAGGTGGCATTTTTTCGCTATTTGCACTTATTAGAAAGAAATCCTCATGGGTTGCTGTGCTGACAATGATCGGCGGCGCGGCACTGCTTGCTGAAGGAGTTATAACACCTTCAATAACAGTTACTTCGGCAATTGAAGGTTTGAAGATGGTTAATCCTGGAATTAAGGTTGTTCCAATAGTACTTGTAATAATAGCGGCACTATTCTTCATTCAGCAATTTGGGACCAAATTAATTGGTAGTTCATTCGGTCCGTTAATGCTGATCTGGTTTACTACACTTGGTGTCCTGGGTATTTCTCAGGTAATTCTGCATCCTTTTATTCTTCAGGTAGTTAATCCGGTTTACGCTTTCAGGTTTC
>CAVVBY010000030.1:0-62825 GCA_963746685.1 uncultured Bacteroidales bacterium
TTGACCGGTTTCCTGCTCATGCAACTTAAAAAACGTTCTGTATATATCAACCAAAACGCCATCCATATCCACCAGAATACTCTTTTTCATGACAGTATCTTTAGGTTGTCGTGCAGGTCGTGCAGGTCATGCAGGTCATGCAAGTCGGGCAAGTCGTGCATGACTTTAGTACGCAGTCATGAATCTCCATGTTCACTTCGCCAATATTATCGGGTTTCCCTTTTTCTGCTTTTGAAATAGTTCCTTTAAGTTTCCCCTTTTTATCAGGCATAACCTGAATATCACGCCACGAATAGAGGCCTTTTTCATAATCGAATGTCTCTCCGTCATCATCGTACAACCTGTAAAATCCGGGAGCGGAACCATAATATCTTATTTCAAGGTCAAACTTTTCTCCCGCTGAAGGTGCATGCAAAACGGGTTTCATCATCGGAATTATTGCCCCGTCTTTTACAAAAACCGGGATTTTCCCCAGACCCGGTGTGACCTTTATTATCTCGCCTTCCCCTGCATATTTGCCAGTATAAAAGTCGTACCACTTTCCTCCCGGCAGAACTACCTCGCGCGTTGTCTGACCGGTAAACAGTGGTGCCACAAGCAGGTATTCACCTGTCATGTACTGATCCTTGATTTCTTTTATAATTGCCTCACCATATGGATCTTTGGTAAGATCTGAATTTATGTTTTCCTGCCTTTCTTTGATGTTAAATCCCGGTTCCAGGTTCATTCCCCGGAATGGAGGTGTTCCCTCAAAATGGTACTTTGCAAATTCGGAATAGAGGTAGGGTATAAGCTGCATCCTAAGTAAGGCATACTCTTTAACTTCATTCTCCACTTCCGGGAACGACCAGGGCCTGGTACCACTCGACCACGCGTTAATCATTGCCATCGGCGAAAAACAGACAGTCTGGAACCTGCGCAGCCATTCTTCACCGGTTTTAGAACTCCGCACTTCGGGCGTCCAGAGCACACCGCTGTATCCGCTGTTGACCAGGGCTGTAATAAAGTCTTCATGACTGTAATAATCATTATAGATCACATAGGGGAATGAGGCTCCTCCACCATTTGAAGCCCGTATCAGTCCATATGTCCTTGTATTGTTTCTGCGAAAAAGATCAGTGGTCAGTTTTTGTAGCAATAATCCATATGTCTGCCGTATCTGTTCTGCGCTGTTACCTGATGGGAAAACTGCCACATCGGGCCATAGCCAAAGGTCGTAGCCATCACACTCATCAATTTTATAGCCGCTTATTCCAATGCTTACCTGGCTTTCGCTGATCTGGTCAATCAAAATATTACCAGCCTGTTGGATGGTCAGATCAGGAACCACACCTCCCCATACAGTATGCGATCCGGTATAAGGAAGAATTTTTCTGTAGATGGAAGCTTTGGAAGATATATAAGGATTGGTCCATAAGTTTAGACGAATTCCCATATTTTTCATAGTTCTTACAAATGCAGTAGGATCTGGAAATCTGGAGCTGTCCCATTGAAGAGTGCAGGGATATGATCTGCTTTGCCAGCCTGGCTCAAGCCCGATAAAATCAAGGGGAAATCCCTGTTCCTCAAACAACTTAGCTTCATTTATGACCTGTTCGGAGGTATAAAGTCTCGGTACTCGCTGCGTGAATCCAAGTCCCCAGCGCGGAGGTAAACAACCGCCGCCGCAATAAAGATTGAACCTCTTTACAGCATCAAGCATAGTTGGGCCGGCAAAGATATATATATCAACACCTCCCGACGGGACAAGGATTTCCACGGCATCAGAATAGGGCTGAGAGGTCCAGCTATTATCTGTGTTTCTGTCACGCTCTTCCGGTGCATCCGGACTATCCTTCCTGACTCCCGTCCCTGCATATACTGTTAGATATCTTGAGCTGTTTATGAAAACTCCGTATCCCCTGTCAGATACATAAAAGGGGACAGGAGCATGGGTCCGGCCGTTATCAGTACCTCCATAATGATCGACATGAAGCTGAAGAATCCTTCCTCTCTGATAAACAGTTTTGAAATTTAATCCGAACCCGAAAATTTTCTCTTCCTTCTCAAGTGGAAAGCTGAGATAAGTGGTACCATTACCGGTCTGAGCTGTTATTTCATGGATTGGCAGAGGAAAGGGAGCTGGTCCCAGCTTTGATAATGCATTCATAGCTGGTTTTATGTCAGCTGCTTTGAAGAGATCAAATTTTTCGGGAATACCTGCAGAAATTTTCCAAACTCCGGGTGCGACTTCGTTCCATCCTGAAGTCTGACTATAGATTGAAATTGTGAAAAAGAAAGTAAAAATTCCTGATAGTCTTAAGATTGTTCTTCTTCATTAAGTATTTTGAATTTTAAGGATTTTTAAGTTATGAAAGTAAAAAAAGGATAGCTAAAATTGCTTATTAAGTTCGATTTAATTTACTTTTACCTGCTCATGTGCCGTCATGGTCGCATGAAAAGTGTTTCAGTATTAATTAAAGAACAATGAAGAGAATCAAAAGAATTTTAAAGAACCCTCAATTTCTCCTTTCGCTGGCTTCGGTCAAGGTGCTTATTCTTGCGACCGGCCTGGTTATTAATGGTCAGTCATTAAAGAATAAAGCTGTCCGGCTTGAAAGGCTCGATGAGCAGCACAAAGTAAACGTGTATGTCAACGGATCATTATTTACTACTTACCAGTATCCGTCTGATCTCGAGAAACCATTTCTTTTTCCTGTTTATGCACCTAACGGATCAGTTATTACAAGAGGATTTCCCTCTTGAGCCCCACGAAAGGGAGAAAGGGTTGATCATCCCCACCAGGTAGGGATATGGTTTAACCATGGAAATATAAACGGGCTGGATTTCTGGAACAATTCATCCGCCATTCCGGCTGATAAGAAAGAATCGTACGGACATATCGCAGTGCAGAAGATCATTAAAGCTGAAAGCGGGAAGAAAGGGATCCTGGAAGTTACATCTGACTGGAAAGATAATAAAGGAAATACTCTGCTTACAGAAAATACGAAATATATAATTTCAGGCAGGGAAGTCTTCAAGAACGATCGATCATATTTCAACACTTACTGCTGTAAATGGTCCCGTAACAATTAACGACAACAAGGAAGGGCTCTTTGCAATCAGGGTGGACAGGGCTTTTGAAATGCCATCGACTGAATCGCTGATATTTACTGATGATAAAGGTAATCCAACTTCTGTTAAAGCTACAGATAATACCGGCGTTACAGGAATGTATACTTCAAGTCAGGGATTGAAAGGAGATGCAGTCTGGGGAACCAGGAACAGCTGGGTTTTGCTTACTGGTGCGAAAGATAAATCAACAATTACATTTGCCATTTTTGATCATCCCAAAAACCCGGGATACCCTGCATATGCTCATGCAAGGGGTTACGGTCTCTTTTCATTGAATAACCTTGGCCAGAACTCTTACGATCCCAAACAGGAGAAAAAAGTCTGGAATCTGGCAAAAGGAGAATCCATAACTCTGCGCCACAGGTTTTATGTTCAGTCGGGTGCTGAACTGACAACTGAAAAGGCGAATAAGATATTTATACAGTTTTCTAAAATGTATTAACCCCCTTAATCAACTATGAAAAAATAATCTATTCAAACCCATGTTAGCTTTTATGGCTATTCTTTTATTGTTTTGCATATTCCAGCCGGCACTTTCGCTGCTGCGCCCAAACAGCAGTACTATGAAATAAAAATTTACAGGATCAAAGATTCAGGTCAGGCCGGAACAATTGATAAGTATCTGAAAGATGCCTTTATCCCTGCCATGCACCGGGCCGGGATAAGTAAAATTGGCGTTTTCAAGCCGGTTGAGGCTGATACTGCATATGGAAAACTGATTTATGTCTTCATCCCATATAAAACTGCTGATGAGTATTTTAAGCTTGTCACCTTTCTTGAAAATGATCAAGATATATCAGACCGCTGGTAAAGATTTTATTGATGCCCCCTTTGATAATCCTCCGTTTGTAAGATATGAAAGTGTTTTTATGAAAGCATTTTCCCGTATGCCGCAATTCAGGGTGACATCCTACACTACACCGGTTTCGGAAAGGATTTATGAGCTTAGGAGCTATGAAAGCGCCACCGAAGCAAAAGCTCTGAAAAAAATCAAAATGTTTAACGAGGGAGGCGAAATTGGAATTTTTGAAAAGATAGGAGCTAATCCTGTCTTTTGGGGACAGGTGTTGCTGGGAAGTCAGAAGCCAAGGCTCATGTATATGACTACCTATTCGGATATGAAATCGCATGATGAACACTGGCTGGCATTCAGGAATTCACCCGAATGGAAGACAATCTCTTCCATGGAAGAATATAAGAATTCAACCTCAAAAACAAAGGCCTTTCTTCTTCATCCAACAGATTACTCAGATTTTTAATTTTACCCCCCAACCCCCCTAAAGGGGGGCCGGGAAAGCAAAACAGAATTAGAACCCCCCTATAGGGGAGCAGAGGGGCTAAGCGGGAAATTCTATTTTTGAAATCGCATGCTCAACTTCAGCATTGGTAAGCTCATGATCGGGAAGGTTGTTTTCGAAATACTTCTCATAAGCAGAAATGTCGAAATGACCATGTCCGCTGAGATTAAAAAGTATAGTTTTTGACACTCCTTCCAGGTCGGCCTTTCTTGCCTCATCAAGTGCTCCGGCAATTGCATATGTCGATTCGGGAGCAGGAAGAATGCCTTCATTTCTCGCAAAAAGCACACCTGCTTCAAAGCATTCCCTCTGCATTTTTGCCTTTGCCTCAATAAATCCGTCTTTCCTGAGCTGACTTACAAGCACTCCTGCGCCGTGGTAACGTAATCCACCGGCATGTATCTTCTCAGGCATAAAATTATGTCCGAGAGTGTACATGGGAAGAAGAGGTGTCATTCCGGCAGAATCGCCAAAGTCGTACATGAATTTCCCTTTCGTCAGTTTCGGGCATGATGATGGCTCAATTGTCAAAAGTCGTGTCTTTTTACCATTTACAAGATTCTCGCGTAAGAAAGGAAAAGCAATTCCTGAGAAATTTGAACCTCCGCCGAAGCATCCTATTACAACATCGGGATAATCATCGGTTTTTGCCATTTGCAGCATAGCTTCCTGTCCTATTATGGTCTGGTGAAGGATAACATGGTTAAGCACGCTTCCGAGAGAGTATTTGGTATATGGGTCTTCGGCTGCTATTTCCATTGCTTCTGAAATTGCAATACCCAGACTGCCCGGAGAATCCGGATCTATTTCAAGAACTTTCCTGCCTGAGACTGTCATAGTTGATGGCGATGGAATTACTTTGGCATTATAGACATTCATCATAAGCTTGCGTCCGGGTTTCTGGTTATAGCTGACCTTTACCATGAAGACCAGCAGTTCAAGTCCGAAATGATGCACAGGCGAAACTCATTGCACTTCCCCATTGTCCGGCTCCGGTCTCGGTTGTGATCCTCCTGACTCCCTCCTGTTTGTTGTAATAGGCCTGTGCAATTGCAGTGTTGGCTTTATGGGAACCTGAATAGTTGCCTCCTTCGTACTTATAGTAGATTTTGCTTTTTGTACCCAGGACTTTTTCAAGATTGATTGCTCTGAACAAAGGTGATGGACGATAAGTTTTGTAAAGGTCAAGTACTTCATCCGGTATTTCAATATACCTTTCAGCCGATACCTCCTGTTTTATAAGCTCCATGGGGAAAACTGCAGCCAGAGCCTCAGGTCCTATTGGCTCGCGGGTTGCAGGATTAAGCGGCGGCATAGGCTTATTGGGCATATCCGCTACAACATTATACCAGTGACGCGGCATTTCTTTTTCGCTCAGTAAAATTTTTGTGGTCTTTTTCATTGTTTTAGTTATTAAGTGGTTATTGACATTTCTAAATAAAAAAGGCATGCTGTGAACAGCATGCCTTTACGGGTAAATATCTTTTGAAGATTATATAATGGCCTTATTCACAGCTTAATTTTTTGAGCTGCACCAGGACCAGATATATAATGTTCCAATTTTCATGGCATCAAAAATAATTAAAAATTTTAATTTTCAAGAAAAAATTGATTTTTTTTAAGAATTTCAATGAAAAAGGTCAATTAAATGGCAATTTGATACCAGAATTACTAAAAGTCATTCATGTACAATAGCCCCAACCTTCCGTAAATCGTCAAAAAATCCCGGATATGATTTAGCTATACAATGTGAATCCTTAATATATACTGTATCTGATGCACCCAGCGCTGCAACTGCTGCAGCCATTGCAATACGGTGGTCATCATGAGAATTTATTCTGGCTCCTTTAACCTTCCCTCCGGTAACAATCAGATAATCATCATTGATCTCGATCTTTATGTTCATTTTTCCAAACTCTTCCAAAAGCGCAGATGCACGATCGCTTTCTTTATGAACAAGCCGTGAAGCACCTTTTAGTTTCGTAATACCTTTACAATAAGATGCAAGTGCAACAAGAGGCGGGAAGAGATCGGGCGATTCTGTGGCGTCAAATTCAAAAGCTTTCATATCCGATTTGGAGATCTCAACCTTGCCTTCGGAAATTTTCATGGTTGCACCGGCCCTCTCGAGCGCTTTCAAAATTGCCAAATCGCTCTGAAAACTGTCAGTACGCAAACCACTGACTTTTAAATTACCATTTATAGCTCCTGCAACAAGCAGGAATGATCCTCCGCTCCAGTCACTTTCAACCTCGTAAGTCACCGGAAGATATTTCTGCTGTCCTGGAACTCTGAAAAATTCATAATTTCTCATTTGTGATCATTATTCCAAAATCCCTGAGCACTCCAAGTGTCATATCAATATAGGGCTTGCTCTTAAGGTTATTGACTTTGATTACTGATTTGTCTTCAGCAAGCGGAAGTGACATGAGCAAACCGGAAAGTAGCTGGGAACTTACTGAACCATCAATTTCACAATAGCCTCCCTTAAGCGGTCCTTTGATTGTAAGCGGAAGAAATCCATCAGTGCTTGAACATTTAACCCCCAGCTGATTTAATGCATCCTCGATCATTTGCATAGGTCTCTTTTTCAGTGAACCTGCACCTGTCATTGTAATCTCTTCGTCAAAAAGTGCTGCTATTGGTGAAAACAGACGGATTGCCAGTCCTGATTCCCCGCAGTTCAGCTTCTTTTCTTTCAGTTCTCCGGAACCCGTGATCTTCATTTTGTCAGCTTCGGGTTCAACCCTTGCACCCAGACTTACGGCAATGCTCATAGCAGCCAGGGAATCATCGCAATATGATGGATTCAGTAAAAGACTTTGTCCATCTGCCAGCATAGCGGCAGCGATTGCCCTTTGAGTCATGCTTTTTGACGGTGGTGCTTTTATCTCACCCCTGACAAACGAGGGCTCTACAGATCTTTCCATAAATTGACTGATTTCTTATTTTTTCCCGCTGGCATTTTCAACACCGTTATTCATGATCCTCATCTGGTGATTTATTGACTCCTGATGAATAGCTTTGAAGATGGTATCTATCATCTCCCTGCTCAGACCTTTAACCTGACCGTTTATCAATACCTTTTTAATTATTTCATCCCAGCGTGTTGTTTGCAAGATAGTAATATTATTCTCCTTTTTATACTGGCCAATGGTTTCTGCAACTTTCATTCGTTTTTCAAGGATATCCAGAAGTGTATCATCGAACACATCGATCTGCTGCCGTAATTCCCCGAGGATATCAAGCAGTTTAGGATCAGATGCCACAGGGCTCCTGAGAACGAGCCTGCTCAGCAGTTCCCTGAGTTCATTGGGAGTAACCTGCTGGGCAGAATCGCTGAGAGCTTTGTCGGGATCAATATGCGATTCAAGCATAAGCCCGTCAAAGTTAAGATCCATTGCCTTCTGTGAAATTTCAAAAAGATATTCCCTTGCACCTGAAATATGACTCGGATCGCAGATAATCGGCAGGTCAGGTATACGCCGGCGGAGCTCTATCGGCAACTGCCAGTTGGGCTGATTCCTGTAAATTGTCTTCTCATAGGTGGAGAATCCGCGATGGATAGCTCCCAGCCTTGTTATACCTGCTTTGGCAATACGCTCAATTGCCCCTATCCAAAGTTCAAGATCGGGATTGATCGGATTTTTAACCAGTACCATTACATCGACACCTTTTAAAGCATCTGATATCTCCTGCACTGTGAAAGGATTAACAGATGTCCTGGCGCCTATCCAAAGCATGTCAATCCCGTATTTCAGCGCCTCGTAAACATGTTTTTCATTAGCAACTTCTGTCCCGACCATAAGACCGGTTTCCCGCTTTACATTTCTCAGCCATTTAAGTCCTTCAGTTCCTACTCCTTCAAATGAATTGGGGCGTGTTCTGGGCTTCCAGATCCCGGCACGGAATACACTTACTTCTTTTATCTGAGCCAGCTCAGTTGCTGTAGCCATTACCTGTTCCTCAGTTTCAGCGCTGCATGGACCGGAGATAAGAAATGGTCTTGACTTATAACCTTTCCACTCGTTTGCCAGGTATGTTTTCAATTCAAGTACCATATAACTTTATTTATTAATTTAAGATCTTCCTTATTTTGTTTGCCTCTTCCATAAGAGCTTTCAAACCATCTATATCCTTTTCTGAAATCATTTTTCTGAAAAGGTTCATTTTTTCAATGTAGGTGTCCATTACCTCAATTATAAACCGGGAATTTTCAAGAAAGATAGGAGCCCATGTTTCTCCGTTGCTCTTGGCAAGCCGGACAGTACTCTCAAAGCCTCCTCCCGCCAGAGTGAGTATATTCTGTTCTTCACGCTCTTTGTCGAGAACGCTCAGGGCAAGTGAAAAAGAGGTAATATGCGAAATATGTGATACATAAGCCACATGAACATCATGATCGCTTGAATTCATATAGACTTTTCTCATATTCAGGATATCGAGCATTTTTTCAACCACACCAAGTGCATCCTTATCACTGAGTTCACGATCACAAATGATCGCATTCTTATAATCGAAAAGCCTGCCAATCGCTGCCAGCGGACCTGAAAATTCGGTACCAGCCATGGGGTGCAGGGCTACATATCGTCCCCGGCTGGGATGATTCTTTGATATTTTTGCAATTTTCTCCTTTGTGGAGCCCATATCAGTCACTACTTTTGATGTTCCAGCGATCCTGTCAAGTATTCCGGGCAACATTTCACAATTTGTATCGACAGGTGTGCTGAGAATTATCAGATCGCTCCTGTCAACAGCATTTTCAAGAGTATCTGTTTCATCAACCAGTCCACATAACTGTGCGATATTCCTGTGCTGAAGATTTGAATCTACTCCTATTATTTTATCTGCAAATCCTCGTTTGCGAAGGTCAATCATTAATGAGCCTCCTATAAGTCCGATGCCTACTGCTGCTACTTGTCATTTTGGTGATTGGTGATTGGTGATTGGTGATTGGTGATCTGAATAATTCCCCCTTTGAAGAGCCTGCCACGCCCTGGCGTGGGGGCAGGGGGATGTATTTGTTTTCATAATTTACAAATTCAATTCTTCTATTCTTTTCTTTGCTTCCTTCAGCCTTTCGTTATCAGCGCATAAAGATATGCGAATATAACGTTCACCCATGCTTCCGAAAATGAAACCAGGAGTAAGGAATACATGAGCCTTATTAAGGATCTCCTCTACAAAGGCTTCACAGCTTCCGGTTTCATCGGGGATACGTCCCCACACAAAAAGTCCGGTCTGTTCTTTACTGAATTTGCATCTGAGCAGGTCCATTATTGATTCAGCAATTTTACGGCGTTCTTTATAAACTTTATTAACTGTGTCATACCATGATTCAGGATTACTCAGGGCTTCAGCAGCCGCCAGTTGAAGAGGCAGGAACATTCCTGAATCCATATTGCTTTTTACCTTTAGAATGTTCTTTATATACTCGCTGTTTCCGGCAACCATTCCAATCCTCCAGCCTGCCATATTATGCGATTTGCTCAATGAATTGAGCTCCAGAGAATTTTCCATGGCACCATCAACTGAAAGAAGACTGATGTATTCCTTATTAAGTATGAAGCTGTAAGGATTGTCATTGCATAAAAGGATGTTATGATCACTTGAAAAAGAGACCAGCTTTTTGAAAAGGCTTACAGAACCTTTTGTCCCGGTGGGCATGTGCGGATAATTTATCCACATTAGCTTTACATTGGTCAGATTATCTCTTTCAATTGCATCAATATCGGGTAACCATCCGCTTTTTTCTTTAAGATCATAATACCTGATCTTCCCGCCGACAAGGTTTGTCACTGAAGAGTAGGTTGGATAGCCCGGGTTGGGAACAAGCACTTCATCTCCGGGATTCACGAAAGCCATACTGATATGCATGATTCCCTCCTTGCTTCCCATAAGAGGAAGTATCTCATTGTCAGGATCAAGTCTGACCTTGAAATATTTAAGATACCAGTCAGCGAAAGCTTTTCTTAATACAGGGCTTCCGTTATAGCTCGGGTATCCATGGACATCGGGTTTGCAGGATTCATCTGCCAGCCGCCTGATTGTATTTTCCGACGGAGGCTGGTCCGGACTCCCTATTCCAAGATTGATTATATCAGCTCCGGCATTGCGCATCTGGTCTATTTGCCTGAGTTTCCGGGAAAAATAGTATTCCTGGACACTATTAGTACGATCAGCAGGTTTAACTTTCATAAAGCATATCTCCTTTATAGTAAATACCCAGTACTTCCAAATTGCTTGTATATTCTTTAAGAATCGATTCAATCACGTTCATATCGGAGTTGTCAGGCAGTTCGAGGTCGAGATAGAACATGTATTCCCAATCGCCGTTCAACCTCGGAACTGACTGGATCTTGGAGAGATTGATGTTCATTTCAGCAAGCTTCACAAGAACTGCAGCAAGCGATCCGGGTTTATGTCCGGTTGCAAAACAGATAGATACTTTATTCCCTTTTTTGTTCCCTTTTTCTTCACTGCCTATTACAAGGAACCTGGTGTAATTTTTCTTATAGGTTTCAATCCCCTCGGCAAGGATTTCAAGTCCGTAGATTTCAGCTGCATTGAATGAAGCAATAGCTGCAATTTTTTTTAGCCTGTGTTCCGATATCAGTTTTGCGCTTCCGGCAGTATCATCAGATTCCACAAGTGTTATTTCCGGGTACTGATTCAGAAACGTCATACATTGAGCCAGGGCAATGGGATGTGATCTGATCTGCTTAATGTCGTGAATTGTCTGTCCGGGAAGAGCCATAAGGTTCTGTCTGATCCTCAGATTATGTTCACCCAGCATTTTCAACCCCGATTCCCTTATAAGACTATAATTATAAAGCATGCTTCCTGACCGGGCATTTTCAATAGCCATCATTGCCAGGTCAGCTTTCCCTTCCCTGACGGAGTTCAGGGTCTGGTCAAAAGTCGAGCAGGGGACTATTTCAATATCATCATTGCAGAAAAACTGCCTGGCTGCAACTTCGTGAAAACATCCTTTTTCTCCCTGTATTGAAATTTTCATTTTCTGTATGTATTAAAAAAAGAAGGGTCCCTTTTCGGGGACCCTTGCTTTTATATATGATTTCTTATCTGTATACAAAAATCCCCTTATTTCTTTTTGCAATAAAAAAAGAAGAAGAAATAAGAGAAGAAATAGTTGTATACAATATTCATTTTTTCGGTTTATTGGTTTACAAAAGTAATTTATTTTTCAAAAAACAAATAAAAAATTAGCAAAATATTGAAAAACATAAATTTTTTTTAACCGCAAAGCACCTCCCTTGCCAGCGTGGATTTGTAATCCGTGCTATTCGGTTCTCATCACAATAATTTTAGGCCCCGATTACAAATCGGCGCCAGCATTTCAGATAAATACCTTTGCGGCTAAAGGATTTATTTATGGCGATTTAAAAGAACTTCTTCGATATCGGTGAATTTGATCTCTTTTGATTTTAGTAAAATCAGAAGATGGTACAGCAGATCCGCTGCTTCGTTTTTGAACAGTTCCTGATCATCATCTTTAGATTCAATAATCAGTTCAACTGCTTCTTCTCCGACTTTCTGAGCGACTTTATTTATTCCCTTTTTGAATAACTTGTTAGTATATGATTCCTGCACATTATTATCAATCCTTTGATTGACAATTTGTTCCAGCTCATATATAAAACCTTTTGGGGTTTCTTCCCCGAAGCAGGACTTTTTGCCTGTATGACAAACAGGACCTGCCGGATTTACCTTAATCAGCAAGGCGTCGTTATCACAATCTGTTGTTATTTCTTTAACAATAAGGAAATTCCCAGACGTTTCCCCTTTAGTCCAGAGACGGTTTTTGCTGCGGCTGAAAAATGTGACTTTCGCTTCATCCAGCGTTTTTTTTAACGCCTCTTCATTCATATACCCGACCATCAGAACCTGAAGGGTATTATTGTCCTGAATTACAACCGGAACAAGACCATTACCTTTGTCAAAGTTTATATCCATTGTTATTTATTAAGGGCTAAAGCCCGGTTATTTGCAGTCATAGAAATAAGGACTTTAGTCCTTATAATCTGACATTAATTCCTCTCCCATCCAGGTACTCTTTTAGTTCAGGGATTGATATTTCCCCAAAATGAAAGATACTTGCCGCCAAGCGCGGCACTGCATGTAGTCTTTGTAAAGATCTCCCTGAAGTGTTCCATCGTTCCGGCCCCGCCCGATGCTATAACAGGTATGTTCAGACTTTTGCTTACTTCCCTTGTAATCCCAATTGAGAATCCGGATTTTGTCCCGTCTGCATTCATTGAAGTAAGAAGTATTTCTCCGGCTCCATATTTTTCAGCTTTCGAAGCCCAGTCAACTGCTTTTACCTGAGTGGGAGTGCGGCCTGCATCGATATACACAATCCATTCATTGTTAATAAATTGCGCATCAATAGCAACAACCACGCACTGACTGCCAAACCGTTTTGCAACCTGTGATATAAGTCCGGGATTTCTGAATGCGGATGTGTTGATACTTACCTTGTCAGCACCACAGCTTATCAACAGTACTGCATCATCAATTGTTTCTATTCCGCCGCCCACAGTAAACGGGATATTAATCTCAGCTGCAATTCTGCTCAACCAGTTCAGCAAAAGTTTTCCGTTTTTCAATTGTTGCTGTAATATCCAGGAAAACAAGCTCATCAGCACGTTGTTCGACATACTTTTTTGCCAGTTCCACCGGATCTCCGGCATCGCGGATATCAATAAAATTGACTCCTTTTACAGTTCTTCCGTCTTTTATATCCAGACAGGGAATAATTCTTTTCTTTAACATAGCCGGCTAAGATCTTTTAAATCCAGAATTCCTTCATATAATGCTTTCCCGATTATGGCTCCCTCACAGCCAATCAGTGATAATTCTTCAATATCCTTGATTGAAGCTATACCGCCGCTGGCGATCAGGCTAAGCCCCGGGATCTTAAGTATCTCTTTATACAGATTGACCGATGGTCCCCTGAGCATGCCATCTTTGTTAATATCAGTGCAGACCGCATATTTAATACCCTTTGACTCTGTAATCAGCAATAAATTTTATTATATCCGAATCCGAGCTTTCAGTCCATCCTTCAGTTGCAATTTTACGGTTAACTGCGTCTGCTCCAAGCATGATTTTCTCCTGACCCCATTTTGAGAGCCAGTCAAGGACGAGAGGCTGGCTGGTTACGGCAATGCTTCCGCAGGTGACCTGTCTGGCACCACTGCTGAAAACAATATAAAGATCATCATCGGACCGGATACCACCTCCGAAATCAATTTTCAGCGATGTTCCGGCAGCAATCTTTTCCAGAATTTTGTAATTGACAACACGTTTTTTGAGAGCCCCGTCAAGATCAACCATATGGATATATTTAATTCCATTATCCTCAACCTGGCGTGCTACCTCAAGCGGATTTTCATTATAAATCTTTTTGGTGGAGAAATCTCCCTTTGTAAGCCTGACACATTTACCTTCAATAATATCGAGTGCAATAATGATCCTCATAACTCAAGGAAGTTCTTAAGAATTTTAACACCCGTGTCAGCCGATTTCTCAGGATGAAACTGGACAGCATAAAAGTTCTCTTTATGCATTGCAGCACTGAAAGGAAGGACATAGTCACAAATTGCTAAAGTATAGTCAGTTATTTCAGCATAATAGCTGTGAACATAATAGACATCCTCATCTGCTCTGACGTTTTTGAAGAGCGTGCCTTTCAATGCTGAAAAATTGTTCCAGCCCATATGCGGCACTTTTTCAAAAGGAGGGAATTTCTTGACCTCTGCATCAAAAATTCCAAGGCATTTTGTGCCGCCCTCATCCGAAAAACTGCACATAAGATGCAATCCGAGACAGATCCCAAGAACCGGCTGCTTAAGAGAAATTATCACCTGATCCAGCTTTCTCTCTTTCAGATATTTCATTGCACTCCTCGCTTCCCCTACACCTGGTATTATAACTTTATCAGCAGCAAGTAATTCTTCATCCTGGTCGGTTACTATAGAATCGAACCCAAGCCGGTTAACAGCATTCTGAACCGATTGGATGTTGCCTGCATTATATTTTAAAATTGCTATCATAATGTCCCCTTTGTGGAAGGTAAATTGAAGTTATCTGTCTTTTTTACTGCCATTTTGAGGCTCCTGGCAAAAGCTTTGAATATTGCTTCAATTTTATGATGATCATTATCTCCCTCAGCTTTAATATTCAGATTGCACTTGGCACTATCGCTGAACGATTTAAAAAAATGAAAGAACATTTCCGATGGGATCTCACCGATCATTTCATGCGTAAAGCTTACATTCCATATCAGCCACGGACGACCTCCGAAATCAATAGCTGTCTGGGCAAGGGAATCATCCATCGGCAATAAGGAATCCATATCTCTCTGTTCCCTTTTTGCTTCCAAGCGCTGACAAGACTCCTTCACCAAGAGCGATTGCTACATCTTCAATTGTGTGATGCGGATCAACATTCAGATCACCTACAGGCTTTAATTGTCAGATCTATCCCTCCATGTTTAGGTATCTGTTCAAGCATATGATCAAAAAAGCCAAGACCAGTCGCAATTGTACCTTTTCCTGATCCGTCGAGGTTTATTTCCAGTTCAATTGAGGTCTCTCTTGTTTTACGTGTTATCCGTGCTATTCTTGGTTTTGATTTCAGATAATTATAGATATCGTTCCAGTCGGAAGTATTAAAAGCTGCAAGAGGATGCGGCTCATCTTTAATATAAATAGCTTTACAGCCAAGATTCTCAGCAAGCTGGAGATCTGTAATTCTGTCACCGATTACATAAGACGATTCTATATCTATTCCCTGTGAAAGATATTTTGTCAGCATTGCAGTTCCGGGTTTCCTTGTCGGAGCATTTTCTTCCGGAAATGACCTGTCGATAAAGATTTCAGCAAATTCAATTCCTTCACCCCTTAAGGATCTGAAGCATTTTATTATGCGAAGGCCAGAATGTCTCTTCCGGGAATGCTGGTGTACCCAAACCGTCCTGGTTGGTAACCATTACCAGCTCAAAATCAGTTTCTTCTGCAATTCTTGAGAGTGCAGTAATCACACCCGGGTAGAAACCGGAATTCTTCCACAGAGTCAACCTGTTCATCGGCCGGTTCTTCAATGATCGTACCATCCCTGTCGATAAATAATACCTTCTTCATATTTTAATTCTTTGCAGGGCACTTATAAGTTTGTTGTTTTCTCTTTCTGTTCCGACGGTTATCCGTATGCATCCGGGAACCATCTTGTTTCTGTTCCTTACAATGATTTTATTATCAATTAGTTCAGAGTAAATCATGTCGGCATTCATGGTCTTTACAAGGAGAAAATTAGAGTCGGATGGAAAGACCTTTTCAATTATACTCATTTTTTCAAGAGCATTTGCAAGCCTCTCCCTTTCAGTTTTGATCCGGTTGATCCTGTTTTTTAACAGATCTAATCCGCTGCAAGACATTTCAAGGCAGCTTCCTGATTTATTGTGCTGATATTATAAGGTGGTTTCATCTTATTGAAATAGAGAACCATAGAAGGATCCATAAATGCCATTCCGACTCTGGCCGCGGCAAGTCCCATTGCCTTGCTGAAGGTCTGCATTACGATAAGATTGTTGTAACGGTTGATCATTGTTTTGAATGATCGTTGTTCTGAGAAATCAATATATGCTTCATCAATGACAACAATCCCTTCAAAACGCGAAATAATCGATTCTATTTCGAAACCTGTCATTGAGTTTCCGGTAGGATTGTTCGGCGAACAGATAAATATAAGTTTCAGAGCGGGATCTTTAAGTGCAGGTAGAACACTTTTATATTCAATCTGAAAATCATCTGAAAGCGGGATCTTTATAAGCTGAACATCATTTATGGCAGCAGAAACCTCGTACATCCCGTAAGTTGGAGTAAAGGTGAGTGCTTTATCAATTCCCGGACTGCAGAATATCCTGAAACACAGATCGATAATCTCATCACTGCCATTTCCAAGAAATATATTTTCCTGAGGAATGCCTTTTATTCTGCTTATCGATGTTTTGAGCTCACGCTGGTAAGGATCAGGATACCTGTTCAGGCTGCCATAGGGATTCTCATTTGCATCCAGGAAAATTCCATCCTTCCCCTTGAATTCATCCCTTGCACAGGAGTAGGGGATAAGGGCTTTGACATTTTCTCTGACAAGTTTATTTATATCAGCCATTTTCCAGCGATTTTAAACGTATTGTAACTGCATTTTTATGGCCATGCAAAAGTTCAGCTTCTGCCATCTTTTCTATGACCGGTCCAAGGTTTTTCAGTCCTTCAGCTGAAACCTCCTGAAATGTTATTTTTTTCACAAAGCTCTCCGCTGAAACACCGCTATAACTTTTTGCATAACCATTTGTAGGAAGTGTATGGTTGGTTCCCGAAGCATAATCTCCGGCGCTTTCGCAGCTGTATTTTCCAAGGAATACTGATCCGGCATTAATTACCTGTTCTGCCAGTGATTATGCGATCGGAAGTTGAGATTATCAAATGCTCAGGAGCATAAATATTGCTAAATTCAATACAATCCGAAAGTGATCTGAGCAAAATCAGAGAGCTGTTTTCAAGCGCCTTGAGAGCAATCTCGTTTCTTGGTAAGAGCATTACCTGTCTATAGGTTTCAACTTCTACGGCATTTAACAGCTCTGAATTATCTGTCAGCAAGATTACCTGGCTGTCGGTTCCGTGTTCAGCCTGGGAGAGAAGATCCGAAGCAACAAAGGAGGTATCAGCATATTTGTCAGCAATTACAAGGACCTCGCTTGGACCGGCAGGCATATCAATCGGGATCCCGTCGAGCTGAACCATCTCTTTGGCTTTTGTAACATACTGGTTCCCGGGGCCAAAAATCTTATCGACTTTTGGTACGGTTTCCGTACCATAAGCCATTGCTGCAATAGCCTGTGCACCTCCGATCCTGAAGATATCTGTAATACCGGCAATGTATGCGGTATATAATATAAACGGATTGACTTTACCATTTTTATCAGGAGGAGTACAGAGGATAATCTCCCGGCATCCTGCAATTTTTGCCGGTACAGCCAGCATAAGGACTGTTGAAAATAGAGGGGCAGTGCCTCCGGGAATATATAATCCTACTTTCCCGATAGGAACACTTTTTCTCCAGCATTTTACTCCTTTTGTGGTCTCAATAACTTGTTCATTAATTAGTTGTGGCTTGTGAAATTTCTCAATATTAGACTTTAGCAACATCGATTGCATTTCTGAGTTCTGTCGGGTACATTAGTGGCTGATTCTGCAATCTCGGAAGCAGATAACTCTCAGGTTTTTCAGCACTACGCCATCATATTTCTCCGAGAGATCAAAAAGAGCCCTGTCACCGGCAGCTTTTCACTTTGCTGTAAAATACTGCGAACAACATCCTCAAGTCCTGACCTGTTCAATTGAGGGCCTTTGGCAGAGGGAATTCCAGGTATTCCTTTCCGGATAACGAATGATTTTCATTACAGGATCATTTTCTCAATTGGTATGACAAGAATTCCTTCAGCACCTGCATTTTTCAGCTGGTTGATCCTGTCCCAGAATTCATCCTCCTTGACGACTGAGTGGATACTGCACCAGCCTTTTTCCTCGAGTGGCAGGATTGTGGGACTTTTCACACCGGGAAGGATTTTGCAGATATTATGCAATGCTTCCAGCGGAGCATTCAGAAGTATGTATTTATTCTCCTTGGCGTTTTTTACAGCCCTGATCCTGAAGAGCAGCTTATCCAGAATACTCTGTTTCTGAGGATCAAGGTTTTTATTGGAGATTATTACTGCCTGACTTTTCAGGATTGTACTCACTTCGCATAATCCATTGGTCATCAATGTACTGCCGGAGCTTACTATATCGCACACTGCATCTGCCAGGCCGATTCCCGGAGCTATTTCAACGCTTCCACTGATCTCTTCTATTTCAGCAGTGATATTGTTTTCTTTAAAATAATCATTGAGAAGCCTCGGGTAGCTGGTAGCTACCTTTTTGTTCATGAAATATTCCGGACCTGTGAAAGATTCTTCTTTTGGTATTGCGAGGCTTAGCCGGCAATGTGCGAAACCCAGCTGTTCAAGGATTGATACATCCTTATTCTTTTCGAAAACCATGTTTTCACCAAGAATACCAATATCGGCCACCTGCTGTTCAACATACTGGGGGATATCATCATCCCTCAGGAATAAGATTTCGACAGGAAAATTTACTGCATCGGTTTTTAGAACATCTGCTCCGTTTGAAAATTTTATTCCGCACTCCTCCAGCAGTTTATGGGAGTTTTCGCTTAACCGGCCTTTTTTCTGGATCGCAATTTTCAGTTTGCTCATTATATTTTTGCTTTTGTTTTGTCTGAGCAAACCCGGCGGGAATAAAAAACCCGCCTGATCTGCTCAGACGGGTTATGATATTTTTATATAATTACATATCAATTCATTTCGCCTGAGATCAGGAATGAAAATGGTGATGATGTAATTTAATTGATTCATTTGCTTAAAATGTAAAGGCAAAAATATAATAATTTTAATAATTATCATCAAATCAGTTAAAAACTTATCTCCTGCGGGGATGGGGGAATTGTATGGTTTCATTCTACGCAGGGCGGTGCCTCGCTCAAAACTATTGTGCTCCTATGGAGCTTGTAATAGGGGATGGTCCTTCTTAAGCAGGGGTACGTCAAAAACCCGACGGCTTGGAGAATTGTACGGTTTCATTTTACGAAGGGCGGTGCCCCGCTCAAAACTATTGTGCTCCTATGGAGCTTGTAATAGGGGATGGTCCTTCTTAAGCAGGGTGTTACCCCGCTCAAAGATAATGTGCTTCCCTCGGAGCTTTGGAATAATCATTATTACCAACAGGCCGTAGGCCGAGAATAGTGTCGGGATGGGCGAAGCCCGTCCTGGATGACTCACTAATGCTACTCAAGCCCCGTATGGGGCGTAATAAGATCCCCCTAAACTCTTTCTGCCACCAGATCCCCGACCTCAGTGGTTGAATATCCCATCTTTCCGGCTCCGAGATCTTTCAGTTTATTGGCAGTCACATCCATGATGGCATTTTCAACAGCCTTCGCTGCTTTTTCCTCTCCAAGATGCTCAAGCATCATGGCACCGCACGCAATAGATGCCAGCGGATTAATTACATTCTTGCCAGTATATTTCGGGGCCGATCCGCCAATAGGCTCAAACATCGATACTCCTTCAGGATTAATGTTCCCGCCTGCTGCGATCCCCATTCCTCCCTGCGTTATGGCACCAAGATCAGTAATGATATCCCCGAACATATTGCGTGGTTACAATAACATCGAACCATTCCGGATTTTTAACCATCCACATGCATGTTGCATCAACATGATAATATTCTCGCTTAATATCCGGATATTCAGCTTGTCCCCATTTCATGAAATGCCCTTTCCCAGAGATCAAAAACATATGTCAGGACATTTGTCTTTCCGCAAAGTGCCAGCGTCTTCTTCCTGTTTCTTTTCCTTGTGTATTCAAACGCATACCTGAGACACCGGTCTACCTGGAAACGGTTATATACCATATTCTGAATAGCAACTTCATGAGGAGTGCCCTTCATTGTGACTCCTCCACTTCCTGTATAAACATCGCCCGTGTTTTCCCTTACAACCACATAATCAATATGTTCCGGACCTTTATCTTTGAGCGGTGTGGCCACTCCGGGATAAAGTTTGATCGGACGAAGATTAATATACTGATCCAGTTCAAAACGGAGCCTGAGAAGAATTCCTTTCTCAAGAATCCCGGGTTTTACATCAGGATGTCCGATGGCACCCAGGAATATCGAATCAAACTTTTTCAGCTGTTCCGGTGCCGATTCAGGCAGAACTTCTCCCGTCCTGAGGTACCGGTCTCCTCCAAAATCAAATTCCACGAAATTGAGCTTAAAACCATATTTTGAAGCAGCTAGCATTCAGCACTTTCCTGCCTTCTCGTTACTACTTCCGGGCCAGTTCCATCACCAGGGATGGCTGCAATATTGTAAGTTTTATTCATATGGTTACTGGTTCAGTTTATTATTCATTATGGTTATTGATAATTATGGTATCGCCAATCCTGATCTCGTTGTTCTCAACAATATTCAGCATTTTCTCAGTTGCTTTTATTGCTGATTCTGTCTGATCAGCATCAAGCCCCTTGGTCCGGAATTCCCTGTTTTTGAAATTCCAGGTAATTACGGTCTCAACAAGAGCATCTGTCTTTCCTCCCGGGAGGGATTGAAACTTCATAATCCGTCAGTGTAGGAAGCTCCTTCCCAAGCCTGTCATATATGATCCTGATGGCTTTCATAAAGGCATCGTACTGCCCGTCACCCGAAGAGGTCTCCTGGTATATGCTGCCATCAATTTCGATCTGAACGCTTGCAAAAGGTTTCAGTCCAAATGACAGTGAAAGCGAATAATTCTTTATGAAAATCTTGTAATCTGCCCTGTCATTTCCAAGTACATCAGAAATTATAAAGGGTAGATCTTCAGTGGTGACATTTTCCTTTTTATCTCCAAGTTCAATTACCCGTTGAGTGACTTTTGCCAGAGATTCAGGATTCAGATCGAGTCCGAATTCTTCAAGGTTTTTTTTGATCGTAGCTTTCCCTGATTGTTTCCCGAGAGCATATTTCCTTTTTCTTCCGAACCTTTCAGGAAGAAGATTATTATAATAAAGATTGTCTTTCGTGTCGCCGTCGGCATGCACTCCGGAAGTCTGGGTGAAGACATTTTCCCCGATTACAGGTTTGTTCACCGGGATCCTTATGCCGCTGAATGTTTCTACTATTTTGCTGGCTTTTGTTATTTCAGATTCATCAACGCCTGTTTCAGCCTGCAGTTGGTCATGCAAAACTCCGATAACACTTGAAAGTGGTGCATTTCCTGCCCTTTCACCCAATCCGTTAATGGTTGTATGAACTCCGGTGACACCTGCTTTTACTGCCGAAAAGACATTAGCAACTGCCAGGTCATAGTCGTTATGCGGATGGAAATCAAAATGCAGTGAGGGATACTTCTCAACCATTTTTTTGCAGAAAGAATATGTCTGATCCGGATTAAGAATCCCAAGGGTATCCGGAAGCATAAACCTCATAATTCTTTCATCTTTGAGATTGTCGAGCATATAGAACACATAATCTTCTGAATTGATCATGCCGTTTGACCAGTCTTCGAGGTATATATTAACCTGCATGTCAAGCTCTTCAGCCCTTTTAATAATGCCTTTGATATCAATCACATGCTGCTCAGGGGTTTTGCGCAGTTGTTTTTCGAGATGCCTTAATGATCCTTTGCAGAGCAGGTTAACAACTTTTCCTCCCGCGTCATGGATCCAGTTGATTGAAATATCCCCGTCTATAAATCCAAGAACTTCGACTTTTTCCTGGAAATTATTACGCCGGGCCCACCTGGTGATCATTTTAAGAGCTTCAATTTCCCCGCTGGAAACCCGCGCCGAGGCAACCTCGATGCGGTCGACTTTCACTTCTTTTAATAAAAACGCTGCTATGTGCAGTTTTTCCACCGGAGAATAAGAAATACCCTGCATTTGTTCGCCATCCCTGAGGGTTGTATCCATTATTTCAATTCTCATTTTACAGCTTTTTTTCCGGTTTCAAATGAAGTTATCAGATCCTTTTTACTGAGAAGGTAGTCTATGTCGTCGAGCCCTTTTAACAGGCACTCTTTCTTGTAAGGATTTATTTCAAACCTGAATGATTCTCCGTCCGGAAGAATCGTAATCAATTGTTTCTCAAGATCTATTCTTACTAATGATTCCGGATTCTTCTGAATAAGATACAAGAAGATTATTGAGAAATTTTTCAGGAACGACAACAGGAAGCAATCCGTTGTTAAGGGCATTGTTCTTAAAAATATCAGCAAAAAAGCTTGAGACCACGGCCCTGAATCCGTAGTCATATATTGCCCATACAGCATGTTCACGGCTCGATCCGCTTCCGAAATTCTTCCCTGCTACGAGTATCTTGCCGCTGTATCTGTTATCGTTAAGGACAAATTCCAAATTCTTGTTGCCGGTTTTATCATATCTCCAGTCACGGAAAAGATTTTCACCAAAACCTTCCCTGGAGGTAGCACTAAGGAATCTTGCCGGTATTATCTGATCGGTATCCACATTCTCAAAGGGTAATGGGACACAGGTCGATTCCAGTATATTGAATTTTTCTTTTGGCATTTCAGCTATCTTTTATTCAGATTATCTAATCAATGAATTCGCGGGGATCTGTTATTCTTCCTGTTATTGCAGCTGCAGCTGCTGTTAAAGGACTTGCAAGCAAAGTCCTGGCTCCTGGTCCCTGACGGCCTTCAAAATTCCTGTTTGTTGTTGAAACCGCATATTTGCCTGCAGGGATCTTATCTTCGTTCATGGCAAGGCAGGAGGAGCATCCGGGTTGTCTTAACTCAAAACCCGCCTTATTCAGGATCTTGTCGAGTCCCTCAGCGATTGCCTGTTTTTCAACTGCTTTTGATCCTGGAACTATAAGTGCAGTAATGTTTGAAGCTTTCTTTTTCCCCTTTACAAGCTGGGCAAATGCTCTTATATCTTCAATTCTTCCGTTCGTGCAGCTTCCCAGAAAAACATAATCAACAGGATGCCCAAGAAGCTTCATTCCCGGCACAAATCCCATATAGTCGAGCGATTTAAGAAATGAAACAGAATCCTCAGAGCTGATATCATCAGTTGTCGGGATTGAATCGTCTATTGCAATTCCCATTCCCGGATTTGTTCCGAATGTGATCATTGGCTTTATATGGTCCCCGTTAAACTCCAGTTCACGGTCAAACTGAGCATCCGGATCGCTTTTCAGGTCTTTCCAGTTCAGAATCAGGGAATTCCAGTCGAAACTTTCAGGAAAGGATGGCAGCTCCTTAAGATATCTGAAAGTTGTTTCATCCGGAGCTATCAGTCCGCCGCGCGCTCCCATTTCAATACTCATATTGCAGATTGTCATCCTTCCCTCCATGGTCAGGTCACTGATAACCGGTCCTGTATATTCAACAAAATATCCTGTGGCCCCTCCGGTGGAGATTTGCGATATGACATACATTATTATATCTTTTGAAGTCACCCCTTTTTGCAGTTTCCCGTTAATGGTGATCCTCATTTTTTTAGGTTTGGGCTGAAGAACACATTGGGTTGCAAGAACCATTTCCACTTCGCTTGTTCCTATGCCAAATGCGATTGCACCAAAAGCACCATGTGTTGATGTGTGGCTGTCGCCGCAGACTATCGTCATGCCCGGTCTGGTGTAACCAAGTTCAGGACCAATGACATGTACTATTCCATTTTTAGGATGATTCAGGCCGAAATAATTCTATTCCGTAATTCCTGCAGTTTTCAGCAAGCTTTTCGACCTGGTTCCTTGAAAGCTCTTCCCTGATAGGCTTATCCTGATTTACTGTTGGTATATTATGGTCGGCAGTGGCAAGTGTCTTTTCAGGTCTGAATACGGGTATTCCCCTTTCCTTCAAGCCATTGAATGCCTGAGGACTTGTCACTTCATGGATGTAGTGCTGATCGATGTAGAGGACATCAGGTCCCTGCTCGATCGACTGAACAACATGTGAATCCCAGATCTTGTCAAAAAGTGTTTTTGGTTCCATTAATTTTTTCTGTTTATTCAGATGGTTCTTTTAATGTTTTTTCCACCCCAACCTTACAAAGGAGGGAAACCATTGCGGATTTTTAAGCCCACAGGGGGATGGGGGTTATTTTATTTTTGAAATTGCATCAATAAATGCCTCCACTGAGGCGGTAACTATATCAACATTTGCAGAAAATCCATAATAGATCTTCCCCTCGTGTTCAATCTGGATATGTACCTTCCCGATATCATCGCTTCCCTTTGTAATTGCCTGGATAAGGAACTCTTCGAGGTGAACGGTTTTACTTATCAGGTGCTTTACTGCAGTAAATGCAGCATCGATTGGCCCGTTACCTGAAGCAGTTGAGGTATGTACTTCACCGTTTATCCTGACTCCGACAGTTGCAACCGGGATAGCTGATTTTCCGCATGTGACCTGGAGAAGTTCAAGCTTCAGAGCCTTTTCTCCTGAAAAGACTTCACCTGAAAGTATTCTCAGATCTTCGTCATTGATCTCCTTTTTCTTATCAGCCAGAGTAAGAAAACGATGGTAAATATCATCAAGTTCCTCTTTCCCGAAATTATAACCAAGCGTTTCAAGGCGATGATTAAGCGCTGCCCTTCCGCTGCGGGCAGTCAGGATGATTGATGATTCTTTTATCCCTACTTCGTGAGGATCAATTATTTCATAATTCTCCCTGTACTTAAGCACACCATCCTGGTGAATCCCTGAGGAGTGTGCAAAGGCATTTCTTCCCACAATTGCCTTGTTTGCCTGCACGGGCATGCTCATGAGAGTTGATACAAGCCTGCTTGTAGCTGAAAATAAGCTTTGAATTGATATCTGTTTTCAGATTCATTGAATGATGGCTTTTAAGTATCATTGCCACTTCTTCGAGAGATGTATTGCCTGCACTTTCACCAATACCGTTCATGGTCACTTCAACCTGTCTTGCCCCGTTTATAACACCCATTATTGTGTTGGCTGTTGCCATTCCCAGGTCATTGTGACAATGTGTTGAGATAACTGCTTTGTCAATATTTGAAACATTCTCTTTAAGGTACCTTATCTTTTCACCGTACTCTTCGGGCAGGCAATATCCTGTTGTATCAGGAATATTTACCACTGTTGCCCCTGCTTTTATTACTGCCTCGATAACCTTTGCCAGGTATTCGTTTTCACTTCTTCCTGCATCTTCTGCATAGAATTCGACATCTTCCACAAATTTGCGGGCATATTTTACTGCATCGACGGCTCTTTTTAGAATCTCCTCCGGTGTTGTTCTGATTTTGTATTTTATATGAAAAGGAGATGTCCCGATACCTGTATGGATCCTTTTCTTTTTTGCATACTGGAGAGCTTCAGCAGCCACTTCAATATCTTTCTTTACAGCTCTTGTCAGAGCGCATATTACAGGATTTGAAATAGCTTTGGAAATTTCGACAACAGATCTGAAATCACCAGGACTGGAAATCGGGAATCCAGCTTCAATTACATCGACACCAAGAGCTTCAAGAGCCTGTGCCACCTGGATCTTTTCAACAGTGTTCAGCTGGCAGCCCGGTACCTGTTCTCCATCCCTGAGGGTGGTATCGAAAATAATTACCTTTTCTTCCATTATTGATTGTTTATGATTTTAATTTTATCTTTACATCCCCTACCCCCCGCCCCTCCCTGCAGCGGGCTCAAGGGGGAATTAGTGGGTTTTAGTCATTCGACCCTCAAGGCGTGGGAATGCAATCCTTATCATTTTACTGGTCTTAGTTTCCTTACAGCAGCTCCTGTTCTCCATAATTCAGAGTTGCCAAGTTCTTTTAATTCAGCATCAAGCAGCTCTTTATAATTTGAAGCACCTGTAGATTTAAGTACTCTTACACACTCTTCACCTGACTTTACCTTTTTGTAAAGATCTTTAAAAACCGGAAGCACGGCATCTTTGAATTTGGGTCTCCAGTCCAGAGCTCCGCGCTGGGCTGTGGCACTGCAATTGGAATACATCCAGTCCATACCTTTTTCGTCTACCAGCCGGATCAGGCTCTGGGTGAGCTCTTCCACAGTTTCATTAAAGGCTTCTGAAGGAGAGTGTCCGTTTTCACGCAATACCTGGTACTGAGCATCCATGATACCTGCAAGTGCACCCATCAGTACACCTCTTTCTCCTGTCAGATCGGAGAATACCTCTTTTTCGAAGGTTGTCGGGAAAAGATATCCTGATCCTATTGCTATGCCAAGGGCCAGGATACGGTCAGTTGCTTTTCCGGTGAAATCCTGGAACACCGAAAAGCTTGAATTAATTCCGGCTCCAGCAAGAAAATTCCTTCTTACACTTGTTCCCGAACCTTTCGGTGCACAAAGGATCACATCAATATTATCCGGAGGTATGACACCTGTATGTTCTTTGTAGGTTATTGAGAAACCATGGGAAAAATAGAGTGCATCACCCTTTTTAAGGCAGGGTTTCAGCTTGGGCCAGAGGATTCTCTGGGCAGCATCTGATACCAGATACTGAATAATAGTTCCTTTTGTTGCTGCCTCTTCAACAGTGAAAAGAGTTTTGCCAGGAACAAAACCGTCAGCCACTGCTTTATCCCAGTCAGCTTTAAATTCCGGAGCCTGACCGATAATGACATTTATACCATTATCTTTCATGTTCAGGGCCTGAGCGGGTCCCTGCACTCCGTAACCGATTACGGCAACAATTTCGTTTTTAAGTACTTCGCGTGCTTTTGAAAGAGGAAACTCATCTCGTGTTACAACATCTTCAATAACTCCGCCAAAATCAATTTTTGCCATTGTTAATAATTTTATGTTTGTAAATTTAAATATTTTTCATTTCATATTTTTTAATCTCCCCTTCTAAGGGGGGTTCAGGGTGACTAGTTAGCCCCCTTAGGGAGGTTGGGGGCAAGTTAATCTCATCCGGTTTATACTGGTTCGCCTCATCCATCTCCTCAAGGTAGGCATTAAGCTCCTTTACCTGCTTGGTAATTGCAACCCTGCCTGATCTGACAAACTGCAAAACTCCGCATGGTTCAAGCTCATGAAGCAATTCATTTATTTCAGTTTTATGTCCGGTTTTTTCAATTACCATATATTCAGGAGAGACCTCAAGAATACGGGCATTATGGTCGCGAACTATATGATCGATCATATTGCCGGACATCAATCCTTTGGTTTTAACCTTAAAAAGTGCTATTTCCTGGTATATTATTTCATCGGATGTGTGAACAAACACTTTCAGAACATCAACAAGCTTCTGCATCTGACGGGCAACTTTCTGAACCATTTCAGCAGTGGTCCTTACAACCAGGGTAAGCATCTGAACGCCTTTTACAGCAGATTCGGAAGCTGTAATGCTCTCAATGTTTATCTGCCTTCTGGTAAGAATTATGGTGATCTGACTCAGGATACCTATATGATCCTCAGTAAAAAGCGATATTGTAAATTCCTGTTTATTCATAGTTTTCTGTTTTTTACCTCTCAACCCTCCAGTGGCCTCAGTGGTTCTGATTAAGCCCCTTTCAGGGGAGATGGAGAGTATTCTTTTATATGTTAATGTAACTTCCGATACTGAAGCTCCAGGTTCAATCATTGGAAGAACATTTGCCTCCTTATCGATTTTAATATCAAGCAGGTACGGCCCTTCTGCATCGAGCATTTCAACAAGAGAATCTTTCAGATCCTCTCTTTCCGAAACACTTTTTGCAGGTATTCTGTATCCTTTTGCAATTGTCACAAAATCGGGATTTACCAGCTCAGTTGATGCATACCTCTTGGAGAAGAACATATCCTGCCATTGCCGTACCATTCCAAGGAATCTGTTATTCAGTATTATAATTTTGACCGGGACCCTGTAATGAAGTATTGTCCCGAGCTCCTGGATTGTCATCTGAAAACCTCCGTCACCAAGAAAAGCCACAACCTGCTTATCAGGTTTTCCGATCTTGGCTCCTATTGAGGCAGGAAGTCCGAAGCCCATAGTTCCCATTCCTCCTGAAGTTACCAGACTGTTTGGATAGGAAAAGTTGTAATAACGAGCAACTGACATCTGGTTCTGACCGACATCAGTTACGACTAATTGCATCTCCCCTGGTAAGTTCAGAAACCAGCCTGACAACTTCACCCATCTTCAGCTTACCTTTTTCAGGTTTTGTTTCTGCTTTGATGACTTTTTCATATTCAGTTTTATCGCAGATCCTGAATTCCCTTATCCATTTTTCATAGCTTTTTTTCTTTACAAGAGGAATCAGATGGTTGAGGACTTCTTTTGCGTCATTGTTTATTTCAAGATCCACTATTACATTCTTATTGATCTCTGCCTCATCGATCTCAATATGAATTATTCTTGCATTTTTTGCATATTTTTTCAGGTTCCCTGTTACCCGGTCGTCGAAACGCATACCGATGGCAATGATGAGATCAGCCTCATTTGTAAGGAAATTTGGAGCATAGTTCCCATGCATTCCGAGATATCCGGCGTACAGACGATGGCCTGTGGGAAAGGCAGAAAGACCAAGCAGTGTAAGTGCTACAGGGATTCCTGTTTTCTCGGCAAATTTCAGAAGTTCATTTTCAGCACCTGAAATAAGCACTCCATGGCCTGCAAGGATCAAAGGTTTCTCGGCATGATTGATCATTATTGCAGCTGATTCAATTGCCTTGGTATGCAGTGGAATATGTGGATTATAGCTCCTGATGTAATTACATTTTTTGTATTTAAAGTCAAGCTTTTCATACTGGGCATCTTTGGTTATGTCAATCAGGACGGGCCCGGGCCGTCCTGTTTTGGCAATATAAAATGCCTTGGCGATAGTTTCAGGAATATCCTGTGATTTTTTTACCTGTGCATTCCATTTGACTACTGGCATTGAAACACCCAAGTATATCAGTTTCCTGGAAAGCATCAGTGCCAATCAGGTTTGATACCACCTGTGCAGTTATGAATACTACGGGTACTGAATCGAGATAAGCATTTGCAATACCTGTAATAAGATTTGTCGCTCCCGGACCGGATGTTGCAAAACAGACACCCGGTTTCCCTGTCACCATTGCATACGCCTGAGCAGCATGAGCTGCACCCTGTTCATGACGTGTAAGGATATGTTTTAGCTTATCTTCATAATCGAGCAGTTTGTCGTAAACCGGCATGATTGCACCTCCCGGATAACCGAAAATCGTATCCACACCCTCTTCAACCAGGCACCGGAGAAGCGCCTCAGCCCCTGTAACTGTCTCAAACCCGTTTGTCTGTTCTTTAACCTGTATCGTTTCCTTTTCAGTCTTCATAAAATCAGTTTTATCTTTATCTGATCATTTCTTAACCCACCCCCAACCCCTCCAGGGAGGGGAGCCTATTGTACCTCATACCTCGTACCTCGTACCCCGCACCTTTATATTATTCGAACTGCACCCTTATCAGCAGAGCTTACAAGTTTTGCATATGCTTTAAGTGAAGAAGGAATTACTCTGTTCCTGTTTACAGGTCTGAAATGCAGTTTCTCCTTTCAGCTTTTCTTCATCTAATTCTTTTGACAAGTTCATTATCTGATATCAGTGCATTTATTTTGCGGCCAGGTACATCTATTTCAATCAGGTCACCTGTCCTGAGAACGGCAATTTCACCACCTGCTGCAGCCTCGGGTGATAGATGTCCGATTGACAATCCTGATGTTCCTCCTGAAAATCGTGCCGTCAGTTATAAGGGCACATTTTTTATCGAGAAGCTTTGATTTCAGATAGGAGGTAGGATAAAGCATTTCCTGCATTCCCGGTCCGCCTTTTGGCCCTTCATACCTTATAACAACTGCATCGCCTTCATTTACCATTCCCTTAAGAATTCCGTCAACAGCTTCTTCCTGCGATTCAAATATTATTGCCGGACCTTTAAATTTTAAAAGAGAAGGATCGATACCGGCAGTTTTTACTATGCAACCGTTTCTGGCAATATTTCCATAAAGCACAGCAAGACCTCCGTCTTTATTATAAGCATTTTGTACACTTCTTATACATCCGTTTTTCCTGTCAGTATCCGGATTATCATAATAGGTGCTCTGTGAACCCATCTCAAGATTTTTTTGCATTGACGGAGCACTTAGCCAGAAATCTTTTGCCTCAGACTTAACTTCATTGCTCATAATGTCCCAGTCAGCAATTGCTTTATGGAGAGTTTTATAATCAATGCGTTGTACAGAACTATCTATCAGGTTATTGCGTTCCAGTTCTCCCATAATTGAAAGAATTCCTCCGGCCCTGTTAACATCCTGGATATGATATTTTGAGCTTGGCGAAACTTTGCAGATATTCGGGATCCGTCGTGACAGTTCATCAATATCCTTCATTGTGAAATCGACACCTGCCTCATGGGCAATTGCAAGAAGATGCAGAACAGTATTAGTTGATCCACCCATGGCAATATCGAGCGACATTGCATTCATAAATGCCTGTTTTGTTGCAATTGATCGTGGAAGTATGCCCGAATCTCCATCAGAATAATACCTGTTTGCGAGATCAACTATTAATTTTGCAGCTTTTTCAAACAGCTTCAGCCTGTTTGAATGTGTTGCCAGTACAGTACCGTTCCCGGGTAATGCCAGTCCAAGTGCTTCAACAAGGCAGTTCATTGAATTGGCTGTAAACATCCCTGAGCATGATCCGCAGGTCGGGCATGCCGACATCTCCATTTCATAAAGGTCTTTGTCACTAACAGCGTCATCAGCTGCAGATACCATTGCATCGATCAGATCAATGTTCCTGTTATGGTAGTTGCCAGCCTCCATGGGTCCGCCTGAGACAAATACCGTTGGAATATTAAGTCTCATCGACGCCATCAGCATTCCAGGCGTTATTTTGTCGCAATTGCTTATGCAGATCATTGCATCAGCAAGATGTGCATTGCATACATACTCAACACTGTCGGCAATAAGTTCCCTTGATGGGAGAGAGTAGAGCATTCCGTCATGACCCATTGCTATCCCGTCATCTATTGCAATTGTATTGAATTCAGCTGCAAAAAGACCCTGCTTTTCAATCTCTTTTTTTATTATCTGACCTATGCTATGAAGATGAACATGTCCGGGAACAAATTGAGAGAAGGAGTTGACAATTGCGATTACTGGTTTTCCGAACTGATCCTCCTTCATCCCGTTTGCACGCCAGAGACTTCTTGCACCAGCCATGTTTCTTCCGGTAGTTGTTCTGGAACTTCTGAGCTGATTTTTCATTACATTAAAGCATCTATTAAAAAAAAAGCTTCCCGGACGATCCGGAAAGCTTTGTATGTTTATGTTACTACATATTATTCCCGGATCATTTGCCAGAGGCAAGAATGAGGATGAGGGCAATAATATGTATTAAAGTTTTATTCACTTTTTGTTTAAATTGAACGACAAAAGTATTTAATTTTTTAATATATCAAATAAAAAAAGCATTTTTTCTTCATTTTTTACTTTTTTTGTTCAGGAACAAGCTGATTCGGAATTTTTCCCCTGACTTCAACTTTAATTACTGTAGCGACCGGATCGGGTGCTGAAGCCGGCAATGAAATGGTTAATACTCCATCTTTTGAGCTCATAGTTTTAACTTTGGCGCCATTTGCCAGGAGTTTTGCACTTGCAACAGCGGTTTTAAAATCCGGAATCACAATTTTACCGTTTGACGGCCATTCGAAAACTGAAAAATAAAGGGTCGTTCCGTTTGATGTCTCTTTTGTTGTGCATCGTCCCCACGGAAACAATCCCCATGGACTGGCTTTGGTTCCATAGACCGCTTCGCCGTTCACTTTCATCCATTTGCCCATTTCAGACAGGATAGAAACACTTTCAGGTGGGAATTCTCCTTCTGCCGTTGGTCCGACATTCAGCAGGAAATTACCTCCCTTTGAGGCAATATCCAGAAGGTTCTGAATAAGTGTCTTTGGCGATTTGTAGTTATGATCATAGCTTTTATAACCCCATGTCCCGTTCATTGTCATGCATGTCTCCCAGTCGGTTCCATCGAGATCGGCCAGGTTGGGGATCCTCTGTTCAGGTGTTTTATGATCACCAGGAAAATTTGGACGTTTCAGCCTGTCGTTTGTAATTATTGCAGGTTGCAGTGAGAGCAGTGACTGAAGTTTTGTGGCAGCTTCGTCTGTCATATTTGTAGGAGTATCCCACCACAATACAGCGAGTTCACCGTAATTTGTGAGAAGTTCTCTTACCTGAGGTACCGCGACTGCATCGATATATTCAGCGAATGTCCTTTTTTCCTGGGCAGGATCCCAATGACCGTTATGCTCTTTTGTATAAGCATCAATAATAACTGAATCAGGATTTGCCCATCCCTCCTTGGTTGGCCTTCTGGCTGCAGATCCACCGGGATTATTCCAGTCCTGGGCCTGGGAATAGTAAAATCCCAGCTTTATGCCGTATTTTTTGCATGCTTCGGCAAGTGGTTTTAAAAGATCTTTGCCGTAAGGTGTTGCATCAACCACGTTCCATTTGCTGGCTTTGGTTTCAAAAAGTGCAAAACCGTCATGATGCTTGGATGTTATCACGATATATTTCATTCCGGCATCTTTAGCCATTCTCACCCAGGCATCAGGATCATATCTGACAGGATTGAAATCTTTGGCAATTCGCTGGTAATCAGCCACGGGTATCTTGCCACGGTTCATGATCCATTCACCGATTCCTCCAATCTGTCTTCCATTCCAGGTTCCGGCAGGTACTGCATAAACACCCCAGTGGATGAACATCCCGAATCGGGCTTCGCGCCACCATTGCATTCGTTCGTCTTTTGTAAGAGCTTGTTGGGCCGTAATTCCCTGAACAAGAAATAACATAATGACCAATTAAAGCCAGAATTGCTTTTTTCATATTAGTATTATTTGTTAATTATTAAAATGTCATAATCATATATTACAGTACTTACGTTATTACATTGTTATTCATTACATTATTACATTATTTCATTATTACATCCATATCACCGGATTTCTTACCGGCAGATTTCTTATAACTTCTTCATTTGATGGAAAATGATCAAGCAATTTCCATGTATTGAACCATGAACTCTCGTCAAACTTGTAAGCTCCGAACACCAGGAACGGATGAGCAACGGGCCAGTTATCCCAGTACATAACATCCTGATTGAAAGGCCATTTATCTTTGTCAGCGACAAAAGGGTAAAGAAATTCGATACCTTTCCGGAGCGATTTACCATCAGGGGTCTGATAATTGATACAGGTCGTTGTTCTTGTCAGAAAGAATCAGGCAGACCATTGTCATTGCATCGAGGTTAAACAGTGAATAGCCATATGGCTTAGTCCGTCTCAGTTCCTGAGGGAAGCTTCCGTCGCAGGCCATCTGGCCAGGAAGCAGGATATCCCTGTACCTCTGTCTGCAGAAATCAAGGATCTTTTCATCACCGGTCAGCCTGGCAAATGACCCTACCTGCATGACCCAGCATGTAGCATGATTGTTCTTTGCATTCATTTCATCAATGCTGTACTGGTGGGTCATCAGCCATTCAAGATACTCTGAGAACCATGATTTGATTGCTTCAAGTAGTTGTTTATCAACGCACTTTGGCCTTCTCCATAACGAGTATGGCCTGGGCCGCTTCCATAAGGTGAACAGTGTCAATTATTCCTGATACCTCTCCCGGTAAACCTTCCCTTAATTGCCTGGGCATAGAGTAAAGACGGATTCATCCTTGTTGCTGTATCAGCGAACCATGCTTTGAGATGTAATGAAAGCCTGTTTTACATATTTTTCATCGCCGGTAATTTTATATGCTGAAGCCATTAAACCAGTGATCTGGCTTAGACGGATCATCGCTTTTCGATGCTCCTGCAAAATTGCCAGGATTAGACATTCCATCGCGTTGAATATACGGACCGTCAGGATTTTCCGGATCAGGCCACCAGTAGTCTCCTTCAGAGTAGAAGTCATGGATCCCGCCGGCACTCCGGTCACAACGGAAATTTGTAATAGTAATGGGTTTCTCATACAGAACTTTGTCCGCCGGGTAATTATTTCTGTTCTGGAGAATTCTGATGGTTTGACGTTTAATGCTTCTCCCGAAACCTGAAATGGGTTGAAGTAAAAAGATCAGAAGATTTATTATCGTAAGCAACTTAATAAGCATCTTGTACTTTAATCTTACTTTTATTTGCCTTTTATCTTTTATCTTTTTACATCCCCCTTGCCCCCTTCAAAGGGGGAATTCACCACATACCCCGTACCTCGCACCTACTTGAATTGTTTTACGTATTCGAGAAAGGACTTTGCGCTTTTATCGAGGTTCTCAACCGATCCGCCTCCCTTCAGCACTTCGCACATTTCATAAGCTATATATCCCTGGTATCCTATTTCCTTGAGGGTATTTATAAATGTTTTATAATCGAGAAACCCCTGGCCCATAGGTACAGCTCTCATTTGAGACTCGAAAGGGATATAGTTGGTGTGGTCCAGGTCATATCTGAATCTTGGAAGCTCCTCATAGTCAGCAGTGGTAGTATGCACTATGTAAGGTTTCATTGTATAAATAGCCTTCTTAATCTCTTCGGACGACAATCCTTCAAGAGTCGGCGACCAGCAGTCAAAGGCAGCTTTAACATTTGGCAGATTTACCTCATCAAGGAGCCATTTCATTGCATCATGGTGGAGTGCTATGTCGTGATGGTTCTGAACTGCCAGGGTAACACCATATTTTGCAGCCAGTTTCCCGGCCATCTGCAATCCCTCAACAACCATCGAATACTGCTTATCGTAAGGAACGTCAGGTCGCTCATAACCAGTATAGATGCGAACCATGCTTGTCCCAAGATCCCTTGCCAGGCGTGCCAGCTCACCGATATAAGTTGCCTGGATCTCAACATTTGGTATTCCGGCTTTGTCGACACCGGCCGTAAAATCGCAGTATCCGGCAAGGCAAACCAGCTCAAGACCAAGCTCTTTAATTCTTGCCCTAAGCTTTTGCCGGGCAGTATCGTCGTAATCAAGAATTGAAACATGAGGCCGTTTTGCTGCAAGCATCACCCCATCAAAGCCGAGTTCCTTTGCTTTTAAAAGGAATTCATCGACAGTCAGTGTTGCCTGTCCGCGCCAGATGCCCATATAACTTACCGAATGAAGGCATGTCTTAACCTTAAAATCAGCCGGATTTCCGGTAGGAATCTTTTGACTGAAAGTGTTGAAAATAATTAAAAACAAGGAAGATAAAGAAATTATAAGCTTTTTCATGGCGAGGTTATTAAATTGTCAATGGGTCGAATAAAAGTAGGAAAAATATTCCTAAATTCAGCGATAAATTAAACATTGCTGCCATGCGAAAAAATCTTCTGGTTATATTGATTGCTGTCACTGCAATTTCGTTTACTAATGCCCAGGTGCCTCAGGAGGTTTACAGAAAACCACTTAAAGAAGTTCTGTCGGAAATAGAAAAACGACATGACATAAAGATCCAGTACAGCGAAAGCCTTGTCAAAGGAGTTGATGTCCTTTATCCTACATGGAGATACAGGATTGATACAGAGGAAACTCTGACAAACATCCTTTTGCCTCTTGATATGGTATTTACTAAAACCGGGGAGAAGCGTTACCTGGTCAGCAAATATGCATATAACGTAAGGCCGGTCGAAGAAGGAAAGAAACACCTCGACCAGTTGCTCTCTCTTTATAAAGATCTTCCGGCATGGGAATCACGCAAGTCAGAACTGAGGAAATGCTTCCTCGGGCAGATGAATCTGTCTCCGTTGCCAAAGAAGACTCCTCTTAATCCAATCTATACATCCAAAAAGGAAAATGGATGGTTATACTGTTGAAAATGTAGCAATTGAAACCATCCCGGGAGTCTACCTCTGCGGTTCGCTTTACAGGCCGGCCAAAGGGAAAGGACCGTTTCCTGCAGTTCTATGCACCCATGGACATGAAGACAATACAGATCTCAATCAATATGGTCGCTACAGGCCTGATCACCAATACCGTTGCGCCATGCTTGCAAGAATGGGTGCGGTCGTTTTCAGCTATGAGATGTTTGCCTGGGGTGAATCACAATTGCAGGTCGACAATGAGGTGCACCGCACAGGACTGGCTATGACTATGCAGACATTGAACTCGATGCGTGTAATTGACTTCCTTACCTCTTTGCCTTATGTGGATCCGAAACGTATTGGAGTGACAGGCGAATCAGGAGGAGGGACCCAGACGTTTCTTCTTACTGCCCTCGATGACCGGGTAACTGTAAGCGTTCCTGTAGTGATGGTCTCATCATACTTCTACGGGGGATGTCCATGCGAAAGCGGACTACCAATTCATTCATGTTCAGATGTCGGTACCAACAATGCTGAAATAGCTGCTATGGCTTCTCCGCGACCGATGCTTGTAATCTCTGATGGAGACGACTGGACCCAGCATGTTCCGGAAATAGAGTTCCCTTATCTGCAAAAAGTTTATGATTTGTATGGCAAGAAGGAAAATGTTGAGAATGTTCACCTTGCAACCGAAGGACATGACTATGGAGTTTCAAAGAGAATGGCGATGTACGATTTTATGGCTCGTCATCTGGGATTGAATATCAACGCAGTGAAGGATAAGACCGGGAAGATTGATGAGTCGAAGGTAACTATCGAAAATTATGAAGCACTACTGGTCTTTGGCAAGGAAGGCAAATTACCACAGTCGGCAGTCAAAGGGCCGGAAGCTATCATGGCGGTGTTAAAATCTTTGCAGTAATTCATAAAAAAGTTTTCTATTTTTACGGATAATTAACCTAAAATCATAAATCCACATCCCCCTACCCCCTTCAAAGGGGGATTTTAACTCCTAAACCACTAACTTTCAATTTATCTTAACCTATAAAAAACCTTAAAATGAAAAAAAGAAGCTTAATTTCAATCGTCCTGTTAGTAGCTGTTTCAGGCTTTATCTTTTCAACTTTCTATTCATGTAAACCGGCAAAGAAGAACATTGGATTGCAGCTCTATTCAATTCGCGACTCAATAACGAGGGATGTGCCGGGTGCTATTGCCAAAGTGGCTAAAATGGGCTACACATTTGTTGAACCTGCCGGTTACGGCAATGGTAAATTCTATGGAATGGAACCTGCTGCATTTCAAGGCTTTCTGTGAATAAGAATAAACTGGGAATTCTGAGTTCACATACCGGACAGGCTCTTCCTGATTCTGCAAATTGGGAAAAAACCATGGCATGGTGGGATGAATGTATAGCTGCACATGCAGTTCTTGGAGTGAAATTCATCGTTCAGCCATTTATGGGAAGTGAAGCTTACCAGAGTCTCGATACCCTGAAACGGTATTGTGATTATTTCAATCTGATAGGTGAAAAATGTAATGCAAAAGGTATTCGTTTCGGGTATCATAATCATGATAAGGAGTTCTCGACAAAGCTTGACGGACAGACCATATATGACTTCATGCTGGCAAATACCGATCCTGCAAAAGTGATGTTCGAAATGGATCTTTACTGGACTGTTGTTGGCGGAGCAAATCCTGTTGATTATTTCAATAAATATCCGGGAAGATTCGAATTATGGCACATCAAGGATAAAAAAGAGATTGGAGCCAGCGGAATGATGGATTTTGCAGCAATCTGGGCTGCTGCTGCTAAATCAGGAATGAAATACGGTGTTGTTGAAGTGGAAGAATACAGCTTCGACGAGTTCACAAGCTGCAAGGAAAGCAACGACTTCCTGAATAATGCAGATTATGTTGTAATGCCGCTGTAAATATTTGATTTCCTATGAAGTTTATTCAATGCATAAATATTTAATTTTTCTTGCAGGATCCATTATTGGTCCTGGCCGGATCAGGTTGCCGGGATAATTATTATTCAGAAAGAGACTTATTCTTCTGTTCTTAAAATTGACTCGCATATCCATATAGGCAGCGATAGACGGAGTATTTTGAGGACACAGGCAGCAGCAGATAATTTCTTCTTATTACTCTGAATGTTGATCATTGTGATTCGGCAATATCAGGAACAACAGGAAAATGCAACTTTTTCAGCCAAGAAGTATCCCGGGAAAGTTTTTTATGGACCAACATTTTTATTTGATACAGCAGGTTGGGGAACAGAAGCTGGAGCAAAAAAGTTATTTCACAGCTTGAATAAAGATATTTCAGATGGAGCAGTTACAGTAAAAATATGGAAAAATATCGGAATGACTGTACGCGACAGATCCGGGAAATTCATAATGGTTGATGATCCTGGACTTAGATCCGGTTATTGAATTCATTATAAGCAAAGGACTCCCGATTACCGGTCATCTAGGTGAACCAAGAAACTGCTGGCTTCCTCTTGACAAATGACTGTCAGCAGCGACAGTAGTTATTTTGCAGGAATCCTCAGTATCATATGTTTCTTCATCCTGAATACCCTTCCTATGAGGATCAGATAAATGCCCGGGATCATCTGCTTGAAAAACATCCTGATCTGAAATTCATCGGCTGTCACCTTGGAAGCCTTGAATGGAATGTTGATTCTCTTGCAAAAAGACTCGACAGGTTTCCGAACATGGCAGTGGATATGTCTGCAAGGATTTGTCATCTGCAGTATCAGTCGGCACAGGACCGAAAAAGAGTAAGGGATTTCTGCATCAAATATCAGGACAGGCTTCTATATGGAACTGATACCGGTTATAGTGGAAATTCAGATCCTGCACAGATTCGAAAAGAGGATGCATGAAACATGGCTTGATGACTGGAAGTACTTTACCACAGATGATAAGATGACTTCGGATAAATTCCGGGGGAAATTCACTGGATTGAAGCTTCCGAAAGAGGTGGTAGATAAGATTTACACCGAAAATGCGATTAAGTGGTATAAATTGAAATTATAATACGATTCAATCCTGGCTAAATGGATCTGCGAAGGTCAGTGCGATCAGCGGGGAATAAAAAATCTCCCGCAGAATACGCAGATTATAAAAAATATTTTTATTAACTTTACACGTGAAAGTACGCGAGTAAGTAAAAATTCCAGTTATAAATACAGATATGAAAAAACTACTTGTGGCATTTTTGGCTCTGCAGATTTTAAGTGCCTGCCAGACGAAGAATCCATCCGGTGCCGGTTCTGAAGCGGAATTACAATTTCAAAGGTGGGCACCGACACCTCCCATGGGATGGAACAGCTGGGATTGCTATGGTCCAACAGTTGTTGAGGCCGAAGTAAAGGCAAATGCCGATTATATGGCAAAAAATCTTAAAAAATTCGGATGGAAATATGTTGTTGTTGACATACGCTGGACTGTTGAAAATGACAAATCAGGCGGGTATAACCAGACAGATCCTGTCTATACAATGGATGAGTACGGAAGGTTTACTCCAGCCGTAAATCGCTTTCCTTCGGCGGCTGGAGGTAAAGGATTCAAACCGCTTGCCGGTTATGTTCATGCCAGGGGTCTGAAATTCGGTATTCATATAATGCGCGGGATACCAGTAATTGCGGTTAACAAAAACACTCCCATCTTTGGCAGCGAGGCAAAGCTCAGGATATCTACTCTCCTGAAGGTCAGTGCATGTGGCTGAGGGATATGTACACAATTGTTGCAGCCAAGCCAGGTGCTCAGGAGTATTATAATTCGATATTTCAGTTATATGCATCATGGGATGTCGATTTTGTAAAAGTCGATGATCTTTCAGGACGAACTAAAGAAATTGAGATGGTGAGAAAAGCCATCGATAACTGTGGAAGGCCAATATTATTAAGCATCTCTCCGGGTGGAGACAGACCCGAGACTATTGAATTCCTTAAGAATAATGTAAATATGTGGCGGACTTCCAATGATTTCTGGGATAACTGGCCGGCACTTAAAAACCAGTTTACGATCCTTAACAGCTGGGCGGGCCTTGGCGTACCAGGCTGCTACCCTGACGGAGATATGCTGCCTCTGGGAAAAATCGGGTTAAGGGCGGAACGTGGTGAACCACGCTGGACAGGATTTACAAAAGATGAACAGTATACTCTTATGACTCTGTTCTCCATTTTTCGTTCCCCTCTGATGTTTGGAGGTGATCTGCCAGGCAACGACGATTTTACGTTATCATTGATCACCAACAAAGATGTTCTGAATGTAAACCAGCATAGTACAAACGGAAAACAGCTTTTCAGAGAGAATGACCTTATTGCCTGGACAGCTGACGATCCGAAGACAGGTGATAAATACCTGGCCTTTTTTAACGCTTCCGATACAATAAGTGCAGCTGGAATTACTATAAAATTTGAACAGCTGGGTTTGACAGGAACCCATACAGTCAGAGACCTGTGGACTGGTGAAAAGCTTGGTAAGTTTAAGGACTCCTTTTCGCGTACAATTAACCGGCATGGCACCGGACTTTACAGAATCCATTAATAAAATCCATTATGAAGAAAACCTTTTACTTAATCTTATTGCTGGCCGGATTATCAATTCATTATGATTTAAAAGCCCAGTCACAGAATCCGCAGAATTCTCAACAGTTCCGTCAAACGGGAAGGAGACCTGATCAGTCAGGACTTATCAGTGTCGATAGTCTGCGATGGCGTGATATGTGTATTCTGCCTGATCCATCAACCAAAACATACTATATTGTTGGGCCCGGAGGAAGAGGTGTAAAATGTTATAAAAGCAAGGATCTTAAAACCTGGGAAGGACCGATTACAATTTATACCGCCCCCAAGGATGTCTGGGGTGATATTCCAATAGTAAGTATATGGGCTCCTGAACTTCACATTTATAAAGGGAAGTATTATCTTTTCCTTACTTTCGATACCCGCAATAAACTTTGTGAGCAATGGCCCAACTGGGAACGCAACGGTCGTGTCACAAGAGGATCACAGATCTTAGTAAGTGATTCCCCAACAGGCCCATTTACAGCTTTTCAAAACCATTCCACTCTTCCTGTCGATATGATGACCCTCGACGGGACACTCTATGTCGAAGATGGAATTCCATATATGGTTTACTGCCACGAATGGGTGCAGGTAACCAATGGAGCCGTGGGATATGTTCAGCTCAAAGATGACCTTTCTGAAACCGTCGGGGAAACAAAAAACCTTTTTCGCGGAAGCCAGGCTTCCTGGAGTAAAATAAGTGATCAATATGGCTGTAATGTAACTGATGGCCCGTTTCTTTATAAAGGGAAAACCGGGAAATTGTATATGACATGGACAAGCGGGGGCTATGAAGGATACACCTGCGGTATTGCAATTTCAGAATCCGGAAAGCTTGCCGGACCATGGAAACAACAAGTTGAACCCTTGTATAAAAATGATGGAGGTCATGGAATGATTTTTAAGACTTTTGAAGGAAAAATTATGCTGATCCTTCATTCTCCCAATAATATGAATTCACGTCCCCGTATTTATGAGATGGATGATACCGGAGAAACACTCAGAGTAATAATGGAATTTACCAGTTCTGATTGAACAAAAAACTTATGGATTAAGGCTGAGTTTTCTTATATATAAGGCAAACATAAATTATGGTCAATATAAGGCAGTCAGATATCGCCAAAAAACTGAATGTATCAAGGGTTACAGTCTCGAAAGCTTTGCGGGATCATCCTGATATTTCTCAGGAAATGAAAGAAAAGGTTCTTAAAGCTGTCAAAAAGATGGGATATGTCCCTAACCTGATTGCAACACAGCTTAATACAAGAAAGACTTTTACAATTGGTATCGTGGTCCCGGACCTTGAAAACAGCTTTTTTGCTTTCGTGGTTGACAGTATGATTGACTTTGCCACTGAAAGGAATTATCACGTAATTCTTACAGTCTCACGTGAAAAAGAAGCAATTGAAAGGCAGAATATCGAAAATCTGATCGGTATGCGTGTTGACGGATTACTTGTGTGTTTATCCCAGGAAACAAAAGATAGAGAAATATTTTCCCGGGTTAAGAAGATGAAAATACCAATGGTCTTTTTTGACAGGGCTTTTGAGAAAATGGGTTTTCCGGTTGTTGTTTTTGATGATAAGACCGGAGCACTGAATGCTCTTGATCAGGTAATTGGCTCAGGATATACCCGGATTGCACATTTCGCCGGTTATTCATCAGTTAATATCGGGAAACGGAGAACCGAAGGTTATAAATCAGCACTGAGAAAGCACAGGCTGCAACTCCGGAAGAACTGGATCCTTGAAGGAGGCTTCGAATTCAAAGACGGTTACGATTCCTTTATGAATACTGTTTCAACAGAGAGAAATTACCTGAACTAGTTTTTACAGTCAACGACAGGGTTGCGCTTGGTGCTTACAAAGCAGCAAGCGAATGCGGTATAAAAATCCCTTCTGAGATAGGAATTTTCGGATATGGATTCCATGAAACAACAGATATGTTCCAGCCCCCTCTTACCGTCATAAACCAGGACCCAAGGAAGATGGGACAGCAGGCAATTGCACTTTTGTTGGATATGATTGATAAAAATGTATCCGGGAAACCTGTTGATATTAAAATTGAGGAAGAATTTTTGTGGAAGAAATCCATATACCGAAAAGGAAATAATAAAAAAATTATAGAACTTTAAATTTGAAATTATGAAAAAGATTTTAGTTGCAGGTGCCGGAGGCTTTATCGGCGGACATCTTGTCAAAGAGCTTGTTGGAAAGGGAAATCAGGTCAGAGCCGTTGATATCAAACCATTAAATGAATGGTATCAGGTTTCCACTGAAGCTGATAACCTGGTTCTGGATCTTCGGCTGAGAGAGAATTGTTATAGGGCTGTCAATGGATATAATGAAGTCTTCAATCTCGCTGCTGACATGGGCGGAATGGGATTCATTGAAAACAATAAGGCTGCCTGTATGATCAGCGTTCTTATCAACACTCACCTTTTAATTGCCTCAAAGGACTGCGGTATTGACAGATTCTTTTATGCCTCATCAGCATGTGTTTATAACGGTGAAAAACAGACTGATCCCCAAAATCCCGGACTTAAAGAATCTGATGCTTATCCGGCACTGGCCGAAGATGGATACGGATGGGAAAAACTCTTCAGTGAACGCATGTGCCGCCACTTCTCAGAAGATTTCGGACTGACAACCAGAGTAGCCAGATTTCATAATGTTTATGGACCGCACGGAACATATGATGGAGGAAGGGAAAAAGCTCCGGCCGCCATCTGCCGGAAAGTTATTGAAGCAGGAATTACTCATAAGAAAGAAATAGAGATATGGGGCGATGGACTTCAGACCAGGAGTTTCATGTATATTGATGATTGTATCAAAGGGATACAGGACATTATGTACAGTGAGATCAAAGAACCAATAAATCTGGGAAGCAGCGAAATGGTGTCAATTAATGAACTGGTCAATCTTGTTGAGGATATTGCCGGTTATAAGCTTAAAAGAACCTATGATCTTAAGGCTCCGAAAGGTGTAAGGGGCAGGAACAGTGAAAATACCCTGATAAGAAAATATCTTGGATGGGAACCATCAATACCTCTCCGTACCGGGTTAAAGAAAACTTACGACTGGATAAGCGAACAGATGGTTGAAGAAAGCAGAAGGCTAAAAGGTACAAGCCGTTACAACAAATAATCCACTTCGACTGATGATTAGCAAAAAGGTATTGGTCAGCGGTTGTTATGATCTGCTTCACGGCGGACATATCGCGTTTTTTAAGACTGCTGCAACTTACGGCAAGCTGTATGTAAGTATTGGAAGAGATGATAATCTTCTCTTACTGAAAGGGAAGAAGCCTTACTTTTCACAGGAGGAGCGGTTGTTTATCGTCAGATCAATAAAGTATGTGGAGGATGCTTTCCTTGCTTCAGGTACTGGCCTGCTCGATTTTGAACCTGATATTAAAAGGATCAAGCCTGATATCTTTATTGTCAATCAGGATGGCCATACACCTGACAAAGAAGCTCTTTGCAAAAAACTTGGAATTGAGTATGTCGTTCTTGAACGGATACCGGAGCCGGGATTGCCGGCACGCTCCAGTTCAGGAACAAAAAGGGATATGCGATTCCCTTACAGGTTATGTCTTGCCGGTGGATGGATTGATCAGCCATGGGTATCAGAGATATACCCCGGATCAGTTGTGGTGGCTCAAATCTGGCCGACCATGGATTTTAATGACCGTTCAGGTCTGGCTACAAGTTCCAGAAATGTTGGAATAAAGCTTTGGGGTGACAGATACCCTGATGGCGATCATGAACAGAATGCCAGATTGCTGTTTGGTGCTGAAAATCCCCCGGGGAAAAAATATATTTCAGGTTCACAGGATCATATAGGTCTTTTGTATCCTGGAATTAACAGGCTTTATTATAATGGTGGTTACTGGCCTGAACAGATAGAATCAACCATAGATAAAGAAATATGCGACTGGCTTTCAGATGTTCTTTGGCTCGTACCTCTTGAACCTCGTCCTGAGGGATACGATCCTTTGAAAATAATGCATCTTGAAAGACCTTTAATAAAAGAACTTGGTGAATCAGGTGAAAAATGCTGGCAGGCAATCCTTAAGAAAGGATACATAACGGATTAGGCAAAGCAATGAAAGAAACCTTTCTTTCATGGAGAAAAATATTGCCTCTGACAGTTCCCGATTGGGTAATGAATGAAATGGAAACAAAATATTTTCCAAATTACCCAGGAGCAATTACTTCAGGCAGCGGAGGAGGTTATGTTATTGTTGTATCAGAAAAAATGGTGGAGGAATGCTATCAAGATCAGAGTAAGATATTAAATAAGATAAAAGACAAAAGTAAAAAATCAAATAACTTAATTATAACCATGAAAACAAACCTCATCAAACATTTATGTATCATGAGCTTTCTGGCTCTGATTCTTTCTGTTTCTTCCATCTGCCCAGAAGGGAAAGCTTCCAATTGCCGATGGTCCCTTCAAGCCGACGGATGAATCACTTCAGCAGAACCAGTATCCGGAATGGTTCAGGGATGCAAAATTCGGAATCTGGTCGCACTGGGGCCCTCAGGCAGTACCCCGGCAGGGCGACTGGTATGCAAGAAGAATGTACCAGGAGAAGGATCCTGCCTATAAGTATCATGTTGAACATTATGGTCATCCTTCGGAATTTGGCTACAAAGACATAATACCACTCTGGAAAGCTGAAAAATGGGATCCTGAAAAGCTTATGGCTCTCTACAAAAAAGCCGGTGCAAAGTATTTTGTCAGCATGGGAACACATCACGACAATTTCTTTCTGTGGAATTCAAATATTCACAGATGGAATGCTGTAAAAATGGGTCCACACAAGGATGTCGTTGGTATATGGCAGAAGGCAGCAAAGGCGCAGGGTTTGAAATTTGGAGTATCTGAACATCTTGGTGCAAGCTTTACATGGTTTCAGGATGCTCATAAATCTGACAGCCAGGGACCTAAAGCCGGTGTTCCATATGACGGAGCAAATCCTGAATACAGTGACCTGTATCATGCTGCCACTACACCTGATGATAAAGGATGGCTGACCAACAATCTTGTCTTTCAGATAGAATGGTTCAGCAGTATCAAAGAGCTGATTGATAATTATCATCCCGACCTGCTCTACTCCGACAGCGGGATGCCATTTGAGGATGTCGGAAGGAGCCTTATTGCTCATTATTATAATCAGGACATTACCAGAAACAATGGGAACCTGAATGTGGTCTATACATGTAAACAGGCATCAGGAGGAAAATGGGTGGAAGATGTGGAACGAGGAGTCAAAGATACGGCAAGCTTGTATCCATGGCAGACCGATACATCAATTGGCGACTGGTATTACCGGACGGGCCAGAAATATAAAAGCGCCACTGAGGTCGTACAGATGCTGGTCGATATCGTCAGCAAAAATGGCAATCTTCTTTTAAATGTCGTTCAGACACCTGAAGGCGACCTGGAACCTGATATGCTGAAGATACTCGACGAAATAGGAGTATGGACCTCAGCCAATGGGGAAGGGATATATGGCACACGTCCATGGAAAACCTTTGGCGAGGTATCAGCAGAATCAAAAGCTTTTAAACCCGGCCGGTTCAATGAAAACTATAAATTCAACTCAAAGGATATCCGTTTTACAACAAAAGATGGTATATTGTATGCTTTCTGTCTGGGAATACCAGCAGAGGATATCCTGATCAGGTCGTTGGGTAAAAACTCAAAGTTTTCAGAAAGACCGGTTGCCTCTGTGAAGATGCTTGGAAGTGATGTTAAAATCAGGTGGACCCAGACTGCAAATGGAATGATAATAAAGAAACCATCAAAATTCCCGGCATGGCAGGTACCAGGATTTAAAATTGAATTCAAGAAATAGCTTTAACATAAACCAAAATTGATCATGGACTCAAATTTTAATTCGCGAAGAAGCTTTATAAAAAAGGCTGCTTTGGGCACAGTAGCTGCCATAAGCATTCCGGAAATCCTTTCGGCAGCAATGCCGAAGGGAAAAGATAAAGGCAATAAAACTTTTAAAGGATCAGGTTATCCTGTTCCAGGGTGATTCAATAACAGATTCAGGAAGAAATAAGGAAGATACCGGATTTAATACTGCCAGAAATCTGGGCTCCGGTTACCCCATGCTGGCAGGAGCTGCTCTTCTGAACAAATATGAAGCTCTGAATCTGAAGATTTATAACAAAGGCATCTCAGGGAATAAAGTCTATCAGCTTGCCGAACGATGGGACAAGGATTGCCTTGAACTGAAACCTGATGTCCTTAGTATACTTATCGGTGTAAATGATATATGGCATAAGCTCAACGGAACTTACAACGGCACAATAGAAATTTACAGGAATGACTACATAGCCCTACTGGAAAGAACAATGAAGGCTCTTCCCAACGTGAAACTCATTATATGTGAGCCTTTTGCCGTTAATGGAGTAAAAGCTGTCGATGATAAATGGTATCCTGAATTCTATGATTACCAGAAGGCTGCAAGAGAAATAGCCAAACAGTTCAGGGCAACTTTCATTCCGTTCCAGAGCGTTTATGATGAGGCCCAGAAAAGGGCTCCGGGATCATACTGGACAGGTGATGGTGTCCATCCGACCCTTGCCGGAGCCCAGCTAATGGCAAAAGCATGGATGAAAGCACTTGAATAAATATTAAGTCATGTCTAATTAAATGAAAAGTATAACACGACGCAGTTTTCATTCAGCAGAGCATTTCAGCCGGCATCGGAATGGCTGCCCTGAAGTTACCTTGCCAGATTATACCTTCTAATGGCAAAGGGAAAAATGAAATTTGGTCTGGTAACTTACCAGTGGGGAAGGGACTGGGACCTTCCGACACTTATAGCTAATTGTGAAAAGACAGGATTACTTGGTGTTGAACTAAGGACTGAACATGCCCATAAGGTTGAGACTAACCTTACTGCTGCTCAGCGTGCTGAAGTAAAAAAACGGTTTGCCGACAGTCCGGTTAAATGCATCGGCTATGGAGCCAATTTTGAGTATCACAGTCCTGATCCTGCACAGCTCCGGAACAATATAGAACAAACAAAAGAGTACATTAAACTTTGTAAAGATATCGGAGCCACAGGAATCAAAGTCAAACCAAATGATCTTCCTGCAGAGTGTTCCAAAGGAAAAGACAATTGCCCAGATCGGAGCTTCACTGAATGAAGTCGGAAAGTTTGCCCGGGATTATGACCAGCTGGTCAGGGTTGAGGTTCATGGCAACCTTACCCAGGAATTGCCGAATATGAAGGCTATTTTCGACCAGGTCACAGAGCCGAATGTCAAAATGTGCTGGAACTGCAATGACCAGGATCTGCTTCCGCCCGGACTTGAAGGCAATTTCAATATGGTAAAGAAATGGTTTGGAGATACGGTGCATGTTCGTGAACTCAATGTCGGTGATTATCCATATCAGCAGCTGTTTAATCTTTTTGCAGTATCAGGTATAAAGGATGGATACTTCTTGAAGCACGTACTGAACCGGCTGACAGGATAGCAGCGATGAAGGAACAACTGGAATATTCAAACAAATGATAAAATAACCCCCTTTCCTGTCCCCCAAGGGGGAAAGCTCAAGAATTACTTTCCCCCATGGGGGAAGGTTAGGAAGAGGGTAAAAGATATTGGATAAACAAAAACTATCTACAATGACAAACAGAAGAGATTTTATTAAAACAACAGCTATTGGCGCGGCAGGAATCACAATTGGAGGTCTTGGTCTCAGCCCAAAAGCTTATTCCTCGGTAGTCGGATCAAATGACCGTATTACTCTTGCAGTCGTCGGACTCCGGAGCAGGGGCAGGGATCATATCAACAGCTGGTGTGCTCTTAAGGATAACCGCAACGTAAGGATAAAGACAATATGTGATGTTGATGAGCAGTTTTTCGCTCAGGCAGCAAAGCTTATTCAGGACAAATCAGGAGAAAAAGCAATCACTGAATGGGATATGCGCAAGGTGTTTGATGATAAGGAAATTGATGCTGTCTCATTCGGAGTGCCCAACCACTGGCATGCTTTAAGCGCAATATGGGCCTGCCAGGCAGGAAAACATGTTTATGCTGAGAAACCGGCCTGCCATAACTTGCCATGAAGGAAGAAAAATGGTTGAAGCTGCTGCGAAATATAATGTCCGTGTTCAGACCGGATGCCAGAACCGTTCAATTCCCAATGTTATTGAAGCAATGAAATTCCTGCACAGCGGAGGTATCGGCGATGTCTTTATGGCAAAAGGTCTTTGCTACAAACCACGCGATTCATTTGGAATTGCTCCTGACGGAACTCCACCGGCATCGCTTCATTATGATATGTGGCTCGGCCCTGCTCCATTCCGTCCTTATAATGAAAAACGGGTACATTATAACTGGCACTGGTTCTGGGATACAGGTAATGGTGACACCGGCAACCAGGGACCTCATCAGTTTGATATTGCACGCTGGGGCCTGAATAAAAATGAACATCCTGTTACAGTATATTCAATGGGAGGTCTTTTCGGAATTGATCCTGCTGAGTGTGCACAGGAAACCCCAAATACTCAAACCTCAATGTTCAAATATAAGGATGGGAAAATACTGGAGTTTGAAACAAGGGGAAGGTACACAAATGATGAATCAAGTCTTGGGATCCGTATCGGCAATACTTTTTACGGGACCGAAGGGTATCTTGAACTGAATGGAGATACATGGAAAGCATTCCGTAAACGTGAACGAGAACCATTTGCCGGATCAAAAAGCCGGTGAAAAAAGATTGGCGATCCTACATTCCTGGCAGCTCCGGGAGGAACTGAACATTTTGCTAATTTCCTCGATGCAATCCGTTCCGGTAAAGATGAAACACTGAATTGCCAGATCAAGGAAGGATTTATTTCATCGGCACTTCCTCTTCTTGCAAATATTTCCTACCGGCTTGGCAGGGAACTGACATTTGACGGTACGAAGGAGAAATTTGTAAAGGACAAGGAAGCTGATGCAATGCTGACAAGGAAATACAGGAAACCATATATTGTTCCTGAAGTAGTTTGATATAAAAGAATTTTTACCACGGAGTTACACAGAGTTAAGTTAAGCAGAGTTTCACTCCGTGTAACTTTTATCACTCCGTGGTTAAAGATTTATGAATTTTAAATATTCTAATTCTATGTCAATAAAGAACAAAATCAAACGCCGCAGTTTCATAAAAACCTCAGCCGCCGGTGTTGCCGGGTTTGGATTATTAGGCAAAACATCAGCTTTTGCACAAACCCAGGATACTGCAAAACGCAGGGTCGGTATTATCGGTCTTGATACTTCACATGCGATTGCTTTTACAGGAGCTCTTGAATGATCCTTCTGCCGGTCCGGAATTCGGCGGATACAAAGTGACAGTTGCAGCCTATCCCAAAGGAAGCAATGATATAAAATCGAGTGTCGACAGGATCGCTGGATACACTGAAGATGTAAAGAAGCTTGGCGTTGAGATCGTGGATTCAATTGAGGATCTTCTGAAAAAAACAGATGTGATCCTGCTGGAAACAAATGACGGACGGCTTCATCTTGAACAGGCCTTAAAGGTGATGAAAGCCGGAAAGAGGATGTTTATTGATAAACCAATAGCTGCTTCATTATCGGATGCAATAGCAATTTTTAATGCTGGCTCAACATTATAATGTACCTGTTTTCTCATCATCATCGCTGAGGTACATTTCCGGGGCAGATGAAATTGCCAAAGGTTCCATCGGAAAAGTACTTGGAGCTGATACTTACAGTCCTGCCACAATTGAAAAAACACATCCTGACCTTTTCTGGTACGGAGTGCATGGTGTTGAAACTCTTTTCACTGTAATGGGTACCGGATGTAAAAGCGTTTCAGGTACTTTTACCGAAGAGACTGATCAGGTTACAGGTTTATGGTCAGACAACCGGATAGGTACTTTCAGGGGAATACGCAAGGGGAAATCTGATTACGGAGGGACTAGTCTTCGGAGAAAAAGGTATTAGTTACTCTGGGCAAGTACAGCGGTTATAATCCACTGCTTATTGAAATTATTAAGTTTTTTCAGTCAGGAGTACCTCCGGTCACGTCAGACAGAAACAATTGAGATATTTGCATTCATGGCGGCTGCTGCAGAAAGTAAAAAGCTTAACGGAGCACCAGTTCTTATCGAAAGTGTAATAAGGGAAGCTGAAAGGGAAGCAGCCAGTAAAACTGGAGTTTAATGTAATTTAATAATTCTTAAATTATGAGAATATCCAGGTTTTCAGCTCTTCTTATCTGCTCTTAGTCATTTCACTTGTTTTAGCAGCTTCTCCGGGGGAAATAGTCAGGACTGAAAAAAAGAAGAAAGTTGAGTTCTCTGTAAGGGAATCAGAACAAAGAGTTGATGTATTGATTGGAGGAAAGCTAGTTACATCATATTGCTGGCCTGAAAATGTTTATAAACCTGTTCTTTATCCGGTCAGGACTCTTTCAGGTACAGAAATTACCAGAGGATTCCCTTTAAGACCAAGGGAAGGTGAGAGGAATGATCACATCCACCAGGTGGGGTCATGGCTCAATTATGGGAATGTCAACGGATTCGATTTCTGGGGAAATGGCTCGACCGGCAAAAAAAGTGAAAATGGAGGTGTTATTAAACATCTGGGTATCGAACAGGCAAAAGGAGGTAACGGTGAAGGGGTACTTTCAGTAAAGGCTATCTGGCAGGATCCTTCAGGAAAAGAGCTGCTTGATGAAAAAACCGAATTTCATTTCATTGTTAATGGCCAGTCCTATTGGATCGACAGGATAACAACACTTACTGCCGGTAGTCAGGATATTTCAATGAAAGATACCAAGGAGGGAATGTTTGCCATCCGTGTTGCCCGGCAGCTGGAACTGCCTTCAAACGAAGATGTTCCTCTTCTTGATTCCCAGGGCAAACCAGGATCTGAAAAAGCATCATCAAACAAAGGTGTAACAGGCAATTACAGGAGCAGTGAAGGGATAACAGGAGAAGCAGTCTGGGGTACACGTGCAAAATGGATGGACCTGTACGGGACTATCAACAATGAAAAGGTTTCAGTTGTGATCTGCGACCATCCAAAAAATCCATCATATCCTACTTACTGGCATGCAAGAGGTTACGGATTATTTTCAGCAAATCCGCTTGGAGGCAATGACTTTACTAAAGGGAAAGAGGTTGTTAATTTTTCAATACCAGCAGGTAAATCGGTTACTTTCAGATACAGGACAATAATCACATCCGGATTTCATATGAATGATGATAAGATTAAGATGCTGGCAAACGATTTTGCCGGAAGATATAATTAAGGTATTAATTCTTAAAAAGTAAATATTATGGCAGACAAAGTATCAAGACTTAATTTTTTAAAAACGGCAGGATTGGCCGCTTCAGGAGTTATGATCGGAAGCAGTGCCTCTGCAAAGACTGTCAGGACTGAAATTATTCCGAATAGTACGGTAAAAGGTCCGGCCAGAAAAGTAAATCTGGCTCTTATCGGAATTGCCAATCAGGGAGGCGGTGATGCAAGGCAATTTATAAACTCGGGTCTGGCAAATATAGTTGCTGTTTGTGACGTGGACCTGGATTCCCAGGGTGGCCAGGAAACTATAAAACTGGTTCCCAAAGCCAAACAGTTCAGGGATTTCCGGGTGATGTTCGACAAGATGGCCGGCGATATTGACGCTGTCCAGGTAGCTATCCCCGACTTCGCTCATTTCCCGGTTGTCATGGCAGCCATGCAGCTTGGGAAAAGCGTTTATGTTGAAAAACCAATGTGCCGTACATTCCTTGAAGCAGAATTGATGGCGCAGATGGCTGAGAAAAATCCGAAACTTGTTACCCAGGTTGGCAACCAGGGACATTCAGGGGAGAACTACTTCCAGTTCAAGGCATGGAAAGAGGCTGGCATTATAAAGGATGTTACAGCTGTTACTGCATTTATGAACGGCAGCCGCAGATGGCATCCGTATGACCCGAATATTACAAGATTCCCTGAGGCACAGCCGCTTCCAAAAGGAATGACCGATAAGGACTGGGATACATGGCTCACAACAGCTGCATTCCACGACTTCAATGAAAAGTATCACCCGGGCAACTGGCGCGGCTGGTATGACTTTGGTCTTGGAGCCCTCGGCGATTGGGGAGCTCATATCCTCGATACTATCCATGAATTCCTTGATCTTGGATTGCCGTATGAAATTGAACCTGTTCATGTCAGAAATCTTAATGACTATTTCTTCCCTCTGGAAACAACACTCCTTTTCCGTTTTCCGAGCCGCGGGGATATGCCTCCATGTGATATAACATGGTATGACGGTGTAGAAAACTTACCGCCGGTTCCTGATGGATACTATTCAGTAAATGCCGCTACTGATAATACAATTCCGCCTCCGGGAGGTGTACCTCAGCAGGGCGCTGCACCCAGGGGCAGTCAGCAGAAAATACCTCAGGCAGGTAAGGTCATCTTCAGCAAGGAATTGATGTTCAAGGGAGGTACACACTCTGCACCTCTCTTTATAATTCCAGAAGCAAAAGCAAAGGAAATGGCTCCAAAATTGCCGGACGTTCCCAAAAGTCCGTCAGATCACTATGTAAACTTCCTGAAAGCCTGCATGGGAGAGGAGAAGACACGTTCACCGTTCCAGACATTTGCACCTCTTGCACAGATATTTTCTTTGGGCATTATTGCAATGCGACGTAACAGGAAGCTTATCTTCAACCGCGATACAAAGGAGATTACTAACGATAAGTTTGCAAATTCAATGCTGACCGACAGGCCTCCGCGGAAAGGTTGGGAAAGTTATTATAACGTTTAGAAAAATCAGCTTTCAGCTATCAGCTGTCAGTTTTGCCATTAGCCCTGTGCCCTGCTCCCTGAGCCTTATTAGGCTCCGCGTATTTTTTTAAGCTCATTAAAATGCGTCATAGACATCTTCTCTCTTGCTTCTCTTGACGCTTTTCTGTATGCTTCAAATTCCTTTTTCAGTTCTTCGCACTCTTTCCTGGTATGGACCGTAACCCTGTGGTTTCTCTGGTATGCCAGAAATCCGACTGTAAGAAAGCCAGCAAGTGCGACTATAATTGTCCACAGGACTGCATTATAGGCTGTTTTGTTGATCTCTATGCCAAGCAATGATATGCTGTTCTTGGTTTTTGTCATCTGACCAAGATCTGTCTGGATTGCCCCAACAGAAGCATTTAACGAATCGATTCTAAGATTCAGCACCTTTGTATTGTTCTTTAAACCATTTATCTGTGTTTTTGCAGCTTTAAGTGAATCAAGGGCATTGCCTTTGATTTTCTGAAACATGTCCTCTCTGATTGCCCGGTAATCCTCATAAATCCTGGTCTTTTCCTGGACATAATCCATCTGCTCCTTCAGAGTACCATTCAGCAGCATATCAGGCATGGCTGTCTGAGCATGTCCGGCTAAAGGAAACATTGTCATCAAGCCAACTGCAAATGCAATTCTGATTCCGGCAAAATTCATCTTCCCCATTAATAGTCAGGTTTACGTTCTATAACTCCCGTGTTTCTGATAAACGCCAATATTGAAAAATTATTATTAAGAGTGTGAGGGGTATATTTAAAAGAAAATGTTAAATTTACGGATACTACTAACCTTAACTGAATATTAACCTAATTGAACCTGCCTATGCAAATTTCCTGAAATTGCTTATGGGATTAAAGATCCCGAAATCTCTTATTGTATTATCTGTACCTTCTTATTAATTCTCTTAATACCTAACGAATCAATTTTATTATGAAAGAAAATCCTTATCATGGGGTGCCGCTTGTAAGGTACCTTAAAAAGTTCTTTATGGATCTTAAAATTCTGATCCTTGTATTGCTTCTTGGGGCTTCAAATGCCCTGTCGGGTGCTGATCCTCAGCAGATAACTGTTTCAGGAACAGTGACTGATGCATCGACAGGCGATCCAATGCCGGGAGTGAATGTCATTATCAAAGGTACTGTTCTTGGTGCCCTTACAGGCACTTGATGGAAAATATTCACTGGCAGTTTCCGATCCGAATGCTGTCCTGGTTTTTTCCTTTATTGGTTATAACACATTAGAACAGCCTGTATCCGGCCGGACAACAGTTAATGTTGCCCTTGTATCTTCACTACAAGGAACTTCAGGAGGTAATTGTTACCGGTTATGGTACTCAGAAGAAAAGCGACCTTACCGGTTCTGTGGTCAGAGTTACGATGGATGAAAAAGCAACTCTTGCAAACATGAACCTATCCCAGGCTATGTCGGGAACTACTGCCGGGGTGAATGTTACTAGTGCAGGTCTTGCCGGAAGCGATCCATCCCTTTCAATCAGGGGTCAGACTTCATTGTCAGCAAGCGATGCTCCTTTGATTGTTCTCGATGGTATAATCTACAACGGCTCTATATCAAATATTAATATAAGCGATATTGAGTCAGTAGATATACTTAAGGATGCCAGTGCTGCTGCAGTTTATGGATCAAGATCGGCAAACGGAGTAATGCTTATCACCACTAAAAAGGGAAAAAGTGAAAAACCGGTCATATCATTTAATATGTATTATGGCTATCAGGATATGACTAATAATCCGATGAGGGTTATGAATGCCGAGGAATATGCAATAAGGCTGGTTGACTATTATTATCAGCAGGATCTGTATACCTGGTATAAAACAAAACCGACAAGTGCAACAGGCAAACCCGTCAGACCTGATATAACCAATCAGACAATTGTTGCTGCACGTCTCAGGACACAGGAGGAGAGGGATAATTATCTGGCAGGCAATAGAAATTAACTGGGTTGATGAAGTTTTGCGAATAGCCCCTATACAGAATTATAATTTCAGCATGTCAGGAAAAAGCGACAGGTCAAATTACTATGTTTCTGCTTCATATACCAATGAGCAGGGAATTCAGCTGAATGATGAATTCAAAAGGATTACGCTTCACTCCAATGTTGAAAGCAAAGTTACCGATTGGCTTACAGTGGGATTGAATTCTTCATATTCTTTCCGCGATTATTCGGGACTGGAAGCCAGTCTTGGCGATGCAAGAGCCTGCAGCCCTCTGGCCAACAATATGATTGGTTCGCCAAATTATAAAATGTATCTTACAGGGGAGGCCTATATGCCTTATCCTCTTAATAATCTGTATGTTGATCATAAAGATAACAGGAATGACCTGTTGCTTGTTGGAAATGCCAAGATAACAGTACCATGGATAAAAGGATTGACCTATGAATTTAACTATTCCAATAATTATACCAACAGGAAATATAACAGGTTTTATCCTGTTACTGTCCCGGATGGTTCCGGTAACAAAGGTCAGGCTATTAAGAATCCATCGGAAGAAAGAAACTGGATTTATAACAATATTATTACATATTTAAGGACATTCGGCAACCACCAGGTGAATGCAACCTTACTTTACAGCCAGGAAGGCCGGAATGCGGAAAGTTCAACCATCAATGCCCAGGGATTTGACAATCCAGTTCTCGGGTATAATAATGTAAGTCTTGGAACTACTGTAACCGTCGGTTCAACAGCATGGAAAGAAAACAGTATTTCATACATGGCACGTGTTAATTATTCATTTATGAACCGCTATTTATTAACTGCAACAATCCGCAGAGATGGTTTTTCAGGATTTGGTCCGGAAAAGAAATTTGCCAACTTTCCATCTGTTTCACTTGGCTGGGTTGTTTCTGATGAATCATTCATGCAGGAGTATTCCAGTGGCTCTATCTGAAGCTGAGAACATCATACGGCGAGAATGGGAACCAGGGAATCGGACGTTATTCAAGCTTTTCAAGAATGACAGCTGATTTTTATGTATACGGACCAACAACAGCAATTGCCGTTTACCCGAGTTCTCTGGGAAATGCCAGCCTTGCCTGGGAAAAAACAGCTTCATTCAACGTCGGAGTTGACTTTGGCTTCTTTGACCGGAGAATTTCTGGTTCTATGGATTTATATAAAGCTAAAACCACTGATGTACTTGTCAGCAGAGCCCTTCCTCCAACAACCGGATATCGCAAGTGTCTGGACAAATATCGGGGCGATTGACAACAAGGGTATTGAACTTGAATTGAACTCAATAAACCTTACCGGCAAGCTTGGCTGGGAAACCAATTTTGTCTTTTCACTCAATCGCGACAAGATTTCGAAACTTTATGGTGACAAAAATGATAAAGACGTGGGTAACTCATGGTTTGTCGGAGAACCAATCAGTGCCATTTATGATTATGAAATGATAGGAGGTCTCTGGACAGAAGCTGAACTTTACGCTGGTCAGTACTTATACAATAACTGGTATCCCGGTCAGTACAAATATGTCGATCAGAACGGTGATGGTGTAATTGAACCAAATCTTGACAGAAAGGTTATCGGATACCGTACCCCAAGCTACAGGTTCAGCATAAACAACACTCTTACGTATGGGAACTTCACTTTCTCCTTCTTTATTAACTCAATCCAGGGAGGTAAAAAGTATTATATGGAGAATAATGCTTCTGTTGTTAATGTCGATTTCCGGTCAGATAACGTATTAAGGATAAACGCTTCGGCAGTACGTCCTTATTGGACACCCGACAATGGTGTAAATAATGCAACAGGTGTGTACAACTCACCTGCGCAAGCGAGCGGTATTTATGAAAGCAGAAGTTTTGTAAGGTTACAGGATGTATCTCTTGCATACAGATTTGGTCCCCAATTACTGCAGACATTAAAACTGAATGCATGTCAGTTCTTTGTTTCCAGCAAAAATCCGTATGTCTGGACAAAATGGTCAGGCTGGGATCCGGAAGTTTGGAGGAGTGATTCGCAAAATTCACCCCTGATGAGAAATATAACTGCAGGTTTCAGGGTTACATTTTAAACTGATTTATCAGAATTTAAAGATGAATAATTATGAAACCAAAAATTTTTAAGACGATGAAAAAATATATAAATCTGATAATTAAGAAGTTCTTATTGTATGCAGGAATTCTGCTGCTGATCTTCCCTTCATGCAGTGAAGATGTACTTAAAGAAACACCTCTTGATTTCCTTGCGCCCGAGAATGCTTATCAAACTCTCGCGGGTATTAAGCAGGGAATAACAGGGTTGCATTTTTCAGTGCGCCAGAGGTGGTTTTATGGAACCAACCAGCCTGTCGGTGCTATAATGAGAGGTCTTGGAACGGATATGGCTTATCATGGTGAAGATCCGAATAGTAACAAGTTTTTATGCAATTATGTAACTAATATTACTTCATCAAATACAGACTACTGGAATATCTGGACATGGAATTACGAACTTATTCAAAGAGCGAATGTTCTTATTGATGGTATAAATAAATCTGATATCACTATCTGGACGAATGAAGCCCAGAAAAATGCATATCTTGCTGAAGCGATGTTCTTCAGGGCTTATGCTTACCGGACTCTGGTTTCGTTTTATGGCGATGTTCCTTTAATAACTGAAGTAATCAAAGAAGCAAAAACTGACTTTGTGAGAACACCAAAAGCTCAGGTCTATAAGCAAATGGAAGACGATCTTATTTTCGGAACTGCCAGCCTGCCTGTACCAGGTAAGGAAGAAGCTCCGGGAAGGATCACACAGGGAGCTGCCTGGCATATGCTGAGCGAGTGCTATCTTGCCCAGGGCAAAAACCAGCCCGCGGTTGATGCAGCAACGAAAGTTATAACCGGATATACCTATGCACTTATGACCACGCGGTTTGGTGACAGACAGAATGTTGTTTTCGGAGCCGGAGATCCCTATTATGATCTTTTCGCATACGGAAATCAGACCCTGGGGAGTAATACGGAAGCTATATGGGTAATACAGGTGGAACCGCCACCAACTACCGGAGGAGGATCAGTGGAAGGTAACAGGGCATTTGGACCTGCTTATTTCAGAATAGGAAACACTCCTGATGGAAAAGTAGCGTTCAGAGGTCAATTATATAGTGGTTCATACACCGGGTATTCTGATACCTTAGGACGTCCTGTTTCCTGGATACATCCAACAAATTATTTGGCCTATGATATCTGGAGAAGTGACTGGAACAACGATGTCAGAAATGCCAAATATAATATCAAAAGGAATTTTTATTACGACAATCCGGCATCAACATTTGATAAGAAAAAAATCAATCTTAAAGTTGACTATGCTGCACAATATGCTGCCGGTACAAGGGATGCCATGAGGGATTCAACCCAATATATATATCCTTACTGGATGAAATTCGCTGATCCTTGCCACTATTTTACCGATCCTGCAAGATCGGGAGGAGGAAACGATCATAAGGACCGTTATTCAATCCGCCTTGCTGAAACAATTCTACTACGAGCTGAAGCATATATCAACTTAGGATTGAAGGATCTGGCGGCCGCTGATATCAATTTGATAAGGAACCGCGCACACGCGACACCGGTCGCTTCTGCAAATGTCACAATAGATTATTTGCTTGATGAACGTGCCAGGGAACTTTACGGTGAAGAGAATAGATTTATTACCTTACGCCGGGTGGGAAAGCTTGTTGAAAGAGTCCGGGCATTAAACAATAACCCTAAAAACCCTGGCTTAAATATTCAGGATTATCATGTTTTATTTCCAATACCTCAAAATCAGATCGATCTGAATATTAATGCTCCTTTCCCACAGAACCCAGGGTATCCGTCTCATTAACAGTGAGATCAGAAGGGATTATTAAAATTAATTTAAACTTCGAAAATCAGCGGGCGATAAGAATACCCGCTGATTTTTTATTTAAGAATATATGATCAACCTCCGACATCTTTTCAACCCCCTAAATCCCTGCCTGCCGGCAGGCAAGCCCCATATGGGGGACTTGACAGGCAGTACCTCACTAAAGCCCCCCATTTGGGGGGTCGGGGGGTTTATTATTGGTGGACAACGGGCGTTGATTAAAAGTGTTTTATTGCTTCGCACATCGCCATAATATTCTCTGGAGGTACCTCTGACTGGATATTGTGAACTGCAGCAAAAACGAATCCGCCACCAGGGGCAAGAGCATCTATATTTTTCCTAACATTGTCTTTTACTTCCTTTACCGTTCCTGCAGAAAGAATTTTCTGGGTGTCGACGCCTCCGCCCCAGAAGACGATATCTTTTCCATAATCCTTCTTTAGCTGATAAGGTTCCATCCCGGCTGCATTAATATGCACCGGATTTATAATATCTATTCCCATCTCAATGAAATCAGGTATAATGGTACGAACATTTCCGCAGGAATGGAACATTACTTTTGTCCCGGGAGCTGATTTTTTTATTGCTGTTATTATCCTGCTAATATGCGGTTTATAATATTGCCTGAAGTGATCAGGACTAATAAGCTGGGAATCCTGCGTACCATAATCGTCAGCTTCAGCAATAACATCAACAACATCAGCAAGTCCTTCCAGCGCCATTTTCCAGAATTCAATTTTCAGATCAGCCAGCTTTCCTATAAGGCGATCTGAAAATTCAGGGTACAGGAAAGAATCAACAAGTGCGTTGCTCATGCCCCGGAATCGCTGATGCATTTCAAAGATCCCGGCGCAAAGACCTTTAATCATTACCAGTTTTCCCTGTTCCCTGAATCTGAGAGCCTTTTCTCTCAATCCTTTAATCCTCTCTTTATCTGACGGATCAGGCCATTTATATGCTGCAACCTCGCTTACGGCAGGTGCAATATTTTCCATAGGATGTCTGATAAGCGAAAACCAGTGTCCGTTTTCTTTCGGGAAATGGTGTGTAAAGCCCCATTCATCATAGTATTCCCGGTTTTCACCTGAATCGGTCAGCTTGTTATAAACGTCCCAGTTATGGCTGGTAAGGGGAAATAAGCCGCGGGTATCGACCTCAAACATTTCAAGAATATCATTTGAGGGTATAACGATCTGCTGTATAACATCTGACCAAACTGGTTCGTCAGCCTCCTTTCCCAGGAAGAACCGCAGATTCTGATATGCTCCATTTGTAATTCCTGTCCACGCCGAACCTGCCAGATCGAATGGCACCTTATCAGGCTCGTGGTGATTCAGTGCAGTAAGGATCCTTTCCCTGCCTTTCATTTAAGTCCTGAAAGTACGCCTCTGAAATATCCGATCGATTCTGCAATACCAGGCAAAGGATCTCCCATATCCTTTCCGTACTCAAGACTGCAGGTGCCGGCATATTTATATTTTCGCAGAGTTTTGAAGAATTTCGGGAAATCGATGATCCCTCTTCCCCCTTCAACACACCATCCTGCTTTTTCCGGCTTGTCCACATCCCAGATATGGAAATCGAAGATCCGATCCTTATATTTCAGGTAAGTCTTTATAGGATCGAGACCAAGACGGGTTTCATGGGCAATATCGAAACAGAAGCCAATTCTGGGATCAAGGTTTTTTATCTCCTTCCAGATATCATCTGCGCTGGAATAAAGAGGAAGATCCGGTCCGTGATTATGAATTGCCAGACGGAAATCATATTCCCTGACTTTTTTTTCAACATAAGGAAGGAACTGAATATCAGGGACTCCGACGACTAAATTTACTCCGACTAATTTAGCGTATGCAAAGGCCTGATCCACGGCTGCCTCTGATTTCATATAAATCGGACCAACACCATATGGTTCGACGCCAAATGATTTCATTTTTGCAAGTGTCTGATCGATTACCTCTTTGGAGCTGTTTAATGGCAGATGGAAATCTTTTACACCAAGCAAATTAACTCCGACTCTTTTCATCATTGCCAGAGAATCATCAAGGTTTATTTTTGCAAACGTGTAACCTGCTATTGCCAGTCTGAAAAGATCTTTTTTGGCAGGAGGATTTACTGCTGCCCTGCCTGATACTATTGCCGGTATTCCTGCTGCAAGAACGCCTGCTCCGGTGGTTTTGATAAAACTGCGTCTTGTGAATTTCATCGTGATTGGTGATTGGTTAGAATTTAAAGTACTTTTCGCGTATAGGAATATTTAACAATGCTGATGCTGCATTATCGTCTGTGATTTCTTCAGTTTCCGGATTCCAGGTAAGGGCGGAACCGGTTTTAATAGCTATTAATCCCAGCTGACACATTGAAATGGTGCGATGTGCTGTTTCAAGCGGTTCAGCTGTCTGTTTCCCGTTTTTTATTGCAAGTAAAAAATCCTCCTTATCCGAAGGCAGGTTCATGAATGAAACTTCTCCGGACCAATTGGTGAATCGAGTATCGCCTGGGAGCTGGCAGTAAGCTTATCGGAATACTCTATCTCGATCCATCCGTCGGTTCCCTCAAAACGGACATAAGGACGTTCAATTTTGAAGAATACTTCAACGCCGCTGGCATACCGGTATTTAATATCGAACTTGTTCAGGGTGTTCCATAAACCTCTTGTCAAATTCACCCGTTCCTTCAATGTTTATGGGACCTGAATATTCGGTATTGTTTCCCCACTGGACTATTCCCATCAGATGGGCACCCCAGTTTGAGATCATGCCATTGCAATAGCTGTCAACTCTCATCCACCCTGGTCGGGTGGTGTTGATTTTTATGTCATGAACTCTCTTTTCGGTGTACGGAGCTTCCCATGCAGGTCCCAGCCAGAAATCATAATTAAGCTCAGGAGGTACAGGCATGGTCGGTTGAACGGGCAGTGGAGGCCCGTCGGAAGGGACAGCAACAAATATACGCTGAAGTTTACCGATACGGCCATTTCTGACAAGTTCAACACCTCTGGCAAATTTTGGTAATGTTCTGAATTCACTGTCGTTACGGGTTATAACCCCGTATTTCTTTATGGCTTTTACCAGCTGCCGGCCATGTTCAATGCAGGTCGAGATCGGTTTTTCAAGCGAAATGTGCTTACCGGCCCGGGCTGCCTCAATTGCAACAGGGACGTGCCAGTGATCGGGAGTGGCGATCATTACCGCATCGATATCCTTTCGCAGCAAGACCTCACGGAAGTCACCGTAAACATCGCAGCCCTTATAAGTAAATCCCTTTTGCTGTGAATAATAGTCATTTACCTGTTTTTGTCCGTTTGACAGCCGCCATTTATCAACATCACATACTGCAACTATCTGGGCATTTTCTGACTTAAGGAACTGGGGGATGTTCGGATTTACAGTCTGCCGTCCGATGCCGATCACTGCGACATTTATCCTGTTGGCGGGTGATCTCCTGTCAAGAAGATATGAAGGAATAATAGTTGGCATGGCAATTGCACCGACTGTTCCGATGGAGGTACTTTTTATGAAATCTCTTCTCTTAATTTTCATAGATAAAGATTGTTTGATTTAAATGACAATTATTAACGTATAATCATCACTCAATAAAGATAAGGCAATATTTTTGCATGAAAAAGTGATCGCCAGAAAAAAGTATACTAAAATTACCAGTCCTGTCAGTTGAATTTATGCATAAAGCCATTCTAAAAAGATAATAACAGAGCTTGATTTTCAGGTAAGATGTTGCTATA
>CAVVBY010000031.1:0-32623 GCA_963746685.1 uncultured Bacteroidales bacterium
TTGGAATTGTTGCAAAATTAAAGCTGAGTAAAGATCAGAAGAAGGATATTATTGAAAAAAATAACAGGGAAATTGGTCAGTTAAAAAGGCAGAATGAGAAGTTGAAAACTGAAAATGAACGAAATGAGAAAGCATTAGCTGAGCAAAAAATTACTGCCGAAAACGAGGCATCAGCCAGGGATCGCTTTGACGGAGATCCGTGTAAATCATTAAGGAGCAATAAAACGGAGATCTATTTCACAATACCTGAAAGTGACGGAAGTTTCAAAACGGTAAATGCAAGGAATGATCAGGACATTGACTGTTTTTATAAAATTGTGCCGGACAAAAGCGGACAAAAGGGAAAGCTCTATTTTATCTCGGGTGACTATGATTTAAGAGCTTTGGATAATATTGATTATTATTTAAATCCTGTTTGTGAAATTCAGAACATTTCTGACAGGACCTATGCCCGGAAAATTTCAATGACTGATCCCGGCTCTGTCATCAGGCGTGGGGATATCTGGATAATAGAAGAAAAGAACAAAGTAAAAATCAAACTTACTTAATAATGATCCCTCTTAAGGAAGGAATAGATTCCCTTAATGTTGCGCAACCGGGTGGTCAGGTGTATGGTGTCTGGTTTACAATTGAAATAGTGCTGATAATCGGAGTAATAATTTACCAGTTCTATATTTCAACGAGGGTTTATAAAAACATAAATCAGTTAAAAGAGATCTTCAGGAATCGCTTAAATGTCATAAGCGGCTATATTGAAAGATCGGACCTGAATAAAAAAGAAAAAGCAATTAAGGACATTGTATTTGAAGATTCAGAAAAAGACATTTCGTCTGATGATAAACGTCCTGACAGGAAAACGGTCAGGATCTCAATAACTGATACTTCCGGAACCGGCATCATTCAAAGGATCAAAGAGGACATAAATCTTTACCTTCTGAATAATTACGGAGCTGCCGTAAACTTCAGCATCATTAAGGATATTATTGACCGTGAAGTTGATGTAAAAGATGAGGAAATATCAAATTCCCTGCCTACGCCTTTGTATCTGGGGCTGGCGGCAACGATGATCGGAATAATATTCGGACTGTTTGCGATGCCCGAATCAAATGGCCAGCATTTTGCAGAAGGTATCGATGCTCTTATCAACGGAGTGAAGCTTGCAATGCTGGGAAGCCTCTCTGGTCTTGCATGCACAACTATTTTGTCATCTTTTATCTATAAAAACGCTAAAAGGAAAATTTCAAGAGACAAAAATGAACAGATCTCGTATCTGCAGGCAACATTACTGCCGGAACTCATTAAGGCTGAAGATACAGGCGTTTCAGGCTTAAAAGCCAGCCTTGACAGGTTTGCAAGAGTGGCAACAGACATTTCGGATAACGTGCTTGTTGCTGTAAATAAAACCGGCGAGAATATTCTTTTGCAGCAGGAGGTTATTGATAAAGTAGCGAATCTGGATGTTCTGAAAATATCGGAAACAAACCTGGAGCTGTTCAATCGTCTGGAGAGCAACATGAGTACATTCAATAAATTCTCTGAATATGTATCATTAATGAGTCAGATCTCAGATAATCTCAAGGATTTCGCATCCCGTACAAGAAACATTGACAATGTTATTAATCAGATTGATCTGACACTTCAGGAGAACGATCGTTTATCCCGTTTTCTGACATCGCATTTTGAAAAAATTGAAACAGCAGGTGCAGCTGCTTTAAAAGCAGTTGATCTCTCAGATGCGCACTTCAGGGAAGCAATTGAAAAGCTGAAGGTTGAAACTGACAACACTTTAAATCAGGCTTTCAGGGCCGTAAATGAATCGGCTTCACATTTCTCGGGCGCAATAGAAAAGCTGAAGGAGGAAATTGACAGCCGCATATCACGTTTGAACCAGGATGCTTCTGATAATGAGTCGAAATTAACTGAGATCTATAATGAGATAGGTGTTAAACTGGCATTGGTTACTTCGGAACACATAAGCCAGCTACAAACGGCTTATTCAAATGCAGTTCCCCGGTTTGACCAGCTGAACAATTTACAGATACTCCCAAAAATTCAGGAAGAGTTGTCTGATGGGGTATCCCAATTGCAGAATAACACTAAACTTATTGAAGCGATAAATCAATTGAATACTACATTGACCACAAAAAAATCAAGGAGTACCAGACTAAAAACATCTCAATCAGACTTTTTCAAAAAACTAAGAAATCCGGCTTTGTTCTTCAGAAGAAAAAGAAACTCTGAATGATCATGAAGAAAAACAGTTTTTTCTGGATTGGCTACTCTGATCTGATGACAAGCATGTTTTTCATTATGCTGGTATTGTTTGTTATGGCTATTGGGTACCTTCAGGTAAAAATAAAAGATAACGAGAGACTTATAACAGAACTTAAAGAAAGCACCCGGGGATTGATAAATGAAAAAGAGAGACTCGAAAAGCTTTTAAACCTTGAAGAACAATTTAAACCTCTGATTGGTGATAACAGTTTTTATTACCTCCCTGATTGCAAAAAGTTTATTGTTAAAGATTTAATGGGAATTGAAATCTTTAGTCCCGACAAGGTGGTAATTAAAAAAGAATATGTTCAACGTACAATCACTGCAGGGAAAAAGATTGATTCATTTTTAGGGGAATTAAGTGAACAGAACAAGGGATTTTCATATCTGCTGGTCATTGAAGGGAATATGGCAAATGATTTCAAAAAGCGAAAATCAGTTGACAGGTCTGATTTCTATTTAAAAAGTTATGAACGGGCTCTGGCAGTTTATAACTTATGGCTCAGGAATGGGATTAACTTCAGACAACACGATGTTGAAGTGATGATTTGCGGCAGCGGATTAAACGGGTTATGCCGTGATCCGATAGAAGAGAATAACAAACGATTTTCAATCCAGATAATTCCTAAAGTCTCAAAATGATGTCAGGAGATCAGAAAAATAGATCCTATTTCAGAATCAGTTTAAACTTCTCATGCTTTTTCACACTGTCATCTGAAAAGTATTCACCATGATATTGTCCGTTTACATACAGTTGAGTCTGGTCGCAATAGAATTTACTGGCCGGTTCACCTGAATTACCTGTTGGAATCACAGTGCGGGAAGCATCCCAGTCGGCAACGTTGTAAATATGCCGTTGAGATGAGCCAAAAATAGATTTGAAAGGCTCATTAAATGGATAGGTATATGCGGGATATTGTATACGTTGAACCACCCACTTCCAGCGGACCACGATTCAGGTGGAAAATTTTGTTCAGGATATTAATCGTTCCCAACGGATGTTCAGGGCAAAGAGCATGAAAATTGCCCCATCTCCATTTCACAGTATCCGGACCATACTCAGAAGTCAGGCATTCCACTGAATTACTCAATGTTTTTCGGACTATATCCGTCATCGATTCCTTTTTGTCCGGTAGTAATATCGTCCCACCATCCTGAAGCCGGGTTATTCCAGATATTGACTATGGCAAATCTCAGCATAGACCTCATTAAAATATCTGGAATACAGAGCGGTGTCCATTTCATCTTTGAGCAGGTTATCGCTCAGCTTGAAGTAAAATGTCTCAAAAACGGCAGGTGCTGCAAGGTCTTTGTTCATCAAACCTCCCTTCCATTTTTTCAGAATATCAAATCCTTGTTTTTCATCTTTGTTCAGGTCATTGGCTGCTGATAAAAGTTCGATGATTTTACTATTCATGTTTCTTGCCAGCACCGAATGCTGATCGTTCTGTATAACTTTCATGTCCTCTGGTGATAATACAGGTTTTTGTTCGATCATTTCCCTGATCCTGTCTATCCTGCTCGAAAGATCAGGCCAGGCCCCGATAAAATAGGGATAATCATCTCCCGCTGGTCTTGTTATTTGCCGATGATACATACCCATTCACGGGATTATAACTATGAGGCAGGTTTTCAAAGGGGACAAATCCTTTCCAGTCATATTTATCTGTCCAGCCGGGTAAGATAATCCTTTCATTGTCGCGATTCCTGATCGGTATGCCTGCCGCACAATACATTCCAATATTACCTTCCACATCTGCATAAACTATATTCGAACATAGGGTCTTATAGGTCGATAATGCATCAGTAAATTCCTTCCAGTCACCCGCACGATCAAGAAGATAAAACGAGCGAAACAAATTACCTGTTTCATACCCTGACCAGTGAATGGTAACACTTTCTGGGGGATACCTTTGAAATTTGAAATCACAGGTCCTCTATGGGTAAATCTGTTTTCTCTTTCCACCTTTGCACCTCCTTTAATGTAAATTAACTTCCTTTCGGACTTCCATCTTTTTCCATTCTCATTATACAGGTATTGCAGTGAATCATCATCTTTAATTTTTTCTTCATAGAAGTCGATGTTGTCTACATCAACAGTTGTTAAACCCCATGCAATACGCTGGTTATGACCCATTATAATAAACGGTTCGCCAGGAATAGCCACTCCTGAGACATCGAGTTTTCCGGGTATTACCTGATGCATCTGGTACCAGATTCCAGGTATAGTCAGGCTCATGTGCGTATCATTACAAAGGATGGGTTTGCCTGTGGAGCTGCGTTTGCCGTTAACCGCCCAGTTATTGCTTGCATGGAACACATGCAACCCCAGATCCTCCAGTAAATCATTGGCCTTCAGGAGTGAAGACTGGATTTGAAACTGCAGGCTGTCTTTTGTATATAAAGGATATACCTGTGTCTTATCGTAATGTAGTATCGGGAATAAGCTCCCGGTAAAGTGAATCTCCCACTTTAAGACGTATCTGGTCGAGCACCATTTGTTCCCAACCGGTAGCCTGGTCCCAACTCATGTATCCGATAAGGTTTGCGCTGGAAATGGGCTCAAAGGGCTCAGGTTTATAACCCAGGATGCTAAATTCAAGAGGAAGCCTGTTTCCAGCCTTTTCAATATATTCATTTATTCCATTGCAAAAGGCTTGCAGTGCTTTTAGATGGATTGAATCTGCAATAGCCAGGATTTCTTTCGATTTGTCTGAATAATGAAGAGCTCTTAGAAGCAAATCTGTTTCGATAAATTCTTTACCGAATATCTCAGAGAGGCGACCAAGCGTAGCTCTTCTTACCAGATCCATCTGCCAGAGCCTGTCCTGTGCCATTACATAACCAACAGCCGTGTAAAGGTCCTCTTCGTTCTTTGCATAGATATGAGGAATTGCAAACTCATCACGGATAACAGTAACTTCTTCTTTAATGCCTTTCAGATCAAGCGTTCCTGAATATTCTGGCAATCCCTTGTGCGATATGTATCTAATGAATATCAGACCAGCTGTCATTGCGATTACAATAATAATTAGTAATCCGTAAAGAAGTTTTTTAAGTGTTTTCATATAAGGAGGAGCTAGATCAAATTTATAATCTAAGTTCGGATAGAAATCTTTATTATCAAAAAGTATTTTGTATGATGTCCAAAAAGAAATGGGGTACGTGGTACGAGGTGCGAGGTACGGGGAGCAAAAACCGTGAAAGTCCGAGTAACTCAAGGTCCTCTGTGTTTAAAAAAATGTCATGCGGTTTTTCAGCTATACGGTTAAACGCTTCTCTATCCAACTTGTCATAGTTTTAAGTACTTCTTCTTTCATAGGCTCATTATGCAATTCATGAAATGCATCATCCCACAAAACAAGTTTACATGTCTCATTTAGATGAGCAGCAAACTCAATGCTGCTTGATGGAAATGCTATCGAATCAGCCTTCCCATGCATCAATAAAAGCGGAAGCGGAAACTCACTTGCATGTTCAAGAGTCCATTGAGTAACGTTTAGCATAATTTTACCGAAACCCAATGACATCTTATTGTGTACAAGCGGGTCGTTGTAATATAATTTCACTTCTTCACTATCATGAGAAAGTGCATTTACATCTAAGCCGCTTGGGATAGTGACAGCTGGTATCAAAGACCCAAGTATTTTAGCTACCATAACCTTAACCTGTTGTTCTTCCAGTGCACTATGCAATGCAGGACCGGTTGCAATGACTCCTTTTACATCAGGTTTTCGCTTCAACCCATAATATAAAACAAGAATCCCTCCCAGACTATGACCATAGAGAATCAGAGGTAACCCCGGGTAGAGATTGTGTGCCTGTTCAAGAAGTAAGTCAATGTCCTTAAGAACTGCTTCGATGGAAGGAAAGTGACCACGCGGGCCTCCGGACCTGCCATGTCCTCGTATGTCGGCCCCGAATAAAACATATCCCTCTTTGGTAAAGGCCTCAGCAACATTTAAATAGCGTAAGGTGTGCTCTCCTATACCATGTACAAGGCAAACCACTGCTCTGGTGGGACTGGCATCCGGGTTCCAGCCTTGTGCAAAAATATCAAGACCATCAGATGATTTCCATTTCGTTTCAAAGTGTTTCATTTTTTCATCCTGTTTTATTTGTTCCAATTGTTTCAGATATTCGTAAATCAGAAGAATTTTTTCCTCCTGATCTATATTCGTTTTTACAAGGTAGATCTTAAATTCCTGTTTGCCTTATTCTTTATTCTTTTTATTGATGTCAACCTGAAATAAAAATGGATAGTATTTCCTGATCATTGATTTTGCTTCTGCTGAAAGTTCAATTAAGATAACAGGTTTATCCTGAGGACGGGTTTGTTTTTGATTGATTTCCCCCAGAAGGCTCCACCTTCTTGTATTTTCTGCAGGTTCTCTGGCCGGTATATCGTAACGGGTAAAATCAATGACTTTTTCAGGAGTTTGCTGTTTCATGTTTCTAATTAAAGCAAGGCGGAAATCCTTGTTCATGAACCACCTGATTTCCAAATCACCGTCTGATCCTCCGATTCCTGATCCTTTTTCCTCAAACTTGTAATTAAAATCGTTCGATTTATAATGTGACCTCCAGATCGAGCCGAATTCCCCCTGAGTGATAAATTTCACATCAGGCCAGCGCTTTTTTATTTCACTTAACCACTCTGTTAATCCGGAAACATCAATCGGGAGTGACACTTCCCAGCAGTTTGTCACCCAGGCGAATCCATTTAAATCATATCCTTTGTCAAAGTGAATAGCTGTTGTATGGAGCATTTCTTCCACTCCGACTTTCAGTCCGTATTTCCCCAATGTTTCGATAGGTCCAACACCCATCCGGCTGTTAAAACCATCAGCAAAACCTTCTCTCCGGGCTGCTAAAAAATCCATTGTCCATCCATCAAGATTCACGCAATCAATAAAATCAGCTTTCCCCTGGGCAGGTTTGCAAAAATGTTCTTTTGACGGGTAATAAGGATATGATACAGATCCGTCACCATCCTGATTATCAATTGCATATTGACTCCAGATATTTCCCTGGCATACATGGATATCTTCCTTCTGTGCCAGATACTCCTGATTTACGGCTGATAAAAAACCGGCAACAATACTCTGAGGACGAAAGCCATTGCCAACAATTTCAGAAACTTTAGCCAGACCATCATGCAGGTCTTTGTTTACCTGTTCTGTTGTATTATAAGCATTGGCAAAATAAGCTCCCGGTATGAAGGTTATGTCATCCCCGTATTTATTATGGTAGCCAACAACCAATTCACGGATCCTGATGTAATCTGATGTGGTATCATGCAAAGCCAGCCAGCTGAAAGCCCAGGTTATTTTTGCTCCCGGGAAACCAGATTCAATAGCTTCCCGGTATTTGATAACCCTGGATGGTGTATGCAGGTTGCGTTCATCATATCCGACATTTTTATCTCTTGAAACCTCAATCTGGTTAACCCTTATCACAGCATTGAATGTCAGGAAACGATTCCCCATCAATTGGATTTTATTATCCTGGACTACAATACCGTTATGATGTAAAATCAAAACATGGGAAAGTTCATGTTTTACATTTGTCATTAATGAAATCTTCCCTTCATTGGCTTCTTTTAATGCCCACGGAGAAATAAATAGTCTGCCGCTTGAAAAAGCAAAAAAATTCCCATACAGTAATTGATAACCCGTGAGCCCAGATAACATGATTAAAATTCCAAATACTATTTTTTTCATTTATTAATTGTTGTCAAAGTGTCCGTAATGAACTCTGGCTATTTATAATTCACTAAAGATAAATATAATATGTATTATGTAAGATGTTCAAAAAGGTATGGGGTAAGGGGTGCGAGGTGCGGGGAAGAAATCTATTATAGGCGATGTTAAGATGAGTTAAAACAGGAACCTGGTTCTATGGGAGGATCAAAAGAACGGAGCGAAGCGGAGTTCGCCGAAGGCAAATGAACAAGATTTAAACATGGATTCCCGCTTAAACGGTAGAAATTTTATTGTCTTCTGTTTTTAAATAAACCGGAGCTCTGGTTCCCGGATTTTTGTTATCTCCAATGCTGCTGTCAACGTAAACCTCCTGCGCATGAGCGGTCAGATGGCCGGGGCTGGTTGTGGTCGGTTTGGGACAGATAAAAGATAATCCGGAATCAATTTGGGATAGAAATAAATTCTGTTTTTAAACAACTTATTAAGTTGAATTGTTAATGATGATAATCAGGAACAACTATATTTGCGCGGAATCGTGCCCAATGGTTAAATAATTACGATACAGAATGAAGAACCAACTCCTATTCCTTTTAATTGGCTTACTTTTCAATCTGGATTCTTATGCAAATTACCCTCTTGTAAAGAATAACCGTGATTCAATAAATGATGGTCCCTATGTTTTTCAGCTAAATAATAAACTTAAAGCAAAGTGGGTTGAAAATGGTGTTTGCAAAGAAGCTTTTATTATACCGGATAACTTCCACCAAATAAAGAAAAAATTTAATCTGTTATTTAATTACAATGATCTGACGGATGTTTACAGGTTGAAGCCAAACTATAACCAGATTTACAGCAATATTGACAGCATAAGTGTCATAACCGATATTCACGGAGAATACACCACTTACATAGATCTCCTGAAAGGAGCTGGTGTTATAGACAAGAATTTGAACTGGAATTTTGGCTCGGGACATCTGGTGGTTCTTGGTGACATGTTCGACAGAGGGGATATGGTGACAGAGATACTCTGGCATCTGTTCGGTCTGGAGAAACAGGCTGAAAAAGCCGGCGGGATGGTTCATGTTTTACTTGGAAATCATGAAATTTTGACACTCAGAAATAGCCTGATCGAAATAAATGACAAATACAGGAGAGTAGAAGCAATTTCCAATACTGATTACGCTGATTTATATTCCGAAAAATCAGTATTGGGCAAATGGCTGCGTTTCAAGCCGGTTATAATTACCATAAACGATATAATATTTGTTCATGGAGGAATTTCAATGGAAATGGTTCGTAAGAACCTGAAGATTGATCAAGTTAATAAGATATTTACGACTAAAATCATTGGGAAAAACCTGCAGGAGGTTAATAAGATTGAATTGCAGAAATTTCTAAATAAAACCGAGGGCCCTTTGTGGTACAGAGGATATTTTGACGATACAGATTTCTGTGAAAGTAAAATTGATTCCATACTTTCCTTTTATGGGAAAAATCATATAGTAGTCGGACATACCCCGAATACAGAAATCATATCACTTTTTAGTAAAAAAATCCTGGGAGCGGATGCCGGCATAATGTATAATCAACCAGGGGAGATGCTCATTTACAAAAACGGATCCTTTTATAAATGTTTCAGAACAGGCTGCAGAATAGAATTATAGCCTTCGGCTTTTCTTCTGCCAGGCCTGATTATCCCTTACCCCTTACTTCCTGCCTTCTGCCTTTTTGATTAAATCTCCTTTTAAATCCGCCCTTTTTAGATTTCATCAGGGAGTTATGGTGGCTGGGCCTTTTATCATGTATCTCTGCGATAAAGGCAGGTAGTGAGGCATTATAAATCCTGTTTCCGATTAATTTTTCAATACGGTGCATTTTAGGCATATCCGCTTTGTTGACAAGGGTAACAGCTGCACCTGTAGTTTCGGCCCGGGCAGTACGGCCAACACGATGCACATAATCTTCGGCATCTGACGGAGCATCAAAATTTACTACAAGATCGATATCCTTAATATCGATTCCACGGCTCAAAACATCGGTAGCCACCAGGACACGGGTTTTACGCGACTTGAACCTCAGCAGCATTTCTTCCCTCTCCTTCTGTTCAAGATCGGATGAAATGCCTTCAACCTGATAATTTTTTGAGCGCAGCCCCCGTACAATTTCACTCAATTTCTTTTTGGTAGAACTGAATATCAATATGCTATGGTATTCAGGGTTGTCGGCTATAAGACTGTTTATCAGTGGTAATTTCTGATTGTCGTTTAGCATGTAGACAGCCTGTATGACACCTTCAGGAGGCTTCGACATTTCAAGGGAAATTTCCGACGGATTCTTCATGATATGCTTCGACATTGACCTTATCTTCTGGAGGCATAGTAGCGCTGAACATTAAGGTCTGACGCTTTTTGGGCACATATGAAGTTATGTGCATGATATCGTCATAAAATCCTATATCGAGCATCCGGTCGGCTTCGTCAAGAACCAGTACCTCTATCTGGTTGAATTTAACATAACCCTGGTTAAGATGTGAAATCAGCCTGCCGGGAGTTGCAACAATAATATCGGCCCCCTTTGAGAGGGCAGCTTTTTCCTGGTCCCATCCGCTGCCATCGCCGCCACCGTAAACAGCTAAAGATGTAATGTTCAATGTATAAGCCAATCCCTGAATTTGCTGGTCAATCTGTAGTGCCAGCTCACGCGTCGGCACCAGTATAAGGGTGTGAGTATGGATGGGTCGTTTTTCTGAAATATTGTTCATTATAGGCAACAGATAGGCAGCTGTTTTTCCGGTACCTGTCTGTGCACAGGCAATCAGGTCTCTGCCCGACAGTATTACCGGAATGGCCTTTTCCTGTATTGGCGTGGTCTCCCTGAAGCCCATATATTCAATTGATTCCAGCAGTTCCGGATTCAGGTCTAAATCATCAAATATCATTTATGTCTTGTGAATTTTATTCTGTTCCTGAGAATTGGCAAAGGTAGTAAAAAAGGTGTAACGGTGGAAAGGTGCAAAGGCACAACGGTAAAACAGCTTGAAAAAGAAGGATCAGCTTCTTCAGTACTTTTTCTGCCTTCTGATCAGTGAAACAAGATACCGTGACTTGAATTGCTGACTTGCAAGAGCCTGTTTCAAAGGAGGTAATTTAAGAATCACACCCAGCACTGCTGCCATGGCCCTGTGGCTGAACATAACCTGTCTGTCGAATATAAGGTTTTGAAGCTTACCCCTCTCAATAGCCATTGTTACCACCCTGTGAACAGAATTAACCGGTGTGATGACCCTTTTCTTGCGCGACCGGAGCTCAATAGCTTTCTTATCGCAGCCACTAATACATATACCGCACCCAAGACAACTTTCCTGCTGCAATTTTGCTTTCTTCCGGTTTGGCTTACCAGGATCATTTGACGACACAAGGGTCATCGCTTCAACCGGACATAATGCAACACACTTTCCGCAACCATTACACTTCTCTTCATCGATTGATGGAATAAAACCGGTTGTATGGACGGGATTAAGAAATCCGAACTTCCTTGCAGCTATAAGTGCTTCACAGCAGCATCCGCAGCAATTGCAGATGAAGTTCACCTTTTCCTGCACATTTTCACCGAATTGAACAAGGTTATTATCCCGGGCTTTCTGTAATAGATCAATCCCTTCAGCAGCGTCAACTTTTCGTGCAATTCCATGACGTGTTAATGAATCTGCACTATCGTTAAATGTCATGCAGATATCCATAGGAGCATCACAGTTTTTCCCGAGATGTTCCATCTTATGTCTGCAATAACAGATCCCGATCCCGATAGAAGAAGCAGTTTTTATGACCTCTGATGCTCTTTCATAATCAAGCACATGAAGAGCATTTTCGTTTGAAAGAACCTCTTCGTTGACAAATACTCTTCCCAGCTGGGTTTCCCCCATTGTAAAGAGATTTTTAATAAAGTCTTCCTCAACATTCATGTATTGATAAAAAAGTTCAGAAAGAGTCTTCTGATCAATATCATTTCTGTATCTCATCAGGGAAAACTCGAAGAAACCTGCCATCGGAGGAGGCATGGAGTAAAACACATCATCTTTATTACAGGCGTCAATCAGTATCCCTCTGTCAGCGAGATCATTTAAGATACTCTTTGCTTCTGATTCTTTGATTTTCCAGATGCCTGCTGCTTTCCGGGCATTAAAGGGCTTTATTGGTAATGATGAAACAAGTCCTGCCTCCCTTTCTGAAAAAAGGATTTTCAATATTTCAAAAAGCAGGTCAGAAGCTACGGCTCCCTGGGGAAAAAGATTTAACCTGCCGGTAAGTCTTTTATAGTTATTATTTTTTATTGTATTTTGATGGGCCATACCAGGATTGTTATTTCTTTTAAGAGAAAATCAAATGTAAATTATTTTAGTACTAATTGTAGATTTTCGAGGTTAAAAAGTGATGTTCTGCAGGTTATGCGGTTCTGTAAGTTCTGCAGGTCAGGTTCTTCACAACTTACACGATATGAATCGAAGCCGGCAATTTCAATCCTGTAGATTCATTATCAAAAAGTGATAACTTTGAGTATTATTGAAAGTTTCATCCTGGTTTATTAAATAATTTTGTCTATGTCAAAAATTTCAACTAGATTAAAATTGGTTGCCTTAGCAGCATTAAATGCAACCTTTCTGTTTGCACAACCCGGCCAGATTGAGTCATGGATTACTAATCCTGACCGTACTGCTTTATTTGAAAAACAACCTGAAGTTGTATCCTTTTCAGAAAAGAGTAACGGCCGTGGCGGCTCAACAATCGTTATTGATGATTCACAGCAGATGCAAACCATTGATGGTTTTGGCTTTGCACTTACAGGAGGCAGTGCTGAACTCCTTATGAAAATGAGTTCAAATGAACGGGCAAAAATATTGAAAGAGTTGTTTGCCTGGGATGATAAAAATATTGGTATAAGCTATATACGATTGTCAATTGGAGCTTCTGACATGAATAGCTTTGTTTTTTCATATGATGATTTACAGAAAGGAGAAACAGATTTTGAACTTAAGAAATTCAGTCTTGCTCAGGATTATAAGGATGTAATTCCTGTAATGAAGGAAATCCTGGCTATAAATCCGGCCATTAAGATACTTGGCAGCCCATGGTCGGCTCCGGCATGGATGAAAACCAATAACGATGTCCGGGGAGGAAGGCTGAAGACAGAATGTTACGGAGTGTACACCTTATATTTCGTAAAATATGTTCAGGCGATGAAAAATGCAGGTATTTCAATAGATGCAATAACTATTCAGAATGAACCGGTGAATTCCAGAAATACTCCCAGTATGACCTGGTTTGAAAATGAACAGGCCGAGTTTATAAAAAATAATTTAGGGCCGGCTTTTGAAAAGGCCGGAATAAATACAAAAATCATTCTTTTCGATCATAACGGCGACAGGCCTGATTATCCTTTATCACTCCTGAATGATCCGGAAGTTGCAAAATATGCCGATGGCTCAGGTTTCCATAATTATGTTGGTGATATTGCAGCGGCATTAAGGCTGGTGCACATTGCCCGTCCTGACAAGAACCTGTATTTTACAGAACAGATGGTAACTGAAAGACCCGGTAATCCGGAAATAAATATCGCCAATCCTGTTAAAAACCTGATATTAAGAACTACTCAAAACTGGAGCAGAAATGTGATATTGTGGAACCTGGCGGCTGATCCGCTAAACGATCCGCATACCGATAACGGGGGATGTTCGATGTGCCAGGGTGCGATCACTATTAACGGCGACATTGTTACCCGTAACATTGCCTTTTACACAGTGGCTCATGCTTCGAAATTCGTTCGTCCAGGTTCAGTAAGGATAGGATCAACAAACAGGGGTGATAAAACTGTTGGTCTGTATGAAGATGAACAACGTCCCGGTGTATTCCGTGCTGCTCTTATTGAAAACATGGAAATCCTTCCCAATGTTGCGTTCAGGACACCTGAGGGCAAGATAGTTCTGATAGTCGTAAACGACACCTTTTCTGCAAATTCATTCAGGATCCAGTGGAACGGGAAATTTGCCGGCATAAGGCTTAATCCGGGTGCCGTTGGCACATATGTGTGGCAGTTATAACCAGGCGCTTAAGTAACAGAGCAACCAGACTGGTGTCAACCTACTCAAGTGCCTGGCTCCTGAACGCTGACAGCTGAAAGCTATATTATTCCTGATTAATCTAATTTTTGAAACAAATATTTATCTGTATTTTCTTTAAAAGTTTTCATTTCAATTACTTTGCTGTATCCGCCATTTATAAAAGTGGCGAAAGTGCTTGTTTGAACATCTTCAGCTTTGGCAACCTTCCCTCCAAAATTTAAATCTTTGGTAGCACAGGCTTCCTGAATAACCACACATTCAAAGCCATAATCATGTGCCGCACGGACGGCCGCTTCCAGGCACATTTGTGTCTGCATGCCAATAATGATCAATCGGTTAATACTGTAACTTCTCAGATATTCCAGTAAATCTGTTCCCTGGAAGCTGTTGACCTCTTCTTTCGTAATTACTTTCTCATTTGATAGAGGTTCCACATTTTTATGTATTTCACTACCTTTTGCTGATTTATGGCGAACATGTACAACCAGCTGTTTCTTATCCCTGAAGGTCTGAAGGATTTCTTTGGCCACCAAGCTTGCCTGTTCTGCATTTACCAGTCCTGGTCCGTCTCCCGGGAAATAGAAATATTGAATATCCACTATCAGTAAAGCTGTTTTAGGGCTATCGCTTTTTTGCTGTGAATTGACAGAATACTGAAAAAGTAAAACTGTCAGAATTAAACTTAATAATCTCTTCATTATCTTTTTTACTTTAATGTTTATGCAGGGCACACATTAAGACAACCTGTTTATCTGGCCATTAAAGATATGAATTTACTTAAAAACCAGAACTCCTGACCGCATTTAACATTGCAGGGCATAAAAAGGAATCCGATCAGGAAAGTTTTCTTAAGAATTTTGCCAAACGTAATCCAATAGTTCATAAATTACGCAATGAATGTTTGGATTCTTAATCAATTTTAATCTTTCACTGTATGTCATTAGAAACACTTGTGCTGAGTAATACTTTGTCGGGTATTATGATCAGGTTTTCTTTCAACCTGATCGTCCTCTTTATCCTGATCCGGCTGATCTATTACAGGTTCGTAAAGAAAGAGGAGTATGTTTTCTCTTTTTTCCTCATGGGAATTATAATCTTTCTACTCGTTTCCCTGCTTACAACAGTTAATATCCAGCTTGGAATGGCGCTGGGATTATTTGCAGTTTTCGGAATTCTCCGCTTCCGGACAATAAATTATACAGCCAAAGACATGACTTATATATTTACTATCATAGGAATATCGGTTATTAACTCGCAGGCCAATATTCCCCCGCCCGTACTGGGTGCTCTGGTAGTTAACTCAATAATAATAATAATTGCTATTATTCTGGAATTATTTCTGAGGAAGAATGCATTGACACGGGTTATTATTCGTTACAATAAACTCAAGTATCTCGATCCTGATCTCAGAAAGGAATTGTTGAAAGATCTTTCAGCCCAGACAGGTCTGAATATTGAAAAAGTCATAATCCGCAGAATTAATATCGGTAAAGGCAGAGCCGAGCTGGAGGTATTTTTCAAGGACAATAATGTCAGCTGAACGAGGTTGTTTACAGGTTTAATCATGGACCACTTTCTGAAGCAATTAATAGCTGAGGGTGAAAATCAACATCTTGACTTTAAGTACTGTGTTTCTGACAGCAGAAAGATAGCCAGGACACTGTCGGCCTTTGCAAACAGCGACGGAGGAAGGATACTTATCGGGGTGAGGGATAATGGCAGTATTGCAGGGATAAAATCTGATGAAGAGATTTATATGGTTGACACTGCTGCCCATCTTTTTTGCAGGCCGGAGATTACTTATACAATAAAACAGCATACAACAGAAGGAAAAACGATACTTGAAGTTGAAGTTATCAGAGGAAATAAAAGACCATACCAGGTAAAAAATGAAAACGGAAGATGGCTGGCATACTTCAGGCATAGCGATCAGAACCTTGTGACAAACAGAGTATTGCTTCAGATCTGGAGAAAGGAAGGAAAGGGATCCGGGGTACTTGTGAAATTCGGCAAGATTGAAAACTCCCTTATGGATTACCTGAAGAAAAACGGATCAATTACATTGTCCAGGTTCAGAAAGATTGCCAGGATATCGTCGTACAAAGCCGAATCGATCCTGGCAAACCTTATTATCTTCAAAGTCCTGATCATGAATTCATCAGAAAAAGGATTCACCTATGAGCTAAATCCAGCTGAACCCGTTAACTTTAGTCAATAGCAGGTGGCAGGGAGCGAATTTTAATCAGCAGCTTTTAATACATTATCCCAAACCCTGAGAAAATTACCTGACAAAATTTTCTTAATATCTTTTTCGGTATAACCGCGTTTTAGCAATTCGAAAACAATTACAGGATAATCAGAGACATCAGTCACATCCATGGGTTTTGACGGTCCTATCCCGTCAAAGTCAGAACCCAGCCCGACATGATCTATTCCTGCTACATTTATTACGTGCTCAATATGATCAACCAGCTGTTTCGAATCAGATAGCAACTTGTGTGTCTTTCCAAATTGCTGAATAAAATCATTACCCTCCGAGGAATCATAGCTTAATCCCTTTGAATCCAGTGAGTCAAAGACAACATTGGTGTTTTTAAGACAAACTGAATCGAGGAACATAGCTCCAAAATTCACCATAATTACTCCATTCTTCTCTGCAATTGCTTTTATCAGATTGTCAGGCAGGTTTCTCTCAAGACCCGGAGTGAAATATCTGCAGGAAGAGTGTGTGGCAATTATCGGAGCTTCAGAGAATCTTAATGCCTGGGCAACTGTGCTGTCGGTTGAATGCGAAATATCTATTATGATCCCCAGACGATTCATTTCCTTGATAATTTCCCTGCCTTCCGGACTCAATCCACCCCATTTCCTGTCGGGATCAAAATTAGAATCGCTCAGCTGATTTACTTTGCTGTGGCAAAGAGTTATATAGGCGATCCCCTGATTTTTAAGGTATTGCAGGTAAGTTGAATCATCTCCGATTGGTGAGCCGTTTTCAAGGCAAGGTATCAATGAGAACAGCTTTTTTTCGAAATTTCTTCTGACATCCTCCGGAGTGAGTGCCAGGGCAAACTTATCAGGGTAAGTATCAGTGTAATGACTGATCAGTCTAAGCATGGAATCGACCATTTTACGGCCATCACTAACCCCAAAGTCCGGACTGATATATGCCACTGACAGGGCAGCATTCAAACCTCCTTCATTAGCCCTGACAAGATCAAAATCGCCTTTAATAGTTTTTCCGGAAATATCCTCAGGATTGTCCAGGATATACTCCGGCCAGTCAATATGAGAATCCAGAATAATATTCCTCTCACAAATCTTAAGAGCCATTTCCCTGAGTTCTGCATCAGATTTTTGACTGTTGCTTGTTCTGCATGACAGAAGTGCGGCTATAAGAAGAATAAATAGAATATTTAATGCATTTATTCTTTTGAATTTTATTGAAAGAGATTTATTTAAATCCTTCATTTCTATAGCTGTTTTAATTAATAAAATTAAGCCATTTGTACATGTTCTCAAAATTATTTCAATGATAAGCATTAAATTATCAACTGGTCGTCATTTTACCTGGTATGTAGTCATGGATACCCGAAAAATATGTCCTTCTTGCTGGCATTTACAAGGCGAAGATGAAATGGTAAAAATTTTCACTTACATTTGGGCAATTCATAAAGGCGATTTACCTGCCTGCCGGCAGGCAGGGCTCAGTCGGGGATTTAGCTCAGTTGGTTAGAGTATGTGACTCGCAGTCACAAGACAAGGGTTCGACTCCCTTAATCTCCACAATAATAATTAGATGCCTCTTGTATATCAATGGTTTATGAGAGGCATTATAATATTGCAAACCTGGTTATGTACAGGTTTGCTCATTAACCTCATTCATTAACGGAAAATACAAATAATAAAAACATTTCATATATTTACTATAAATAAAGAAAAATCAGGCATCAAGCTAATTATTTTCTGTTCAGTTCCGGTATATGGAAAACAGGATTTTCTTCCGCAATTGCCTTGTTGTTTTTCTTATTTTACCTGTTCTCAGCCGCAGTAATTGAGAAGCTGCCCTTATTTAAATACATTACATAAAAAGGATATGACTCTATATCTTAGCGAATTCTTTAATCAATGTACAGGTAGACAAAGGATCCTTAATGGTCTTCTTAGATAAGTGTAAAGATTTTTAACCCTAAAATATCAACCTATGTTTAAAGATTTTTTTGATCTGAATAGTCCGCTATTCTGGGCTATTATCGAGAGGTTTGTAATAAACCTGGTTTTTCTTTTCCTTCTTATCCGTGTAGTTTATTACAGGTATTCGAAAAAGCCAATGTACGCATTCAGCTATTTCCTGATGGGTATAGTGATCTTCATTCTTGGTTCTATGCTGCCAATAGTATTCAACTCAGCCGTGGCTCAATTAGGAATGGCTATTGGCTTATTTGCTATTTTCACAATCCTCAGGTTCAGAACAAGAAACCTGAACATAAAAGATATGGCATATATCTTTACTGTTATTGCTATTTCTGCAGTCAATTCACTTGAATGGTCAGAATTTCCTATGTTGGGGATATTTATCTTTAACCTCATAATCATTCTTTCTGCATTTATTCTCGAGATGTTAATGGTCAGAAACAAAAACCAAAAAAACCAAAAAAGCCAGTAAAGAAAAGTTTAGTACGCATCCCATTGTTTATGATAACATGGAAATGCTGAAACCTCAGAATAAAGAGGAACTTATAAAGAATGTCGCTGAAATTACCGGTTTGGATGTTAAGAAGGTTAAAATTAAGAAAGTTGACTATAAAGATAAGGTTGCAATACTTGATATCTATTATTAATGCGTAGGCATTATAATTTCTTGCATTTCTACATAAAGAGGTCCATCATGGCATCAAGACTTTCCTTTTTTTTAAGCTGACCAAAAAACTGAGCCAACAAAATGAGGTTCAGATTATAGCAAAGAAATTAAAGAAAACCTCTTGAATAAATTAGTGGTTAAATATTTTTCTCCCCTATCCGGGAAAATTACTACTATTACTCCTGATTTAATTTTTTTGGCTACTTCTATCGCAGCAAACATGGCTGCTCCGCTACTCATACCAACAAATATTCCTTCTTTTTTAATGATTTGTCTTGCCATTTCAAATGCAACTTCTGTTTCAACCATTATTGTCTCATCAATTTCTGAAGGTTCGTATATTGATGGCACTATTGCTTCTTCCATGTTTTTCAATCCTTGTATATAATGTCCTTTGACAGGATGTGCACAGACAATTTTTATTTTAGGATTGTTTTCTTTCAGAGCTTTTCCAACTCCCATAATTGTGCCTGAAGTTCCTATTGCAGAAACAAAATAATCAATTTTGCCATTTGTCTGTTTCCAGATTTCCTCACCTGTTGTTTTATAATGTGCGATCTTGTTATATTTATTTGAAAACTGATCTGGCATAAAATATTTTTCAGGATTTTCTTTGACAAGTTCTCTTGCTTTTGTTATAGCACCGTCTGTTCCCAGATTTGCATCAGTTAATGTAACTTTTGCACCAAAAGATTCAATCATTTTTATTCTTTCAACAGATACTGCACTGCTCATAACAATTTCAACATCATACCCTCTTACCACTCCAATCATTGCTAATCCAATGCCCGTATTTCCAGATGTCGGTTCAATTATTGTTTTTCCTTTTACTAACGAACCTTCTGCTTCCGCCTGCTCAATCATCTTCAAGGCTATCCTGTCCTTTATACTTCCGGTTGGATTATTTCCTTCAATTTTTGCAAAGATATTGACATTCTTGTTTGGATTCAGTCTGTTTATCTTTACAAGAGGGGTATTTCCAATGGTTTGTAAAATGTTTTCGTATATCATAATTTAATTATAAAAAATTGGGGTTTCTGGATTTTTTCAAATTGCCAACAAAATATGCAAATAGCTTAATATTGTTTAATATAGAGTCTTATCACAGGATGCCCATTAAAGGTAGGAACAAAATGTAAGATTTCGCATCAATTTAACTCGGAATCAACTCCGTGGACTCAGAAATCAAGTCTTAAAGTAAATCCGGCAGGGTAGCTGCACAGATACCATTTTTTTTCAGGCTTTAAATTATAAGTGATTGAACTTGTTGTATTATTGCCACAATAATTCTGATAATCTTTTATTGCCTTTACCGGCTGGGTCCAAATCTGAGTCTCGGTAATGATAGTATTGATTGCAAAATTCACCAGGCCAGCCTTGATTGAGCGCTTAAAGCCAAGCCATGTTACAAGTCCGCTGCCAATATTAACTGCACCAGTAACAGCATGAATTTTCCACGATCTTCCTGCTTTTTCCTTTTGCGCAATCTCTTTAAGTAGTTTTTCAGGATTGGCAGTATCAAAGTACCCATGGCTGGAATCATTTGTCTGAATATAAGGATTCTGAAATGAAGATTTTCGCGGAACAATTGGCGTAAGCAGAACTCCTAATGCCCCCAGAAGGGTAGTTGCTGAACCAAGTACCATGTCCTGTCTTGTTGCTTTTTCATTCGTTGAAAAATAAACAATTCCCTGTCCTGCAGTTGCTGCACTATATCCGGCTAGCCATCCGTACCACCAGCGTTGAGCACTTATCTTATCGTGATTGACAATCTTTTGAAATTCCTGCGACCATATATTTCTTAAAGAATCAGGCTTTGATTCCTGGCTGAAAAGTGGCAAATCCTGAAAGATGAAATAACTCAGGATAATTAGTCCAAACAAACCTGAAATGCTCTTTCCTTTTTTCATGGGAATTGCCAATGTCAATACATGGTTTTTATTAAACAGGTAGTAAGAGTTTTGCAATCATTTGCTTTCAATTTGCTTTCCCCCGTTCATAAGCGATGATTCTCTGATCTTTGTGGTACACAGTAAGCTGACTGCCATCAGGAAAATCAATACTACGAGTGGTCCGGTCATTGATCCTGTTGATGATGACTTAAAACTATTCATTCCGAAGATGAAAAGAATGCCGGAAATCTGTCCTACAAGCAACAGGAAACCGTTTGAGGTACCCTCCGATATAGGATAAGTTATTTCAGCCCCGTACTGGAAACCGATAGGACCGGAGCTTAGCAGGAAAAATCCGAAAGCCGTTCCTGAAATAAGAACCATAATATAGTTAGTCGCAACAGTAATGCCGATCAGGCTTATTGCTGCACCTGCAATAGCAATCATAATGAACGGGATTCTTTTCCTGTAATGATCAGATAAAATAGGAAGAATAAGAGCGCCAAGAATTCCACCGGCAATCATCAGCCCGCCTGTTATTCCTGCCTGTACTGATGTGAATCCCCGGGGGCTGAGAATGTTCTCAATCCAGGTTGTTACGGCGTTGAAAATTCCAAGCCCGATAAAAAAGATTAACATAAGCCAGTTAAAATCTTTGTTTTTAAAGATAAGTTTCAACCCATCAAGAGCAAGAGCACGCTCTTCCTGATCGGGTCTGCAAGGAGCCACAGGTGGCCGTTCCCTGACGAATACGATAAAAACAACTGCTGAAATAAGAGCAAAAATCCCATATATGTGAAGCATTCTGGTAATACCTGAACCATTTACAAGCCATGGCGTAAGGATCATACCTGAAAGTATACCGACATAGCTCGAAAGGGTTCCGAGTCCTGAAGCTGTGGCTCTTTCCTCAATGGGAAACCATCTCGCAGCCACTTTTGTAATAGCATTTAGAAGAAAAGGCTGACCGATGGCTATTCCGATCTGAGCCATAAGCAGAAGATTGTAATTTGAAGAAACCAAACCCCGCAACAATCCGAATAATCCTGTAAAAACGGCTCCCATACCGACTCCGATTCTGATACCATAAGTATCAATGATCCATGATGCTGGTATTGACACCAACAGGTAAACAATCATAAAACACATTGAGAGAATGCCGATCTTCAGATCCGAAACGCCATAATGCTGCACTGCTTCGCTTGTAATGGGTGCAAAAGTTATCCATAGAAGCTGATTGACAGCAATAATAATCATATAAACGCTGAGCATCACCCAGCGGTAACCATAAATCTTGTAACCTGTATTTTTCATAAAATCCTTGAGATTTTAAATTGAGCAAGATACAATAAAAACAATGTCAGAACCATGGATTTAAATGCTATTTAAAATTTACGTTGTTCAACGACTAGCATACCTCTATTATGACCACCACCCATCGTCAGAGGGCTTTTTGTTAATAAATAAGCTTAAAGAAACTTTTTTTAAGAAATTACGTAAAAAGTATCAAGGTGATTGATTAATTGGTATTAATACTGCGAATTAATGATCAAAATACGGTAGAATGAAAAGATTAATCATATCCATGTTTATATTGCTGTTGTTTGTCGTGGCATTAACAAGCTGTGCAACCAGCAGGAAAAGCCATAGTGAGTTAAGAGGGCTGATGCTTCTGGATAACTTACAGCTTAGCAAAAACAAGGCATTCTACTCCAGGCATAATATAAAGACAAAGAATGAAGCCTACAGAAAATATAAGAAAAACAGCAGGTACTCATAAAACTTATAAAGAAATAAGGTTTCAATAAACTATTTTCAGCCCCCGGATTCCAGGGGTTTTTCATTCACTAAATAATAACTCTGTCACAAGCACTTTCAACCTGAATATATCCTAAAGTATAATAACAAATTAAAATAAAATTGACTTCAGGTTAAACATAGTGTAACTTTATTGTTTAGAATCTTCTGAAGATTAACGAAGAGTTTAATTATTGAACACCAATTAACTTAAAATCACCCAGGATGAAAAAAATTGTTGTACTTTTTTGTATTTGTATTGCTTTAATCGGATGTACCCGTAATCCGAAAGTGGATACTGTTGCTGAAGCTGAAGCAATCCGTAGCATTGAAAATCAGTGGACAGTCGCACTTCAGAATAAGGACATTGATAAAATCCTCAGCTTCGCTTCTTCTGAGGCTGTTGTAATGGAGCCCAATAATGTTATTTATATTGGTCTTCAAGCCAGCCGAAAACAATTAGAAAAAATATTCGCAGATACCACAATACTGTGGAATACCACTTCATCTGCAATCGACATAGTGGAAGTTTCAGCTTCAGGAGACTTAGCTTATGTCAGAGGTATTAACCGATCCAAAATAAAAACACAGACTGGGATTGGCGAAAATTCTGACAAATGGATTGACGTTTGGAAAAAGACTGATGGAAAATGGAAGAACATTGTACAAATATGGAACAGTAACAATCCAACAGAAGAAATGACGGCACCTGTCGCTACAGTGGAATTATTTACTCGTCTGGAGAACGAGTGGAATAATGCTACATTTAAGAAGGATGCAAAAGCTCTTGATCTTCTATATGCAAAAGAGTACACATTCATTGATCAGACTGGCAAAGTCTATGATAAGCAGCAGGATATCAGCGAAGTTATTTCCGGGAATTATAAGTTAGATGCCCCTTCAGTTTTAAGTGACATTAAGGTTAATACTTATGGAACCGTTGCTGTTGTGAAAGGACTTAACACTGTGAAGGCTAAATTGAATGGAAAAGATATAAGCGGAACCTTCAGATTTGTTGATGTGTTTGTAATGCGAGATGGTCGGTGGCAATGTGTCTCCACACAATCAAGCAAGTTACCTGATAAATAGGCTTAATCGCGGCAAGACTTTCCAATCAGCAGATGGCGCTATAATATTTTTACGAAACCAGCCCTCATATCAGGGCAGCTTACTGGTTAAACACTTGAAATTAATATCTTTAAAATATTAAAGCGGCATTTTTCTCATCAGAGACCAGGAAGATTATTTTGGCGGGTTGAATAATAAAAGGTAATGATCCTCTCTGGGGATGTATTGACTGCGAAGCCAAAATCTTTAAAAGAAAATTCAGAGTCTTCCCCTGAAATAAGTTGATATGAAAAATAAAGACAGAATTTGGATTTACTCATTTAATTCAGTGGGAATATTCTTATTGTCTTTAAGCATTACCTTTAAAAGCCTTGCGCAGGAAAGTACTGAAACCGTTCAGGATATTGATGGCAATGTTTATCAAATTATAACCATTGGAAAGCAAGTTTGGATGAAAGAAGACCTTAAAACAAGAAGGTATAGTAATGGTGATTCAATTGGTACAACCATTCCGGCAACTTTGGATATAACAAATGAACCAACCCCGAAATACCAATGGGCTTATGATGGTAATGAGAGCAATATGGAGATTTATGGCAGATTATATACCTGGTATGCTGCAACTGATAACAGGAATATTTGTCCTACAGGCTGGCATGTACCCACTGATGCCGATTGGTCAACGCTAACAACATTTCTTGTGGGTGAATATATTGCAGGTGGCAAACTAAAAGAAACAGGAATAATCCATTGGAAAAGTCCTAATACCGAAGCAACTAATGAAAGCGGTTTTAAAGCCCTTCCGGGTGGCTACCGTTATGGGAATGGGACCTTCTACGACATTGGCGGCACTGGTAACTGGTGGAGTTGTACCGAGGTCTCCGCAAATAATGCATGGTGTTATACTATGTACAACAATCTTAGAAATGTCAACAAGCACTACGGCAAGAAGACGAATGGTTTGTCTGTGCGTTGTGTAAGGGATTGAACAAATATAACACCAATAGCTTATTACCAGCACTCGGATACTTTGGTATTTTCTTATTTCATTCCAGTTGGACTTAAATACCTTTAATTTATCTATACGAACAATCAAAGAATTCACTTACAGAATTAGTATTATGAGGTATTAATCTTATAAAGCGTCCCCTGTATTGTACCCTGGAAAAACCAAGCCCCTCTATTAGTCTGATAAAGAGGGGTTTGAATTTACAAAAAGTAGTCCCACCAGGAATCGAACCTGAATTTAAGGTTTAGGAAACCTCCGTTCTATCCATTGAACTATGGGACCATCAATTTATCCTGACTTCCAATGGAAACCTCCGTTCCCTGCCTGCCGGCAGGCAGGTATCCATTGAACTATGGGACCAGGAATGCAAAAGTATAGCTTTTTTTTCTCTTTGCAAAGTCTTTACAGTGTTATGCAGTTATACAGTTTTGAGGTTATGCTGTTTTGCCAATTTTGTAAGTTCCATGTGTACAACCTGTATTTTTCCCCATACCTCGTACCTCAAACCTTTGATTTTGTTTAATCCCCAATCTTTCCTAATTTCATGCTCTAATTCACACGACCATGAACTACGTCGACCTTATCATAATAATACTGCTGGTATTCGGACTGGCACGAGGATTTATAAACGGGTTCATCAAGGAACTGGCTTCACTGCTTGCCCTTATTCTCGGCATCTGGGGGGCCATCAAATTCTCTGCTTTCACCGCCGAACGACTCTATGATTATTTTGACATGACCGGCCAGTATGTAGGAATAATTGCATTCCTGATAACTTTTGTTATCATAGTTATAATAATCCATTTCATCGGATTGCTGATTGACAAATTTGTTGAAAAGATCTCTCTTGGAGTTCTGAACTCTCTTCTCGGACTTGTTTTCGGGGTATTTAAGACAGCCCTGATCCTCAGCGTAATATTCACAGTACTTAATGCCATCGATACCAAACATCATTTTCTCCCAAAAAAACAAATTGAAAATTCCAGGCTGTATAATCCGATTGCCGACATAGCTCCTGCCATTTTCCCGGTAATCGGGGAAGGAAGCCCAAACAGAAGTTTTGACAGGATTAAAAAGAAACCTGAAGGGACAACGATTTAACCCTCTTTGCTATATTTGCAGTTCTGAATATAATATGGATCTATGAATTTTGTTGAAGAACTGAAATGGAGAGGCATGATACATGATATCATGCCCGGCACTGAAGAATTGCTTGAAAAGGAGATTACAAAGGGATATATCGGATTTGATCCTACAGCTGATTCATTGCATATCGGCCATCTGGTGCAGGTCATGCTGCTTGTTCATTTCCAGAGGTCGGGCCATGTTCCGATTGCCCTTGTCGGAGGGGCCACAGGCATGATAGGCGATCCCTCGGGCAAATCGGAAGAAAGAAATCTCCTTGATGAAACAACCCTGAGAAAAAACGAAGAGGACATCAAAAAACAGCTTTCCAGGTTCCTTGATTTTTCTGCAGGCAGGAAAAACAGGGCCATCATGGTAAATAACTACGACTGGATGAAGGAATACTCATTCCTTAGCTTTATCCGAGATATCGGTAAGCATATAACAGTCAATTACATGATAGCGAAGGATTCTGTAAAGAAGAGACTCGGGGCTGATTCAAAAGAAGGGATGTCTTTTACGGAATTTTCGTACCAGCTTGTTCAGGGAACTGATTTCCTTCACCTATATAATGAGCTTGGATGCAAACTGCAGATGGGAGGATCGGACCAATGGGGCAATATTGTTACCGGCACCGAGCTTATCAGGCGTAAGGCAGGCGGGGAAGCTTATGCAATAACCTGCCCGCTGATAACAAAGTCGGACGGATCAAAATTTGGGAAAACAGAATCGGGCAATGTCTGGCTTGACCCTGAAAAAACTTCTCCCTACCAGTTTTACCAGTTCTGGCTCAATGTCTCCGATGAGGATGCATCCGGGTATATTAAAATTTTCACGCTTCTCGGTCGTAATGAAATTGAATCCCTTATTATGCAACATAATAAGGTTCCCCACGAGCGTATTCTGCAAAAGCGTCTGGCAGAGGAGATGACCGTGATGGTCCACTCACGTGATGAGTATGAATCAGCTGTTGAGGCCTCCCTGATACTTTTCGGGAAAGGAACCACCGAAACGCTCAAAAGGATGAATGAAAATACATTCCTCTCGGTTTTTGATGGCGTTCCGGTATTTGATATCAGGAAAGAAATAATTCATTCAGGCGTAAATGTCACCGACATATGCACTGAGCATTCACGGGTTTTTGCATCGAAGGGCGAACTGAGGAGGCTTGTTCAGGCAGGCGGGCTGAGCATTAATAAAATCAAAATCGAGAATCCCGACATGATTATCGGTACGGAATCATTGCTTAATAACAAATACCTGCTTATTCAGAAAGGCAAAAAGAACTATTATTTGTTAAGGATCACCTGAGAAAGTCGGCCGCTATTATTGAAACATCATCAAAAAGATCCGGATTGTTGTCAGGGATCCCAAGCTTCTTCAGCATCTCCTTAATATTGGTTTCCACAGGATTCTTGTTTGTGATATGCTTCACGATCTCCCTCGTGAGTATCTCCTTACCGTCATCACCCTTAAGATCTGAAAGGCCGTCGGTGTAACATACGATCTTAGAATTGTTGCTGATGTTCAGTATCTCTTCTTTGACAGGAGGTATTTCGTCAATCATTCCTATCCCAACACATAACGAGTGAAGATGCATTACCTGTCCGGTTACCGTATTGAACAGGACCGGCGGATTATGGCCGGCATTTATGTATTCCAGAATGCCTTTTTTATGGTCATAGCGGGCAACAAAAAAAGTAATGAACTTTTCACCTGCAGCATTGGCAATAATAAGATTGTTGAGTTTCCGGATAAGGAGCGGCAGTTCAATGTCGTATGTGAAAAGGGCCCTAAGGCTTGCCTGGAAATTCGACATCAGTAATGCAGCCGACATACCCTTTCCTGACACATCAGCAATGCAGAATCCGGTTTTATCATCGGATAGTTTTATGCAATCGTAATAGTCACCGCCCACTTCGTAATGGGGGTAATAGAATCCGGTGACCACAAAATGATCGTTTTGAGGCATTGTTTTGTTGTCGGGAATAAGCTTCTGCTGCATCCTGGCAGCAAGCTCAAGCTCTTTCCTGAGAGCCTCCTGCCTGAGACTTTCATTGAAAAGCCTTATATTCTCTATTGCAACAATAATTATGCTTGAGATGGTCTGTATAAAGGTGAGGTGCTTGATTACCGGGCTCATTCCTTCACCTTCTTCTTCAATATCGCCTATAAGTATAAAAGCAAGCGGTGTATAATTGTTATAAACCGGGATTATGATATCGACACCTTCAATTCCCAGGTCTTCATTCCTGAAAGCAGTTTCAGTGAATTTCAGAAGCTGAGATTCAACATCGATTGATGTCTCGAGCTCTTTTGTAAAACCTCCGTTCAGAAGGCATTCCCATTTTAATGAGTGCTTATAGATAAGTATTTTACCTATCCCAAGGTTGTTCCTGAGAATCAATTCATATTTTGATAAAAGCTCTTCAGTCGGCAGGTTTGCATTGATCGACAGGGTAATGTCGAGAAGAGCATCCAGCTTGAATTTGGAAATCCGTAATCTGTCGATTGAAGCCTTTTTATCACTCATTGCTTTTATGACTTGGCCCTTTCAATATAGGTCCTGTTGGCTGTATCTATCCTGATCTTATCGCCGACATTGACGAACAGCGGGACCATTATTGTACCGCCGGTTTCGATTTTTGCCTGTTTCAGAGCGTTGTTGGCAGTGTCTCCCCTCAGACCCGGTTCGGTATAAATGACTTCCACAACAACAAACTGGGGAAGCTCAACCGAAAGCACGGTGTCAGTATCTGCATGAATAACTACTTCTACATTCTGACCCTCTTTCAAAAATTCTGGACTATCTATAAGCTCTTCAGGAACATGGATCTGTTCAAATGTTTCGAGGTGCATGAAATAATAACCCAGGTCATCATGATAGAGATACTGGTAGGGGCGCCTTTCCACCCTTGCCACATTAACCTTTGTACCTGAGGAAAACGTATTATCCAGTACCCTTCCTGTCTTGATGCTTTTCAGTTTTGTTCTCACGAATGCCGGCCCCTTGCCGGGCTTAACATGCTGAAACGAAACAATTGTAAATAGATCGTCGTTGAACTCAATTACCAGTCCGTTTCTGAAATCTGCAGTGCTTGCCATATAAATTCAAATTTTTCTTATTATTGTTTTGTTTCCTTCTTTTTTACTTCAAGCGGGTATTTTAATCCTTCGTAGCTGACTATTTCGGCAACAAAACCGCCGACAAATATATCAAATCGGATCCTAACCGGTAAAAAATTTTTATCGGCAGTAAACCAGAATGATACATCATCCTCTGTTTTGAATAATCTTCCCACTTCTGTCACGGGATTAAACCTGAGACATTTCATCCTGCCCACTTTTGTCTTTATCTCATCAGTGCCAAGATATCTCAGTCTTATCGGATAAAGCTCATCCGTAAACCATGTCATGATATTGATTATATCGCCTTTTTTGAGATCGGCATAGTTGGGAAGATTATGATTTCGAAGGTAATAAAAGCATGAAAGAATATCGTGTATGCCTTTTTCGGCAATGTGAACGCCGGTCAGATCACTTGTTAGTATTGCCGAATCAGATCTTGAATAATGATCGAAGATTACTTCGTTATACTTTGTATATCTTCCTTCCCTGATATTTCTGACCGACAGAACAGGCAGTTCAGATTCCGGTTGAATGTAGCTTTCATAAATATCCTTTACTTTGAAAATTGCATCGGCCATTCCTGTGGTTTTCCCGAGAAGAACAGAATGCCAGACCTCTTTGCCATTAAGAGTGTCAGGTCTGAGTTCAAGAGTCGCGATTCCTCCCTGAATCAAACCATAATGAATGGCATAATTTACCTTTTCTCCCGGAAGGTAACTTGTCTCCTGACCAGTCGAAAATACCGGCACCATGATAATCAATAATAAAGCTTTGAAAAACTTCATGGTTCTTTTCTTAATAAACTCTGATTTTAACAGACAAATTACCTGCCAAGGATATTTTTTGTAGGACGCGAAGTTATGAAATCTTTAAGATAAAATGGCTCAAAATAAGCAATATCTTCAAAATGTCGTTCTCTAAGTGATTTAAATGCAGGCTTATACATATATGCGGCAGAAATCCGGAACTCATCAGCGAAAGCTATATTACCCCTTTTAAGCACCTGCCTGCATTTTAAGGCTCCATCTCCAAAAATCAGAATCCTTACACGTTCAGGAATATCAGTGAACGATCGCTCATCAATAATTTCAGCGGTGATCTCCTTTACAGTTTTGCCTTCAGATGTCAGTATTGAATAGTAAACCTCCATCCGGCGGGCATCAAGCATCGGTACAAACAATGAATTGTTTTCAAGCCCATATTTCTTTTTCAGATCTTCACTGATACCGTTGAACATTGAAAGGGTGGTCTCTATTCCTATCAGTGGTATGGATGCGGCATAGGCGATCCCCTTGGCCGTGGAGACTCCTATTCGAAGGCCGGTATATGAGCCGGGTCCCTTGCTTACGGCTACAGCCTCGAGGTCCCTTGCCCTGATACCAGCGCCGGAAAGAAGTTCTTCAATAAAAACAGTAAGCCGGGAAGCATGAGACTTGTCTTCAGAGCTCTCTTTAAGAGTCACTATTCCGCTGCTGTTGCAAAGTGCAACTGAACAAACAGGAGTTGAAGTCTCAAGACAGATTATCATGTTTTATAATGATACCTGGATCTAATCCACTGAAAAGAGATCATCCTTTTTCACGATCTTAACAAGAGTACTGTCTGAAAGTTTCTTGCTGATTGCACTGAAAGGAGCGAAGACCACCCTGTCACCTTCTGATACACCCGAAAGGATCTCGATATAACTATTGTCCTGAATTCCTGTCTTGACATCTTTTGCGAGTGCACGTACACCGTCGGTGATAAAAACAAGTGTGCGGATATCTTCATCTGATACAGTCTGTGTAATTTTGGTTGTATCAGTACGGGTAGTCACCGACTGTATTGGTACTGTTATGATCCCCGGTTTTATCTCTGTCTGGATATCAACGGTAGCCGACATGCCTGGTCTGAGGGGATGCTCATTTCCTTTGTCTGACAGCTCCTTATAAGATGCAGGAATAACAAGTATTTTTACATCAAAGTTGGTTACCTGGTCAGCTGATACTCCGGTCGTCTTTGCTGAATTTGCCATTTCAGTGACAATTCCCTTGAACTTGTAATCAACATATGCATCGACCGCTATGGTTGCCGTATCGCCGAGCTTAACACGCGGTATATCGTTTTCGTTCACTTCAACCTGTGCTTCCATTCTCGAAAGATCGGCAACCCTAAGCATTTCAGTACCGGCCATCATCCCAGTTCCTGCCACTCTTTCGCCAAGCTCCACCAGGAGCATTGATACTGTTCCGGTCATCGGAGAATATATGGAAGTTTTCACAAGGGTTTCGTTAGCCTCTTTAAGCGATGCCTCAGCGCTTATAACAGAATATTTGGCTGCATCTACTTCAGCTTTGGCAACAGAGTATGAAGCTTCTGCCTGCTCATATTCCGATTTTGATATAGTCTGCTCATCGTAGAGTTGTTTTGTCCTTTTATACGAGAGTTCAGACTGCAAAAACTGGGCCTCAGCCTGGGCAAGCCTGGCGCGTGCAGAGCTTATTGCAGCCATCGACCTGTCTTTTTGTGAAATATAGATATCCGGCTTGATCCTCAGCAAAAGCTGTCCTTTTTCAACATGATCACCTTCCTTGACTGTCAGCTCAACAATTTCTCCCGATACGTCAGGAGTGATCTTTACCTCTTTTTCGGGCTGGATCTTGCCGTTTGCAGTTATTGTTTCAATTATTGTCCGCTTTTCAGCATTCTCAACAGCTACTTTAACAGTGGCAGCTTTCCCGAACCAGCCGGCTTTCTTTCCTACTATTGCAAAGATGAGAAGCAGAATAACAGCAGGAACGAGGATCTTCAGTATCTTTTTGTTTTTCATGATTATAGACCTTGATTTGAGATTTATTTATTCAGGTTAAGGGGTAATCCTTTATAGAAATCGAGAACTTTAGTTTTAAAAATGAATTCATATTTTGCCTGCGACATATCAGACTGTGCATTCAGAAGCTGAGTTTTTGAGGCATTATAATCGACAGGTGTTATCATCCCCACATTGAATTTCTGTTCGGTGTATCTGAATGATTCCTCCGATGAACTGACTGCCTTTGCACTTGCGTTGTATTTCTTAAGTGCGGCAACAGCGTCGGTGTATGCCTGCTGTATGTCCTTGTAAAGCGTCTTTTTTGATCCTTCAAGTGTGTACTGGCTGTTTTCAACTGACAGCTTTGAATTTGAGATATTCTTGTTCACCTGCCATCCGTTCAGAACAGGGATGTTCATCGATACGCCAAGTCCGTAGTTCTTGTTGTTCTTCAGCTGATCACCAAATGACTGTAACCCCGGTATATCTTTAATATACGAATACCTTGTCCCGAATGTATGGCTGAGCGATATGCTTGGGCTTCTTGCTCCTTTGGCGATTTTAAGGGCATACTCACTGGCGGTTAGCTTAAGTTCAGAGCTCTTTATTTCAGGCCGCGATTGTGCTGCAAGATTATATATTTCATCAATATTGCCAGTAACAACAGAATTCTGTTCGACATTTATTTCGGGGACGACAATTTCGAATCCTGCCGGAGATTGCAGCTCAAGAAGCTGTGTAAGGTTCAGGTAGGATGTCTCAAGCTGGTTTTTTACAGTTATAAGGCTGAGTTCTTCCTGCGCAGCCTGGGCTTCTATCTGAAGAAGATTTCCCCGGGCTACACTACCGGCATCCAC
>CAVVBY010000032.1:0-462926 GCA_963746685.1 uncultured Bacteroidales bacterium
AATATATATGGGATTACTCCTGGGTTGCGGGAACCAATAATGCAACCACCACAACCAGCCAGATATCGATCGATCTGACCGGAATTGCACCCGGATCATATTCAGTTACTGTGGCCGGGTCGAACGGCTGCGGAACCGGTCCGTGGATGACACCTGCACACTCTTTCAACATAAATGATATCCCCGATCTGGCTTCATTGAGCAATACTGTCTGCAGTGATGAGGTTTCGGCAATCACTTTTTCAATTTCTAATCCGGGTGCAACAATAACCGGACTCACATACAATATCGCATCCATCAATATGAATGGTCTTACTCCGTCGGCGGGCTCTCCGGCGAGCGGTACGGGGTTTGCGGCCAATGTTATCGCTGATGATGCATACACGAATAAAACTTCAGCAAACGTAAATGTCATTTATGCTGTCGTACCTGTCAGCTCGCAGGGATGCTCAGGAGCACAGGAGAATGTTATCCTTACTGTCAGACCTGAGCCGGTACTTGCTGCTCTTAACACAGCAAAGTGCAGTGATGAGGCATTAGGATTCAGCCTGAGTGTTGCTGCAGGGAAGCTCTTCTGCAGCTTCATATAATATAACTTCCATAAACGCTAACGGGCTCACTGCATCAGCAGGATCTCCGGCGAGCGGCACGGGGCTTGCGGCCAATGTTATTGCTGATGATGCATGGAGGAATACAACAAATGCTGCCGTGAATGTTGTTTATTCAATAGTTCCGGTGGGAACCAACGGATGTATAGGCGATACATATACAATGACAATAGCTGTTAATCCCGAACCCATTCTTGCTACTCTCGATGCAACCAAATGCAGTGATGAGGCGCTTGGTTTCAATCTCGCTGTCGCAGCAGGAAGCGTGGCCGCTTCAACTTATAATATCACAGCCATTAATGCCAACGGATTAACAGCGTCAGCAGGCGCTCCGGCTGCCGGTACGGGGCTTGCGGCTAATGTCATAGCTAACGATGCCTGGACAAATACAACTGCAAACCCGGTGAATGTCATTTATACGATTGTCCCGGTAAGCGCTGCAGGATGCCAGGGTGATCCAAAAACTGTAACGATCACTGTCAATCCTGAACCAACGCTTGCCACACTGACAAACACTGTATGCAGTGATGCAGCTTCAGCAATAACACTTGCTGTTTCGGGAAGCAGTGTTGCAGCAACCACATTTAATATCACAGCAATAAATAACGGCGGTCTTACAGCGTCTGCAGGGTCACCGGCAACGGGTAACGGATTACTGGCGGGTGTTATAGCTGATGATGCCTGGACAAACAAAACTAACGGGAACGTCAATGTTGTTTATACTGTTGTTCCGGTAAGTGCCGGCGGATGCACAGGTAATCCTGTGGACGTGACCGTGACGGTCAGACCGGAACCTGCTCTCGCACTCCTCGATGCAATAAAATGCAGCGATGAAGCATTGGGCTTTAACCTGAGTCTTGCTTCGGGCAGTTCACCTGCGGTTCTCTTACAATATAACGGCAATCAATGCCAATGGACTTAACTGCATCTGCGGGACTTCCGGCATCGGGCTCCGGCCTTCCGGCTAATATTATAGCAGATGATGCATGGACAAATACAACTACTGCAGCTGTCAGCGTTGTTTATTCGATTGTTCCTGTGGGAACAAATGGTTGCCCGGGCGACACACGTACTATGACAATAACCGTCAATCCGGAACCTGTTCTTGCATCTCTTGATGCAACAAAATGCAGTGATGAGGTTCTTGGATTTAACCTTGCTGTAGCAACAGGAAGTGTAGCGGCAGCAACGTATAATATTACAGCCATTAACGCAAATGGATTAACCGCATCAGCGGGCGCTCCGGCCACCGGCAATGGGCTTGCGGCTACAGTTATATCAAACGATTCATGGACAAATACAACTTCTGCTCCTGTAAATGTTGTTTATACCGTAGTCCCTGTCAGCGCTTCAGGATGTTTGGGTGATCCAAAGACGGTTACCATAACCGTTAATCCGGAACCTGTTCTTGCAAATCTGGATGCAACGAAATGCAGTGATGAGGTGTTGGGATTCAACCTTGCTGTTGCAACCGGTAGCGTCGCGGCGACAACTTACAATATTACGTCCATAAATTCTAACGGACTGACAGCATCAGCCGGACTTCCGTCTTCCGGCTCCGGTCTTCCGGCTAATGTAATAGCTGATGATGCATGGACAAATACAAATGCTGTACCAGTAAATGTAATTTACACAGTAGTTCCTGTAAGCACCTCGGGATGCCTTGGTAATTCAAAAACAATTACAATATCAGTCAATCCTGAACCTGTTATGGCGACACCTGGTGCCACAAAATGCAGCCGTGAAGCACTCGGATTCAACCTGAGTGTTAACGCAGGAGGAGTTACTGCCTCCACATATAATATTACATCCATAAATGCTAACGGACTTACAGCATCTGCCGGACTTCCGTCTTCGGGCTCCGGTCTTCCGTCCAATATTATAGCTGATGATGCCTGGATAAACACAACTTCAGCAAATGTTAATGTTGTTTACACTGTTGTTCCGGTAAGTGCTGCAGGTTGTCAGGGAAATCCTGCAACTATTACAATCGTCATTAAACCAGAACCTGTTATTACTGCAGGGCAATCAACTTCTGCCTGCTCAGGTAATGCTCTTAATTATGCAATAGGACTTGATAATTTCACAAATCCTGTAGCCGGGGTCACCTTCACATGGGATGCTCCGGACCTGGATCCGGTCAGCCCATCCTTTACAGGTGGATCAGCAAGAATAACAGCTTCGTCTGCCAATATCACCGACACCTTTATTAATACCCTGGGTCTAATCGGAAAAGCAACATATACTGTTACCCCATATAAAGACGGTTGTGCAGGATTCCCTGTCGATATTGTCATAAATGTTGGTTCACAGCCGGTACTTGATCCGGGTCTGAACAAAACTATATGCAGTAACGCAGTTACGGGACTTATCCTTAAAGAGGCTGCAGGAAGCGTGGCGCCAACCTATTACAATGTCAGCATTACAATGGAAGCAGATCTGGTAGCTGCTGGAGGAAATCACATTCTGCCCGATGTCATGGCGCCTGCCACTGCTCTGGCAAATGACCGTTTCGCCAATATGACAGGGGTGAACAAAACTGTCACTTACCATGTACAGCCAATACTGGCACCCGATTGTATAGGTGATGCTATTGATGTTGTTATAACTGTCAGGCCCCAGCCGGTTATCCAGCCGGGACAGACAGACACATACTGCTCAGGAGTTGCGATCAATAAAGAGATCAGGCTTATTCCTGTAAATACTCCGGCAGGAACTCTTTTCAACTGGGATGCACCTGATATTTCGGATTCATCTGTACAGGGTACTGCAGGAGTTAATGTTGCTGCCGATCCCGGAGGAACAATACATATCAAGGACGCTATAAATAATTACTCTTCAGCTCCGATAACCGCTACATATACAATCACTCCGACAAGCCAGTACGGTTGTGCCGGAGATCCTGTTCCTGTTGTTATCACGATAAACCAGGAGCCTGTTCCACTGCCAATTTCAGGGCGTCTTAATCTGTGTGCGGGAGATAATCCTGTTGTTTACAGTGTAACTCCGGTGGCAGGCTCATCATTCCACTGGACTGTTAATCCTGCCGTCGGAACCAAGACATTCGACTTCAATACCAATGCAATTATGATAACTGCCGCAAGTGCGGCGGGATCAGGAAATATAAGTGTATATGAAACTAATGCACTTGGATGTTCAGGCGATCCCACAACAATTACGGTGAATGTGCTTACCTCTGCCTCACCTGAAGATATAACAGGCGATACACCTGTTTGCGCATTAAGCACGCATACCTACAATGTCACCAATCGTGCGGGTTCGGTTTATAACTGGACCATCCCGGGAGGTGCATATATTATAGGCAATTCTTCGGCCAGTTCGGTATCAGTAACATTCAGCAATGTGGGAGGTAGCATACTTGTCCGCGAGACCAATGTTGCAGGATGTGTTACAAACCATAATCCTTTCGCGGTAACAGTCAATCCTTTACCGACTGCCTTTATAAGCAACGGTGGGACAATGTGCGACGGTGGAACCAGACCTCTTAATGTGGCATTTAACGGTACGGCTCCGTTCAATTTCACTTATGCAATTAACGGCGTATCGCAGGCGCCGGTTTCAACAAGCAGTAATCCATATACTATAAATGCAATCCTGGCAGGCACTTACACAATTGTAAATGTAACTGACAATACCGGATGTACAAATAACGGCTCGGGAAGTGCAGTAATTACATATTTCCCAAAACCTACAGGAATTATAAGCGGCGGAGGAGAACTCTGCAGAGGCAGCTCTGCTACACTCACGATGACATTCACGGGAGTTGCTCCATTCACCTTTACTTACAGCGACGGAATCAATCCTGCTGTTACGGTTACAAACCATCCCACTAACGTTTATACGGTAAGCGTATCGCCTCTTGTCACTTCAACCTATACTCTTACTTCACTTACCGATTTCAATAACTGTGTAGGAATACTTTCAGGCTCGGCACTGATAAATGTAAATCAGCCTCCCTCGCTCTCACTCAGCGGAACAAATCTTAAATGCTATAATATACCAACAGGCGCTGTCGATATGACTATTTCCGGAGGAACAGCTCCGTTTGGGATGGCATGGACAGGTCCTAACGGGTTCACATCACCGACTGAAGACATTTCAGGTCTGGCTGAGGGCTATTATGCTGTAAGTGTCACCGATTCAAAAGGATGCAGGGCAAATGCCAATATTACGCTTAGCCAGCCGACAGCTCTGAGCGTAACTACAACCAGGGTCAACGTACTCTGTTTTGGAAGTTCAACCGGAAGTGCCACAGCTACAGTTTCTGGCGGTACAGGTCCTTACAGCTATTTGTGGAACAGTGTTCCTGTTCAGACAACAGCCACTGCAACCAGCCTGCCTGCCGGAACTTATACGGTAACCGTTACTGATGCAAACAGTTGCAGTATTACAGCAAGCGCTACGGTTACAGAACCTTCAACAGCATTGACAGTGATCACGACCCGGGTTAATGTCCTCTGCCACGGCGGCTCCACAGGAAGCGCAACAGCAATTCCAACAGGAGGAACAGGACCCTATTCCTATTCGTGGAATAGTGCTCCGGCCCAGACAACAGCAACTGCATCCAATTTGTCAGCAGCGACATACACTGTCACTGTCACAGATGCTAATGGTTGCTTCGGAACAGCTGTTGTAACAATAACTGAGCCGGCAGATGGACTGACCGTCTCAGCCACACAGGTAAATGTACTATGTTACGGCAACACCACGGGAAGTGCAACAGCTGTACCTGCGGGAGGCACAGCACCATACACCTATACATGGAATACAGTGCCTGCCCAGACTGCAGTAACAGCATTTAATCTTTCAATCGGGACATATACTGTTACTGTAAGGGATGCCAATAACTGCACGGCAACAGCCAGTGTCACAATAACCCAGCCGGCAGCACCATTAACGGTGACCACTACTCAGACAAATGTGGCGGCATACGGTGGTTCAACAGGAACTGCCACAGCTAATCCCTCGGGTGGCGCTGGTGGATATACATATTCATGGAATACGGTTCCGGTCCAGACTACAGCCACGGCAGTTAATCTGTCAGCAGGTACATATGTTGTCACAGTTACAGACGCCAACGGTTGCAGCACAACTGCTTCGGTAACTATAACGCAGCCTTCGGCAGCACTGACTATAACTACATCGCAGGTTAACGTACTTTGTTATGGCGATGCTACAGGAAGCGCATCAGCAGCTGCTTCAGGAGGTGTTGGTCCCTATTTATATTCATGGAACACTACACCGGTTCAGACAACAGCTTCGGTTGTTAACCTGACAGCAGGACCCTATATAGTCACTGTTACAGATGCAAACAGTAACAGTGCGGCAGCAACTGTTAATATAGCACAGCCGCTGGCAAACCTGAGCACAACAACATCTCAGATCAATGTACTTTGCTCCGGCAATTCGACCGGAAGCGCGACAGTATTTCCGGCAGGCGGAACTATGCCATACAGCTATTCATGGAATACAGTCCCGGCACAGACGACAGCCACCGCAATAAACCTGCCGGCCAATACGTACCAGGTTACAGTGACCGATGCCCATGGTTGCATAACAACGGCTTCGGTAACAATAGCACAACCTTCAGTATCGCTGACGTTATCAACAACTAAAAATGATGTACTCTGTTCAGGCAATTCAACCGGAAGTGCATCAACGGTTCCGTCAGGAGGTACAGGCCCATACACATATTCCTGGAATACTTTTCCGGTTCAGACGGCAGCAACAGCAGTTAACCTGCAGGCAGGGACATATACGGTCACTGTCAGGGATGTAAATAATTGTACTGCTACAGATGTTATTACAATTGCTCAGCCTGCACCACTTATTGTAAGTACGTCGCAGATCAATGTATTATGCTTTGGCAGCTCAACGGGAAATGCAACAGCGACAGTTTCAGGAGGAATAGGTCCATATAATTATTCATGGAACAGTGTTCCTGTTCAGGCAACAGCTACGGCAACCAGTTTGCCGGCAGGTACATATACAGTCACAGTAACAGATGCAAATAGTTGCAGCAAAACGGCTATGGTTACAATAACACAGCCTTCATCGCCGCTGACTGTAAACACAGCCAGAGTAAATGTACTCTGTTCCGGAAACTCAACGGGAACAGCCACGGCATTACCTTCAGGAGGGACAGCACCGTACACTTATTCATGGAACAGCACTCCTGTACAGACAACGGCTACAGCAGTCAATCTGCCGGCAAATACATATACAGTTACCGTCAGAGATGCAAATAACTGCAGCACTGCAGCCACTGTGGTTATAACACAACCTTCTGCTCTGACACTCTCAATGGCACATACAAATGTCCTGTGCAACGGAACTTCAACTGGAACTGCGACAGCAGCTGCCGGCGGTGGAACCGGGACATACTTCTATTACTGGTACAGCGACGCTTCACTAAGCACATCAATTGGCCAGTTCACTTCAACAGCCATTAATTTACCTGTTGGTACTTATTATGTAAAAGTGACTGATCTTAACGGATGCGAAATTACAGGCAGCGCTGTAATTACGGAACCTGTCGCGCTGGATGCTTCAATAACCTTGCAGACTAATGTTGCCTGTTTCGGTAACAGCAACGGATCAGTGACTGTCGGGGCTGCTGCGGGCACAGGCACTGCTCCCTATACCTACTCAATTGATGGCGGGAACACCTGGTCAGGTACAGGTACTTTTAACAGCCTGTCAGCCATGCCTTATAATGTTTTTGTAAGAGACGCGAACAATTGTATTAAGGTAGTTCCGGTTACAATATCACAGCCGTTGCAACTGACAGCCACCATAACCGCACAAACCAATGTGTCGTGCTTTGGCCTCAGTGACGGGAGTGTAACTGTTACTCCTGCAGCAGGTTCCGGAACATCTCCATATACCTATAGCAGAGATGGTTCCACGTGGGTCTCCTCCGGTACATTCTCAGGTCTTACAGCAGGCTCATACAACATAAGGGTCCGTGACTTACATAACTGTACAGTTAACATCCCGGTTGTGATAACCGAGCCTTCTGTTCTTGAGCTGAACCCGACTGCAACTGTCGCTCTTAATTGTTACGGCGACAGGGATGGAATATGGGTTTTCTATGCAACAGGCGGGACTCCCGGATATACATTTACGGAAGCTTATAATGACGCATCGGCAACTCTGGCCGGATCAGGTTATAACTCACAGACTATTATGAATGCAGGAGCCGGAATTGTAACTGTAAGAGTAACAGATTCAAAAGGTTGCACTGATGAGGCATCTGTAACATTTACCCAGCCTGCAATACTTACACCCGGAAGCATTACTGCCGATCAGAATATCTGCAACGGCCAGGATCCTGATATAATTGAAGAAGACGTGGCTCCGGCAGGAGGACCTGATCCCGGTTACAGGTACCAGTGGCAGTATTCGAACAGCAGTACAGGTACATTTATTAACATACAGGGAGCCAATAATAATGAGTACGATCCGCCGGCAGATGCAAAATACACACTCTACTACAGGAGAATGGTAACCTCGGGTTTCTGTGAACCTGTCTATAGCAATATTATTGAAGTGGTTGTTAATCCATTGCCCATTGCAAGACTTACGGGCGGCGGATCTGTCTGTCCGGGGGAATCCTCGGTTCTGACAGTTGAAATGCTTGCAGGAACTGGCCCGTTTGAGATCGACATTATTGATGATAAAGGCATAATCACATCATATACCAGCACTGATGTAATTGAAGTAACACCTTTGGTTACCACAACATATACCCTGCACAGGGTTGAGGATGCCAACGGATGCGAAGTGACCGGTCAGCCAAACCTTTTTGGTGAAGCTGAAATAATTGTAAAAGATCTTCCTTCGGTAACCAATCCTGATGATAAGGTAGTTTGTGAATTCGGTGTAACAGCCTTTAATGTTACGGGCACAGGAGTTGATTTATATCAATGGTATGTTGACGATGGTACAACTGTCAGTGCCCTTGAGGATGAAGATGTTTATTTCGGAGCCCATTCGGCAACGCTTAACATTTTCGGAGCAACAAGGGAAATGAATGGATATGTTTACCATGTGGTCGTCTCAGGATGTTCCCCGGATGCTTTCTCTTCCGGCGCTACTCTCACAGTTAATACCGTTCCGGAAATAATTAGACAACCAAAGGATACAGTTATTTGTTCCGGACATAATGCGGCCTTTCATGTTTCTGCAAAGGGTACGGGTCTTACATTCAAATGGAAGGTGAGAAAGACAACAGGCGGCTTTGTCGATGTTGAAACCAATCTCACAAATTACACCGGAGCTTCCGACAGTGTACTGGTGCTGACCAATGTTCCTGAAAATTTCAATAATTATCTGTTCCAGGTGACTGTTGACGGTGATTGCGGAGCTGCGATTCGCTCGAACGTTGTTGCGCTGAGGGTTAGCAAACCTGCGGTTGTAACCTCACAGCCGGAAAATAAATCTGTCTGTGATGGTGCAGGCTCTGTCTGGTTCCGTTCAGGCGGCTCGGGAATGATCGATTCGCTGAGGTGGCAGGTATTATTGCCTTTAGCAACAGATTGGATTGATATTAATGATGACGGGATCTACAGCGGCGCAACGACCCAGCAACTGTCGCTTATAGATGCGCCTTCCTCTTACAGCGGTAACCGGTACAGACTGGCTCTGAAAGCGTCCTGTGAAAATTCATATAGCAATCCGGCTACGCTTATTGTGAATTCCAACCCTGTAGTAACCTTCTCACCCGATCCGATTCCTGTTTGCGGCAATGAAGAAAAGATAATCATACCAACTATTACAGGTGGAACAGAACCCTGGAAACATCATAACTGGACAGGCGATATAGGAGCACTCGACAGTTACCTGATACAGAATCCGACATTCAGATCATTCATGTCCGGTACCTACAACCTGAATTACAGGGTTGAGGACAACAACGGCTGTTATGGCAGTGCAAGTGTCTCAGTCGAAGTCGATAGTCCGGATGCAACGTTTGATCTTGATGATGCCAGTATGTGTACACCTGGCACCGTTCAATTCACAAAAGATGACTGGACAGGTATTGATAGCTGGACATGGGACTTTGATGATGGCACAACAAACACCACAGAATCCAATCCGGTACATACATTCACAAACGCCAATGCGACAGCTATTGAGTTCTACAATGTGAAGCTGACGGTTGAGTCCGCCGTAGGGTGCAAAGCAAGCTATACACGGTTTGTCACAGTTTATCCGGCCATTGATGCAACGATCGCTGCCGATAAGCTTATCGTGTGCAGCGGGGATGCTATAACATTCTCGGCTAAGCCGGGAGCAGCTACCTACTTCTGGGATTACGGCGACCTGGCGAGCGGTTCAGGAACAGATCTATCGGAGCATCTTTACATAAATGAGACAATTGACGGATCTCCTGTTGTCAGAACCGTAACACTAACAACAACCTCCATATATAACTGCATCGACGTCAAAACGATCGACATAACTGTTTTGCCTGCACCAATACCTCAGTTCACGGCCATTCCTTTAACACAGGTATTCAATGCTGCAGGAAATCCTGTTACATTTACAAATACCACTAATGCAGGTACATGGAATTGGCTCTGGAGGTTTGGTGACAGTACAACATCAACAGAAAAAGATCCGGTCCATACATATACAAATGTCGGGACATATTCTGTCACGCTTATTGCAAGCAACGCAAACTGTTCAGACAGCGTTAAACACAATATCAACGTTGTGCCGCCTGCACCGTTTGCGGACTTCGATTCAATTCCATCGGGATGCTCACCACTGTATGTCAATATCAACAACACATCGCTGCATACCGATGTTCCGGGAACTACCTACCATTGGGATTTCGGAGACGGAAGCACATCAACTGCCAAGAATCCGACATATACCTACTTTACGGCAGGTATATACAGGATTGAGCTTGTGGTTACTGGTCCCGGAGGCACGTCGATGAAATCACAGGTTGTTAATGCTTATGCTTCACCTAAAGCATATTTTGAAGTTACACCGCCGACGGTATATGTGAATGATGAAAGAGTAAGGTGTTTCAATCTGACGGAAGAAGTTGGTGTCACAACATATCTGTGGGACTTCGGTGACGGAGACACGTCGAAGGTCAAGGAGCCTTACCACAGGTATATGGAAGAAGGTATCTATGATATCACGCTGTGGGCGTATTCAGAGAATGGCTGTACCGATATGTACATACTTTCTCCGGCGGTCACTGTTGAGCCGGTAGGAGAGTTGAGGTTCTCGACAGTCTTCATACCGAACAAGACAGGTCCTATCGAAAGGACTGATCTCCCAAATGGCGGCTATGAAGCTGATCAGTTCTTCTATCCGCCTATACGTCAGAAGGTTTTGAAATACAAGCTGCAGATCTTCAACAGACTTGGAGTGCTGATATTCCAGAGCGATGACATCAATGTTCCATGGAACGGATATTACAAGGGTAATCTGTGTCAGCAGGGAGTTTATGTATGGTATGTTGAAGGCAAGTATGCTGACGGGAAACCGTACAAGATGGTGGGGAATGTGACGCTGCTGCAATGACGGTGTTAAGGCGTGACGGCAAAACAGTGCAACTCCCCCGAGGTCTCGGGGCAGGCTGTGCCAACTCCGTGCAACCCCTGTCTGCCGGCAGGCAGGCAAACCCCTCTTGGAGTAGGGGCTTTATAATTCCCCCTTTGAAGGGGGCAGGGGGATGTAAAGACCTGACGGAAAGAAAAGTTAATATTATAGCATTATTGAAGCCCGTTGATGAGACGGGCTTTTTTTGGTACGGGGTACGGGGTACGTGGTCCGGGGAGAACAGGATAAGAGATCAATACTAATCAAGTCCGGCTTTTTCTCTATATTGAATTAGTTTTCTGAGTTTTGCAGATAAGGTGTTAATTTTTAATAGAAGATTCTCGAATATATCATGTTCGAGATACTCAATTTCAAAAGCGATGGTTATTTGAGTCATCAGCTCTGCCAGAGATCCTTTCGAAATATAAAAGTAATTAATTCCCTTTCTATTTCTACCTGATTCTTCTCCTTCAGCAATATTGGAAGGGACACTGACAGCCGCCCTTCTTATCTGGTCTCTCAAGCCGAAGTCTTTTGAGATTAATCCAGTGTTTGTTACTTTGTAGGTTAATACGGCTAAGTTTTTAGCCTCAGTCCACACTTCAAGATGTTCAAAATTTCCCATGATTGTAATGTTATTAGTTAGCACTCGATAAATACAGCACCACTAAAATAATGTTAAATCCAATGAAATCAAAATGTTTTTCAATGCAGCTGGCGCCTCATACATAGAACCAAATACTATATCAGTTTTCCTCGCACCCCGGACCCCGGACCCCATACCTTTTTTATATTTATACAGCCTAACTCAAATTTATTTTCATTTTTTTTGAAAAAAGTTCCATTTTTATTTTTTTCTGGCCCCGACACATTTTAATATTGCTATTGCAATACACTGTTTAGGGAATTTGTGCTGGTGAATTAAACCTGAATTTTTGTTTTTCGTGGAATAAACATAATGTCTGACTGCATTTAAAACCTCGCGCCTATGAGAAAAAACTGACACGTTCTGTCCGGGGAAGAATCAGCAGTCCGTTCCCCGGACAATCAATTCCGGACTGCACCGAAATAAAATATCAGAGGGCTTATAACCCGTATGTTCAATTCAAAAAATTACTACTAAATGAAAAACCTAGTTTATGCTTTAGCGATTTGCCTGTTTCTGGCAAGTTGTGAAAAATATGAATCCGGGCCCATAAATCAGAGCACGGTTGGCAAGCGATTGTTAACTGAATCTGAGACAATACTAAAGAACAATCTCGCAGAAGCTGCAAGGATAATGGCTGATGTCATTCAGGATGAAGCAGTGATTAGCGAGTTGACAATGCTGTCTGAAGAAAACAGGACATTCTATAGTCTGCCGTTCAGGGATCTGTTTGATGAATCCAAGAGTGTCAGCAGTTCCTTTAAGAACCTTAGGGAGAAATTTCTTGAAGGATGTTCTTCAACTGATTCCAAAGGCAGCTGGCGTGATCTGGCAAACTTCCTGGCAAAAAACGGCTGTTATATCTACTGTCCGTATCCATCGAGTTTTTACAAGAAAGGGAATAATTCCTACACAGTGGCAGCACATCCAATCGATAACGATATCGAAAATGTTGGATACCGTTTTGAAAGCAAGAAGACGGTTGAAGTAAAAGTCAATGAAGAATATGCCGACAAGTACCAGGTGATACTTATTATGCCGAAGGATGAGGGTAGCGATGATGTTAAGGGACTTAGATATGACAGATCTTACTGCAGGTTCGAAAGGGGATCCGGTATATGAAGTGAGAAGTCGGCAAAGTAAGGTGTGCTGATTACTGTGGTGGTTTATTTGAAGGGAGCTTGGAATTAAGATTATCAAGGGGATATCCGGAATATAATGATATCAACCGGAATTGGTAAAGGTAAATTTACTACGGTAATTCCAGTTAATTATCCCAGATCCTATGCAAAAGCTGCAATAAATGATTGGACAGTTCATTCAGAAGCTGGTTGGTATACTGTTAATATTCTATGGGATTCAAACTGGAAACAAGAGAAAGCACAGCAATGTATTTTAGCTTATGAGTATGATACAGTAAAAGAAGTATCAGAAAGTGCAACCGTAGGATTTAAACAAGATGATATAAGTCCGAACTTTGACAGCTTCTGCAAAAGCAACTTATGCTGGAGATTTTTTAGGAATAAGTGAATGGGACAGGGATTGGTTTTATGCAACAAATACAAATCCCGGATCAGATGATGATATAAAAGACGGATGGACTGTTAGAAAAACTTGTTCTGAATTTAAATTGACTACTCCTAGCAAGAACTATTTAATATAATCTTATATATCATGTCCATCCCTTTGGTAAAATACCAAAGGGATGGATTTAAAGAAAAAAATGAAATGACTTACCTATTCAACAAAGTCCAATCCTAATGATTGCGTATTTTAGCAATCTTAGTTTAACAGGTAATATTCTAGGGACAAGACCCTTTGAAATGCCGTTTCATTAAACTTACTACATAGATTTGTCGGATACTTATGGCGGAGGAAATTTATTTTCAGGCGAGTTTAGCTGTTTCCAGATCATGGTATGGAGCAAGTTTAAATTTTGGCCATTTTCAAGTCACAATCTATTTTTATTTATAAAGTTCCTTATGAGGAAATTAATAAAACTCTTGAAATACCAGTTCGAGGAAATGTCAATTATGCAAAGTGGTTCCATTTCATGGATTGATTAGACCTATTCAAAAGAAATGGATTACAACTGGACCTAGATTTTGGTGCAGCCTTGGAATATAGCAACCAGTTCACAATTTAACAATGTAGATTATAGTTATAATTTAATGCAAGATAAGTTTACATATCTATATAGAAGATTATCAGTTAGTTAAAAGAGACTCACTTCGGGTATCAGGTCAGGAGTTAATATTTCATTTTATGTTTTCCAAGAAAATAGGATTACAGCTTAATGCAAGAATTCAGGATCTTAAGTAATGGCGGAACTTTCTTTTTTATAGGTACAGGTCTATGTTTCAGACTTTAATACTGATTAATATGAGAAATTTTATTTATCTGCTTTTTTATTTTATGGCATGTTTCCATTACAGAGCTTTTTCGCAGGAAGAACGGTTCACAATCAGATCCGGTGCAGGTTATTATATGGATGTATTTACGACTGATGATGGCCCAATCATCTGGCTGGAAGGTGGATATAAGTTAAATACAGGATTTAATCTTAATGCAAGGGTATCAATGGCTTCACTTGACTGGAAGATCCGGGAAGGGACATTTGAAGGTTATACAACTATTCTATTAAGGCAAATGGCTGATCTTACTTTCTCAAAACCTTTTAAATTGAAAGGGCAAAATTTTCTGGAACCTGGTGTAGGATTTAAATTGAAGAAGGAGTATTTTCTTAAACCTGATATTGAAAATATTTATAGTGGCGGCTATCTATTATCAGGATACAAGCTACAGCGATATCTTTTGGGAAATAGGTTTCACTATTTGTCTCGATTATTATTATCAGTTCCAGAATAACTTCTATCTGGGATTAAGGGCAGATACAAATATCATCTGGGCTCTCGGCTTTGAAGGGCTTACTTTTTCACCGCTGTTCGGATTTCGATTTTAAGTATGGCTCTCTTTGTCCCATATCTTAAGTATCTTCCACATTATTTACTGTTTGTTAATCTAATAGTTTAAGATAGTCTTGCTCTACAGGGTGTTAAGACCCCAGTACCACGTAACATTACATTAACAAACTTATAACGCTTCGACATCCCTTTTTAAGGAATGTTTAGAACCCCTAGACCATCTGAAACTGCAATAACTCCGCCTTTTACGGAGGAGGTCGGAAACCAACGATTATATATCCTATAACTCCGGCTTTTAAGCCGGAGGTTGATCATCTGAAGCGGCAATAAAACCGTCTTTTACGGAGGAGGTCGGAAACCAACGATTATATAATCCTATAACTCCGGCTTTTAAGCCGGAGGTGTCGAAACAATAATGAACCGGGCTTTAGCCCTTAAACTTAAAACTATGCCATACGTCAAAAACTGGCTCCACTGTGTCTGGGGCACCAAAAACCGAGTACCTTTTCTCCAGGAAGATAAAAAAATAGAAGTCATACACCATATCCGGAAAAATGCAGGTTCAAAAGGTATTTATGTCGATTTTCTGAATGGTTATTCTGAGCATCTCCATTGTCTTCTTCTCCTTGATTGTGATCAGACATTATCAAAAGTGATGCAACTGATAAAAGGAGAATCTTCATACTGGATTAACAAGAGCAAACTACTCCTGTATAAGTTTGAATGGGCTGATGAGTATTATGGTGTATCAGTGAGTGAATCACATGTTGATAAAGTAAGAGAATATATAAAAAACCAGGTGGAACACCACAGAATAAAGACCTGGGAGGAAGAGTGTGAGGAGTTTATGGTACACTATGGCTTTTCCAAGTGTAAGGGCTAAAGCCCGGATTTTTTGTTGATCGCCAATCTCCGCCTTAAAAGGCGGAGTTATAGCAGGCTGAGATATAGCAGGCGGAGTTACTGCAAGTCAAGTTACGGCAGAATACTATTCCATCCTATAACTCTGGCTTTTAAGCCGGAGTCACTATCCAACAAGCAAACCAGGCTTTAGCCCTAATACTTTTTCAACCAATCATTTATAATATTATCTAAGTATAGCCAGTTATATATTAAACCACTGCCGATGAAAGAATTCGTTTTTTTATCGTTTATTTTCCTTTTTCTCCTTTCCTGCTCCAAAGACCCGGAAAAGAACCAGCTCCTCGACCTGAAGATTGACGGACTATACTATTCTTTCAATGGCACTTCCGAAAAATATACCGTTTTCGTCAACAACCAGAAGAGTGCTTTCGAGTACCAGATCTATAACCACGACAGGCATTCATTCCTTATCACAGCTTATGATGAGACTTTCACAAAAGTCTATTTCCCTTTTCCGGAATTCAGCGCCAGCTACATTGTCCAGCTTGATGGCGGCCAGTCAAAAACCTACCAGGCAGTTTCGGGCCAGTTCCGGATCCTTGATGAAAATCAAGGAAACCTGAGGGGCGACTTTAATTTCCAAGCAAAAAATGTTCTGGATACCACCGATTCCGTAATGATAACCGAAGGGTACTTTGATATTTTCCTGGATGTTTACGACAGAACGTTTCCGAAATAGTCTTTAAACTTCTTTGTCTACCACGGTCCCGTGCTCTTGGGATCAGGAAGCTGGCAGTGAGTTTCACGGTTTTTGCATCTTGAGTCTTGCGCCCAGTGCATTGAGCCATAAAAAATGGCCCCCGGCAGAATCAGCACAACTACCGGGGACCGGGGTCAGGGTGACCCATCCGTTGGTACACGGAGAAAAAATCAAGCACTAAGGATATTGCAGCGAGTAGTGCCTGATCGGGTTGAAACGGAAAACCTTTACATGCTAATAATATTCCTTTTCTGTTACATATGTCTTCCTTAAACGGCTGTACCTTACCATTTGCCCATCTTCTCTTATCTCACTAACAATCCTTTTTACTGATCTCTTGCTGATGCCTAATCTGCAAGCTAATTCGTCAGGAGAACCGGTACTTTTTAAGCCGGCCAGTCTCAGGATCCTGACTTTCAGATTCGCTCTGTTAATCCGGGCCATAACTTTGTAAAACTTAAATTGCAGACAAAAATACTTTCACATTAAATCTATGAAATATTATGATATTTTCCAAATTATTTAGTAAAAAAATCCGGAATTTTTTAGAAAAATCTTCTGAAAATGGCGCATTGGGAATATATTGCTCGAATTGGTAATTTTTTGCACCGGTTTTCGGAAATTGGAATTCTTAAAATAGGGGAAATGGGTCAATTAAGGGGTAAAATTTATTTTTACCACAGAGTATCACGGAGTTTAACCACAGAGTTACACGGTCCCGAGTACCAGGGATCATGGAGTTTCACGGAGTGTTTACAAAACAAAAACAGTGTAACTCTGTGTACACTCCGTTCACTCCGTGTTTAAAAAAATCTATCTCCGGTCCCCAAACCGACTCGCCTGCCTCGTATACATGCTGTAGTACCTTCCCTGATTCTTCATCAGCTCCTCATGAGAACCGGTTTCGGTAATGGCTCCGTTCTCAAGGACGATTATCCTGTCGGCAAGGGTTACATTGGTAAATCGATGTGTTATAAGAATGGAGGTGCGCCCTTTTAAGATCTCCCTGAACCTGCTGAAGATCTCATACTCTGTATCTGCATCAAGCGAGCTTGAGGGTTCATCGAGGATCAGGACAGGAGCTTCACGGAATAGGGCCCTTGCAAGCGCAATTTTCTGCCACTCGCCCCAGCTGAGCTCACGGCTGTCATTAAACAGATTTCCGATGGCAGTGTCGTAACCTCCGGGGAGATTGTTCAACAGATCATGAACACCTGCCGACGTGGCCGCCTGCCTGATATTTTTTTCAGCATTGCTTGTTTCAATATTACCCATTCTGATATTTTCGCCCGCTGTAAGGTTATAAAGCATGAAATCCTGGAAAACCACCGAAAAGAATTTCCGGTATTCATCCGGATCCATTGTCCGGATATCTTTCCCGTCCCAGTTAACTGTTCCTGAATCGGGATCATAAAGACGTGCAAGCAGTCTTACCAGCGTGCTTTTTCCGGCACCATTGGGGCCGACAAGAGCAATTATCTCACCTTTTTTAATGCTGAATGAGACTTTATCTATTGTCGGCGAGTTATTCCCGGGATATGTAAATGAGAGGTCTTCAACATTAATTTCAGATTTAAGGTCAGCAGGAATCGTCACAGGAGACAGAGCTGTAATATTTTCCTTCAGATCAAGGAACTCAAACGTGTCGCCAATGAATAATCCGTCTTCATAAAGACCGGTAAGAGCACTGAAAAGATCCTTTATCGCCGACATCCCCTGCCTGAAAGCAAGCAGGAACATTGCCATCTGGCCGAGGGTAAGCTCCCCGCTGACCGTCCGGCGGGCAATAATTATAAGCAGCACAAGAAATGCAGATGCCTTTACTACATCGGTGATAATCTCAATAGTGGTTCTTTTCCTTAAGATATTCAGCTCCTCTTCATTTTGCTTGTTATATGATTTTTTGAAAAGAGATATAAAGTAATTGCCAAGTCCGAACAGCCTTATCTCCCTTGATGGCCTGTCGCCTGTCAGGAGCCAGTTGAAATAGGCCGATTTACGTGATTCGGGTGTCTGCTCTCTCTGAAAATGATATAGTATATCTGCATAGTGAAGCCTGAGCCAGATGCCGGGGATATTTACCACAACAAGGAGAAGGGCCACTCCCCAGTGAAGTGTGAGGAGCAATCCGGCCATAAGCACAAGTGTAAGGAGTCCGCGAAACATTGAAATGATGTTGTTCAGAATGCTGTTTGGCCTCCAGGGCGCCTCGGAAGTCGCCCTTGAAAGACAATCAAAATATCCGGGATGCTCGAAGTTGATAAGGTCGAGCCTGACTGCCTTGGAATGCAGAAGGCCGTACATGTAACCTTCAAGCTTCACTGATTGCTTCTTGCGGACAAAGTTTCCAAAATCGGAACAGACCTCATCAAGAAAATAGATTACCACCACTACGATTATTATCGGTATTATGGTTGATGAGGTGGTTCCGGAAGATACTGACCGGGTTATTTCGTCAATGAGGAGCTTTGTGAGATAAAGAAGAATAAGAGGAAGAAAGCTCTGGAGAACAGAGATCACAATGTTCACAGTTGCCCATCCCGGAGCGCTGTCCCAAACTAGGTTAAGGGCTTTCCTGAAGAGCCTGATTTTCCCTTTCATAAAAATCTTCCCTTGAAGTTTCAAATACTTTTACCACGGAGTCACACGGAGTTGACACTGAGTTGTACTGTTTTTGTTTGTCAACTTAACCGTGAAACTCCCCCGAGGTCTCGGGGCAGGCTGTGAAAAACTCTGTGTAACTCCGTGGTTTATAAATTTCTTTTTGCCCTGTAAAATTGCAAAATAATCCTTACCAAAAATCTGTTAAGGCTATAATTTGGCTTTTTATTGAGGAAAGAATCAGCCGGTATGGCTTTTCCTTCAGGATTTTCAACTTTTACCACTTTCCCGGCAATCTGATCAAAAAGGACCGGACCATCTTCAGCCATGATGCTGTCGCCCCGGGTAATAAAATACTTCTGGTGCTTCTGTATATAAGACTTTACAAGTCTGTGAACCACAAATCCGGTATCGCGCTTCCATGCAATGATCTCTCCGGGAACAGGCTCGGTACCTTCCCTGTATGGCTCGATAAAGATCACAGAGCCTGGTTTTATATTTGGATACATGCTGAAGCCTTCTGCTTTTATCCTGATAGTCTTTCCTTCGGCCAGGAGACTGAACCCGATCTCTTTTAAGATATTATGAGACAGGTTATTTTTATTCATTCCTGAGGATATATTCTATTATGCTCCTGTCGGGTTTAAAAGTGAGAGTTGATACCGGGATCTTTGAACACATCAGCGATACAGACCCGAGAAAACGGGCAATCAAATCCTGACTGTAGTTATGCTGAATGCAATTTGAAATAATATGACTGACTGATGATGCTTCCCTTAACCTGACCATTTTATTCTCATCGCCATGCCCGATAAGGAAGATCCTGTCGATCGGCGCATTACGTGGAACATCATTATTATATATCGGTGTGTTGAACATCCTGAAGATGCCATCAAAATTCCTTATGACGAGCCTGTCATCATGAATGACATGAGCTCCAATATTGTCCCAGAGCATTGCCATTGTGGTCTTGCCTTTCCCGGAGACCCCGCTGAAAAGATATCCGCGGCCGTCATAATAGACGCCTGATGCATGGATCATTATGTCGGCGTTTACCGATGTGAGATAGTAAAGAATAAGTCCGTCGAGAGGATATTCCAGTGGATCAGTTTCATAGCCTGCATTTTCAATCCAGAGATCCCATTCCCTTATTGCCAGAGAAAATTTGAGTGTTGCTTTCTTCCCAGGAGAATCAGGGAAATTGGTGATCAGCAGCATATCCCCGTTCTGCTTGTAAACGCTCCAGAAATTGTCACTTCTGTTTATCTTATATCCTTTAACCTCTACTGAATAAGGAGCAACAAATAATCTCTCAGCATCTTCATTTGGCTTAACGCTTCCATGATGAACCCTGATCCGGACATCATATTCCGGATTCTCAACGATATTCCTGCGGAACCGTGGGGAAGGAACAAGTTCCGGTCCGTCATCAGCAGATTCAACCCTGATATTATAACCGGCAATATTCAGATTATAACTTCTCATTCGGAACTGTTGTTGGTGCTGTTTCCACAGAGAATAGAAACCCACGCTTGTTTCACTATAACTAAAAGTATTATACAATCTTCAGAGCTGTTAATTTAACTTAAGGAAGCTACTCTGGAGATTAACGTATTATTGATTAAAATATTATTTTAAATATTGATAATAAGATATTTACTCATATTATCAATTAATGAAAAGACATCCTCCCCTGCTGATCCCTTGTCGATGTCGTATTCTTCGGTGACAGCATTGATAATCTCCTCTACATTTCTCTTTCCGTCAATGAGTTCCCAAATAAATGCACCGGTCTCATTAAGCGTGTAAACACTGTTCATATCGGCTATATTATTTGTAACGGGAACAAGGACATATTCACTCCCTGTTTTTCGTGTTACAAGGCCGGGAGAATGTGAAAGTATAGATTTCAAATCTGCCATGTAATTCCAATTATATGCCAAATGTACTGAAATTTATGGTTCTTTTCCTACCTTCGCAAAAACCAGAATTTATGAGCACAAAGGGTAAGAACAAGAAAAGATCAGACATCTCAAAAGAAGCAATCACAGAACAGATACAATCAATTCTGACTGGAAGTCCGCAGCAGACATTTAATTACAAGCAGATCGCTAAAAAACTGAATATCAATGATTCATCAGAAAAAAAGATGATTTCAGAAGTTTTAATGGAGCTTACAGGCAAAGGTATTGATACTTGAGGTTTACGAAGGGAAGTACAAATTAAAAGCAAGTGCCAGGGTATATATTACAGGAACTGTCGACATGACAAGGATGGGCTATGGTTTCATATCGTCGGATGATATAGAGGATGACGTATTTGTGTCGGCAAAAAATCTTAATACAGCTCTTCATGGCGACACAGTAAAGATATTGCTTTATGCTAAAAGGAAAGGAGCGAGGCCCGAAGGTGAGGTTGTCGAGATAATGGAGCGCTGGAGAACATCATTCGTCGGTACTGTTGAGATAATGCCCAATTTTGCGTTCCTCATCCCAGACAGTAAAAACATGCCTTTCGATCTTTTTATCCCGTTGTCGAAGCTGAACGGGGCAAAACAGGGGCAGAAAGCTGTTGCAAAAGTAGTTGAATGGAACCCGAGATCGAAGAATCCGGTTGCGGAAATCATCAATGTACTTGGTGATCCTGGCTTGCATGAAACTGAAATGCATGCCATTCTTGCCGAGTTTGAACTGCCATATAGTTTTACAGAGGAAGTTGAAGCGGATGCCGGGAAGATACGCGGTGAAATAACCGGGGCTGACATAAACGAAAGAAGGGATTTCCGGGATGTTCCTACATTCACTGTCGATCCGGCCGATGCACGTGACTTTGATGACGCCCTGTCTATCAGACAGCTTGAGAATGGTAACTGGGAAGCAGGGGTCCATATTGCTGATGTTACACATTATGTAAGACCCGGTTCACTTACAGAGGAGGAAGCAAAGCAAAGGGCAACATCAGTCTATCTTGTCGACCGGGTAGTACCAATGCTTCCCGAAAGACTTTCGAATAATATATGTTCACTGAATCCTTCAGAGGATAAGCTGACATACTCGGCTGTTTTTGAGCTTAATGATAAATCGGAGGTTTTGAATGAATGGTTTGGAAGAACGATTATCAATTCCAACAGGAGATTTTCATATAATGAAGCCCAGGAAGTAATTGATACAGGTGATGGGGACATGAAGGATCAGATCCTCCTTCTTCACAAGATGGCCCAGCAGCTGAGAGCAAAAAGATTTGCCTATGGGGCTTTTTCTTTTGAGCGGGAAGAGGTCCTTTTCGACCTTGATGAAACAGGAAAACCTGTAGGCATAAGGTTTCGTGAAATGGGTACCTCAAACCAGCTTGTGGAAGAGTTCATGCTTCTGGCAAACAAGAGAGTTGCAGAATTTGTAGGAAAAAAGCTCAAGGGGAAGACATTCGTTTACAGAATCCATGACAAGCCTGATCCTGAAAAGATCAGCAACTTCAGGCATTTTATTACAAGGTTCGGTTATAAGCTTACTGAAGACGAAAACAATCTTCCAAAAGCAATGAACAGGCTGATGAAAGAGGTTGCCGGCAGAAGCGAACAGAATATTATTGAAACTATAGCCCTGAGGTCGATGGCAAAAGCAGTTTATTCAACAGAAAATATAGGGCATTACGGACTTGCTTTTAAGTATTATACTCATTTCACCTCCCCAATAAGGCGTTACCCTGACATGATGGTGCACCGTCTTCTTACAGCTTATCTTGATAAGGAAAATCCGGGCAGCCAGGATAAATATGAAAAGCTGTGCGAGCATTCGTCAAAGATGGAGAGGCTTGCAAATGAAGCTGAGAGAGCTTCGACAAAATACAAGCAGGTGGAATACATGAGTGACAAGACTGGACAGGTCTTTGAAGGAGTGATCTCAGGAGTTACTGAATGGGGGATCTATGTGGAGATCATTGAAAATCAGTGTGAAGGTATGATCAGCGTCAGGGATCTGGCTGATGATTTCTACGAATATGATGAGGAAAATTATTGCCTGCGGGGCCGTTCAACAGGCAAACAATATACTTTAGGCGACAGGGTTAAGGTTGAAGTTGTGAAGGCCGATCTTCAGAAGAAGCAGCTGGATTTCAGGTTTGCGTAATGTAGGTTGTATATTATTCTAAAGCCTTTGCCTTTTGATTATATTAAACCCATCCCCAACCCCTTCCCTTATGTCCAAGGGAAGGGGCTAAATACTTATATATTAGTTTGTTGCTCCCCTTCTCTTAGCCTTAAGAGAAGGGGCTGGAGGATGAGTTATTTTTAAATCCTTTTCGATTATCCTCAGCAATTCTTCGGCAGCCGACTCCTGAGGGATATTCTTTAATACAGGTACAGTACCCCTGTAAATATGAACCTTCCCATTTGATGCGCCTACATATCCGTAATCAGCATCAGCCATCTCGCCCGGACCGTTTACAATGCATCCCATGACGGCAATTTTAAGACCCGTAAGATGACCTGTCACAGCTTTTACTTTTTTGACTGCTTCCTGAAGATCAAATTTAGTGCGTCCGCAGGTTGGGCAGGAAAGATAAACAACGCGTGTTATTCTTGCCCCGGTTGCCTGAAGTATTGAGAAACATAGCTCCTTAAGTTTTTTACCTTTTACTTTGCCATAGTTTGAGATGCAAATGCCATCAGCCTGCTTAGTGATAAAATATCTCCCAAGCAATGAGGCAGAATCAATGGCAAGCTTTTCAGGATCATCTTCATTAAATACCGGATTAAGAATTATCTTCTTATCCGGATGATCAGTCATTGACGGTGGTGCATCCGGACTGAAAGTGAGAATTTTATCGTTTGATGTGGTACCGTTTTCAGTTATGAAAATGCCGTTTTCGCAGGTAAGGACTTCAGGTTTATAAGGGCTACCATGAGTCTTAAAATCGAGTTCTTCAGCAGGAACAGAAACATGTCTGTCTGATCGTGCCAGAAAACGCAATATCTCTTTAGCGACAGGAATTTCATTCTCCGGCGCTTCTGATAAAGAGACCCGTATAGTGTCGCCAATTCCTTCAGAAAGGAGAGCCCCGATACCTGCCGCTGATCTTATCCTTCCGTCTTCACCTTCACCAGCTTCGGTAACTCCCAGATGAAGAGGATAAGCAAATCCTTCACCGGTCATCATCTGAACAAGCCTTCTGGTTGCTTTTATCATTACTGGCCGTATCGGATGACTTCATTGAAAGGACGAGCCTGTGGAAATTCTCTGCCCTGATGATCCTTATAAATTCCATTGCCGATACAGCCATTCCTTCAGGAGTATTTCCATATCGGGTCATTATCCTGTCGGATAAAGACCCATGGTTAACCCCGATCCGTACAGCAGTCTGATTTTCATTACAGATATTTATCAGAGGGAGAAGCCTGGAATGGATCCTTTCCAGTTCTTCATTGTACTCCTTTTCAGAAAACTCAGTTTTTTTAAAAGATGCTCTTTTATCAGCATAGTTTCCCGGATTGATCCTTACCTTTTCGACTATCCGTGCAGCAATTTCAGCAGCAGAAGGATTAAAATGAATGTCGGCAATCAAAGGAGTATCAAAACCAGCTTTACGCAGCTCTGATTTTATGTTTGCCAGGTTTTCAGCTTCTTTTATCCCCTGCGCGGTAAGCCTGACAAAATCGGCACCTGCTTCGATGATCCTTATGCACTGGGCAACAGAAGCTTTTGTATCTAAAGTGTTGGTATTGGTCATGGACTGGATGCGGATGGGGTTGGAACCGCCGAGGGGAACGGAGCCAATAGAGATCTCTGTGGATTTGAAAGGGGACCCCCTGCGGTCCCCCTTGGAGGGGGACGAATTGGTGCTATTTAAGTTGTTTTTCATTTTAAAGACCCCCTGCGGTCCCCTGGGAGGGGGACAAAAGTATTTTATTTAAGTTACTGCTCATATTGAGGACCCGCTTTGGTCCCCCTTTAAGGGGGACAAATTTGTGGAAATAAATGATTTTATTTTATTGACAGAAGCATCTAAATTAGTTTCAATATCATAATTAGAAAGTCGAACTACGTTGTAGCCATTGATTTTTAGAATTTTATCACGGCTTTTATCGAGTTCAGCCTGCTTTAAAGAAGAATGAATATCTCCGTCAACTTCAATTACTAACCTTAATTTATGACAATAAAAGTCAACGATATAATCATATATTTTCTGTTGTCTTCTGAATTTGTAGCCGCCAAGCTGTCTCATTCTTAACCTGGACCATAAAATAATTTCCGCACGAGTCATATTATTTCTTAACCCTCTTGCCTTCTCCTTAAGTTCCTTGTCTTTCGAATAAGTCATTCATCAAGTAATTTTAGACCAGTACTTTATCCCCCCTCCGGGGGGATCATAGGGGGGGTTCTCTCCCATGCATAAATCTTACTCAATCTCCCAATCTGCCCCTTCTTTAAGATCTTTAAGTATAATACCTGCATTTTTAAGATCATTCCGGATTTTATCTGAAGCAGCCCACTCTTTTCTGTTTTTAGCATCCTGCCTCAGGTCGATAATTATCTTCATCAGCTCCCCCGTCAGCTTTTCATTACCCTTATCTTCTGATTCATCTTTAAGACCAAGGATATCAAAAACAAACTGTGTTAAACAGCTTTTTCAGTAATTCCAGATCAGCGGCATTAAGTTTTTCTGTTCCGTCATTGACTGAATTGATATATTTCACTCCTTCAAACAGCTGTGAGAGAAGCACCGGACTGTTGAGGTCATCATCAAGCGCTTCGTAACATTTTTTGCTTAGTTCGTTTATATCAACAGTCGACTTTTCCGAAGGTTTGAGCTTTTTAAGGGTCTCAACACCTTTGATCAGTCTCTGAAATCCTTTTTCAGCAGCCTGCAGCGCTTCGTTCGAAAAATCGACAGTGCTCCGGTAATGAGCCTGAAGAATAAAGAACCTTATTGTCATCGGGCTGTATGCCTGTTCAAGCATGGGATGATCTCCGCTGAACAACTGGTCGAGTGTAATGAAATTGCCAAGCGAACGGGCCATCTTCTGACCGTTGATAGTGATCATATTGTTGTGCATCCAGTACCTTACCGATTCCTTTCCGAGGGCTGCTGTTGACTGGGCAATTTCACACTCATGATGAGGGAACTGAAGATCCATACCTCCTCCATGAATATCAAATACATCCCCAAGGTATTTAATACTCATTGTTGAACACTCGAGGTGCCATCCCGGGATATCCGTCGCTCCATCGGGAAGACCATTTCATAAGATGTTCAGGTGTTGCCTTTTTCCAGAGAGCAAAATCAAAAGGATTATGCTTCTCATCCTGCCCTTCAAGTTCCCTGGTATTGGACTGAAGGTCCTCAAGCACGCGTCCTGAGAGTTTCCCGTAATTATATTTTTTGCTGTACTTTAATACATCAAAATAGACAGAACCATTTACCTCGTATGCATAGCCATTATCAAGCAAATGGTTTATAAATTCCTGCTGTTCGATGATATGTCCTGATGCCCTTGGTTCGATTGAAGGCTTAATGGTATTAAGCTGATCCATATTTCTGTGGAAGGTGTTCATATAATTCTGAACCACCTCCATTGGTTCAAGATGTTCAAGACGCGCTGTCTTTTCAATCTTGTCTTCACCTTCATCAGCATCATTTTCAAGATGGCCCACATCGGTGATATTGCGGACATACCTGACCTTATATTCCAGATGGGTAAGATAACGGTACAGCAGGTCAAAGGTTATTGCAGGTCTGGCATGGCCGAGATGAGCGTTGCTGTAAACTGTTGGTCCGCAAACATATAGTCCGACAAATGGCGGATGCAGAGGCTTAAATAGTTCTTTCTGCCTGGAGAGGCTGTTATAGATTGTAAAGTTATTCTGCATACAAATGCGATTTAATTAAGCAAAAGTAAGTTAAATCTTCATTTTTTTGCATTTTCCAAAATCATTCATACATTTGCAGTCACAAATCAAATAATCCTTCCATTTAAGGGTGTTTGATTTTTATTAAGAAGGGCGGAGAGATTAGGCTCTGCGAAACCCTGGCAACCAGTCCCGATTTATCGGGAGAACGGTGCCAAAACCTAATCCCGGAAAAACGGGAGATGATAAAAATTAACACGGAAACAATGAAAACATTTCATTCGATTCAAAAAAACTCCATCCTGCTGTTTCTGCCTATGGGCATGGAATGGTAAGGATTCGGATCTGGAAGTAATCACTTTATTAAATCAAGTTGCTGGTTGCTGGTTACTGGTTACTGGTTATTGTTGATTATCAAAATAATATGCATTACAATTCATAATTTATCGAACATCTGAAATATGATTATACTAATGAAACAACAAGCAACAAGTAATCAGCAACAAGCAACAGAAGATTTTAAAAATTAACTATCAAAACTTATCATAATGATTACACGAAAATCAAAATTTGAAACACTGCAGGTACACGCAGGACACCATCCTGATAAGGAAACACTCTCAAGGGCGGTTCCTCTGTATCAGACATCATCCTACATTTTTAAAAATGCAAAACACGCTGCAGATCTGTTTAATCTGTCTGAACCGGGTAATATTTATACCCGCATTATGAATCCAACTACTGATGTATTTGAAAAAAGAGTAGCTGCTCTTGAAGGCGGAGCAGCAGCTCTGGCGGTTTCATCAGGACATGCAGCACAGTTTATCGCACTCACGACAATAATGAAAAAGGGAGATAATTTTATCACTTCACCTTTTCTCTATGGCGGCACTCATAACCAGTTCAAAGTCACTTTTGCCGGTTTCGGGATTGAAGCAAGATTCTCAAAGGATCTTAATCCGGAATCGTTTGAAACACTGATAGATGAAAATACCAAGGCAATTTATGTGGAAACAATAGGTAATCCGGGGTTTGATATACCGGATTTTGAAGCCTTTTCAAAACTTGCAGGTAAGCATGGCATTCCCTTTGTGATAGACAACACTTTTGGTGCCTGCGGTTACTTGTTCCGGCCGATAGATTACGGGGCAAATATAGTTACTGAGTCTGCAACAAAATGGATCGGCGGACACGGAACAAGCATTGGAGGAGTAATTGTTGACGGAGCCAATTTCGACTGGAACAATGGGAAATTTCCTGTTTTTACGGAACCATCAGAAGGTTATCACGGGATTGTATTTGGGGATATCTTCTCCCGGTCCTCTCCTGCGGGTAATATAGCATTTATAGTAAAAGCACGTGTTGAAGGATTACGGGACCTTGGGCCTTCAATAAGCCCCTTTAACTCATTTTTGCTTATTCAGGGACTGGAAACTTTATCTCTAAGGATGGAGAGGCATATTCAGAATACACTTGCTCTGGCACAATGGCTTGAATCTCAGCCGCTGGTTGAAAGGGTAATTTATCCCGGGCTTCCAGGCAATAATTATTATGAACTTGCAAAGAAATATCTTCCTAAAGGGGCAGGTGGCGTTTTAAGCTTTGTACTGAAGGCAGAAAAGGATAAAGCTGCAAAACTTGTTGAATACCTTGAACTGGTGAGCCATCTGGCAAATGTTGGAGATGCAAAGACACTTATTATTCAGCCTGCAACAACCACTCATTCACAGCTTTCTGCTGAAGATCTGCTGGCAGCCGGTATCTATCCGGGCCTCTTCAGGGTTTCGGTCGGCATTGAACATATTGATGATATTATTTATGATTTTGAACAGGCATTTAAGAAGATCTTATGACACGGGAAAAATTAAGAATAGGCATGTTCGGATACGGATGCGTCGGACAGGGACTGCATGATGTTCTGAACAGCAGCAGCGGATTCAAGGCTGATATAGTAAGGATCTGCGTTAAGGACCGAAACAAGAAAAGAAGGATACCTATGTCGAATTTCACTTTCGACAAGAATGACATCCTGAACGATCCTTCAATCAACCTTGTTGTTGAGCTTATTGACGACGCTGACGAGGCATTCAATATTGTTACCACGGCAATGAAAAGCGGTAAGAATGTCGTCACTGCCAATAAGGTGATGGTGGCAAACCACTTTAAAGAACTTGTCGGCTTACAGGAAAAGTATCATGTTTCACTTCTATACGAAGCCTCTGCCGGAGCAAGCATTCCGATAATCAGGAACCTTGAGGAGTACTATGATAATGAACTTCTTCACTCGCTTCGCGGTATACTGAACGGAACCACTAATTATGTCCTGACAAAAATGCATAATGAAGGTATTGATTATAATATTGCCTTAAAGGAGGCACAGGCAAAAGGATATGCGGAATCTGACCCGACACTTGATGTTGAGGGATGGGATGCAAAGTACAAACTGTGCATTATTACTGGTCATGCTTATGGCCTCTTTCTCGATCCGGAAGAGGTTTTCCATTACGGCATAAACAGGATCTCGTCCTTTGACATAAGGTATGCGAAAGAGAAAGGGCTTCAAGATAAAGCTGGTTCCCTACGTCGGGAAAACAAGCAGTGATACAATTACGAGCTTTGTTCTTCCGAGGTTTATCTCTTCCGACAAATACCTTTATAATGTTGATAATGAGTATAACGGTGTAATCACCGAAGCTGCATTTGCCGACAAACAGTTTTTCAGCGGCAAGGGAGCAGGAGGTCATGCTACCGGTAGTGCAGTCCTCTCGGATATTTCGGCAAATTCATACGGTTACAGATATGAATATAAGAAATACCAGCAGGGAACCGTTTCCAACTATACAAGAAACTTTAAACTTGAGATTTACCTGAGGTACAAAAACGAAAAGGACAGGAAATTGTTTGGATTAAAGGATGTATCGGAATACTTTAGCAGTAAATTGTACAGGTATGTTATCGGAGTTGTTAACCTTGAGACTCTTTACGGCTTAAGGGAACAATTAAGAAACATGGATGTTTTTATTGTGAATACAGGGAGGAAGGTTAACCCCCCGATTTCGACATGAACTCACTACCTGTCCCCCTTATCCGGGCAGTTTGAACTCATCCCCCCAACCCCCTTCTCTTAAGTCTAAGAGAAGGGGGAGTTCATAGGGCGGAATACATCGAATGATTCGAAAATCGCCCCTTCGCCTTAGCCTTAAGGGAAGGGGTAAGGGGATGGGTTAAAAGTGAAAAGGAAGGGTTTGGATTTGAATAAAAAAGGAATAAAATTATCACATGAACAACTTATTAAACGATATCATCCGGCACCGTATCCTCATTCTCGACGGGGCAATGGGAACCATGATCCAGAAGCACAAGCTTCAGGAGGCGGATTTCCGAGGTGAACAATTCAGGGATAACCCCAGGTTGCTGAAGGGTAACAATGACCTGCTGTCATTGACAAAACCCGAAGTGATCCTTAATATCCACAAAGAATATCTGGAGGCAGGCGCAGACCTGATAACCACCAATACATTCAATTCCAACAGGATCTCAATGGCCGATTACGGCATGGAGAGCATGGTTTATGAAATGAATTTCCAGTCAGCTAAGCTTGCCGCAAAAGCAATTGCTTTATTTGAAAATAGCGAAAAGCCTGAAAACCACTTTGTTGTAGGGACCCTCGGACCTACAAACCGTACTGCTTCTATGTCGTCCGATGTCAATGATCCGGGCGCCAGGTCAGTTACATTCGATAAGCTTACTGAAGCCTATGCAGAACAGGCCAGGGGACTCATCGACGGCGGGGTTAATATTCTTTTGGTCGAAACTATTTTTGATGTATTGAACTGCAAGGCAGCGCTTTTTGCAATTGATACAGTTTTTGAGGAAAAAGGAATTCGTTTGCCTGTAATGGTTTCGGGTACAATCACCGACGCCAGCGGAAGGACGCTTACCGGCCAGACCCTTGAAGCATTTCTGATATCGGTCTCACATTTTCCGCTGTTCAGCGTCGGACTGAACTGCGCACTTGGTGCCGAGCAGCTGAGACCTTTTGTTGAGGAGCTCTCTGCAAAAACCGGGTTCTATGTTTCTGTTCATCCAAATGCAGGTCTGCCAAACCAGTTCGGCGAATATGAACAGTCTGCGGAGTTTATGGCCTCAGTTGCGGAAGATTTCATGAAGGAAGGGTGGGTGAATATTATAGGTGGATGCTGCGGAACAACGCCTGAACATATCCAAAGAATTGCAGAGAAGGCAAAACAATACAAACCCCGCGTAAAACCGGAAATTACCAGGTATACAAGACTAAGTGGACTGGAGGCACTGACGATCACACCTCAGACCAACTTTGTGAATATCGGAGAGCGCACAAATGTCTCGGGCTCAATTAAATTTGCACGTCTCATTAAAGAAGAAAAATATGATGAGGCTCTTGCAATAGCGCGGAACCAGGTTGAGGGAGGAGCACAGATAATTGATATCTGTATGGACGAGGCAATGCTCGATTCCGAAAAGGCAATGGTGAAGTTCGTGAATCTGATAATGTCAGAACCGGATATTGCAAAACTGCCGCTGATGATCGATTCATCAAGATGGAGCGTTATTGAATCGGCATTGAAATGTATCCAGGGTAAATCGATAGTCAATTCCATAAGCCTTAAGGAAGGAGAAGATGTTTTTCTTGAACATGCCAGCAAAATAAGAAAATACGGAGCAGCCGCTGTCGTGATGCTGTTCGACGAAAAAGGCCAGGCTGATACTTTTGAAAAAAGGATTGCCGTTGCTGAAAGATGTTACCGTCTTCTTTGTGAGAAGGCAGGATTTCCGCCTGAAGATATAATCTTTGATCCCAACGTGCTTGCTATCGCCACAGGTATTGAAGAGCACAATAACTATGCTGTCAATTTCATCAAAGCGGCGGAATGGATAAAACAGAATCTGCCTTATGCAAAGGTAAGCGGAGGAATAAGCAATCTTTCGTTCTCATTCCGCGGCATCGACAAGGTTCGCGAAGCAATGCATTCGGTGTTCCTTTATTATGCAATAAAAGCCGGACTCGATATGGGTATCGTCAATCCCGGTATGCTTCAGGTTTACAGCGAAATTCACCCCGACCTTCTTCAGCTTACAGGGGACGTTGTGCTGAACCGGAGGAAGGATGCAACAGAACGGCTTGTCAGATATGCAGAGGGATTAAAAAACGAAGGGAAAAAGGAGGAGAAAGCTGATGAGTGGCGTTCACTTCCGGTACTCGACCGTATCAGGCATTCACTTAAACGAGGGCTCGACGAATTTATCGTACCTGATATCGAAGAGGCACGTCTGTTGTTTGAACGCTCCATTGAAATTATCGAAGGACCGCTGATGGGAGGGATGAATGAAGTTGGTGATCTTTTCGGATCGGGCAAGATGTTCCTTCCGCAGGTAGTAAAAAGTGCAAGAGTGATGAAGAAGGCAGTTGCAGTCCTTTCCCCCTACATAGAGAAAGAGAGTGAAGGAGAGGAAAAGAAAACAGCGGGTAAGATACTTATGGCAACCGTCAAGGGAGATGTTCATGATATAGGCAAGAACATTGTCGGAGTCGTGTTGTCATGCAATAATTACCAGGTCATCGACCTTGGCGTGATGGTTCCGGCTGATAAGATTATTGACACGGCATTAAATGAAAAGGCTGATTTTATCGGTCTTAGCGGGCTTATTACACCATCCCTTGAAGAGATGGTCCATGTTGCTTCTGAAATGCAGAGGAGGAAAGTCGTTATTCCACTCCTGATAGGTGGAGCGACAACATCGGAAATCCATGCCGCTGTAAAGATCGCACCTGCATATTCAAACACCGTTGTCCACGTGAAGGATGCTTCAAAGGCGGCTGGAGTCCTTTCTTCCCTTCTGCGAGAAAATAAAAAAGAGTACGCAGAAGCCGTCAAAGAGAAATACAGGAAGTTGCTGGATGATCATAACTCCAGGAAGTCGGAGAAAAAACTGCTGACAATAGGAGAAGCAAGGAAAAACAGGTTCTATACCGACTGGAATTCAGCAAGAATCCATCAGCCTGAAAAGCCGGGGCTTCATTTAATTGAAGAATTCGATATCAAAACACTTGCAAAATATATTGACTGGACATTCTTCTTTTTTTCATGGAAACTGTCGGGGAAATACCCTGCGATATTCGATGATCCGGTAAAAGGAGAGGAAGCAGGAAAATTGTTCAATGACGGTCAAAAATACCTTCAGGAGATAATTGACAGGAAGCTTCTGAAAGCCAACGGCGTTTTTGGTTTATTCCCTGCTGTTTCCAATGGAGACGATGTGAAGGTCCTTTCAGAAAATAACAAAAGTGACGTCAAGACTATTTTCAGGTTCCTGAGAAACCAGGAGCAGAAGGAAACAGGTGTTCCAAATCTTTGTCTTTCGGATTTTATAGTTCCGGAGTCAACCGGGCTTGTTGACAATATCGGTGCATTTGTTGTAACAGCTGCACTTGATAATGAGGCTTTAAAGAGTTATAAGGATGATGATTATGCACTGATTATGATCAGGATACTGAGTGACCGTATTGCTGAGGCTGCAGCTGAATATCTTCACGAACAGGTCAGGAAGAAATACTGGGGCTATGCTGCTGATGAAAATCTTACGGTCGAAGATATGTTGAAAATAAGATACAAGGGAATAAGACCGGCTCCGGGTTACCCTGCCTGTCCGGATCATACGGAAAAACGTGTTATCTTTGACCTTCTTGATGCAGAAAGGCTGACCGGAGCAGGACTGACTGAGAATTTTGCAATGACTCCTCCTGCAGCTGTAAGCGGCTATTTCTTCTCACATCCGGCATCGGTATATTTCAATATCGGGAAAATAGGAGAGGACCAGCTTAGAGATTATGCATCACGAAAAGAAATGACATTTGAGGAAGCAGCAAGATGGCTGGCTCCTAATTTATGACAATTGATTTATGAGTGTAATTGATAAGATCAGTAACGCAAAGGGCCCGTTATTCACATTTGAATTATTGCCCCCTCTTAAGGGACACAGCATTGAAAGAGTATATTCGACCATCGACAGACTTATCGAGTTTAGCCCGGCGTATATAAATTTTACATCGCATCGCAATGAGACTATGTACCGTGAAAGACCCGACGGTCTGCTGGAGAAAAGAGTCGTAAGAAAACGCCCTGGAACTATCGCACTTGCGGCTGCGGTGAAATACAAGTACAACATCCCTGTTGTTCCACATATCCTTTGCGGCGGTTTTTCTAAAGAAGAGACTGAGAATATTCTGATTGAAATGAATTTCCTGGGTATTGATGATGTACTTGCCCTAAGGGGTGATCCCCAGAAAGGAAGCCGCATTTTTATTCCTGAAAAGGAAGGCCATATGCATACATGGGAGCTGGTGCAGCAGATTGTTGATATGAATAACGGAAAGTATCTTGATGAATCGCTTGAAGATACTGCTCCGACATCATTTTGCATAGGGGTGGCCGGATATCCTGAAAAGCATTTTGAAGCGCCGAACAGGCAGGTTGACCTTGAGAACCTTAAGCATAAGGTCGAGGCCGGAGCCAGCTATATTGTAACCCAGATGTTCTTCGATAACAGGAAGTTCTTCAGGTTCAGGGATGAATGCAGGTGCATCGGCATAAATGTACCGATAATTGCAGGTATTAAACCGATTTCGGCTTTGAACGATATTAATTTGCTGCCCCAGACTTTCCATATTGATATGCCTCATGAACTTGTACTGGCCCTTCAGAAATGCCAGACTGACAAGGATGCAAGAGAAGTCGGAATCGAATGGGCTGCGATGCAGTCGAAAGAGCTCATAAAAGAAGGAGTTCCCGGGATCCATTACTACACACTTGGCAGGTCGGATAATATTGCCAGGATTGTGAAGGCAGCGTTTTAATCCCCCAAAAAATGGTCCGGGGTCCGAGGTTCGGGGGATGGGGAAGAAGATTTAATTTTTTGGATTTCCCCGCACCACGCACCGTGTACCTCGCACCAATTTACAGAATGAATGTCTTCCTGATTTTATCGATGTAATCTAATTTTTCCCACGCAAAAAATTCGACCTTCTTTGTGTAGACTTTTTTCCCGTTGCCATTGACGGTTTTAGTTTTGGAACCGGGCACTTCATAGTATACTTCTACATCCTTTACTACATAGTCGCGTCCGAAGTGGCCGTAAGAAGCCGTTGGCAAGAAGACAGGGTTTTTCAGACCGAACCGTTGGACAATAGAGTAGGGGCGCAGATCGAACAACTCTCTTATCCTTGCTCCTATCTCGCTGTCGTGAAGGATATTCCCTTTTTTATCTTTCACTTTTGCAGTACCGTAAGTATTGACGAATAATCCAACAGGCTGGGCAACTCCGATTGCATAGGCAATCTGGATAAGAGCCTGGTCGCATACTCCTGCTGCAACCAGATTCTTGGCGATATGTCGAGCCGCATAGGCAGCTGACCTGTCGACCTTAGAAGAATCTTTTCCTGAGAATGCACCTCCGCCGTGAGCACCATGTCCGCCGTAAGTGTCAACAATTATCTTTCTGCCTGTGAGGCCTGTGTCTCCGTGAGGACCGCCAATTACAAATTTACCTGTGGGATTGACAAGAAGCTTCATGTCGCTTGTGAAAAGCTTTTGAATTGTGGCCGGAAGGGTTTTCTTTACCCTGGGGATCAGAATTTTAAGAAGATCTTCGCCGATCTTTTTCTGCATTTCTTTCTCAGCAGTTTTTTCAGCTTTGTGCGATCTGTCCTTTGGAAGGACGAACTCGTCATGCTGAGTGCTGATTACGATTGTATCGATGCGAAGAGGTTTGTTATTATCGTCATATTCAATTGTCACCTGCGATTTGCTGTCGGGACGGAGGTATTTCATCCGTTTCCCTTCGTGCCTGATTGCTGCGAGTTCCTGCAGAAGGACATGGGCAAGCTCGATGCTTAGCGGCATATAATTCTCCATTTCGCGGCAGGCGTAACCGAACATCATTCCCTGGTCGCCGGCGCCCTGTTCCTCAGGTTTTTCACGCATCACCCCCTGGTTTATATCGCTCGATTGCTCATGGATTGTTGATATGACACCGCATGAATCGCAGTCGAAGCGGTATTCGGCTTTTGTATAGCCAATATTCCTGATAACTCTCCTGGCAGTCTCCTGTACGTCAACCCAGCCTTCGGTTCGAACTTCCCCGCCGCACAGGACAAGTCCCGTGGTGACAAAGGTTTCGCAGGCAACTTTTGATTCGGGGTCCCATTTCAGGAACTCATCGAGCAGGGCATCTGATATCTGATCGGCTACCTTATCGGGGTGGCCTTCTGAAACTGATTCGGAAGTGAATAAATAACCCATTATTAATTAAGTTTAGAGTGACTAAAGTACTTAGAGTACTTAGAGTTTTAGAATGTTAAATTCCTTTTTAAATTTTAAGTACTTAAACAACTGATGGGAAGTATAGCTGACTGAAAAACCGGATTGAGGCGTTTTAGCATTTTTTCCTGTGGTTGCAATCAGCTCAAATTTCTCCACCAGATTCTGATCTGCAAAGGAAGTAAAAATATATAAGAAATCCAAGGAAATCATTTTACCACGGAGTCTACACGGAGTTATTCACGGAGTCCCACTAGTTCTTATTCAGGACTAAAAACATGTGGAACTCCGTGATTACACTCCGTGTAGACCTGCCGTGTTAAAAAAAGCTTCTGGATAATTATCCATTCGTTAATTTCCTGAAGACCTCTTCAAGATTATTTTCTTTCTTTTGAAGAGACAGGACAGTAAGGTTGTTGCTGACAGCATATGAAAAGATTGCAGGACGAATATCCTGTTCGCCTGAAGCTTCAAATATCCATGCATTACCTTTTGCATTTCTAAGTGTATCGACACCAGGAATTGCCTTTAGTAATGACTCATCGGTATCTTTATCAAATTCCACGAGAATGACCTGCTTTGCCTGGCTGATCTTAGAGTAGATATCCTTTTTCTCTTCATTTGCAACAATTACTCCCTTGTCGATAATAATCACCCTGCTGCAAATCGCTTCAACCTCCTGCATGATATGTGTTGAAAGCATCACCGTTTTTTCCCTGCCTGCATCACGGATAAGATTCCTGATCTCAATGATCTGGTTTGGATCAAGGCCGGTTGTTGCCTCATCAAGTATCAGCACATCCGGGTTATGGATAAGGGCCTGGGCCAGGCCGACCCTCTGGCGATAGCCTTTGGATAGGGAACCAATCTTCTTCTTCTGCTCGGGTGCAAGTCCTGTAACTTCGATAATGTTGTCAATCTGCTTTTTAACAGGGATATCCGATTTATATAATGATGCCGTAAAATGAAGGTATTCCCTGACGTACATTTCGGGGTACAGGGGGTTGTTTTCAGGGAGGTATCCGATTTTTTTCTTTATTTCAAGTGAGCCATCACCGGTTTCGATGCCGTTCACATAAACATTGCCGGATGATGGCGGGATAAAGCCGGTGATGATCTTCATCATTGTCGATTTGCCGGCCCCGTTGGGGCCGAGGAATCCGACTATCTCTCCGGTCTTTATTTCAAAGGAAACATTATCCAGCGCCTTCTGTTCACCGTAATACTTTGTAACTCCCTGAACTACAATTGACATAGATCAATTATTGAATTGAAAATAGTGACTACGAAGATAATACATAGGTATTTCTTTTACAAGGAAAATCCTTTAACAAGGGAGTCACACCCCCAACCCCCTATAGAGGCTTTCACCCCCAACCCCTAACGGGGGGCTAAAAATTATGTAGATGGATTTAAATCCCTCCGTTTAGGGGGGCAGGGGGGTGAAATCACGTGGCTTTAGCTAACGGGAAAGACAACACCCCCAATCCGGGCTTCAGGCCACAAAAAATCCCTGAAAAAATCTTTAAAAATATTTTGTTTTTACAAAATTAAATTGTATTATTGTATTATAAGACTATAACAATATAACAATAGTAAAACATAACACTAATTAACTAATTAACCATTCAACCAATACTATATGCCAATGATTAAATTCGTACTGGACCCTAAAGCAGGAATCCCCTATTACCGGCAGATCATCGACCAGATAAAATTCGGGATTGCATCAGGTAACCTTAAGGCAGGAGAACAGCTTCCGACTGTCCGCGCCCTTGCCGTCGAACTGGCGGTTAACCTCAATACCGTCACGAAAGCTTATAACGAGCTCGAAATTCAGAAGATCCTTGAAACCCAGCAGGGAACCGGGACATTTATAAACAAATCAAATATCTCAATCCCTGAAAAAGAGAAGGAGAGAAAGCTCCGAAGTATATGCAATGAATTCCTGACAATAGCATTCAGCTACGGTTTTTCAACAGATGAAATAATAAATGAAATTCATAAAAACGATAAAAAATGAGAGCAATAGGTAGTACAAGCAGTTCGTCCAATGCTGTTTCACTGACAGTAACAGTAATTCTTCTTGCCATTTCGGCGGGCCTTTATTATCTTCAGGTAATCGGTTTACCACTTCTTGTCGTTCTGATAATTATTTCCCTTCTTACCGGAAGCTCAATTAAAATTGCCGACCAATGGGAAAAGGCAGTGGTCCTGAGGATGGGCAAATTCAATGCCCTGAAAGGTCCGGGATTATTTTTTATTATCCCCATAATCGATCAGATCAGCTCATATATCGACCAGCGAGTAAGGGTAACCGAATTCAGGGCTGAACAGACTCTGACAAAAGACACCGTCCCGTAAATGTCGACGCTGTTGTCTACTGGACCGTCTGGGATGTGGAGAAAGCAGCTCTTGAAGTACAGGAGTATATAAAGGCAATTTCATTTATTGCCCAGACTGACCTGAGGGATATAATTGGGAAGCATGAACTGGCTGACCTTCTCCAGGACAGGGAGAAAATCGCAGAGGATCTTCAGAAAACACTTGATGCCAATACAAATCCATGGGGAATAACATGCCAGACTGTAGGTATCAGGGATATAATCATTCCCCAGGCTCTTGCGGATGCCATGAGCAAGCAGGCACAGGCTGAAAGGGAAAGGAAGGCAAGGGTCATCCTTGGAACAGCCGAAACCGAGATCGCAGAAAAATTTGCAAAGGCAAGCCAGCAATATGCCGACAATCCTATTGCATTGCACCTCAGGGGTATGAACATGCTTTATGAAGGACTGAAGGAGAAAGGTTCAATGGTGATCGTTCCGAGCTCTGCTCTCGACTCGATGAATCTTGGTGTTATTGGAGGACTCGTTTCGCTTGCAAAAACAAACGAGGCAAAGAAAGAATAAAAGGTTGAGGGGCGTAACATACTACTCCCCTGCAATATTTTATGCTCCCCAGCCGCCCATAAACTGGGAAGTGGCTGCAAATGACGATCTGGGATTTACGCAACATACAGGTATTTTAGAGCTGTTCGCAATAATGAACTGCTCCGATGCTCCTATCATATAATCTGCAAATGTTATGTTCTTGGTTGTCACAATAAGGATCAGGTCAGCATTAATCTTCTGTGCAAAATCAATTGTATGCTGTGCCAGTTTTCCATGCGTCACCTCGTGAATTTCATATTCTACGTTGTTCTGGATCAGGTATTTGACTGCAAAATTAAGATTCCTGTTAGTCTTTGCAGAAAGACTCTTGTCAGTGGTTATAGTCTTGAGAATATGAATTTTTGAATCGAAATATTTTCCCATAAATATTGCCATTCCCATTTTCTCCTTGTTCTCGAGCCTGAAATCAACAGGGAAAACAATATTGTGATATCTGTTCTGATCAGCCGGAGGTTCCTGGACAACAATGAACGGTGCCTTAGATTTGACAATGACCTTCAGTGCCCAGCTTCCTGTTAGCTTTTGCATTCCCTTCATCCCGTGAGTTCCCATCACCACAAGATTTGCATCCTTCGAATTCACAAATTCACCTATCGAGGTGAAAATAGTGCCTTTAACCACCTGGCTCAAAATCGTAATATTATATTTCCTGCTGTTCTCATCAGCCACATGGCGTAAAAGAGCTTTTTTCTCACCTTCGGCTTTGGTACTGCCGCCACTATCAACTATATGTAAAAGGCAAATATCGTTACCAACCATCCGGCCGATTTTAACAGCATGTGCCAGAGCAGATTCAGCAACTTGTGTAAAATCCCATGGCACGACTATAAGTTTCTTGTTTTCTTCCATAATGGCTTTTAGTTTTCAGTTATATACCCAAAGTTATGTAGTTTTTCCTAATTGTCAAATCGATAAGACTTATAAGCATAAATCATTCATAATCTTCTTTTTCACTCCTTAAGCCCTTTTGTTCACCCCCCTGCCCCCCTAAAGCGGGGTTACTCTTAGCCCCCTTTAGGGGGTTGGGGGTAAGAAGGAGTTATTTAGCCAGTAATAGAACTTTAATAAGAGGAAAATATTATTGTTATAATCAAATTATCTGATTAATTGGTAGGCACTTAATAAAAATAGTGATGCTCGTATAGAAATTTACGGTTAACAATTTATTACTTTTGCGGGGGGAATTTTTGTGACAATTATTTTAAATGATGAAAAGGATAAAGGTTAAAGAGCTTCTGACATCACCTGCTTTTGGAACAGATGTTATTGTAAAAGGGTGGGTCAGAACCAAAAGGGGGAACAAGAATATTGTATTCATAGCACTCAATGACGGATCGACTATTAATAACATCCAGATCGTGGCTGATACTGCCTCTTTTGAAGAAGAACTTCTGAAGGATATTACAACCGGTGCTTGTATTGCCGTCACCGGCAAACTAATTGAATCGCAGGGCCAGGGACAAAATGTTGAGATCAATGCTGAGAAGATAGAGCTCTACGGCAAAAGTGACGCTGAATCCTATCCTCTCCAGAAAAAAGGTCATTCAATGGAATTCCTGAGGGAACATGCACACCTGAGATTCAGGACCAACACATTCGGAGCTGTTTTCAGGATCAGACATGCAATGGCTTTTGCAATACACAAATATTATAATGACAAGGGATTCTATTATCTTCATACACCGATAATTACAGGCAGTGATGCCGAAGGTGCCGGTGAAATGTTCCATGTAACAACCCTCGATCTTAAAAATCTCCCTCTGACTGAGGAAGGAACCGTTGACTTCAGAAATGATTTTTTCGGAAAGGAGACAAACCTTACGGTATCCGGACAGCTTGAGGGTGAACTTGGTGCTCTTGCCCTTGGCGAGATATATACTTTTGGTCCGACATTCAGGGCTGAAAACTCAAATACACCCAGGCATCTTGCAGAATTCTGGATGATTGAACCCGAAATGGCTTTTTACGACCTGGAAGACAACATGGATCTTGCCGAGGAATTTGTGAAATACCTTATACGGTATGCACTTGATAACTGCGGCGATGACCTTAATTTCCTTAACAGTATGATCGATAAAGGTCTCCTTGAAAGGCTGAAGTTTGTCGTCGAAAACAAATTTACAAGGCTCACTTATACCGAAGCTGTTAAAATACTTGCCGCATCGGACAGGAAATGGGAATATCCTGTCGGATGGGGAAGGGACCTGCAGGCAGAACATGAAAGATACCTTGTGGAGGAGCATTTTAAGCGTCCGGTTATCCTGATCGATTATCCGAAGGAGATCAAAGCTTTTTATATGAAGCAGAATGACGACGGAAAGACAGTGAAAGCAATGGATGTGCTCTTCCCGGGAATTGGCGAGATAATCGGCGGATCGCAGAGAGAGGAAGACTATGACAAACTTATGAACAGGATCAATGAGCTGAAGCTTCCTGTAAAAGATCTGTGGTGGTACCTTGAAACAAGGAAATTCGGAACTGCTCCCCACAGCGGATTCGGTCTGGGTTTCGAGCGTATGATATTATTTATGACAGGCATGTCGAATATAAGGGATGTGATCCCTTTTCCAAGAACTCCAAAGAACGCCGAATTCTAAATAATTAATGGAACCTCTTCTCCGTTATCCTAAATAGGATGTTAAAACAGAAGTTACAGCAGAAACTGCTTCAGAAACTGTCGCCGCAGCAGATCCAGATGATCAAGTTGCTGGAGGTTCCGACATTACAGATCGAGCAGCGTATTAAAAAGGAGCTTGAGGAGAATCCGGCACTTGAGGAAGGACCAGATGAGGAAGAAGCTGATGTGAGTGAGGTTCCTGAAGAAGAAGAGTTTGAAGAAAAAGACAAGGATAAGGAGGAGTTCACCCTCGACGATTATATTGAAGAAGATGAAATTCCCGAATACCGGCTTCAGACAAACAACTACAGCAAGGAGGATGACAAGAAAAGTGAAATCCCGTTTTCGGTCGGATCCTCATTTCAGGAGCATCTCGAATCGCAGCTTAGTCTGAGGGACCTTACTGATAAGCAAAAAATACTTGGGGAATATATACTCGGGAATATCGATGAAGACGGTTACCTTAGAAGAGAACTGGTAAACATTGTCGATGATCTTGCTTTTCTGCAGAATGTCACAACAAATGAAAAGGAGCTTGAAGAGGTGCTTCATATTATACAGGATCTCGATCCTGCAGGTGTAGGGTCCAGGACACTCAGGGAATGTCTTCTGATCCAGCTTGCTATCAAGGACCGGACGCAGCCGGCGGTAAGAACTGCATATACCCTCATCGACCTGTATTTTGAGGAATTTTCCAAAAGGCATTATGATAAAATCACAGCCCGGCTCGGGATACCGGAAAACGAACTTAAGTCAGCAATTGATGAGATCCTTAAATTAAATCCCAAGCCGGGAAGCCTTTACAGTGATACGTTCACAAAAACATCACAGCCAATAATTCCGGATTTCATTCTTGATCTGACAGAAGACGGATTTGACCTTCACCTGAATTCGCGTAACCTTCCCGAACTGAGGCTCAGTCCTGCATATAATGATATGCTTCATTCATATATAAGGGACAAGGGACAAAAGAAGGAGATGAAAGAGGCGATAATGTTTGTAAAACAGAAGATTGACTCAGCAAAATGGTTCATAGATGCAATCAAACAGAGGCAGAACACCCTTCTGCTTACAATGAATGCCATACTTGAATACCAGGAAGAATATTTTATAGATGGTGATGAGACAAAACTGAAACCTATGATCCTGAAGGATGTTGCCGAAATGACCGGACTCGATATCTCTACGGTATCGAGGGTGGCTAACAGCAAATACATCCAGACCCACTTCGGGATAATGCCCCTCAAGTTCTTCTTTTCTGAGGGACTTCAGACCGACTCAGGTGAAGAGGTCTCAACAAGGGAGATTAAAAGAATTCTCCAGGATTGTATTGAAAATGAAGAAAAAAGAAGGCCGCTTACCGATGAGCGGCTTACAGAAATACTGCAGGAAAAGGGATACCAGATCGCCCGGAGGACTGTTGCCAAATACCGTGAGCAGCTTAATATCCCGGTAGCAAGGTTGAGGAGGGAGATATAGGATGAGTAACGAAAATACCAAAAATATCCCTGACAAGCTTTCAAAGGCTGTTTCCGTTGTCTTTCATCCGATATTCATGCCTTTATACGGCCTGATAATTTTAATGACAGCCCCTACATTTCTTCGTTATATGCCTTCCCATGTCAAAAATATACTTTTTTTTATAGTGCTCATAAATAATGTTCTGATCCCGCTGGCATTTCTCCCGTTTCTCAGATACAGGAATATTATCAGCTCATATAATATTGAAGAAAAAAGTGAAAGGGTGATGCCGCTTCTCATGACTTCAATTCTTTACTGTACAACTTCTTTTATAGTCTTCAGATACCAGATCCCATTCTTCCTTAAATCATTCATTTTTGCGACATCTGTATTGTCAATTCTGGTTTCAATGATCAATTTCGGGTGGAAGATCTCAATTCATTCGGTTGGTGCCGGAGCATTACTGGCAACTGTTATCGTTCTTTCACTGAAATTGCGTACACCTCTGACAGGTTATCTGATTGCAGTGATCCTGGCAGGAGGCCTTATTCTTGCATCACGGTTAAGGCTGAATTCCCACAATCCTGCACAGGTGTGGGTTGGATTCCTTGCCGGATTTCTTGTAATAAGCTTGTTTATATTATTGATTTAGAAGCTCATCCAGGGCCTTTTCAAGCAGTCTTCTGCTCTCATCAATTATTTCACTGGCCCATGTTGCTTTTTTTGCCGGAAATGACAGGGCGGCATTAATGTTTTTCTGTGAAACAGTCACAAACCAGCCTTTTGCCGACAGGTAACCGGCAAGATATTCCTGTTCGGTCTGACCCGGTGTGGGAACAAGCAATGCGCTGCATTTAAGACTGATAAGCTCCATAACTGATGTATAGCCGGAGCGGGCGACAATATTTTTACTCTCTGAGATGATTTTCTGCATCTCATCTGATGGAAGATGACTGTATGAGATAATATTTCCTTTCATTGAGACATCAACAGGGCTTCCCGGTATGCCCTCAAGAACAACAGTCGGAGGCTCCTGATACTTAAGAATTTCAACTATCTTCTGCCTGAAGATCCCTCTCTGAGGCTCGGGCCCTGACAGGATCAAAGTGTTGTGAGAGAATCCGGCCTTCTTCTCATTCGAAGGAACTAAATTTGTAAATCTTGACAGGATCCCGATAAACCTGGCGTTTTCAGGGAGCCTGACATTATGGGTTAGCCTGCCCGATAGATTCAATTCTCCGGGGAGATCCGGAATAAAGCATAAAGTGTACTTCCTGATAAAAAAGTGGTGGAAGAGAATGCCGATCCATTCAAAGTACTTAAGCTTTTCAGGTAAAGGTATTACCAGCTGATGGGTTACATAAACACTCTTAATCTTCCTGTTCCAGAGACCGAACCGGTTATCGCTTATCACAATGTCAATTTTATGGTCACGGATTATCCGTTTTAGCCTGAAATGTTCAGCTAATGATATGGTAAAACAGGACGGGAGTTTTCAGAAGAAGTGCAATATATTGCGGTAAGAATCGTGAATAGCCCGGTTTGAAACCCTGAAAGTCAATAAATGTCAACCCAGGCAATTCATTCCGGAAAAGAGACTGGTGTTCACGACCGGCCCCAATGAAAATATTGTTTTTCCTTTCCTGCAGTTTTCCGGCCAGCGGGATCATCCGTCCCGCATGGCCAAGACCCCATTCAAGAGGACAGATCAGTATATTATAACTCTTTTTCAAGGTCAGCCTGATACGGTGGTCTTTATTCCCAATTTGTTGACCATTGCGGCAATGCGTTTCAGCACGGAAGAAGGCACTTTTGAAAGCTGTCCTCCTTCGGGTGTATCGCGTGAGATAGTATAAATCATTACCTCATAAGGCTTTATCATTTCAATTGCCTTCAGCCATGCATCAATCTCTTCAGGTGTTGTGTTGTCGATTTTTTTCCCGTTAAAATATCCGCGGAGGAAAAGAGTCTGGATTATAAGCTGCCCTTTAAAACCCTTCAGGTTTTTAACAAGTTCAGCGACCTTAACGTTAACCCGCGGCTGATTATGCACTTTGACTGTCAGGTCGAATCCGGAATCGAGTTTAAGTATATTCTGATCTACCTTCAGTAATGCTTCCTTTATCCCGGGAATTGTAATGGTGGACGAATTTGACAGAACAGCTATCCTGGCTTTTGGAAAATATTTGTTTCTCAGTTCAATGGAGTCATCGACTATTCCGGGAAAATCGGGATGAAGAGTAGGTTCCCCGTTTCCGGCAAATGTGATCACGTCGGGCAGCGTGATTTTTTTCTTTCATATCAGAAAGCTTCAATTCAAGCGCCCTGTAAATTTCATCTCGTTCCGGAAGACGGCTTTTCTCAATATTTGTGTCAGTAGTCCAGCCGCATTCACAATATATACAATTGAAATTGCACAGTTTTTTAGTTGCCGGTAAAAGGTTAATCCCGAGTGACACACCAAGCCTTCTGCTTTTTACCGGTCCGAAAATTATCTTATCAAATAAAAATGTCGACATTTCTTATTTATCAGAAACCAGGCAAAATTAGTATAAAAAACCTAAGTTGCGGGTTGCTTACTAAATTCCCCCTTTGAAGGGGGCAAGGGGGATGTTTTTTGGACTCTCGTATGACATGTTGACTAATTGGCAACTAACCAGCAACCAGCAACTTTATTTAATTCCTCAGATCAATCTTTTTATATGGCTTTCGGGGAGTAACTGAAGTTTATGCAGATCAATATCCTGAAGAAGAAGCAACCCGGGTTTTTTTCCGCGCTTGATCGTTCCGTATTGTGCTTCTTCACCGAGAGCCCTGGCTCCGTTAATTGTTGCCCACCCGACGAGCTTCTGCAGCGGCACCCATGGATAAAACCTGTGCAGTGTCTTGAGTTCATCGAGGATGCTTAACCTGTCATTTGATGCAAGGCTATCTGTACCTATAACCATTGTGCAGCCTTCTTCAATAAGCAGATCCACAGGTGGTACCTGATCTTCAATATACAGGTTTGCATTCGGGCAAAGACACCAGAAAAGGTTTTTTCTTTTTCTAACCTTTTTTATTGTAGTGCGGTCAGTAAATGTATTATGGACCAGTATCAGATTGCCTGAGGGAGTTATTTCATCAAGTACAGCAGAAGTATGATCTTCAGGTGTTTCCAGTCCTTCAACTGCCAGTCCTGATTCTTTATAGGATTCCAGGATGGGCCCGTCATGATATTTAAGAAATGATTTCTCACCTTCAGTTTCCATGAAATGCACTGAGGTAATTTTATTCGATTCTGTTACTTTTCTCAGGAGCCTGAAAAGAGATAATGAAAGCGAATAGGCGGCATGGGGAACTATCCATGAAGGAATATGGTAATCACGGGCTATGTTTGAGAGTTGAATAATCTCATTCATCATGTGGCCGGCTTTCTCAGGATCAATGCCAAAGACCTCCAGCAGGTTAATGTATTTTATCCTGCTTTTCTTTTTAGTATCAAATGTCGATCGCGTATTGCATATATCGGCGCACAGGACCACTCCATCCCTGTACATATCGTTATCTGCCCCGGCAATGCTGGTGAGTAAATTCTGTGTGCCATTTTCCCTTTTTGTCCGAAAGTGTTTCAGGAACTCAGCTAATCCTTTTTTAGGAGCGATCAGGCCTTTCATATGTGAAAGCTCAAGATGGCAGTGACAGTTGACAAATCCGGGAATGATTAAGCCGTTATGAAATTCAACTGATTCCTTTTCAGCGAGTTCTCCTCCTGTATCTTCAACTCCGGCAATTGTACCATCCTCACGCACCGATACAATTCCTCTTTTCAGAGGTGGTCCGGCATTTGTGAAAATATATTGAGCCGAAAAGTGTTTCATTATTATGTTGTTACTGGGTAAGAGAAATTCCTTCTACCCTGAAATGCTTCTCCTTCGAAGGAGCCGTTTCTTCCTGGTTTATGAACCATCCTTTTAATCTGACGGGAGGCGGCAGTTTCTGACGTATTATAATATTGTAAGTATGTGGCAGGCCATCTTTCAGATATTGCATTGATGAAATACTGGTTTTTGTTTCATTACCGGCGGTATCAGTATGGGAAAAATATAATCCCAGATGTGAGTTTACCGACTGATCATCAGGGTACATGGTCATAGTGAATTTCAGGCGATATGCCGGGAAGTTCCTTACCAGAAAATCAAACCATGCTGAATCTTCACCTGACGGGTCGGGATATGAATAAAACGGTTTTCCCGGCCAGAAGTTCTGTCCTTCGCCAACGTACTTCGCATATTCCTTATCTGCTATTGATTCAATTTCACTTAATCCACCGAGGACCTTATCATAAATCTTCTGTAGCTTTTTAGGCTTCTTTATGAAATAATACCTCATAGTCCTGTCCATCTGCGGTTTAGTGTAACCATGCTTCTCAATAATGTCGATATATGACGACAGGGTGTCTCCCTTTGAAAATCTGTAGTTTATATTGGGAATCCCCAGAAGGCCGTCTGCTATATGTACATCAGTAAGGATTGAGATTAAGTCTTTTTCCGGAATGATATCTTTATGTTCCGCCTTGTTTTTGCGGCTTCCGCATGAACCTGCCACAATCAGGAAGGCAATAAGGGCAGGAAGAATATACCGGGTCATGGATCTCATTTTTACACGTTTTCTTAATTTCTTGTAAGATATTTTTTTGTAAGGAACCTTACAGGGTACCATGCTGCCCAGTAACCAATCAGAAGAACGGTCACCGGAACAATTATAAAATCTCTAATCTTCATCACAACCGGATAAGCATCCATAATAAGTGAACTGCTTTGAAGCCGTACTATCCCGTATTTCTGCTGGATCCAGCATACAATAAATCCAAGAATGATGCCGGCCAGAGCGCCGAATATGGAGATAAGCCATCCTTCAAAGATGAATATGTTCCTTATAAGTGTATTATCAGCCCCAAGGCTTCTAAGGATCTCAATATCTCTCTCCTTCTCGATAATAAGCATTGTCAATGATCCTATAATGCTGAAGGAGGCAATAATAAGTATAAGGGTAAGAATAAAAAAAATCGCAAGGCGCTCTGACTTCATCACCTTGTAGAAAATCTCCTGCTGTTCATATTTATTTTGGACAACTAAACCTTTATTGAATACCCTGGAAACATTTTTCTGAACTGCAGATTCCTTAACCCCGGCTTTAAACTTGATCTCAATGGATGTTACTTCTGAATTATATTCAAGAAGTTCGCGTGCAAAATCGATAGGAATGAATACATACTTAGAATCAAATTCCTGTTCAACCTGGTAGATGCCTGACGGGAAAATATAGTTTCTGATAAAGGCATTCTCGGGATTAAGGTCGGCACTTCCTGTTCTCCGGGGGACATAAATATTCAGTGGTGTGATGAAATTTACTCTTATCCCCAGGAAATTGGCAATGCCGATGCCGGGAATCGCGAATGGCCTTCCCTGTGCTGACCTTAGAGTGAATTCACCGTCCCACATTGAGCTGTCGATACCGGTAACCTGGGCATAATTCTCATCCACACCTTTTATTGCTGCAACATATTGCTTTTCGCCATATTTAAAAAGAGCGTTTTCTTCGAGGCAGAGCGAATAGCAGGCAATGCCATTTACATTTGAAAGGAGGGTAAGTTTTGCAGAATCGGGGATGAATGTCTTACCTGTTGCAGGAGTTATCTTCAGATCGGGATCAAAAGTGTTGAAGATCGAGCGTACCAGAGTCTCGAGCCCGTTGAATACCGAAAGAACTATAATAAGCGCCATCGTACCGACCGTAACCCCGGCTACTGATATTGAAGAGATGACGTTTATGGCATTCCTCGATTTTTTAGCGAAGAGGTACCTTTTTGCTATATATAGCGAGAGTTTCACTTCTGTTTGCTTGCTGTGACCAGTAATCCGGTTCCTGATTTATGTGACAAAAAGATATCAATAAAATTGAGAACTATTGCGACAGGGAAAAATATCATGTAATAAAAAGGAAGTATCAGATAAAACAACCCTGATGTGTTTAGCATCTTAATTGGATATTTCATCGACAACCGCCATGATAAATTTCCCGGTTTCCCGTAAGTATATTTTGCCCTGATATCTGAGAATCCGGCCTTTTCCAGTTTTTGTGAGATACTCGTCAATCGCGTATCCATCCCTTACATGTTCGTCAATAAATGAATGATCATTGTCACCATGGACATCTGACCCTCCCCTGTCGGAGGGGGTGGAAATAAGAAGTGATCCGCCGGGTTTCAGAGCCCTGAAGAAATTCCTGAAGACAAGCTCATCTTCCTTTATGTGTTCCATTACATCGACCGATAAAATAAATTCATATGAACCGGTTTCTTTCAGTCCGGTAAGGTCGACTGTTTCGCAAGTGACCCTTCCGGACAACCCGGCTGCATTGAAAAACCTGTTATTGTCGCTGATATGGTCAGGATCTATATCAACGGCTTTTATTTTCCAGTTCCTGTTCATCCTGCTCATTCTCCAGGTATATTGCCCGAATCCTGCTCCGGCATCAAGAACTGTTGCCTGTCCTGGATATTTCAGGGCGATCTTTCTAAGGGCTTTCTTGACGTGCCATGCACGCAGCAGAAGCAAATCGAGAGAGAAATAGAATATTTTTCTCATGAAGACAGGACCTGAAAAAACCCGGCCCACTCTCTTCTTGATCGGGTCGTACTGCATCTGGCTCAGGATTTCAACAGCTTGTCAATCTTATCAATATAATCGAGGCTGTCGTCGATAAAGAAAGCGATTTCAGGTACGATCCTGAGCTGACGTCTTACTTTCTGTCCCATTTCGAATCTTATTTTTGACGAATGTTCCTGTATTGCCTTGAGTATATCTTCCTGTCCTGAGGAAGGGTAAATGCTGATATAGATCTTGGCAAATGAAAGGTCGGGGCTAACCCTTACTTTTGTTACCGAGATCATTTTCCCGTGTGCCAGCTCACTGCCTGTTTTAAGAAAGATATCGGCCACCTCCTTCTGTATAAGCCGGGATACTTTTTTCTGTCGCGTTGATTCCATGGCCTGTCGTATTATAATCAGGCAAAGGTACGATTTTCTGTCAAATAGCCGGGGGAAGATGAACTCATCCCCCTATCCCCTTCTCTTAAGACTAAGAGAAGGGGGTGAAACCTACTATCGTATAGTGTATTAGACCCTTCCCTTAGACTTAAGGGAAGGGCTGGGGATGGGTTAATTAGTCAGTGAAAAAGGGGTTGGGGATGGGTTTTTAGCTAAATTAGGGAGGATCCGGGGATTGGTTTTGAGGATCACAAAGGAAGAAGCCATGAATTGGGGGGCACTGATCTAAAAAGGAAGCAGTTAAGTAAGTGATTTGGATATATAAGCAGGACCCTGAAACTTCGCTAACGAAAAAGAATTATTTTTACGGTGAATTTTATTGAAAATTACTATGGAGACTGTTGTGAGTGGTATAAGATCGACGGGAAACCTTCATCTGGGGAACTATTATGGTGCTGTCAGGAACTTCCTGAAGATGCAGACAGAAAATAATTGTTATTTTTTTATTGCTGACTATCACTCTCTTACCACACATCCAAAGCCTGAGGATATCCACGAGAACATAAAACAGGTTCTGGCAGAATACCTTGCCTGCGGAATCGACCCTGAAATTGCCACTGTCTACGTCCAGAGCGATATCCCGGAGGTTACTGAACTCTATCTTCTTCTGAATATGAACGCTTATGTGGGTGAGCTTGAAAGGACATCCTCATTCAAGGAAAAGATAAGGAAGCATCCTGACAATATCAATGCCGGACTTCTGACATACCCTGTCCTTATGGCTGCCGATATCATAATTCATAAGGCTAATAAGGTGCCTGTCGGGAAGGACCAGGAGCAGCATCTTGAAATGACCAGAAGATTTGCAAGAAGGTTCAATATGCTTTACGAAGTCGATTATTTCCCTGAACCTGTTGCCTATAATTTCGGACATGAACTTGTTAAGATCCCTGGTCTTGATGGTACGGGTAAGATGAGTAAAAGTGAAGGAAACGGGATATTTCTGTCCGATCCTCCCAATGTGATAAGAAAAAAAGTCATGAGCGCGGTAACCGATGCCGGACCTACCGCAATGGGACAGGAAATGTCAGAGCCGGTTAAGAATCTCTTTACAATTATGAATGTGGTTTCGGACCAGAGTACTGTTAAATATTTCACAGATAAACATGCTTCGTGCGAGATCCGCTATGGTGATCTTAAAAAACAGCTGGCTGAAGATATCATCAGGGCAACCGATCCTATCAGGAACAGGATAAATGATATCCTGACGGATAATAAATACCTCTCAAAGGTTGTCAGAGAGGGCGGAGAAAAAGCCAGGGAAAGTGCTTCAAAGACTATAAGAGAGGTACGGGAAATACTAGGTTACAGACCCTTCTGATTTATAAAATGAAAGCCAGGCTTTTGACCTGGCTGACCTTGAAGAATCAAGTATATGTTTGAGATTGCCTGTGTAACAGAGTAAGATCAAAATGTGTGCCAAAACAGGAAATTTCTTAATTTTGATGATCATTGATTAATACGGTGCAGGGTGAATAAACGTATTGCAATTGTTTTGCTGGCTTTACTTGCCTCAGGAGTTGTTGTCCTTGGATATTTTCTTAATCAGGGCAGAAAGACCCTGTCTACCGACCCTTATAAAGTGATCAGTCCTGATGCATGCATAGTCATTGAGACTTATGATCTCCGAAGCTTTATCAATTCAGTGACAACCGGCAAGGGCCTTTTTTCGGAGATAGAAAATATAAAGGAGTTCCAAAGCTTAAGTACAAAGCTGAAATATATTGCGGATCAGATCAATAAACCCGGATTCAAAAAAATAATGCAGGAGGGGACAACCCTGATCTCCTTTCATCCTTCGGGGAAAGGGGACCTGATACCATTCTTTTCAAAAACTGTACCGGCAGATATGAGTTACAGGCAGCTTAAAGATGCCTTCCTGGCTTCGGGTATATATAAAATATCTGAACAAAAGAATGGCAGCAAAAGAATTTTTGAAGTTCCCTACACTGTTAATACGAGATCAGATACTCTCTTTATCACTTTAAATTCCGGACTGATAATCTGCAGCACTTCGGGGGATCTTGTGAAAAAGGCTGTTTTACAGAACGCTCCTGCAACCGATATAAGGAACGTGCCCGGATTTTCAAGGATCCTTCTTTCAACCGGTAAAAATGAAGATAAGCTGTTTATAGTTTTTAGTAACCTGAAGAAAACTGCGGAGCGGATCTTTGCTAACAAAGGATCATCTGTTGCCGGAAAATTCGCAAAACTTGCCGTGTGTGCAGGCGGAGATATTTTTATAGATGAAAATGGTATTTCTTTAAGCGGCTACAGCGAAAGCACTGACCCTGCAGAGTACCTGTTCCGGTACAAATCTATTCAGCCAACTGAATTTCAGACATATAAGATCCTGCCTTCCGCGACATCGATGTTTGAAACAATCGTGTTCAGTCCTGCAGACCATGGAAAAGAAGACAAAGTGCCGGTTTCAGATCAGATAATTAAGATGGCTGCTGAACTTAGGCCATTCCTGGGTGATGAGATAACCCATGCTTATATTGACATTAAGAATAATCCTGTAGGTCAGAACTCACTTGTCATATATGAATTAAAAAACAGGGTTCAGTGTGAGAATATATTTTTAAAGTACTTTGGTACGGAAACAACGGTGAATTATTTCAGGCCTGATGAACTTGTAAGGATACCGGTTTATACCGGAAGCACTGCCGGGCTTCTTTCCATCCTCCAGACGGATTTTGCTCCGGGATTCACTGATTCCTGTTTTGCCTTTTATGACAATTATATGGTTACCGGCAATTCATACGTCACTGTTTTCAGATTTCTGTACGATAATATACTTAATAAAACCCTTGCAAATGATTTGCTGTACCGCGAATTCGAGAAGATGATACCAAGCAGGGCAGGATATTTGTTCTATTGTGTCCCCTCCCGCAGTTTAGACTATTTTTCGGGATATTTCAGTCCGGAAATCTCGGCCGGACTTAGGTCAAATAAAAATTCAATCGACAAAATTCAGTCAATTGGATTTCAGCTTGCTTCCATTAATGGAATGATATATAACAATTTGTCAGTCAGCTATAAGGATGTGATAAGGGAAGAGTCAACCACTGAATGGGAAACCTTACTCGACACAACAGCAGGAATAAAACCATTCTTTTTTACTAACCATAATACGGGAGCAAAAGAGATATTCATTCAGGATATAAAGAACAATGCATATCTAATAAATACAGCAGGTCGCGTCTTGTGGAAGGTACCATTGAAAGAAAAGATCAATGGTACGATCTACATGATCGACTATTACAGGAATGGCAAATACCAGTTGTTGTTTTCAGGCAGGAATAACATTCATCTGATTGACCGGAACGGGAATTATGTTGAAAGGTATCCGGTGAGGCTAAGATCGCCGGCGACAAATTCACTGGCCCTGTTCGATTATGATAATAATAACAATTACAGGCTGGTAATTGCCGGGGAGGATAAGCTTGTTTATACCTATGACAGAACAGGCAGTGTTGTAAAAGGATGGGAACCGTACAGGACTGCAGGTTTTGTGACTGCGGAGGCAGGCTTTTACAAAGTGTCGGGGAAGGACTATCTCGTTGTGGCTGATGAGTCTTCGATCTATCTGCTCGATCGTTCAGGGAAGGCAAGGCTCAGGTTGAACGATGCTGTCACAAAAGCCCGGGGATCATCGATAAGGATGACACCCGGATCGGAACCTTCGCTGGTATTCACTTCTCCCGACGGCACTGTGCAGAATGTTTATTTCAACGGCAATGTTAAGAAAACAAGCTTGCGGAAGTTCTCTTTTGACCATTCATTTGATTTTTTTGACGTAAATGGCGACGGTTTTGGCGAATATGTTTTCATTGACAGCGGTATACTGTATCTTTATGATCACAACTTTAAAGAGATGTTTAAGAAGGATTTCAGTTCCGAAAAGCTTGAAGGACCTATCATTTTCACATTTTCATCAACAGACAGGAAAATAGGGGTTTTTGACACTAGACAAAAACATGATATTCCTTGTTGACAGCAAGGGAGCGATCATGAAAGGATTTCCGCTCAAAGGGGCATCGATGTTCTCAATAGGGAAACTTTCTTCAGGAGACGACTGGCATCTGATTGTCGGAGGAACCGACAGCTTTTTATATAATTACAAATTGGAAACATCAACAAGGTAGGGGACCAAGCCATGAAACCGAAACTATTATTAACTGTACTTTTTACACTGATAATCACTGGAGGTGCTGCTCAGAACAGCCAGGTCCTTTATCATATGAACCTGCCTCAGAACCATCTTCTTAATCCGGCCATGAAGCCTGGAAGCCGGATATATGTCGGACTGCCTCTCCTGACAGGCATTAACATCAATGCTACCAACAACTTTTTAAGTTTTTCGGATGTCTTTACTCCGGGGCAGGAAATCTCAAAATCGACACTTGCATTTCTCAGTCCGGATTTTGACAGGGATATGTTCTTAAGCAAGATAAAAAACCTTAACTATATTGAATCCAAAGTATCGGTTCAGCTGTTAGGTTTAGGCTTCACCACTGGCAATGATCTTTACCTTTTTCTGGATGTTATTGATAATGTTGATGTAAATTTTGTAGCTCCGCGCGATTTATTAAGGCTGGCATTCCTCGGAAATCAGGAATTTGTCGGTCAGACATTGGACCTGTCAGATATGAAAGCTGACTTCAATTATTATCGCGAAATAGGAATAGGGGCTTCAAAAAATATTACTCCCAAACTCCGGTTCGGGGCAAAGGCAAAAGTACTTTTCGGCATTACGGGCGGGACATTTCAGAATTATACAATGAATCTGACAGTTAATGGAAATAACACCAATACCCTGCAGTCCAATATGGCAATGGATATCAGCGGTCCGGTCTATTTCTACCCTGATAACGGCAATAAAATCGGAGATGTTGATTTTGACGATGAGCGTTTTAATACTGCAGATGGTATAGCCAGCTTCCTGACAAATACCAAAAATGTCGGGTTTGGACTTGATCTGGGTGCAGAATATAAAGTAAATGACAACCTGGTGCTTTCAGCAGCTATCACCGATGTGGGTTTCATAAAATGGAAATCTGATCTTTCAAACATTGAAGCTACAGGCGATGTGACTTTTAGCGGTTTGGATTTTGCAGATATCTATGCCGGAACGGCTACCATTGACGATGTTACGGGCAGCCTGGTGGATTCACTTAAAAATGCATTCGTTATCGGGGACAAAAAGCCTTTTACAACGAAACTGCCTGTCGGATTTGCTATTGGGGGGAAATATGTTCTGAATGACAAGTTTTCAATAGGACTCTTATCTTACACCAGGATCAGCGGACAGCAGATTAAGGAAGCACTTACCATTTCAGGCAATATGAATATCGGGAATAAGGTATCCGCGAGCCTTTGTTATACTGCCTGCAATCACAATTATACCAATCTCGGACTCGGTATCGGGTTCAGGGCATCAGTTTTCCAGTTCTATTTTATAGCCGACAGGATCCCCTTAGGCTGGAAAAAGGCAGGAACCAGTGGCGATTCATTTACCCTACCTGCGAACTGGAACACTCTGCAAACCAGGTTTGGAATGAACCTTGTTTTTGGAAACAAGTAAAGGAATAATTAGCCTTAGTTGCCAGTGACTTGAGTAAATAATTAAGCAGACAGAATTAAAACAGAATAATCTTAAATAAAAATGACACTTCTGATCCGTTTCATACTTATTGTCATCATAATCTACCTTCTTGTGCGTTCGTTTGTCAGGTATTTTGCAGAGAACGATACTTCGGATCTTGACCATGAGAGCCAGAAGAATTCAAAATCGGGGGGAGTCTCTAAGAAAGTCGGAGAATATATTGATTACGAGGATGTTGACTAGAGAATTCTGATCACCCCTGTTTTAGGGATGACCTGAGCTGCTTAGCCAGGGCATTGGCAAATACAAAATCGTTAAGGGTGGTGCAATCGGAATAAAGGATCTCCTTATTGCTCCCTTCCCAGCATTTTACGCCATCGCTTAAAAAAATGATCTTCTCACCGATCTTCATTACGGAATTCATATCATGAGTATTTACAATGGTTGTCATGGAATACTCCTCGGTAAGTTCCTTTATAAGCTCATCAATTAGGATAGCGGTAAGCGGATCGAGGCCGGAGTTAGGCTCATCACAGAAAAGATATTTTGGATTCAGAGAAATCGCCCTGGCAATCGCAACCCTTTTCTTCATCCCGCCAGATAATTCAGAGGGTAAAAGGCTGTTTGCATTATTAATATCCACGCGTTTAAGGCAGAAATTTACACGATCTGTTTTTTCTTCAATACTCTGGTCTGAAAACATGTCGAGAGGAAACCTGACATTCTGCTCAACAGTCAGCGAATCGAACAGGGCGCTCCCCTGGAAGAGCATGCCGATCTCTTTTCTGATCTCTTTTTTCCCATTGAAATCAAGCTTGTTGAAAAGTATGTCATCATACCATATCTCTCCGCTGTCAATTTCATTAAGGCCCACGATCGATTTGAGAAGGACGGTCTTGCCCGAACCGCTCCGGCCAATAATAAGATTGGTTTTACCAGGCACAAACGTTACAGAGATATTGGTCAGAACGGGCTGGTCATTAAATGATTTATTCAGATCAATGACCTTTATCATGACAGAAGTAGTTGGGTTAGAATTACATTGAAGAGCAGAATCAGGATACTGCTGTGGACGACCGCTTTTGTACTGGCCCTGCCGACTTCAAGTGATCCACCCTCTACGTTATAACCATGAAATGCAGAAACGCTGGTAATAATAAAAGCGAAGAACAGTGTCTTGATTATGGCATATGTGATATAGTAAGGTATGAATGCATACTGGATCCCGTACACAAAATCCTGGGAAGAAATAACTCCGGCTGAGGTACCAGCTATCCATCCTCCAAAGATTCCGACGGAGATGCTCAACAAGGTAAGCAGAGGATTAAAAAGAAGTGTTGCAACTATTTTGGGAAGTATGAGGTAGGAGGCTGAATTGACACCCATTGTTTCGAGTGCGTCAATCTGTTCTGTCACCCTCATGGTACCAATTTCTGATGCAATGCTTGAGCCGACTTTCCCTGCCAGTATCAGGGCAGAAATCGTTGACGAGAATTCGAGCAATATTGAGTCGCGGCAGCCAAGTCCTATAAGGTAAATTGGATAAATTGGATTTTCAGTATTATAAGCGGTCTGAAGCGTAATTACGGCGCCCATGAAGAAGGAAATGACTGTGATTATTCCGACGGAGTTAAGACCCAGAAAAACCAGTTCATGTATAGTCTGTTTATAATAGACATGTGGTTTTTCAGGTTTTGAAAATACTTTTTTGAGAAGCAGGAAATAGTGTCCTAACTGTTCTAAAAATTTAAACATGATCAAATTTTACGGCCATAAAATTACAAATATTTACGGTATTTACTGCACAAAGGTTTAAATCGGGAATGGGTAAAATAATTATATCTTTGCATAACTCTTAACCGGAATAATTATTTGTCTATGGACAACAGGTATGTAATAATCATGGCTGGTGGTGTGGGAAGCCGTTTCTGGCCGTTAAGTCGTCTTGAACGTCCAAAACAGTTCCTCGACATACTCGGAAAAGGGGAGACCCTTTTACAGCAGACCTTCAGAAGGTTCAGTTCAATCTGCAAAAAAGAACATATATATATTGTCACAAGTGCCAGCCACAAAAAACTTGTATCGGAACAGCTTGATATTGATCCCGTCAATATTCTTGCCGAACCGTTCAGGCGAAATACTGCCCCATGTCTTGCTTATGGAACATTCCGTATATTGAAGGAGAATCCAAATGCCGTAATAACGGTTACTCCGGCCGATCACCTTATCATCAAGGAGGAGAAGTTCTGTGAAGTAATAAAAACAAGTTTTGATTTTGTTGAAAAGAATGATGCGCTTCTGACTCTCGGAATCAAGCCTGACCGTCCGGAAACGGGATATGGCTATATTCAGGCTGACAGGAAAAAATCCGTTAGCGGTTTTGCTAACCTGATGAAGGTCAAAACATTTACAGAAAAGCCGGATATTGAGCTTGCTAAAGTGTTCCTTGAAAGCGGAGACTTCTACTGGAACGCAGGAATATTTATCTGGAATATAAAGTCGATAATGGATTCGTTCCAGAAACATCTTCCTGATATGTATTCAGCTTTTGAAGAGGGCAGGGAGTTTTACGGGACAAAGAAGGAAAAGGAATTCATTGGCAGAACTTATGCAGAATGCCGGAATATTTCGATCGATTACGGAATAATGGAAAAGGCAGATAATGTTTATGTAATGTGCACCGATATAGGATGGTCAGATCTCGGGACCTGGAGTTCTCTTCATGAACATTCGGCAGTTGATACAAAAGGAAACTCGAAGGTAAAAGGTGAAGTATTCTCATATGACAGCAAAGGGAATATTTTCAACATAGCAGAAGGGAAGATTGCCGTTGTGCAGGGCTTAAAGGATTTTATTGTCGTTGACTCGGATGATGTCCTGCTTATAGTTAAGAAAGACGAAGAGCAGTATATAAAGAATTACCTTGAGGATGTAAAGAAAGCAACCGGGGACAAGTTCCAGTAACTCGTTAGCCTCAGGATTGTTTTGGCCTCTCCCCAAACCCCTCCCCCAGAGAGGGAGGGGCTTTAAATCCAGTAGGATAAGTCCCCCTCTCTCCTGGGAGAGGGGGATTTAGGGGGTGAGGCCAACTCCTCCAGAAAGGGAGAAGTTTGGGGTGAAGCCGAAACTCTATAAGGAATTTAGTGGCATAATAAAAGAGGCTGCCGTGGCAGCCTCTTTTATTTTATCTGTTAATATTCCCAGAGATCATGTTCGATATTGAACAGCTCACCTTTGATGCGTTCTGCTTCAAAGAGCGTATATTTCCCCACAGAATATTCATTGATCTGCCTGTCGTCGAACACATTTGATTCGCCGAAGATAATACTTCCGAATCTCCTCTGCATAAAGAGGTCATCAAAAGAGATCCTTTGAGCATCGTTACTTGCTGTAAATGCTTCATTCTTAGCCAGTACATCCCTTATGTCGTCAAATTTGATCCAGAATAACGGTTTTCTGAGCGCACGTCCTGCTTCCTGATCAAATCCCATCCAGTAAGGCATGATCCCTATGATCCTGACATCAAGCTTTGATAATTTCTTGTCGAAATACCATTCTTCATATACAAGAAGCTGTTTAACCTCTTCGGGTTTGGCGGATTCGGTTATTGTAGTATCCCTGGTTGCACCTTCTGCATTTATCTGGATCGACTGTACCTTTGTAGTGGCACCCATATTAGTTTCTATATCCCCGTAAGTTGTCGGCAGATTGGAATCCATTGCTGAAAAAGCTTCCAGTCTTCCTGCCCTGATCTCTTCAAGGAGAATCGTTATCAGGCTTTTCCTGCCATCCTGTGTAGTTTTTGTGGGATAATACAGAGGCTGGTTTATCTTTTCCCTCAGGTCAACAAGACGCCATATTTTCTTTGACCATATTACATCAGCTTCCCTGAGGTACGGATAGTCAATTTTCTTATTATCCGGCATTGATTTCTGGTAAATATCTCCAAAAGACTGTGCGTTTGCCATAGAGCCTAAGGCGAGGACGATAATTCCAAAAAAGAGTTTCTTATTCATTTTATTACAGTTTATTTTTCTAATCTATCTTTAATATTATCGGGCTCAGATCCAATGTTCTGCCATCGGGGGCCAGACACTTGATGTCTTTTATAAAAAGGTTCTTGCCGCGTGAAAGTTTGCTGATAAGATCTTTTTGTTTCTGTGTAAGAGCATTGGAGCTGCTGGGTTCTTCGAAATCACCCCGGGCATCTGTATAGAGTACAGTAAAACTTGTGATCTTATATACGAGGTCAAATTCGAAATCCGGGAGAGATGCATAAACACCTGTTTGTGCCAGGGCAGTATTTTTAGCCACTACTCCGGTATTTTTTTGTGCAAATACTGCGGTAGGGGCAGGAACCGGTTTAACCCTGAATTCAATAGGAAGGAAGCTGTCTGCCTTTCCGGATTCATCAGTTACCGACACAAATACCTGGACATTCTGGCCAACAGCTGTGGGATTTACGGCCCAGTTTCCCCTGAAGTTTACCCCTTTTGAATTCTTGACTTTCTGTGTTGAAACTGTTCCATTAACCACCCTTATCTTTATTTTACTGGGGTCTACACCCGGAACAGAGACATCAATAGGGTTCAGGATGCCTTTGTACATTACATTCATCGCCGTTGGAGACACAACAACATTGGGTTCACCAACATTGTAAGATGTTTCAAAAGGATAATCTACTGAAACTCCGGATGGATTTTTAAGTGAAATTATACCTCCCCACTTTTTGGGGCCGGTAGCAGAAGCACGAATCTTATAGGTTGACATTCCCGATTCATCAACCGGAAGAACAGTACCGTTGACTGTTACAACAGGAGTCTGCGTTGAATCGATTGCAGCTATAAATACTTTTGCCTCGTAATCGCTTCCCTGGGTTACATATCTTGAAGTTGGGATTACAACCGGAATGATCCTGTTAACTTTGAATGCCCCGGCGTCAATCTGTGAATACAGGTGATTCAATACTTCCGTCTCCCCGTTTCTGACGTCAACCTGCATTTTTGACAATATTGTCTCAACCGCAACAAGGGGCATAGTCTGGAAAGTAAGGTTTTCCCATGATGATGGCTGACCGTCCGGATCCTTGCCATCATCAGTATTCAGACTGACACGAAGTGCCTCTTCAGCCGATGGATTTTTCCCATCGAGTGTAGCAATAAGAAATTCACGATAATCGCTCATCAGAGCCTTAAGAGTATTGGCCTTACCTTTTTCATTAGAACCAATAAGGATCTGGGAAGGAACATTATTATCATCAATATGTTTCTTTACTTCATCAATTATGATCTGATTTCCCTGAACAGCCTTTGTGTCTTTTCCTTCGGAAGTTGTTATTATCTCAATTTTAAGATCCTGAATGAAGTTGAATATTTCATCAGCACGGCTTTTAACCTCCATGGCAGACGTTTTGTACTTTCCTGCCTTTGCAGGATTTTCTGCTGCCGCTCTGGCAAATTCCTCGTAAATCAGATTATTCTTTATAACATAGTTTGCGAGTGTCGAGGTCAGACTCTTATCAACTTTTTTGAATGCTTCAACGGCTTCCTTTGACACGTTAAGTGCAAGCATGGCGGTAAGTATCAGGTACATCATACCGATCATCTTTTGCCGTGGTGATAGCCTCTCGTGAGCCATTTTTCAGTTAGTTTAGTTTTTTTAAAATGTCTCGTTATTTAACATTCATGGCAGCAAGCATATTTCCATATACATTGTTCAATGCTGTCAGATTGTCGTTGAGTTTAGTGATCTGTTCACGATATTTTTTGGTGTCACCTGCTGACTCGGTAAGGTCCTTAACTAAAGTCTGAACTCCTTTATAAAGGGTTTCCGATTCTTTCATATGATTATCTGCTCCCTTGCGCTGAAGCTCATAAACTGCATTAAGCGCTGAAAGGTTTTTATTAAGTGATTCCAGCTGCTGCTGATACGATTTACCTCCTGATTCTATTAACGAATATGATTCAGCCAGTTTGCCGTAATTGGAATTTGAATCATTTATTATTTTAGCGGTTGATTGGTATGTATCGGTCAATCGTCCAAGAGCCTCATTGGCAGATTGGATCGTATTCATGTATTTTGAAGATGTGGTTGAGATATCGCCCATGACGCTAAGATTGGCAGTTGACTCGCTAAATCTTTTCATGCCGACGCCAAGTTTCTGAAACAGTTCAGGTGTGATATCAGCACTTTCAAGCATCTCATCGAATTTTGAGAGTGCATAAGAACCACTTCCTACGCCGCCACCGCCACCGCCTGATATTCCTCCTGCAAATCCGCCACCGCCTGATATCCCTCCTGCAAATCCGCCGCCGCCGATACTTGATATACCCGGTTCTTCTACTACACCGGCAAGTTCAGGATATACCAGCGTCCAGTCCACTTCTTCGTGCAGCGGTTCGAACGCTGAGAAGAAGAAGATTATTGATTCTGTGATCAGACCCACGCTAAGCATGAGTCCTGCCAAGTTCCAGTGTTGTATTTTGAATAATGCACCGATAATTACTACAGAAGCGCCAATACCATATAGTTTGGCCATGAAATTCTTCCATCCGCTGCTTTGTACTATTTCTGCTAGGCTCATATACCTGGTTATTTTAAGGTTATATTAATTATTGATTTACTCCTATATAAGATCTCACATTACGGAATCCAATGTAAGATTTTGTTGAATCCTGAAATTCATAATCCCTTGAACTTGTCTGAAGAAAATATGCGATATCCTTCCATGAACCACCTCTGATAACTTTACGTTTCAGAACAGGCGGATCCTGGGGACGTGCATTATATTCATAATTGGGATTCAGATCATGCTGAAAGACATATGCTGACGGGTGATAAGCGCAGCAGGTCCATTCTGCAACGTTACCGGACATATCAAACAATCCGAATTCATTAGGTCCGTATGATCCGACTTTTGCAGTATATACTGAACCATCATCTATATAGTTCCCCCGCAATGGTTTGAAATTAGCAAGGAAGCAACCCTGGTAGTTACGTGTATAGGGGCCTCCCCATGGGTACATTGAAAGATCGAGCCCTCCCCTGGATGCATATTCCCATTCAGTCTCGTCAGGAAGCCTGTATGCCTGAACATCTGCAACGCCATTCTTCCTGAGAGAGGTATTCATATAATCTGTTCTCCATCTGCTGAAGGCTGTTGCCTGCGGCCATGAAACACCTACTACAGGGTAGTCGTCAAAAGAAGGATGCCAGAAATAAAGATCTGCCTGTGGATCGTTAAATGAATAGGTAAAGTCCCTTATCCAGCAAAGCGTATCAGGATATATATTAAGGGTATCGTGCCTTATAAAGGAAGAACGGTCTTTTACATCGGTCCGGTTGCCACTGCGATCTATTACCTGCCCTACATATTTCCCTGTATTATTTGCATAGTCAAAAACATATTTTGATTTTGCTGCCTGCCTGTAATCGACCCAGAAATAGGTGTAATTAAGTTTTCTGACATCAACCTGTTTCTTTCCGTTAAATCTTTCTTCTGGAGGATAGTACATCTCTTCGAGAATGGCAGCTGTTGTCTCTTCCTCGGGGTCAATTTTTTCATCCCAGTTGATAACATTAGGTTCAACAGGATTTCCCTCCTTGTCGACAACAAAGTATTCACGGTCCGGTACCTGTGCCTGCCCAAGTTTTGTTCTGAGAATGGAATCGCGTACGTAATAAACAAACTGACGGTATTTATTATTTGTCACTTCCGTCTGGTCCATCCAGAAAGCTTCAACAGTTACCACTTTTGAGATACTGTTTTGAGCAAAGACAGCATCCTGGTCACTTGGTCCCATTGTAAAACTTCCGGCAGGTATGAAAGCCATTTCAAACGGTTCCGGTTCAAAGAAGTTCTTTCTCCCGGTGACACCTGTCAGTTCTCCGTTGTTTGAAGACTTACAACCACCTAAAAATATTATCATTACCAGAGCTGCAAGGATTACCTTTTTCATAATTCTTTAGAATTTTGTATTGCAAGTAAGATATTTTAAATTCATTTTATAAAAATCGTATGCTTTTGTATCTCATCGGGCTCCTGCCCATACTGAGACTGAAACAATAATTTACCATGAACTCGTGCGACCCGCTTGTATTTTTCCTGATATCTGAAATCGGGAAGTCGTAAGCATATCCGACTCTGATACCATTAAACAATTCAATCCCCACAATTCCGATCAGTGCATCACCAGGTCTGTAAGAAACGCCCCCCCATGCCTTTTTATTGTATCTTAACAAAGAAGTTGCGGAAAATTGTATTGCCTTGCCGTCGCTTAAAGCATAAAGTGAAGGAAGTAATTCGAGTGATGGATTTGGCAGCTGCAGAATGTACCCGGCTGTAATGTAATAATGCCGGCTTAAATACGTAACTCCTTTGGTGAATTTAACTTTCGGCTGATTAATGTGAGTTACTGACAGTCCGGCATAATATTTATCTGTGCGGTAATAAGCACCAAGACCTGCATCAAAAGTAATGGCACTCTCCTTACTTTCAGGGATAAGTGGATCACCAGAGGCAGGGGTAAAGGCTTCACCATCAGGAATCACCCATTCAGGATCAAGGGTCATGTTGAACATTCCTGCATTTATCCCTATTCCCAGTTTTCCTTTTCCGATATCAGCTATGTAGGAATAAATAAGAGTCAGGTTAATGTCTTTGTCGAAGCCTATATTATCGCTTTTAACCATTAATCCAATCCCGCTGTTTATTTTGAAAGGGGTAAAAGGGGCACTGATATTGAAAAGAGTTGTTGAAGGAGCTCCCTTAAACCCGATCCATTGCTGTCTGTTTATGGCAGCGGCGCATATCATCCCTGATGTACCGGCATAACCCGGATTGTATGTCAGGGTATTGAACATGTAATTGCTTGTAATCGGATCCTGCTGGGAGAAGCAGGTATAAACAGATAATACAATAAAAAGAGTCGCTGTATATAATTTTTTCACTTCTTTTCTATTGAGGAATAAGCACATTTATCGAACTTCTAAAATAAACAAAAAACTTAAAAGTATGTTAACTGAAACGGATTAATTAAAACTTTTAAACATTCCTGCTCAATTTTCCACAAAGAATGTTCCAAACATTTTACTAAACGTGAATAACTGGAAAATATTTGAAGAATCACGACTTTAATCTGCTTGAAGCTTTAACCCATCTGTCGGGTACTTCATTCCTGTTTGCCTTAAGATAATCGTCGTGTGAACAGGCTACAAAAATACTTTTATTATTTTCGTCATTCAATTCGATCCACCATCTTTCAGTCAGATTGCTTTTTACAAATATCAGATCATCCTCAAGATCGGTCACCCTGACGTGATATTTTACAAATCTTCCGGAATTATTGCTGCTTAATGAGGGAGTCTCATACTGCTTCTGTGAAAAACCCTCCAGAAAGAACCACAGGATCTGAGCTGCCAACCCTGCTGTCTGTGACCTGATATCCAATCCGGGATTAATATCAAATAGCCCGAAGATCTTCAGGTTATCGGAGATCCCGGCATATCTTGAAAGCAGGCAGATCTCCTCACCGTAGAACCCATTTGGTGACGGGATTGCGGTCCCCGGGGCATCAGACTGCCTGACTGCAGAAATATCAAATATTGCTGAGTCAGCATCTCTGAAAAAAGGTTCCGTAAGATAAATTGCCTGCCGGACATCACCAATCCTTATCAGCTCAGCATGACGCATTACAAACCTGTTTAATACCTGCTGGTCATTCAGGTAGGTTTGATACCCTATATTTATATAGTGTTCCAAAGTGCTTTTGTGATTGGCAAGGATACCGTTCAGGTAATTAAAGGAATCAGGATTATCCGGAGAATTATTGTAATCGATCCTTGGATCGACTGCAATCATTGTATACCTGTTTTTTAAAAGAGAAAAGGAATGGTCGATGGCAGTAACAAGAGCACTGCTCCCTCCGATAATTACCGGAAAGATATTTTCTTTCAGAAGAGAACAGAGTATATCTGTAAGACCTGCAAGAGTATCATTGAAAGCGACACCCCGTTTCATGTTACCCAGGTCGATGATCTTATTTTTCCCGGGAATCCTGGCCAGGCCATAGAGGCTGCTCCTTATTGCATCGGGAGCTTCTGATGATCCCTGGTTTGGAGAATTCCTTCCGTCAGGCACTCCCAGAAGGGCTACCTTAAATCCGCTGATGTCCCTGACCGGGTTATTATCAGTGTGTATCCGGATATCGTGAGGGAAACCTGCATTCCCGGTCAGATTATCAAAATCTGGCCTTTCGATGCTTACAGGATTGAAATAATCATTGAGGTCAAGCATTTGTCAGTCTCTACGTTGTTTGGTTTTTTCACTTTCTTCAATGATCCTTATGCAATCAGCTTCTGTCAGCTTGTCTGCCTGAGTGCCTTTAGGGAGACGATAATTCTTTTTATCCTTTGTAAGATAAGCTCCGTATCTTCCGTTCAGTAACCGCATCTCTCCAAAATCCCTGATTACCTTCTTTATATCGCTTTCACCTTTTTCCCTGATTATTTCCAATGCTCTTTCAATTGTCACCGAATACGGATCATCGACTCCTTTTTTTAAAGAATAGAACTTGCTCCGGTATCTGACATAAGGTCCGAACTTGCCTATTCCAATTACCATCTCATCACCATCTTGCATACCCAGCGACCGGGGGAGCCGGAACAGATTAAGGGCTTCAGGCAATGTAATGGTTTCAAGAAGCTGGTTTTTTGCCAGACTGGCAAACCTGGGTTTATTCCCGTTGTCTGAATCGCCGATTTGTGCAACAGGACCGAACCGTCCCATTTTAACTGAAACCTGCTCGCCGGTTTCGGGATTGACACCAAGAATTCTGACACCGGTTTTCCTGTTTTTCTTCTCGAGACTCGCTTCAACGGTTTTATGAAAAGGCGAATAGAACTTTTCAAGCATCATTGTCCATTTCAGTTTGCCTTCAGCAATCTTATCAAACTGCTCTTCGACGTCGGCAGTAAAATTGTAGTCAATAATTTCCGAAAAATTCTCCACCAGGAAATCATTTACGATCATACCAATATCCTGGGGAAACAGCTTTGATTTTTCTTTCCCTGCCGCTTCGGTTTTTGAAGATGCGGAAATAATGCCCTTTGAAAGTGTTAAAACCTTAAGCTGCCGTTTTTCTCCTGGCCGGTCTTCCCGTTGAACGTAACCTCTGTTCTGAATTGTCGAAATGGTAGGGGCATATGTCGAAGGCCGTCCGATACCAAGCTCTTCGAGTTTCTTTACAAGGCTGGCTTCTGTGTACCGTGGCAATGGTGAAGTATATTTCTGTGTTGCTGAAATGGTGTCATAGTAAAGCACCATGCCTTTTTTCACAGGAGGAATAATGTACTTTTCTTCATCACCATTTTCAAGATCAGTCGATTCAGCATATAATTTAAGGAATCCGTCAAATTTTACCACCTCTCCGGTTGCTGTGAAAATGGTCGGAGAATTATTCATTGAGATTGAAATCGTTGTTCTTTCCACTTCGGCATCGGCCATCTGCGACGCAATGGTTCTTTTCCAGATGAGTTCGTAAAGCTTTTTCTCATTCTGGTTGCCTGTTATTGTAATCGTGTCAGGATATGCAGGCCTGATAGCTTCATGAGCTTCCTGTGCACCCTTGGATCTTGTTTTAAACTGACGGGTTTTTGAATATTTCTCACCATATTCCGAAAGAATTATCTCCCTCGATTTCGCCAGGGCAAGTTTCGAAAGGTTTGTGGAGTCGGTCCTCATATATGTTATTTTACCCCCTTCGTACAACTTTTGTGCAACCGCCATTGTCTGCGACACTGAAAAGCCAAGCTTCCGGTAAGCTTCCTGCTGAAGGGTTGAAGTAGTAAACGGAGGTGCAGGCGACCTGGTGCCGGGCTTAACTGTCACACCTGCAACCCTGAACTCGGAAGATATGCAAAGCGCAAGAAACTTTGCAGCTTCTTTTTCGTCAGGAAACCTTTTACCGGCTTCTGCCCTTATGAAATCGTTCTCCTTACCGGCGAGATCTGTATTGAAAATCCCGTTTATACGGAAGGATGATTCAGTTTTAAATCCAATTATCTCCCTTTCTCTCTCGACAATAAGCCTTACGGCAACCGACTGTACTCTTCCGGCAGACAATGACGGTTGTACCTTTTTCCATAACACAGGAGATATTTCATAACCGACAAACCTGTCAAGAATGCGGCGGGCCTGCTGGGAATTGACAAGATTCATATCAACCTGTCTTGGATTAAGAATTGCATTTGTAATTGCATCTTTGGTGATCTCATGAAATACTATCCTTTTAGTTGTGGGCAGATCCAGATTAAGTACGCAGGCAAGATGCCATGCAATAGCTTCACCTTCACGGTCCTCATCAGAGGCAATCCAGATATTTTTGGATTCAGCGGCGGCTTTTTTAAGCTCCCCAACAACTTTGGCTTTTTCTTTAGGAACTTCATATTCAGGAGAGAAATTATTTTCTATATCAATACCAAGGTTCTTTTTTGCCAGATCACGGATATGACCGAAACTTGATACAACACGGAAATCTTTTCCAAGGTACTTTTCAATAGTTTTTGCTTTTGCCGGCGACTCAACAATTACAAGATTTTCGATCATATCAGATGGATTAAACACTTTTTAAAAACACGACAAAGTAAATCATTTAGGTTCCAAACTTCAAAATAAACAGTTAAGTTTCTTTATTAATTACTATTTTTGCGCCAAACTCCCGAAGCTAATGAAAGGCAATTCATCAAACAGAAAATACCTTATCTGGTTCTGGACATTGTTCATTCTTCCCTTTATTATTGTCATTATTCTGTTCATTCTTATCTCCAAAGGCAAGCTGGGACCTATGCCATCGTTCAGGGAACTGGAAAATCCTGAATATAACCTCGCTGCCGAAGTTTTTTCCGAAGACGGGGTGCTGCTGGGAAAGATAAGTATTGAAAACAGGACATGGACAGACTATAACGATCTCTCACCTTATCTTATTGATGCCCTTATTGCAACAGAAGATATAAGGTATTACAGACACTCGGGAATTGATGTCCGCGGACTTGGCAGGGCTTTTGTTCTTACTGTTGTCCTGGGAAAGAAAACAGGAGGGGGAAGCACTATTACCCAGCAGCTTGCCAAGCAACTTTATCCCAGGGACACTGCAAGAACATCCGGATTTGTGAAAAAGATGAGGCTTGGTGTATCAAAGTTCAAGGAATGGCAGACGGCCGTTAAGCTTGAAAACAGATATACAAAGGAAGAGATAATTGCCATGTATCTTAATAAGTATGATTTTCTCTATCAGGCGATAGGGATAAAAACTGCGGCAAGAGTTTATTTCAATACTACCCCTGATTCACTGAACATTCAGCAGGCAGCTGTAATTGTAGGTATGCTGAAGAATTCAAGCGCGTATAATCCATACAAATATCCTGAACGAATGTTAAAGCGACGAAATATTGTTTTGTCGCAGATGGCAAAGTACGGATATATTCACCCCCAGGTTGCAGATTCTGTAAAACAACTTCCTATTGAACTTGATTTCCAGCCTGAGGATCATAATACGGGGCTGGCAACATATCTGAGGGAATACCTCCGAAATACAATGAGAAGACCCGAACCTGCCAGGAATCAATATATTAAAGGAGTCTTCGTATGACGATGCAAAGTGGGAATGGGAAAATAATCCCCTTTATGGCTGGTGCAGCAAAAATAAAAAGCCTGACGGATCAGATTATGATATTTACAAGGATGGGCTGAAAATCTATACCACGATTAATTCACGGATGCAGCAATATGCTGAAGAAGCTGTTGCAGAGCATCTTTCAAAAGAAGTCCAGCCCGATTTCTACAAGCGTGCAAAAAGCTTCAGGAATCCTCCATATTCAAATGACCTTTCAAAGAAAGAGGTTGAAGATCTTCTGATGAAGTCGGTGAAGGAGAGTGTCAGGTATAATACAATGAATATAAGGGGTGTACCTGAGGATTCTATAATGCTTGCATTCAATACAAAGGTCCCGATGAAAGTGTTTACCTGGAAGGGAAACAGGCAAAAGGACACGATAATGACACCTTATGATTCAGTAAGGTATTATAAATTCTTTGTGCGTTCTTCTTTTCTTGTTGAAGATCCTCACAACGGGTATGTTAAAGCTTATGTCGGAGGTCCGGACTTCAGATTTTTCAAATGGGATGCAGTGACTCAGCAGAGAAAACAGGTTGGAAGCACAATCAAACCGTTCCTGTATACTGTGGCCATGCAGAACGGGTATACTCCATGCGACGAAGTTGAAAATATTCCCAGGTCATTTGATTTGCCTGGAGACTCTGTTCCATGGATACCAAGAAGTTCAGGTCCTAAAGAATACCATGGGAAAATGGTCACTCTTAAATGGGGCCTGGCACAGTCGGAAAACTATATTTCAGCGTGGCTGATGCAGCAATTCAGGCCTTCAGCGGTGACCGACCTTATGAAAAGGATGGGAGTCAGAAGCTTTATTGATCCTGTTCCATCAATATTCCTGGGAACATCGGATATCAAGCTTGAAGAGATGGTGGGAGCATACGGAACCTTTGCCAATAAAGGAGTATATACAAGGCCGATGTACGTTACACGGATTGAGGATAAAAACGGGAATCTAATCTCGAAATTCACTCCCAGGATAGAAGAGGTCCTCAGTGACGAACAGGCATATCTGATGCTCGACCTTCTGCAGGGAGTCGTACTGACAGGCTCAGGAAACAGATTGAGGAGAGAACCGTATTTCCTGGTGAACCAGATCGGTGGCAAGACGGGGACAACTCAGAATCACGCCAGTGGATGGTTCATGGGAGTGACTCCGAACCTTGTGGGAGGCGTCTGGAGCGGATGGGAGGATCAGGCAATTCATTTTGAGACCCTCAGCGAAGGTCAGGGTGCCCAGATGGCACTTCCGGTACTTGGATTATTTCTAAGGAAGGTTTATAACGACCCTCAGTTTGGAATCATGGAAGCCGACGAGTTTGAACGTCCTTCAAATTTCAGTGTCGAAGTCGATTGTGACAAAGTAAAGAGAGAAAGCTCCAGAAGGGGTAACTATATCAGGGAAAAATATTAAAAAGTTGCTTGTTACTGGTTGCTTGTTGCTTGTTGAAATCCATTACCAGACTGCAAGACGCAGATAGATCTGTCAGCTGAACAGTGACCGGACCAGTGCTTCGACCTTTCCGACCTGGATCACTTCAATATCAGTTCCTTTATGGGATATATTCCTGTGGAATTTAGAGATATAGATCTTTTTGAATCCCATTTTTGAAGCTTCTTTAATTCGCTGCTCTATCCGGGATACAGGTCTGATCTCACCTGAGAGGCCAACCTCACCGGAGAAGCAGACATCCCTTCCGACCGGGATGTCAAGATTTGATGATAACACTGAAGCTATTATAGCAAGGTCAATGGCAGGATCATCTACTTTTATACCGCCGGCAATATTCAGAAATACATCTTTTACTCCCAGCCTGAACCCGGCCCTTTTTTCAAGAACAGCCAGCAAGCATGTTGAGACGCCTGATATCAAATCCTGTTGAGCTCCTCTGCGGCGTTCCGTAAACAGCACTGCTTACAAGCGCCTGGGTTTCAATAAGAAATGGTCTTAGGCCATCGACTGTGGCAGCAATTGATATTCCGCTGAGGGGTTCATCGTGCTGGTTAATGAACATTTCAGAAGGATTTGCCACTTCCCTCAGTCCGCTCTCAACCATTTCAAAAATCGCAAGCTCTGACGTTGATCCGAACCTGTTCTTTACTGATCGGAGAAGACGGTAAACGTAATTATTGTCACCCTCAAAATAGAGTACGATATCGACTATATGCTCAAGTACCTTTGGACCGGCTAGTGTTCCATCCTTGGTAATATGACCGATAAGGAAAACAGGAACTCCGGTTATTTTTGAATATTTCAGAAGTTGGGCCGCACACTCTCTTACCTGTGAGACCGAACCTGCAGAAGATTCCAGTATCCCTGTGTGAATTGTCTGAATGGAATCAATTATTATTAACCCCGGTTTAAGGTTTTCAGCCTGGACCAGTATATTATCGAGGTCAGTTTCACTGTAGATATAACATGAGTGGATTGGATTTCTTCAGTCGTTTTGCCCTCAGACTTATCTGTTCCTCGCTCTCTTCCCCGGAAACATACAGGATACATTTGTCGCTCAAGGCAAGCGCTAACTGTAAAGCCAGGGTCGATTTACCGACACCAGGTTCCCCTCCGAGAAGGATCAATGATCCCGGAACCATACCTCCGCCGAGTATCCTGTCGAGTTCATTCAGGCCTGTTTTTTGCCTGTCATGTTCGTCTGACTTTATTTCATTAAGAAGTTCCGGTTTTCTCTTATCCCTTCCTGATAAATAAATGCTTTCAGCCGGCGAGGATGTCCCTATTATCTCTTCATGGTAGGTGTTCCATTCCTTGCATGAAGGACATCTGCCTATCCATTTTGGAGATTCAACACCGCAGTTCTGGCAGACGAATACAGTTTTAGTCTTTGCCATAAGATTTTTACCCCCTGCCCCCTAAAGGGGGTTCAAAAAAAATTACTATTAGCCCCCCTTCAGGGGGGTTAGGGGGTAAATCCTCCTTCAGGGAGATAAGATAAGTAGTTCAAACAAATATAAAGAATCTTATGAGATCTTTTCTTCATGATTTTTTCTGGAAATCATAAAGAATGAAACTGCTCCGAGAATGATCATGAATAGCATCTGTGATTCATGTGTAAGAAATGCGATATACAAGGCCGTCCTCAATTTTTACTCCTCCTATAAAAGCAATCGCCCGGGAAATAAAGTAATGATATGCACCAAGTCCGCTCTGAACCGGCACTGACATTGCAAGTCCTCCGACTACAAGAAGAAAAATGCCATCTCCGAAGTTTAAGTGAGACGTGGATTCAATTGCAAATACGACAACCCATGTCATTAGTGCATAGTTTGTCCAGATAAATATTGTATGTAAAAATAAACTCCCATTTTCTTTCGAGTGAAGTAATAGTCTTCATTCCATTGATGACTCCTTTTATCACATCAAATATTTTCACAAACAGCCGTACCTTGCGCAGCCTTTTTCTGTATTTTATTAAAAGGAAAATCATCAGCGAAAGAATTGCAATTATAATTGCCCAGATTATCCACGTGAACCCGAACAGGGAAAACACTTTCTGCCGGAGAGGTATAAATATGCTCTCATTCATGAATGCATTTATCTCTCCTCCATTAATGATGATCAGGACTATCATTATGGAAAGCAGTGAAATGAAATCAATAGCACGTTCAATTACTACGGTTCCTATCAGCTGGTCGACAGGGATCTTCTCCTTTTTACCCAGGGCAACACATCTGGTTATCTCACCGATTCTTGGCAATGCAAGATTTGCCAGATATCCTGTCATCAGGGAATAGAATGTGTTTAAAAAGGATGGTTTATAGCCAAGAGGACGAACCAGGAGGACCCACCGGCGGGCCCTGCTTAAATATGCAAGAAATGCAAATAATAATGAAAGGAGAACCCAACTGTATTTAGCTTCTTTTAATCCCTCCACAAGTTTTTGATATTCAACATTCCGGAATGCGATCCAGAGAAGAAATACTCCGATAATAAAAAATGCGAGAAACTTTAAGGTTTGATTTAAGCCTTTTCTCAATTAGATAAGTTTATTTGTTTTTGTATCAGGGAAAATAATTACCGGTTTGAATGATTTTGCTTCCTGAAAATCGACAGATGCATATGACATGATTATTATTATATCACCTACCATGACTTTTCTGGCTGCAGGACCATTCAGGCAGATTTCACCTGAGCCTCTTTTCCCTCTGATAACATAGGTTTCGAGGCGTTCGCCGTTATTTATGTCAAGGACCTGGACTTTTTCATTTTCAATAATGTTCGATGCATCCATAAGGTCCTCATCGATCGAGACGCTTCCCACATAATTCAGGTTTGCCTCTGTAACAGTTACTTTATGTATTTTTGATTTTAATACCTCTATAAACATTTTAAAGAGAGTGAAATTTATAACGCCGCAAATTTAAGTATCCTTTTGATTGATTACAAAGGAATTTCAATATTATCTATAAGTCTTATCATTCCGGCTTTTACCGCGATACAGCCAAAATATCTTTTCCCTTTTTTCATTTCCGTTTTTGAAACTACAGGCTTTAGCTCCTGGTCGTCAGCAATTTCGAAATACTCCACTATAAAACTGTCCGCTTTTTCAATGTTTTTTTTAACATAAGTTTTTATAAAGGGAATATCATGGTCATTCAGCATAGTTGCGGCGTCTGAAATGGTTGAATAAATTATTCCTGCTTTTTTTCTTATTGCCGGGGCAAGAAGACGGTTTCTGCTGCTCATTGCCAGACCGTCATCTTCCCTTATGATCGGATTACCGATGATCTTTACACTGCTTCCTGTTTGTCGGACAAGCTCTTTGATAACAGCCAGTTGCTGAAAATCTTTTTGCCCGAAAAAAGCCATATCCGGTTTTACAATTTCGAACAGTCTGCTGACAACCTGACCAACACCGTTAAAATGTCCGGGTCTGTGCAATGCCTCCATTACATTTTCAAGATTTCCGAAATTAAATTTCCGCTTATCCTCAGAAGGGTATATTTCTTTATCATCAGGGGTGAAGACAAGGTCATTCTCCCTGAGAGTATCCTTCAGCAGGTCCAGATCATCGCTCAGGCAGCGGGGGTAATTTTTCAGATCGTTTTTATCATTGAATTGAGTAGGATTCACATAAATGCTAACCACAACCTGAGGACAGAGGGATACTGCATTCCGGACCAGTGAAAGGTGACCCCTGTGCAGAGCTCCCATTGTCGGAACAAATCCAAGAGGAGCAAGATGAACAGTCTTTACAGCTTTTTGCAGATCCTTTATAGTACTGACTACTTTCATATTCTATTTTTAGTGCAAACCTAAATTAAATTAGAAGATCTGAATCATTGGTGAAAGAAATAAAATAAATCACAGTCGAAACGGAAATACCAATAATTATGTATTGATTATATTGTCATTTTTTATTATTATCTTTGCAAATTGTTACGGAATGGTATATCCAGTCATGTAAATGGAAAGCAAAAAGGTATTGTTCATCTCTCAGGAGATCACACCATATTTAGGCGAAACTAAATTATCAAGGATAGGAAGATATCTCCCGCAGGGTATTCAGGAAAGAGGTAAGGAGATCCGTACTTTCATGCCGCGGTATGGAAGTATTAATGAAAGAAGAAACCAGCTTCATGAGGTGATAAGGCTATCGGGGATGAATCTTATTATTGATGATACCGATCATCCTCTTATAATAAAGGTTGCTTCTATCCAGTCAGCCAGGATGCAGGTTTACTTTATCGACAATGATGATTATTTCCAGAGGAAACATACAGTATCTGATTCAACCGGCAAGGAGTTCGAAGATAATGATGAACGGGCACTGTTTTTCGCAAGGGGAGTAATTGAGACCGTAAAAAAACTGAGATGGGCTCCTGACATTGTTCATTGTCATGGCTGGATGGCATCGCTGGTTCCGGTTTATCTGCGCAGTATCTATAACGATGATCCGTTGTTTCACAATTACAAAATTGTGTATTCTGTATATGACAACGATTTCAAAACTCCCTTCAGATCTACATTTGCCGACAAACTGAGGTACGACGGGATTGATGGTGAAAGCCTGAAACTGGTCAAGACACCCGATTTCATTAATGTTTCAAAACTGGCAATTAAATATTCTGATGCTGTTATAATTGGCAGTGATGTTATTAATAATGAATTATCGAAGTACATTAAGACTATAAACAAGCCAGTGCTGGCATTCCAGGATGAGTCAGTGTATATCGATGCCTATAACGATTTCTACGACAAAATACTGTCCTGACAATCTTACTTTTGCTTCCCTGCAATTTTGATTTCATTTCACCGTTTTTTCTTTTAATAAGGACTGAATTCTGATATTGTCGTCCTTAACAAATAAAAACAATCATTTATGTGCGGAATAGTTGGTTATATTGGATCAAAACCTGCCAGGGGTATTGTAATTAAAGGGTTGAAAAGGCTGGAATACCGTGGATACGATTCAGCTGGTCTTGCCATTATCAATGGAGAGACAAAAATCTTCAAATGCAAAGGAAGAGTTTCCGATCTGGAGGAGATGGTGAACAAGACCGATTTTAACGGAACGATCGGAATGGGACACACACGGTGGGCAACTCATGGAGAGCCAAATGAATTAAACGCTCATCCACAGGTTTCATACAAAGGCAATTTTATTGTTGTCCATAATGGGATTATTGAGAATTATTCGATGATTAAAAAGCATTTGCAGAGCAGGGGCATTCAATTTAACAGCCAGACCGACACTGAAGTTCTTGCCAACCTTATCGAACATCTTTACCTGGAAGGAGATCTTACTGCAGAACAGGCAATTACACTTGCCCTGAACAGAGTAGAAGGGGCTTATGGACTGGTAATAATCTGTACAAAGGAGACTGACAGACTTTTTGCAGCCAGGAAAGGAAGTCCACTGGTAATAGGGGTCGGGGACGGAGAAAACTTTATTGCTTCCGATGCCACACCAATAGTTGAATACACTCAGAGGGTTATTTACCTTAAAGATGATGATATTGCCATTATTAAAAAGGATGAGCTGATCCTTAAATCCATACGCACAAGCAAAATTGAACCGGAAGTAAAGGAAGTCGACCTTAAATTGGGAGAGATCGACAAGGAAGGATTTGCTCACTTTATGCTTAAGGAAATTTATGAACAGCCAAGAGCTATTCATGACACCTTCAGGGGCAGGGTGCTACCCGATCACAGCGGTATTATGCTTGGTGGTCTTCATAATGAACTCGAAGCAATTTCGCATTCAGAAAGGATCATTATTGTGGCGTGTGGGACATCATATCATGCAGGCTTGCTGGGTGAATATCTTTTTGAAGAATTCACACGTATCCCTGTTGAAGTGGAATATGCTTCTGAATTCCGCTACAGGAACCCGATAATTAAAGCTGGGGATATTGTCATTGCTATAAGCCAGAGCGGTGAAACAGCCGATACACTGGCAGCAGTAAAACTGGCAAAGGAAAAGGGAGCAAAAGTTATCGGAATATGCAATGTTGTTGGTTCAAGCATACCCCGTGAGACCGATGCTGGTGTTTATACACATGCAGGTCCTGAAATTGGAGTCGCATCAACAAAAGCATTTACCACCCAGGTTACAGTTCTGGCAATGATGGCATTTGAAATCGGGTACCTGAAAGGAGTGATCTCAGCTGAAACCTATAAGAGGCTTATTGATGAACTGGTATCAATTCCGGATAAAATAGAAAGAGCTTTGAAGGTCGATGACCAGGCGCTGGAACTGGCAAAAATATACCAGCAGACCCGGAATGCCCTTTATCTGGGAAGAGGATTCCTTTTTCCCGTTGCGCTCGAAGGAGCATTAAAGCTTAAGGAGATCTCATATATCCATGCCGAGGGTTATCCTGCAGCTGAAATGAAGCACGGTCCGATAGCATTGATAGATGAGAATATGCCGGTAGTAGTCGTTGCCACAAAAGACGACACCTATGAAAAAATAATAAGCAATATCCAGGAGATCAAAGCGAGAAAGGGGAATGTAATCGCCATTGTAACTGAAGGAGATGAATTGATAAAGAAGATGGCCGACTTTGTACTCGAAGTCCCTGAAACACTTCCCGCATTCTCGGGAATACTGGCGGTAATCCCGCTTCAGCTGTTATCATACCATATTGCAGTTTTGAGAGGCTGTAATGTCGATCAGCCAAGAAATCTTGCCAAATCAGTAACCGTAGAATAGAACATTTTCAATTTTTCCATATGAAATCTGCAAAAAAATACAGAAAACTCACTCCATCAGAAATAAAAAAACTGACATTAAATGGATGCAGCTGTGACGACTGGACCAAAGTCCGGGTGACAGACGGATTTGATCCCTCAAGATGCCTGAATGTCATTTTTTCGGGCGAGATCAAACTGGGAAGCTTTAGTAAAACATATACAGATAAGTCAGGAGTAACAACCAGGTGCGGTATCTCAAATGCACACATCCATAACTGCGAGATCGGTTCGGATGTTATGATCACCAACATCGGGGAATATATAGCAAATTACAATATTGAGGATGATGTTATAATCAAGAACTGCGGTAAGATCCATGCTGAAGGTGTCTCAACTTTCGGTAACGGAACAGAAGTGGCTGTACTGAATGAAGCAGGCGGACGCTCAGTTAAGATATGGGATCAGTTGTCAGCTCATCAGGCTTACATTATTGCTCTTTACAGGCACCGTGTAAAGGCAACTAAAAAGATGGAGCAGATGATAGATGAGTACTCCGTGTCAAAAAGTTCAGGTACAGGAACTATCGGTTCCGGTGCCAGTATCCTGAGCTGCCGTTTTATCAGGAATGTAAAAATAGGTCCTTTCAGCCACATTGAGGGTGCTATAAGCCTTGATGAAGGATCATTAAACAGCTGCAAGGAGGACCCCATACTTATCGGACCCGGTGTAATCATGGAACACTTTATTGTCTGTTCAGGTTCAATCATTACGGAATCTACACTGATCGACAAGTGTTTTATCGGGCAGGGATGTGTTCTGGGTAAACACTATTCAGCTGAGAACTCGCTTTTCTTCGCCAATTGCGGAGGTTATCACGGTGAGGCATGTTCGATATTTGCAGGACCATATACTGTCACTCATCATAAGTCGACGCTTCTTATTGCGGGTATTTTTTCATTCATGAATGCCGGTAGCGGTTCTAATCAGAGCAACCACATGTACAAGCTTGGGCCTATCCACCAGGGGATTATGGAAAGAGGTTCCAAAACGACAAGTGATTCTTATGTCCTGTGGCCTGCCCGTATCGGCCCATACACACTGGTGATGGGGCGTCATTACAAGAATATGGATACATCATCGCTTCCTTTCTCATATCTGATTGAAAGCAATGATGAAAGCATACTTGTTCCGGGAGTCAATCTCAGAAGCGTAGGAACGATAAGGGATGCCCAGAAATGGCCTGTCCGCGACAGAAGAAAAGATCCCGTCAAGCACGACCAGGTGAACTTCAATCTCTTGAGTCCCTTTACTATACGTAAAATGATTGAAGGCAGAGAACTCCTTAACAGGTTGAAATCCGTATCAGGTTCAGTTTCAGGATCATATTCCTATAATAATATGATGATCAAGGGATCTTCACTTGAAAGAGGCATAGGACTTTATCAGACCGGAATAGATAAATTCCTCGGAAACTCACTTATAAAACGTCTCGAAAACATAAATTTCAGATCAAATAAGGAATTGCAGAAAAGACTGGCTCCCGATCAGGCAATGGGTAAAGGGGAGTGGGTTGATCTTGCCGGATTGTTGGCACCAAAACAGGCTGTCAGCGGACTTCTTGATGACATTGAATCGGATAAGATAAATACGATTGAGGGTGTTGCAGATGCTTTCAGAAAGATGCACCAGTCATACTATAAATGGGAATGGACCTGGGCCTGTGAAAGAATTGAGGAAGAAGCCGGAAAGAGTATTAAGGATTTCACAGCTGCTGATGTCATAAGCATGGTTGAAAAATGGAAGAAAAGCGTCATTGATCTCGATAAAATGTTATATGAAGATGCCAGGAAGGAGTTTAATCTTTCCTCAATGACAGGTTTTGGAATTGACGGTGGAGAAGAGATTAAAAAGCTTGATTTTGAGCAGGTAAGGGGTGATTTTAACTCAAACAGCGTCGTTGCTGCTATTCAGGATCATATTAAGCAGAAAAGTGCTCTCGGAGATGAACTCATCAAACGGATGAACCTGATAAAGAACTAAGATCGCTACCTTCCTGAGTACATCTTTTCATAATACTTCGCATAATCTCCTGAAATAATCCTTTCGAGCCATTTATAGTTCGACAGATACCAGTCAACGGTTTTTTCAAGTCCTTTGGCAAAATCAGGAATCGGAGTCCAGCCAAGTTCATGCTGTAGCTTTGATGAATCTATTGCATAGCGGAGATCGTGCCCAGGCCGGTCCTTTACATAGGTAATCAGTTTTTCGGAGGTACCCACAGGACGGCCAAGTTTCTTATCTGTTATTTCGCAAAGCAGCTTAATAAGATCAATATTCTTCCATTCATTATTGCCTCCGATATTATAAGTTTCTCCTGTCTTCCCCTTATGAAATATAAGGTCAATTGCTGAAGCATGGTCTTCGACATACAACCAGTCACGAATATTTTCACCCTTTCCGTAAACAGGGATTGGTTTGTTATTCTTTATATTGTTTATTGCCAGAGGGATAAGCTTTTCAGGAAACTGATTCGGGCCGTAGTTATTTGAACAATTCGAGATTACTACCGGTATACCGAAGGTATGTCCGTATGCCCTTACCATATGATCTGAACTTGCTTTGGAAGCAGAATAAGGACTCTTCGGATCATATGCAGTTTCCTCGGTAAACATCCCTTCCTTTCCCAGCGATCCGTAAACCTCGTCAGTTGATATATGATAGAATTTTTTTCCGGAGCTGTCGTCTTTCCATGAATTTAACGCTGCGTTGAGCAGATTTACTGTACCTACAATATTTGTATAAACGAATTCGTCAGGTGCCGTAATTGAACGGTCAACGTGTGATTCTGCTGCCAGATGAATGATCCCGTCAAAATTATACTTCTTAAAGAGATCAGTAACTGCTTGTTTATTAACTATATCTGTTTTCTCAAAGAAGTAATTTCCCTTTGTTTCTATATCCTTAAGGTTTTCAAGATTCCCTGCATAAGTGAGCTTGTCGGCATTAATAATTCTGTATTGCGGATATTTATTTACAAACAACCGTACAACGTGAGATCCGATAAATCCGGCACCTCCGGTTATCAGAATAGTTTTTTCCATTGTCATCCCTTTTTATTTTTTCTTATATATTTTTCCCATTCCCAGGCAGTTCTCATTGATTCATCAAGTGAGATTTCGGTTTTCCATCCGAGTTCTTTATTCGCCAGTGTGGGATCGGCCCATATCTTCTCAATATCTCCGGCCCTGCGTCCCATAATCTGATAATTCACCTTTATTCCGGTTACAAATTCAAATGACTTAATTGCCTCAAGTACCGAGACCCCTTTTCCTGTTCCGAGATTGAAAATTTCGTAATTCGTTTTATTCTGGTTTTCAACAAGCCTTTTTACAGCTGTAACATGGGCTTTTGCCAGGTCAACTACATGTAAATAATCTCTGATGCACGATCCGTCGGGGGTATTATAATCATCTCCGAATACTTTCAGCTCTTTTCTCAGACCGTATGCAGTCTGGGTAATATATGGGACCAGGTTTTCAGGAACGCCTCTCGGAATTTCGCCGATAAGTGCCGACGGATGGGCTCCGATCGGATTGAAATACCTGAGTGCAATTGCTTTTATATTTTTGTCGGAAGCAACAGTATCTCTTATTATTTCTTCGCCGATCTGCTTTGTATTGCCATAGGGTGAAACAGCAGGCTGTATAGGAGAATCCTCGGATACTGGCAGTTTTTCAGGCTGGCCATAGACAGTGCAGGAGGAAGAGAAAACAAACACGGGAATCCCGAAGGTCCTCATGGATTCCAGGAGATTCATAAGTGAAAGAAGGTTGTTTCTGTAGTAGTCAAGTGGCTTGTTAACTGATTCCCCGACAGCTTTATATGCAGCAAAATGAATTATTCCGGCAATATCATTATGCTTCTTAAAAAATGCATTCAGTTTTTCTGCGTCACAAATGTCAAAAACGGTAAGTTCAGGTCTGACGCCGGTGATCTGACCTATACGATCAATTACTCCGGCTTCGGAGTTATACAGGTTGTCAATGATCACAACCTCGTATCCGTTTTCGATCAGTTCAACTGCTGTGTGGGAACCTATGTATCCGGTTCCCCCAGTGACAAGGATTTTCCTGTTCATCAGTGACTTTACTAATTAATTTTAAGATACTTACCCTAAGGGTAACGTTTTATTGAAATTTACAATGTGAATTAAATATTACTTGCTTTTTAAAATCGGATGATAATCTCCTACCAGTCCAACCGCATTTGAATTTCGAATCGTGAATGCCGTTATTACTGACTGGCGAGCATCGCTAAGCCCGAACCCCCTGCCATCGAGGATTTTTTCATAAGAAGTTGTATGTAGCTCGCCGAACCCTTCACTGAATTCTAACTCTTCACCTTCGATCGTCATTGATCTGTATGTTCTTTTTCCTGATTGCTTTACAGACTCAGGAAGATCATTGTAATCAATACTGAGGAACCATCTTACCCTGGCATTTTCGAGTTCAAGGTAGCCTGCTGCCTTGTTGGGTTGTGAAATGTGAACAATATTCTTGGTCGTGTCACCAAAGATCCAGCAGAGCATGTCAAAGAAATGAATGCCGATATTGGTAGCCACTCCTCCTGATTTCTGGACGTCTCCCTTCCAGGAAATGTAGTACCAGTTTCCCCTGCTTGTTATATATGAAAGATCAATATCATATATCTTGTCCTTTGGTCCGTTTTTTATCTTCTCCTTAAGCTCAATAATCTTAGGATGAAGACGCAGCTGAAGAATTGTATAGATTTTATGTCCTGTCTCACTTTCAATTTCCTGAAGAGCATCCACATTCCAGGGATTAAGAACAATAGGTTTTTCACAAATTGCTTCAGCATGGTGCCTTAATGCAAACCGTATATGGGAATCATGAAGATAATTCGGGGAACAGATGCTTACATAGTCGATTTTTGTTCCGGTCCTTTTGAGCTTGTCAAAATGCCTGTCGAATCTTTCAAACTCAACAAAGAAATCGCTATGCGGGAAATATCCGTCAAGCAGTCCGACAGAGTCAAATTTATCGAGGCTTGCAAGCAGATTGTTTCCTGTATCTTTTATTGCCCTGAGATGACGAATGGCAATATACCCGGCAACACCAATCAGTCCAAAGTTTTTAGGATTCGATTCCATTGATATTTTAATTAAGAAAGAATAAAAATTTTTAATTATAAATTTACCTTTAAGACATTTCCATCCTCGATCCTGTATTTCTCACCGCTTTCAGGGCATACAGCAAAGCCCTTATCATCGAATTTGAGCTTGTGTCCGTATTCACTCATCCAGCCTGTCTGCCTCGCGGGATTGCCAATCACCAGGGCAAAAGGTTTCACATCCTTTGTAACCACTGCTCCGGCTCCGATAAATGAATAGGAGCCAATCCTGTTTCCGCAGATAATAGTTGAGTTGGCCCCTATGGATGCCCCTTTCTCAACAACTGTAGATACGTAACTGTCTTTCCTGATGACGGCACTCCTCGGATTTACAATATTTGTAAAAACCATCGACGGACCAAGAAACACATCGTCCTCACAGATAACGCCTGTATATATCGATACATTGTTCTGGACTTTTACATTTCTGCCGAGCTTTACTCCGGGCGATATCACTACATTCTGACCTATATTGCATTTTTCCCCTATTTCAGAGCCGGCCATGATATGACTGAAATGCCATATTTTAGTTCCTTTGCCTATCTTGCAACCTTCGTCGATGACCGCTGTTTCGTGCGCAAAATATTCTCTTTCCATAGTTACTTTTTTTCAAAAAAGGATAGAATTGTCTGAGTAATATATTGGAGCTGATCCTCTTCCATTTCGGTGTGCACAGGCAATGAAAGCACCTCCCTGCACAGGGCATTTGTAACAGGAAAGTCCGATTCGCTGTAACCAAGATACCGGTAAGCTTCCTGCATGTGAAGTGGCCCCGGATAGTAGATCATAGACGGGACTTTGTGTTCTTCAAGATATTTTTTAAGACCATCTCTCAAACCGTTTTTGATCCTTACAGTGTATTGATGAAAAATGTGTGATGAGAATTTTTCCCTTTCCGGAACCTGGATATGAATAATCCCGCCAAATGCTTTATCATAAAAATCAGCAACATCTTTTCTGGCAATGTTGTACCGGTCGAGATATTTAAGCTTGACTCTCAGTATTGCAGCCTGAATAGTGTCAAGCCTTGAGTTGATCCCGATATCATTGTAATGATACCGGATTTTCATTCCATGGTTGGCAATGCTCCGCAGTTTAATCGCAAGGTCGTCATCGTTTGTATAAACTGCTCCACCATCGCCGTAGCATCCAAGGTTCTTTGAAGGGAAAAATGAAGTTGTTCCGGCGTTACCGATCGTTCCTGCTTTTTTGATCTCCCCTCCCTTGAAATAATAGTCAGTTCCGGTTGCCTGGGCGGCATCTTCTATAATCAGGAGATCATTTTTGTGTGCCAGTTCAAGAATACCTTCCATATCGGCACATTGTCCAAAAAGATGGACAGGTACAATTGCCCTGGTCTTTGGAGTAATGGCTTTTTGTATTTCTTTCACCGGGATGTTATAAGTTCCCTGGTCCGGATCAACAATTACAGGTTTTAACCCCAGCAGGGCAAGAGCTTCAACGGTGGCAATAAAAGTGAAATTTGTTGTGATGACCTCATCACCTGGTTTAAGTCCCAGCGACATCATTGTGATCTGAAGTGCATCAGTGCCGTTGGCACAGGTGATGACATGCTTTACACCCAGATACGATTGCAATTCTTCTTCAAGCAGTTTTACATCAGGTCCTTTTATAAAAGCTGAGGAATTAATAACCGAGAAAATAGCAGTATCAATTTCAGCCCTGATTTTATCATACTGGGCCTTCAGGTCAACCATCTGGATGTCTCTCATCGGAGGGAATATTAAAACTGCTAAGATAATATTTTCGCCCGAAAATTGCGTAACGATCAATGGCCCATTTCATTTAATACTGGTGTCATTCAATACTAACAACATGTTGTTAAAATGTTCATAACATCACTCTGATTTTTTAGGGAAAGCACGATGTAAAATCTTAATTTGTTCCGGCAGAAAACAGACTTTTATTTGGATACAAAAGCTTTTATAAGGGAATTATTATTCGAGCACGATTGCGTCATTGTACCTGGCTTCGGAGGGTTTATTGGTAATTTTTCGCCGGCACGTATCGACAAAATTACCGGAACTTTTTATCCGCCTGTAAAGAGAATTTCCTTCAACAGGAACATCAGTCACAACGACGGTCTGCTTATAAGTAAAATTTCATTATCGACAGGTTTGAATTACGGTGATACCAGGCACCTGGTTGAAGAGTTTGTAATGGAACTGGTGGGCAGGCTGGCAAGAGGTGAAAAAGTCGTTTTCGACCATATAGGGACGTTCGTCAATAATCGTGAAAACAATGTCGGATTTGAGCCTGAGGCAAATATTAATTACTATGCCGGATCATTTGGACTCGAATCATTCCAGTGCGCTACTGTCAGAGATTATGATGTCAGAAAACGAATTACCAGACATACAGATAAAGACCCGTTAAAACGGGCTTCAACGCGGAAATACCTCTGGAGAGCTGCAGTAATGATCCCAATCCTGGCACTTCTTATAGCTGTTCCCCTGAAAACAGATCTGTTTAAAGCCAGAGTTGACGCAACTTCACTGAATCCTCTTGTAACAGCTGAATTTGAAAATAACAAAAAAGCAGTTGACGAGGCTATTGTAATTATACCTGACAGCAGCCTGCCAGTCAACCCCGGGACTACCGCAAAAGTTGAACCCGAGGCTCCAGTTACGGTAAAACCTGAAACCACTGCCTCTATCGCAGTGCGCGATTATCGTATAATTACAGGGAGCTTTAAATCAGAACAAAATGCCATATCGCATGTGAACAGTCTTAAAGCCGAAGGTTTCAATCCTGAGATTACCCGGGCTGCAAACGGATTTTTCAGGGTTACCGCTGCAGTCTGCCGCGATATGGAAAGTGCAGTTTCAACCAGGGACAGTATTTCAAAAAAGTTCCCCGGTACCTGGATCTCGAAAAAATAGTCTACTTTATTGCACTGCCGTTACTGACCTTTTCAACAGGTGTGACCATAACCAGCCTGCCATCCAGGTCTTCAGCCATCAGAATCATCCCCTTTGACTCAATTCCTTTTATCTTCCTTGGTTCAAGGTTGGCAACAATAGAGATCTGTTTTCCTATAATAGCTTCCGGTTCATAGTACTCGGCGATACCAGATACTATGGTCCGGACATCCAGTCCTGTATCGATCTTCAGTTTCAGAAGCTTTGTCGTTTTGGGTACTTTTTCAGCCTCAAGTATGGTTGCCGTCCTTATATCAACTTTTGTAAAATCATCAAATGTAACAGGCTCTTTTGAAGGCAGGGTCTTTACTGTTGCTGTTTCATTTGCCTTTTTTGTCGATTCCAGTTTGTTTATCTGCCTGTCGATGACATCATTTTCAATTTTCTCGAACAGCAAACCAGGCTTATTAATAAGATGCCCGGGTTTGAGAATATCGCTTCCTGCATCATCCCATTTCATCAGATCAGTATTAAGCCATTTTCTCAGCTTATCCATTGAAAATGGTACAAAAGGTTCAAGCACAATGGTTAAATTGGCAGTGATCTGGAGAGCAATATTCATAATTGTCTTAACCCGTTCAGGATCGGTTTTAATAACCTTCCATGGCTCAGCGTCGGCGAGATATTTATTGCCAAGCCTTGCAAGATTCATTGCCTCTTTCAGAGCTTCGCGGAACCTGAATGTTTCGAGGCTGGTCTCTGTTCTCTCTTTAATCGCCTGTATTTCAGTAAGTACTGTATTGTCATTCTCATCAGTAACACCTCTTTCGGGAACCCTGCCTTCATAATAGTTGTTTGTCAGAACAAGGGTGCGGTTGACAAAGTTTCCGAGAATGGCAACAAGCTCATTATTGTTACGCGCCTGGAAGTCTTTCCATGTGAAATCGTTATCCTTTGTTTCAGGAGCGTTGGAACACAATGTATACCTCAGGACATCCTGTTTTCCGGGAAAATCTTCAAGGTATTCATGCAGCCATACTGCCCAGTTGCGTGATGTGGATATCTTGTTATTCTCAAGATTAAGAAATTCATTTGCCGGCACATTGTCGGGAAGGATGAATGAGCCTTCGGCTTTCAGCATTGCAGGGAAGATTATGCAGTGAAAAACAATATTATCCTTTCCGATAAAATGAATCATTCTTGTTTCAGGATCTTTCCAGTATTTTTCCCAGTCTGGTGTAAGCTCTTTTGTTGCAGATATATAACCGATAGGGGCATCAAACCAGACATAAAGTACTTTCCCTTTGGCCCCTTCAACAGGAACAGGCACACCCCAGTCGAGATCGCGGCTTACGGCTCTCGGCTGAAGACCCTGGTCAATCCAGGATTTGCACTGACCATAAACATTTGTTTTCCATTCTTTATGATCATCCAGTATCCATTTCTTAAGCCACGGTTCATATTTATCAAGAGGAAGGTACCAGTGCATGGTCTCACGCAAAACAGGTTTACTGCCGCTTATGGTGGAATGAGGATTTATAAGATCGTTCGGACTCAGCGATGTCCCGCATTTTTCACACTGGTCGCCATAGGCGTTTTCGTTGCCGCAAAATGGACATGTGCCCATTATATAACGGTCGGCAAGGAAACATCCGGCTTCTTCATCATAATACTGCTCTGTTGTTTTTTCGGTGAATTCACCTTTGTTGTACAGTTTAAGGAAGAACTCAGACGCGGTATCATAGTGTATTTTATTCGAAGTCCTTGAATAAATATCAAATGATATTCCGAAATCCTCAAAAGCTTTCTTGTTCAGGGTGTGATATCTGTCAACTACCTCCTGTGGTGTAATTCCCTCCCTGCGTGCTTTTAGAGTTATTGGCACTCCATGCTCATCCGATCCGCAGATTGAAATTACATCTGCTCCTTTCATCCTGAGGTATCTCGTATAAATATCAGAAGGGACATAAACTCCGGCAAGGTGTCCGATGTGCAATGGCCCGTTGGCATATGGAAGGGCTGAAGTGATAAGATATCTTTTATAATTCTTCATAACGTTGATAATGAATGATTATCATATTTTAAAGTTGCACAAAGATAATGGATAATGTTTATTCAGGAAGTTGGATAAGGAGACAATAAGGATTATTTTTATGCAATATTTTATAAATATGTATGTAAAAAAGGTGCATCCGCCATATCTTGACAATGGCGATGAAGTCGCGATAATATCTCCTTCATGGGCCATCGATGAGGACAAAATAAATGCCGCCGTTTTATTCCTTGAAGAGTGGGGTTTGAAGGTAAGGCTTGGAAAGAATATTTTAAAGCGTTCAGGGCCGTTTGCCGGAACAGATAATGAGCGTCTTTTTGACCTTCAGAAGATGACAGATGATCCTGCCATTAAAGCTATTTTCTGTTCGAGAGGCGGTTACGGCACTCTTAAGATAATTGACAGGATGAGATTTTCATCATTGAAAAAGACCCCTAAATGGTATGTGGGATTCAGTGATGTAACCGTACTGCATCTCTGGCTTAATGAGGTATGCGGGATAATCACCATACATGGAGATATGCCTCTTAATTATTCTGATAAAGAAAAGTCAAAAGCCACATTTGATACTCTTCGTGATGCTCTTTTTGGTGATTTTAAACCTTTATCATGGACCGGAACTTTTCTGCGGCCTGATGAAGTTTCCGGTGAAGTGACCGGAGGTAATCTGTCATTGATTTACAGCCTGATCGGGACAAAAGCTGAACCTAAAACACGGGGGAGGATCCTTTTTATAGAAGAGGTGGGAGAGTATTACTATCATGTCGACAGAATGATGACGTCACTCAGGCTGGCAGGGAAGCTTAAAGATCTGGCAGCACTGGTAGTGGGTGGACTTACAAAGATGGAAGACACCAGAATACCATGGGGTAAAAGTGCAGAAGCTACCATCGCCGATGCAGTTTCAGGTTATGATTATCCCGTTTTCTTTAGTTTTCCGGCCGGCCATATAAATGATAACAGGGCTTTCTACATCGGCAAAGCTGCTAAAATCACTCTCAATGGGGGACAGGCTGTACTAACTTACATCCCCCTACCCCCTTCAAAGGGGGATTCACCAGCACCCGGCAACAGGTAACCAGAACTGGATTCAGAAAGCTGATATAAGCAGGTCAAGATCTTTTGACATTGCTCCAAATCTCTGGCCTAATGTCTCATTAGTAAGAATTCCATTGAAAAGGTACACTCCGTTACGAATTCCCCGGTCATTCTTAAGCAACTGAATTATTCCACCTGCCTCTGCTATATTCTGAAAAAGAGGATTGAAAATATTACTGAGGGCAATTGAGGCAGTACGGGCCACTCTCGACGGCAGGTTCCATGCCGAGAAATGTATCACGCCATATTTTTCATATACAGGATCTCTGAGGGCACGGCATTCCGTTGTTTCTATGCAACCGCCGCGATCAATACTCAGGTCAATGATAACTGCACCTTTTTTCATGCTTTTAACCATATCCTCTGTGATATAATACCATGGGCGAAGGTTCTCAAGCTCGATTGCTCCTATAAGAACATCGGCCGATTTAAGAGCTTTTTTTAACACCTGAGGATGAAATACTGATGTCTGGAGCCGTTGGTTAATCAGGTTCTGAAAACGTCTCAGATTATGGAGTGACGGATCGAATATTTTCACCACGGAGCCAAGCCCAAGAGCTGCCCGTGCAGCATATTCACCTGCAGTATTGGCTCCGATTATAACCACCTCTGTAGGAGTGACGCCGGTAATACCTCCCAGCAGGACACCCTTTCCGCCATGGTGGTTGCTTAAATAATCGGATGCAATAAGAACAGATGTCACACCACTGATCTCACTCATTGATTCCATAACTGGCATAACTCCGTTGTCGTCGCGTATCTTTTCAAGAGCAATGGCTGTGACTTTCTTCCTGATGAGTTTTCCAAGAGTCTCCTCACTTAGCTGAAGAACATTCAGAAACGACATTACTATCTGGTTTCCCTTTAGGTACTCGACCTCCTGTAATGTAAACGGTGCAACCTTTATTACCGCATCAGCACTGAATACCCTTGCAGGAGAATCGGTGATGATGGCTCCGTTTTCAGCATAATCCTTGTCAGAGTAATTTGCACCTGCACCTGCACCCTTCTGTAATATTACCTCATTTTCATTTTCGACAAGAAGATTTACTGCCTCAGGAGTAAGAGCCACTCTCTTCTCGTCATTTTTCTTGTCACTTGGAATTCCTATTGAGATCTTTTTGCGCCTGACAGCTGTTTCCAGCTGCTCTTCTTTTGGCATAAAGGCGGTGCTGGTTAAATTCAAATTTCCGTTTTTGCCTTTGTCATTCATGTTGAGGATGTGGTTATTTCCCCAAAGTTAAAAAAAATGCAATACAGGAGCAAAATAAGGTAAGGTTACAGGATTTCAAGCATCCTTTGTTCTTTATCGCCGACAGTGATCCTTATTCTGACAGTTTCAGGAGGAAGTATCTCCTCAATAAGTTCAGGCCATTCCATAAAGCAGTATGACCCGCTTGCAAAGTACTCCCCGATCCCAAAATCAAAAACCTCTTCTATTTTCCTGATCCTGTAAAAATCGATATGATAAATGGTTGTCCCACCTGTTGTCTTATACTCATTCACAAGGGTGAAAGTAGGACTGCTGACAATATCTTCAACGCCAAGAGCTTTACAGAGAGCTTTAATAATTGTTGTTTTCCCTGCACCCATTTGTCCATAAAATGCAATTATCTTTTGTCCTGATATGCATTCAAGGATTCTCCTTGCGGCGATCTTAAGCTGTTTCTTGTCTTTGATAAGGATACTCTGCATGACCGGCAGGTTAATTATAAAACAGGTTCCAGACAGGCAACCGGAAGCATAATTTCCTGCATTGAAATGCCACCGTGCTGGAATGTATCCTTGTAAAAGCCTGCGTAGTAGTTAAAGTTGTTCTGGTAGACCAGGTAATCCTTGTTGAGAGCAAAAATATATTTAGAAGTTATATTTGTTTTAGGCAGACCTGCTCTTTCGGGGAATCTGAGTTCAAATACCTGTTTTGGATTATAATCAAGATTTCTGCCCATCTTATACCTCAGATTGGAAGATGTTTTCCTGTCGCCGATAACCTTTATTGGATTCTGTACTCTTATTGTTCCATGGTCAGTACTGAAAATAATCTTCACCTGGTGTGTGGAAAGCGCGATCAGCAGTTCATACAACGGGGAATGGACAAACCATGAGCGGGCAAGACTCTTGTATGCGCGTTCATCGTTAGCAAGATCCTTGATGAGTCCGATCTCTGTCCTTGCATGCGAAAGCATATCAACAAAATTGTAAACCAGGATATTAATATCATTATCAAGTAACTGATTGAGCCTTTCATTTACTTTCCGGCCATCCTGGTTGCTTATGATTTTGTTATAAGACCATTTGTATTTAAGTCCCTTGCGGGCAAGCTGATATTTAAAAAGCTCTTCTTCATAGTTGTTTTTACCTTCTTCTTCATCATCCTCCACCCAATATTCAGGCAAGATTGCCGCAATCGCAGAAGGCATAAGACCCGAAAAAATTGCATTACGGCTATACTGTGTTGCAGTAGGGAGGATACTGAAATAAATGTCTTCATCAATGACCCTGTATATTCCTGCAAGTTCTGAAGCTATCATTTTCCACTGGTCAAATCTCAGGTTATCGATAAGTATGAAAAAGAGAGGCTTCCCCTGCTGAACATTGGGAAAAATTTTCTTTGAGAAGAGAGAAGGCGACAGAATTGGTTTTTCGGGAGCATCCGGATCAAGCCAGGTGAGGTAATGATTAATAAGATATTTAACAAAAGCATTATTGGCATCATTCTCCTGCGTTTTAAGGATCCCGGTCATACCAGGGTCAGTCGATTTCTCAAGCTCCGATTCCCAGAAAGTTATTTTGCGGTAAAGCTCTGCCCAGTCGGTAAAGTTTCTGGCAGATGAGATAAGGTTGCCGATGCTACTGAATTCCTGCCTGTAGTTGGTGGTTGTCTTTTCAGTAATGAGCCGGCGTTGTTCAGTAATCCGCTTTATTACAAGAAGGATCTGATTTGGCTTGACCGGTTTTATAAGATAATCAGCCATTTCGGATCCAATAGCCGCCTCCATAATCCCTTCCTCTTCATTTTTCGTTATCATAACAACCGGGATATCACTTCTCACCTCTTTTATAAGGCGGAGAGTCTCAAGGCCGCTAAGTCCGGGCATGGTCTCATCAAGAAAGATCAGATCATAGGGATTTTGACGGACAAGATCAACCGTGTCGATGCCATTATTGCAGGTATCAATTTCATAACCTTTTTCTCTCAGGAACAATACATGAGCCTTCAGGACCTCGATTTCGTCGTCGGTCCATAATATTCTGATTTTTCTCATTACAACTAATACGAATTCAGGATGTAAAATTACCTATTCTTTTTCCCAGTTAGGTAATTTTCATTAAAGAAAAGATAGTAACGTTGGGGATTTTTATCCACGTCAAGTTTTTTCAGATTTTCATTATTGATCAGGAAGGTCATAGTTTCAGCTCCTGAAGCGTTTCGTATATCCTTTTCAGGTTTGAAAGAATTATAATATTCCCAGGCCTGGGTATTGTCAGCAAAGCCTGACACGGTAATTTTTATGTATTTGTTATCAACGAGGATGCCTTCTGTCCGATAGTTCTTGTTGGTGTAATTATCTATATTGTAACTTATTACATCAAATGAAGCCTGGTTCACATTAAACTCCGGATCCATAATGATCACTCCAAAGGAATATAATGCCGTTGTATCGGCAATATAAAGTTCAGCGGCAATTTCTTTGTCTTCCTCGATCTTGAGTTCAGGCATCTGCTGATTCAGATAAGCAATCAGTTCAGAAGCTTTTTTCCCTTCAGCAGTACCTGGCCAGGCTTTGATGAGCCGGTTAAGCTCTTCCTTAAAGCTTCTCTCATCGCTTATTCTGGCAATTGAATAGGCACGCAGCAGCATGAATTTGGGAGAAAGATTATCAGTGGGGCTGTTTTTGGTTGAACTGTCACAAACTGCTATTGCTTCTTTAAAATTCTCCTTAATATATAGATTATATGCATTCTCGTAGTTCTTTTCAGAAAGCCTTATCCCGGCCAGTTTCTTATTATAATAATCAGGATCAGAGATTATTCTCGAAAATTCACTTTCAGGATATTTTTCAAGAAGCCGTTGCCGGGCGATCTCGGATTTCTGACTGTTCCCTTCCTTATACAATTTGTAAAGATCATAAAGGGTCTCAGGTACCAGTTCGTTATCAGGGAATCGCAACAATAATGTCTCATAAGATTCCGCAGCTTTCTGATTGTCGGAAATCTTTTCAGAGAATACATTGCCTGCATTAAAATATGCTGTTGCTATCCTTTCGTTGGATAGAGCAAGCAGTGAATCATTCATAGGAAGGTTTTTCAGGTAGAACTCAGGTTTCTTATAGTCCATCACCGCTTTGGATGTATCAGACAGGGCTTGTCCGTTCTCATCCTGGCCGGCAGCAGTTTGCTGAATACTTACCTTGTTCCTGTTCGATCTTCTCCAGTTATCCTCAAGCCGTCTTTCGCCCCATCTCCTCCGGAATTCGGTCCGTCCAAATGTCAGTGCCGTTTGATTGTAAAAATACCATTTGCCTTCCTGTGCAATATTATCCTGGAATCTTCTTTCATTTTCATAATACTGTCCAATATTGGACCTGTCGGCATATTCGGAAGTCTTACCTTCACTTTCAGCCTTGCTGATTTTATCAATTATACCCGAAATCAGGGCGTCCCTTTCATTTACAGGCATACCAGCAACCTTTTGAAGACTATCTTCGACTTGTATTACATTTAAATGTTCAATGAGAGAGTTAAGATTTTGTGATTTTGTTTGAAGCTGCTTATAGTCAGGAAATTTCTGATCAAGAAAATATATAGTGCTGTCATAATACCTGCCTGCTTTCATATAATCGGGCTTACTATAATAATATTCAGCCAGGGCAAGGTAAGATTTCCCTTTTTGATTCTGGTTTACCGAACTTGAGGAAGCTGATTTTGTATAATAATCAAGAGCTTCATTCTCTTTCCCTTCTTTTTTCGACATGTTTCCGAGAGCAAAATAGATCTGGTCCTGAAAATCTTTGTTTTTCGAGTCTTTCAGCATTTTCTCAAGCGCTTTCCTGATTTCAGCGGGATTTCCTGAGTTGACATCAAAAACGCCGGCGATATTTATTCTTGCATTGAATTCCACATCATAGGGCGGATTCATTTTTACTACATTGGTGAACAATGAAATGGCCTTCCCGGAATCACCGGTTTGTTCATACAGCTGTGCAAGGAGATATGTAAGCCGGTATTTTGCTCTTTTTCCGGAAATATATTTAAGCGATGTTGTAATAGGTTCGATGGCTTCCTGGTACTTCTTTTGTTTTATAAACAAATCGGCCAGAGCCGTATAATAAATAGTCTTCAGGCTTTTTGGTGAGGACGGATTTATTTCGATTTCATTAAGAAGCCTGTTTGCTTCAATAAAAGTTCCTTTTTCACTGTTGATTCTTGCAAGCCAGATGGAAGATTCGGTCCTGATTTCCGGGTCATTTGCTTCCGCAATACAAAAGCTGAAAACCGAAGCCGCATCACTGAACTCATGCTTGTAAAACCTTGCTTTGGCTATAAGGAAATAACTATCGTCGACCCATTCATTAAATTCCTTTTGTTCAAGGAGTTTTCTTTCATTTTCAGAAAGATCCTTTTTTGAATCGAATTCCGGTCTTGCTGTTATTGATTTAAGGGAGATCAGTTTTGATGCTTTCTGGATTGCTTTTTCCATGTCGGAAGAACAAAGGGAAACAGTCGAAGGATCACTGTTCTCAAAGACTCTCAGCATCTCTGAAAAGTCATCATTGTAACCTTTACTTATTTTAGCCTGGCCTTCCTTAAAACTTTCATAACCATTAAAATAGATATTATATTTCGATGTGAGGCCCTGATAAAACCTTGTTGTACCGGTGTTTTTCTCCACAGAGCAATCTGCCAGGAACAAAAGAAGTCCCAGGACAGCCAGAAATTTATATGATACTCTCCGAAAAAACAACAAATGCTTTTTAATACTATAAACTAACTTAAACTGAGTATAGTATTTCAAAGGTAAGCAAAATTGGTGCAGTACTGGATATCAGGCTGAAATCACTTTTTTGATCTCAGGGACTTCCTGCATAATAGCCTGCTCGACTCCTGCTTTCAGCGTTTGCATGGCGAATGGACATCCGTGACAAGCACCTGTCAGCTTGACTTTTACTGTCAGGTCCTCAGTTACCTCAATGAGGTCGATATCACCACCGTCATTCTGAAGATAAGGTCTGACCCGGTTCAATGCTTTAACCACCCTTTCTTTTATACTTTTCTGATCTGCCATTTTACTTATTTTTTTAAATTGTCAATCTCAACTTTTTTAGTCGGCTGCAATTCCACGTTCCTTATACCGACTCTTCTGATGACTTCGTCTGCGAGCTCCATAAAAGCCTTTCCTGCAATTGAATCATCGAGAACAACAGGATGACCATTGTCACTCCCTTCGCAAATGCTCTGTACAATAGGGATCTGTCCGAGCAAAGGTACATCCATTTTTTTAGCAAGTGATCTGCCTCCCCCTTTCCCGAAGATAAAATATTTGTTTTCCGGGAGTTCTGCGGGGGTGAACCAGGACATGTTTTCAATCAGTCCAAGCACCGGAACACTTATCTTATCACTTCTGAACATTGAAATGCCTTTAACCGCATCAGCCAGTGCAACTTCCTGGGGAGTAGTCACAATTATTGCCGCGGTTACAGGTACTTCCTGCACAAGAGTCAGGTGTATATCACTCGTGCCGGGAGGAAGATCAAAAAGAAGATAATCGAGTTCTCCCCAGTCCCCCTGCATTATCAGCTGCTTAAGAAAACCTGAAGCCATCGGTCCCCTCCATACAACAGCTTCAGCCGGATTGACAAAAAAGCCTGTGGAAAGAACCCTGACTCCATATTTAGTGAGCGGCATAATGAGATCCTTATCATTTTTGTGTATCACCTCAGGGTGATAATCTACTGCATCAAACATCCTGGGTACCGAGGGACCGAAAACATCAGCATCAAGAAGTCCGACAGCCAGTCCTTTTCTGGCTAATGCTATAGCAAGGTTTACAGCTATTGTTGTTTTTCCTACACCGCCTTTCCCAGAAGAGACAGCAATAATATTTTTTACCCCGGATAAAACCTCATTATCCCTTTCATGATGCTTTGGTTCAGCAGACCTTGGCTCTACCTTTATTTCTTTTATTACTGCATCCGCTCCAAGTACCTCTTTCAATGTTCTTGCAACTGAACTTTTAACTGATGAAATAAAAGGGTCGTTTGACTTCTCCGGTATAATGGTAACCGAGATTCCATCATCTTCGCTCCTGATATCAGAAATAAGACCCAGGGTGACAATGTCTTTTCCTTTTTCAGGGTGAATTACTCTGGTAAGGGCTTTTAATATCTGATCTTTAGTGAACATATATTCAGTTTGTTATTTTAAATTTTTACCCCCTCTGCCCCCTGAAGGAATTGGCCTCTCCCCAACTCCTCCCCGGAGAGGGAGGGGCTTTAAAACAAACAGTTTAAGTCCCCCTCTCTTTCAGGAGAGGAGGATTTAGGGGGTGAGGCTAAATCCCTTCATGGGGGATTGGGATTATCTATTTTTATTTAAATTAAATTAAAATAAGATGCAATTTTAACATTTTTTTTTGTAATAACAAAAAGTCAGTTTAGTTCAGATGATGGATCCCAGAATTTCTCACGGAAGTTCATTATTTTGTCATTTTCGATAATGAGGCCTTCATTTTCAAGAAGTTGCTGCATTGTAGTTGAATTGCCAAAATGATGTTTCCCTGTTAGCAATCCATTCCGGTTGACAACCCGGTGTGCCGGAATAAATTCAGATCTGGTATGGCAAATATTCAGTGCCCAGCCCACCATCCGGGCGGACCTGCCGGTGCCTAGAAAACGGGAGATAGCTCCATATGAAGTGACCCTTCCATAAGGTATCTTCCCGGTCACTTCGTACACCCGGCTGAAGAAGTCGTTATTAGGTTGTCTTTTCCCACCCATAGGTGATGAATTTATCTTTCTCAAGACGGAATGACAGATAATTGATCTTCATGCCTTTTTCAAGGAACTTAGATTCATAATGGGTTTTAACAGACAGTATCCCGGCTGAGGTTTGTTCAGTACAGACAGGGTCGTATGGAACAGAGTACAGATTGCACGGAACAATAATTTTTCCAATACGCATTGAATCCATGTCATTTGTGGAATACAAAATTTCCAGCTCATTGTCTTTAATGAGTCTCAGAGTATAATTATAGAGGTCCTCATTATCGGTCTTAAGGTGAATTATGCCTCTGTCTTTCAGAAAATTACGATAAATGTTAAGGAACCAGGGACAGGTAAGCCTTTTGTTTGAGTTTTTCTTACCCGGGTGCGGATCGGGGAAAGTGATCCATATCTCGTCGACCTCATCGGGTCCAAAAAATGAGTTTATAAATTCTATTCTGGTCCTGAGGAAGGCAGCATTTTTTATAAGTTTTTCATTGGCAGTTTTGGCTCCGCGCCACATTCGGGCTCCTTTGATGTCGACTCCTATAAAATTGCAGTCGGGGAAGAGCTCTGATAATCCCAGTGTATATTCACCCTTCCCGCATCCGAGTTCAAGTACCACCGGATTGTCATTCCCGAAGATCTCAAAGTTCCAGTTTCCCTTCAGGATATGGTCTTTTCGAGCCTGATCATCAGGTTTCTGCTGGATGACATTGTTGAAAGTTCCCAGTTCAGCCCAGTGCGCAATCTTATTTTTTCCCACCTGAGAACTATTTTCTTGAGGATTTCTCAATTCTCAGCCCAAAATCATAAACTCCTTTTAGATTTTCGATCCTCATTCCATGCTGGATATTGATCTGATAAATCCCTGAAGCAGGGAAGAAAACATTTGATTTATAAGGAAGCTTTAATTCATGTATATCTCCAAAGCCTTTTCCATACCAGTTCCCTTTTTCGTCAGCAAGATCATATCTGAGGGTATCAGTAAGGCTTTTACCGCCAGGAGCGGTCGTCGTGACAAAAAGATATATATTCCTGTAAGGATATGTTGATCCGGTTCTGATTATAAAAAAAATGTTGTTGCTGTTTATTGTATCTTTTACAGGGATATTAAAAGCAGGCATATCATCTATCTTCCACATTTTACCCTTCATAGTCTCGGAGTCTGTAAATACTACATTCGTGCCGCATGAGACCGGCATGATTATCAGAATAAGAATTGAAAAATATCTAATTGCTCCTCTTATCATTATATCTTCGGTTTTTTCTTTTGTGTGAATGCCGGGGATTGGGATTTTTTGATTCAGGCGGATCAAACCGTGTCAGACTGTTATTTTTAAGCAGGTCATTTGAAACAGGGATCATATCAGAGGACTCATCCTGTATAACAAGTTTATCCGGTTTCTGTCCTTTCCTGTTTAATGCCTGAATTTCTCTTACCCTTTCAACCGGAACTGCAGTAAGGTTTGTTGGCATACCCGGATCGGTACTGTACCAGTAAACGCTTTTATGCACCTCCATCTTCTGAAAAAAAGCAGTTGAGTCAGCAATTTCAAGAGGGATATCTTTGGGTGGGAAAGATCGCTGGGCATCAACATAGCAATCGAATTCAAAGTTAAGGCAGCACTTTAATTTACTGCATTGTCCTGCAAGTTTTTGTGGATTTAAAGATAGCTCCTGGTATTTTGCATGTGTTGTGGTGACAGAAACAAAATTCGAGATATGTGTTGAACAGCATAGTTCACGGCCGCAGGAGCCTATTCCGCCTATTCTTCCTGCTTCCTGGCGTGCTCCAATCTGACGCATTTCGATCCTGACCCTGAATTCGTCAGCAAGAACCTTTATAAGCTGCCTGAAATCCACTCTTTCGTCAGCTATATAATAAAAAATAGCTTTTGTCTTATCTCCCTGGTATTCAACGTCGCCTATCTTCATGTTGAGTTTAAGCTCCTCAGCGATCTGTCTTGATCTTAGCATTGTTGGTGTCTCGAGCTTTTTAGCTTCTTCCCACTTAATTATATCAACTGCCTTGGCTTTCCTGTAGACTTTCTTTAAATCATCAGAAGATGGGTGGATCTTCAGTCTCTTTAGCTGTTCATTCAGTAAAGGACCCACCATTGAGACTCTTCCGATATCATGGCCGGGAGATGCTTCAACGGCTACAACATCACCTGTTTCGAGCCTGAGGCTGTTGACATTTCTGAAAAAGGCTTTTCTTGTATTTTTAAAACGGATTTCAATTATGTCATTTTCTCCCGGTATACAGGCAATATCCTTTAACCAGTTAAAAGAGTCAAGTTTGTTTAAGCCGGGTTTATATGTTGTATCGGGCATCCGGATCTCTTCACCGTGCTGGCCCAATAATTCTTCATTCTCTGTCATGTCAAAGTGTAATACAGTAATAATCCCGCAAAAGTAGTGAAATAATGGATCATATTCAATAACGCCTGAACTTGTCAGGGGGTTATAAGCCTGGTTATTTTAAGTGCAAGGTCGAGGAATACTATTTTGGCGTTCCCGTTCGCTTCAATATGAGAATATGCAATATTGAGCTCATCTGCAAGGGAATAAGTATTTTCCTGGTTAATGTATGGATGAAACTTTGACGAAAATTCGGCTTCTTCACCTGTCATATATACAAGACTGTTTTTCATCTGATCAAGCGTAAGCATAAGATTTTCCCTGACTAAACGGAGTGAAAACGAAAGGAAGTTTTTTTGAGGTTCCCTTCCAATTGATGCTATCTCTTCCGACCAGTTGATTATCGAAACAATATCGCGTTTCCAGGCGAATCTCATCAGGTTTTTAAAACGGTCAAGGTTAAGAAGAGAAGAATCTGCCTGTTCACACATTTCAATGGCTTTGATGATATTCCCGTTGGCTACTTTTGAAATATCATCGGCTTTTCCCTTGTGGATATGGAATCTTTCGATCAGATACTCTGCGATGTCAGCAGTTCTGAATGATGGAACTTTTATAAGCTGGCATCTCGACAGAATCGTCGGAATAACTTTATCAGGTTCTTCGGATACGAGTAGAAACAGTGTTTTTTCAGGAGGTTCCTCAATCAGCTTAAGAAGCTTATTTGCTGTGGATAGATGCATTTTTTCAGGAAGCCAGATCACCATTATTTTGAAATCAGATTCAAAAGACTTAAGGCTCAGTTTTTTAAGTATTTCAGAGGCTTCTGAGGCAAAAATAAGACCCTGCGCATTACCTACCTCAATTGAATCGAGCCACTTATTCAGACTAAAGAAGGGGGACTGACCAACAAATTCGCGCCATTTCTCAATGTAATTATCACTTACGGGTTCACTTATTTTTTTATCTTTTATCACAGGAAAAACGAAGTGAAGATCTGGATGGATCATCTTTTCATACTTGACACACGACTTGCATATTCCGCATGAGTCGCGGGGCGACCTGTTTTCACAGCTGACATACTGGGCATAAGCTAAAGCAAGTGCAAGACTCCCGCAGCCTTCAGGACCTGCAAAGAGCTGTGCATGGCTTACCCGTTCCGATTTCACCGAATTGATAAGCTTACCAATAATTTCCTTTTGCCCCGTGATATCCGAAAACTTCATCTGGAAGGTTAAATTTAAATTATTTATAATGCTGCAAGCGCTGCATCATAATCGGGCTCGGTAGCAATTTCAGGAACCAGCTGTGTGTAAACTACTATTCCCTCTTCATCTATGACTACCAAACTTCTTGCATAAAGCCCTTCAAATGTACCATCTATAATATCGACACCGTATGATTTCCCAAAATTCCTGTCACGGAATCCTGATAATGTAATTACATTTGTTATGCCTTCAGTCTTACAAAAACGGCCAGCGGCAAATGGAAGATCCTTAGTAATAGCAAGGACTACAACATTGTTTTTTCCTGCTGCCATCTGGTTGAATTTGCGAGCCGAAATGGCACAAAAAGAAGTGTCTAGACTCGGAGAAATACTGAGAATAACTTTTTTCCCCTTTAATTCTGAAAGCTTAAGATTAGTGAGGTCCGATTTAACGAGAGAGAAATCAGGAGCCTCTTTTCCTTTTAATGGAAGGTTTCCTGATGTATTAACGGGAATTCCGTTTAATGTGATTTTTGCCATAACTTTTTTTTCAAATTTAATCAATATTTTAAGAAGAGGAACCCCCCCAAATTGGAAGATCAACACCTCACCCCCCCACAAGAGAAGATCAACCCCCCAACCCCCCACAAGGGAAGATCAACCCCTCCACCCCCCACAAGAGAAGATCAACCCCCCAACCCCCCAAATGGGGGGCTTAATGAGAATTGCTGGTTTTCAAGTCCCCCAGGTGGGGGATTTAGGGGCTTGGCTTTCTGGGAACATAAACCCTTCCACCCCCCAAATGAGAAGATCAACCCCCCAACCCCCCAAATGGGGGGCTTAATGAGAATTGAGTCCCCCAATGGGGGATTTAGGGGGTTGACAAAGAATATGGGATTTAGGGGGTGATTAAGGAACGTAATAAAGTTGACAACCTGCAAATAGTTATTCCCAAAAAAAAATGTAGGTTTGCATAAGAAAATTTCTTCAGTTAATTAAAAATAGATGTTCTATGAAAATGATTCAGGATTTCAATTTTAAAGGAATTAAAACCATTGTAAGAGTTGATTTTAATGTGCCTCTCGACAAAAAAACCTTTGTGGTTACTGATGATACCCGTATCAGGGGAGCCCTGCCGACAATAAAAAAGATTATCAGCGACGGTGGTTCGGCAATACTTATGTCACATCTTGGCCGTCCGGAAGGAAGAATGGAAAAATATTCCCTTAAACCTGTTCTCCCGGTACTCGAAAAATATCTTGGCATGAAAGTTCTCTTCGCTGATGATTGTCTCGGAGAATCAGCCGTAACGATGTCAGCTGCCCTTAAGCCGGGTGAAGTCCTGCTTCTCGAAAATGTCAGGTTCTATCCTGAGGAAGAAGGGAAACCCATATTGCCCGAAACTGCAACAGATGAAGAGAAAAAGGCAGCCAAGGCTGAACTTAAAGCAAAGCAGAAGGAGTTTGCCAGGAAGCTGGCAGGTTATGCCGATGTCTATGTAAATGATGCGTTTGGGACAGCTCATAGGGCTCACGGAACGACTGCTGTCATTACCGATTATTTTCCAAAAGAAAAGACCATGTTCGGATTTCTCATTAACAGTGAACTTGCAGCAATGGACAAGGTCCTGAATAATGCCCAGCATCCTTTCACTGCAATTATGGGAGGGGCCAAGGTTTCGGATAAGATAATGCTTATCGAAAACCTGTTGAACAGGGTCGATAACCTGATAATCGGAGGCGGTATGACTTATACTTTCATAAAGGCAAAAGGAGGCAAAATAGGCAAGTCACTCTGTGAAGAAGACAAGCTTGATCTCGCTTTAAAGATCATTGAAAAAGCAAAGGAAAAGAAAGTAAATCTGTATCTTCCTGTCGACAGCCTGAACGGCGACAAGTTTGAAAATGATGCAAATACAAGAGTTACTGCAGCAGATGCTGTCGATGACGGATGGATGGGACTTGATATTGCTGAAAAAACAATAAAGCTTTTTTCTGATGTGATTGAAAAATCAAAAACTATTTTATGGAACGGCCCGATGGGTGTATTTGAGATGGACAAATTCTCAAAAGGTACCACAGAAATTGCCATGGCAATAGCAGAAGCAACCTCAAAAGGAGCTTACAGTCTTATAGGAGGCGGCGATTCGGTTGCTGCAATAAATAAGAACGGACTTGCCGACAAGGTCAGTTATGTTTCAACCGGTGGAGGTGCAATGCTCGAATACATGGAAGGCAAGAAACTTCCTGGCATTACGGCTATCAGGGGTGAATAGAAAAACTACCGAATATCAGTTATGACGGGTAAGGAGGGCGTTTAAAACCCCTCCTTTTTTCACTTCATAAATTTCAGTTATCTTTGTAATTAGTTATGAGGAAACATCTGTTACTTATATTGCTGTTGTCATTGTTCCTTCAGGTCTCATGCAAGAAGGATGATACTCCTGATACTTCGGGGATCGCTACTATCGATAATACAAGAACTCTGGGTCAGACTTACTATGTTTACGGATTCCTCTTCGCAGAAGCGAAAAAGGTATCAACCCTTGACAGTCCGCCACCTGATATTACGGTAGACAGCGATGGAACCAATTTGTTGCTGATGGCCGATAACTTTAAAGACTCATTTTATCTCGCAGGTGAATACAATAACGCGTCTGCTGCTCAAAATGCATTTAACAGCCTTACTTCAGCGACTATATCAGAAACAGATTGGGTAGGAATGGCAAGCCCAATTAAAAGAGAACCAGATATGGATCTACAGGTCTGGAACAGGACATTTTGCAAAAATAAGGATAATCACGTTAATCGCCGAAATACGTTCAGGTAATCCTTATGCAGAATGCAGGTTTCAATGGGTTTACCAGCCCGATGGATCTTTAACTTTCCCGGGTAAATGACAGGCAGCTTATCCGATCGCATATTCAATATCCAAGACCCTGAATCTTTTTCCGAAAGTACACTTGAAATCTTTAGATTCCAGGCAGATAAAAATCCTGTTTACCGATCCTTTATTACCAGTCTGGGAAGGACCCCTGAAAGCATAAAGAATATCAACGATATTCCTTATCTGCCTGTCGGGTTTTTCAAAACTCAAAAGGTGGTTACCGGAGACAAGTTGGTTGAAAAGGTTTTTGAAAGCAGCAGGACGACTGGAGATGTACCCAGCCGTCATTTTGTCAATGATTTGAAAGTATATGAAAGAAGCTTCCTTGAAACGTTCAGATATTTCTACGGAGAACCTTCTGAATATTTAATTGCAGCTCTGCTTCCTTCATATACAGAACGTCAGAATTCATCACTTGTTTATATGATGGACGGACTGATAAGAAAAAGCCTTAATGCTGACAGCGGCTTTTATGAGAAAGATATCAGGGGTCTGATAAAAAATATTCAAAAAGCAAAGTCTAATGGGCAAAAGACTTTCTTAATTGGCGTCAGTTTTGCCCTTCTTGACCTGGCTTACGGGTTCTCTCCTGATCTTTCAGGTACAATTGTAATGGAGACAGGAGGTATGAAGGGAAGAAGGAAAGAGATTACCAGGGAAGAACTGCATGAGATACTTAAAGAGAAACTCAATATACCTGCTGTACACAGCGAATACGGCATGACTGAACTGATGAGCCAGGCATATTCGAAAGGCAACGGGATATTCTTTTGCCCGCCATGGATGAAAATCGTGCTGAGGGATCCACAGGATCCACTTTCATTAATTGGCGAAAATGGCATCACGGGAGGGATCAATATAATTGACCTCGCAAATATTTATTCCTGTTCTTTTATCGCTTCAGGTGATTATGGGAAACTTTACGAAAATGGCGGATTCGCGATTTCAGGCCGATTCGATAACAGCGATATTCGTGGTTGCAACCTAATGGTTGAATAGGATCGATTAAAGGTACACTATACGTTTATTCCTGGCACTCGCATAAATTGCAAGCACAAGTTCAACTGCCTTTTTTGCTTCATTTGCATCAACAGACGGAGGATGTCCATTATCAATAGACTTGAGGATATCGAGAAGCTGACGCAAATGACCGATGTCACTGATAGTTTTAGGATCAGATACCCCACCTCCAGACTGATTATTGCCTGAATATTTTTCCCGTATTATCCTGATCCGAGTCCCTTTCCTCCTCAAATTTCCAGATTACTATTTTATCCTCCTCAATTATGACGGAACCAAGAGTTCCAAGAATTTCAATTTTCCTGTAAAATCCCGGATTAACGGCTGTCGAAGCTTCAATAACACCCATAGCACCATTTTCAAATTTAAGTGTAGCTACAGCAACATCCTCAACTTCAAGATCCTCGTGACCCAACACACCTGCAAATGCACTTACAGCTTCCACTTTCCCCATAAACCAACGGAGAAGGTCGACAGAATGGATACCCTGGTTCATAACTGCTCCGCCGCCGCTTGAGCTGAAACTCGATCTCCATCTTACGTCCTTATAATATTCAGCGCTTCTGTACCATTTAATATAGGCGTCACCAAGTACTAGCCTGCCGAACCGCCCTTCATCAATTGCCTTTTTAAGTTCCATATTAACCCTGCTGAAACGCATCGGGAATATCCCGGATACAAGCACTTTGTTACGTACACCTGCTTCAATGATTTTATCGCACCGCTCAAGAGTTGTTTCAAGAGGTTTTTCAATTACGCAATGTTTACCGGCATTTATAGCTGTAAGCGCGGGCGCGAGATGCAAGCCGGAGGGCGTGCATACACAAACTATATCTATTCTGTCGTTTTTGCAGAGTTCATCGACAGAATCAAAAGACCTGCAATCGAACTTCCTGCTGAATGTGGCCGCCGTGTCGGCTTCATAATCATAAACCCCGACCAGTTCAGCCTCCATAATTGTATCAATAGCCCTTGCGTGGACTTCAGCTATTGCTCCTGCTCCGATTATTCCAAAACCATGTTTCATGTGCTATCTTAAGGTCGGATAAAAGGCATTTTCAATATGATCAATACTGAAAGGCTCTTCTTTTCCCATCACAATTATTACATCAAACCTGCTCTCTTTATTAATATTATTTATTCTTATATACCAGTCGGCTGCATATATTATTGACTTTTGCTTTTCCCGGGTGATCGCATCTCTTGGGTCCATCCATTTATCATCCGTACGTGTTTTAACTTCAACAAAAACAATAAAATCGTCCTTTTCGGCTACAATATCAATTTCTCTTTTCCCGTATTTCCAGTTCCTGTGCCTGATCTTATAACCTGCCTTTTCCAGGAAAGAGACAGCAAGGCTTTCACCGGTTTGTCCAAGAGAATGTGATTCACTCATTTCAGGTTAATTTAGAAAGGAAACGCATTTATATCTCTATTAGTTTATTTTTAATTGCGAAAAGAATAAGACTTGCTGTGTTCTTTGAGTTTGTTTTACCCAGAAGATTAGCCCTGTGTTTGTCGACTGTTCTCTTGCTGATGAAAAGAGTATCAGCAATTTCCTGATTCGAAAGGCCTTCACATATTTTCAGAAGTATCTCCTTTTCCCTTTTTGAAAGATTTGCCGATTTGCTTTCGCTTTCCCTGTGTTTAATCTTCTGGATCACATGATACAACAATTCCTGGGAAAAGTAACTGCCTCCTTTTCTGACTGTAAGTATTGCCTCCTTGACTTCTGAGATATCAGAATCTTTAAGGACAAATCCTTTTGCACCCGCATCCACCATTTTATTATAGTATTCTTCCTCGCCGTACATTGACAGGGCTATAATATTGGTATCCGGGCAGATCTTAAGACCTCTTCTTGTCGCTTCAATTCCATCCATCTCAGGCATGTTGATATCCATCAGTACAACATCAGCCCTGGTGCTCTTCAGTATTTTAAGAAATTCTTCACCGTTTGAAGCTTCACCTGCAACTTCAAAATCGGGGAATGCATTAAGAAGGATTTTAAGTCCGTTACGAAAAAGCTGATGATCATCCGCGATTATAATTCTGATCTTTTCCATTGACGGTATTATTCGATGATTTTGATAAGAGCGCTGGTCCCTTTTCCCGGGGTACTCTCAAGGATAAAAACACCATCAACCGATTTTACTCGTGTCTCTATATTTGACAAACCCATTCCTTTTGTATCTTCACCACCAAGTGAAGAAGTGTCGAAACCACGGCCGTTATCATAAAACTGCAAGGTAATAAATTTTTCATGTCTATTTAAATCAATTTCTATTCTTGAAGCACCTGAATGCCGGATTGAATTGTTGATAAGCTCACAGGCTGCACGGTAAACCACCACCTCCTTTTCCGTTTCAAGCCTCATGTTCTCCATGTTCGACTTGAAGTCAATCCCGATGGCTTTTGTCTGGTTTATTTTGGCAATGAATGCCGACAGAGCGCTTGAGAGACCGAAATTTGAAAGCACATGGGGACTCAGATTATTTGAAATATCTTTAAGGGTGTTGATTGCCTCATTAACAAGGTGATTTGTATTATTGAGTATATTAGTATCAGTCGGATCCTTTATCCTGTCTCCCAATGCGGAAAGTGACATCTTTACCGTCGACATAATCGGTCCAAGCCCGTCATGAAGATCTTTGGCAAATCTTTTCCTTTCGTTTTCTTCAGTGTTTATGATGGCATTTATCACTCTTTTCTCAACTCTCAGCCTGTCAATATCAGCACGCTTAAGCGAATAAAACATTTCACGGATCAGGATAACACCTACTATTATCATGAATGAGGTCAGTACCCCTACCCATTCATCTATCATTTGCCACATATAGGATGGAGTCCCCCGGAAATATTCAAAAAGCTGAATTATCTTCCGTACCGCCATCAGGACAAACGATAATGAAAGGAGTATCCATGAAAGCCGGTACTTTGTGAGCTTCATGAATCTGAGGGCAATTGATGCGGCAATTATTTGCAGGACAATTGAAATGATCAGGGCAATTAACCATATCATGGCTTGTCAGGTATTAGTACACAAAAATAGCAGTAATTTACTAAATGGCATAACTGCATTACGGTGTGACGGCGTGACGGCAGAATAACATAATTGGCTGATTGCCTTCAAGCCTTAATACCTTCATGCCTTTATGCCGTCACGCCTTTGCGCCTTTGAACCTTTTTTACTACATTTGTCCGCTCAATCATTATTCATGAAGTATTTATATAATGTTGGCATCCTGATATATGTACTGGGAGCCAGGCTCTTGTCACCCTTTAATGCAAAAGCGAAGCTGTGGATCAGCGGAAGGAAAGGCTGGGTATCTTTAATGCGCCAGAGAATCAGCCGGGATAATACGAATATATGGATCCATTGTGCGTCGCTGGGAGAATTTGAGCAGGGAAGGCCATTAATTGAAGCCATCAAAAAGAAAAGGCCGGAATATAAAATAATACTGACATTCTTTTCTCCCTCGGGATATGAGGTAAGGAAGAATTACGATCAGGCCGATTATGTATGTTACCTTCCTGCTGATACACCGCAGAACGCAAAAAGGTTTATTTCAATTGTCAATCCCTCTGCCGCCATCTTTGTAAAATATGAATTCTGGAACAATTATACTTCGGTTCTTAAAAAGAACAGCATTCCCCTCTACCTGATTTCTGGTATCTTTCAGACCTGGTCAGCATTTTTTTAAATGGTATGGCGGCTTTTTCAGGAATATGCTGCCAAGATTCAGTCACATTTTTGTACAGGACAAACAATCAATGGATCTGCTTGCAGAAGGTCGGCATCGAAAATGTTTCTGTGGCAGGCGATACCAGGTTTGACAGGGTTATCCAGATTGCTGATTCAGCTAAGAGCATTCCGCAGATTGAGCTTTTCAGGGGCGGGGAGAAGATGTTCCTGGCAGGCAGCAGCTGGTGGCAGGACGAGGAGATTATAGCGAAATATATAAACGCTTATCCTGACAGGATGAAGTGGGTTTTTGCTCCTCATGAAATTGACAGAGCCAATATTGACAGGCTTGAAAAGCTGCTTGGCACAGATGTGGTAAGGTTCTCGGAATTCAACGAGAAATCGCAGGAAGCCCGTGTACTTATAATTGATAATATAGGAATGCTTTCATCAGCATACAGATATGCTTATATTGCCGCAGTTGGCGGTGGTTTCGGCAAGGGCATACATAATGTTCTTGAAGCGGCATGCTGGGGAATTCCGGTAGTTTTCGGTCCGAATCATAAAAAATTCAGGGAAGCTGTAGAATTAATAGAGCTCAAAGGAGCCAGGTGTTTCAACACGACTGAAGAGTTTTCAGGTATTATTAATAACTGGTTGTCAGACAGGGAAGACTACCTGGATTCAGCCCGGAAAGCTTCAGATTATGTTAAGGAAAATGCTGGTGCGACAGCCAAAATTCTGACAAAAATCATCTTAAAAGATATTAACAACCCCTTCTCATAAGTTGTTAACAACTAATCCCCCGTGATTAAAAAACCTTCATTTAATGAACCGTAAATTGTTGTTCCGTATTTAAAACGCACGTCAAATCATAATGATCAAAAATTGAATTGATTAGCAATAATGAGAAATAATATTTATTAATCCTTAATCCTAAATTCTATGATAAAACAATTAAAAAGAGTATTAATGATGTTGCTTTTTCTGCCGGTTTCAGTTATGATATTCGGACAGGGAGCAACGACCTCAGGGATAAATGGAAGGGTGCTCGACAGCGCCGGACAACCTATGCCCGGTGCAGCTGTAGTTGCCATCCATGTTCCCTCGGGTACCCAGTATGCCACGACGGCAGACGCCAAAGGGAATTACCGTCTTCAGAACATGCGCGTTGGAGGCCCCTACACAATCAGAATTACATTTATCGGCTATTTGACAAGCAGTTACACAGATGTTATACTGAAACTGGGTGAGAGCTATGTTCAGGACGCGGAACTGACAGAATCAACAACAACCTTACAGGAGGTTGTTGTCTCCTCCGGAACCAGAAACTATTCAGTTTTAAGTTCGGAGCGTTCGGGTACCCAGACTAATGTCAGTGCACGTGATCTGGCAAGCCTTCCAACTATCAGCCGGAGTCTTACTGACTTTACCAAGCTGGCCCCCCAGTCGCAGGGAAATTCATTCGGAGGTCGTGACGGACGGTTTAACACCATTACTATTGATGGTGCAGCGTTTAACAATAATTTTGGTTTGAGCAGCAATCCTCTTCCGGGAGGTGAATCACAGCCAATTGCGCTTGATGCAATTGAAGAAGTATCAGTGAGCATTGCACCTTACGATGTTCGCCAGTCACAATTTACAGGTGCCAGTATTAATGCTGTTACCCGCAGTGGCGATAACACACTGAAGGCATCGGTTTACACCTATATACGTCCAAAATCGTTTACAGGGAACACTGTCGACGGTAATGATGTTAAAGATGCAAACTCAAGAAGCTCCCAAACCTTCGGTGGTCGCATAGGCGGTGCTATTGTTAAGAATAAACTCTTCTTTTTCCTCAGCGGAGAGTTCGGAAAAGAATCAATCCCGGGAGTATCATGGAGTCCAAGCACAGACGGAGTTTCCAATGCCGACAAAATGATCTCACGGACACTTGAATCGGATATGGTTCTTGTTAAGAATTTTCTAAAGAATACCTACAATTATGATGCAGGTAAATACAAGGACTTTGATCCGTTTAAAAACCAGAACACAAAAATCCTGGCTCGTATTGACTGGAACATTAATAAGAACCATAAATTCACTATTCGCTATAATGATGTTGTCGGAACCTCCGATCAACAAACAAACCCCACCAGCGGACCACCGAATATCGCACGTAACTCGGGCAGGATAAGCAGCCAGTCGCTGGCTTTTTCAAATTCATTTTACGGATTTAAAAACACGGTTCGTTCATTAACAGGCGAGTTGAACAGCTCCTTTGCTTCCAGGTTTTCAAATAAATTCCTTGCCAGCTATACCTTCATTCAGGATACACGCACAAGTAATTCCGATCTTTTCCCCTTTGTTGATATCTGGAAGGATGGAGATCAATACATGTCATTCGGTTATGAATTGTTCAGTTACAATAACGATGTTACAAACAAGACTCTGAGTGTCGTTGATAACCTTACGATAAATCTTGACAAACATACTGTTACTGTTGGTGCAGCCTTCGACCGTCTTTTCTTCCGCAACTCCTATATCCGTGAAGGTACTTCATACTATCGGTATGCATCAGTCGATGATTTTATCAATAGTGCTGATCCTGTCGGATTTGGTGTCACGTATGGTTATAATGGTGTTGATGCTCCCGGAGCAACTGCAACATTTGGTTTCGGAGCTTTATATGCTCAGGACGAATGGCAGGTGGCACCCAATCTTAAACTGACCTACGGTGCCCGTTTCGAATTACCGATTTATCTGGATAAGATGCAGAACAACCAGTCTATTTCGGATTTGACATTTGCTGACGGCTATAAAATGAACGTAGGAAAGTGGCCGGATAGTAAACTTGTTATTTCTCCAAGATTTGGCTTTAACTGGGATGTTACCGGTGACAGATCATTACAGGTCCGCGGAGGATCAGGCCTGTTCACAGGAATGTTGCCCTTTGTCTGGTTTACCAACCAGCCAACCAACGCAGGCATGATTCAGGTCCCGGAGATAGGCTGGGGACCAACAAGCCCCAATCTGGCCGGCTGGATGTTCAATCCTAATTATAAAGCAGTGATAGCAAACAATCCTGATCTGTTCCCGCAAACCCCTGGTGTACTTCCCAGTAACGCTACTCTGACAGAAGTATCCAAAGACTTTAAATTTCCACAAATCTGGCGTTCCAACCTGGGTATTGATGTTGAGTTACCTTTGGGTTTCATTTTTACAGGTGAAGCAATTTTCTCAAAAGATATTAATGCTGTTCAACAGGTGAACGTTAATCTGGCAGCGCCTGAAGGTATAATGATGGGCAGCGATAACCGTCCATACTGGCTGAAAAGTACCAATAAGGTGGTATCCAGTGTCAGTGCCGCAACAATACTGAAAAATGCAAAAGAGGGTTACCAGTATTCTCTGACTGCAATGCTGACCAGGAACTTCAGGAATGGTTTTGCCGGAATGTTTGCATATACTTATACAATGGCAAAAGACATCTCTGCTAACCCGGGTTCATCGGCTTACTCTGCATATTCTTCAAATACTGCTGTTGGCAGCCTTAATGATCCAGGACTGAGCTACTCCAATTTTGCAACTCCTCATAAGCTAATCGGTAATGTTTCTTATCGCCTGGAATATGCAAAACACTTTGCAACAACCATTTCTCTGGTTTATCAGGGCTTTCAGACTGGCAGATGGTCTTATATATATTCAAATGACCTGAATGGTGATGGAATAGCTTCAGACCTTATGTACATACCTAAGAGTGCTGCAGATATAAATTTTGTAGATTACAAAAATAAAGCAGGAGATGTTTTAATGACTGCAGCAGAGCAGCAACAGGCTTTCTGGAATTATGTGAACGGTAATGACTATCTGAGCGCTCGTAAGGGTGAATATGCCGAAAGATATGGACAGGTTCAGCCATGGATCCACAGGTTCGATGCAAAAGTTCTGCAGGATATCTTCTCAAATTTCGGAACTAACCACAGATATACTATTCAGTTGAGTGTTGATTTCCTTAATATTGGCAACATGATCAATGATAGCTGGGGGACATATACATACAACCCTCTGGCAAGCTATGAAAATGTTCGTCCGCTTTCGGTAGTTAACCTCGGGACATCCACCGCAGCTCCTACCTATAATCTTAATGCTACATCTCTGACCGATTTCGCAAGTAAGACTACCCTTAGTAAAAGTGTCAGTACTTCAAGTACCTGGGGTTGTCTGCTGGGAATCAGACTTATTTTCTAAGAATATCTGATTTCATAAAGCATTTCTGAGGATGTCTCAAAAGAGACATCCTCTTTCATATTGATTTTTGAACCCTAACCCCATCCCTTCCCCTTAATTCTAAGGGGAAGGGTGTAAGTTTGTGATATACAGGATTTTCACTCCTTCCCTTAGATTTAAGAGAAGGAGATGGAATATGGGTTATAAAAAGGTGAGATGGTAATTTTTTATTCTAAAGTCCCCTTTTAAGACAGCCCTCTTTTTTTAAAACCTGAAATTAAATTGGCAGCCCGGATACCGGAGAATCGGGCTGAGTGATCTCATTGTCGTTTTAATAATGCTTTTTTTGTAACCGGATGCTCAGATATGAAAACTTTTTATCATCCTTTTTTAACTTTCAGATAATTAAGTATATTAATGTAACGGGAAGATTTTTTATTATGCTTGAATCGCGTAAGTCACAGATAATCAGAAATTAACACTTTAGTTAATAACTCTCCTGCCAAATGTTAATAAACTTAAAATTTTTGTCTTGCATTGAGATTTATGCTTGTCTATTTTAGCAATTACCCGCTATAAAAATCAACGGTCGTTTAATCACAACATAATCAGAGGTTAACAGAATTATATTTTACATATGGGAGAGTTATTTGTTCAGGAGTCAGCCGTTACATCAGAAAAAGCAAGTGATGCATCACCATCTGACAACAGAAAAAAGGTGAATGTGAAGGATACTGACATGCAGAGTAAAAAGAAAGCTGAAAAACCCACTTATTCTCATGATGAAGCCGTTGAAGCCAGTATTGGGTATTTTAATGGTGATGAACTGGCCGCAAGGGTATGGGCAAATAAATATGCCCTTAAAGACTCTTTCGGCAACCTTTATGAAAAGACCCCCGACGATATGCACCGGAGGCTGGCCAGGGAGATTCACAGGGTTGAACTGAAGTACAAGAATCCACTCCCGGAGGAACTTATTTATAATGTTCTTAAAGATTTTAAATATATAGTTCCCCAGGGCGGACCAATGACCGGAATAGGAAACGACTACCAGATTGCTTCATTGTCAAATTGCTTTGTCATCGGCAATGACGGACAGTCTGATTCTTACGGCGGCATAATGAAGATTGACCAGGAACAGGTTCAGCTGATGAAACGGCGGGGTGGTGTTGGCCATGACCTGTCGCACATAAGGCCAAAAGGAACACCTGTACTGAACAGTGCACTTACATCCACCGGAGTCGTTCCTTTTATGGAACGATATTCAAACTCCACACGTGAAGTAGCCCAGGATGGACGAAGAGGAGCACTGATGCTTTCAATTTCAATAAAGCACCCCGACAGCGGCAAATTTATTGATGCCAAAATGGAGAGCGGAAAAGTGACAGGGGCAAATGTCTCTGTCAAGCTTACCGATGAATTCATGAAGGCGGTTGAATCCAAAGGACTTTTCAAGCAGCAATATCCAATTGTTTCTGATAATCCCAAATTTGTTAAGGATATTGATGCGGTCCAGCTCTGGAGTAAGATAATTCATAATGCATGGAAATCGGCTGAACCCGGAGTACTCTTCTGGGATACAATAATCCGGGAAAGTGTTCCTGATTGCTATTCAGATCTTGGTTTCGCTACAGTGTCGACCAATCCGTGCGGTGAAATTCCTCTCTGCCCCTACGACAGCTGCAGGTTGCTTGCTATAAACCTTTTCAGCTATGTTGTTGATCCTTTCACAAAGAAAGCCTCATTCAATTTTGATCTCTATAAGGAACATGTAGGGCTGGCCCAAAGGATGATGGATGACATTATCGATCTTGAGCTTGAAAAAATTGACTCAATACTGTCTAAAATTGAAGGCGATCCGGAAGCAGAAGAACTTAAGAGGGTGGAAAAGAACCTGTGGAAAAACATAAGGAAAAAATCGCTGGAGGGTAGAAGGACGGGGATCGGCATCACAGCTGAGGGCGACATGCTTGCAGGCCTGGGACTCAGGTACGGCAGTGATGAGGCGACCAGCTTTTCAGTGGAGGTTCATAAGACACTTGCTCTTGAAGCATATAAATCATCAACATACCTGGCAAAGCAGAGAGGGCCATTTACCATTTATGATTCTGAAAGAGAAAAGAACAATCCTTTTATCCTCAGAATGAAAGAGGCTGATCCAGTTATGTACAATAACATGGTGAAATTCGGACGCCGTAACATAGCACTCCTGACAATAGCTCCTACAGGTACCACAAGCCTGATGACTCAGACCACTTCAGGTATTGAACCGATTTTTTCAGTATTCTATAAACGGCGCAGAAAAGTTAACCCGAACGACCTTGATGTAACTGTAACATTTAAGGATGAAGTCGGAGATTCCTGGGAAGAATTCAATGTATTCCACCACAAATTTGTTGACTGGCTTAAACTGAATGATTACGATCCGAATAAGGTTACCAATATGAGTGATGCGGAAATTGAAGCAATAATTGCCAAATCACCTTATTATAAAGCCACTGCCAATGATGTCGACTGGATTGCCAAGGTCCGCATGCAGGGCGCCATCCAACAATGGGTCGATCACTCTATCAGCGTCACAATAAATCTGCCGGCTGATGTTAAGGAGGAACTGGTCAGCGAATTGTACCTGACAGCATGGAAATCGGGTTGCAAGGGCGCAACAGTATATCGCGACGGCTCAAGAAACGGAGTTCTTATTGCCGGCAAGAACGAAATCAGGACGGAAAGGCCCAAACGTCCCAAAGCGCTTGAATGCGACGTTATAAGATTCAATTTCAACGAAGAAAAATGGGTGGCTTTCGTAGGACTGAAAGAGGGCAGGCCATATGAAATATTTACAGGCCTGGCAGATGAAGAGATTTTCCCTATTCCAAAAACCATCATCAAGGGGAAGATTATAAAAGTTAAAAGTGATGACGGCAAATCGCGCTATGATTTTCAGTATACCGACAAATACGGATATAAGAAAAACATTGAGGGTTTGTCCCACATGTTCAAGCCCGAGTTCTGGAACTATGCCAAACTTATATCAGGGGTCCTTAGGCACGAGATGCCTATCCAGGATGTGGTAAATCTTGTGCAGTCCCTAAAGCTCGACAGTGAATCGATAAATAACTGGAAAAACGGAGTGGAAAGGGCACTTAAGAAATATATCCCGAACGGAACAAAAGCAAAAGGTAAATGCGGGGAATGCAGTTCCGATAACCTTGTTTATGAGGAGGGATGCCTGATCTGCAAAGACTGCGGATCATCAAAATGCGGTTGATCTGCGAAAATCTGAGGAATCTGCGGGAAACTAAAAGAAATTCTCCCGCAGATCGCACAGATCAGCGCAGATTTTTTATTTAATTACTTTAAGCTCTTTTCCTATTTTTTCGAAAGCTTTAACCGCCTTATTGAGGTGTTCCATTTCGTGTCCTGCTGAAAGCTGAACCCTTATTCTTGCCTGTCCCTTTGGTACGACAGGGTAATAAAAACCAATAACATAAATACCTTCCTCCAGAAGCCTTGCTGCAAAATCCTGGGATAGTCTGGCATCATAAAGCATTACAGCACAGATCGCTGATCGGGTTGGTTTGATGTCAAAACCAAGGCTTTTCATTTTTGTAATAAAGTACTCTGAATTATGGTGCAGCTTATCCTGAAGTTCATTGGTTTCCGTCATCATGTCGACCATCCTTATTCCGGCAGCAGCAACCATGGGGGGGATAGAGTTTGAAAAGAGGTAAGGACGCGATCGTTGCCTGAGGAGTTCAATAATCTCCTTTTTCCCTGTCGTAAATCCTCCAATGGCTCCTCCGAAGGCTTTTCCAAGGGTCCCGGTAATTATCTCAACCTTCCCTTTAATGCTATAAAGTTCTGTAACTCCCCTTCCTGTTTCTCCGACCACACCAGCTGAGTGTGACTCGTCAACCATTACCATTGCATTGTATTTTTCGGCCAGAACAACTATCCTGTCGAGCGGAGCTACATTCCCATCCATTGAGAAGACACCATCCGTTACAATCAGGCGGAACTTTTGCTCCTGAGCAAGCTGAAGCTGTTTTTCCAGGTCGTCCATATCAGCATTATTGTACCTGTAACGCTGGGCTTTGCATAAACGGACGCCATCGATAATTGATGCATGGTTGAGAGAATCAGAGATGATCGCATCCTGCTCTGTCAGCAGGGGTTCAAAAACTCCGCCATTGGCGTCAAAACACGCGGCATAGAGGATAGTATCATCGGTTCCGAAGAAATCTGCGATTTTCCGCTCGAGCTTCTTATGAAGGTCAGTTGTTCCGCAGATAAATCTTACAGACGACATTCCATACCCATGATCATCGAGAGAGGCTTTTGCAGCTTCAATAAGCTGTTGGTTGTTTGATAATCCAAGATAATTGTTGGCACAGAAATTCAATACCTTTTGTCCGGTTTCAAGTGTTATTTCAGCACCCTGAGGGGATACTATTATTCTTTCATTTTTATACAGACCTGCTTCTTTTATTTCGGACAGGATCTGACACAGATGTTTTTGATAGTCAGTATACATTATATATTATTTTGTTTTCAACCTTTGTGTGCCTTTGCGCAAACCTGGCGTCCCTTTGTGGTTAATTTTCTTTTTTTACCACAAAGGAGCACAAAGTGATCACAAAGTAACACTAAGAAATTCAAATAATAATTCAATCCCAGTTGAGAATTACTTTGCCGCAGTTCGTGCTTTCCATTATATCGAATCCCTTCTGAAAATCATCAATATGAAAACGGTGGGTTATTACAGGATCCAGATTGATGCCTCCAATTATCATCTGCTCCATCTTATACCATGTTTCCCACATTTCCCTTCCGTAAATACCCTTCAGAGTGATTGCTTTAAAAATAATGTCACTCCATGGTACCTCAAAATCAGAAGGCAATATTCCGAGCAGTGAAATACTTGATCCGTTATACATATTGCTTATCATTTCAATGAAAGCCTTCGGGGATCCCGACATTTCGAGCCCGATATCAAATCCTCTCATGCCAAGTTTCTTCACAGCATCAGAGATCTTCTCACCCCTGGATGGATTTAACGTCAGAGTTGCCCCCATTTTTTTTGCAATATCAAGACGGTAGTCGCTCAGGTCGCTTACTACAATGAATCTGGCGCCGGCGTATTTGGCAATTGCCACTGCCATGTTGCCTATAAGCCCTGCACCTGTTATCAATACATCTTCGCCCAGAAGAGGGAATGACAATGCAGTATGAGTTGCATTCCCGAACGGATCCATTATTGCGGCCCATTCATCAGGGATCCTTGGGTCGAGAGGTACGATATTAACAGAAGGTATCTTAACATACTCGGCAAATGATCCGTCAATATTTACTCCGATCCCTACTGAATTTTCACAGACATGTTCTTTCCCCCTCCGGCAATTCCGGCAATGTCCGCACGCCAGATGGCCCTCACCCGTGACCCTGTCGCCCGGCTTAAGGTTTTTTACCCCGGCACCCGTTGTCTCGATATAACCCATATATTCATGACCGATGATCATCGGCGTCTTAATAGTTTTCTGAGCCCATTGATTCCATTCATAGATATGGAGATCAGTGCCGCAGATCGCCGTTTTTTTAACCTTTATAATAACGTCATTCAGCCCGGGTTCCGGAACGGGAACCTCTTCCATCCAGATGCCCTTTTCAGGCCTGGCTTTTACCAGAGCTTTCATTTTCTTCATGTGGACCAATTTAGAATGCTAAATTAATATAAAAAAACTCAAGTTACCAGTTGCTGGTTGCCAGTTAATTGATAATAACCTGTTAACCAGGAACAGTAACAAGTAACCAGCGACTTAGGTTAATTAATAGCCATTGCATATCTTTACCTTAATTTTTAAATATCAGATAAAATCATGTCGCAGGTAAGAGTACGTTTTGCACCAAGTCCGACCGGTCCGCTGCATTTAGGAGGCGTCCGGACCGCTCTTTACAATTACCTTTTTGCAAGGAAAAATAACGGGACATTCATTCTGAGGATTGAAGACACTGACCAGACCAGGTTTGTTGACGGAGCTGAAGATTATATTATGGAATCTTTGAATTGGTGCGGGATAATTGTTGATGAAGGGATTAAAGAAGGAGGGAATTACGGGCCATACAGGCAGAGCGATCGGAAACCCCTGTACAAACAGTATGCAGATATGCTCTTTGACAAAGGATATGCATATTATGCGTTTGATACCCCTGCTGAGCTTGATGGGCTCAGGCTGAAAAGTGAAGAAGAAGGAAAAACCTTCCTGTATAATGCTGAAGTCAGGGAGAAGCTGAATAATTCAATAACGTTAAGCGATGTTGAATGGAATTCCCGGCTTGACAGAGGCGATCCCTATGTGATCAGATTTAAAATGCCTGTCGATGAAGATATTCATTTTGATGATCTTATCAGGGGACATATGGTTGTAAATACCAGTACACTTGATGATAAGGTCCTGTTCAAGGCCGACGGTATGCCCACTTATCATCTTGCACATATGGTTGATGACCACCTTATGCAAATAAGCCATGTCATTCGCGGTGAAGAGTGGCTGCCCTCGCTTCCGCTTCATTTCCTGCTTTACAGGGCTTATGGCTGGGAGGCCCCTTTATATGCTCATCTTCCTCTGCTTCTGAAACCAGACGGGAAAGGTAAATTGAGCAAGCGTGACGGAGATAAAATGGGATTCCCGGTTTTCCCTCTGTTCTGGCCTTACGGTGAAACGGCAAAGGGTTATCGTGAGCAAGGTTACTATCCCGAAGCATTTATTAACATGCTTGCACTGCTTGGGTGGAATCCGGGAACTGAACAGGAAATCTTTTCAATGGATGAGCTGATAAATGCCTTTTCAATAGAGAGAGTAGGAAAGTCAGGATCCAAGTTTGATCCGGAAAAAGCAAAATGGTTCAATCATCAGTATCTTCAGAAAAGAACAAATAATCAGCTAGCTATAGAATTCAGGGAATTCCTCCGACCTAAAGGATATCATGTCGATATCGTCCGTCTTGAAATGCTTGTCGGAATTGTAAAAGAGAGGGTAAGCTTTGTCAGGGATATCTGGGATCAGACCGATTTCTTCTTTAAAGCTCCGGAGGTATACGATCCTGAGGTAATTAAAAAAAGATGGCAGGAGGATACTCATACCATGCTTGAGGAACTACTTTCTGTTCTCCGGGGTGTTGATGATTTTACCTCCTCTTCAACTGAATCAGCTGTAAAATTATGGATTGAAAGTAAAGGGTTAAATACAGGCGCTGTAATGAATGCCTTCAGACTCGTTATTGTTGGCTCACTCCGGGGTCCTCATATGTTCGATATAATCAGCTGGATAGGCAGGGGGGAGACAATAAGCCGTATTGAGAAAGGACTTTCAGTAATCGGAAAATAATCCTATGAATATTCCTGAACCAGGTGAATATATAGATATTCATACGCATGATACAAAGAGAGACACGGGTATCTTTGCGGTTGAAAATCTGATGGCCCATGAGAACCTTGATCCTGAGAAAATAACTGCAAAAGCATTTACTGCCGGAATTCATCCATGGCATCTGAATGAAAACAACCGGGAGGATCTCCTGAAATATGTTCTTAAAGTTGCAGACAATCCTGATCTGATAGCTTTCGGAGAAGCAGGTTTTGATAAGCTGAGAGGTCCTTCAATTGAACTTCAGAGATCAACATTTGAAGAACAGGTCAAAATTGCCAATGAGAAAAACAAGCCGTTGTTTATTCATTGTGTAAGGGCGTGGGATGAATTGCTGGCTGCGCATAAAACATTGAAACCGGCAACACCGTGGATGGTTCATGGATTCAGGGGAAAGAAAGAGCTTGCATTACAGCTGATTAAGAGAGGTATGTATCTTTCATTCTGGTTCGATTTTGTGTTAAGGCCGGAATCGTCCGATCTTATCAGATTCCTCCCTAAAAACAGGATATTTCTTGAAACCGACGGCGCGGATGTGGATATAAGGGCAATTTACAAGAAAGTCTCTGACGATCTTGTAATAAGTGTCGATGAATTAAAGAAAATAGTACTGAATAATTTTAATTTACTTTTTAATAATTCAATTATTTAACCTAATATGCCGGATTGGCTTTCACGGACTGAATTACTAATCGGGAAAGAGGGATTGGATAAACTTCAGGCTTCCAATGTCCTCGTTGTTGGTATGGGTGGAGTGGGAGCCTATGCCGCTGAAATGATATGCAGGGCAGGGATTGGAAAGATGACAATAGTCGATGGTGATACAATACATACCTCCAACCGCAACAGGCAGCTGATTGCGCTTGAAAGCACCGAAGGAATTGCTAAAGCCATGATCATGGGGCAAAGGCTGAAAGATATTAATCCCGGTCTCGTTCTGACGGTAATTAATGAGTATTTAAAGGATGAAAGAATGATTGAAATCCTGGATCCGGATTTTAATTATCTGGTTGATGCAATTGACACTCTGTCGCCTAAAGTATTTCTTATCTACCATGCCGTAGCGAAAAAAATTCCTGTTGTCAGCTCAATGGGAGCAGGTGGGAAATTTGATCCGGTAAAAATATCAGTAGGTGATATTTCGCATACCACTGATTGTACTCTGGCGAGGATATTGAGAAAACGGCTTCATCGTCTTGGAATCAGGGAGGGAGTCACTGCCGTCTACTCGCCCGAAGTAGTTGATAAGAATAAAGTAATTCCTTCTGTTGGTGAAAAGAATAAGGCATCCGTTGTAGGAACAATTTCCTATATGCCTGCTGCATTCGGTATTGCATGTGCTTCGGTGGTGATACGGGATCTTGCAGGAATAGCAAGATGACCTGTTACCCAACAACTTTCCTTTTATGACAGAATAAATCAATCTCTAACTCTTTCCTTACCTGAATATTTAACCCATCCCCAGCCCTTCCCTTATTTCTAAGGGAAGGGAGTATAACACTATATGATAGTTGGTTGCACCCCTTCTCTTAGACTTAAGAGAAGGGGATGGGGGATGAGTTAAGGTCAAAACTAACATAGAGATCTACATAGAAATTACATTGTCAAAGAGGATTATTATTTCTATTACTTTTCTTAAATATGAAATAAAATGGAATCCCTGCAACGACAGTCAGAAGTGCTATTGAAGATTCGACGGGTCTTTCGAGGAATGAAAGTATCAGTATCAGCAGACCCGCCGCAATGTAAATGACCTGTGTCACCGGGAATCCCTTTATCCGTAATGCTTCCGGATTGCTTCTCCTTAATTTCCAGATACCAATTACGGCAAGAACAGGAAAGATCCCAAGAGCAAATCCCATATAGGTAAGAACCTGTTCGAATGTTCCTGACAGAACGAGGATGACTGCTATGAGACATTGCAGAAGGATAGAATTGGAAGGTACCTGGAATTTCTTATGGATTTTTGCAGCTGATTTGAAGAAAAGGCCATCTTTTGCCATAGAATAATAGACCCTGGGGCCTATTATTATGAATGCACTAAGTGATGAGAATAATGCAAATGATATCAGTATTGAAAACAATATTTCAGCTGATTTGCCGAAGAGATTTCCCATAGCCAGTCCACCAACGGAAATAACTCCTTTCATCGACTCCGGTTCGATGCCATAAACATACAACATGTTTAAACCCATATAAAGGAGCAGGACTATAATTGTCCCGCCGACCAGCGACCCGGGAAGATTCCTGGCAGGATTCTTTATTTCGGCACCCAGGTATGTTGAGGCATTCCAGCCACTGTAAGCAAACATTATCCACATAAGGGAAAGTCCGATTGTTTTCCAGCCTGACAATCCGGAAGGCATTATTCCGCCTTTGGTAAAATTTGAAATATCTCCCTTTCCTGATGAAAATCCGGCTGTTAATAAAATAACAATAAGAAGAATTTTCAACAGTGTAAGTACATTCTGTATTCGTGCTCCATATTTTATTCCGCGGTAATGAATAAAAGTAAAAATAAGGATTATAGAAACCGCCAGGACTTTTTTGGTTGCTCCAGGTTCCATAATTCCGGAATTATGCAGCCAAAACGCAAATCCCGGGACTGCCCTTGAGAAGTATTCGCTGAATCCAAGTGCAGAGGCAGCGATAGGAGCAGAAAAACCAACAATAAAAGAGACCCAGCCGCTCAAAAAACCAAAAACCGGATGATATAGTTTTGAAAGGAACAGGTATTCTCCCCCGGCACCAGGCATTGCTGCTCCCAGTTCTCCGTAAGAAAGGGCTCCGCATAGAGCAATGATCCCGCCGACAGCCCATAAGATCAACATGAGGACAGGATTATTCAACCCTGACATTAAAAGCCCGGAAGTTGTGAATATTCCGGCGCCGATCATATTGGCGACGACAATATTGGTAGCCGGAAAAAGACCAAGCTTTCTCTCCAGTATTTCTCCGCTCATGATTGGACTATTTGCTTTCAGCTCTTTTGTAACTTATTGACATCCCGCTTCCCGCTGAATTGACAGTAGTCTCATAGTTTTTCAGGCTTTTAACATACTCAAAGAAAATTCCCTGGCCCCCGTAGTTGCCATAACCCCCACGGCCCCTGTCTGATATATTATGTGCAGTAAAGCATCCTCCGACTTTTAATTTTGGATCGAGATCAACAAAATAGTTTTTATACCATTCCTTATCTGCGTCGCTGAAGACAAAATCAAAGGGACCTTTCAATTCTTTTACGAGCTTATGAGCATCGGCAAGCCTTGCGTCAATATATTCCGATAATCCGGCCTTTTTGAAATTTTCAAGTGCGGTGTTATATCTTTCTTTATCAATTTCTATTGTAATAAGTTTACCGCCTGTTTTGCTGAGGGCCCATGCAATCCAAATGCCTGAATGGCCTGTTGAGGTGCCAATTTCAAGAGCGGATTTGTAGTTCCCCCTGATTATAAGATCGTACAGCAGCTGGCCATCAATTGCCGGAATATTCATATCATACCATTGCCGCGAATGATCACTGAGAAACTTCTTTACTTTTTCATCCAGCGCGTTGTCTGATTTAGCCGGTTGAGCTTCAACGATTTTAATGAAAGATATAGAGCTCAAAATTATTACTGATGCAATAACTGTCCTGAATTCTCTTCTCATATTCATAATTTTTGATGATGGTCGTAATAATAAAAAGTAATCCCGATTAATAATTCATATTCCCTGAAATATATCACTTTCCTTTAATAAATCAATTACATTACTTTTCATAACTTTCCGTATGTAATATTAATTATTATTTCAACCGGGTTTTCGTGATTATGAAAAATTGGCTTAAAATCAATTATGTGGGTGTTATTGTAGCTACACTGGCGGTTTTTACAGCGATAATTCATCTGATCTTTTCATATAATCTTGAATTTCACCGCGATGAGCTTCTTTACTTTTCTCTTGGGCAGCACCCGGCATTCGGATATGCAACGGTCCCGCCGATGATCGGATGGGTAGCATGGGCAATGCAGAATATTTTCGGATATTCTATTTTTGCAGTGAGGATATTTCCGGCACTTTTAGGTGCAGCCACTGTCTTTCTGATCTCAGCTATCGCTAAAGAACTTGGAGGATCGGGCTATTCAAGGGTCCTGGCAGCCCTGGGTATAATTTTATCAATCTTCGGATTAAGGACCTTCCTTTTGTTTCAACCTGTACACATCGACCTTGTTCTATGGACCCTGTTCTTTTATCTGGTACTGAAATATATTAACACCTCTTCGGGGAAATATCTTATCCTGCTTGGAATAACAGCAGGACTTGCCCTGCTTAACAAATACCTTATCGGGGTATTGTTTTTTTCGTTTCTTATCATAATCCCGTTTACGAAATACAGGATCTTATTCAAAAGCAGGAAATTCTGGTATGGAGTACTCATAGGAATTCTGGTTTTCTCTCCCAATTTAATATGGCAGATTGCAAACGGGTTGCCGGTAGTTCATCATTTATCTGAACTCAGGAGGACTCAGCTTGTGAATGTCAATCAGAGTTCCTTTTTAATAGAACAACTTGTAACACCGGGCGCTGCATCAATTCTTACAGTGGCTGGTATCATATTTTTGTTATTAGACAAAAAAGTCAGAAAATTCAGATTCCTCGGTCTTGTTGTAATAAGTGTAATCATCACACTTATGCTATTGCATGGGAAAAGCTATTATACGCAGGGCATCTTTCCGTTTCTGATTGCAGCCGGAGCTGTATCATGGTGTAATCTGCTCAGAAAAACATGGTCAAGAATATTTTTATCTCTTCTGCTGATAATTTTTACTTTACCTGTGATACCTATTGGAGTTCCGGTTTATAAAACCGAAGGGCTTATCAGATATTTTAAAAATATCGGTACAAATTACGGGATGGATTTTGTATGCCGTTTTGAAGACAATTCAATTCATTCATTACCGCAGGATTATGCCGATATGCTTGGATGGGAAGAACTTACGGAGATTACCAATGAAGCATGGCAGATTGTACCTGATAAAAAAGCAGCTTTCATCTATTGTGAAAACTACGGGCATGCCGGAGCAATAACCGTTATTGGGAAGAAATACGGGTTACCTGAAGCTATCTGTTTCAGCGAAAGTTTCAGGTATTGGATTCCGCAAAAGTTCGACCCTGATATTACTTCGATGGTTTATATAAATGATGAACCGGGAGATGATGTGCGCCAGGTCTTCAGAAAGATCACAAAAATAGGGAGTATTTCAAATCCGGATGCAAGGGAATTCGGGACGGCTGTATATCTGTGCGAGGACCCGGTTGACAGTTTCAATAAGTTCTGGCAATTACGGATAAAAGATCTTATATACTGAAAATATTATATATAGATATCTTTTATATAAATAAAAATGTATATATAAGTGTCCTTTATATAATGAAAGGCAAACCATAAAAATAACAAGGTTAACCAGACTATAAAAGTAATCGGCAATTATTCTGAATGAGTTAAACTTTTTAAGTAATTTTGATTTTATATTGACAAAATTTCCAGCTATAACAGGTTGATTCATAAATTGGACAGTTAAAATTTAAACCTTCATGTATGAACTTCTCAGATTTCATAAAGGATAACGGTAAAAGGATCAGCAAAGAGCATTATTTGCATCTTGTTCAGGTCTCGAAAGCCGACGGGAAAATAAATAACAATGAACTTGATCTTCTTCACAGGGAAGGCAGGAAATTTGGCCTTACGGATCCGGAAGTTGACACACTCATTGAATATGAGGCTAATCACAATTATAATCCTCCTTACAGCCTGACTGAAAAGTTTGAGCATCTATACAATATCGCGGAGATGATACTTGCTGATGAAGTTGTTACTGAAGGGGAGAGGAAATTAATAAAGAGGTTTGCAATTGAAGCAGGATTCAGCGACAAGGCTATCCCAAAACTTATTGAACTTCTCCTGGACGGAATAAAAAAGGGTGAGGATGAAGATAAACTCTTTCACAGGTTTAAGAAGGAGATTCTCTTCAAGGACTAAAAATAACCTGGATTTTTTTGCTTGAGTTTTCCAGAATTTACTAACTTGTAGAAATAATAACCTGAACTGAAAAATAACAAGTTAGAAAATGAGAATCCTCACAATCGGGGCTGTCACTTTTGTAATATGGGCATTTTTCTCCACATGGCTGTTTGTTGATGTTCTTAAGCCGGCGCTGAAAAAACCCGTTGAAACAATAGCAGTACCTGTAACCACAAATAATGTGGCAGATTCATTGGCGAGAATATATGCGCTGATGCCGAAAGACCTTGTGATCTGGCATGATTTTGATAAAGCCAGACTGATAACTGATCCGCAGATCGAAACCAGCCTGGCGGAATTTAAAAGCTGGCTTGATAAATATCCTGAATCGATAATCATGGTTACAGGATATACCGATCTTGTAGGTACTCCGGAATATAATAAAACTCTTGGACTTGAAAGGGCGCAGGCTGCTCAGGAATTTCTTGAAGAAAAAGGATTCCCGGCTTCAAGAATGATAGTATCCTCTAAAGGAGAAGAAGATGCGTTGGCCGGCTATATCACCGCTGAGGAGAGAGCAAAAAACAGAAGAACAGTAATTTCAATTAAAAAATAATGTTATGAAATCAATACTTATGCTACAAGCAATGTCCGTTACTGGCGCAGTGGTCTTAATAGTATTATTGCTCCTTGTGGCCGGATTGATCGGATATCTTTCAGCCTGGTACTATGCAAAATCTGTTTATACCCCGATAATCAAAAAGCTGGAGGATGAAAAAATACAGCTAAACCGTGAGATAGCAGGACTAAAAGACGATATCGGCAAGCTGAAAAACAAGATCGAGGATCTGAACAGGAAAGTGGATGATCTTGATAAGGATGTTTCAGAGAAAGAAAGGGAAATATCTAAAAAGGTCGACATTATCATTGAAAAAGAAAATGAGATAAAAGAGCTTAAGAAGAAGATAAAGATCTGATTTAAAATATATGTAAAGATCTACATATATCAGCGGAATCTGCGGGAAATCTTCTTTTATCTCACGCAGATTCCGCAGATTTTCGCAGATGTAAAAGGCCGGAATCAGTCCAGGCCTTTTTTTCAATCATCAATCGCTGAATCGCCGGAAGGAATAGTTTTAAATTTCAGATTAGAGTTTAACCCGGATATTGTAAGTATATGGCACTTTTGTTACATGAAATGATAATCTGGTTGCATTTTGAATAAAGACTGAAGATTATCTTAAAAGATACGGGAGGCAAGATTCATTATCGTGGAATTCTGAGGAAATCGTTAAGAATTGGCAGTTTTCTGAACATTTTAAATATACAGTTGTTTATCTGTCAGGTGACCATTTTGTAAGGAAAAGTAATCTGTGGTCAGAATGTTAATAACTAAGTGGTTATTAACACTCTTTAATTGAAGAAAATTGACTAAATTTTGCTTCGGATACTTTTCCAAAAATATTTTAGGGATCAGATTTTTTACTACTAACTAAACCGGAAATTTTTGAAAAGGTATATTAAAACAGATAACCCTTTAAAAGTGTTATCAAAAAGGATCCGGAAGGATAATTCCTCAGGAGGAGATCCTCTGATGAATACTTTAATCCAGCTTCTGAATAAAATGAGGTTGCCGGGATATTCTGGATTGAGGCGACTCATATTTGCAGTAACCTTCTTACTTGTCAGTTTCAGGGTTGTTGCTCCGGAAAATCACACTTTTATGCTTATCGAATCACCAGCCATCAAGCCTTTTTCAGCTCTTATATATGCAACATCAATGGTTGAAACTATGGGTAATCCGATGTTTTATAATGAGCTTGAAAATGCTGTCGGGATTCTTCAGATAAGGCAAATAAGAGTTGATGACTACAACCGGCGGACAGGAAATAAATACACACTGGCAGATATGTCGGACATAAAAATATCTGAAAAGGTCTTTTTGTATTTTGCCTCACTTTATAAACCGCACGAACTGGAAAGGATAGCAAAGGCATGGAACGGTTCCGGGCCAATGACTGAACTTTACTGGAAAAGAATAAAAGAATACCTTTAAAATCCTGCTTTCGCAGGATTTATTATTAATTTTATAGCTTATCATAAATAATTCAAATGATGAAAACATCTCGCAGGACTTTTATTAAATCAGGAGCATTGGCTCTCACTGCTACCGCCCTTATTCCGGAATCAGTTTTTGCAGCTAAAAAGCAAATGGGGATTGTCGGGGTACAGCTTTATTCAGTACGTGATGATATGGAGAAGGACCCTCTGGGATCTCTGACCCAGGTTGCCAAAATAGGTTATAAATATGTTGAACATGCCAATTATGTTAACGGGAAATTCTATGGTTATGCTCCCGTTGAATTTAAGAAGGTGCTCGACGGACTGGGATTAAAAATGATCAGTGGTCACACGGTAATGGGGAAAGAGCATTGGGATGAAGGCAAAAATGATTTTGCTGACAGCTGGAAAAAAACAATTGATGATGCAGGCATTCTTGGACAGAAATACGTGGTCAGCCCATCGATGGATGAAAGTATGAGAAAGAACTACACTGATTTTAAACACTATATGGATATATTTAATAAGTGCGGTGAACTGTGTAAAAAGAAGGGGATGAAATTTGGTTATCATAACCACGATTTTGAATTCAGCGAAAAGCTGAACAACGAAAAGCTGTTTGATATCATGATGAAGAGCATGGATCCGGAGCTTGTTGTGGTACAACTTGATATTGGTAATTTATATAACGGCGGTGGAATTGCCCTGGATGTGGTTAACCAATACCCCGGAAGGTTTGAGAACATTCATGCCAAGGATGAAATTCCGGCCACGGAAGGGGATGAAAAATATGAAAGTACAATAATTGGCACAGGTATAGTCAATGCAAAGGAAGTACTGAAACTGGCAACGGAAAAAGGAGGCACAAAAGTCTATATAATAGAACAGGAATCGTACCAGGGAAAGGCTCCAATGGCCTGCATAAAGGAAGACCTGGAGATTATGAAGAATTGGGGATATTGAATACCCCCAACCTCCGCCAGCTTGCGGAGGCTTTAAGAGACCAGTAACTCTTTAAGCCCACTTAAGTGGACCTAAGGGTGTATTTTTTCGGGATGGTAATTTAACCTTCTCAAGGTTGCAGGTACTTTGCTCTGACCTTCATTTGAGATCACCATATCGCCATTATCAAAGAAAGCTATTCCTTCAGGCTGAAGATACAATCCGGGATTAAGTTTAATCATCTGTTCGATATTCCCGTTCATGTCAAAAATGAAAAGAAGGTAATCTTCAGCAGAAATTAAATACAGTTTTCCTGTTAAAGGATGAATTCCTATTGCAGAAGCACGGAATTTCAAAACAGGCTCTAATGATGATCCTTTCTTTCTCTCTTTCAGGGGAAGGTCAATGTGGTGTTTTGCTGCATACTCTTTCAGCATGGCGACATCAAAGCTGAATGCCGGTTCTTTGTCCAGGCTCTTTGACCTCAGATCAAATGTGAAGATATATCTGTCATCTTTCAACAGATCCCCTTTGCCGGGATTGTCTTTACAGGCAATAAGCAGTCTGTTGTTTTTACTGTCATAACATAAACCTTCATTATCCTTCGAAGGAATTTCAGTCGGATACGGAGTAGCAATTGCATCGCCTGATTTATAATCAGGAATTTCAAAAAGAGTGCCGTCACTTCTGAGAACATATATAGTATCTTTTACCCTGGTAATTCCTTCATAATCTCCCTTAATAAAAAATTCCATCCGGTTACTGATTTCATTTTTAGCAAGGTCATAAAAGAAGAGAATTCCTTTCTCATCCTGGATACAGGCAAACAATGTCGAATCAATATGGGTCAATCCGGATATTTCATGCAATATATCCGGCAAGATTACTGATGCATCCGGCGATACAAAATCATAACCGGTTAAAACTACATTATTAACCTTGCCTGTTTTACATGCTGAAACAGATAACATGATAATGACTGAGATTATTGATAACCAGTATTTCATCAGAATAAGGCTATTAGTTATTATTTGGCTAAAACGCGCTGGAACCAGGAGAGCAACAATTATTCCTTGAAGTAGACTTCAATCTCAGCGATGTCTCTTTTGAAATCAATATTCCTGATTCTGACCTTCATAATGTTCAATCCTGTTTTAGCCGATATATCCTTTATAAGTTTATGATTGTTGCCTGGTTTAAGCAATTCAAGGTTACCGTAAAAGATCGAGTATTTACTGAACATGTTTTTTTTAAGATGCTCTTCAAGAATAAATACTGAAAGGACAATAATAAAATTGATTATTATTAATCCTATGACAGGAACCTTTCCCAAATCAGTCACTGAATTAATAACCGAAATTCCGATTGCAGCAAAGGTATATGCCATATCCTTAACATTAAAATTACGCGTCCTGAACCTGAGAATCGAGAAAATAGCAAATAATCCCAGTCCCATGCCGATTTCAATTTTTATATCTTTCAGCAATGAGCAGATAAAAAAGACGGTTATTCCAATCAGGAAAAAGGTGAACATGAAGTTTTCCTTTTTTGAATACCTGAAATAGAGGATCCTTATCAGGATAATCAGGAAAAAAAGATCCATTACAAATCGCATGAGAAGACCCCAGACGGTCTCACTGTTAAATAGATTTTGCATATGGTTATGGTTTTGATTTTAATAATAAACCTGTCTAATTTTTAGGTTCATAATATAAATAAAATTACGTCATCCGCGAACCAAAATCAATGGTTTTAAAGAAATAATGCGAATAGAAAATTTTATTACTTTTATATTGCAACCAGAGACCTTCATTAATCATTAATATCTGCAGGATAATGAATAAATTCAGGTATATCTTTATCGCGGGTGCGATTTTGACAGCTATCTGTCTATCATCATTTTATGATGCCGGCCATCTTAATACAGCTTCCAGGGAAGATCAGGATACGCTGCGTAATTATCCCGACGGTCATTATTCAGGTCAGTCGAGGTTCTTATACACTGATGAGCCTTACTGGGGGAATGTCAGGTTTACGACTTGAAAATGGTCGTTATACAACAATTAATTTTTTTATCAGGGATTCAAATCTACATGAACAGTTCGACGGTTATTATGAGAATCATTTCCAGGGAAATGAATTGTATATACAGCAATGCAGGAACGACTGGAAAGGAGTTCAGTCCTACCCCGGTAAGCTGATAGAAATCCAGAAGGTCGACAAACTTGATGCTGTTTCAGGAGCAACATGGTCATTTAATATCTTCAAAGCATCTGTAAAGGATGCCCTGGCTAAAGCAAAAATCGAACCTGAATAAATTCCCCCTGAGTTCTTCACGCCTGGCCAGGAAAGGCTTTTTATTCCGATCCCGTATACGATCAGTACTGTCCTGATCGTTTTCTGATAATCATAACAGGGGGAATAATATTATATGTTATTTTTGGCTGATACAACAAAATCTTGAAACGACATTTTATCTTAATCAGTATTTTTCTTCTGACCTTTACCAGGCATATAAGTGCCCAGATCTTTACTGACAGTAACCTGCCTGTCTTTATTATTAATACAGACGGGAACGTACCGATTGTTGATGATCCGAGGGTTCTGGCATCCCTGAAAATAATTTACAGGGGACCCGGAGAAAGGAACTATCTGACCGATCAGAACAGCCCTGAATATCTGGACTATAACGGGAGAATAGATATTGAAATCAGAGGTTCATCCTCGCAAGCTACATATAAAAAGCAATATGGTTTTTCGACATTAATGTCCGATAATGTAACCAATAATAATGCAACCCTGCTGGGTATGCCAAAGGAGCATGACTGGATACTTAACGGAATGGTTTTCGACCCTGCACTGATGCGTGATTACCTTTGCTTTAACCTTTCAAGACAAATCGGTGAATATGCTTCAAGGACAGCCTATTGTGAACTGGTGATCAATGGGGAGTATAAAGGTCTTTATCTGCTTCAGGAAAAAATAAAAGCTGACGACAACAGGGTGAACATTGTCAGGATTGATGTGAATGATAATTCAATGCCCCAGGTATCGGGAGGGTATATTACAAAAGCCGACAAAACCACGGGTGGTGATCCGGTAGCCTTTAGAATGACAAACGCCGATGGAACAGCCGTTGATTATATTCATGAATTTCCAAAACCCGAGTATGTAACCGCATTGCAGAACGCCTATATTCAGACTCAGTTCGTTAAACTGGCTGAAGCTGCTAAAAACCATAATACCTCACTTATTGACGGTTATCCGTCAGTTATTGACATAACTTCATTTATTGATTATATTATTATAAGTGAACTATCTTCAAACGCAGACTCATACCAGTACAGCACTTTTTTTCATAAGGACAGGAATGGTAAATTGAAAGCAGGTCCCATTTGGGATAATGACCTTACATTCAGCAACGATCTGTTTTTTTGGGGATATGACAGGAGCAAAACAAATATCTGGCAATTTTCAAACGGTGATAATGAAGGATCAGACTTCTGGAATGATTTTTATAGTGATCCCCAGTTCAAATGTTACCTGTCGAAAAGATGGAACGAGCTTATACAGCCGGGCAACCCGCTAAATCCTTCAGTACTCGAATCATTCATAGATCAGACGACAGATTATATCTTTGAAGCAGTAACGAGAGACAATTTTCTGTGGAAAAACACAGGCAATCTCCAGGAAAAGGTCGCAACGATTAAAACTTTCCTCAGTAACCGTATTCCATGGATAACGGGTAACCTTAGCTCATATGATTTATGTAGTAACGTGAGTGTTCCACCACTGGTAATATCCAGAATAATGTACCACCCTTCAACATCTCCGGAATTTTCTGAAGAGGATGACCTGGAGTATATAGAAATAACAAATCATGGAGATCAACAGGTAAGTCTTTCAGGTATTTATTTTGCAGGGTCAGGGATTTCATACCAGTTCCCTCCAAACACAACAATGGCGCCAAACTCTTCATTAATTCTTGCAAGCAATCAGCAGACTTTCAGATTAAAATATGGCTTTACACCTTTTGGAAAATTCACAAGACACTTGTCAAATAAGGGTGAAAATATAATTCTGTCTGATGGATTCGGGAATATTATTGATAATGTAAATTATTCTGATACAATTCCCTGGCCTGAGGCTGACGGGAACGGCTATTACCTCAAACTTGTAAGTCCTGTTATGGATAATAATGATCCGGCCAGCTGGATAGCATCAAATGATGTTATAACATCTTCAGGAGAAATAGTACCTGATAATAATCTTCAGATTTACCCCAATCCGGTTAGTGATATACTCACAATAAACTCTGACTTTGAAATTAAAACTTTAGTCCTTGCAGATCTGTACGGAAGACCTTTAATAAAAGTGAATGTCAATAGCAAATACTATGAGCTTGATTTTACTCAGCTGCATACAGGATTCTATTTCCTGATAGTAGAAACTGTTGACAAGACAATTACACGAAAAATAATCAGGCAGTGAGCCGGTAATTCCGCTGATTTTCGTCTGTATTCGGCCTTTCGGCTATTAAAACCCACCCCTCCCCCTCCCAGGAGGGGATTTAACTCAGGTTTCGTCTTCGGTCTTCGGACTTCCGGCTTCTAACTTTTATTTAACCTTCTCCAGTATTGCTGCCCATCCTCCACCGTTCATCAGCTTAACAGAAATCTTATCGTCTTTCTTTATGTTAACCACTTCCTTTTTATAATCAGTTGCATCCCGGTCCGCATTGATACCGTCCTCGTAAACTTCAGCCCTATAATTGCCATTATCCAGGAATGAAAAGTCCAGTGTCAGTTCCCTGGGTGTCCAGTCTGTCATGGCTCCGACATACCATGTATCGCCTTTTTTACGTGCTACTGCTACATACTCAGCCACTTTGCTGTCGAGGGGAACTGTTTCATCAAATACTGTCGGGACTTTCGTAATAAACTCTGTGCATTCCTGCTCTTTCAGGTAAATTGTCGGATTATCAGCCAGCATCTGGATTGGCACTTCAAAGACCACATACATAGCCATCTGATGAACACGGGTTCCCTTGCTCATGGGATTCGAATTAATCGCCCTGAAGTTGGCCTGGTTTGAATTCCTCATTGCTCCTGGTGTATAATCCATAGGACCTGTAAGATTCCTGATAAATGGAAGTGTTACATCATAACGGGGTACATTTTCATTTGCCCATTTAACATTTTCCATCCCTTTTACTCCCTCGTAGCCCACAACATTGGGATAAGTACGCTGCAGTCCGGACGGTTTAAAAACACCATGATAATCTACGAGTAAATGATTTTCCGCTGCGAATTGAGCAATTTCATAAGTTGATGCCACGGCTACCTGGTCATCACGGTCGATAAAATCAATTTTCATACCTTTTATACCTGATTTGGCAAAGAACGGAAAAGCTATTTCCTTTTGCTGAAGTACATCTTTCCATGAAGCCCACACTATAAGGCCGACACCTTTCTGATTTCCATAAGCAACAAGTTCTTCAAGATTAATTTCAGTTCTTGCTTTTGTCAGGTCATTCGGAACGTTCCAGCCTGCATCCAGAATAATATAAGGTGCTTTGTACTTCGAAGCAAAATCGATATAATACTTGTATGAAGCAGTATTCATTCCAGCGTTGAAATCAACATGCGAAATATTCATGTCATTCCACCAGTCCCACGAGACCTGACCAGGTTTAATCCAGGAGATATCACTGATACGGCTTGGAGACGCAAGTTTCTGAACGATATCGCAGTTAAGCAGATCTTTGTCCTGCTCACTGATTACAGCGACGCGCCAGGGGAAGCTGCGCATTCCGGTGGTCCTGGCAATATAATCAGCCCTTCTCTTTGGGATTATATTTAACCCCTTTACATATGTTTCCAGCGGGTAGGGGGCATACACCCCTTTAAAACCTTTGCCGGTTTCATTCAGATCCAGATACATACCCGGATAATTTTCAAGATCTGCCTCAAGCACTTCCACCTTTTTATTCTGGCCCACGTCTACTAAAACAGGAAGGAATGCCAGAGAATCCTCAGGGAACTGCGAAAGCTTAATCTCCCTGTAAAGAGCCTCAAATGATGAATTGAAATTCTCGCCGTCGCGGTAATCCCATTGGATCGGGATAAATGCTTGATGATCACCGGTAAAGTTGAAGTTTGCTTCTTCATTTCTAATGAGAATTTCCCCGGGTCTGTTTGTAAAGAAACGGTAGGCAACTGCATCGTTGTACACCCTGAAGATTACTCCCCAATTACCTTTGCAGTTCAGTGTAAGCTGGTTGTAAGAGTTCTTTATTACAGCCCTCCGGTAGTTGATCGCATCGAATTCCGAATCGATGCTTAAAGGCTTTGCAGATGTTACCTTTGCATTATCCCCCAGGATCTCGCCGGTTTGCAAAGCTAAAGAAATGGAGGAGGGTGAGATAAGATGCTGTCCCCTGTGCTGAACCGACCACTGCATTTTGACTCCGGCTTCCACCTTCAGAATTATGGAGCCGTTGGGTGATTTCATTTCATAGACCTTCGCTTTCTGGGCAGAGAGTATAAATGGACATAAAAATGCAAATGCAAGTCCGATAAGTTTGTTTTTCACGATAAAATTGGATTAATTAAACTGGCAAATGAATAAACAGTCTAAATTAATATTTTTTAAGGGATTTATATACAAACCTGAAGGTCCCGGATCGCGACTTCCCGGCAAATGTATAACCTTTATATTTCTGTTATTTAGATCTGTTTATCCACCAGACCTGGCAGGTCCTATTTACCACACCGCATGTATTTTCTGAAGATCTTTAATTTGAATTCACCTTCTGTAACAGGTAAAATGTCACCATTGGACGATGTAAGAATTCCTTCGAAAGTGCCTGTAAGAATATCGTCAGTTCTATTAGTAATAAATACACTTTTCCCATAAAAGTCGCCCAGGGAATAGTGCCCGGGTGAACCCCAGCCCGAACTCTGGAATGGATAAAGCTGGATTTCAGTGTATTTACCATACTCAGATGGCACAGGAAGTGTATCAGGAAGTGAATCCAGTGGGATTCCATTAATATACATGGCAAGAACAAAAATCGAATCACACCTGATTAAATTAATCTGATTCAGATCACTTCCGTTACAGGACCCGTAAAAGAAGCAATTTGAAAAGCTGTCAACAGGAGCAACCTTTTCGATATGCTGCGTAAACACCCTGTAATAATCCCCGAAGTAGGCTCTTATAGTACCAAGTTCAACCTGCGTCCGGGGCTTTCCGTCTCTCTGATGCACAGGTAAAGGAGGCCTGGTTTCAATGACAGTTATCTTATCACAGGCATATAATAGCATGAAGAAGATCATCAGTAACACCCGCGTGAACAATAGTGATGATTTCATAACTTCGTTTTTAAACATTCTAAGATAAGTAAGATTAGTGAAATTGCCCGGAGAATTAATTATTTGTATGATTTAGTAATTTGACCTTTATAAATAAGATGAACATTCGTCTTCAAAGGTTGCTTGACTTCTTATGATATTTCTCACTACCGGTTAAGACTATTTGTATTGTCATTTTAGAAAACCTGTGTCCAGGGGTCACTTGTTTTTTAAGTTTACTAAAAATTATTTTGTCAGGTCAAAGGAATATATACTATAAATCCAGGTATTCATTTGGTCATTCTTCAATTGCATGCTTTATCAGCAGTTTTTTGTAACCGGGATGTTTTTTCAGAGGTGAAAAACGAATGTCCCATTCGAGCCACACGGGAGTTATCCAGGAAGGAACTGAAAGAAGCTGATCCATCTGGTTGAAAGCCAGGTCATACTCGCCAAGCCTGGTATATATCATGGCAAGATCCTGTGCATGTGCTACTCCGTAAACAGCATCTTTTGAGATGGGTAAAAGTTCAACAGCCTTTAGTCCCTCTTTAATGGCCTCTTCCTTTTTACCCAGGCCTGCATATGCAATTCCAAGTGCACTATGAAACCGGGGATCAGCCGGAACTTCAACAACTTGTTTTTCCAGAATTTTCACGGCAGTTTTATATCCGGCACAGGCAAGTTCCGGTTCATCCAGATAATCATATATAAATGCCCTGGACATGCTTTGAGGAATAGTCCACATCTTGTTGTTCACGCTCCAGACTTTTGTGGTGTCTGATACAAGCTTTAGAGCTACCTGATAATTACCTTCACCAACTTCCTGCCAGAAACATGAAAACAGATACCACTCATCTTCTTTATTAATAAATTTAATATCATCACGCGACTCTTTACATGGACCTTTCCAACTCCAGTATCCGAATATTTTATAAAGATAAGGCCAGGTGCTGTTGGGAGCGAGTGTAATAGCCTTATTGCAGGCATCAATTTCATCCTTGTAACTACGTGTATACCAGTAACCCAACGCCAGGTCAGTAAGGATAGAAGCATCATTCGGGTTCAGTTGATGAGCTTTTTCAAGCAAATGAACGTATTCTTCCCACTGCCCCCTTGTAACTATAATATCAGCCTTCTCGACCATAATCTCGACATTGTTGGGAAGACTTTTTTCTGCAATCTCCAATTGTTTTAGAGCCTGTTCCTTGTCCCTGAATGCATACAGATAATAATATCCGAGTGCAAGATGTACTCTTGGCTGACCAGATCCGAATTTTAATGCCTTCGCAGCAGCCTGATTAGCTTTCTCAAGGCGTAATTCAGAAAGATCCTGTCTCAGGTAAATAAGCCTGGCATGGGCATGAGCCAATTCAGCATATGCCAACGCGAAGGTTGTATCGGTCTCAACTGCATTCTGAAAGTTTTGTAAAGCAAGATCCCAGTTTTGAACTGTGAAGTGTGGCTGGCTAACGTAATAACGGCCTCTTAAATAGGCTTGATAAGCTTCTAGATTCTCCGTTGGTTTTTCATCCATTTTTTCAATTTCCTCGGGAGTCAGTACCACCATTAATTCCGATGCAATTTTTTGTGCTACTTCGCTCTGAACGGAAAAAATATCACTCCAATTCCTGTTATATTCATTAGCCCAGATATGGTTCTCTTTTTTGGTCTTAATTAACTGGACTATCAACTTAGCGCTCTCCCCGGACTTCTGAAAACTGCCTTCAAGAATATACCCGACATTTAGTTCCTTACCAATTATTGGGATGGTTTTATTTGTTTCACGATATTGTTCCACCGAGGTCTTTGACATAACTCGCAAATCTTTGATTTTTGATAAGTGCAGGAGAATGGCATCCATCATGCCATCGGCAAGATATTGTTTGTCTGGTTCGTCACTCAGCAACCTGAAAGGTAGAACAGCTATTGATTTTTCCGGTTCCTTTGCTGGTCTGACATCACCGGATATTTTAGAAAAATATAGAACCGCAAATACTGAAGCAATAATTGCTATTAACCCTGAAAGCAAACCAGCCAGCTTTCTCCGGGAGACATTTATTTTATTTTTTACTTCTCCCGTGCTTATGATTTCATGCCTGATCTCTTCATCTGGCTTTTCTTTAATTTCTATCCCGGTCTCCTTGTATTTGAGATACCATTTGATGATTATGTCAAGGTTAATAAGAACTGGTTTTACCTGTTCCGGGTCAAAATCTTTAGGATGTGCTCCATAGGTGGATAGTTCATTCAGCCCATGCATTGAAGTTATAATGTGCGATGGAACCTTTTCCTCCTTATGCAGCTTATCAATAATTCCCTTCAGGGGTTCTGTTTTACGGGGTCTTTTTAAGTCACATTCACAAAGATCAGTAATGATAACTTCCAGGCATCTCCTGGAATAGAGCATGATTACATTTTCATCTTCGGTTTTAAGAAGGTGCCCTAACTCTTTTTCAAGTTCAGGAAACTGGCCGTAAAGGGATTCATAAAGTTTCTCAAGCTCTTTTATTTCAGAAGACCAGATTGACATTTGTATAAAAAAAATTAAAAGTATGTTTACGTAAAGTTAAACTATACGTATACCAATGTCAAGGGAGGGTCGAATTTAGAATTATATTGTAAAAAACCAGTGAACATGACCACTTTACGCCGGAAAATATTGACCATCTCTTCACATAACTAAATTTCTGATTTACCTGAGTCCAATCAGTGTATATTTTTTGTAACTTGGAGAATAAATTAGATCCACATAGAACTTTCAATACCAACTAATCAAAGCGAAATGACAACTTCAAAAAGAATTAACCGTCGCAAATTCCTCGGATCAGCAGCTGCTGCATCCCTGGCATTTACTATTGTGCCCAGGCATGTACTTGGAGGACAAGGCTTTGTAGCTCCGGCAGATAAAATCACACTTGGCTATATTGGGTGTGGAACACAGGGTTTAAGGGAGATGGCAAGTTTAATTGCTGATCCTGAAATTCAGATCGTTTCTGTGTGTGACCCCAACAAATTTACAACTGATTATGTGGATTGGTCACTTAATGATGTACGGAACAGTATAAGAAATGCCCTGGACGATAAATCATGGGGTGAAGGATTAAAGGGAATTCCCGGAGGAAGAGACATAGGTCAGGAATTCGTGCAAAAATACTATGGAAAAACCAAACCTTCAGGAACATATAAAGGGTGTACATCCTATAGCGACTTCCGTGAATTACTTGAAAAGGAGAAAGATATAAATGCAATAAAGATCATGACACCCGATCACCTGCATGCAACTGTTGCTATAGCATCAATGAAAAAAGGAAAGCATGTTGTAACGCATAAACCTATCGCCAATCGTATAAAAGAATTCAGGGTAACGGTTGAAACAGCAAAAAATACAGGCTTAAGCACACATCTGCTTGCATGGAGCCAGGGAAGAGGTTATGACGTAGTAAAAAAATGGATAAAAGAGGGTGTTATTGGCAACCTTAAGGAGATTCATAACTGGTCAAACCGGCCGATGTGGCCGCAATGGCAGGCTAATCCAACCGATACACCTCCTGTTCCTAAAGATTTTGACTGGGATCTCTGGCTGGGACCAGTTCCTTATCGTCCTTATCACCCAACCTATACTCATGCTGTTTTCCGTGGCTGGTATGATTTTGGAGCCGGAAGCATAGCTGATATGGGACATTACAGCCTGTTCCCTCTTTTCCTTACTCTTGGGATAAACACACCGGCTCTGAGTGCCGAGGCATACGGAACGACCACCTGTACTCTCCGTGACAATGTCTCGGTTGGAGTTACAAACGATGTCGCTTTCCCGTTATCGTGCATTATCCGTTTCAAGTTCGCTGCCCAGAGTGAATTACCTCCTTTTGAACTTTTCTGGTATGATGGCGGTATGAGACCACCTGTTCCCGATGAACTGGCAGCAGAAGGGAAAACATTCTCCCGTGAAGGAATGATGTTCGTTGGTGATAAAGGAAAGATACTGGCAGGCTTCAGGGGTGAAAATCCGGTTCTGATACCTGAAACTAAAATGAAGGATCTGATTACCACACAGACACCTGAAGCTGCTACCCGCAGGGGTAACGATGTGTGGACCGAAGCATTTAAAAACAAGACACAATCACCAGGAAGCTTTCTTTATGCAGGCCCGGTTACAGAGACAATTCTATTAGGAGCAGTTGCATTGAGGGCAAAGAAAAAAGTAGAATATGATTCGGTAAATATGAAAATTACAAATGTTCCTGAGGCAAACCAATTTCTTACAAGGGAATACCGTCCGGGATGGGAACTCTGAAAGATTCAGAAGGCTCTCTGAATTTCTGTCATATTGAAAAATCTTTTAAAGGATGAAAAGAAAAAATCAATTCAGTGAAGAATCCGGCTTTATTGACCAAATTTGAACGGTCTGATTATACATAATATACATAACTTAAAAAACAGAATAAAATGAGAACATTTACATTTAGATTATTTTTTGGATTAATGGCTGTTGTTTTAATTTGCGGTGCAAAATCAGGTAAAAGAGATCCGCTGGTACTCTATGCCGAACTGGATAAAAAAGCACCTGTAAATACCCTGACTGCCAGCGAGAAAGGTAAGGGATGGCAATTACTCTTTGATGGGAAACTAAGTGACAGATGGCATGGATATAATATGAAGGAGTTTCCTGATTGCTGGACAATAGAAGATGGATCATTAACCATGAAAACGGAAGGCGGTAAAGAAAGTCTTGATATTGTCACAAATGAAGCTTATCGTAATTTTGCCTTAAGCCTTGAATATAAGCTGACAAAAGGTGCAAACAGCGGCATTATTTTCCAGATAGCAGAAGACCCAAAATATAAGTTTCCGTATGAGACCGGACCGGAATTTCAGATTATAGATCATGAAAACTGGCCTGATAAACTGGAAGACTGGCAGATAAACGGAGCAAATTATGCAATGTATCCTCCAATGGCAAAACCTTATAAGCCGGTTGGCGAATGGAACCATCTTTTTCTGGTTGTTGACGGAAATTATGTTACACAAATGCTGAATGATGTTGTTGTTGTAAAATATGAAAAAAATACAGATGAATGGAAAAAACTCAGGAACAGTGGCAAGTGGGCAGATTTCCCTGATTGGGGTAAATATGATGAGGGACATATATCTCTTCAGAATCATGGGACCAAAGTATTGTTCAGGAATATTAAGCTGAAAAATCTTAATTAAGAACTATAATTTCTACAGTCATGTCTAATTCAGATAATACCAGACGCGGTTTTATAAAAAAAGCCGGACTCATTTCTGCCGGAGTAACAATTATTCCGGGCAAAGTTATGAGTGGTTTTGGATACAAAGCTCCAAGTGATAAACTCAATATTGCAGGAGTTGGAATAGGTGGTAAAGGACACATTAACCTTAAAGGAATGGCGACTGAAAACATAGTCGCTTTGTGCGATGTTGACTGGAAATATGCCGATCTGTGTTTTAAGGATTTTCCTGAAGCAAAAAAATACTGGGACTGGCGTAAAATGTTCGACGAAATGGCAGGCTCAATTGATGGAGTAATGGTTGCAACAGCCGATCATACCCATGCACTTATTGCTGCACATGCTTTAACACTTGGCAAACATGTTTATTGTCAGAAACCACTTACTCATTCAGTTTATGAATCACGGCTGCTGACAAAGCTGGCAGCCAAATACAAGGTGGCAACACAGATGGGGAACCAGGGTAATTCAGGTGACGGTGTCCGTCAGTTATGTGAATGGATCTGGAACAATGAGATAGGTGAAATAAGGGAAGTACATGCATGGACAGACCGTCCTATATGGCCACAGGGAATACAACGGCCAGCACAAGGTGATGCCGGTACCCAAAACTCTCAACTGGGATCTGTTCATTGGTCCGGCTCCGGTGAGGCCATATAATGAAATTTATACACCATGGAACTGGAGAGGATGGTGGGATTTCGGTACAGGTGCATTCGGGGATATGGCATGTCATGTTATGGATCCGATATACCAGTCATTGAAGTTAGGTTATCCCGATAAAGTACGTGGCAGTTCCACAAGCATTAATACAGAATCGGCTCCCCAGGCAGAAACAGTTGAATTTTCATTTCCTGCAAGGAATAATATGCCAAAGCTTGCTATGCCACCTGTTAAGGTTCACTGGTATGACGGTGGTCTGCTTCCGAACCTTTCAGACCTTCTTCCGGCAGGTGAAAATTTAATGGCTGATGGTCTTGGAGGCTGCCTGTTCATTGGCTCAAAAGATACCCTGATGTGCGGCTGCGGCGGTTATAATGCACGTTTGCTTTCAGGGCGTGTTCCTGATGTAAAACCTTACCTCAGGAGGATTCCGGGAGGTTCTGTCTTTTATCCTGACGGACCGCATGAACAGGATTGGATACGTGCATGCAAGGAATCACCGGAAAGCAGGGTTGAAGGGACTTCGAACTTTGCATATTCCGGACCTTTTAATGAAATGGTAATGCTGGGAGTTCTGGCAATCCGCCTGCAGGCTTTGAACAAAGCTTTGCATGGGATGGCGAAAACATGAAATTCACCAATATTTCAGCCACAGAGGAATTAAAGATAGTGAAAAGCGATGATTTTAAAGTCGTTGACGGACACCCCACTTTCGATAAAAAATATGAGACTTTCAATGCTCTCGAAAGTGCAAATGCTTATATAAAGCATAATTATCGTGAAGGCTGGAATTTACCTGCAATTCCTGCATAACATTTTATAATTGAATTACTTATACTGTTAATGAATAAAACTTATTTGTATTTTATTTGCCTGATAGCAACAATGGGCGGTCTGATGTTTGGTTTTGATATTGCAATTATTTCAGGTGCTGTTCCATTTATACAACCCTATTTCGGATGGAATGAACTTCAACTGGGATGGGGAGTAAGTTCTCTTCTCGTAGGTGCCATTATCGGAGCATTCGGTTCAGGTATTCTTTCGGATATCTATGGACGTAAGAGAGTTCTTATAATAGTAGCACTTTTCTTTGCTGTTTCATGTACATGTCACTGCCCTTGCACAAATCATCTGTCATTTTTATTTCAGCCCGCCTTTTCGGTGGATTGGCTGTAGGAGCCGCTTCAGTGCTTTCTCCGATGTATGTGGCAGAGGTTGCCCCTGCCAAGGAACAGGGGTATGCTGGTATCAGCTTATCAGCTTGCTATTGTTCTTGGAATATTGTGTTCATATATAATTAATTACGGTTTGCACAATATAGATAATAACTGGCGCTGGATGTTCGCAACAGGGATCATACCGTCAGTGCTCTTTTTTATCGGATTGTTTTTTATCCCGGAAAGTCCCCGCTGGTTATTTAAGGCCGGTCAGGAAAATGAATCAATGAAAGTTCTTACCAGAATTGGCGGCGAATCGCTTGCTAAGGTTGAGATCCGGGAAATTGCTGAATCTTTGAAAAAAGTCCCGGGATCTGTCTCAATTAATGAGCTGTTCAAACCCCCTGCACGTAAAGTAATGTTAGTAGGATTTATTCTTGCTGTACTGGTTCAGATCAGCGGAATAAATACAATCGTTGATTATGCTCCAAAGATACTTCTCGCAGCAGGTGTGGAGATTAATAATGCTTTACTTCAGACTTCCCTGGTTGGATTGATCAATTTTATTTTTACTTTCGTAGCTATCCTTTTCATTGACAAAGTTGGTCGACGGTCCCTTTACCTGATAGGTTCAATGGGTATGGTGATAACACTTGTGTTATTGGCAATCTCGTTCTACCTTAAAGCAGAAGGGATATTCACTTTGATTTCTATTCTGTTGTTCATTGCCTTTTTTGCTTCATGTATTGGTCCGGTGTTCTGGACACTTGTTTCGGAAATATTTCCCAACAGGATACGAGGTAAGGCAGTTGCATTTGCCTCTTTTACCCATTGGATATTTAACTTTCTTGTGGTATTGCTTTTCCCTCACTTCCTGGCATCAGTTGGTGGAGTTGTAACTTTCCTTTTCCTGGCACTTATGTCTATTTTACAATTGTTATTTACGTATTTCTATGTACCTGAAACCAAAGGAAAATCACTGGAAGAAATAGAAAAACTCTGGAATAAATAGCGGAGAGATGTGAAGGAATTATTTTAAAATAATCCCTTATGTCAGCAGACTGGTAAAAACAGCTTAGATTCCGTAATAACATTAATAGAATCTAATAATATTCTTTTATAAATAAAAAACCCCCAACTTTCGTCAGGGGTCCTGTATTATGACATAGAGGATCACTTGCTGTGTCAGTGCCACTTATGATCAAGTTGCCAGTTGTTCATATTGTGTATCCTTTCCGTTTTGTCGGTAAGATCATATATATGTTTGGCCAGACAGTACCTTAATGGGTTCTCCCTATGACTTTATTATTGACACCATTATCGTTAACTGTGACATTTCTGAGATCGCCCATTATCAGGCAGTTTTTTGTAGTAGGCTTTAGCTCGATAACAAAATTTTTCTGCAGGAAAAGATTATTCAGAAATTTACAGTTTTCAGTCCAGAACGAAAAATAATTAGGGTCACCCTCTCCCAGCCAAGATCCCCAAACACCTAAATATCCACCTTGAGCATTTCCAACAATTTTATTATTTGAAAAAATGGCATCCTTAATTCCGAACATATTCCCCATCCCGGCTCCATCTGCAAGAGCATTAAACGTATTATGGTCCCAGATCATTTTCATGCAATCAGGATTTTCGGGATGATCGTACCTCCAGTTATCCCATAAGCCAAATCCAACACTACTCAGGTGAATATTAAAGATGTTTTCCCGGATCTCGTAGGACCCAACCTTGGATGGAGCATATTCAAAAGTCCCTTGTTCAAATGCATTAAGATCAATTGCTCCGGAATAATCCGGAATATTAAATACATTTCTCATGATTTTTACATTTATTCCTATGTTTCCCTGCACAAAAAGGCCCCCAATGTTTTCAGTAAAGGTGTTACCCCCCTCTTCGCCAAACTTGAAATTACCCTTTTTGCAGCCCCATACCAGTAAACCCGGAGATAACTTAGAGAATTTGCTATTTGTGACTGATGCATCAATATTGCTTCTCGGGATGGATGTTCCTGACTGTGGTATCATGTCAGGTGAGAATTTCAAGCCACGAAAGCCAACATAAGGACAATCAATTACCCGAAGCAAATTACCATTATAATCATAAACATGATAATCCTTCTGTATTAAGCCAATTATTTCAATATTGTTCAGATTAACGTTGATATGTTTGTTTGAAGGCATAAAGTCAGCCGAATAGTCAGAGAATAAAAGCATATTCATCTCCTGATTATTTGGAAGATTACCCAACCAGATCAGTTTTTCAGATAACTTAACTGATAGGTCGGAAACCACCACATCCCCTCCTATGAATGTGATAAGGGCTGGTACTTTGTTTTGCTGCATCACTTCATCGGGTGTATACAAATCCGGAAGGTTGGTGATGATTGTTTTTCCCTTTCCGGAACCGGAAAGAGTCCCGTTAAACTCTTTAACTTCGATCATGCCAATTTTAAAAGTACCGGGCATAAGTTTTATAGTGGTGTTTTTCCCGAGGGTTTTGGATTTGGCAAAAGCGTCAATGAGAGACTGTGTGTCATTCGGACCGGGATAGACCTTTATTACTGCTCCGCATGTCTTAATTGCAGTATTACCAGAAAACTGGTCAATGTCCTGACCGGGGCTCCAGGGGCTGTCCTTGGAGCATGACACGACAATGAAGGCCAGAAAGGCAAGAACTAAGTACAATTTTTTCATAGCCTAAGATTTTAGTTAATAAATTTATTTTGAAAAATATTATACCAACTAATGGTAGTAAAAAGGTTTAAATTTTATAAAAGGTACAAAAAGTCTGGTAGTTCAAGACCTGATGAATCAAATGATTTTGACGAAATATCATATTTTTTTGACAGAAATTCATGGTAGGATTTGTATATATAATATAAAATTTTACGAAAATGATTTCGTCCTGAGAATAAATAAAGGGATATGTAATGTACTGAATTACTCTTTTATTATTTGTGTACAAGTGAGTTGTCCGGAGAAAGAAAATAGGTTTATCAAGTTATAAAGGCGGAGTCAGCTTTTATTAAAAGTAAAATCAGTACTTCTTTGCCCACTTCAAAAGCGGTCTGAAAACACAAAACATATATAACAATACAACAATTATTGACCTAGGTCTGGTTGGTCAATTTTAAACGGCAAACACAAAATCTATGAACATTAAAGGATGGTCATTTGTTTATTTATATGAATGATTTTCAGGAGAATTAAATGTACTTGTATGGCCGAGAATAATTGAAGTATGTATTTTGGAGAAATTAGTTGTACTTTCCTTAATAACAGAAGTCATGGCAAAATATCTTGTTGAAGTTCATCATAGTGCTGATAAGATTGAATGTCTCCGCACAGTTCAGATTTTTCTAAGCTCAGGGTCTCATTTTCTTACTCATGCGGATTGGGGTTGTCTTGATGGGGAGCATAAAGCGTGGTTTATTATGGATGCTGACAGGAAGGAAGAAGCTCTTCAGATTGTACCTTCCTATTACAGGAATAATACAAAAATCATAAAACTTACCAAATTCAATCTCCAGGAAGTTGAGAACCTTATCAAGCAACACGAGATGCAATAATCCTGCAAACCAGGTTAAAATAACCAAAGATCGTTGGAATAAACTGATTATCACTTACAAATTGTCTCTTTAAGTGTTTGGTTTTCTTCAAAATCCGTCCTTCTTTGATCACTTCAAAAGAAGGTCTGAAAACAATTAACATACATTGAAACAACAATAAATTAATTCTATACTGGAACTGCCAGAGAAATCTCAAGTTTGTTTAAATTTAAACAAACCCGAAGAATCATCCTTCCAAATAGGTGTTTTAAAGGTTTCTGGACAAAAAATCATCTCCTTCCAATCATCTTTACTGGCCATCCGCTGAAAATGTCCCAGAAGCAACCAGATTTAACCTGGTGAAATCTTTTGGATTATAAAGAATCCGTCCTTCTTTGACCACTTCAAAAGAAGGTCTGAAAACACTTAACATACATTTGGAAACAACAAGGATTTAACTCCGGATCTGGGTGGTCAATTTGATACAGCTAAGAACAGGAGTGTTAGTTTTTCTATTTATAATTCAACTATTCTTTTGACTGGTAACAGCCTTTTTTGCTGCTTCGAGATGAAGATATATATTGTGATTATACCTGGGTTTTAGATTCCAACTTTTTTCAAGTGTTTCAAGTGCTTCCTGATATTTACCCTGTTTATATAATCCCCAACCTTTTGTATCTAAATAATTATAATAATTTGGTCTTAAATTCAGTGCCTTATCAACGAGTTCCAATCCTTCATTTATTTTTCTATCCTTATTAATCAGAAACCAGGCAAGGGAATTCAGCCTATTAGGATTTTCAGGTTCCAATAGACGAGCTTTTCGATAATATTCTTCTGCTTCATCAAGCATTTTAGCCTCATCGTAAATAAAAGCCAGGTTAGCGATTATATCTACATCATGCCATGAATTTTCTTTAAGGATTGATAATAATTTCTCAATAAAATGATTTGTTGCAACCGAATCACCTTGAGATAATGAAAGAATAGCTTGCCTTTGGATCAGATCAGGATCATCAGGGAAATCCTTTTCAGACTTCCTGTAAAGCTCCGTTTCTGTTCCATATTGGCGAAGTTGATGATACGCATATCCAAGTTGAGTATAGTTCCAAACCCACATAGGTTTTGAACCCCATTTTTTATACACCTCTAATGACTTTTTAAATTCAATTATTGCTTTATCGTATTGTTGCAAATCATTATAGTCATTACCTAAATTAAAATAGACCCATGGCATTTGATCATCAAATTCAAGAAGTTGTCTCAAATATTTAATGTCTTCAGATGGCGTTTCGAAATAATTTGCATATATCCTATTTACCCAGACTTTCTGTTGCATCGTCATTTGATCTTTTTTTCCACAAGCCCTGATGCACCATTTTTTTGCTTCCTTATATAAACCTTGATTCCCATATGCAAATGGAATTATCAGAAATGCATAGATGAAGTTAGAATCGATAACTATTGATTGCTGCAACAATTTGGCTGCCAAGGGGAAATCTCTTTTGCTAAATGCGATATTTCCTAAATTGAAATACCGATAAGCTTCAGGAGAATTTGTCGATGCAAGATTCTTAAAATCAGGAGATACTTCCTTTTCCAATTTAGAGATTATCAGAAAATTCTTTACCTCTATTGAAAGTGAATCAATGGTTTGTATAATCATTTATCAGCTATTCCATTTATTTGGAAAGATTTATAGACTTCTTCAGTTTTTGAATCAATTAATTTCGCATTAAAACGAATTTTATCTCCTTCCGTAATAATACTGCCATATATGAAAACATTTGCATCCAACTTCTGTGAGATTGTGCTGGCAACAGAAGGTGTAATTGAAGCATAATTAGTAAGATCTTTGCTTTGAATATAGGTATTTATTGATTCCGATTGTCTGACTTTTAATTCCTCGGAGTTTGCTAGTGATGTGATTAAAATATCCTGAATCATTTTCTGCCAGAAATTCTTTGTTGTATCATTAGTCATATTCTGAAAAGGCATTACTGCAACAGAAATTCTCCCATCAGCGTCTTTGATATCCTTGAATTTATCCTTGTTGAAAACCTTGGGATATAAAAGAATCATAATGACTATTGCCATGGCAACAATTATTATGTCACTTATTTTAATTCTCCTTTTTACCAGGATTACCTTAGATTCCTCATTCTTGGCTTCTTCAATTGATTCCGTCTTTTTAATACCCTCTGGAGTTATATCATAAATCCAGGCGATTAGTAATGTAATGATAAAGCCGATGCAGAGTAATATAATCACTAACGTTATGGTCCAGGTTGGCAGCTGTAATGGTTGGGCAATAATATCAACAAGTTGGAGGATAATAAATGCTGTCCCAGCATACATGGCAACTACCTTGAAGACTTTACGTCTCTTCAGTTCTTGCCAGAATTTCTCAAGGTTATTGGATCTCTGGGCCATTAGATTTCATGGGTTGCCATATACTCAAAGTTATATTTTCCTCAATCAAAATGCAATATAAAGACAAATATTATCAATTAGTTATAACAGGTATTTCTGGAGAATTCTGGTCTGCTGGTGTACAGATCAAAAAATGGGGGATTCCTTGCAAGCTAACTGACTAAGGAAAGGTCAGGTGACAACAGCTACTGACCTGTCTATATTTCAGAATGAGCAGATTAATAAGCAAATTGATGTTTTAACACAAAATCCGTCCTTCTTTGACCACTTCAAAAGAAGGTCTGAAAAGAATTAACATACATTTGGAAACAAGAAGGATGTAACTCTGGATTTGGGCAGTCAGTTTGATACGAATAAGGGCAGGAGTGTTAGTTTTCTACTTGTAATTCAATTATTTTTTTGATTGGCGATAGCCTTTTTTGCTGCCTCGAGATGAAAATATATGGTGCCGTTAGAGCCAATTGTTAAATCCCAGCTTTTCTTTAGTTGTTCAAGTGCTTCTTTAGATTTACCTTGTTTAAGTAATCCCCATCCTTTAGTATCCAGATAAGAAGCAACATCAGGACTTAATTTCAATGCTTTGTCAATATACTCTAAACCTTCATTAACATTTCGATCTTTATCAATCAACAAATAAGCAAGACTATTGAGCTTTGATGGATTTTCGGGTTCTAATGAAAGTGCCATTCGATAATACTCCTCTGCTTTGTCTAATGAATTTGCTTCTTCATATGCATTACCTATTTTATTATCAATATCACTTTCTGATGAGCCAGCTTGCTTACTTAAATATCTGTAATTACTTATTAATTCAGTCGTAATTTCTGGATTTCCCTTTGAGATTTCATTCCTAGTCTTACTCCATATTAACTCAATAGCATTCGGAAAAAGTTTCAATCCAGTTTCCAAAACTATTCCTTCCTTATCAAACATATTCGCATTATGACAAGCAAGAGGAAAATAGAAATAATAGTCTTGGTAGTTCCATTCTTCTCCCCATTCCATGCTGATCTTTTCAACTTTCTCAAACATTTCTACAGCTTGGTCAAATTGTCTAAATTCATTAAATGCAGTCCCAACATCATATAAGATATATCTCGATTTTGTATCTGATTTCTTAATTGAACCAGCATATATTATTACATCATTAGGATTTCTAGTAGTAAAATACGCATTCCACATTTCGATCCACATCTTATAATCGTTTGGTAGTCTATCCTTACCAGCATATGCCTTTTTCTGCCAAGGTGCTGCTCTATTATAATCAAAATATAAGTAAGCATCTGCACAAAAGAAAGCAGCAAGAGTGAAAGTAGAATCAATCCGATAAGCCTCCTCTAACACCTTGGCAGCTATAGAATAGTCTCCTTTTATAATTGATTTCATTCCTTCACCATATTTCCTTAACGCTTCAGGTGAATTTGTATTTACATCATTATATTCCTGACTGATTTTTTGTTTTAAGACTTTAATTTCAAGAAAGTATTTCAGCTTTGCAGATATTGAATCTGCCAGATATTTATATTTTTCAATCTCCCCTTCTATACTGCCTGTCCATAACAATTCATCATTCTTTGTGTCTATAAGTTTTACATAAGTAAGAATATTATTCCCAAACTTTTGAAAACTACCCGTTATATAAGTTCCTGTTTTCAATTTAGTCGCTGCTTCTCGTGATAAGGAAGGAACGACAGAGGCATTGTGAGTTTGTTCCATACTTTCATATAGTTCATACATGGTCTGGGAACTCTGTACTGAAATCTCTTTAGAACTTGTAAGATTATTTCTGATTAGTTCAGGGATACCTTTTTTTAACCAATTTAAAGTTGAATCGTTGGTATTATTATCAAAATTAGTAACTGCAATTGAAATCCGCCCATCAGCATCTTTAACATCTTGGAGTTTATCGTTATTGAAAATTTTTGGATAAGCAAGTATTGCTACTATTACTATCAAACATGCAATAATAATATCACTTACTTTAATCCTTCTTTTAACAGGTGATACTTGTGATTTTTTTCTCCTGACTACTTCAGCGGATTCAGTTTTCTTAATCCCTTGGGGCGTTAAGTCAAAAATCCACGAAAATATGATTGCAATAGGAAATCCCAATACTAACAGGAAAGTGACAAATGTCGTTGTCCATGATGGAAGTGATAAGGCAGGTGTGAGAATATCTGCAAGCTGGAGCAGAATAAAAGCAGTTGCAGCATAGGCAACAATTACTTTGCCTGTTTTCCGCCTTTTCAACTCTTGCCAGAACTTGTTCAACTTGTTTGGACTTTCAGTCATATGAGGTTTGTTAAGCCGCAGAAGATAAAATTACATTATCCTGTTATCAAAATCAAGTAGATATAAGATTTATAAGTATATTGAGTATGTTGGTAAGAAAAGAGTGGTGTTAACTACCACAGACCCTTAATAATTCTGATTCAACACTTGTAAAATCCCCCAAAACCTGCAAGAACCTGGCAAGAACCTGGCAAGAAATAAAAAACACCCTCATGACTGAGAGTGTAAATATTTGATAATCTTGTTGCTCTGTCAGGGCCGCTGACGATAACTCATTTCATTCGTTATGTCAGGGCTCCTTCCTCCGCAACAAAAAAGCCGCATAGCGGCGTTTTTTGTTGCTCTGTCAGGGCCGCTGACGATAACTCATTTCATTCGTTATGTCAGGGCTCCTTCCTCCGCAACAAAAAAGCCGCATAGCGGCGTTTTTTGTTGCTCTGTCAGGGCTCCCCGACGATTGTTCGTTTCACTCACAATGTCGGGGCAGGCTCTTCGCCCTTCCATCGCAAAAAAAGCTGGATTTACCAGCTTTTTGTTGCTCTGTCAGGGCCGCTGACGATAACTCATTTCATTCGTTATGTCAGGGCTCCTTCCTCCGCAACAAAAAAGCCGCATAGCGGCGTTTTTTGTTGCTCTGTCAGGGCTTCCCGACGATTGTTCGTTTCATTCACAATGTCGGGGCAGGCTTCTCGCCCTTCCATCGCAAAAAAAGCTGGATTTACCAGCTTTTTGTTGCTCTGTCAGGGCCGCTGACGATAACTCATTTCATTCGTTATGTCAGGGCTCCTTCCTCCGCAACAAAAAAGCCGCATAGCGGCGTTTTTTGTTGCTCTGTCAGGGCCGCTGACGATAACTCATTTCATTCGTTATGTCAGGGCTCCTTCCTCCGCAACAAAAAAGCCGCATAGCGGCGTTTTTTGTTGCTCTGTCAGGGCTCGAACCTGAACTTTTCTGATCCAGAGTCAGACGTGTTGCCAATTACACCACAGAGCAGTTTCGCGGCTGCAAATATAAATTAATTTCGAAAAAAACACAAACCCATTTTTAAAGTCATGTGAACCTTCGGTCTCCGAGTGAATTAGGGACTGAGGGACTAAGGGACTGAGGGACTGAGGGACTGAGGGACTGAGGGACTGAGGGACTAAGGGACTGAGGGACTAAGGGACTGAGGGACTGAGAGGGACTGAGGGACTAGGGACTAAGGAACTAAGGAACTAAGGAACAAAGGGACAAAAGGACAGTCCCTATTTCTCTAAGTCTCTAAGTCTCTAAGTCATCTTCAACTGCAAGACATTATTTGTTCAGCCTGGCCCACGTATCCTTCAATGATACAGTCCTGTTGAATACAAGATGATCCTTCGAGGAGTCGTAATCAACACAAAAATATCCAAGCCGCTGGAACTGGAATTTGTCAAGAGGCTTTACGGTTGCAAGTGACGGTTCAACTTTGCACCCTTTAAGGATCTTAAGCGATTCGGGGTTGAGGAATTTCCGATAATCTTCATCCTTCTGTCCGGCAGGATCTTCATGATTGAACAACCTGTCGTATAGCCTTACTTCACCATCAACTGCATGTTCAGCAGAAACCCAATGCAAGGTTCCCTTTATTTTCTTTTCGGATCCGCTTTCTCCGCTTTTAGTTGCAGGATCATAGGTACAATGTATTTCAATTACATTTCCTGTTTCATCCTTTTTGTATCCTGTGCACTTAACTATATATGCTCCCTTCAGCCTGACCTCCGTTCCCGGAGCAAGCCGGAAAAACTTATGAGGAGGATTTTCCATGAAGTCATCCTGCTCAATGAAAATCTCCCTGCTGAATGGGATCTCCCTGGTGCCCATGTTCTCATCCTCGGGATTGTTGATGAGCAGGACATTTTCTGTTCTGCCTTCCGGATAGTTGGTAATGATGACCTTTAACGGATTCAGCACTGCGAATACTCTTGGAACACGCATGTTAAGATCCTCCCTTACCGCATGTTCAAGAAGGGAAACATCATTAATCGCTTCAACCTTCGTATAGCCTATAAGGTCAACAAATTTCCTGATCGATTCAGGTGTATATCCTCTGCGCCGTAAACCGCAGAGTGTAGGCATACGGGGATCATCCCAGCCACTGACTTTACCCTCCTGGACAAGCTCGAGGAGCTTACGTTTGCTCATCATTGTATAGGTAAGGTTGAGCCTGTTGAATTCAATCTGCCGTGGTCTGTAATCGTCAGTTTTAAGCTGATCAATCAGCCAGTCGTATAACGGACGGTGCACTTCAAACTCAAGGGTGCAGAGTGAATGTGTTACGCCTTCAAAATAATCGCTCTGTCCGTGTGCAAAATCGTACATGGGGTAAACCTTCCAGGTTTCTCCGGTACGATGATGCGCTGACTTTATGATCCTATAAATGATAGGATCACGCATCTGCATATTCGGAGAGGTCATATCCACTTTTGCCCTGAGAACCCTGCTGCCCTCATCAAATTCACCCTTGTTCATCCTTTCGAATTGATCGAGATTCTCTTTCACATCTCTTTCGCGAAACGGGCTTACCATACCCGGTTGTGAAGGTGTTCCTTTTTGTGATGATATTATGTCAGCAGGCTGATCGTCAACATATGCAAGGCCACGTTTGATCAGGTCAACCGCGAAATCAAAGAGTTTTCCGAAATAATCAGATGCATAGTATTCCCTATCCTCCCAGTCGAAACCAAGCCATTTGATATCTTTTTTTATAGAGTCGATATATTCAACTTCCTCTTTTACGGGATTTGTATCATCAAAGCGAAGATTACATTTACCGCCGTATTTCTGAGCCATCCCGAAATCGAGACAAATTGCTTTTGCATGACCTATATGGAGATAACCATTTGGTTCGGGAGGGAAACGTGTATGGATTCTCCCTCCGTTTTTACCCTCTTTCAGATCATCAATAATAAACTGCTCAATAAAACTTACAGGCGGTTTGACTTCTTCCCTGCCATTAATGTTCTCTTCGTTCATCCTTGTGGTTATTAGGTCTACAAAAATAGGATGAATTTGAGAGCATCCTGCTAATTCTCTTATTTTTTTCCTTGCCTCACCCCCTCTTATCCCCCGCTCCAAGGAGAGCGTAAGAACTTAATCTCTTCTCTCTTTGGAGCGGGGTTTGGGGAGAGGCTTTTTAATGTTTCTCAGGATTCAGGTAATCTTTAAGTGAATCCACATATTCTATAAACTTTCCCCTTCCAAGCTGTGTAATCCTGCAAACTGTCTGGGGATAGTTCTTATTGAATTTCTTTGTCACTTCTATATACCCTGCTTCCTTCAGTTTCGTAACCTGGACACTCAGGTTCCCGGCAGTTGCTCCGGTTTGTTCCTGTATAAAAGTGAACTCAGCTGATTCAGTGCTTACCAGCAGGGAGATAACTGCAAGCCGTAATTGTGAATGCAGCACCGGGTCGAGTTCTTTAAAACGTGCCATTGCTGACTTTGTTTTTTAACATATAACCCGGAATAAGATATCCTGCAAGCATTGCTGCCGGAACCGCCAACTGACCAGCTGAAGGGCCTGCAAAATATGCAATGAGCGCAAATATCCAGAACGATATACTCCCGAATATAAGGGGTTTAAACTTGATTATGAAGCCGGAAATAAAGGTCGGAATCCCTGCCAGTGTCAGAATATATGGAGCAACTGATTCCATCCTGTCTGAGGTGATTATGAAAAGGACCACAGTGGCAATAAAAAATCCAATCCATGTCCACATATATAGCATATCTGCATAAGTGTGAAATGGGCTCTTTTTGCCTTTCACGTAACCGTATATAAATGAAACGAATGCCCCGGGTATGACTAAAAACCATATGTTCCACGGATTAGATATATCGGTAAATTTGTCAAGCAGATACGCTGAAAGACTGCAAAAGAATATCAGCCAACCCCAGAAGAGCAGGTGGAAGCTGCCTTGCCGGATGTTGACCTTAGTTCTGTTTATCATTTCTGAAATTATCCTGAGGCTCTCTTCGCCTGTCATAACTTTTTCGTCTTGTTCCATAATTATGATTATTTTTAAAAGTTAAAAAACTGATGCAACATAAATATATTGCAAATATAAAGTAGTTTATAATATAAACCAAATATTTCTGCAATTATTATTAAATTTTTTGAAAGATTATATAGAAGAGAGTGATTGTTAATTAATTAACAGAAGAAAGGTTAAGGACTAAAGTCCTGTTTTAAGTTGAGTTTGTTTTAACCACGGCTTTAAAGCCGTGGTTATAGGATAGTATGAAAAAGGGCTTCAGCCCTTATATTTGGATTAATGCAATGTGTGATTTCTATTAACTACGGCTTTAAAGCCGTAGTTATAGGATAGTATGAAAAAGGGCTTCAGCCCTTATATTTGGATTAATGCAATGTGTGATTTCTATTAACTACGGCTTTAAAGCCGTAGTTATAAGATAGTATGAAAAAGGGCTTCAGCCCTTATATTTGGATTAATGCAATGTGTGATTTCTATTAACTACGGCTTTAAAGCCGTAGTTATAGGATAGTATGAAAACCGGGTTTTAGCCCTTATATTTGGATTTATGCAATGTATTATTTTTATTAACCACGGCTTTTAAGTCGTAGTTATATGATAGTATGAAAACCGGGCTTTAGCCCTTACATTTTTGAGGAATATCTTAACAAATTAGCTTATTATGGGACTGATTCAGATCGAAAACATGGAGTTTTATGCCTTCCACGGGCATTTTAAGGAGGAACAAATAGTAGGAAACAAATTCCTTGTTGATCTGACGATTGAAACTGACATGACTGTTCCTGCCAAAAGTGACAATTTGAAAGATGCTGTCAATTATCAGAGGGCATACCAGATAGTAAAGGCAGAAATGGAAAAGAAGTCATATCTTCTTGAAAATATTGCCGGCCGCATCCTGGATGCATTATATTCAGAAATGCCGGGAATAAAGAAAGCAACCATTAAGGTCTCAAAGATGAATCCGCCGATGGGAGGGAAGATCGGGTCGGTAAGTATTGTGATGGAAAGATAAGTACATCACATTCCTGTGGAGTCAGTTTAAACTAAGAATATATAACAAGGAAAAATTATTTTATTTCACGAATTATATTATGTTTGTGAAATAATTGAACAATTGTTCATATATTGTATTGATGAAAGAGAAAGATAAGGATATCCCTGCCACAACCTTCATTGAAAAGGAAAAGGTGAAATCGGTGAAGAAAAAGATGAAAACCGAAAGATTTTACCATGATCTGGCCGAGACATTCAAAGCTATGAGCGATCCCACAAGAACAAAAATAATTTATGCCCTGTGTCAGGAAAATGAATTGTGCGTGCACGATATCGCCGCAATAATCGGTACTACTAACTCTGCCATTTCTCATCAGCTCAGAACATTGCGGAATATGAAGCTTGTAAAATACAATAAGGTGGGGAAGGCGGCTTTCTATTCCCTGGATGATATTCATATCAACAACCTTTTTGCTGAGGGACTGCGGCACGTTGAGGAAAAATGATTTTTTTGATCTTATAATTGAATATGTGTTCATATATCGACATTTTAACAAACGATGAATAACGAAAACAAACAGCTTAGTTTGACTGAGCTGGAAGATGGTCATACAGCAGTTATTATTTCAGTACTTGGAGGGAAGATGCTTACAAAAAGACTTGGCTGATCTGGGAATTACTTCGGGGACGGAGGTAAAGATCATACGGAAAACTCTTTTCTCGGGACCGGTTCAGGTAGAGGTTGCCGGTTCAAGGCTGGTTTTAGGCTGGGGACTGGCATCAAAAATTATGGTTGGCATGAAATGACTGATGAAAAGAAAATCAATATTGTTCTGGCCGGGCAGGGTAACTCAGGAAAATCTGCCGTATTCAATTATCTGACAGGCCTTCATCAGCATATCGGGAACTGGGCAGGAAAAACGATTGAGAAACGTGAAGGAACTCTCTTTTATAAAGGGTTTACTATTGACGTACTTGATCTGCCAGGCATTTATTCCCTAACGACATATTCGGTTGAAGAATTGATATCGCGGGAATATATTGTCCGCCAGAATCCCGACTGTGTAATAAATATAATTGATACAACAAATCTTGAGAGAAGCCTGATCTTCACTCTTCAGCTTCTGGAACTGGAAGCTCCTGTAATATTAGCCCTTAACATGATTGACCTTGCGAAAAAGAAAGGCATCACTATTGATCTGAAAAAGCTTCAGGACATACTTAATGCTACTGTAATACCAACAGTCGCTTCGCATGGCAGAGGATTAACAAAGATTATAGACAGGGTAATAGAACTGAAAGGAGAAAAATCCGGTAACAGAATCCAATGGTATGGTAAAGAAATTGAAAAATGCATCAGGCAATTGTCAGAAATGCTGCATGATACTGATCTGCCATACCCGAAACGGTGGATAGCAATCAAGCTTCTTGAGAAGGATAATGACATAACGGCATTAATCAGTGAAAAGAAGCCAGAGGTTCTTGAAAAAGCCAGACAGCTTAGTGAAGATCTCGAAGAAATCCACGGACACGATTCTTCTGTTGTGATCGCTGACGAAAGAAGTCACTTTGCCTCACAGATAACAAGGGATACGGTAAAAATCAGCAGGCAAAGAAAATTATCACTCAATGACAGGCTGGATGCAATTACCACACAAAAATTCACAGGGTATCTTTTTATGATACTGATTCTGGGCGGAATGTTCCTGACAGTGTTCAGTTTTGGCAACTGGCTCTCAGGGTTGTTTGGCTCTCTGTTCGGCGAGTGGCATACCTGGTGGAACAGTAATGTAGGAATAACTGTTCTGGCTGCTCTGGGATGGGCGGCGATTGAAAGTGTCCTTGCCCTGGTTCAGATTGCTTTTCCATATATCCTGCCATTCTATATCATTTTGTATTTGCTTGAGGATTGGGGATATATAGCCCGCATCTCCTTTCTAATGGATAAATTCATGCATAAAATGGGCATTCATGGTAAAGGCTGTATCTCTTTTATTATAGGATTTGGATGCAATGTCCCCGGGTGTATGTCCTGCCGGATTATGGAATCAAAGCGGGAGAGGTTTATAACTGCTGTTCTTGTGACACTTGTGCCCTGTTCAGCCGTATCTGTTATTGTTTTCGGACTTGTAGGAAAATATGTCGGGCTGTTGTGGGCTTTAGGCTTGTATATTTTCGCAATGATTGTGATCTTCATTGCAGGAAAAATCTCTTCCAAACTTCTTCTGGGAGAGCCTGTTGAATTGATAATGCCTATGCCAGACTATAAAACACCGCAAATAAGGACTATCCTTTACCAGACATGGGATGCTTTAAAGGAATTTGTTTTTATAGCAGCACCAATAGTTGTAATTTCAGGGGTGGTAATACAGGCAATTAATTTAGCAGGATGGATGCCCCGGATCTCTTCGTTTTTAAGTCCGGTGACCGTAACCTGGCTGGGTCTTCCGGCAATCACAGGCATACTGCTTATTTTCGGGATACTGCGTAAGGAGTTGATCCTTGTAATGCTTGCCGCATATCTGGGAACGACCAACTTTTCTGAAGTGCTCAGCCCTCAGCAGATGATAACGCTCGCGGTCGTCAGCATGTTTTATATTCCCTGTGTTGCCACAATATCGGTTCTGTGGAAAGAATATGGATGGAAGAAAGCGCTTACAATTTGTATCATTGAAATTCTGTTTGCTATTTTGCTGGCAGGATCTGTAAAAAGAATACTGGATTTTGTTTTTTAAACAATACTGGATATCGATGAAAAATAATCGAAGAGATTTCTTAAAAGTAGCCGGAATGGCAGGATTTTCTATTACCGGCAACCATTTTTTAAAAGATATTGGTTACTTTTCTGATAAGTATACTTTAGCTGTTTCAAACAGTCTGCTGTCAGAAGGAAATACAAGCATAATAGGTTCATATGGATCATGGGCGGCAGGACTTATGGGGAATAAACTTCCCTTGTTTTCATTTCGCCGGAGTGACTGGAAGAATACCGGAAAATGGAAAAAAGCTGCGAAAAAGAGATTTGCCGAACGGTTATCAATTCCTGATCTTGGGGGAATACCTGAAGTTGCTATTTCGAAACAATATTCTTATGATGGTCTTCATATCGAGGAGTTAAGATGGTCATTGCCCGACGGTGGGTATTCAGAAGCGATTCTTCTGAAACCAGCTGCAGCTTCCGGCCCTATGCCCGGAATACTTGCACTTCACGATCATGCCGGTAATAAGTACTTCGGAACAGAAAAGATCACAAAGATATCAGACAATCAGCATCCTATGATGGTTGAACACCAGAAGAATCTGTATGAAGGCAAGGCATGGGCTAACGATATTGCAAAGCGTGGCTATGTGGTTATGGCCGTAGATGCTTTCCCTTTTGCCAGCAGAAGGGTTTTGCTGAAAGATATTCCTTTAAGTCAGCGTCAGGGGCTTTCAGATCCGGAGCCTGACGATCTGGATGGGATCACGGCTTATAATAGCTGGGCAGGCCAGCACGAGCATATAATGGCAAAATCGCTCTTTAGTGCAGGTACAACATGGCCTGGCGTTTTTCTGGCCGAGGATCGGAAAGCTCTTGATGTTTTATGTTCAAGGGCCGATGTTGACAGGGAACGGATAGGATGCTGCGGATTATCAGGTGGCGGAATGAGAAGTGTTTTTCTTGGAGGCTATGATGAACGGATAAAATGTGCAATACCTGTCGGATTCATGACAACCTGGAAGGATCTTGTCCTGGATAAGGCAACCAGCCATACATGGATGACCTATGTTCCATTGCTTCCTGAAGAGCTTGATTTTCCTGAAATACTGGGATTACGGGTCCCTTCGCCAACGCTGGTTCTTAATAACAGTGAGGATGCGTTGTTTACACTCAGTGAAATGCACAGGGCTGATGATATGCTGAAAGAAGTTTTTGAAAAGACCGGAGCCGGAAACAATTACAAATGCTCTTTTCATCCGGGCCCCCATAAATTTGATGCCCGCATGCAGGCAGAAGCATTTGATTGGTTTGACAGATGGTTAAAATGATTCAATTGCAATCGATCATGTAACGGGAGGTTCAGTTATCTGAATTTTCACTGTTGTCAGTGCTTTTCTCAAAATGAAGAAGTTTGAGAGTGAAAAGCTTTTAAAGGCATGAGGAACTAATCCTTTTTTTATTATTTTTGCAGACCAAACTCACGGTCGGTTGTCCGAGTGGCTAGGAATCGGTCTGCAAAACCGGGAACGGCGGTTCGAATCCGCCACCGACCTCTGAAAGCCTCTGATTATCAGAGGCTTTTGCTTTGTTTGGGGGCTTATTTGGGGGCAGAAAAGAATGAGCGTTGGATATATGAGCATCCTGCTAATGCGTATGAATACAAAGGATGACTAGATGTCATCAAATTCTTCAATTATGTTCTGTGCTATTACTGGATTTCCAAATCCGATTATACTTTCAATAATTGTGGATAAACTCAATCTGTCTTTTGTCTTGTAAGCCAACAAATACAATAATGCCTCTGATGTTAATAGAATAAATCTTTTAATATCTGTATTCCAAGTTATTCCATTTATAAAACTATTAAAATCAGACTTAAAGGAATTACAAACTATTATGAATCCAATTTTTTTATAACCTTCTTTTATAAGTTTTGGGCAGTAATGGTTAATATACTCTTTAATTGCTCTGTCATCTAATCCGAGGTTGTAACCATTACTATATGCTTTTGCATCAACAATAAATGCCGTATTTTCTTCGCGAAATCTTAGTATTGCATCAGGATTTCTGCCAGTTCCCTGTCCTAGAAATTCAACGTCAAAATCCAAAAGTTTAAATATTTCAGATACAAGTTTTTCATATTCACTACCCTTGGCTGATGCTGACCTCTCACTTTGATTACCTAGTTCAATCAATTTTGAAACTCTAGGAATAAGGTAGTCGGTCAATTTGAAACTTGCATTAATAGTTAGTTTTGGTTCATTTTGAATTAGAACAGTTGTTGTTATTTCTTTTTTCTTACCATAGGATTTATTAGGATTTCCTTTGAAGTACCAAAAGGCGTGTTCCAGATCCCAATTTGAAATATCTTTATTAGCATATTCCTTTAAAACCTTCTTGATTTCTTCATTTAGATTAAAGAAGTATTCATAAGTTTCTTTTTGAGTTGGCTTCACATCCCAAATTTCTAATTCCTGATAAGCTTTTACTTGTGAAGTGTATAAGATAGGCCAGGCACTAGCATTGTGTATTTGCCAAAAATATGAAAGAAAATATCCAACAGAACCTGGATTAGGTACCTTTCGCTTATCTTTAGCGATACTAAAAATAGCAATACAAAAGTTTTCTAACTTGTCCACTCTAAGCAAAGCATCTGAAAGGTTTGTTGGTTCTGAAATTGTCTGTTTTAGCAAAACTGATAATTTCTCGATACTTTGCTCATTTGTTTTTACCAATTGATTAAAAAACATTTGGCCTTTGGTTGCAGTAAAACCCCAAAGATTATTGCGTTTGTTAACACTATCTATATTAGTTTTAAATTCATATACATCAATTTCACCTGATATAAATTGTTGTATAATAGCTTTAAGCTGTTTAATGGTTACAGTTCGTGACTCGTCAATATTAGGCCAAACATTGCCTTTTACATCTAGTACTTTCTTATTGGATTTGATATAGTTATCCCAAATCACATGAATCTTTTTAATAATGGCTGAATCTATCATGATTTAGTTTTTAATGTAATTTCAATAATCTTCCACAATCCGAATCTCTTCTTCAGTCAAACCATACAACTCATATACTACTTGGTCAATCTCTGCTTCAAGAATTACTGGTTTCAGCCTGGGATTTTTCTTTTTTTACAGATAAGATCTTATTAATTAAGAATATTAAAGTACCAGTTTGTTCATCTCTGCTGATTACCTTAAATGGAAATAGTTTGCAGTCTTTAATTAGAATTTTTTGAGTCTTAATTTGTATTTATCGAGAAATTTTTTTCTGTGATAAGTAAGTTATTAATTTACTGTTTAATATTGCCCAAAATATATTCAGGTAGAAATACTATCTTTTGGAATGATCTTAAAGGCATTTTGAGTGTTATATAGTTCTTCTTCCGTTATTGCTGCCCAAATTCTTTTTGAGGACGAATCAATAATTTGTTTTACTAAAATCCTTTTAACAGTAAAAAATTTACGTTGACGTAGGTGCTCCCAACCAGTTACCATAGCTTATCCAAGTTTTACCATTCCAAATTACGTAGGTACTGTTTGACATCATTCCCTAGCAATAGGGGCTTATATGTTTCGTCTTTTTTAAAGTCAGCATGAAAAATTTTGTTCTTTATTTGTTCCTTACTATGGCCTTTGTATTTATCATATGGCGTAATACCTAAGGCAGAATTTGGAACATTCTTCCAATCTTATAGAGTCTGTTTCACATTTAGTAAGGATTTTTGAATCAGCTTCCTTTAAGTCAAACGAAAATATAATATTGTTGTTTTTCAGCCAGACGTCTTGATTTACTTGTTATAATAACTGTCTGATAAATCTGAATTTATTTCATTATTCTCTCATATCCATCATAGGCAATTATTATTGTATCTTTATTTTGGCTTTGGTTAGTAGAAATGAATAAAATCATTGTATCGACTTTAACATCACCAGTATGTTCTCCAAATGTTTCATTAGGCAATCTTACAACTTCAATGATTTTATGACCCGTTAGAATTATTTCTCGAATCTTTTTATATGAGGATTGTGAGGACAATGAGGTTGGGATAATTTGAGTTAAATATGCATGTTTATTTAGAAGCTGTAAATCTTTTTCTATGAATGTAGAAAATAGGTTAACCCGATTATTCGCAGACAAATAATTATTAAAGATGTAGTTCAACATCATTATTAGGCATATTTTTTATATCAATATAGGGTGGATTCCCAATCACAACATCAAACCCATAAAATCACCATCATTATTTAGTACTTCCGGAAACTCAAACCGCCACTCAAAAGCATTTTCATAAATCTTGTTATTTTGGATTTCATATAAGTTGTCGTTCTAAGATTTTTGCTCTTCAGTTAGTTTATTTAGCTTTTTGTTCCACTCTTCTTTTTCCTTTTTACCCAACTCAAACATTCCCTGCTGGGTGGTCATGGACTAAAAGTTCTCCTTTGAGTTTATTAAGTTTTAAGAATCTCTTATCACTCTTTGAAACCTCACTTTCAAAGTTGCTCTTGATTTCTGAAATTAGCTTCTCCATTGACCGTTTTTCTGTCCTTATTTTCGGCATTTCGATAATTCATAACAGCCTCACGGTAATTGTCAACAGTCCATTTACTTGATTTTAGTGCGTCTTGATATCAGCATCAAGCGGATAACGGCTGATAAGTGAGTTACCACATTTAATGTTTATGTCAATATTGGGAAGTGTTTCAAGTTCTGGGTTATTGGTATTTAGGTTTATAATAAGCATGTTTTAAGAAGCTCAATCCAGAGCCTTAGACCGACAAATCTTTACCGAATTTGGATTTATGTCAACTCCAAACAGACAATTCTCTATTATGGTCTGTTTTTCATGAAATATGGCTTCCTGCACTCTTTGATTCTCTTGGTTCTTCGGATTGTATTCGAATGGCTCTCCGTCAGGATCAGAGACAATTAGTTCATCATTTATAACTTCAAAGTGGTATTCTCTGAGAACTCGGCCTTGCTCGGTCCATAAGGATCTTAAGCTCTGACTTAATTGAAAGTAATTCATTCAAGGCTGACACAAGGAAATGGCCAGAACCAACAGCCGGATCACATATTCTGAGGCTATTTATAATCTGATTGGCTTCCTGCTTATCTTCGATCTTATTATTGACATCAGTAATGGTTTCACAATGCCATCCTTTTGCCTCATTAAACTTCTGTACTACAGCTCTTGTAATAGTTTCATGACACATGTACTGGGTAATAAAGCCAGGAGTAAAATATGATCCATCCTTGTAACCATTGATTTTTTCAAAGATAAGTCCAAGGACTGAGGCATTAATGAGGGTTTTATTTTCTTCCTGGATGCCTTTGCCTCCTTCACTAGAGAAATTGTAAGCGTCAAGAAATTCAAACAGATAAGCAAGTGTAGCCTTTTCGCCTGAGATCCTCTTGCCAAGGTTATCTTTAAGAACTGTGCTTTTATATATTGGTAATTTATTTTCATCATCAAGATTACTGATACGAATCGTTTTTCGTTCAAGATCAGTGGATTCAAAGAGTGAACTGTTCAGGTAAGGGATATTCTTGAATCTCTCTTTTAGTCTTTCATCACGTTCATTTTCTGGAATAGCCAGTACCTGAAAAAACAATTTATTTAAAGAATCATATCCTGGAATAACTGTTTGGTTAAGGAATGTGAAATTCTTATCGCCCTTGTTATATTTGACAAGCTGACCCTCTAGCAACTTGAGGAATAGAATCCGGTTTATCCAGGTGATTACCAGTTCCAGGGAGATATTGAAGAGTTGTTCATCCTGGGTCTCACCAAAGGCAGATAGCCTTGGAACCTGTGAAATAAGATCCTCTGTTTTTAAAATTGAAATAGCGCTTTCCAGAAGGGATCCATAGTTCCTGGTCTTCTCACCTGCCCGGCCAATCAGTTTCTTACTTCCCTGTTTTGTCTCTTCCAGGCCAATAATGTGGAGTAGTTCCCGGTAAAAGTCTTTGTCCAACGAGTTGCTGTCATTCTTAAACTGAAGTTTCAGAAGGTGTTCGGGTGAAAATATCTTATATAGCGGAATAAGACGATTGTCATCCTCCTGGTTGCTGTTTATGACAATATGCTCAAAATCCCTGAGATCAAAGTGAGTGAATTTGATCTCTGAATCTAGTGTATTAAGGAACGCCGCTGCAACTGAATTATAAAAAAATGATGTGTCCTTACCTGATGAGCGGCCTTCTTCAAAGTCTATAAATTTTTGAACTAGGGATTTATTATTGGCAAAGTGTTTTTCAAACTCATGGGCATCAAAGATGAACCATTCATAGAGGTTGGTAGCAATAAGGTGTTTTAGATCAAGGTTTTTGTTTGTGATCCTTTCACGGAGATAATAAAGTATAAGTTCGAGGATTGACTTTAGCATTTAGATTGTCAACAGTTGGCATTTCGGAAATATTACCTGGGCTCTTAGCTTCGACTATGACCCCAACGCTACTAGTACTGTCTTTGCCGTTATGGATTACCAGGTCATATCGCCCTCTGGTGTTGATATAATGATTGGGAGAATAATAAGTTTTCTTAAGGAATTCAGAGATTTCGTTTTTATGGAACTCTTCACCTTCAGAATCTTTAACCTGTTTAAATAGGTAACTAATATTTCCCTTAAAAGTTTCTATTTGTGACCTGGTAGGGGGGAGCTTTAAATAGGCTTTATTAAGCGCGTCTTTAATTTTAATAATGTGAAGGTTCATTGGTATTACTAGCCCAAAAATGATTAAACAGACATTAATCCACTAATTTAAGTCATTTGAATTGAAGGAAGGATGATATTTTCAACATTTTAAGAACAAAAAAAATAACCCGTACTTTTCAGAAAGAATAATGGTATGCCTGGGAGACTAAGGATTCGGGTGATATTGAGGATCATTCGCGACAGGTTGTTTTGAAAAGCAACCTTTTAAAAGTGCATGGCCTTTAATGAATATGTCACTTCTCACTTAAGTCCGATTAGATTATTAAACTTAAATCGGACTAACGGCCCGGCAACAAAGTAAGTAAGTGTTCCTGAGTACTTGGGGTGGCGTGCTTTTTGCCATCCAGGTAGAAATTTGATCGAGCATTACGCGTGTCGTGGTACAAGTTTTATCGGAGCTGCAAGTTTATCCCCGGTTACAAATTTGGTGGTGGGCACTAGCGCAGTGTCCCGGTAGAAATTGTCAATAACGGTTAGCGGTATATTTAGTGCCGTTGTCCGAGTCTTTGATTAGTTATATGGTCTTTTCTTTTTCAAATCTTCTCTGTATTACGTGCAGTAGTTGCGGCTTTAAATATGACCGCATTGTTATATGCAGTTGCTTTGCACTATCTTTTATTATTTATTTGCTTTCTCTTATCAGTCTTCCTATCAAATTCCTCAATTCGTGTCGAGGTAGAAACTGTCTTTGCCTTACCTTTTACCATTGTTTCAGTGACATATATAATTTGACCTTGTTTATGGGTATAAAAATCTGATCGAAGTACTTTGAAATATCCTTTCCTAAAATGAGGTATCTTTGAACGCTGTGTATTTTCAGAATCAGTAATTTCTTCGGACAGTTGGAAAGTAACGTTTCTCTCCGATCTTTCTTCATTTCTGTCGTATGAAATCCTAGGAACTCCCTCAGTAACACACTCAGGAAAACATTTCATATATGCAATTGTATTAATAGCAAGTCTAAACATTTTGGATAATGCAAGTGACTTTTCATCCTTTTTCTTATTCAGATCCTTATAGAATTTATCTGATAGACCGGCCATTTTGGATACCATGAGAGAAATATAGTTCTATAGAATTATTTTCATAGAGGCTTAGTGAGAAAGCATACCCATTTGTTTCATAGGGGATATGTAACCCAAACGTATATACCACACAATTACTCTGGCTCTTTGTTTTAAAGTATACGACATTTTTATTTTTACCATTCTCGTAAAGATATTTTCTTATACCATCTAAATCTGATAGAGGTGTTTTTTCAAGAAAATCTCGTAATTGCTTTTCTAAGAAAAAAATATGTAAGAAATCTCCATTAGAATCCTCTTTCCATAATTCTAAACCGGACAATATTAGGTCTCTTGATTCTGTATTTTCTCCTATTGCTAATGGCGCATTTAATATGATTGTATCTTAGTATAGTGAAAATCTGTTCATCAGAAAAGACAGGTGTAAACTTTTTCTGTTTTCCATAAAGTTCGTCCCAAAAAAACTTTAAAGGGGAACTATACCATATTTTTTTTGCCATATTGATATATTTTATTCATTGATATTAGTTGTGCATTATTTTAGTTCCCACAAGGGGTAGAGCAATTGCAGATAACAATATATATGTTTAATAAAGGTAAAGAAATTTTATGATGAGAGGTTTTACTGAAAACATTGTTTTGGTTGTTGTTTTAGCAAAAGTTTATTGAAGGATAATGAAAATTGTAAAGTAATAAATGGTAATTGAAAATTTAAGTTATAAGTGAGGCTTGACATTGATATAAAATTAATAAAATCATCGAAGATACCTCGTGGGGGGTAGGTCTGGGTGACCTAGGATCGGGTGAGGGGGGAGACTTTTCTCCCCTTAGGTAATTCTTAAAAAACAAATTAAAAACTATCTTTTATTAAAGTAATCAAAGGCCGATCGCTAACGGCCCGGCAATAATGGGAAGTTGCGTTACCCGACACGAGCACCGGGCAGAGTCCTGGTACTTTAGCCAGAAAACTGTCACGGTGCAAGCCTGCCTGCCGGCAGGCAGGGAGGGTATGGCGCACTTTTTGCCGTCCGGGTACAAATTTTATTGAGCATTACGCGTGTCGCGGTACAAGTTTGATCGGAGCCGGTAAATTATACGGTACAGGATGTTTGTTAAGGGCACTGGCGCAGTGTCGCGGTACAAGCTATCTCGGAGCCAGAAATTTATCACGGTGCAGGATTTAAGTTGCGTGCAGATGAGCGTGTCCAGGTGCAACGGCAATTACGAATTTGTCTTGGGTGCAGGAGCACCTGCCTGCCGGCAGGCAGGAAAGCAAAAAGTGTGACAAGCTTATTGACCCTACCGTCCGTGTTAGCACATGTGATTATTTTAAAATTGTCATGGTTTGCTACTTTTTAAGAGGAGCTTTGTTTTTTGTTTTGTGAAATATTAACACTTGTATTCTGTACTGTAACATTTATTTAAGGAAATTCGTCATAGATTTGTTTAATAAACTTAAAACTCTGCAATATGAAAATCCTTGGTAGAACAATTCTCTGCATTCTTATATCAGGCTACTGTGTAATTTCATCATCGCAAAGCGTGGGCAAACATTCTATTGGATTACAACTTAATCCTTTTTTTGATGAACATTTATTCAACCACGAATTTTATAGCCCTGTTTATGCATTTCGTTATACATTGGGTATAAAGGAACACATAACATTAGGACCAGAATTATCTGGATTCTATTCAAAAGCTTATGTTAACGATTTTACAATAGGTAATTTTAATGTCGGAGGGTATTTTCGTTATTCGTTTTTGCCTCAATCCAGGTTTAAGCCCTTTATAGAATTAAGCTCTTATTATACTTATCATTATTGGAAGAATGGCCCAGAAATTACCTTTGGTGATTTAGAGCCAACCGGTAGTAAAAGCTTTTTGTCTGGCTATGTTGCACCTGGAATAACATTATTAAGTAAGTCAAGAAAAATTAGTTTGGATATTATGTATAAATTTTCCAACAAGACCTTTGTAAATGGCGAGAAGTCTATTTTTTCATATAGACTCAACTTTTGGTTCTGAATTGAATTCTTAAAATCCACAACATTTTTTTCAGGACAATATTTTATCGTATTGAGTCCTGTGGGTAATTTGTGCCATGTGTGCTAACTGCCCGGCAATAAAGGGAGGTTGTGTTACCCGACGCAAGCACCGGGCAGAGTCCTGGTACTTCAGCCAGAAAGCTGTCACGGTGCAAGCCTGCCTGCCGGCAGGCAGGGAGGGTATGGCGCACTTTTTGCCGTCATGTTACAAATTTGGTTGAGCATTACGTGTGTCGCGGTACAAGTTTGATAAGTGGCCGGAAAGTTGTCATGGTTGCAGAAGGTTTGTAAATGAACATTGGCGCAGTGTCGCGGTACAAGTTTACAACGTAGCCAGGATTGAGTCACGGTACAGGAGTTTGATTGCGAGCACTGATGCGGTGTCCGGGTGCAACAACCATTACAAATTTGTCTTGAGGGCAGGAGCACCTGCCTGCCGGCAGGCAGGAAAGCAAAAAGTGTGACAAACAACTTACCCATACATTGTCCGTGTTATAGTGCGTTTCTTATTTTAAGAGTTTGTCTATTGCAGCAATGGTCATTGGTCCTTGACTAGGTCTGGGAGCATTTTTATTAGTTATATTTCCTTTTTTATCTATCAAAACATAGGTTGGAACGCCTTGTATGTTAAATAATTTAGTAAGAATATTATATTCGTCACTACTTAAGAGATACTGATCCCCGGTCATTTGTTGTGATTTAATTGTATTCTCCCAGTTTTTCTTGTCTGATTGGCAGCATAAATACAAAAACACCACATCTTGTTCAGCAAAATGGGAACTTAATATTTTTGAGAATGGAATTTCTGTTCTGCAAGGACCACACCATGTAGCCCAAAAATCTATGTATATGACCTTCCCGTTGTATTTTCCAATAAGTTTTTCAAATATCTTATCGGATTCATTTTTGAGAAATGGGGGAAGCATGTTTGTTTTAATATTGGTTGGTACGAATGCTTTCGCCTGATAAAACTGATCCATCTTCCTTAAATGAGAAAGTACACCTTTGTTAGAAATTAATGAATCAATCCGAATCCATTCATCTGGGGAAGGAGAAAAAGTTTGATCTCTAAGATAGTTATAAGAAATACTTTGCGAGATAATTAGATCTCTGCCCTAAGCCACTTGGGAAGGAACTTACAGAGTCCAGAAGAAATTTTGTTAAATATTTATTGGTGAGTTTTATGATCTCACCTCTGTGCTCGTCAAAAAATTCTGTGAATTCTTTTGTTTTCGTAATAGTTGTATCTTTTTCAAAATTTTTCGAAATCAGGAACAATTCTCGATCAGAAAACTTTTGAGATTTTTTAAGGTAGTCAATTATCCCATTGTCTAAATAGTAAAACTCAAACATGATATCTCTAATGTTAGATATAAAATTCATGTAGGATTTACATGCAATTGCGTTTGGATTATTGATTTGAAATCTATCAAATATATGTTGATAGAAATTTGAAGGAAGTCCCTTTCTCTTCATCAGGGTTTTGCTCGAAGATACCAAGCGATAACCAATTAAATACCAAGCAGGTTCATAACTAATATCAAGTTTAACCAAATCACTTGCCTTTTGATTGATCGCATTTTTTTTACAATAATCATCAGTAAAGTTTAGTTTCCTTTTTGCCAGATCATCACAGAATTTTTCAAACGACTGAAAATCGGTTTGATCACTTTGATTGAATAATTGTAATTTATCCATGTCTTTTTTAAATCTGGACTTTATAGCTTCATTCAGATCAAATATTTGGTTATTTAGTGTGCTATTTTCTCCAGAAAAAACATGAGTCCCGTTTTCTTTTATTGTTATATTATAAGTCTCTCCAGGTAACAAATACAAAAAGAAAACAGTTCTGTCAATCTGGATATAAGCATACATTGTTGGGCATACAAGATCGAAGGACATTTTAAAGTTCCCAACTGAGTCAATTGAAAATAACTCTTGGTTATTAATCCTTGTAACGGATTCAAGATAGATTAGACTACCTGTTTTGTTTACACCTTTGTATTTATCAATATGTCCGTTAATTATAACTTCCTCTGTTTGAATTGGGTTGGTAAAAATATGTGTCTTCTGACCAGAGGTATTAATTGAAATGAGACAAATAATCGGTAGAGTTATAAATCTTACTATTTTCATATGATTAAGTTTAGTAGACTGTCTTTTCGAATATTAAGTTATTAGGCACGAGCGCTTATTATGTCACGGGCTTCGAATGCACTATAACGGCACGGCAGTTGAGGGAGTTTGCGTTACCTGGCGCAATCCACCGGTTGATTGTCCCGGTAGTTGAGCAGGGAAGAGTCCCGGTGGGCCGCCAGGTATGGCGCAATATTTGCCATCACGGTGCGCGAGGGCTTTATCACGATCGCGGTACAAGGAGATAGTTAATAGATGATTAGAATGTTTAAGTGTTTGGTATCCTGTCAAGGTTACTTTGCAAATATTGTGACAAGCAAATTACCCCAACTGACCGTGTTATGGTGCGTATTTTATTTCATTCTTTTCTTAGAAAACTAATGTCAAATTGATAAATTAAGATTAATGAGTCCGCTAATAATTTCCAGGTCTTAAATTTTTTAAAAATTGTTTCAAATAGTCCACTTTGCTGGCTGAAGTAAATTTTTCTTTAGTCGTTGAATCTTCATCATCTCCAGACAATATTCCAACTAAACGCCCATGAATATCAATAACTGGAGAACCACTCAATCCATACGTAAATTGAGGAGCTGTAATATTTTTTAATAATAGATGTATCCCTTTGGTCTTATAATATTCATATTCATAAATCCTCTGTTCGCCCTGAAAATCAAAGTATGTCCATCCAATAACGAATACCTTTTCCCCTTTTTTGAGTTCTGTTTTTCGTATTTTTAATGGCTTTACATTTGAATTATTTTCCTTGATATTAAAGATCAACCAATCATTAAAATTATCCCAGTTCTTATTTATATAACCAAAACCTATTGAGTCCCTTATGTCTTCATTTAAAAGTCTATCAATTATCACTTTCTGTTCCTTCTTATCTTTCGGATACATTGCCCATTGTTTTAATCTTCCCTGAAAAGAAGCAGTTTGTAAAGAATCTGAATAAAATAAGCCGAGGATGTGTTTTGCCGTTATAGCCAGAGTATCATTTTTATATTTTACTAAAAATCCACACGCAGCGTTATGATTCCAAATTTTGCTGTTACGAAATGTAACATCATTTATCATTGCAATGGATTCCCATTTTGTCACTTTATTTTGAGAAAAAGTCACTTGACAAACAGTAAAAGAAAGAATAAATACTTTAGTTATAAGTTTCATGATTTTTTATTAGTTTATTGGGAGAGTGTTGTTTCGTATGCACCATAACTATTTATATATCCACTAAAGGTAGGCATAATTGACCGCTTAGGTATGTAATGAACACCTTAATTGATTTTACTACTCAAATTAATAATTTATGAATGGATAAAAATGTGTCAGGACGACTATATACATTTTATGTGGAAATTTTAATATGAGAGTGAGATTTTGGCCGTGTTTTGAAATGAAATAAATCATCGAAGATACCGCTTTGGGGGGTAGGTCTGGGTGACCTGGGATCGGGTGAGGGGGTAGACTTTTCTCCCCAGGTAATTCTTAAAAAACAAAATAAAACTATCTTTTATTAAAGTAATCAAAGGCCGATCGCTAACGGCCCGGCAATAATGGGAAGTTGCGTTACCCGACACGAGCACCGGGCAAGGTACTGGTAATTTAGCCGATAAAACTGTCACAGTGCAAGCCTTGCCTGCCGGCAGGCAGGGAGGGTATGGCGCATTTTTTGCCGTCCAGGCACAAATTTGTTTGAGCATTACGAGTGTCGCGGTACAAGTTTGATAAGTGGCCGGAAAGTTGTCATGGTTGCAGAAGGTTTGTAAATGAACATTGGCGCAGTGTCGCGGTACAAGTTTACAACGGAGCCAGGATTGAGTCATGGTACAGGAGTTTGATTGCGAGCACTGATGCGGTGTCCGGGTGCAACAACCATTACAAATTTGTCTTGAGGGCAGGAACACCTGCCTGCCGGCAGGCAAGAAAGCAAAAATTGTGACAAACAACTTACCATTGTCCGTGTTATAAGCAGGCTTTTTTAAAGTCTAACAATTTATCCATTTTCCCATCTGATATGTAGGATTTGTAATCGTTAGGTGTAAATTAAGAATCCGGAACAATCAGTCTTTTGGAAGAGGAAGATTCATTTTCTTAACAATCTCAACGAACCTGGGATTGTCAAATAAGGGGTCAAAAATAAACATCCGTGTTGCTATCATTGGCATGTTTGGATCATGGTTTTCATAAGCTTTCTCAAGCCAATCCATAGCTTTATCCGGTTTATTCGCGCAGATATAGGTACCTGCCACTTGAAGGGACAATTCTGGCTTGTCGGAAGCAAATTTCTCAATTCGGTGTGCTAGTTCTTCATAAGCTGCGGAAAATCCTTGATCATGGTATATCTTCTCAATGCCTTTAAGGGCATCTTCTCCGATGATCACGGGGAAAGAATGGTATATATCTGCTTGAAAAGCTTTTTCGTAGTCCTTGCATTGATAAGCTGCCAAAGAGAGAACATTATTTGCAACTAAGTGTTTCGGATCAACAGCTAATACTTTTTCTGCATAAGTCATTCCCCCCTTACAATCACCTGAACCGACTAATATTTGACCATACCAGCACATCATTAAAGGATTTAACGGATCCAGGTCAAGTGCCAGTTTGCCCTGTGTTAATGCTTCATCAGTTCTTTGCAGGATACATAATAAATATGCATACATCATCCTTGAATATACGTCGTTGGGGTTAATGGCCAGCGCTCTTAAGAACTCCTTTTCACTCTTTTCCCAGTTCCATTCCATCCATTCAGCAATCACGGCATTTAAATAATGAGCCTCAGGGAGATCCGGATCCAATTCAAGGGCTTTATTAAGGTTCTCGTAAATTTTTGGAGAGACAACGGAAGGTGATTCCCACCCCATCTGTATTATTACCCACCAGACTTGTACCAATCCGGCATATAAGGGTGCCCATCCTGGGTCTTTCTTAACGGCACTATTCAAATATTCCAGGGCTTTATTCAAAGATTCCCTGCTAAAATCACCCCAGAATAAGAGCGGGCCTTCAGATATTCGTCATATGCATTCCTGTTAACTGTTCCTGATTTGGCAAATAATCGCTCTTCTTCAGGAGTTAATTTTATATTTATCTCTTTAGAAATCTGTTTAGTTACTCCACTATACCAGTTCAGGATCTGATTCCTTGCTATCTTGTAATCTGCTATCCAGAGTTGTTCCTCCTCCCGCCCGGGCTTTATTAATCTGGACTGGACACAAATAGAATCTTCTCCAAAGCACAAAACTTCCGTTTCAAGTGCTGCATCTACATTTGTTTCCTTTGTGATTTGTGCTATGGTTTTATTAGCATTCTTATAGACTTTGGATGTTGTTATACCAGGTATATGCAAACTGCCGATTTTGCCCATATCCTGTATCAGCGAGGAATGCATCCCTGCCACAAAATACTCAAGTGAATCTATGCCTGTATAATTCTCAAAGGGAAGGACAATAATCGATCCGATTGATTTTGCCTTCGCTTGTTTTCCTCGGCCTATGATATCAAATACCAACAGAACCGCAAAAATTAAAACGCAAACCAGTAATATACGGGAAGACAGCATAATGGCTTTCTTGCGCTTACGGATTTTTCCCCCGGTTTCTAATGGTGCTTTTCTTCCATCTGTTGCTGTTTCCGGACTTACGTCACCTAATTCCAGGGCTTCTGCATATTTCAGGTACCAGTCAATAATGGTTGTCAGGTCGAGAATAACCGGTTTCACCTGCCTCGGATCAAAGTCTTTCGGATGGGCGCCAAAGGTTGACAGGCTGTTCAGGTTCTGCATTGAAACGATAATATTATAAGGGATTTTCTCTTCCTTATTTAGCCTGTCTATAATACCTTTTAGAGGTTCTGTACCACGTGACCTTTTCAGTTCACGCTCGGACAGATCAGTAATAATGACTTCAAGACATCTTCTGGCATAGACTAAAACCATATTCTCGTCATCGGTTTTAATCAGCTTTTCCAGTTCCCGGTCAAGTTTAAAATGACGGCTTTTAAAAGAATCATAGAGCTTCTCAAGTTCCTTTATTTCAGCGGACCAGATTACCATTTTATAATTCTTGTGTATTATCTAAGATTAAGAATTACGGACTACCTGATATAATTCTATCTTAAATTTCAGAAAATAACAATACAAAAATAGTTGATATTTTCATAGGAGTAAAGTTTATAACCTTAATTTATCAGAACTCAGCTTGCTTATAACTATTTATATGTCTACTAAAGGTAACTATAATCTACCTACTAGGGTTTATTGAACACCTTAATTAACTTTTTTAGCCAGGTTAATGTGTATTGTTAAAAATTAAAGTGTCATGGTTACTTATATGCGGTTTAAGAGGAAACATATTAATTACTGAGTGAGGAGTTCCGATTGTTTTAAAAAAGCAAAATCATCGAAGATACCGCTTTGGGGGGTAGGTCTGGGTGACCTGGGATCGGGTGAGGGGGGAGACTTTTCTCCCCAGGGTGTTAACCCTTCTTAAAATAATCGGTAGTTTTTTGATAAAGGTGTTTTTACAAAACCCCGTTATCAGCTGTAAAAGCCAATGACATTGACCATAACCAGCCGGAACAAATTGACCATCAGAAACCAGAATTAAATCATTGATATTTAGCTAATGATTATTAATGCCATCTTACTGGCTGATTGTGGTCAACATTTCCGGCTTTAGCAACAAAAAAGCCAAAGTCAAATTTTTCTAATATATGTTGATTAATAGATCGAACCCCTTTTGTTTTACAAGAAAAACCCCCGGAGCTGATCCGGGGGCTTACAATAAGTTTTTATTCAACTATCCGCAAGGAGTATTTTTAATCATCTTGTGTGGTAGTATAATATATAAGAGTGCTATCATTGAAATTTGTTATTGTGTGACTATCAACCATCCTGTCTTTTATACTCATGGTTATCGAGGAATCTGCTTTAAAGCCAGCGCTGGACGATGTTGCAGACTCTCTGTTATTATTATCCCGCTTAATTGCCAAAACTAAAAGTCCCAGAATAATCAAAGGGACAATCCAAAAAAGGTAATCACTGTGATACCTGTCTAATTTTAAAGCCATTACTTGTTAGGTTATCAATCTTTTATTCGTATCAGGCTGCAAATTCTGAAAGCTGAGGCGAACCTTCCTTATGCCCTGATAATTTTTGTACCAAGTTCAGCAATCATAAGCCTAAAGTCAACCTGATTTGTCAAATAAAATGATGGCTTTATCAATTTAATTGATGGCTTCATCAATTTTTAACCTCCGTTTGTAAATCAGCATAGGAGAAGCCAGCATTTTATTTATTTTTCTGACCGGCAAGCGCCTTTTTAACTGCTTCGAGATGAAGATGGACATTGTGCCTGTAGGAAGGACTTAAATCCAGGCATTTTTCAATATATTTCAGGGCTTCATCATATTTACCTTGCTTATATAATCCCCAGCCTTTGGCATCCAGATACCAATAATAACCAGGTTTTAATTCCAGGGCTTTATCAACCAGCCGCAGGCCTTCCTCTATGTTGCGATCCTTATCGATCAGGAACCATCCAAGATCCCATAACCGGTCCGGATTATCAGGTTCCAGGGAGACTTCCAATCTGTGATATTCCTCTGCTTTGTCCAGGTAACCAGCTTCTTTGTAAATCTCACCAATACTGTAAGCAATACCCGCATCAGACCATGACCTTTCTTTGCGCAGAGTTTTATATTTCTCAATCAGGTTATTTGCAGTAACTGTGTCACCTTCAGCTAGTGAAAGCATAGTTTTCTGCCAGATCATTGCAGGATCATCAGGAAAATCCCTGTCTGCCTTTTTAAATAGTTTCTTTTCTTTATTATACTGGCCGGTTGCATGGTATGCATATGCAAGTAAAGAATAGTTAAAAACCCACCAGGGCTTTGCATCAAATTTGTCGTAAAGTTCCAGCGCTTTCTCAAATTCGGGAATTGCTTTATCATATTGATACATAGTGTAGTAGATAAGTCCAATATCATAATAGGTTCCCGGAAACTGATCGTCAATTTCCAGATATTGCCTCAGGTATTTAAGCTCGTCGTATGGAGTTCCAAAGAAACCGGCATGATTTCTTTCGGTAACTAACCTGGTTCTTGGAGACATCCTATCTCTTTTAGCATAAGCCTTAATGCTCCATTCTTTTGCTTCCTCGAACAATCCCTCATTTATGCATGCAGCAGAAAGCAGCAAATTCATCTGATGAAAATTTGAATCAATAGCCAGGGCTTGTGAGAACAATCTTCTTGCTTCAGGGTAGTCTCTTTTGCTTCGGGCCACCTCTCCCATAAGATAACACCTGAAGGCTTCTGAAGAGTTTGTCGGGGGCAATCTCTGCTCATTAGCAGGCAGGTTCTTTATTAATTTGGTTATTATTAAACAGTTCCTGACCATATCTGAAAGTGAGTCGGTTAAATGAAGAATATTGTTACTTTTCCCTTCGATTTGGAAAGATTTATAAATTTCTTCATTGGACGAACTAATCAGCTGGGCATTTAACCGCACGGTCTCATTAACCTGTTTTATGCTGCCATGGATGAAAACATCGGCATCCAGTTTCTTTGAAATCATGCTGGCAACATCAGGTGCAATAGAAGCATAGTTAGTAAGACCTTTGCTTTTAAGCAGGGTATTTGTTGTCTCTTTTTGCCTTACTTTTAATTCATCAGAGAATGTAAGCAAGGTTATTAATTCATCCTGTATCCCGCTTTGCCAGATATCCCAGATAGTATCATTTGTCAGGTTTTGAAATGGCATCACTGCTACAGATATTCCTCCTTTGGTTCTGAGATTTTCCAGTGAATGACGTTTGAAGATCCTGGGATAAGCAAGTATCACAACAGCTATTAACAGGACAGCATTCATGACATAGCTGGGTCTAAGTCTTCTTTTAGCAGGTTTTGCCGGAGGTTCTTCCTTTTCTGATTCTTCAAATGATCCGGTTTTCTTTAATCCCTGGGGAGTAAAATCAAAAATCCATGACAGAATAACGACAACAGGTAATCCTAATAATAGTATTATCAGTTCCAGTGAGGCAAACCAATCGGGCAGGTGCAATGGGACAGCGAGATTATTGGTTACCTCAATAATAATATATGCAGTGGCAGCATAGGTGGTGACTATACCGAATACTTTACGCCTTTTCAGCTCCTGCCAGAACCTGTCAGGTTTATTGGATTTCTGTTTCATAATTCCTTCACTCCCCAGAACTTATTAATTGCTTTCCAATCGTAAATATCAGGTTTCACAAACTGACGTTTGCATTGATCTATTTTTAAGCCCCGTATTTCAATTTCATCAAAGCCGGCAGGCAGCATACCAGATTTATGTGCCAGTACAATTGCAGGAATTTCATTGATTTCAAATCCCATTAAAGCGGCTCCGACCATGTCAGTTGCAAGCGGGCATGTACCGGCAATTATTAACCCCATATCAACCAGCGTTCCATCACTTGGACCATTTCCTTCCATTGCAGTAGAAGCATCAATAACTGAGAGCCCTGTTTTGACAGCATTGTTCATATCAATAACTTCATACGCAATACCCGGAGAACCAGCTTCTGCTGCCCTGTCATGGAGCCATGAGCGCACAGCATAATATTCTGTACCCGGATAGAGACCAATTAAATTCTTCATTGCAAGTGTGACAGTTGCGAGAGTATGTGTTTTCATCATCGGAACCGAACACAACAGGTCAATTTCAGTAAGTGATTTATGAATCTTCACTGATTTTGCAGCGTATCCATTTCTTAAAGGTACTTCGACGATTTCTCCGGAATGCAGATTTATAAGAGGTATGTTTAGAGACTTTGCTATTTCACTGTAGCCAAGGGTATCAAAAACATGTTGCTGCATCCTGTCAAGTATCTCTCTTTTTTTTGTCCGGAAGATTTCATTATTAATGACATTGAATGAAGCAGCTGCAGCAGAACCTTCTCCAATCATTACTTCTTTTCCGGCTTTTTGCATTAGTTGTGCAAGGGTTTTTACAACAATTGGTTTTGTTGTAAAGACAGGACTGTCTCCGGTCAGATTCGGTTTAAGCATTATTCTGTTTTTCCCCCGGGTAACTGATTTGATCCCGCCTAAAAGTTCAATCGCCTCTTCAACAGCTTTTGAAATATTACCGTCTTTTACCCTGACTATGCTCACAATATCTTTCCCCGGTTTCCTGGTAATGTCCTCATCACTAACAGGTTTTAATCTGAATGCTGCAGAACCAATTGCTAAAGTGGAAGCTGTACCAATGAATCTTCGTCTTGAAATATATGATTTCTTCATCTGTCGTGGTTAACTTGTCCTGCAATCAAAGTTACACCTTGTTTAGATTGAAATCAATTTTATTTTTACAGGATAGATTCATCCGCCAGGTAGCGGATGACGGGGTGGTTCATTTAATTTTTCGCTGTGAGATTTTTAAATCAACTGACCATTTCCCGCCACCATAAATAATTAACAGGATAAGAAGCAATGTCAATGAGAAATCTATTCTGTACTCATGTGCGAATGTCAGGATACCACTGGAATGCAGCAATGGCAATTTTGTCGTTATAAAAGCAGTTATCATTACTATTAGCAGGGGTATGGTAGCCAGTCTTGTCAGTAATCCAATTAAAATCAGGATACCGCAGGATATTTCAAATGCTCCTGTAAAGTGAGCCCAGAACATTGGATGGCCAAACCCGATCTCTTTAAAATAAGAGGGCCCAAGCATTGAAATAATAAGATATTTCTGTATGCCTTCTGAAATAAAAATCAAACCTGTTATTATCCTGGCAAATATTATTTTGCTGTCATTCCCGGTTTGCAGGATATTCGTCTTGATGCCGGCTCCAGTTTTCATTGTTGCATATTATATTCAAACACGTAAGAAATTATTTTGTTCAAACCTGAGGGCTATATAAATATTGTCATCCAATTTCTATCTTTACTATTATGAAAAAGCTCTTTTTTCTTTTGTTGGCCATAATTCTGCTTGCTTCCTGTAACACTGCAGTTTGTCCGGCTTACAGTGATTCTGCAAATAATGTAAAATCATCACTTTTTCAAAGTGGTTCTTACAGAGCAGATGGGATTAACAAAGTCTACCGTGATTCTTATTCCTACCGGAAAAAATAAAACAACTTATTCCCGACAAATTAGTTCACTTTAGTTGATATAATACAATCAGAATTTTTCGAGGAGTTCCTTCACGGCATCCTTATGCACCATGAAATCCATCATCTTCAGCCTGACATAATCTTCTGAAAAGAAATAATAACCCCATTCCTTTGCATTCGGATCATTGTTGTTTGAACCTGACCCTGAATCCTTTATCAGATACCAGTCTTTGCCGTCCTTTTCCAGATATCCCACCAGGTGCATGCCGTGATCATCAGTTGTAGTCTGGTTAGAGAACCTGAACTGGCGGGCATCATCATTAATATACGCTGAAGGAATATCAAAATCAGGAATTACGGCACACTGGGTTGTCCGGTCAAGTCCGGGTTCGGACACATCACCTCCGATACTGACAGTAAATCCTTTCCTGACGGCATTTTTCAGGGCTGACATATATGCATCAAGGGGAACATTGTAATATGCACTGCTATGCCACCAGTTGTCGGGAACCTTATATTCCACCTGTTTGTAAAAGGGCTCCTGGGTGTAAGAAAGAATATCGACATAATCATCCGGATTAATCTTCAGGATTTCATTCAGGTACTGCAGTGGAGTGATCTTCCTGCCGTTAATTGTAATTTCAGAAGGAGGGACTCCCATATAATGGTTCATGATCGATTTTACAGTTGCTATCGCCACCTCCTCATCCCATGAAGAACTGGCCTTTAGCGAAGCAAGGTATTTATTCATTTCATTGAACATGGCTTCGTGGTTATGGTATTTACGGTCTTCCAGCAGTCCGGTGTAATATTCTTCAGGTATAACACCATATTTTTTCCATGTCCGGGTTACAGCATTTGCTTCAGATCCCTCAGCAAAAGCTGAATTGCCCCTCTGCTGGATATATCGTTTTGTTTTTTCGACATATTCCCAGTAAACCGTATACATCTCTGATAATTTTACCTGGATCTTATTTATCCGGTAGGCTTCGGTTTCCAGAAAGGATGTTGTGCTGAAGCACCAGCATGTACTGGTATTGCCCTGTGAAACAGGGGGATTGTGCCACTGCCTGTTTTTATACAGGTCAAATTTATTAGGCAATGATGAGTTTGAAAGGTCAACGGCAAATGACCTGTTAGCCCTTGCCGGTTCAGCTTTCTCCCTGACTTCGCGGTCATCCTTCAGAACTGAATTCTGGAAAAAACCCGGTTTTGATTCTCTGAAGACTGCCTTATCTTTATTCTGTCCGTTAAGGGTTATAATTACAGAACACGATAGTATTGCTGTAATTGTTACAATTTTTCATTTTCATCAGTTTATTATAATTTTCACATATAATCTGTCTTAAACCAATTTCTGCAATTCATTGATTCATAAGATCATTTTATCTGCTGCAAGATCAGAGATCTTTATCATTACATGGGCGACATCATGGGCATAAATGCCTCTGTATTTCCTTAAAGGTCCTGTAAAGATCCACCCGAAACCTTTCATAAATGCAACCGAGACCTTTTCACCGAATCGGAATTCATCACGGTTTCCCATCAGCAAAGACGGCCGGACGAATTTCAGGTTGCCATGATAGATCTCTCTTACGGCTTTCTCCATCTCCCCTTTGGTCCTTAAGTAGAAATTTGACGAGTTGGCATCGGCCCCAATAGATGAGATTGCAACAAGTGACGGGATTGAAAGAGCTTCGGCCAGCCGGGCTATGTTCTTTGGTATTTCAAGATCAACCCTGGCAAATTCCGCCTTTGATCCGGCATTTTTTATTGTTGTCCCGACACAGCAAAAAAAGACTCCGGCTTTTAATTTGTCTCTTAAATCCATAAGTTTCGAAAAGTCGGGAAGCTTTATCTGCTTCAGCTTAGGATCAGTCCGGACTAATTGTTTCCTTACTACTGCTGTGATACTCTCAAAATCATTATTTTCCAAAAGAGCGTTTATCAGCTCTTTTCCGACAAGACCTGTTGCTCCGAAAACAACAGCACTTTTTCTTATATCAGGATTGGGTGTCATTATTGCTGAAGTTTATTTTAATATGAGGTTTTATGCTAAATTATTCTCTCTGATTATCCATTTATCAACGGTGGGAGATATATAATTTTCCATCTGGTCAAGCAGGTTTTCAATGTCATCGCTTATTAGAAGCATTTTCCGGTTTGCTTCCTTGAGAAAGCCTTTTTCAACCATTGTCTGGGCAAGGATTTTCAGAGAATCGTAAAAACCGTTGATATTCAATAACCCGACAGGTTTCCTGTGAAGGCCCAGTTGTCCCCAGGTAAGAGTCTCAAAAAATTCCTCCAGCGTTCCAAAGCCACCGGGCAAAGCAATAACTCCGTCGGACAGTTCATTCATTTTAGTTTTCCTTTCATGCATGGTTTCAACTAAAATCAGCTCTGTCAGGTTTTTGTGAGCAATCCCCTTATCTTTTATAAAAACAGGCAGAACACCGATAACTTCTCCTCCCTTGCTTAAAGATCCGTTTGCCACAGCATTCATTAAACCGACATTTGCACCACCATAGACGAGCCCTATTTTCCGGCCAGCAAGAATTTCTCCCAGTCTAAATGCCTGTTTTTCATATATTTCATCCGTTCCAAAGTTGGAACCGCAAAAGACTGTTATTCGTTTCATTTCAATTAAAATGAACTTTCGATGACTTTTATTACTTTTAGGCTAAATTACATCATTCCTTATTAATCCGCTTTTAACCTGTAATTAAATTCAATTAAATCATGAAAAATGTAAATAAGCAGATTCTTTCAGGCTTCATAATAATATTAGTTTTATGCCAGACTGCTCCAGCACAAAAAGATTTTGGATTTAAACCTGCAGCTTCGAATCTTCAGGGAGCAGAATTCCCAAAGATCTCTCTTGACAATAGTGTTTATGTCCGTCTTATGGCCCCGCAAGCCCTGAAGGTCCAGGTCCAGGGTGGTGACGGAATCTGTCCCAAGCCTCTGGATCTGGTAAAAGACACAGCAGGCAACTGGAACGGTATCATCCCTTCTGCCGGACCAGGATTTCATTATTACTGGTTCATTGTTGACGGTGTGCGTGTAAATGATCCGGGAAGCGATACGTACCAAGGTTATAACAGGCCGACAGGAGGAATTGAAATACCGACACCGGGCGAAGATTTTTTCCTGGCAAAAAATGTTCCGCACGGCGATGTAAGGGAGCACTGGTATTATTCAGATATTACGGGAAAATGGAGATGTGCGTTTGTATACACCCCGCCTGAATACGACAGGTCCCCGAAAAAACGGTATCCTGTTCTGTATCTTCTCCACGGAGCTGGTGAGAATGAAAGAGGGTGGTCCAAGCAGGGACATATGAGTTTTATTATTGATAATCTCATTGCGGAGAAAAAGGCGGTTCCAATGATTGTGGTTATGGATAATGGCTATGCAACTGCAAAGAATGCCACGGCCCGGCCGGCAGCTGCTCCGGGAAGAAATATGTCAAGAATGGCAGAAACTCTGGAGCAGGTATATGTTAAAGAGATCATTCCAAATATTGATCTGTCTTACAGGACAATCCCAAAAAAGGAGAGCCGTGCAATGGCAGGACTGTCAATGGGGGGGATGCAGACAATGCTGATAGGAATGAATCATCTGGAGTTGTTCTCTTATTACGGTTTTTTCAGTGGTGCAATTATGGGGGGTATAATGGACGATCCTAAGACTGCTTTTAATGGTGCCTTTGCTGATGCTGCTTCCTTTAATAAAAAAGTAAAGCTCATGTGGTTCGGGGCGGGGTCGGGTGAAACACCATTCGTCAAAACGGTTGATGATTTAAGGAAAAAGCTTGAGTCACTTGGTATTAAATCAGTCAGCTATATTTCGCAGGGAACATTCCATGAGTGGCATACATGGCGGAGGGATCTTAATGAATTCGCTCCATTGTTATTCAAATAGCACTGTAACTATCAGGGCTGAAGCCCGGGAGTATTAGCCATCTGTAAACCACGGCTTTAAAGCCGTGGGTTAAAGCACGTCCCAATGTTATTCAAATAGCACTGTAACTATCAGGGCTGAAGCCCGGGAGTATTAGCCATCTGTAAACCACGGCTTTAAAGCCGTGGTTAAAGCACGTCCCAAAATTATGGACTTTAGTCCTTTAAGTTTTTCAATCAATAAAAGTCTCCTTTAAGACAGCTTTTATCTTTTTGATTTCGGGTCCTGATAATTCTCCAAGAACCTTAACGATCTTTTGTTTTTCTATTGTCGTTATCTGATCCAGGACGACCCGGCTGATTTTGTCATTATACCTGATTTTTATCCTGGTGGGATAACCTGTAGTATCAGGTGTTAATGGAGCCACAGTAATTGTTCTCAGAAATTCATTCATCTCATCCGGAGATATGACTACGCACTGGTATGTCTTTTCTGCCGTTTTCCCGGCAGTCATATCAAGGCTGACAAGTATGATCTGGTATTGACTTATTTCCATTTCGCGGGATACTTATTTCAATGATTTTACTTAAGAAGCAGAGTGTCATACCCTTTTGCATTCATTTCCGTGAATGCTTTGTCCCACCCTTTTCTGGGCTGGGCCAGGGACTTAATGTGTATATGATTCTTTCTTAATTCCAGGTCGATCATATCCCTGATATCATACTTGTCAAGGATTATCTTGCTTAGCCTTATTCCCCTGGAGTTGCCGATCTGAATTACTGGTATTTTCATTATGTGCGATATGTAATTACAAAGTAATTACATTACTAATTAAAAAACAAATTTATTAATAATTGTTTTAAAAAATAATCAAATTTGCCTGCCGCCTTCCTCCTTATGCAAATCAGACCCGGGTTACTGTGACCATAAATGCTCTATTTCAAATGTTTTGAGATTTACTCATTGTGATAAAGTTAACAAAATATAGATTAATTTTTCGTAATTTTATTGTAGTACAATTAGGTTTAAGGTCATCAGGGGCTATGGAGGAAAAGTTGCTTTACAAGATTCATGTCATGGGGTATGTTCAGGGAGTGGGATTCCGGTGGAGAACTTTGAGAGAAGCTACAAGCCGGGATATTAAAGGATTTGTTAAAAATATGTCTGACGGGAGTGTTTATATAGAGGCTGAAGGATCGAGGAAGCAACTGAAAGATTTCGTTGAATGGTGTAAAAAAGGTCCTGGTTATGTTGAATCTGTAACTGCAGATCCGTATCCTCCGGTTAATTATAAGGAATTCCGGGTCGAACATTAAGATTTCTGAAATTAAAATTTTAAATTTTTATAAATGAAAAAAATTCTACTGCTGACATCATTATTGTTTTTCAGTTTTTCTGTCTTCGCCCAGAAATATGGACTGACCTCACCCGACGGGAAGCTGACTGCTGCAATTGAAATTAACAATGGAATTTACGTTGCCTTATTGAAAGGTCACGATGTAGTCTTAAGGATGGGAAACCTTTCCCTTCAGAATTATTATCTGGCAGAACAGAATGCTGGTTACAAAGTGCAAAAAGTAATCCCCGGATCAGTTAATGAAGTTGTAAAACCTGAGATCCGTGATAAGTCGGCGATGATCGCCAATTCTTATAATGAGATGGAAATCAAATTCAGGAAAAACTATGCGATTACTTTCAGGATGTTCAATGAAGGACTTGCATATAGATTTTCAATATCAGAGAAGGACAGTCTGAGGATTATCCTGGAAAACCTGGATCTCTTTCTTGATACAAGCGATTCTGTGAGGTTTCAGTCTTCAGAGACTTTCAATACACCTTATGAAACACCTTATGAGCATGAAAAGATTACCGGAATTAAGTCCGGAAAACTGATCAGTCTGCCATTGCTGATAGAAAAACGGGACGGGCTGTTTGTAATGGTTACGGAAGCTGACCTTTATGATTATCCGGGGCTCTGGTTTAAGGGAACAGGTCAGGCACAGCTTTCAGCAATTAATCCACCCATCCCAAAATCATTGACCACTACCGGCAGTACATATGTCCGTGGCCAGGTTGCCGGAACTTACGACTACATAGCAATGGTTAGAGGTACCAGAACCTACCCCTGGCGCATTTTTGCTGTTGCCGGCGACGAAAAGGATCTTATCTCGAACAGCATGGTTTATCTGCTTGCTTCACCATCTGCAGTCGGGGATATTTCCTGGATCAAACCGGGTGTTGTAATGTTCGACTGGTGGGCAAAAAACAATATTTACGGGGTCGATTTCAAAGCAGGAATTAATACAGAAACAGCTAAATACTTTATCGATTTCTGCGCTGAAAACGGATTCCGGTATTTCCTTTTTGACGACGGATGGAGCTCAAGGGATGATCTGCTGAAGACAGTCCCGGGATTAAACATGGACGAGGTTATTTCATACGGAAAATCAAAAGGAGTGGATATTATGCTCTGGATGGTCTGGCACACGCTCGAAAAGCAATGGGACCAGGCTTTTAACCAGTTTGAGAAGTGGGGAATTAAGGGAATCAAGGTTGACTTTATGAACCGCGACGATCAGCCTATGGTCATGTTTTATGAGGCTGTTGCCCGCGAAGCTGCTAAACGGAAGCTTGTGGTGGATTTCCATGGGGCTTACAAACCATGCGGATTGAGCCGAAAATATCCGAATGTGCTTACCCGCGAGGCGCTTATAGAGTTTGAATATAATGGCGGAACAAACCTGGACAATCCCGTACATCATAATCTGTTGCCCTATATCCGCATGTTCCCTGGTCCGATGGATTATATTCCTGCCACTATGCGTAATTCGACGAAAGATAATTTCCGGGCTATCGGCGATTATCCGATGGGGCAGGGTACAAGGGCCCATTCAATGGCATTGTTTGTAATTCTGAACAGCCCAATGACGATGCTTCCCGACTCTCCGTCTGACTATTACCGTGAAAAAGAGTGCACTGATTTTCTAAAAAAGATACCGGTTGAATGGGACGAAACACGCCTGCTTCAGGGCAAAATTGCAAAATATACAGTCCTGGCCCGCAGGTCAGGGAATGAATGGCACATTGGTGCAATTACAAATTGGAACGAGAGAATAATCGATCTGGAGACTGGTTTCCTGAAACCGGGCAGATACAGGCTGGAGGCAATTGAGGACGGAATAAATGCCAATACCAGGGCTGAAGATTACAAAAAGATTGTAAAGGATTTTCAGGTCAGGTGATGTATTGAAGTTCAAGCTGGCTTCAGGGGGCGGATGGGTGGCACGTATTACACCGATCTAAGATAAGATCGGCGAATCTTAATCTCAATTCCGAAATCCGCAATCCAAAATCCGAAATTATTTCAATTCCTTTTCTGCAGGTTTTATGTTCCATCCGGCAAGTGCAAGGATTGGTTTTGCTCCATCCAGATTTTTGGAATCGAACTCAACTCTGACACTCCTTTTTTCCTTTGGAAGAAGTGAAAAATAATTATCCTCCCAGAAAACCGGCAATACCAGGTCCTTTGAATCATTTTTAATGATCTTGGGATTTACCGAAAAGGCAAGAGAAGATGACGGATTCTCAATCTCAACTACTGCTGAGTATTTTCCGTTTTCCTGTTTAACTGATGATACAGAGAAATTCAGTACTACCTCCGGAAGCTTGCTTAAACCAGTAAAATCTGCATTTTCATCTCCTTTGGAAGAGAGCCAGTAGAAATTCGAGGAGATCTCTTTCCCTTCATTATTGCTTAAAACAAGTTTCAGGAAAGTAATATCACCTGCCCCTGCAGGCCTTTCAAGGAACAGGACTTTCTTGCTTTCATCTGATTTTATTTCGACCGGAGTATCATGCAGAGTAAATTTCATCCATGTTCATGTTATATAGTTTTGCTGTTGCTTTCAGGCCGGAGAAATCTTTATAATTTCCATTTACAACACGAATGGAATTATCATCATATGAATATTGAATGTGCAGATTTTCGCAGGCTTTCCTTGTTCCATAAAATGCGCCGTTTGGTGCGAAAAAATAGTCATATAATTGCCAGTACATTGTCGGCCATGCATGAGTTGTACATCCAGTAAATAATGCCGCTTGATTTATACTTGTTGCCTGCAAATGCTTCAAACATCGCCCTTGTTGCCTCATATTGAAGCACCTGTGATTTCATGCTGTATTCTTCCAGACCTTCAGGTTTGCCATACCGTGAATACAAAGCCTTCCGTGCTTCAGGATAAAATGCCTTGTGAAGGCGGATATCCCATGATGGACTCATTGGCCATAAATCTTTTTCAGGCATCATTTTTCGCATGGTTTCCAACAGGAGGTATCTGTTCTCCCGACGGTCCTGCCTCAGTGTTGAATTCTAGCTTCCCATACCAGTAAACAGGCGTGTTGTAAGCATAAACTTTCGGATATGGACCCATCCAGAGTCCTGTATATCCTGCGATTGCACTTGAATCCTGTGTAGCGGATGATTGATAAGGCCGTGTTCCGTCAAAATCATTCAGAACCTGTATATACATTTTTTCAACATCTGCAGGAGGAAAGTTGTCACTTCCATAAAGCCAGTTAAATACAGAAGGATGATTCCTGAGACGCACAATCTGATCTCTCCAGCTTTTCTGAGCGATTAATCTCAATATCCGGTGTCCATTTTTTCCATTGCTCCCACGAGCTGCAACAGCACCATCCAACCATAAGCAGGATACCTTCCTCATCGCATTTTTCAAACAGGTAATCTGATCCGCGCGGCGCTTCCATACGCAATGCATTCAATCCCATATGTTTTGCATACTGAATATCAGTATCGATTCTCTTTTCTGACGGACGAAGCATCATATCTTCCCTGTATCCGCCGCCTCTTATGACAATGTTTTTGCCATTTATCTGGAAAACCCTTGTATGTTTTCCGTCAAAATTATTCATCCAGGAAGTAATTTCACGGATTCCGAACCGGACCTTCTCCGAATCTGAAACTTTACCTTTGACCTCAAAGCTCAGATTCAGATCATAAAGGTTCTGAGGACCAACATTATGAGGCCACCATAATCTTGGATTTGATATTACCAGCTGACTGAATTGTTCAGGAGTGAAAGTCACCTGCCTGTTTTCTTTAGGACCCAGAGTCATCTTTTGTGAGAAGCTTATATTCTCAATTGTACCTTTGAGAACACCGCTAATGCTTTTATCAGTGGCGTTTGATAAAACAGCTGAAATTGTCAGGCTAGCCTTATCTGTTGAAGGCAGGTTAAGCTTTGTCTTCACCCAGGGATCGTCAACTGCAACGGGGCCTGTGGAATTAATTGAAACATCATACCATATTCCCATATTCCTGTCCGGAGGAGTAGGATTCCAGTCGACCCAGGTGATGGTAAGGTCATTTCCTTTTGGCGGGAAAATTTCGACAGCCAGGCAATTCTCTTTTCCGGCAATGGCAAATCTGGTAATATTAAGATTGTACAAACGGTAGGCACCCAGAATTTCTGCAGTGTCGGCAACAAGCTGTCCGTTAAGCCAGATATTGGCTTTATAGTTTATGCTGTGAAATTTAAGCCATGTACTCCTTCCTTTGAAATCGGCCGGACAATGTAAATTTTGTCCTGTACCACCAGGCAGCTTTAAATGGACTGTCTTCGGGTATTTCACCGTCTCTCCTGGAAATATATCCGGGTATTGTCTCAATATTTGTTCCGAAGTAGGGATCCGGATATACTTTATTTTCCACAAGGGTGCCAAAAACTGTAGAAGGTACTGAAGCAGGATACCATTTTTCAGGATGAAATGCAGGAGTGGAGATAATGTTACCCTCCTCCCGGATATCCTTTGAAGATTGAATTGCCCAGTTGTCCCTGAGCAAAAATGATTTCTGCGCAGCAGTCTGACTTGTGCATGAATTCAATAATATTGTCACTGCCATAATGATGTGGTAAAGATTTTTTAGTTTCATATTTCACCGGTTTGGGTTTTGAATTTTAAATATAGGTTAATTAAATGAATTACTTTTTATCCATAACAACTCCAGCTGACTTATAAGAATAAACAGGTTCTTTTTTACTGCCGGGTTCAATAACTTTTAAGTATTTGAATGTTGCTCCCGTTACATCATCAAGGACTATGGCGGTTCGATAATCTTTTTTTACACAGATCAGATTAACATTTTCGAAACTGATTCCTCTGGCATGACGTATATAAAAACCCCATGCAGGAAGTTCCCTGAACATCGAAAACTCAGGGTAACTTGCTCCCATTTCAGGGACTTTATCGAGCTCATCGAGTCCAACTTTTGCATATGATGGATTTCCTCCTCCCGGGTAATGAATCTCAATGTTCTTCAAAGTGACATTTTCAATTATGGCATCAGGCATTCCAACTATCGACGAGGGAGAAATATTCCTTGGCAGATCCTCAACAGGCCCTTCATAATTATAACCTGCATCGGGTTTGGTTGAGGGGACTTCGGCATACACATTCGAAATTGAGATATTGTTCATTTTTCCCTTCTTGCCTGCTCTCCGTTCACCTATCCTCAGAAAGATCACGTTCCCGGTGTTTATTGATCGCAGGCTGTCGACAACTACATTTTCAACAATACCTCCGTCAACAGCAGCAAAAGTTATAGCTGACCTGTATGTATCAAATACAAGATTGCTGATGATCTTTATATTCCGGAATCCTCCGATACGATGCAGTGCCGAATTTGATGCCATTGGCGCTGGTCCGCACCGTATTGTTGTGAATATATACATTCTGGCAGATAAAGTCGGCTGAATGCGATTTCAGGCAAATTCCATCGTCGGCAGCATCAAAGTATGAGTTTGTCACACTTACAGAGTCGCAGTCAACTATGTCAATGCCGTCATTATTCCAGTATGATTTGCTGTCGACCGTTATACCATCGATCACTACATTCCTGCACTGGTCATACTGCTGGTTCCAGCTTCCGGGATCTTTCAGCAGTAATACCGCTGATAGTAACATTTCTGCATCCGCGGAAATAAATATTCTGGGGACGGATTGTTTCGCGCGGCCTGTCATATTTAAGGGGATCACTTATTACACCCTTTTCGATCAGGTCAACAAGATTGTTGGCAACCTCGAATCCACGACCGTCAATTACTCCCTTACCTGTAATACCTATATTCTGCTGATTAAGTGCAAAGATCAGGGCGGTCCAGTTGTTATTCATTTCATAATCCAGGGGATTTAAGGAACCTGCAAGTATGGCACCTTCCTCGAGCTGAATTGTAACATTCGACTTCAGATAAACAGTACCGGTAAGGTATCGTCCCACATAAAACACGAGCCTGCCGCCGCCATTTTCACTTATAAAATCTATTCCCTTCTGGATGGAGTTTGTGTTAAGAGTAGTTCCATTCGATTTAACTCCAAACATCGAAGCATTATAGTCTTTCGCCTGGATCAGACTTGATGAGAACATAAATATCAGAGATCAAAACAGTTTTTGTTTTCATAATTAGTAAGTTATGTAGTTTCAATAAACCCACCCCCAACCCCACCGCAAATCTCCCCTGCAGTCTGGCTCCTTCGCTGATCCCGCCTCGCGGGATTCTTAACGCTCGGCCCCCTCCAAGAAGGGGAGCTACTTTGCGATTACCGTCATTGCGATCGAGCAAAGCGAGAGAAGCAATCTCATCAACATCCCCCTACCCCCTTCAAAGGGGACTAAACCTTTTAATATAAAGTAACCGGCCCAATCAGGCCCATTGATTGCAGCGGTTGAACTTTGTTTTTTTCATTTGTCCAGTACTGGGCGATCGGATTATCCGTAAGCGATTTCATATAGTTCCCCATGGTCGTCGTAACCTTTATTTCGATCAAATTATCTCCCCTGACAAGATGTTCACCTACATTGAAAATTCTGCGGCCATACCATTTAACACCACAATCCTTCCCGTTTACTTTCAGCTCTGATATGCCATACACCTTTCCAAGATTCAAATAAACCGGTTTCAGGTCTGTAATTACAATGTAATTACGGTAAATTACAGTACCTGCAAAATTCACAAAATCAGGTATTTCCTTGATATCCTTAAGGACATCTGTTTCAAGGGTTTTCACCGATCCGTCACGGCAGTGCCGGAACTCCAGACTCCATCCGTTCAGTATGGGTTTTGCCAATGAGCTTTCTGCAGGCAATGGCTTCCAATCCGGACCTTTCCTTTGTCTGTCAAATACGAACAGGAATGATTCGGCAGGGCCCATATCCAGAGTCAGGCTGTTGTCCTTATCAAGGGTGACCCTGTATCTTTTGCCGTCCTCCGGTATCCATATCCAGCCCTGTTTATTCCTTATAATTTCCGTGGGGAAAGAGATTTTTGTCTTATACGAATTGTTGATATGTGAATGGATAAGATAGAAGATCTCCGAACCATCATCAGCCTGGTAGCGGTTCTGCATAACATAGGGATCAGGATTTTCAATTCTCATGTACGGATCAATTTTATATTTTTCCTGAATGCTCCTGTACCAGCCTATAAAATCCTTATCGGGTTTTTTGAGAAGAACAAACCGCTCGGGAAACGATTTCATCTTCTCTATCAGTAACGTCACCTCTTTATCCCTGATTTCTGAATCCTTCCATCCCAGTGACCTTGAAGGATAAACCTCAATACAGAAAACTCTTCCGCCCGAAGCAATGAACTCATAAAGTTTTTTTGCAGTTTCGGTATTCAGGCTGTCAATCTGTACAAGAAAAAGTGTATGATATTTTTTTGGACCATAATGCATGATCCCGTTTTTCATTTCAGCATCGCTTTATTACTCTTTGAGAAACATAGTCACAGCCATTTCCATTTTTATTTATGGCTTCCCAGACTAAGAGTGAAATAATCAACATTGGTTATGGAGGGAAAGGGTTCCATCTGGGAACCGATATTGCTCCACATATCATCATTCGGAGGCAGAACTGCAATATCGGTAAACATTGTAACATGCTGAAACAATGCCGAAAGCCGGCCTTTGTACTCGTTGTACAGATGAAAATATGGCCACCATGTATTGTTTTCATTATAATATCCCCCATACCTGAGCCATCCGGGGTAGGGAGCTTCAGGAGGGGAGTAATTAAACCCGTGGAAAACAGAATGTGACACACCTGTTATTGCGCTCTGGTCACCGCCGATCTTCAGATTTTCAGGGGTAGTGTTGAAAACGGTATAAGTGTCGGTCATCTCTTCACAGCTGACCAGCCTCTTTCCTGTAAGGTTAGCTGCAGAGGAGACATACTTGTTGATCATAGTATATGCTCTTCCCCGGCGGTAATCATCCTCTGGCATCTCTTCCCCGACCTTGTGTTTAAGCCAGTTCGTCGTCCAGGATTCCGATTCAGGGATATCATAATGAAAACTGCTCTCCAGAGGGAAAAAACTCCGGCCATAGGCCTGTGCACGGGATTTTACATTCAATCCCCTGCACCATTCAACATATGTTTTTATGAAACGTTCCTCAAGCAGTTCTGCTTTTGTCATCTCAAAATCGTACCTCATCCTGCAGATCATGTTTTCAATTTCAGGTGACATGGAGACCCCGTACTTAAAATCGGTAACATTTCCCATCGCCCCGGTCTTAAAAAGAATGAATGGCAGGTACAATGAAAGGTCGTATCCCTTTCTTTCCCTGAATTCCTGAAGCAGATCAAATGTCCAGTTCGATCCTTCAAGTTCCATGCTGTCGATAAAGAGAGCACGGAGGTTTTCAGACAAAGGGCCCGTCCTTTTTTCAATCGCATCCGACATGCGGTTAAGGTATTGTTTTACAAATGCCCTGTTATAGTGATTCAATACCGGACCGGTGGCGCCGGGAGCTCCATTTATCACCTGCATGAATCCATTAATCTTTACAAGTGCATATAAAGCAAATTTCCCATTTGGAACAGAGATATTCTGAACCTCCTTATCCAGATTCTGATTCAGGTCGAGAACCTGTTTCAGATCAGTCAGCGGATCAGGAACAAGATTCAGTGAAAGGAGTTCCATTGTTCTTCCGGGGAATGGAGAGCTTATGGCAGGATCAGCTTCCCTGAAAATTTCAAACTTTGATATTTCGTAATCAAGTGGTCCTTTGATCTTTTTAACCGCTATAACAGCAATCTGGGCACGTTCTTCTCCCTCAAGGTATTCAGCTCCAAACGGCCAGCCTGAGCCCACGATCAGATCACAGGTCATACCGAGCGACCGGGACTCATTAAAGACTACTTTCAGCATATCTATCCATTCATCGCTGAGCCATTTCAAAGATGGCTTGCCAAGGTCATCTCCCTCAAATCGTGTTGGAAATTCAATTGGATTTATCTCCACGCCGCCAATTCCGGCATCTTTTAATAACCTTAGTTCCCTTATAAGCTCATTTGCCTCTACCTTATCCCCGTTCCACCACCAACGGACATAAGGATGATATTGTAATCCCGGATTCATGAAAAGCTCATAAAGATTCGGTTTAGAACGCTTGATAACTTCGGGTAAAAAAGCTTCTGATGAAAAAGGAGTATTTCGTGCAAAAAGAGATCCTGTTGACAATATGAGACTTTGGGATACAAACTTGCGACGGTTCATTGATTTATCATGATTGGCTCCCCCTTTGAAGGGGGCAGGGGGATGTGAATCTGGCTGGTCTTTACATCCCCCTAACCCCCTTGGAAGGGGGAATTAAATTATTTTAACTTCTGAAATTAAACATTTAACTTCAGAAAAGAAAAAAGAGACAAGAAGGATATTCTAATTCACTTTAAATTTCATGATTATGAAAACACGAAAACTCACACGCCGTCAGGCAATTGCCGTTACATCAGCAGGTTTCGCAGGAGCGATGCTGGGATTTCCTTTCAGATCATTCGGGATAATGAACAGCCGGCAGCTGAAAAAACTTGCTGTCAACGGAGGCGAGAAAGTCCATCCCGGAACATGGCCCCAGTGGCCTTACTGGGACCAATCGGCAGAACCGGGAATTCTTGAAATGTTTCGTTCTGGCCGATGGTGGAGGGGCAGCGGTGAATATGTTGCGGAATTTGAGAAAAAATATGCAGAGCTTATGGGAGCAAAACGATGTCTGGCAACAGCAAGCGGCACGACAGCGCTTTTAACCGCCCTCCATGTACTCGGAGTAGATGCCGGTGATGAGGTCATTGTGTCTCCTTTCACATTTATAGCAACCTATAATGTGATTTTTGGGAGTAAGGCGCTGCCTGTGTTCGTTGACACTGATCCTGAGACATTTTTGATTGATCCGAAAAAAATTGAGGCAAAGATTACCGACCGGACCGTCGCAATTGTTCCTGTGCATATTTACGGATTACCTGCCGACATGGACGCTGTGAATAATGTTGCAAAAGCCCATAATCTTAAAGTTATTGAAGATGCATGTCAGGCCTGGCTTGCAGAATACAGAGGCAAAAGGGTGGGATCAATCGGAGATCTCGGATGTTTCAGCTTCCAGAATTCAAAGCATCTTGCTTCAGGCGAAGGTGGAGCCATTCTGGGCAATGACGAAGATATTATGGACCAGTGCCATGCATATCATAACTGTGGCAGACCTTATGGCAACATGAAAAAGATCCCGGGAAATCCTTATAATGGCATGAATTTCAGAATGCAGCAATCGCAGGCACTGATACTAATGTCGCAGATGAAGCGTATTGAAAAGGATAATGATATCCGTTTGTCAAATGCACTTTATCTTGACAAAAAACTGAAAGAGATTCCGGGAATAATTCCATACAAGCCGGCTGAAGGCGCCACACGTGCCGTATATCATATGTATCCATTCAGATATATTAAGGAAGAGTTCAACAACATTCCCAAAAGCAAATTTCTTGAGGCACTAAATGCCGAAGGAATTCCCGGCAATGGCGGCTATGGTAAACAGAACAGGGATGGATTGATAGACGAACAGCTTAATTCAAGGGGATTTAGAAGACTGTTTTCAGAATCAAGGCTGAAACAGTGGAGGGAAGAGAACCTGTTGCCTGGCAACGATCAGCTTTGTGACCAGGCAGTTACATTCTACCAGAGTATGTTATTGGGGAGCAAATCTGACATGGATGATATTGTCAATGCAATAGCTAAAATTTATGAAAACAGGAATTTACTGGTTTAATAAAATCATTATTTGCGGTTTAACTATTTTCATAAATTTACCGGTTCAATTTAAAAGATGAAAAATCCGGGATTTCCTGCAATTGTATTAATTATGTTGATTCTGGCTGGCTGCAGGCAGGCTCCAGAATAATAAACAACCTGACCGCAAATCCGACTCCCTTTCCCGGATTGCTGAAAGGATTGCACTGGATTTTCCATTTACGGAGAACGAGATTAATCAGCAGTTGAAGGAAAAAATTGGAACTTTTACTGCTGAAGAAAAAGCTGATTGGGAGAAGAGAAACTGGCTTGAATGGAAAATGATAAACGGAGAAAAAAGATACTTCAGCAGAGCAGTTTCGAATCTTGGCCTTATTAAGAGCTTTCATTATCAGAGGGCAGGGAGAGACAGTCTGGAGGCAGACGATCCTGAAATAATTTACCGGAAAAAGCATACCCAGTCAATAATAATAGCGTCAGAAAATAAGACCAGATCCGGTAATTCCCGTGAGTTTGACAATAAATTACACGATAACAGTAAATCCTGATGCAGTGCCGGCCGGGGAAAGTGTAAGATGCTGGCTGCCATACCCGAAAGAAAATCAACCGCGGCAGAAAAATATCAGACAACTTGCAACCTCGAATAAGCATTTCACATTAGCCCCTGATTCTGCAATTCACAGGACAATTTATATGGAAGCAAAAGCAGAAAAAGAACTCCCATTGATTTTTAAGGTTTCCTACAGTTATGATTCGTACGGACAATATTTTGATCCTGATAAAATGGCCATTAATCCCTATGATAAAAACTCAGAACTTTACAAAAAATATACCTCAGAAGAGCTGCCTCATATATGCTTCACTGAGAACGTCAGGCATCTTGCAGACAGCATAACGGTATCAGAAGATAATCCATTTGAAACCGTCAGAAAAATATATTCATGGATCAACAGCAATATCCTATGGACAGGAGCACTGGAATATTCAATAATGCCAAATATTCCGGAATATGTAATTCAAAACAGAAGAGGGGATTGCGGAATGCAGACATTCCTATTAATGTCGATGCTCCGGTACAAGGGAATTCCCGTTAGATGGCAAAGCGGCTGGAAGGTACCTCCGGATGCGAAGAATCTTCATGACTGGTGCGAGGTTTATTATGAAGGGGCCGGCTGGGTACCCGCCGATATATCTTACGGACTTCAATATTCAACCAGTCAGAAGACAAGGGAATTTTACATTTCCGGGATTGATTCGTACAGGCTGATAGTAAATGAAGGAGTGGCAGGCAGGCTCTATCCTGAAAAGAAATTTCTGAGGAGTGAACCTTTCGATTTCCAGAGAGGGGAGGTAGAATGGAGCGGAGGGAATCTCTATTTCGACAAGTGGGATTATGATATGGAAATAATTTATAATAAATGAAAGTAAAAACAGATATTGGCTTTAAGCTCCTGCTGGCTGTATCAGTTTCTTTGATCCTGGCATCAGGATGCAAACAAAAACCGGCTGCTTACAACAATTACAAGAGCGAATTAGATTCGTTAGGGATAGTTTACGTGCCTGATCTTCGCGAAGGGATATTCGATGCAGAGCTTTCTCTGAATGGCTCTGATATGATACTTAAAGGGGAGACAAATATTCCGGAAGCTAAAGAAGCAATTACCGGCTTACTGAAGAAGAAGGGGGTCAATTTCATTGACAGCCTTAAAGTGCTTCCTGATACTTCTGAGATAAAAGAGCCATGGGGACTGGTAAATGTTAGCGTATGCAACATCCGGTTTATCTCATCATATGATGCCGAAATGATTTCCCAGGCACTGATGGGGACACCGGTAAGGATATTGAAAGGAGAAGGAGGCTGGCTCCTGATCCAGACACCCGATATGTATCTTGGATGGGTTGACAGTGATGCTATTGAAGCTATAAGCGTTAGTGAATATAACATATGGAAATCTTCATCCAGATTGTTCTATACAGGAAAAACCGGAGATATCTATTCTGATCCGTCCGGGTTGAAAGTCATTTCCGATATTGTTGCAGGTTGTATTATTGAAATCACCGGAAATCAAAAAGGCCTGTATGAGGTAAAACTACCTGACGGACGTAAGGGATTTATTCCAGCGGATAAGGCAATTCTTCTTGATCAGTTAACCGTCGGGACATATCTCAATTCCAAAAACCTTGTATCAACTGCAGAATCATTCATGGGGATCCCTTACCTGTGGGGCGGCACCTCTTCAAAAGGATTTGACTGCAGTGGATTTGTAAAAACAATCTATTTTCTCAATGGAATAATACTTGACAGGGATGCATCACAACAGTTTCAGAACGGGATGAGGTTAAGAATGAGACGGGAATCATTCCCCGATTCACTGAAAAAAGGGGACCTGCTGTTCTTTGGTTCCTCACGCCGCGGAAGGCCAAGAGCGACCCATGTCGGAATGTATATCGGCGATACGGAATTCATTCATTGCTCAGGGATGGTCAGGATAAACAGCCTCGATTCGACAAGGGCAAATTTCAGCCGTTTTCGCAGGGATTCCTTTCTGGGTGTCAGAAGGATCATAGGAGCAAAATACGGAAAGGGAATACAACCTGTTCTGGACAACATCTGGTATAAATAGGTCAGGTTGCTTGTTGCTAGTTTCTGGTTACTAGTTGCTTAGGTTAAAAATTAATTTTCATGAATAAAAGAGAATTTATAAAATACAGCAGTTACCTTATAGGTGGTACTTTCCTGAGCGGACAGATTACAACAGCAACTCCCTTTATCACGGCGAAGAGAGGCAAAAGAAAGAACAGAAGCAGACTGGAACTAAGGTTTACTCCCTATACGCTCCAGCTTAAGCATGCATTCACACTTTCGACTAGTTCAAGAACAACGACTCCTGTTATGCTTACCGAAATTGAATATGATGGCATTACCGGATATGGTGAAGCATCCATGCCTCCATATCTTGGAGAGAGTCATGAATCTGTTGCAAAGTTCCTTTCATTGTTAAATCTTTCACAGTTCACTGACCCGTTTCTCCTTGTGGATATCCTGCAGTATGTCGACAATGTTATGCCGGGCAACTATGCTGCAAAGGCTTCAGTCGATATTGCCCTTCATGACCTGATCGGCAAGCTTGTGGGAGAACCTTTTTACAGATTATTCGGCCTGAATCCGGCAAAAGCACCTCTTACAAGTTTTACAATCGGTCTGGATACTCCGGAAATAATAAGACAAAAAGTCGCTGAGGCCGAACCTTATAAAGTGCTGAAAGTAAAGCTCGGTAGGGATAATGACAGGGAAATGGTGGAGGTTATCAGGTCGCTGACAGATAAACCATTATGCGTGGATGTTAACCAGGGCTGGAAAGACCGTTCTTATGCACTCGAAATGGCAGGATGGTTAAAGGAAAAGAATACAATTTTTCTTGAGCAGCCAATGCCGAAAGAAATGAAAGATGATATTGCCTGGCTTACTCAGAAGAGTCCGTTGCCGATCGTGGGTGATGAAGCAATTCAGAATATCGGAGACCTGTTGAACAACAGGGATGTCTATTCCGGAATAAATATCAAGCTTATGAAATGCGGCGGTTTGAATGCAGCCATGAAGATGATAAATGTAGCGAGGGCTTTTGGCATGAAAGTGATGATAGGTTGCATGACCGAAACTTCATGTGCCGTAACCGCAGCGGCTCAGCTTTCACCTCTTGTCGACTGGTGCGATCTCGACGGGAACCTTCTCATTAGCAATGATCCGTTCGATGGGCTGAAAATTGTTGATGGCAAAGTGAAATTGCCCGACAGGCCTGGTATAGGTGTGATAAAAAAATCCTGAAAAATGAAAAAATATCTTATTATCTGGTTATTTACAGTATGTTTTGCAGCTTTTTCCATAGCTCAGAGCAATTTCTCCGAAAAGATTGACACTATTCTGCCTGTGCGCGGCTTTTGCATTTCTGCTCCCCAGCCGGGAGGTGTTACAGAGTTTGTTAAATTCATCGATGAAGAACTGGCAGCCCGAAAGATCAACACACTGATCCTCAGGGTAGATTATAATTATCAGTATGAGAGCCACCCGGAGCTAAGGGATTCGGTTGCCCTTTCGAAAGAGGATGTAAAAAAGCTGGTGGCTGTATGCAGGAAAAACAATATCAGGATAATTCCCCAGGTTAACCTGCTGGGACATCAGTCGTGGGCGGGAAAGATTGGAAACCTGCTGAGGGTATATCCCGAATTCGATGAAACCCCTCTTGTTAAAATGCCCGAAAAATATGTCTGGCCCAATGCCGACAGATTATATTGCAAAAGTTACTGTCCGCTTCACCCTGATGTTCATAATGTTGTTTTTGCAATTGTTGATGAGATCTGCGATGTTTTTGAGGCAGACGCATTTCATGCCGGGATGGATGAGGTTTTTTATATTGGGGAAAGAGAGTGTCCACGTTGTTCAGGCAAGGATCCGGCTGAACTCTTCGCTGGTGAAGTAAGGACAATACATGATCATCTTGCTCTTGAAGGACGAAAATTATGGATCTGGGGTGACAGGCTTATCGATGGGAAAACAACAGGACTTGGCGAATGGGAAGCAAGTTACAATAATACCTTCAGGGCAGTTGATATGATCCCGAGGGATGTAATTATTTGCGACTGGCATTATGAACGTCCGGATCAGACACCTGTTTATTTTGCGATGAAAGGTTTTAGGGTAGTGACATGTCCATGGAGGATGCCTGAAAATGCAGTGCTCCAGGTACAGGATATGGTGAAATTCAGGGAACATTCTACGCCGGAGATGAAAGAAAAATTTATGGGTATGGTACAAACTGTCTGGTCAGGTGCGGGACAATTTCTTGACAGTTATTACGGAAGAAGAAAAGATGAAGGTAAAAACACTCCTGTAAATTGTTTCAAAGCGTTGTCTGGCGAGATAATGAGAATGAATGAATAGGAGGGGAGCCTACACATCGCCTATTATACATAATACATTATACATAATACATAATACATAATACATAATACATTATTTCAGTCCGAACCTGTAGCTGAATTTGATAAGAAATATATTATTGGGAGTATTTTTATCACCATTGAACAGATCCCCCATATCATTGAAATAATCCATGCTGCCTGAGGGGTTATAGCCGCTTCTTGTCTGGTTCCAAACCAGGTAAACTATTGAGCCGGGTGAATATTCCCATCTGAACACCATATTGGAAAGAAACTCCTGGACATTAAAATTCCGTTTCCCTATCTGATAATCAATATTTCCATCAAGGTTTTCGTCGATATTAAAATGGTCGTCCTGTTCAGTAATTTCATTTCCGGAATAAAGGTGGAAGCGCTCCTCGTAAATGTCATTCATCGGATCGAGGATATATTTGTGATCATAGTAACTTCCTGATGCTATAAATGGCTGACCCCAGTATTGCAGTGTAAGATCGGGAGTAAGGTTGAAATTGACCCTTAAGGATGCGCTTATTGTTTTTCTGTCGATGCTTGCAAATATATACCTGTCACTGCCGTTATTTGAAGTCTGAGTAACGTACTGAAGCTCACTGAAGGATTTTGAGTATCCCGGGCTAATTGAGAATCTAAGGAAGTTAAAGGGTTTGTATGTGGCCCCGAGTTCTGTATAAGTATTTATAGAATTTTTCCGGAATCCCTTATTAATATTTGTATAAAACTCAAACTCAAGCTTTTTCCTGGAATCAGTTGAGAAACCTATTCTTCCATTTATATTTCCGGGAGTTTTCATCATGGGACCTCCGCGAAGCATCCCTGTAGAAAGGGAACCGGTGTTTATATTACCACCGGTAAATACATTCCAATAATTCTTGAGGTTCATATTGGCATTCAGGTTAATACCCTTTCCTGTATTAGAGCCTCCAAAGTTCCAGTCTGAATAAATACTGCCGTTAATATTGTATGTCCTGTAAATTCCTTTTGGTTCCCATACCCTATAACCGGCCCAGAAAATGGTCTCAATCAGATCGGCTGTCTGCATATAACCCAGATCGTTGAGCTCAAATCCTGGAGTTTTCCAGGAGACGGATCCCAGCAATTGGAGATGGTTGTCGAGTTTCATTAATTGCATTCTTCCTCCTGAGCCAAGCAGAGATGTACGATCAGGATCAAAATTTGTATAGTCATTGTCAGGTCGCTGATAATATCTTGCGGAAGATCTCTGTGTATATTCGATTGCCTCCTTTGACCCATTGACCTGACTTAAAGCAGCATTGAGGTTAAACATCCATTTTTTCTCTTTAAAATACTGAGTAAAATCAATGCCGCCGCTATAGGCTGATTTATGCATGAACTGGCCAAGATTCTCATCAAGGTCCCTGTTTGTACTTGTCAGTATTCCTCCAAATATTGTTTTACCTTCATTATAATCCTTTTGGACCCTTCCTACAAAGAAATTGGTCAGAGGCTCAACTGTTTCAAATGTCCTTTCACCGTTATTGTCAATTTCAGCTTTTTCCTCAGCAGTAAGCGCTTCAACAAAACCAGCCGAAAGTCCGTTTTGAGTCTTTCCTGTAAGTTTGGCTGCCCCAAGGATTGTAGAGGCGACAGGTATATCTGCATGCATTCCGGATCCAAGATCGGGATTGCCTTGAGGTCTTCGGCCAATACGCCTGGAGTAGAACAGATTATCAGCACTTTCATCGCCATCCCCAATACCAAATGAAAAGCTTGTGATATTCTTGCCTTCGACGAAAAAAGGTCTTTTCTCACTAAAAAAAGTCTCATAGGCCGTGAGATTCACTTCTGACGGATCTGCCTCAACCTGTCCAAAGTCGGGATTTATTGTAAGGTCCATTGTAAGATTGTTTGTCACACCTATTTTGGCATCCACTCCGCCATTGAATTTAAAATTCCTGCCTTTTTCCTTAAACGGATTTCCCGGTTCAGCCTTAAATGTTTCCATTTTTCCAACAACATACGGGGTAACATCAAGAATTTTCCGCGGTTTGATCTGTTCAAGCCCTGATAACTCTCCAAAAAGGTGAACCATTCCAGGTGCATCTGCCGGAATATGCTGCCAGAGACTTTGTTCATTTTTTCTGTATAATAATCTGATCATGTCAAGGCCCCAGGTATCACCTGAATTTTTTTCAAACCTTACCTGGCTGAAAGGAATCTTCATTTCGGCAACCCAGCCTTCGTCATTAATAGAAGTCTTTACCCACCAGTTAGGATCCCATGAAGAATCTTCATTCATTCCATCATTTGTAAACATTTGATCATATTTGACTCCACCTGAGCTGACGCCGAAGAAAAATGCGGTACGCAGATCATGAAAACTGTCAAGAAAGATCCCTAAGAGATCACCATCAACATTATCACGCCTTGTCATCCTCCTTGTTATGCTGTCGGGACTTGTATCAAAAGCTTTAAAGGCAACATAGAGATTATTTTCATCAAACAGGATCTTGAATTCTGACTTCTGCGATGGCTTTTTACCATTGTGTGGATTATACTGTGTAAAGTCATCAATCCAGGTTCCCTGTTTCCAGGCTTCATCATCAAGAACCCCGTCTATATCAGGTGCAACCGTAAGCTTCTCAGCTTTGTACTGTTTTTTTTCGGGTGTCTGCCCCTTGATAAAAGGGATAATCAGAAACAAAGCAGATGCAAGGATCAGAATTCTTTTCATATAGTGATCAGGTTATTACAATGGACCGGAACAAAATTATCTAAATTATTTCAATCCAAATCTATAGCTGAATTTGACAAGAAATACATTTTTCAAGTCGAAGTTATCGTCCTCCCTGAACAGTTTCCGATCAAACAGGTCCCCCATATCATTGAAATAATCCATATTTCCTGTGGGATTATAGCCGCTTCTAGTCTGGCTCCAGACCAAATAAACTGAAGATCCGGGAGAATATTCCCATCTGATTACCAGATTTGAAAGAAATGCCTTGTAATTAAAATCCGTTTTCCCAAAGCTGTAATCATCGGTCCCATCCATATTTTCATCGATAGAGTAATTATCACTTCCGGCAGTTATCTGATTTGTTGTGTAAGTATGAAACCGGTCTCTGTAGCTTTTTGCCATTGGATCCAGTATGTATTTATAATCATAGTATTTGCCCGAAGCGACATAAGGTTGTCCCCAGTACTGAAAAGTAAGATTAGGGCTCAGGTTAAGATTCACCCTGAGTGATGCACTTATGGTTTTCCGGTCAATGCTCGCAAAAAGATACCGGTCAGAATTATTATAAGTAAGATTGGTGACATATTGAAGTTCGCTGAACGATTTGCTATATGCCGGACTTACGGTGAATGAAATATAATTAGTCGGTTTGTACGATAAGTCCACTCCAGTGTTTAGATTCCCGGAATAGTCTTCCCAGCCTTTTGATCCGTTTAAATAAACATCAAAGGTCAGTTTTTTACGATAATCTGTTGAGAATCCGATTCGGGCATAGGTGCTACCTGGTAATTTCATCATTGGTCCACCACGGAGCATTCCGGCAGAGAGAGATGAACTTTGTAAATTACCTCCGGTCCAAACGTTCCAATAATTTTTTAACTCCATAGATGCGTTCCATTCAAAAACTTTCCCTATAATATTACCACCGAAATTATTCATTATGAATGCATCTCCATTGATATTGTAAGATCGGTAGATCCCTTTTGGTTCCCATTGGTTATAACCGGCCGCAGCGCCAGAAAGGATCTGGTCAGCTTCACGTAAATAGCCCAGATCATTAGTTTCAAATCCGGGAGATTTCCAAATAGTTGCGCCTGCTAAATAAAGGTGTCCGTTAAGTTTCTCTATCATCATTCTTCCACCGGAACCAACAAGAGAAGTACGGGTAGTATCGAACCTGGTATAATTATTATCAGGACGCTGGTAATACCTGGCAGAGGACATTTGTGTATATTCCAGAGCCTTCTTTGTACCTTTAACCTGACTAAAAGCAGCACTAAGATTGAATTTCCAGTTCTTATTCTTAAAGTATTGTGTAAAATCGATGCCGCCGGAATAAGCTGACTTATGCATATAATTAGCGAGATTGGCATCAAGATCACGGTTAGTACTTGTCAAAATCCCGCCAAGAATCGTTTTACCTTCATTATAATCTTTCTGGACTCTACCAACAAAATAATTAGTTAACGGTTCAACCGTCTGATAAGTTCTTTCACCTTGATTATCAATTTTAGCTTTTTCCTCTGCGGTGACAGCTTCAATAAAACCCAGGGAAAGTCCGTTTTTTGTCTTTCCTGTCAGCTTTGCGGCGCCCAGGATTGTGGTAGCGGTAGGGATATTGGCATACGATCCGTCATTAAGATCAGGATTCCCCTGAGGTCTTCGACCTATTCGTCTGGAATAAAAAAGATTATCATTTCCTATGTCACCATTGCCTACTCCAAGATTAAAGTTTGTAATATTGTTTCCTTCTATAAAAAAGGGCCGTTTTTCGCTGAAAAATGTTTCATAGGCAGAAAGATTCACCTCAGAAGGGTCGGCTTCAACCTGTCCGAAATCAGGGTTAATAGTGAGATCCATTGTCATATTATTTGTAACTCCGATTTTAGCATCTATTCCTCCATTTAAACCGTACTTTTTCCCTTTTTCCAGAAATGGATTACCTGGCACTGATTTAAAGGTTTCTGCTTTAGCGACACCATAAGGAGTTACATCAAATATTTTTCTCGGCTTAATCTGCTCAAGTCCTGAGACTTCTCCCATCAGATGGATAAATCCTGGGGCATCTCTTGGAATATGCTGCCAGAAATCCTGCTCATTGTTCCTGTATATTATTCTGGCAATATCAAGACCCCAGACATCTCCTGAGTTTTTTTCAAATCTGACCTGGCTGAAAGGAATTTTCATCTCTGCAACCCAGCCTTCTTTATTGATTGAAGTTTTAACCCACCAGTTGGGATCCCATGATGAATCTCTCATTCTGACCATCATCAGTGAACATTTGATCATATTTGACACCTGCCGAACTAACTCCGAACAAAAAACCTGTGCGAAGATCATGAAAGCTGTCAAGTATTATTCCTGCGAGGTCACCATCGGCATTGTCTCTCCTTGTCAGCCGGTTTACAATGCTATCGGGACTTGTATCATAAGCTTTAATTGCAACATAAAGATTGTTTTCATCGAACAGGATTTTAAACTCAGTTTTTTGTGTTCCGGCTCTTCCATTATATGGTCGATTCTGGGTAAAGTCATCATCCCATGGTCCGTCTTTCCATGCTTCATCATCCAGGATTCCGTTAATTACAGGCGGAGTCATGATTTTTAAAGCTTTGTACTGTTTTTTTTCAGGTGTCTGTGCCGGAATAAAAGTAATTATCAGGAACAGGGATAAAAACGAGATCAGGATTCTTTTCATTTGACATTAAGGTTTTTCGGAAGGGTTTTGACAGGATCGCCATAATTATTTCAATCCAAATCTGTAGCTGAATTTGATAAGAAATACATTTTTTAAATTGTAATTATCATCATCCCGGAACAGTTTGCGGTCGAAAAGGTCACCCATATTATTTAAATAATCCATATTCACCTGTGGGATTATACCCGCTTCTGGTCTGGCTCCATACAAGGTAAACCGAGGAGCCGGGAGAATATTCCCATCTTACAACCAGGTTAGAAAGAAATTCCTTAACATTAAAATCACCTGAGCCGAAGCTATAATCAATGGTCCCATCAAGATTCTCATCAATTTGATTTGATCCATCCTGAGGTGTCAGTTCGCCGTCAGAATATACATGGAACCGGTCGTGATATTTATCAGCAACAGGATTCTTTATATACTTATAATCATAATACCTGCCTGATGCCACGAATGGCTGGCCCCAGTACTGAACAGTAAGATCGGGGCTCAGGTTCAGATTCACTCTTAAGGATGTGTTTATGGTTTTTCTGTTAATGCTGGCAAATATATATCTGTCGTTGCCGTCCATGGTTGTCCGTGTTACGTACTGAAGCTCGCTGAATGATCTGGAATATCCGGGATTCAAAGACAGTCTCAGATAGTTGGTTGGTTTGTAGGAGATCTCCATGCCCAGATAATCACTCTCCGAGTAACCTTTAAAACCTTTATTGTAGTTCAGATAAAAATTAAACCCGAGTTTCTTCCTGTTGTCGGTTGAGAAACCGCCATTTGCAACTACTCTTCCGGGTGTTTTCGTTGTTGGTCCGCCCCTGAGCAAAGTTGCATCATTGGTACTTGTTCCAAGATTCCCGTAGACCCAGGCATTCCAGTAATTTTTGAAAGTCATGCTTGCATTTCCCTCCAGTCCATCTCCACCATGAACTCCGCCAAAATTAAAGAACGACCAGACGTCTCCGTTAATATTGAAGTTTCTGTATATCCCCTTGGGTTCCCACTGGTTGTAGCCTACCCAGATAACTGGCATGATCCTGTCGGCCTGCTGTAAATAACCAAGGTCATTGATCTCAAATCCGGGTGTTTTCCATAAAACAACCCCTCCCAGGTTTAAATGTCCGTCGAGCTTGTTAATTTGCATCCTACCTCCTGAACCGGCAAGTGATGTACGATTAGGATCGAGCAGAGCATAATCTTTATCAGGGCGCTGAAAATAATGTGCTGAAGATCTCTGGGTCATCTCTAAAGCCTCCGTTGTTCCATTAACCTGGCTGAAAGCAGTGTTTATGTTGAACATCCATTTTTTATCCTTGAAATACTGAGTAAAATCAATTCCCCCGGAGTAGGCTGATTTATGCATATAATCGTCGAGATTTGCATCAAGATTCCTGTTTGTGCCTGTAAAAATACCTCCGATTATCGTTTTGCCTTCGTTAAAATCCTTCTGGACCCTGCCAACAACATAGTTTGTCAGCGGTTCAACTGTTTCAAAGGTTCTTTCTCCTCCGTTATCAATTTCAGCCTTTTCCTCACTGGTAACAGCTTCGACGAAACCAAGTGACAGGCCATTCTGGGTTTTACCTGTTAGCTTGGCTGCTCCGATAATTGTTGTAAAATTAGGCACATCGGCATACATCCCGTCTTCAACATTCGGATAACCCTGCGGCCGGCGGCCTATTCTCCTGGTATAAAATAAATTATCATTGCCGACATCACCATCGCCTATGCCAATATTAAAATTGGTAATGTTATTTCCTTCGATGAAAAAAGGTCTTTTTTCACTGAAAAATGTCTCATAGGCAGAAAGATTTACTTCGGAGGGGTCTGCTTCCACCTGTCCAAAATCAGGATTAATGGTCAGGTCCATTGTCATATTGTTTGTAACTCCTATTTTGGCATCTATTCCACCATTCAGTCCGTACTTCTTCCCTTTTTCCATAAATGGATTTCCGGGTTCAGCCTTAAATGTTTCCAGTTTACCAACAGTATAAGGAGTGACATCAAAGATCTTACGAGGCTTGATCTGCTCAAGACCGGCCAGTTCGCCAAACATATGCACCATACCCGGTGCATTCTTTAGGAATATGCTGCCAGAAGCTTGTCTCGTTCTTTCTGTATAAAAGTCTTGCCACTTCAAGTCCCCACATATCTCCTGAATTCTTTTCAAATCTTACCTGGCTGAAAGGTATTTTCATTTCGGCAACCCATCCTTCATTGTTAATTGAGGTTTTTACCCACCAGTTGGGATCCCATGATTCATCCTGGTTCTGCCAGTCATTAGTGAACATCTGGTCATACTTGACACCGCTTGACGTGATCCCGAACAGAAAGCCGGTGCGCAGATCATGAAAGCTGTCGAAAACAATAGCTACAAGGTCACCATCAGGATTGTCACGCCTTGTCAGACGGTTTACAATACTGTCGGGACTGGTATCATAAGCCTTAAATGCAGCATAAATGTTGTCATCGTCGAACAGGATCTTGAATTCTGTTCTTTGAGATACCTTACTTCCGTTATAAGGTTCATACTGTGTAAAATCATCTATCCAGGTTCCTTCTTTCCAGGCCTCATCATCTAGAATGCCATCGATTGCAGGTGCAGTCGTAAGTCTTGCTGCCTTGTACTGCTTCTTTGCAGGCGTCTGTCCAGTTACGCCCGGCAGTATCATCAGCAAGGTAATCAGAGTGATTAAAATTCTTTTCATGTGCTTGATAAAGTTTTCATGGTTTGAATTAAAGACGGATAAGAATTAAAACTGATGCAAAAAAACATTATTAAGAATTATTATAAATTAAACTCATTGCAGCCTGCAGTGGATAAATTAAAGACACTTAAGAGCATTTTATACCTTCTTATTATGATAGGAATTGTAATTATTATATATCTTAGACTAAAATCTTAAGACTATGGTTTCACGCAGATCATTTATTACAAAAAGTGCCGCTGTCACAGCTGCAGCAATGTATAGCTCCTTCAGTTTTGGGCCGTAATATTTTAAACCCTGGAAATTCACCCCTGAACGGGAAGAAAGTACTTTTCGTCTGGGGCGGATGGATGGGACATGAACCTGATAAATGCCGCGATATCTTTGTTCCATGGATTAAATCAGAAGGGTGCAGAGGTGACAGTGTCCGATACACTTGATGCTTACACAAAGTATGATTTAAAGAATGATTTCGACCTGATAATACAGACATGGACTATGGGGACAATTGAAAGTAAACAGGAAAAAGCTCTTGAAGAAGCAGTAAAAAGCGGAACAGGTATGGCAGGATGGCATGGCGGACTTGGAGATTCATTCAGGAATAATACTGAATACCAGTTTATGGTAGGAGGACAGTGGGTCGCTCATCCGGGCGGTGTTATTGATTACAGGGTGAATATTGTGGATCATAAGGATCCGGTAACAAAAGGGCTTGATGATTTTAACATGCATTCCGAACAATATTATGTTCAGGTGGATCCCAATGTAAAAGTTCTTGCAACAACGACTTTCAATGATAAAAGTGCTGACTGGATCGGCGGAAATGTTGTACCTGTGACATGGAAGAAATTCTATGGAAAGGGGAGGGTATTTTATTCTTCCCTGGGTCATGTTGCTTCGGATTTCAGTGTTCCCCAGGTTCTTGAGATCCAGAAACGGGGGATTCTCTGGGCCTGCATGAGCAAGTATGAGCCTGCTGAGGAATGGAAACAGCCGGTTTATGGCAAATCCGGAGAAAAAGTAATTCTTTAATCTGCACTAATCTGCAGGGAAATAATGGCTATTCTTCGTCCCGCAGATCACGTTGATTGTCGCAGATTCTTAATTGGTATTCAATCATAGAGCTTTATAAACTCGTATGAGTTTCCTGTATATTCCAGGAATTTAAGAAAATCGGATTTTGAGACAACAATCGATGCGGTATTGACATTGGGATGAAATGCCAGGCGATCAAATTCGCTTAGCTTCTCATCAATGAACAGATGGACATGTTTTTCCGTGTCATTTATCAGTCCGAAGGGAGAGACAGATCCGGGTTCAACACCAAGGTATTTCATCAGCCGCTGGTCTGATGCAAATGTAAGCTTCCCCTGGCGCAGGCGCTTTTCGAGATCATGGATATCAAGCTGACGAAGATGTTCAAGGATCACCAGATAATGCCTGTTTCCCTTATGATTCCTGAAAAAGATATTTTTGCATCTTCCTGAATTATAATCTTTCCAGTGGATCTTTGCATCCTCTATTGTAGCCAGGGGCGGATGTTCATGATATTCAAAGCTTATTCCAAGCTTTTCAAGAAGTTCATAAAGTTCAATTTGTCCTCTCATTTGATAAATAAATCATCATTATCTTCAGGCATATAACCAATATCTTCTGCCAGGTTATCTTTCCTGTATGCTTCAACTGCCAGCCGGTCGCAAATCTCATTTTCAGGATTGCTTGCATGTCCTTTTATCCATACAAATCTTACTTTGTGTTTCCTGTATACTTTGAGAAATCTTATCCACAGGTCGGGATTCTTTTTCTTTTTGAAAGCCTTTGATTCCCATTGGAATACCCATCCCTTTTCAACCGAATCTGCAACATATCTCGAATCGGTATATATGACAACTCTGCTTTCTGGAATTTTAAGGGCTTCAAGACCGGTAATAACGGCAAGAAGTTCCATCCGGTTATTTGTTGTAAGCCTGAATCCTTCTGATTTTTCAAGACGGTGCTTTCCTGAAATTAGAACAACACCATATCCTCCCTGGACCGGGATTTCCGCTTGCTGCACCATCAGTATAAATTGTTATTTCACCTGCCATGAATTAGTATAATCCCTGTATTGGTAAGGAAAAGTTTAATGGCAATTGAAAGCAGGATGACGCCAAAAACCTTTTTCAGGATCTGCAGTCCGCCCTTTCCCAGAATTCTTTCAAACTTGGAAGTCAGACGTAAAACAAGATAAATGACTACCATATTGAGCGACCAGAGCAATAAAAATGTTTATAGTCTGATATTCAGCTTTTAGTGAAAGAATAGTTGTAATTGAACCGGCTCCGGCAATCAGGGGGAATGCTATCGGGAACACCGCTCCGCTCCCCTGGGAATCCTGTTTAAAGAGTTCGATACCAAGGATCATTTCCATTGCTATGAGGAAAATGATGAAAGGACCCGGCAATGGCAAATGATGATACATCAACTCCGAAAATACCAAGTAACGGACTTCCGATGAACAAAAATGCAAGAAAAATCAGGAAAGAGACAAGAGTCACTTTCATTGGATGAACATCGCCTGTTTTGGATTTGATATCAATGATTATCGGTATTGATCCCGGGATATCAATTATGGCGAAAAGAACCATAAATGCAGCAAGTATCTCCCTTAAGTTCAAATGCATGCATATTTGTTATTGACCTCTCCCCAACAGTTTTATCTCGAACACACTAGTCACTTCATCTCATCTACCAGATGACCGGCCCCGGCATAAACATCCATTATCCAGAGTACATACCTGATATCAACAGCTATCGTTCTCTGCAGTTCAGTCTCGTAAGCAATGTCACCGCTCATTGCTTCCCAGTTACCGTCAAAGGCCAGATCCGATAAGCTCTCCGTTGCCATTCATTACAGGGCTTCCGGAGTTTCCTCCTGTAATATCGTTGGTTGTCAGGAAACAGACAGGCATATAACCTTTTGGAGATGCATATCTTCCGAATTCTTTCTTATTGTTCAGATCGATAAGCCTTTGCGGAAGGTCAAACTCATAATCACCAGGTTTGTACTTATCAACAACACCCTGAAGTGTTGTATAATATTTATAGGTAACGGCATCTTTCGGATCATAATCCTGAATGGTACCGTAGGTAAGCCGCATCGTTGAGTTGGCATCGGGATATAAAGTTTTATCAGGTGTCATTTCCCTGAGAGCTGCTATCCATAATCTTTGGCCGGTAGTCAGGTTGCCGCTAAACTGGGAGAGATCTTTTGGACACTTCACTGCTTACTTTGCTGATTGAACTGGCTGTCAGATAAACCGGATCATTTTCAAGAGTTTTAAGGACTGGCTTTTCAAGGAAAGCAGAGAGTTTTGCTTCACTTGAAAATACTGATCTTGCAAACAGGTCATCGACAAACTTGTCAATGTTGCCTTTGAATTTTTTATCGACGATATTGACATAAAAATCGGGATGAAATTTAACCGGAACATCATTCCTGTAAAGCTTCAGCATGGCTTTCATTGCCTTCTGATCGGTAGGGGGATTATAATCCTTGTAAAATGAACTGATCTAACTCTTCAAATCTGTTCATCAGGTCAGTTACCTGTATCGCTGTCGCTCTGATTTTAGGGCATTAACCAGGGTTGAGGCAACCATGTTAAGACTCAGTATCTCGCATCCCTGGTTAAAGCACTCGCTTATATATTGTTGTGCATTTTGATATTCTGCCCTTCCTTCAATTGAGGTACGGATCATATTCAGAGCTTCTCCATACTTTGCTTTACGGTCAGGATTGGCCACTACCCATGTATTAAACTGATTTTCAATTTGTTGTTTTTTTGCCTTTACATTAAGCCTTTCAAGACCAGCATTCTGGCCGATTGAATATTTCCAGTAGTTAGATGATCCGGAGTATTTTGATGCATACTGAATATTTACCTTTTCATCAGCCTGCATATCTGCCATCAGTATCTCCTGGCGGATACCACGAATCTTTATCCTGTTCGGATTTGTGATCTTAAGCAGTTCATCTACCTCATAAGATGTCGCATATCTTTGAGTTCTGCCCGGATAACCCAAGTATCATTGCATAATCACCTTTATTCAGATCCTTTATTGAAACCGGGAGCCAGTATTTCGGTTTAAGCGGAATATTATCCTTTGAGTAAGGAGCAGGTTTACCGTCAGGACCGGAATATACTCTGAATACACTGAAATCGCCTGTATGACGCGGCCATTCCCAGTTATCAGTATCAAAACCGAATTTCCCAATTGATGATGGGGGCGCACCAACAAACCTTACATCGGTATATCTTTCATAAACCAGGAGGTAGAAATAATTGCCTCCATAAAAGTCGGATACCGTTGCCCTGTAATTTGTTCCCTTTAGCAGCTTTAGCTTCAATAGCTGAGCGTGCTTCATTTATTGCTGAACTTCTGTCCTGTTCACTCATTCCCGTCTTTACATTTGCCAGCACCTGATCAGTTACATCTTCAATTCTTATCAGGAAGTTTGCATACATACCGGGATTTGGCAGTTCCTCTTCCTTTGTCATTGCCCAGAAACCATCCCTGAGATAATCATGTTCAACAGTACTGTGTGCCTGAATGTGGCCATATCCGCAATGATGGTTTGTCAGAAGCAATCCCTGTGATGAGACAATTTCACCAGTGCATCCGCCGGATAGAAACAACAGCATCTTTAATGCTTGCTTTGTTCAGACTGTAAATATCTTCAGCTGAGAGCTTAAGTCCAAGCTCTGTCATTTTACCGATATTGAGTTTTTCGATAAGCGGCAGAACCCACATACCTTCGTCCGGCGCTGCCTTTAACCCAAGACCGGCAACAAGAATTATAAAAAGTGAAATAAATTTTTTCATAAAGTATGTTATTCGGATTTTGTAAAAAATAATCGTCAAAGATAAACTTAATTATTTAAATTGAGTAATCAGGATAAATAGGTTGCTTGTTGCTTGGTGCTTGTTGCTGGGTGCTTGTTACTGGATGCCTGTTGACCGGTCAGTTATGGATCTATAAATAAATTACTGCAAATGCAGTACTAATTTGCTCTTTGTGAGTCTGAATAAACTGAGTCCGATTTTACAAATACCAATGCGACCTGTAACCAGTAACTAGCAACTTCATTTAAAGGTATCAGAAATCAATTGTCAGCTGAGTGTTGAAGAGGCTGAATGATTTCCTGTGATATGGAGAGATCCCATACTTTAGCAGGGCCTGCCTGTGAAATGACGTCGGGTAACCTTTATTTCTGTTCCAGCCATAAACCGGATATTCATTATGGATCTTTTCCATGTACTCATCGCGGAATGTTTTTGCCAGGACCGAAGCAGCGGCAATTGAAAAAAACAATCCGTCGCCTTTAACTATTGTCTTATGTTTGATCTCTTTATAAGGAAAGAACCTGTTCCCGTCAATAAGAAGGAACTGAGGTTGTTTTTTGAGACCCTCAACAGCAAGATGCATCGCTTTTATTGAAGCCCTCAGAATGTTCATTTCATCAATCTCATTATTGCCGACAAATGCAACATTCCAGGCAATTGCTGAATTGATTATTTCATCCTTAAGTTCCAGTCGTTGTTTTGCTGTAAGCTTTTTTGAATCATTCAGGACCGGATGTTTGTAGTTTTTCGGAAGGATCACGGCAGCGGCCACAACCGGTCCTGCCAGGCAGCCACGTCCGGCTTCATCGCAGCCGGCTTCGATAAGATTATGATATAAAAATGACTTTAACAAGATTGGTCCAGTAATAAGTATTTAAAGGTAAACAAACAATTCAAAACAAATCAGTAAGGGAGGTTCACGTGATTTTTGGTGTTAAGTGCAATTAAAACTAAATTTGCACAAAATTTGATTTTCCATGATAACTACCGAGCAGATAAAGAGTTTGTCGGAACGCCGCGATGCGTTGAGGAGGTATCTTTGACATCGACGGCAAGCTTAAACAGATCACGGAAAAAGAACTGCTGACCCAGAACTCAGATTTCTGGAACGATCCGAAATCAGCAGAGGAACTTCTCAGAGAAATATCACAGATAAAAAGCTGGACAGCAGAATTCAACAAGGTCAATCAGGGCTTTGAGGACCTGCAGGTCATCTTTGATTTTTACAAGGAAGGAGAAGCATCAGAGGAAGATGTTGATAAGCAATATGATACCTGCTTATCGATGATCGAGGACCTTGAAGTCAGGAATATGCTCCAGAAGGAGGAGGACCAGCTTGGAGCTATCCTTAAAATAAATTCAGGAGCAGGAGGGACTGAAAGCAACGATTGGGCCTCAATGCTCATGAGGATGTATCTCCGCTGGGCTGAAAGGAATAATTACCAGGTTAAAGAACTCGATTTTCAGCCCGGTGATGAGGTTGGCGTAAAATCGGTAACACTTGAAATTGACGGTGAAAGAGCATATGGTTATCTTAAAAGTGAAAACGGAGTCCACCGCCTTGTAAGAATATCACCATTCAATGCCCAGGGTAAGCGTCAGACTACATTTGCTTCTGTATTTATTTCTCCGCTGGTCGATAATAACATTGAAATAGAAGTCAATCCTGCTGATATAACATGGGAGACTTACCGGTCGAGCGGAGCAGGTGGCCAGAATGTAAATAAGGTTGAAACTGCAGTCAGGCTGAGGCATCATCCTACCGGTCATTGTGATTGAAAACCAGGAGACACGATCACAGCTCAACAATAAGGAAAATGCTATGAGAATCCTTAAATCCCAGCTTTACGAGCTTGAACTGAGAAAGCTCAGGGAAGAGCAGGCGAAGATTGAAGGTGAAAAGAAAAAAATTGAATGGGGATCACAGATACGTTCATATACTCTCCATCCTTACAAGATGGTAAAGGACCACAGGACAAACCATGAATCGGGAAATGTTCTTGCAGTTCTTGACGGAGATCTGAATCCATTCATTAAATCATTTTTAATGGAGTTTGCAGGAAAGTAAACTCCCCCTTGGAAGGGGGTTAGGGGGATGTTTTGGAAGTTACTTACATCCCCCTGCCCCCTTCAAAGGGGGACTTATGATGAAACCCCTTCAAAGGGGGTATTATGATTAATCCCCCTTCAAAGGTGGATTTATGATAAAATTCATGAAATATCTAATTCTTTGATTACTTTATTTGTACTGGAAATAACAATAGGTTCTTATCGTGAATCAGAAAAAACTATTTGAACAGTTTCCTCCGGTAACCACAAAGGAATGGATGGATAAAATCACCGCCGACCTGAAAGGAGCTGATTTTTACAAGCGACTTGTATGGAAAACCGGTGAAGGATTCGACGTGATGCCTTTCTATCGCAGAGAAGATGTTGAAAACCTGAAACATTGATGCTTTTCCCCCTTGATCAGGGGAGATTAGATCTTTGACAAACGTCGGCAACCAATGGCTTGTAAGACAAAACATTAAAGTTTCTGATTATTCTGCCGCTAATAAAAAAGCCCTCGAAATACTAATGAAAGGCGTTGATTCCGTAGGATTTATCCTTGAAGATCCCGAATCAATAAATGAGGAGAATTTAACACTTCTGCTTGACGGTATAAATCCTGCTGGTTCGGAAATCAATTTTCTTTCTAACGGCAGGGCAAGAGAGATCATATCTATCGCTCATCAGGATATCTGAGAAAAACGGATTTGACAAATCATCAGTTCGGGGCGCTGTCGAAGCTGATCCGCTCGGAAGGCTGATGATTAACGGGACCCTCTGTATTCCAGTGGAGGCAGGCTTTGAATATCTTGCCTCACTTACTAAGGAGACTGCCCTTCTGCCAAATTACCGCAACATACAGATTAACGGTTCAACCTTTACAAATGCAGGTTCTGGAGCTGTTCAGGAACTGGCATTCAGCATATCAATGGCAACAGAATACATGACACAGCTGACTGATAGGGGTATCAGTGCTGATGCGGCGGCATCAAAGATGCGTTTCAGCTTTGGCATCGGGTCGGATTATTTTATGGAGATAGCAAAGCTAAGAGCCGCCCGGATTATATGGGCGCTGGTTGCAGATGCTTATAAAGCTTCAGACAGAAACAGTTTCAGGATGGAAATTCATTCAGTTACAAAAGTGTGGAACGATAATGTTGCCGATCCTTATATCAACATGCTCAGGACTCAGACCGAAGCCATGTCGGCAGTGCTTGGGGGAACAGATTCACTTACCGTAAATCCATTTGACATTACCAGTAAAACACCTGACGAATTCTCGGAAAGAATTGCAAGGAACCAGCAGTTGATACTTAAGGAAGAAGCATGGTTTGACAAAGTTGCAGATCCTTCCGCAGGCTCATATTATATTGAGAACCTGACGGCACTGATTGCGGAAAATTCCTGGAAATTGTTTCTCGACATAGAAAATATGGGAGGATTTATATCAGCCCTTAATTCAGGATTTGTAAAGGAGAAAATTGCAGGTTTGCCAACGAAGGAATAAAAAGCAGTTTATGAGGCCAAAATTCAAATACAGCGATTTCAGCTCAAAGGACTTCAGGAAAGTTGATATTCAAACGTTTGGTGAAGGGAACGAACAATGGATGACACCTGAAAATATCCCTGTCAGGAATTTTTATGAAAAGGCAGACCTTGACGGAATGGAGCATCTTGACTATGCTGCCGGAATTCCTCCCTTTTTGAGGGGTCCTTATTCCGGGATGTACACTTTTCAGCCATGGACCATCAGGCAGTATGCTGGATTTTCGACAGCAGAAGAGTCGAATGCATTTTACAGGAGAAACCTTGCTGCCGGTCAAAAAGGATTATCAGTCGCCTTCGATCTTCCAACTCACCGTGGTTATGATTCTGATCACGAACGTGTCGCCGGAGATGTCGGGAAGGCTGGTGTGGCAGTCGATTCAATTCTCGATATGAAGATCCTTTTTGACAGCATTCCTCTTAATAAAATGTCTGTTTCAATGACCATGAACGGAGCGGTTCTTCCGATTCTGGCATTTTATATAGTTGCTGCCCTTGAGCAGGGAGCAAAGCCCGAAGAGCTGTCTGGAACTATCCAGAACGATATTCTCAAGGAATTCATGGTAAGGAACACATATATATATCCCCCTGAATTCTCGATGCGGATCATTGCAGATATTTTCAGATACACTTCAGCCAGAATGCCAAAGTTCAACTCAATAAGCATTTCAGGCTATCATATGCAGGAAGCCGGAGCAACATGCGATATTGAGCTTGCATATACCCTGGCAGACGGACTGGAATATCTGAGGGCTGGTATTAATGCAGGCCTCGACATTGATGATTTTGCACCAAGGCTCTCATTTTTCTGGGGAATCGGAATGAACCATTTCATGGAGATAGCCAAAATGAGGGCAGCCAGGATGCTGTGGGCAAAGATCGTCAGCAGTTTCAATCCCAAGAATCCAAAATCGCTGGCCCTCAGAACCCATTGTCAGACATCGGGATGGAGCCTTACCGAGCAGGATCCTTTCAATAATATCGGACGGACAACCATTGAAGCAATGGCTGCTGCTCTTGGACATACCCAGAGCCTTCATACAAATGCCCTGGATGAGGCTCTTGCCCTTCCAACTGATTTTTCAGCCCGTATTGCAAGGAACACACAGATCTATCTGCAGGAGGAGACAAATATCTGTAAATCCATTGATCCGTGGGCAGGCTCATATTATGTTGAAAGCCTGACACATGAAATTGCCCATCGGGCATGGGACCTTATAGAGGAGATCGAAAGCCTGGGAGGAATGGCAAAAGCTATCGAATCGGGTCTTCCCAAGATGAGGATTGAAGAAGCTGCTGCAAGGGCACAGGCAAGGATCGATTCAGGTCTGCAAACAATTGTAGGGACTAACAAGTACAGGCTTGAAAAGGAAGAACCACTTGAAATCCTGGAGGTGGATAACAGCGCCGTCAGGGATTCCCAGATAAAAAGACTTGCACAGCTCAGGGCTGAAAGGAATGAAACAGAATGCCAGGCAGCCCTGGATGCAATTACAAAATGTGTGATCTCAGGAGAGGGCAATCTTCTGGAACTTGCAGTTGATGCTGCAGCTAAAAGGGCGAGCCTTGGCGAAATATCTTATGCATGTGAAAAAATAGTCGGGAGGTACAAAGCAGTGATACGAACAATTTCAGGAGCTTATTCATCGGAGTACAAATCAGACAATGAGTTTGAAGAAGCCAGAGCAATGGCAGCCAGATTTGCTGAAAAAGAGGGTCGCCAGCCCAGGATAATGATCGCCAAGATAGGCCAGGATGGCCATGACAGAGGTGCGAAAGTTGTTTCGACCGGATATGCTGATATCGGTTTTGATGTGGATATCGGACCATTGTTCCAGACTCCGGCGGAAGCAGCAAAGCAGGCAGTCGAGAATGACGTACATGTGCTGGGGATTTCGAGCCTTGCTGCAGGCCATAAGACTCTTATTCCACAGGTGATCGATGAATTAAGAAAACTTGGAAGGGAGGATATCCTGGTTATTGCCGGAGGAGTTATCCCTCCCCAGGATTATAAATTCCTCTATGAGGCCGGAGTGGCTGCAATTTTCGGACCCGGAACTTCAGTGGCAAAAGCAGCAAAACAGATTCTGGAAATTCTGCTGAATGCATTTGAATAAAAAAGTATTAAATTGGGCGAAAACCGAATGAAACCAGATTTTAAGATATACATTGAAATAGATTGAAATACATCGGATAATGAAAAGATTTCTGTCAGCTGTTATTTTTTTCACAATGATCCTGACCGGTTGCAGAACAGGCAAGACTGCCGTTGAGAATAGAAGTTCCGGTGATCAGGCAGTTGAAAAACCGGCAGGTACAAATTATTCAGATCCCGTCACCTGGCTGCTGGGTTATATCAATCCTGACCAGTTTTCAAGACCACCTCATTCAGAATGGTTCCTGAAGGGCTTTAATGAATATCAGCCTGTTCAGGAGGTTATCGGGAAATTAGCACTGATAAATAAAGATGAATCTTTCGATTAAGATTGTTATGGGCACCTGGTGTCCCGACAGCAGGAGGGAAGTGCCCCGCTTCATGAAAATCATTGATCTCTGGCAATTTCCTGCTGAAAAAGTAATTTTTGTTGGAGTTGATAATACCAAAATCGCACCGGTCGGAGGTTACGACACTCTCGGAATCGAGAGGGTACCGACTTTTATTATTTTGAAGAATAAAGTTGAAACCGGACGCATCATTGAAAATCCTGTAACGTCTTTAGAGCAGGATATGTTAAATATTCTGACAAGGAATGAAAATTAACGAAAACAAATAAATGTCATGGAAGATTTTACAACCAACACCGGACAAAACCAGGGACCGCTTTCGGGACAACCCGCAAAGCAGCCAGCCGGACAAAGTCTCGGCATAGCAGCTCTCATTACAGCGATCGTAACATTTGTGCTTGCAGTAATCCCATGTGTGGGTCTTATTGCAATGATCCCCGGAATAATTGCAATAGTCCTGGCCTCGGTAGGATTATCCCAGGCCTCAAGGAACGATTCGCCCCGCGGAGTGCTTATTGCAGGACTTATAATTGCAGTCGTTGCAACGCTTATATCCTTTTCACAGATATTTGTCGTAGGCAAGATTGGGGATAAATTCCATAAAGAATGGGGAAAGGATATTGAAAATGTTATCAATGATGTCCAGAAAAATGTTCTTGATGAACTCGAAGATAACAATGTCAATATTAAAGTTGAAAGCAACGGGGATACGGTGGAAATAAAAACGAATGCCGATAAACAGGATCGTCATCAGGAGCTTGAAGAGCTTGAAAAAGCCAATACCGGGAGCAATGACACCCTGGACAAGAAAAAATAATTCTGTTTCTGATCTGAAAGGCAGATTCAGAAGTGAACCTTACCTTTTAATAAATTTGATCTTAACCGGAGTAATCCTGCTTGTTTTTGTTGTACTCCGGCTTTTTTTCGCCCGTAAAGGACAACTATCCAGTTGTCTGCATTCATGAAAAACTTACAGGGGAACCATGCGTCTCATGCGGATTGTCGCACAGCTTCTCGCTTATTGTCAGGGGAAGGATCTCTGAAGCATACGACTGGAATACTTACGGACTCAGGGTGTTCATCTTTTTTGCTGCACAGCTTTTAATGAGGATAGTGTTTTCAGTATTCTACATTAAATACCCTGATTCCAATAAACAGCTTATTACATACGACATGGCATTTCAGTAATGTTGTTCCTGGTATCCTTCCTGCCTTTTATTAGTGAAATTTATCTGATGCAATCAATATTCTCCAGATCATTCAGAATATCGTAAAGCATATGGCTTTCAAAACCCTTTGAAAGACCGAACCTCAGCAATTTGCCTTTAAGGTCAAACTGATTTTTTGCTTTTACGAATTTCCTGTGTGAGTCAAGTGTATCCCTGATCATCTGTCTGTACTGGTCGTCATCCAGTGATGCAAGAGCTGAACTCGATCAGTTCAGATGCAATATTTTTTGCCCTCAGGTGAGCAGTGATTTTTACTTTTCCCCATTTGTTGTGACGATATTTATCCTTAACAAAAGCCTCGGCATACCTTTTATCGTTTATGAAATCCTCTTTTATAAGTGTACTGATAACACTTTTTGCATCAGAACTATTTAAGCCCCATGACTCCAGCTTAACCCGAATATCCTCGCTGCAAAATTCACGTCTTGCACAGAGAGCCATTGCTTTATTAAGTGCTGTTTTGACAAGGGTATTTTCAGTCATCTTTCTTTCCTTTTGCGATACGGTCTTTACCATTTATATCTTTTATGATCTTTATTCCGCTGTAATTATATGATTCCAGAAGATCTTGCACGGGTTTTCCCATTGCTTCATTTATCTCAAACCATACAGAACCACCCGGGTTCAGAATATTGCCGGCAAGATTAAGAATGGCCCGGTAGAATTTCAACGGATCATTGTCGGGTACAAACAGTGCCCTGTGGGGTTCAAAACCAAGCACATTCCTGTTCATGAACTGTTTCTCCGAATTCCTGACATACGGCGGATTACTGACAATAATATCGGCATTCTGAATTTGAGAAGGATCAATCTTAAAAAGGTCAGCTTCTAAAAATGAAACAGCTGAATTATTCAGTTCTGCATTCTTAATTGCAGTTTTTATTGCACGTCGGGATTTATCAATTCCTGTTATCTTTGCTGAGGGAAGATTAACTGCAAGGGCAATTGCAATGCAGCCCGATCCGGTCCCGATATCAATTATACTTCCGGTAAATCCCTTATTCTCTTTTACTATCAGGTCGACAAGCTCTTCTGTTTCGGGACGGGGAATCAAGACTCCGGGATTGACTTTTATAATGCAGTCATAAAAAAGGGTCTCACCAATTACATACTGAACCGGTTCTCCGGTTTTTAATTTCCTGCAGTAACGGATTACCATTTCAGTCTTTTTCCTGTCGGCCAGCATTTCATTTTCTTTCAGAAGAGACGACAACTCTGTTCATTTCAAAGACTTTCGAAATAATAATATCGGATATGCCTGCAGATTCCTGCTCAGTGTATAAACCGGAAAGTTCTCCTGAAATATAATTCCTGATATCTTTAATTGTTTGTAATTTAACAGCCATAAGTCAAAATTAGCACTTTCAGGGGAAATGGCCGGGAACAATGATCTGAAATTCATGCAAAGATGCCTTGATCTTGCATCAAAAGCTGAAGGAATGACTTATCCCAATCCGATGGTTGGTTCGGTAATCGTGCATGAAGGAAAGATAATAGGGGAAGGATATCATATGAAAGCCGGAGGACCTCATGCTGAAGTTATGGCAATTGGTTCAGTCAAAAACAAAGAATTGCTGGCATCATCGACAATCTATGTGAATCTGGAACCATGTTCACATTTCGGAAAAACACCGCCATGCGCTGATCTGATCATCTCCCATAAAATACCGGTAGTGGTTGTCGGAACAATGGATACGAGCGACAAGGTTTCAGGCAAAGGATTGTCAAAACTAAGAGAGGCCGGATGCAAGGTGATCCTTGGTGTAGCTGAGGATGAATGCCGGAAGATCAACAGGCGGTTTTTTACATTCCATGAAAAGAGAAGGCCTTATATAATCCTTAAGTGGGCACAAAGCGCTGATGGATTCATTGACATTAAAAGGGAAGAAAAATGCCAAAATTGGTCCTGGACTGGATAATCGGGAAATCTGAAAGGATTCTTGTACATAAATGGAGAGCTACAGAACAGGCTATTCTTGTCGGAGCAGAAACAGTAAGAACTGATAATCCGCTTCTTAATGTCAGGGAATGGAAAGGCAATAATCCGGTCAGGCTTATTCTGTCCGGTTCAGGAATTATTCCAGAGGAGCTTGCAATGAACAAGCTGATCGGATCGCAGGTTATTTTTTCGTTTTATCCTGAGAAAATTAATTTGCCGGGATCAGTTGTGGTAAAGCTTAATAACCATGAATCATCAGCCGTTCAGATTCTTGATTACCTTTTCAGGTGGGGCATTCAGTCGTTGTTTATTGAAGGAGGAGCCAGAGTGTGCTGAACCATTTTATAAGTCTTGGTTTATGGGATGAGGCAAGGATCTTTTACGGGGATCAGATTTACAAGGATGGGGTTAAAGCTCCTGAGATAGACGGAAAGCTTTTTCTGAAAACAAAATTCAGCAAAAGCACTCTTGAGATTCTGATGAATAGATTCTATTTAATTATTGCGGATTGCGGATTTAAGATTGCGGATTTATCTCTGATTTATTAATCCGAAATCAAAAATCCGAATTCCGAAATCAAACCATTTATATTAATTTAAGGTATAACCTGAAATTAAATTTTAGCAATTCTTCTCGGATCATCGATCCATCCCTTGTCATTTGAGAGGGCATTCAGGACTTCTTCCGGTGTATCTGCAATTACCCACATGTCTTTATGTTCACTCCTCAGGAAATTACCTGAAACCATATGTTCAAGGAAATCGATTAACGATTTATAAAAGTTAAGGGTATTCAATATTACCACCGGACCCCTAAAGAGTCCAAGCTGTTTCAGTGTGATGGCTTCTGTAAGTTCTTCGAGGGTTCCTATGCCACCCGGTAGTGCAACAACAGCATCAGCCCTTGCGAACATATTCTTCTTCCTGTCGCCCATATCTGTCGTTACGATCATTTCATTAACATGAGGATGACCCCATCCCTCATCATTCATAAATGACGGTATCACCCCGGTTATTGATCCGCCGTTCTCAATTACTGCATCAGCAAGCGCTCCCATAAGACCGATACCTCCGCCACCATAAATGACTTTCATCTCTGACCTGGCAAAAAGAGAACCAAGCTCAGCAGCTGCCTGAACATATTTAGGATCTATACGGCTGCTGGATGAAGCAAAAACACACACTGTCATTAGATTCCGCCTATTGAAGCAGATTGTTTATTTTATTGACGAAGTTGCTCTTAGGTACAGCACCGACCTGTTTATCAGCAACCATTCCGTTTTTAAAAAAAAGTACTGTCGGAATATTCCTTATTCCAAATTTTGAAGCAACACCTGGACTGTTGTCAACATCGCATTTAGCTAACAACTAACCTTGCCTGCATAATTCCTTTGGAGATCTCTTCCATAGACAGGTGCAATCATTCTGCAAGGTCCGCACCATTCTGCCCAGAAATCAACCATTACAGGTTTGTCGGATTTAAGAACGATCTCGTCGAAGTTGCTGTCATTTACCTCTAATGCCATACTTTTTGTGTTTTAAGAATTTTTGATTTTTAATAAATGTAAATATATGTAAATAATTTATGTTGCTGGTTGCTGGTTGCTGGTTGCTGGGTTTTTGAAAAAAAAGCACCAAAATATTCAGAAAGTATTAGAAAGTTTATTATTAAATTATATTATACTATTAATCAGATCTTTAACTAGCAACAAGCAACTAGCAACAAGCAACAAGCAACAAGCAACCAGAGTTAGTTAACTTTATATTCCAGTCCGGGATAATCATCCAGAAAGGAAATAAGTTCGTTGTTCAGCCTCACCCTTAAGGTTCGTGAAAACATTGAAAGCGAAACTTTATCCTCAGGATCATAGAAAATGAATTTTAATTCTGTTTCGCCTTTATTGTCCTTTACCAGTTCCATCAGTTCGCTGATCAGTTCCTTGCTTATGTTTTCAGGATTTATTTTAAGGGTTACTGATTTAATTAGCTCATCCTTAACGCTCGAAAGAAGGTTGATTGTTTTTATATGGAATTCAAGTTCATCATCCTTATATCTCCTTTTCTGAACCCTTCCTTTTACAAGAAGGTAATAACCCACAGTAAAAAACTTGCTGAACTCCAGGTATTCTTTGTCGAACATCATGAATCTGAATGAATCAGAATAATCCTGAAGTGTAAATGAGCCATACGGCTTGCCATTTTTTCCTAACCGTTTTTTGTATCAATTACCATTCCTGCCACAACAACATCCTTGTCAATAAATTCACTCAGGTTCTGAAGATCAGCCAGTGTTGCTGTTGCAAAAGTACTTATCTCAAGTTTAAAATCATCCAGCGGATGTGATGAAAGGTATATACCGATTACCTCCTTTTCCCTGTTAAGCTTTTCCAGTTTTGGCCAGTCGGGGCAAGGAGTGGCTTCGGGTTTGATTATATCAAAACCGCCAGATCCTCCGAAAAGTGTCTGCTGACTGGAGTTCTTTACAGCCTTGGCATTATTTCCGTACCTGATAAGGTTTTCAATAAAGCTTATTCCTTTGCCATCAATTGAGAAATACTGTGCCCTGGAAATATTGCTGAAACAGTCAAATGCCCCGGCTACTGCCATCGCTTCAAGGTTTTTCTTGTTGAGTGAGTTCAGGTTTACCCTTTCAACCAGATCGTAAATGCTTTTGTAAATGCCATTTTCTTCTCTTTCCTGTATCATCTGAAGAACAGCACTTTCGCCTACACCTTTTATGCCGCCCAATCCGAACCGTATATTCCCGTCTTTGTTAACCGTGAATTTTACATTACTTTCGTTTACATCAGGTCCAAGAACCTCCATTCCCATCCTTCTGGTTTCATCCATGAAGGTTGTTATTTTCTTGATGTCGTTTATATTACGACTCAGGACAGCCGCCATATACTCAGCCGGGTAATGGGCTTTCAGATAACCGGTCTGAAAAGCAACCATTGCATAGCATGTCGAATGTGATTTGTTGAAAGCATACTGGGCGAAAGCTTCCCAGTCGGACCAAATCTTATTTACAATATTTTCATCGTACCCTTTTTTATTGCATCCCTCCCTGAATTTAAGATTCATTTCATCCATAATGGACTTTTTCTTTTTACCCATGGCTTTACGGAGGTTGTCGGCCTCACCTTTTGTAAAGCCTGCAAGCTCCTGAGACAGAAGCATTACCTGTTCCTGATATACGGTAATTCCATAAGAGTCATTAAGATACTTTTCCATTACCGGGAGAGGATAATCTATAGGTTCGAGCCCGTGTTTCCTCCTTATGAATTTCGGGATGTATTCCATGGGTCCCGGGCGGTACAGGGCATTCATCGCGATAAGATCCTCAAACCTGTTTGGCTTCAGCTCGCGCAGATAACGTTTCATCCCTGTCGATTCAAACTGGAAGATGCCGGTTGTCTCACCATTGCTGAAAAGCTCAAAAGTCTTTTTGTCATCGAGGGGCAGATTGTCGATGATCAATGCTGATCCCTTTGGAGCGTTTTATATTTTCAACGCAATCCTTGATGACTGACAGGGTTTTCAGGCCAAGAAAATCCATTTTAAGCAAACCAACTGATCCGACCTGGCTGCCGTCGTACTGGGTGGCATAAAGATCAGTATCCTTTGCAGTGCATAAAGGAATATAGTTATCGAGTGAATCCTTGCCGATTATTATCCCGCAGGCGTGAATTCCGGTTTGCCTTACGGAACCTTCAAGTACTTCCGCAAACTTAAGTGTCTGAGCGATCAGCTTGTTGGATGAATTTCTTTCCTTTGCAAGCTCAGGGACTTCCGCATAAGCTGCAGAAAGAGTTACTCCGGGCCTGTCGGGCACCATCTTGGCAAGCCTGTCGGCTTCGGAAAGCGGGAGCTTCTGCACTCTTGCAACATCCCTGATCGCCATCTTGGCGGCCATGGTCCCGAATGTTATAATATGGGCAACCTTGTCGTGACCGTATTTGTTTACAACATATTTTAAAACATCTTCTCTTCCGTCTTCATCAAAATCGATATCAATATCAGGCATTGATATACGGTCGAGATTAAGAAACCTTTCAAACAGCAGTCCGTATTTTATCGGATCGATATCAGTAATTCTGAGGCAGAAGGCAACAGCTGAACCTGCTGCGGATCCTCTTCCCGGTCCGACTGAAACTCCCATTTCCCTGGCTGCTCTAAGGAAATCCTGGACAATCAGAAAATACCCGGGAAAACCCATTTTCGCAATTGTGTCGAGTTCAAATTCAATGCGTTCTGTCTGTTCATCTGTGAGTTTTCCCCATCTTTCCTTTGCACCCAGGTATGTCAGATACCTCAGGTATTCATCATCATCGGTATAGCCTTCAGGCAGTTCAAAATCGGGCATTATGGGATCGTGGTCGAGCTTGTATTTTTCAATTTTGCCAACCAGTTCACCAACATTGTCGACAGCCTCAGGAATATCGCTGAAGATATTCCTCATCTCCTCCTCAGTCTTTAAATATTCCTGTCTTGAGTACCTTAGCCGGTCAGGATCATCCAAATCCTTGGCGGTATTCAGGCAGATCAGCCTGTCGTGAGCTTCAGCATCTTCGGCATTTATAAAATGCACATCATTTGTGGCAATTATTTTAACATTGTACTTAGCCGAGAATTTTTTGAAGACCTCGATCACTTTCTGCTGGAGGGGGAAATGCACTCCTGTCAGCCTCAGGATCATATGTTTCATGCCTCTGTATTTCAAGATAAAAGTCATCTCCGAAAAGGTTCGAGGTAGCTTTTCAGTACTTCTTCAGCACCGGCTGAGCGACCCGTTAAGAATCTCATCCTGGATCTCACCTGCCAGACAGGCAGAAGATGCTATTAATCCCTCTTTGTACTGAGCCAGCAGCTCTTTGTCTATTCTGGGTTTATAATAAAATCCCTTTATCCATGCAATTGAAACAAGCTTAATGAGATTCTTGTAACCGGTAAGGTTTTTAGCCAGAAGGATCAGATGGTCGCCTGAGCGGTCCTCTTTTCCCGATACTTCTGCAATAGATCTTTTAGCAACATATATTTCACAGCCTATGACCGGCTTAATTCCCTTTTTCAGGGCACTTGCATGAAACTCCTTGACACCAAACATATTACCGTGATCGGTAATTGCAACAGCTTCCATCCCGAGCGATTTAACCTTATCCATAAGGTTGGAAATATTTGACGCTCCATCAAGGATAGAGTATTGAGTATGAACATGCAGGTGAGAAAAAGCAGTCATAAGGAATGAAAAATTACAAAAGGTTGGAACACAAAAATAGGCAAAAAAGGGTAATCGGCCATTAACAAAATACCACCAGATATTAACTTTAAATTATTAAAAAAAATCTCGAAAAAGTTTTAGAATGATAGTAATATCTTGATAATAATTTTATTTTTGCAACCTGATGCATGGCATCATTAAGGACAGTAAAAGGAATTTTAGATTCCTGGGAAATTATTAATTACCTAAACCAAAAGTGATGAAAAAACTTCTGTTGTTATTTTTTGTGCTCTGTGGTTTAATGCTACCGGTAAGCGGTCAGCAAAAAACCGTTACAGGTACAGTCACCGGAGTCGGACGATAATCATCCGATTGTCGGAGTAACTGTACTGTTAAAGGAACCACAGTCGGAGTTGTTACTGATCTGAATGGAAAATATCAGATAAATGCTCCGGCGGGTTCAACTCTCGAGTTCCGGTATGTCGGAATGAAAACCAAAGAGGTTGTGGTAGGCACAGCCAGTGTTTACGATGTTACGCTGGAAACTGAGTCGACCGTGCTGGACGAAATTGTCGTGGTCGGATACGGCACTCAGATCAAGTCAAAAGTCTCAAGCAGTATTTCAAAAGTCGACGGCGCATCTTTACAGAACATGCCTGTTGCTTCTGTCGAGCTTGCCCTTCAGGGTAAAAGTGCAGGTGTATTTATCGAATCACTGAACGGTAAAGCTACAGGATCGACAAGGATGAGGATCAGGGGATCATCTTCAGTTACTGCAAGCAACGAGCCCCTTTATGTTATTGACGGGATTCCACTCTCTACAGAAACCCTTAACCAGTCGGGTGCTGCAATAAATCCTCTTTCAACTTTTAACTTCAATGATGTTGAGTCAGTTGAAATTCTCAAGGATGCAGCATCAGCTGCAATATTCGGATCAAGGGGAGCCAATGGTGTTAGTTCTTATTACAACTAAAAAAGGGATCAGCGGCAATACAAAGCTGAACTTTACCCTGCAGAAAGGAATAAGCCAGGCTTCACACCGCAGGGAATTCCTGAATGCTGAGCAATATGTTTCATATTTTGAAGAGGCTGCATATAACAGTGATCTTTATGAGGGTTATGATCCTATAAATAATCCTGGTGATTATTCCGGTTCCTGGCTCCAGTTTGTAAGAAACCGCTTCAACCGTTACGACGGTTGGGCAACATATACCGATCCGGAACTGGCTGTTAATACAGACTGGCAGGATCAGGCTTTCCAGACGGGTAATCTTACTACTGCAGATCTCTCTGCCCAGGGAGGAAATGACAAGCTGAAATTTTTTGCCAGCGGTTCGTACAGCAACCAGGAAGGCATACTTGTTTCGAATGGTATCCAGAAAGTATCCGGAAGACTCAATATTGACGATAAGGTGAACAATTTTATTGACTGGGACTGGCATTAAGTATAACCAAGACAATTATTGACCAGGTTTCGGCCGATAATGCATTTTCTACTCCCATGCAGTTAGTGGCAATGTCTCCGATTACACCTGTCAGAGACCTGAACGGTAAATTATATAATACTCCTACAACCACATATTATAATGGTCTGATTGATGTTGAGGAGGCCAAAAGGGATATTTCAAACTTCAGAACACTCGTCAACAGTTATCTTAGCTTTAAACTAATGAAAGGCCTGGACTGGAGAAATGAATTTGGTTTCGACCTTTACAGCACAAAAGAGAATGCAAGATATGGGGAAAGGACTGATTCCGGTACTGGTATAGGAGGTTACGGATTTGCAAACTACGGAGAGAACCAGAACGTCTCAGCCAAATCATATCTTAATTACCTTTCTCAATTTGGCAGCATAGGTGTAAGTGCCGTACTTGGATCAGAGTATCAGTACACGGTCATTGACAATGCATGGGTGGAAGGCCAGGAGTTTCCGCTCGATGTTCTCAAAACACTGGCCAGCGCAGGTCTGATAAGCGGGGGGTCATCATCTAAAACTGAATATAGTTTTCTTTCTTATTTCTCAAGGTTAAACCTCGATTATAAAGCTAAGTATCTTCTCACTCTTGCCGGACGTGTTGACGGTTCATCAAGATTTGGAAAGAATTCCAGGTACGGATTTTTTCCGGCACTTTCACTTGGATGGGTTTTAAGCAAGGAAAGTTTTCTGACTGATAATCCAACCATAAGCTTTTTAAAACTCAGGGCCAGTTATGGGCTGACAGGAAACGCCGGAATCGGAAACTTCATGCACCTTGGTCTTTACGGAGTTGATAGCTATTTCGGAACATCAGGATTAATTCCTACTCAGATAGCCAACCCGGATTTAGGCTGGGAAACAACCCGTCAGATAGATTTCGGTCTTGATTACGGATTCTTCAAAAACAGAATATCAGGAGAGATTGATTATTATATGAAAAATACTACTGATCTGTTACTTAATGTACCTGTTCCTGCAACCACCGGATATTCAATTCAAACTAAGAATATAGGATCAGTCACCAATAAGGGTGTTGAATTCGTCCTTAATACCACAAATATTTCGGGAGATTTTGAATGGACAACCAATTTAAATCTTTCATATAATATAAACCGAATTAAGAACCTTGGCGGCCAGACAATTATTGATGAAGGAAGTTCCCGCTTTATGAATGTTGTTATGGTCGATCAACCGATAGGAGTATTCTACGGAGCTGAATATGCAGGTGTTGATCCGGATAACGGGGATGCAATCTGGTATGTCAATGAGAAGGATGAAAACGGGAATGTTATTGACAATACGACTACCACGAGCGATTTTGCCGAAGCAAATTTTGTTGTGCTCGGGAATCCAAATCCTCCGTTGCTTGGTGCTATTACAAACACTTTTGCCTACAAAGGCATTGGTCTGTCATTTACATTCCAGGGTGTCGCGGGTAATAAGATACAAATGGCAGGCGATCCTTATATGGCTGCCAATGCTGCATGGTTTGACAACCAGACAGTCGATCAGCTTAACAGCTGGAAAAAACCGGGGGACATTACAATGATCCCGCAGGCCCGTCTGGGTTATGATAACGGTGACCAGGGCAGGAGCAGCAGGTATATTTCAGATGGTGACTACATCAAGCTAAGGTCAGCAATGCTAAGCTATGACCTTCCGGCTTCATTTGTAAGCAAACTGAAGCTTAACGGGTTGAGAATCTATCTGCAGGGTCAGAACCTTATGACATTCACCAAATATATAGGATGGGATCCTGAAGTATCATCTGATATGGATCTTACAAATATCAGGTCAGGATATGATTTCTATTCAGCTCCACAGCCGAGGACAGTTCTTGTCGGACTCACTATCAATTTATAAATGTATAATATCATACTACAATGAAAAAGATATTTTCAATTTCAATCATAGTCGTTCTGATGCTGTTTTTTACAGCCTGCGACAAACTACTGGATCTTCAGCCTTACCAGAGTATAAGCGAGGAGCTTTCTCTTGAGTCAGATGCAAACGTAAAGAGCGTTCTGAAAGGAGCATATGCTCAGTTTGATGATGAGAGTATTTACCTTGGGTGCATTCTGCGTAATGCTGAACTTCTGGGTGCTGCTGATGAATGCTTATGGACCGGTACCTACTCAGGACCCCGGCAGATCTTCAATAAGCAAATGAACTCTGCGAACGAAGATGCCAGTGCTCAATGGACCGATAGCTACCAGGTTGTGAACATAACAAATAATGTGCTCAGTGCACTTGCCATTGTTAATGAGGCTGACCGCGACCGGGTGGAAGGTGAAGCCCTGTTTTTGCGCAGTCTGATGTTCTTTGATCTGGTAAGGTTCTATTCGCAGCAATACCAGACCGGAAGTGCCTCTACACAGCTCGGAATTCCGCTTGTTCTTACACCAACCCGCGGGGTCACTGATGAGAGCTATGTTTCGCGCAATTCCGTTGAGGAAGTTTATAATCAGGTAATTGCTGACCTTATTAAAGCAGCCTCAAAATTGCCGGAAAATAACGGGGTTTATGCTTCCAAAGGTGCTGCCAATGCTCTACTTGCCCGTGTATACCTTCAGAAGGGAGATTATGCAAAAGCAAGGGATGCCGCCAGCACAGTTATCGGATCGGGAGTATATGAGCTTATGCCGACATATGCCGATGTCTTTAACAACAATGACAACACTTCGGAGGATATTTTTGCAACCCAGATTACAACTCAGGATCTTTCCAGTGCCATGACTGAATTCTTTTCAACGACTCAATATGGAGGAAGAGACGGAGATATTGAGATCCTTGAAGGCCACCTGAATCTTTATTCTCCGGGTGACGAAAGATATGATCTGTTCTGGCTTGGCAACGGAGGAATGCGTTCAGGTAAATGGAACAACCTTTACGGAGTTGTTAATTTGTTTCGCCTTGCTGAAATGTACCTGATAAGGGCAGAATGCAATCAAAGGCTGGGAACAACTATCGGTGATACACCGGTAAACGACTATAATGCCATTCATACCAGGGCAAAGCTTACAGCAGTTACAACTGTTACTCTGGCTGATATTCTTCTCGAAAGGAGACTGGAGCTCTCATTTGAAGGACACAGGATACATGATCAGCGAAGGTTACATCAAAATGTAGGCACATTGCTTTACACTGATCCGAAGCTGGTGTTTCCGATTCCTTTCAGGGAAACCGAAGCAAATCCGAATTTAAAAGCACAGCAGAATCCGGGGTATTAAAAAAACACTGGATAAAAAAATGATAGTAGAGACGTTGCATGCAACGTCTCTACTATTTTATATTGTATATTTTTTAATTGGAACATAAATTTATTTTTTATCTTTGCACCCACATTTTTAAAAAGTAGGTTAAATAAAAAGCGTTAAAAATTAAATGGCAGTTAGAATCAGATTAGCTAGAAAAGGTCGTAAGAGAACGGCCTACTACCACATCGTGGTAGCAGATAGCAGGTCGCCACGGGATGGCAGATATATTGAAATGATCGGAATGTACAATCCGCTCACTAACCCGGCTACAATCGAACTCGATTTCGATAAGGCACTGGGTTGGCTGCAAAATGGCGCCATACCTACAGAGACATGTAGAGCTATCCTCTCGTATAAAGGAGTCCTGATCAAAAAGCATCTGTTCGAAGGAGTGAAAAAAGGTGCATTTGACGAAGCTGAGGCAACAAAACGGTTTGAGGCCTGGATGAAGCAAAATGAGGAAAAAATTGAGGCAAAAAAATCAGGTCTTGAAAAATCACAGGATGATAAAGTCGATGAACGCCTTACCCAGGAGAAGAAAATAAATGAAGCAAGAGCTGCACGTCTGGCGAAAAGACAGGCTGAACTGGCAGCAAAGGCTGAGGCAGAAGCCCATCCTGAACCTGCTCCTGCAGAACAGGCTCCGGCTGAAATCACAGCAGAAGCCCCGGCAGCAGAAACCCCGGCAGCAGAAGCTACTTCAACAGAGACTGCTTCTGAGGAAAAACCCGCAGAATAAAATAACAGTACCAGGTATAAGAACCCGGTGGGTTACAATGCCAACATATTACTCGGAAAGATCTTAAAGATCCAGGGCTATGACGGCACTCTGACAGTTAAGCTGGAAAAGGATTTTATTGAGCATATTCCCGAAATGGAATCGGTTTTTCTTGAAATTGAAGGAAAACCGGTTCCTTTTTTTATATCCTCATCTGAATATTCCGGAGGTGATATTCTCAAACTGCGATTTGAAGGATTTGGGACTTATGAAAAAGTCAGTGATTTCGCAGGCTGTCTGGTGTTCCTTACTTTCTCAGATGGGAAAAATACCCCTCGAGGCATTAGTAAGAGCATTACCGGATTTAAAGTCATTTTAAGGGATAAAAGTGTAATCGGCAAGATTGAGGAAATACTTCATAATCCGGGTCAGGATCTTTTAAAGATAATCTCACCTGAGAAAAAAGAGATACTGATTCCTTTCCACAAAGATTTCATCCTGCGAACTGATGAAAAAAAAGGAACCATAACTGTTGATATACCTGAAGGACTGACTGAGATAAACTGAAGGTAACGGTTGATTCAGCCCTAAGCCCCGTGTAAAGCTTACCCCCCGACCCCCCCAAGAGAGGAGTTTTAAAAATCAACAAATCCAAAATTTCCTGCAACTAAACTAAAAACTATCCGTCTTTAGTTGAAAATGCCCATAACTTTAAAATCATATTGAAATGAAGAGAGTAATTTATTCTGCAGTTTTCCTTATTGCATTGGTTCTTGCTACTACAATTGCATCCGCGCAGTCGAAAGAGACCCGAAATGTTAAGGACTTCAAAAAAGTAAGCTTTGGTGTTGCTGGTGATCTGTTCATAAAAATTGGTCCGGAATTCCACCTGACTATCGAAGGGGATAAAAGAACCCTGGATGAGATTGAAACAGTTGTATCCGGTGACAGGCTAACCATTAAAAAAGAGAACTGGCGTTTCTCTTTTAATGACAATGACAGGGTAACAATAAATCTTACCATGCCGGCGCTTGAGGGAGTGGGTGTTTCAGGATCGGGGAAGGTTCAGATTATGGATAAGATTGAAGCTGACAAACTCAGCCTGAGTGTCAGCGGAAGCGGAAAACTGATTACTGCTGAACTGAATGCAGATGACCTTAACTGCGGGATATCAGGTTCAGGTGATATAATTTTGGATTCAGGAGGAAGCGTTGATAACGGAGATATATCAATAAGCGGATCGGGAGGTTTTTCAGGCGAAGGCGTAGAAATTGATCATCTGACTGTCAGCATCTCTGGAAGCGGTAACTGCCGCTGCAGAGCAGGAGACTCACTTGATGCACACATTTCCGGAAGCGGTAATGTAACTTATGCAGGAAATCCCAAAGTCAATGCCAGGGTTTCAGGATCGGGCCATGTAAGATCCAAATAGCAAAATTATTTCCTTATAATTTTGATCACGCCATTATCATCAACTTTTATGATAGATGATGGCGTATTTTTATTTGTATCTGTCTGCCTGTATTTCACCACATAATCAGCAGATCTGATTATCTCATCTTCTATTTCTGAGAAATGTGAGGGTGACGGAGTTTCGCTATAGTTGGCTGAAGTTGAAATAACAGGTTTCCTGAACCGGGTGATCAATTCGTTGCAGAAATCATCGCTGCATATCCTTATTCCGACCGATCCGTCTTCATTGCAAACTCCGGGTGCAAGATTTTTACCTTCAGGATAAATAATAGTCATTGGTTTATCGGAAACGTCCAGTATTTCGCCAGCAACGTCGGGAATATTTCTTACATAGCGTTCAAGCATTACAAATCCGTTCACCAGGATGATAAGGCTTTTACTTTCCCTTCTTTTCTTGATCTTATAGATTTTCTCAACGGCATCCTGATTTGTGGCATCACATCCAAGGCCCCAGATTGTATCAGTGGGATATAGTATTACGCCTCCTTCCCTGAGGATATTCAAAGCTATTTTAAGGTCTTCGCTATAATCCATAAAATGTTATTTATTATCATTTCTTAAACCCACCCTACCCACCACAAATCTCCCCTGCAGTCTGGCTCCTTCGCTTAATTTGCCCACCGGGCAAATTCTTAACGCTCGGCCCCCTCCAGGGAGGGGAGCCTGAAGAAGCGATCCCCCAGCTCCAGGGAGGGGAGCCTGAAGTAAAAGTTCAGAATTTAAGCTTCAACACTTTCATCCTGTTTTTCATTTCATTTATCACTTCTTTCTCTTTGAGAGAAGAATCTGCTTCAAATGTAACTGAAAATCGAATGTATTTTCCTGCATCGTCCCATGGAACAGTTGATATTAATGATTCCTTAATAAGAAATTCTGAAAATTCAGATGCTGTATTAAACGCTATTCCATTCTCAGTTCCGGCAGGAGCTTTTACATAGCAATAAAATGTTCCTTTTGGCTTTTTGGCATCAAATCCCACATCATTCAGAGCATTTACCAGCAGATCAAATCTTCTTGAATATTTTGCAATTGTATTCTCTGTTATTTCCGGATGCTTTAAAGCCTGTATACCAGCTTTCTGAATTGCCCTGAACTGCCCCGAGTCGGTATTGTCCTTAACTGTTCCATAAGCTTTTACCGCTTTACTGTTTCCGCAGATAAAGCCAATCCTCCATCCGGTCATATTAAATGCTTTTGACAATGAATGAACTTCCAGTCCGACATCCATTGCTCCATCAACAGAGAGAAAACTGAGTGGTTTATATCCGTCATATGTCAATGCCCCGTAGGCTGAATCATTGATGACAATAATGTTGTTTTTCCTGGCAAAACCGACTACCTGTTCAAAGAAATCAATATTCGCCACAGCACCTGTAGGATTATTCGGGTAATTCAGATAAAGCATCCTGGCTTTTTTCAGAACCGGTTCAGGGATAATGCTTAAGTCCGGAAGAAATGAGTTTGATTCCATCAGCGGCAGGTTAAACACTTCACCTCCGAGATATTTTGTATAGGTTGCAGTGACAGGGTATCCAGGAACTGTGGTGAGCAAAATATCGCCCGGATTGATAAAACAGATCGGAAGCATGGCAAGTATCGGTTTCGATCCGATGCCATGGATTATGTGTTCTGAGGGGATCAATACCGGAAAGCCCATAAACCTTTTCAAGATAAAGTCCTGCTGCTTCCTGGAATTCAGGGATCCCGTTATCGGCATACCATCTGTTTTCGGGCTTGCCGGCTTCTTCTGATAACGACTTTACAACAAGATTATCTGCCGGCCAGTCAGGCTCGCCGACACCCATATCTATTAATTCGACTCCCGGATGTGTCTTTTTTGCAGCAGCCTTTGCCCGTTTGATAAGTTCAAATTTGTATATAACAGTTGATTTTCCGAAGTTTCTGCCTCCAAGTCTCTCTGCGATCTTATCATCAAAAAAATTACTCATCATCTTTTAAATTATTTCTGGTGTGGAAAGTTAAATAACACGGCAAATTTAATAAAAGCAACAGGTTTTATTTATCTGGAGCAAATAAGTCATGGATTTCATCATAATTGATATATAAAGCAGACTAAAAAATAACTGCAATTGAATTCTTTTCTCGTTTTTTTTGTTGAAAAAGAAGATTAAATTTGATATTGATATATATTAAAATTCTTCATAGTGATTTTTTAACGGATAAATGTTCCTAAATAACTTATAACTATGAGCAAATACGTTTACCTGACCTGTACTCCCGAAGCGCTTGTCGCTTCGATGCTTCCTCCGGAAGGATTTGGAATGTATCTTTCAACCGGGACCAAAAAACGTAATAAAGGCCAGACAATCTTTTTTGAGGTTGACCTTGAACAGATTGAGAACCTCATTGATGTTGACAGTCTTAACAACCGTTGTGTAGCCAAAGAGGATGGCAGTCCCAAAAGCTCTGTTTATCTTTCTGTTTACAGAGTACTGGAAACTATTCCTTCTTCTGCACTGAAAAGCCTTTACCTTACTACTGATCATGGTACTGCTCTTGAATTGAAAAAAACAAACTATGATAGAAGTAAAGAAACTCAAAATTCTCTCCATCTTTATCAGGAGTTGTGTCCGGTTACACCACTCGTTGCAAGCGGACTTTCTCCATCAGTCTTCCTTAAAACTCTTACTGACGGCTCAAGGCCTATTGTATTGCCCAAACTGTTTTTTGTTGAATTAAAGTTAGGCGAACTGGCCACAAATCCACTTTACGGTTCAGCAGAGCAGTTACCCTATTCAAATATAGGACATCTCAGGGATTGCCTTGAAATATTGAGAGGGGAATATGAAAAACATATGAAGACGGTTCAGAGAATTTACTCAGGCATACTTCTTTACAGGACAATTGAATCAGGCTTTTATGTTGGTTCAAAGGATGAAATTCTATATTATCCTTATCCAAGTATGAAGGAGATGGAAGATATTAATTACGAATTTTTCCGCGAGATCTGATTCTAAAATAAAAATGAAAAAGAGATCTTATTGAAATAAGATCTCCGGTTCTTTTTTAAAAAGGTGAATCCTTCAAAAAAGGTTCACCTTATTATCATAGAAACAGTCTCAAGAATATCTTTTTTTCATTTGCATTAATGAAAAACTGAATTAGTTTTGTACCGGCAAAATTTTTGTTATTCTAAACCATTACTTTTTTAATTTAATAACAGATATTATGATTAGTAGTTTATTTTGGATTGTTCCAATTTCAGCGCTCATTGCATTGTTGTTTGCCTGGATCTTTTACAAGGGTATGATTGTGCAGGAGCAAGGTACAGACAAGATGAAAGAGATTGCTGCGTATGTAAGTGAGGGCGCAATGGCCTATCTTAAACGTCAGTATACTGTTGTAACCAAGGTGTTTCTCATCCTTGTTGCATTATTGCTGCTATACTGGCATATGCGGGTATACAGAACCCGTTTGTACCTGTTGCCTTCCTTACAGGTGGATTCTTTTCGGGATTGTGCGGTTATCTGGGAATGAAGATCAGCAACAGTTGCTTCGAACAGAACAGCATGGGCTGCTTCAAAATCACTTAGACAAAGGTTTAAAGATAGCATTACGGAGTGGTGCTGTTATGGGCCTTGTCGTTGTTGGATTTGGACTTCTGGATATTGCATCTGGTTCCTTATTACTTACCAAAGCTAGTTTTTACTCCGGAACATATGGTAAAGGTCTCCATTGGCTCGGATCTTACATTTGTTCAGCCGGGAATTGATGAGCATCAGGCGTTTGTTGAGATTACTGCAACCATGATTACATTTGGTATGGGTGCATCAACTCAGGCACTCTTTGCACGTGTTGGCGGCGGTATATTTACAAAAGCTGCCGACGTAGGTGCTGACCTGGTTGGTAAAGTAGAAGCAGGAATTCCTGAAGATGACCCGCGTAACCCGGCAACTATAGCTGATAACGTAGGTGACAATGTTGGTGATGTTGCAGGTATGGGTGCGGATCTTTATGAATCATATGCAGGATCTATCCTTTCCACCGCAGCTCTTGGAGCTGCCCTTCCGGCTATAGTTGGTCAGGCTGATTATCAGATTAAAGCCATTATAGCTCCGATGCTGGTTTCAGCAATTGGAATATTGCTTTCAATAGCAGGTATTTATATGATCAGGACAAAAGAAGATGCATCTCCAAAGATTCTTCTGCGTGCGCTTCTTCTTGGCACCGGCGGTAGTTCTGCCCTTATCCTTGTTGTACTTGCAGTTATGGCCTGGGCAGACTGGATAACATGGGGTGTATTCGGTGCTGCAGTTTCGGGTCTTGTTGCCGGTGTTATTATCGGCCAGGCTACAGAATATTTTACTTCAGATGGATATAAACCTACACAAGGTATAGCAAAACAATCACAACAGGGACCGGCCACAGTAATTATTGAAGGTATGGCTGTTGGAATGTTCTCGACATGGGTTCCGGTTCTTACAATTGTTGGCGGTATTATAGCTGCATACGGTTTTGCTGGCGGATTCCACAATTTTGCAACAGGTATTTATGGAGTTGGTTTTGCAGCAGTAGGGATGCTTTCTACCCTTGGAATTACTCTTGCAACTGATGCTTTCGGACCAATTGCGGATAACGCCGGAGGTAATGCTGAGATGTCAGAACTTCCAAAAGAGGTAAGAGAAAGAACTGATGCTCTTGACGGACTTGGTAACACAACCGCTGCTACAGGTAAAGGATTTGCTATCGGTTCGGCAGCTCTGACAGCACTTGCTCTTGTTGCAGCATATATGGAAGAGGTAAAACTATGGCTTGGCAGGCTTGCTGACAAAAGTGTTGATGGTTTTAAACAGATTGGCGATGTATTGTTTTATAAGAGTCATGCACCTGCAGTTGTTCAGGCAGGGCAAAGTGCGATTGAAGTTACTCATGCAGGAATCAAAGATTTTGTTTCAGCTTACAACCTTTCATTATTCAACCCGATATTATTGGCAGGTCTGTTCATTGGAGCAATGATGACTTTCGTGTTTGTAGCAATGGCAATGAAAGCAGTTGGTAGAAATGCAGGTCGAATGGTTGATGAGGTAAGACGCCAGTTCCGTGAAATTCCTGGCATTATGGAAGGTAAGGGTAAACCTGAATATGCAAAATGTGTTGCTATTGCAACTAAAGGAGCACAGAAAGAAATGGTTGTACCGGCACTTATGGCTATTATTGTTCCTGTTGTAACAGGAATCGTTTTTGGAGTTCCCGGAGTTGTTGGACTCCTTATAGGCGGAATGACGACAGGTTTCACTCTCGCCAGCATGCTGAATAATGCCGGCGGTGCCTGGGATAATGCTAAAAAATACATCGAAAGAGGCAACTATGGCGGAAAGAAAAGTGAATGCCATAAAGCAAGTATTGTTGGCGATACAGTCGGTGACCCGTTTAAAGATACATGTGGACCCTCAATGAATATCCTGATCAAACTTATGTCGATGGTTGCAGTTGTAATGGCAGGTGTAACTGTCGCATTCAGCATTTTCGGATAATCAGGTTTAATATTATACCGATGAAAAAGGTGCCTCAAAAGGGCACCTTTTTTTACTTCTATCCCGATAACTATAAGTTCCTTTGAGGGGTTAGGGGGTTAATATTCGTCAGGCAGCTCTTTAAGCTGGGCAAGAGTAAATACAGGGCCATCCTTGCAAACATATACCTTACCTACATTGCACCGACCGCATTTGCCTAAGCCACATTTCATACGATTCTCAAGTGTAGTATAGATGTTTTCATCAGCAAAACCGAGTTTTGCCAGAACAGGGAAAGTATATTTAATCATTACAGGCGGACCACAAACAATTGCTATCGTATTAACCGATGAAGGAGCAATTTTTTCAACTATTGTCGGAACAAAACCAATCTCACCTTTCCAGTCAGGCGATTCTCCTCCGGGATCGACAGTAGTTATGAGTTTAACATCCTTTCGTCTCTCCCAGTCCTGCAATTCGTGCTTGTAAACAAGATCCTTAACTGTTCTGGCTCCATATATTATTGTGACATCCTTAAAGTTCTCCCTCAGATCGAGGGCATTCCATATGACACAACGCATTGGCGGCAAAGCAATTCCACCTGCTATAAAGAGCAGACTTTTCCCTTTCCATTTATCAACAGGAAAAGTATTTCCATAAGGACCACGGAACCCGATTATATTGCCCTCTTCACAATTTGAAAGGGCATTTGTAACCTTACCTGTCTGCCGGAAGGTGCATTCAATATAGCCCTTGCGTGTAGGTGAGGAAGCGATGCAAAAAGTTGATTCACCAACTCCGTAAACTGAATATTCGCCAAACTGGCCTGCGCTGAAGTTGAATTTATTCTGATCATCCTCATTAATAAACTTCAGCATGAAGGTTTTTACCCCCGGTGCCTCAAAAGTGACCTTCTCGATCCTCATGAGATATGGCATATATAAATTATCTGTCATACGGCTGCCTCCTTAATTGAAATTAAGTGTTCGAGGATATTCATATCGGCAGGGCATGCCCTGGAACAGCGGCCACAGCCTGTGCAGCCATAAACAGACAACCGTTCAGGCATATAGGAAAATTTATGCATGATGCGCTGCCTCCATCTTTGCGACTGCACTTCCCTTGGATTATGTCCCGAAGTATGAATAGTGAAATGTGAAAATCCGCATGAGTCCCAGCATCTTACACGCGATCCGGACTTGCCGTGTGATTCGTCCTGTATATCAAAGCAGGCGCATGTCGGACAGACATAAGCACAGGCTCCGCACCCAAGACATTTAAGCGATTGCTCAACCCATTGTTCACTTTCAAAGAACTTATCAAGTTTTTCCCTGACTTCTTCCCTTTTAAACCTGACAGGAACATCGGCAAGAAATTGTTCTTTCTTTGTTTCACCGGCTTTTTCGAAAAGTCCGGATGCCAGCGACACAACAGCTGATCCTTTTTCAGTAAGTATTTCTGCTAGATAATCTCCATCTTCTCCAAGACGGGTGAACAAAATATCACTACCTTCAGTATTTCCGGGATTTCCTCCGACTGATGTACAGAAACAGTATTCATCAGCTTTGCTGCAGCTGAATCCGAAAACAGTAACACGCGATAAACGGTTATTATAGATCTCATCCTTATAATCCCAGTTGAAAATTGCGCTCAGTTCTCCAATTCCATTGGCATCGCATGGCCTCACGCCCCAGAGTATGATTTCGGGAATATCTTTAAGATCAATCCCTTTAACTGACATTCCCTCTTTATTTTTTGTATAATCAAGGATCATTTCCGTCCGGGGAAAAGCAACTTCCTTCGAAGACTGGGCAGTCTGAATATATCCGGTTGCTATTCCGGAAAAGCTATCTGCCTCCTTAAATGATATTTTCCCGTTCTTTGAAGCAGGGGCATAAATCGTTTTACTGTTCTTCTTCAGGATATCGAAAAGCTTTTCCAGTGAATCCTTCCTGATTAATCGCTTATCAATATTCATATTCTATTGTATAAAATTTTCTTTATCATCAGGCTTATATGTTGACATAAGGTGCTCACCTTTCAGGAAAGGCTGATACCCTCCAAAATTCGCTTTAACATCTTCAATCATTTTCTTGGTCAGAAGGTTAAGAGGAATTGCCAGCGGGCATGCGTTGAAGCATGCGTCACAGTCTATACACCGGCCGGTAAGGTGAACCGCTCTCATAAAATGCCATTCAAGGTTACCCAGTTCATGTGAAGGAACAGGTATCCACTGAGGCTGATTGAAATCAACTGTACACCTGGCGCAATAGCACATAGGACAGGCAGCACGGCAGGCATAACATTTAAAACAGGGAGACAACTCATCGATCCAGAACTTCCATCGTTCGGAGGGTGTCATTTTTTCAAGTTTGACGAGCATCTCTTTGTTACGTGCATCAATCTCTATCTGATATTGATGAACAAATGTTTCGACTTCTGTAAGGTTTTTAAATTCGACCAGTTTGCTTTCAGGAGTTATACCGAGAACAAGAAGATCATTGTCAGTTACCTGGAATTCGGAAGCAAGCTGGATTATGCTTCTCATTACCGGTAAAGTAGCAGCAATTGCCATCTTTCCTTTATCTTTTACTTCCCGTTTTGTGACATAAGCTGCCAGGTTTTGGATACAGCGGCTGTCAAATATAAACCTGTTGGCATCTTCAGGCTTTTCAGCAAAAAGCGCACGTGTCTTACCGGCAGTACCCTCTTCATACCCGATTACCACCTTAACAACTGAAGTTTCAAGAAGCTCTTTTGCCAGTTTTCTCAGATCATCCATGATTTATCTTCCTCCATTACCGGTTTCTTAGCAATCTTTTTGTAATCATCATATGGGCCTAATTCACGAATTGAAGCAACAGTAGTATTGACGAGATCTGCCCATTTGGCTCCTTCTGCTGCAGAGACCCATGAAAATATTATCCTTCTTATATCGATACCCATAAAGTCGCTCAATGAACGGAACATTATCCACCTGCGTCGGGCATGAAAATTTCCGGATGTATAATGGCAATCGTTAGGATGACATCCTGATATCATTATCCCGTCAGCTCCTTCATCAAAGGCTTTCAGTAACAGCATATAATCGATGCGCCCTGTACAGGGAAACCTGATAATACGAACATTTGATGCATATTTGATGCGGCTGGTACCGGTCAGGTCCGCTCCGGCATATGTGCACCAGTTACAGACAAAAGCAACTATTTTTGGTTCAAAATCAGCCATTAATAATTTTATTAATATTCATTTAATAAAGCCATAACTTCAGAATAGACCTGCTCATGTGTATAGCCCTGTATATCAATAGATTTAGTACGACAGAAAGCAACACATGTACCGCAACCCTGGCACAGACCCGGATTAACTTTAGCAACGGATTTAATTACTTCTCCTGCCCGGTTTTTAATTTCCTCTTTCTCAATTGCCTGATAAGGGCAGGCAGAAACACAAAGGAAACAACCAACACATGAGGAATAAACAGGTGCCGCCTGGCGGTTAACTACAGCAATCAGAGGCTCACGCGTAAGTTCATCCTGAGAGAATAATCCTGCAACTTTGACTGCAGCGCCGGATGCCATGGAAACAGATTCAGGTATATCGCGGGGAGACTGGCATGCTCCGGCAAGGAAAATGCCTGCGGTATTTGTCTCAACAGGTTTCAGTTTGGGATGAGCTTCGGCAAAGAAATGATAGGAGTCGTATGAAACATGCAATTTCTGTGCAAGCTCCTCAGCATCCTCATTGGCAACTCCGGCTGTCGCAAGTACAACCATATCAGCCTCTATTTCAACCGGCATTGCATTAAGGAGGGTATCTGCCCCGCATACAATCAGCTTGCCGTTCTTCTCATATATCCTCGATATCCTGCCCCTTATATAATTGACACCATCATCTTCAATTGCCCTTCTGACAAATTCCTCGTACATCTTGCCCCCGGCTCTTATATCCATATAAAACACATAAGATTTCCCGCCATGTACCTTATGCTGGTACAACATTGCATGTTTTGCGATATACATGCAGCAGATCTTGGAGCAATAAGGTATCCCTTTAGCCTGGTCACGTGAGCCGGCGCAGGAAACAAATACTATTTTTTCGGGGATTTTGCCATCTGAAGGCCTCCGGATTTCTCCAAGAGTCGGACCTGAGGCTGAAGCAAGACGTTCAAACTGCAGTCCCGTTATGACATCAGGATATTTTCCGTAACCGTATTCCGGGAAAAAATCTGGTTGCTTAACAGTGAATCCGGTTGCAAGGACAATAGCTCCGATCTCTGCCTCGACGATCTGATCTTCCTGGTCAAAACGTATCGCCTGGGTCGGACAGACCTTTTCGCAAACCTTGCATTTACCTTTTGTATAATACGTACAGTTTAACCTGTCTATCACCGGTTTATTTGGAACAGCCTGCGGGAAGGGGACATAGATGGCTGTCCGCATACCCAATCCCTCATTAAACTCGCTTGGGATCTTCTTAGCAGGGCACTTGGTGATGCATGTACCACAACCGGTGCAAAGTTTTTCATCAAGGCTTTTTGATTTCCTCCTGATCTTAACTTTGAAGTTCCCTACAAATCCTTCGAGACTTTCCAGTTCAGCATATGTATATAATGTGATATTCGGATGCTGAGCTACCTCGACCATTCTCGGGGTTAAAATACATTGGGAGCAATCAAGTGTTGGAAAAGTTTCTGAAAGCTGAGACATGTGACCACCGATGGAAGGGTCTTTCTCGATAAGTATCACTTTATGGCCGGTATTTGCAATATCCAGGCTTGCCTGGATACCTGCAATACCTCCTCCGATAACCAGCGCTGTTTTTGTAACAGGAACTTTAATTGCGTTAAGCGACTGATTGTACTTTATTTTTTCGACCAGTATCCTTACAAGATCAATTGCCTTTTCAGTAGTAGCTTCCCCTTTTTCATGTACCCACGAGCAATGTTCCCTGAGGTTTGCCATTTCGCACATGTAAGGATTCAGGCCTGCTTCATCGCAGGCTTTTCTGAAGGTTGGCTCGTGCATTCTCGGTGAGCATGATGCCACGACTACTCCCGTCAGCCCCTTTTCTATAATAGCGTTCTTTATTATGGTCTGCCCCGGATCGGAACACATGTACTTATAATCAACGCTGAAAGTCACTCCGTCATATTTGCCAGCTGTTTCAGCAACCTTTGCGCAATCGACTGTAGCACTTATGTTCTCCCCGCAATGACAGACGAATACTCCTATTTTTGACATACTACTATGTTAGATATACTAGTTAATTATTAGACTGTTACATTGACAAAATGTCTTTGGAGACCCAGCGCTTTACGGTCCAGCCCAAGTGCCAGTCCAATTACCTGGGTTGCATAAAGAACCGGGATATCAATTTTCTCACCCAGGAATGAGTTGATTGCACCACGTCGCATATCAAGATTTGAATGACACATGGGGCAGGCAACAATCATCGCCTCAGCTCCGCGGTCGACGGCATCACGGATTATTTTTCCTGAAAGTCTTCCGACTGAACTTGTTCTGGAAACTGACAAGCCGGCTCCGCAGCATTCAGTCTTGAAGGCCCAGTCAATAGGTGTCGCCCCTGTCTTAAGCATAAGTTCATCCATCAACTGAGGATCTTCCTCACGGTCAAATTTCAGTATCTCATGAGGTCTTACAAGCAGGCATCCGTAATAGCATGCAACTTTATGATCAAAAGGTTTTACCACACGTCCTTCCAGATTCGGAGTGACATATTTATCCAGCATCTGGATAATATTCAAAACCCCGACAGTTCCATTATATTCAAGGTCATTTGCGGTGGTAACTTGTTTTCTTAGTTCCGGATCTTTTGCCAGCTCATACTTTGTTACAGTAAGACGGCTGTAGCATGCTGCGCATGGAACAACTATCTCCTTTAATCCCTGCTTTTCTGCTAGCGAAAGGATTCTTGCAGGCAATGCAACAGATAATACCTTATTCATATTATGCGCAGCAGTTGCCCCGCAACAGTTCCAGTCGCTGATTTCCTCTAAATTAATATTAAAAGCTTTAGCGACGGTCAGGACCGACTCTGCGTACTCACGCGAGGATCCTTTAAGGGAGCAGCCGGGATAAAATCCAAGAGTCATATATTTAGTTTTTGTTCTTTTTAACTGTCTTTCTGAAGATCGATGCAACTCCTGAACGGTCCTTTACAAGCTCAGGAATAATATTCAGTTTGCCACGTTTCAACATTTTAGGTGCCAGGACCATGTCATCCAGGATCTTAAGTGTCCTGGCTTTGTAATCGGCAAACAATCCAATCTCATATAATCTTCCTGTATATCTTATTGAATCGAGGAATGATTTATGAAATGCAATAATCTCTTTTGCTTTCCTGTTAGCCTTTTTCTCTTTTAATGATTTTTCCCTGAGGAAATCCATCATTTTGGGAATATCAATACTCATAGGGCAACGTGCAAAACACATTTCACATGTCAGACAAACCCAGATTGAGAATGATCGCAATACTCTATCTTCAAGTTCAGGATTACCGGTTTGAAGCATCCTCATTATTACGCTTGGAGGGTAATCCATCTCTTCTGATAAAGGGCAGCCTGCTGAGCATTTCCCGCACTGGTAGCAATGGCTTACCTTAACTTCAGTATGTTCCAGAACTTCACCGCCCAGCCCGGAAATTGTTAAATGATGGGGATCTGAACTCATTTTATTATCGTTTTTGAATCTTTGTAATTTTTATCAAAATAGCTCATAAAAATAACTATTTAAACACTAATACAATATTACAATTATCATATTGTAATCTATGCCACAATAATTAAATCATGAATCTGACAGGAGATTATCGTAAAACTATAAGTAAAAGAATCATAATAAGAAAGTAACTGATAATTATCACTTTTATATACTGTTAATAATTTCACAATAAATAAAAATAATTCTATTTTTACCCGGCTTTTACTGAACCTAAATTCAAAGTTTTATGAGTAACGAATGGTTGGTCTTGTTCTTTCTTGTGGGAGCAATTTTCGTCGGCTTAGTACTTATTCTTTCCGGCATAATTGCCCCCAGATCAATAAATCCCCAGAAATTTGAACCATACGAATGCGGCATTCCAACACAGGGAGTCACCTGGCTTCAGTTCAATGTAGGGTATTATCTCTTTGCAATACTATTTCTGGTATTCGATGTTGAAACAGTTTTTGTTTTCCCATGGGCGGTTGTAATGAAAGAAGTCGGACTGACTGCATTCATAGAAATTGTGATTTTCTTTATAATACTCGGTCTGGGTTTACTGTATGCCTGGAAAAAACATGCTCTGATATGGGAATAAAGGGAATGAAGAGAGAAGATTTCAAAGACAACGAAAGTCTTGATCTTCTGAAAGAATCCGGGACCAATGTACTGCTTGCCACAATTGATGATGTAATAAACTGGGGAAGAAAAAATTCTCTCTGGCCGCTCACATTTGCAACAAGCTGCTGCGGGATTGAAATGATGGCTACAGGTGCTCCGCGGCACGATTTCGCCAGGTTTGGAATGGAAGTCTACAGGGCCAGTCCCCGTCAGGCCGATGTAATAGTGGTGGCAGGAACAATTGTTAACAAGATGGCCCCGGTACTGAAACGTCTTTATGATCAGATGTCTGAACCTAAGTATGTTGTTGCAATGGGTTCATGTGCAATTTCAGGCGGTCCGTTTTTCCTTAATTCTTACAGTGTTGTTAAAGGAGTCGAGCATATAATACCGGTTGATGTTTATGTACCGGGATGTCCTCCACGGCCTGAAGCATTATTATACGGCATGCTTCAGCTTCAGCGTAAGATAGAAACTGAAACCATAAAGTCGAGAAGAAAACGGAATACATCTCATGATGTCATTTAATTATATCTTTTTATGAAATCTGATATTCAATGGACAAAGGACAATTAGGAGAACTGATAAGGTCGCTGGATAATGATGTTGAGATAAAAGAAGGGAAACAATTTACAGAGGTAAATGTTCCGGCGCCAAACTTACACCCGCTTGCTAAAAAGTTAAAAGAAAACCAGGAAACATTATTCGATTTTCTGTTTTGTCTTACCGGAGTGGATTATGGTCAGGATCTTGGTGTTGTGTACCATCTTCGTTCAACAAAATATAATCATTCAGTTGTCTTAAAGGTAAGAACTTCCGACAGGAAAAATCCGCAATTTGATTCGGTTTCTGACATCTGGAAAACTGCTGAATTTCATGAACGTGAAGTATTTGACCTCCTCGGAATAAAGTTCACCAATCATCCCGATCTGAGAAGATTTTTTTTGGGCAGATCATGGGGTTTCCCATTAAGGAAAGACTATGTTGATGATATACATATTGTTACCAAATAATTTATGGAAGAAAAGGTAAAAGATGTTGCTCTTGATGAGCAGGAGGAATATGTAATCAACATGGGACCTCAGCACCCATCGACACATGGTGTGCTTCGTCTTGTTGTTTCGTTAAAGGGTGAGATTGTAAAGAATGTTGAGCCCCATATCGGATATGTTCACAGAGGGATTGAAAAAATGTGCGAAAGTATCACCTATCCCCAGATTATTCATCTTACCGACAGGATGGACTATTTATCGGCACATATAAATAATGAGGCTGTTTGTCTTAATGTTGAGAAAGCCCTCGAAGTTGAAATCCCCGAAAGAGTCATGGTCATACGTACAATTATGTCGGAGCTGACACGAATTCAGTCGCATCAGCTTTGGTGGGCATCATTTGGTATGGATCTGGGAGGATTGACATGTTTCTTTTATGGTCTGCGCGACAGGGAAAAAGTGATGGATATATTCGAAGAAACCTGTGGCGGTCGCATGTTAGTCAGTTATAATTGTCCTGGAGGTTTGATGTACGATATTCATCCAAATTTCCAGAAACGTACTAAGGAATTTATAAAATATTTCAGGAAGACCCTCCCTGAATATGATCAATTACTGTCAGGCAATATTATTTTCCAGGAACGTACAAGAGGTATTGGCAGATTATCACTGCAGGATGCCATATCATATGGTGTCACAGGTCCGACTGGCAGGGCATCCGGGTTTTCCTGTGACGTCAGAAAGCACGAACCATACAGCGCATATGACAGGGTAAAATTCAATGAAGTGCTTTTTAATGATGGAGATACATATCACAGGTATATTGCAAGGATTGAAGAAATGAGGGAATCAATGAACATTGTTGACCAGTTGATTGACAATATACCTGAAGGACCTTTCGCTGTAAAAATGAAGCCGGTAATTAAACTGCCTGAAGGAGAGTATTATCAAAGAGTTGAGACTGCTCGCGGTGAACTGGGGGTATATATAATAAGCGACGGAAATAAAAATCCTTACCGGATCAAATTCCGTTCGCCGAACTTCGTCAATCTATCAGTGCTGAATCTTATATCAAAAGACTTTAAGATTGCTGATCTGGTGGCAATTGGCGGATCATTGGATCTGGTGATACCGGATATTGACAGATAAAAGAAGGTACGGGGTACGTGGTACGGGGTATGAGGCAAATCCTAAAGCTCCCCTCCTGGGTGGGGCAAGGGGTGGGTTAAAAAGAAAAAAAGATTGCTTCCCACGCGTTGCGTGGTCGCAATGACGGGAAACTAAATATAATTATAGCAATATATGCCATTTGATATTTACGATTTTACTTCGCTGACACAATGGATTGACAAAGGTCTTCAAAATTCCATGTCTCCTTTCTGGACGACTGTGGTTGAGATGCTGATAATCGGAGTGTTGATCCTTATTTTTTATGCGATAATTGGTTTGTTCCTTGTATATGCAGAAAGAAAAGTCTGTGCGTTCATGCAGAACCGGCTTGGTCCGAACAGGGTAGGACCATTCGGGATGTTCCAGACAATTGCTGACCTTATGAAGCTGTTATTCGTGGAGCTGGTACCAATAAAGAATGCTGATAAATTCCTGTTTAACCTGGCTCCTTTTATAGTAATAATAGCCTCTTTCATGGCTATAGCCGCAATCCCCTTTGCAAAAGGACTTCATGCGATTGACCTGAATATCGGCGTATTTTATGTTATAGCTGTATCGGCAATGGGCGTGATCGGAATATTGCTGGCAGGATGGTCGAGCAACAATAAATACTCCTTGATTGGTGCAATGAGAAGCGGAGCGCAAATAGTCAGTTATGAATTGTCAGTCGGTCTCTCTCTGATTACAATAGTTATACTGGCAGGCTCGATGCAGTTATCCGAAATTGTTCAGGCACAGAGTACAGGCTGGTTTATTTTCAAAGGGCATATTCCTGCCTTTATTGCTTTTATAATTTTCCTTATCTCAAGCACGGCTGAAACTAACCGGGGACCATTCGACCTTGCTGAAGCTGAATCGGAGCTTACAGCCGGGTACCATACTGAATATTCAGGAATTAAATTTGCTTTCTTTTTCCTTGCTGAATACATGAACATGTTCATTGTTGCATCAATTGCTGCTACAGTATTTCTCGGGGGATGGATGCCATTTCACGTAGGACACTGGGATGGATTTAATCATATTATGGATTTCATACCTCCTTTTATATGGTACATAGTGAAAACATTCTTTGTAATCTTTCTTATGATGTGGTCTAAATGGACTTTCCCCCGTCTGAGGATTGACCAGCTTCTTACACTTGAGTGGAAATATTTGTTGCCAATAAACCTTGTTAACGTACTGATAATGGCTTTTATAGTCCTTATGGGCTGGCATTTTTAAAAGATAAAAGATAAAAGTAAAAAGATAAAAACTAAGATAATCCTATAAGTTCCCCTCCTGGGAGGGGTTAGGGGTGGGTTTAGAAAAGTTATAAGTTCAAATATATATCTCTGAATGAGGAGCATAATAAATTATCTGAAGGACATATTTCTTGGAGTCTGGTCGCTTTTAAAAGGGATGAAGGTTACAGGGTCATACTTTTTCAGACCTTCGACAATTGTAACCCAGAAATACCCCAATAACAGGAAAGAGCTTGTAATGTTCGAAAGATTTAAGGGTGAAGTTGTTATGCCCCATAATGAAAAGAATGAACATAAATGCACAGGCTGCGGTATTTGTGAAATAAACTGCCCAAACGGTACTATTGAGGTAATATCAAAAACGATTTTAAATGAAGACGGAAAGAAGAAGAGAGCTATTGATAAACATATTTACCGCCTGGGTATGTGCACATTCTGTGCATTATGCGTTAAAAGCTGTCCTTCAAATGCACTGGCTTTTTCCCAGGAGTTTGAACATGCTGTTTTCAACAGGGCTTTGCTGATCAAAGTATTAAATAAACCAGGTTCGCAATTAATGAAAGGAGTTGAATAATGACCTCGAATCAATTAATGTTTTTCTTGTTTTCTGTCTATAATTGTTGTCTTTTCAATCCTGACTGTTACCGGTCGTAAGATATTAAGATCGGCAGTTTATCTCCTTTTTGTTCTTGTATCAACTGCCGGACTCTATTTTATGCTGAATTACCAGTTTCTTGCTGCTGTGCAGCTTACTCTTTATGCCGGCGGTATTGTTGTACTTATAATTTTTTCTATACTGCTGACAAGTCACATAAACCAGAAATTTGAACCTGTAGGATGGAAAAAATCACTGTTTTCTGCACTTGCTTCACTTGCAGGTGCATTTGTTACAATAATAACAATTCTTGATTTTAAGTTTTCAGCTACAACCGAAGCCGCCCAGGAGGTCAATATGCGCCTGGTAGGCAACTCCCTTTTATCTGTCGGCAAAGATGGCTATATCCTGCCGTTTGAGGTGATTTCAATTTTGCTTCTTGCAGCAATGGTTGGCGCAATTGTAATTGCAAAGAAAGCAGGCCCTAAAAATCCCCAGTAACAAACAACTAAACAAATATAAAATGAATGCCGGAGTACCTCTGATCTATTTTCTCATCCTTGCAGCAATAATGTTTTTTATCGGTGTTTATGGTTTTCTCACCCGAAGGAACCTTATTACAATACTGATGTCAGTCGAATTGATACTTAATTCGGTCAACATCAATTTTGTGGCTTTCAACAGGTACCTCTATCCCCATAAACTTGAAGGATTCTTTTTCACTCTTTTTATAATTGCCGTTGCTGCCTCTGAGGCTGCAGTAGTTATTGCAATTATCATAAATATCTACCGGAGGTTTACAACAATCAATGTTGAAGATGTTAATGTAATGAAATACTGATATTTATAATTCAACTTAGAAACACTTTATGGTCAATTACACTTATACAGTCTCAATACTTATCATTCCTTTCCTTATGTTTATCCTGCTTGGTTTGGCAGGCCATAAGCTTAAACCAAAACTCTCAGGATTGCTTGGTACTGCAGGGCTGGCTGTTATAACAGCACTTTCTTATATTACTGCTTATTTTTATTTCTTTCAGAGTGAAAGGATCGACGGCGCTTTTCAAAAGATCACTGCGTATAATGCAACCTGGCTGCAGTTCACCGATAAACTGCATATTGACATGGGTGTCCTTATTGATCCGATATCAGTAATGATGCTCATTGTAATAACCACTGTATCCTTTATGGTTCATATCTACAGCCTTGGCTACATGAAGGGAGAAAAGGGCTTTGAGCGCTACTATGCTTTTCTTTCACTCTTTACATTTTCAATGCTCGGACTTGTGCTTGCAACAAACATTTTCGAGATGTATATCTTCTGGGAACTTGTGGGTATTTCATCTTATCTTCTTATAGGATTCTATTATGAAAAACCATCTGCGGTAAGAGCTTCAAAGAAGGCATTTATTGTAACCAGGTTTGCCGACATGGGATTCCTGATAGGTATACTTATACTTTCATTCAACACAAAGACATTTGATTTTATAACACTTACAGACCCTGCCGGACCTGCAATATCTCAGGGAAGCGGCATCAGCTTCATGGGACTTTCGGTAATGACCTGGTCAATGATATTTGTATATATGGGTGGTGTAGGCAAATCGGCTATGTTCCCGTTCCACATCTGGCTTCCGGATGCAATGGAAGGTCCCACTCCTGTTTCAGCTCTAATCCATGCAGCCACAATGGTGGTTGCAGGTGTCTACCTGGTTGCAAGAATGTTCCCGATTTATGCATTATCAGCACCGGCTGCGCTTAATGTAGTTGCATATGTAGGTGCATTTTCTTCACTTTTTGCAGCAGTGATAGCCTGTACCCAGACTGATATAAAGCGTGTACTGGCCTATTCGACAATTTCACAGATAGGCTATATGATGCTTGCCCTCGGAGTTTCAGGCTATGGGGGACATGAGGGATTAGGATACATGGCATCAATGTTCCATCTGTTCACCCATGCAATGTTCAAAGCGCTTCTTTTCCTTGGAGCAGGTGCAATAATTCATGCCGTTCACAGCAATTATATGAACGATATGGGAGGATTGCGCAAATACCTGCCAATCACTCATATAACATTCCTTATTGCATGCCTGACAATTGCAGGCATACCTCCTTTCTCAGGCTTTTTCAGCAAGGATGAAATACTCGCAGCTGCCTTCAGTCATAACAAGCTCCTGTTTGCTGTTGAGTATGCTGTTGCCGGTATTACAGCATTTTATATGTTCAGGCTTTATTTCAATATTTTCTGGGGGGAGAATACCAGTTATGACCACACACCCCATGAAGCTCCTGCAACAATGACTATACCACTGATAGTGCTTGCAATCGGAGCAGCAATCTCAGGAATTATACCTTTCAACAAGCTGGTAACATCCGATAGTAAGGCATTTGAAGCTGAGATTGAATGGAGCATTGCAGTGCCTTCTGTTCTGATCGGACTTCTGGGAATAGGAATTGCCTATATCTTTATACGGAAAGAAGAGTTCGCTGCCTGACAAACTGGCTGCAACATTCAAATACACCTACAAATGGGCATATAATAAATTCTATATTGATGAAATATATCTTTTCATTACAAAAAAGATAATTTTCAGATACATCTCTGAACCTGTAGCCTGGTTCGACAGGCATATTGTTGACGGTACTATGAATGCCATTGCCTCCGTAACTCAGGTAGTCTCATTCAGGATAAGAGGTTTTCAGTCGGGTCAGATTCAGAAATATGCATTTGTTTTTATATCGGGAGCAATATTGCTGGCAGTGATTTTTATTTATCTGTGGCATTAGTAAGAAAGGACGAGTTTAAAATATGAATATATTATCATTATTTGTTTTAATTCCGGTCCTGACAATGACCGGAATAGTGCTGATAAAGGATATGCGGCAGGTGAAAATCGTTGCCAGCATAGGCATGGGGATACAGTTGCTGTTGTCAGCACTTCTCATTTTTCTTTATGTTTCAGCCCGTCATGCCGGTAATACAGCTGAAATGCTGTTTATTAAGGATGTCGTCTGGTTTAAGAGCCTGAACATACATTATGCAGTTGGTGTTGATGGTATTTCGGTGGCAATGATCGGGCTGACATCTATTGTTGTTTTTGCAGGGATCTTTGCTTCCTGGGAAATGGAATTTCTTACTAAAGAATTCTTTGTATCGCTGATACTTCTTGCAACAGGTGTTTTCGGTTTTTTCATTTCAATCGACCTGTTCACAATGTTCCTCTTTTATGAGCTTGCAGTTATCCCGATGTATCTGCTGATAGGAATCTGGGGAAGCGGTCCCAAGGAATACTCTGCCATGAAGCTCACCCTGATGCTTATGGGCGCTTCAGCCCTTCTTCTTGTCGGGATACTGGGGATTCATTTTAACTCGGCTCCTGATGGTGGTCAGACATCGTTTAATATTCTTGAAATCTCCAAAATCAAGATCCCGATGAAGGCTCAGTATATATTTTTCCCGCTGACATTTGTAGGTTTTGGTGTACTTGGTGCATTATTCCCTTTTCATACATGGTCGCCCGACGGTCATTCATCAGCTCCGACTGCCGTTTCAATGCTGCATGCAGGAGTGCTTATGAAACTTGGGGGCTATGGTTGCTTCAGAGTTGCTATTTTTCTCATGCCTGAAGCTGCCCATGAACTCTCCTGGATATTCATCATTCTGACAACAATAAGTGTTGTTTACGGGGCATTCAGCGCTATAGTACAGAAGGACCTCAAATACATCAATGCTTATTCTTCAGTAAGCCATTGCGGACTTGTGCTGTTTGCAATCCTGATGATGAACAGAACAGCAATGAACGGGGCAATAATCCAGATGATCTCCCACGGACTTATGACAGCTTTATTCTTTGCACTTATCGGAATGATCTATGGCCGCACTCATACCAGACTGATCAATGAAATGGGCGGATTGATGAAAGTAATACCTTTCCTGTCAGTTTGTTATGTGATTGCCGGACTTGCTTCCCTGGGACTTCCGGGCTTCAGCGGATTTGTTGCTGAGATGACAATATTTGTCGGGGCATTTCAACATCCGGAACTGTTTTACAGGATTGTGACCATTATTTCTGTTACTTCCATTGTTATAACAGCCGTATATATTCTCAGGGTAATTGCAATACTCCTGCTGGGCCCGGTAACAAATGATCATTATGAACATCTGACCGATGCAAAATGGTATGAGAAAGTATCGACAGTGACTCTGATAAGTTTTATTGTATTTATCGGAATGGCTCCCTTCCTTCTTTCTTCAATGATCGGAGTCAGTTTGCAGCCTATAATAAGTAAAATACTTGCATTGAATCCGTTTTAGGATCCTGACAATAATAAAAAATATGACTGAATTACAAACAATTATATCGTACAAAAAAATATTATGAGCCTGGGAAATTTTGCATTAATGCGGCATGAACTGCTTCTGACAGTAGCGGCCTTACTGGTACTGACAGTTGAAATTTTCGCGAGTTCCAAAAGCAGGAAATCCATAAGTTTGTTTTCAATAGTTCTGTTTGCTGTAATTACAATAGCCGGATTCCTGCCATCCCCGACAGGGACACTTTTCGGCGGTATGTATGAAGTAAACAATACCAGGCTGATTATGAAAAACATCCTTAATATCGGAGCTTTGCTTGTTTTAATTCAATCAGTTACCTGGCTTAATAAAGAAGAAAATCATGATAAGGTGAGTGAGTATTTTTTCCTTCTTATTTCGACACTTGTCGGGATGAATTTCATGATATCGGCAGGTCATTTTCTTATGTTCTACCTTGGCCTGGAACTGGCTACCATTCCTGTCGCCGCACTTGCTGCCTACGACAGGTACAACAACAAATCTGCTGAAGCCGGTATCAAGCTTATATCTAATCTCAGCTCTTTCTTCAGGGGTACTCCTGTACGGACTGGCAATGATCTATGGTACAACAGGAACACTCTATTTTCATGAAGTGGCACAACTGTTTGAAAACAAGAACCTTCAGATACTTGGATTTATTTTCTTCTTTTCTGGCATGGCATTCAAGATATCGATTGTCCCGTTCCATCTCTGGACTGCGGATGTTTACGAAGGCGCACCGGTTAATATAACATCATATCTTTCAGTTATTTCAAAGGGTGCTGCAGTATTTATTTTCATCATAATGCTGTTTACTGTATTCCCTGTAATTATAACGATCTGGCAAAAAATCATATATGTTTCTGCTGTACTGACAATGACCATCGGTAACCTGTTTGCTATACAGCAGCAAAATCTTAAAAGGTTTCTGGCATTCTCATCTATTTCGCAGGCAGGATACATCCTGCTTGGTTTAATCGGAGGCAATCAGCTGGGGATGGCATCAGTGATATATTATATTCTTGTTTATATTTTCTCAAACCTTGCTGTATTTGGTGTTGTTGCAGCAATTTCAAATGCTAAAGGCAAAGAAAATATTGATGAGTATAACGGACTTTACCAGACTAATCCTGGATTAAGTCTTGTTATGCTTCTGGGATTATTCTCTCTTGCCGGAATTCCACCTTTTGCCGGATTTTTCGGCAAGTTTTTCCTTTTTACAGCTGCAGCTCAGAAGGGTTATTACCTTCTTGTAACAATTGCTGTATTAAATACAATAATTTCACTATACTATTATCTCCTTGTTGTAAAGGCAATGTTTATTAACAATAGTGATAATCCAATTGAAAAATTCAGGAGCGATTTTCCTACACGCTTAGCTCTCGGGATTTGCATTGCAGGTATTGTTATTACAGGCTTTGCCAGTATTATCTTTGAGGTTATTAAAAATATGAGTTTCGGAATTTAGTTTTTACATTCCAGCTTATGGCAATAAATAATGCAAAACATATTGTAGGTGAGATAGATGGTGTCCGCTGTACAATAGTTGATTCAGGTATAACACTTGATCGTCTGGCTTTCCTCACTGATCTGCTTCAGTTTAACAACTTTGATGTAAAGGAAATGATAGTACCTTCTGAAGTGGAAGGTGAGGAACCTAAATACACTATCGGCGTCACTGATCTTGTTTTTAATCCTGTTTTTGCAATTTATGAACGTAGTCTTAAAACCAGGGACGGAAAGTTTGTAACACCGGCATACTGGAAGAATGGATTTGATGATTGAAATAACTTATACCTTGTTGCCAGTTGGTTGTTGATGGTTACTGGCTGACACTTATTCAATGCCTGAATAGAGCTTCATGAACTGAACCCTTTCGATTGCAGCAGGATTTTCGAGGTTTGTCTGGCTCAATTTACCACGGAATGAATCGACTGTTTCAAACTTATGTATTTTCATCCATTCAACAGTATTCTTCAGTATTTCAGGAATAACATCGAGTCCTTCCTGGTAAGAGAGCTGAAGCAATCTGAACGGTTGTTGCACCAGCCAGAAGCATCTTTACAAAAGCTTTATAATCATGCACTCCTGTGGAAGCGGAAAGATCACATTTTACATGCCCTGACAGTATCGATATCCAGCGAAGCGTATGAGTATACTCATCATTTGAACTGAAAACCTGTCCGTGACCTATACCTATCTTGTCTATATTGAAATCGGTATTATATGGCCGGTTGAAAAGCACCAAACCTTTAATACCGCTTTCTGATAATTTCCTGACTGATTGAACCATTGATGAAAAGTAATAACCGATTTTAACTACAACGGGCATATCTACAAAATTCCTCACCTCCCTGATTATATCAAAGTATATTCTCTCATTGTCCTCGCCGCTTCGTCTCCAGTCTGAAGGCAGAATATAAATATTCAGCTCAAGGGCATCCGCTTTGGTATCCTGTATTTTTTTTGCAAATGAATGCCAGTTCTGGTTCGAAACACAGTTTATGCTCGCAATTACCGGAATATCGACCGAATTTTTAGCCTCCCTGAGGAAGGCTAGATATTTCTCAAGAGTGTTTGTTTTTGCATAATCGAAGATATAGGAATATGCTTCATCATAATCATAGATCCTTTTCCCGAACAGCTTATCGGGAGCCTGCGTAAAAGTCTTAATTTCACCTTCTTCCGACTTTATTGCATTTTTAGTTTCAATAGTAATCTGCTCTTCAAAAAGAGATTTGATCACTACTGCACCGACACCTTTTGAAGCCAGTTCCTTAATATTTGAGACGGAATTTGTAATCCCGCAGCTTCCTGCAATTAAAGGATTCCTGAGTTTTAATCCGAGATAGCTGGTTTGAAGATTTTCCATAGTTGTTATTTATTTCAGGTTTTAACAAAGCAATAAAATAAGCAGATCGAAAATTACAAAATTGTTCTTACTTGTTTCATGGTTTTTCCTGTTTTCTATACTTTTACGACGTCATATCCGGGAATACCATAATAACCAAAAATAAGTGTCCATGAATCTGCCAACACTAACTGATATTCAATCGGCCCATAAAAGGATCAGGCCGTTTATACATCGCACTCCGGTTCTCACCTCCCAACAGCTGAACCGGATATTTGGATGCGAACTTTATTTCAAATGTGAGAACTTTCAGAAAGTAGGTGCATTCAAGTTCAGGGGCGCAACAAACGCTGTATTATCTCTGGCTGATGATCAGAAAAAACATGGTGTTGTAACCCATTCATCAGGCAACCATGCAGCCGCCCTTGCTCTTGCTGCCGGAATGAACGGAATAAAAGCATACATTGTGATGCCTGAAAATGCTCCGTCAGTAAAAAAGGATGCAGTTGCAGGATATGGGGCATCAATCACTTTCTGCAAACCAACACTACAGGCGCGCGAAGAGACCTGCAGAACAATAATGGAGAAGGAGGGAGCAACACTTATTCATCCCTATGACAATTTTAATGTAATCTGCGGGCAGGGAACAGCCTCACTTGAGCTTCTTGAAGACGTTGGCGATCTTAATGTAATTGTTGCACCAATAGGTGGCGGCGGACTGATGAGCGGCACTTCAACATGCGCAAAAGGGATTAATGACAGGATAAAAGTTATCGGCGCTGAACCACTGAATGCAAATGATGCATGGAAATCTTTCAAAACAGGAATTCTGACACCTTCTGTTAATCCTTTAACAATAGCCGATGGCCTGCTGACATCTCTCAGCGAGCTTACTTTTTCAGTTATCCGGAAGAATGTTGATGATATCTTAACAGCACAGGAAGAATCAATTATCAGCTCAATGAAGCTTATCTGGGAAAGAATGAAGATAATAATTGAGCCATCATCTGCAACAGTGCTGGCAGTAATTAAAGAGAATCCGGGATTTTTCAAAGGGAAAAAGGTTGGACTGATAATCTCGGGAGGGAATGTTGATTTAAAGAGATTACCATTTTGAGAACAAAAACAACAAGCAACCAGCAACGTAGATTAATTCTTCTTCCTGAAGTAGGCTACAATAGGATAGTGATCGGAGTACTTTACTTTTAATATATCAAACTGACGGCACTCAATTGCATTGTCATACAGAATATAGTCGATTCTGTTGGGGGGGTAATTGCCTCTGTATGTAAATCCTGCTCCGTATCCCGAACTTACAAAAGCATCATTAAGCCCTTTTCTGATCTTCCTGTATGAGTAGGAAACCGGTGTATCGTTAAAATCCCCTGCTACAATAACCGGATAAGGAGATTTGTCGATCCTGGCTTTAACAGCCTGTGCCTGAGCCGCTCTTTTCACAAAACCCTTTCTCAGGCTCGAAGAAATATTTACTATCTCATTGAGGGTCTCCTTATCGTCTGATGTTTCAACTATTTCATTCAAAAAAGTGCGTTCCATCCTGTGGAGACGGAATGACTGCAGGTGGTTGTTGAAAACCCTTATAGTATCCTTGCCGGCAAGAATATCCGTATATATTGAAAGACTTGATGATTTTTCATGCACAATATCCCCCCTGTCGATCATCGGGAATTTGCTTAGTGTAGCGATACCATAATATCTGTTATTTCCGGTACCGATCACCTTAAAATGAGAATAATATTTTCCTCCGAGAGCTGATTTGATTTCCTGTTCTTTCTGTTCAGGATCTCCCATGATATACACTTCCTGCAGACAAATTATATCCGCTTTCTGGTTCTTGAGAAGTTCAAGTATCCTTTTTTCGGAAATGCTGCTTTTTCTGCCCTCAAAATAGTTGAACAGACGGACATTATAGCTCTGAACCTGGAAAGTCCCTGTCTTATCGCCCGAAGGTTTCTGTATCTTAAGGTAATTGGAAAAATGAGTAAAACCTGCCGCTATGACAACCACGGAGATCAATGCTTCCCATTTTAGCGCAACTGCCCATATAATTGCAAAGATAATGTTGACAAGCAGAAGGTAGGGATATGCAAGTCCGAAAAGAGCAGGCAAAGCAATAGTGTCAGGATTTATATGAACTGCCAGGTAGGATAATATCAATGCCAGGGCAAACAAAATATTTACACCAAGAATTGTTCTATAAAAAAACTTTTTCAAGATATTCTGACTTATCATGGCGAATTTATCAGTATTCCTGAATTAATGGATATGAAACTGAGTGATTTTTGATAAGACAGGATAAAGCATTTATGAAAGCATCCAATATTTGGATCAGTTTTTTTTCTGACTTTCCCTGAAGAGCAGGTCCTTTTCTTCTTTTGTCAGGCAATCATAGCCGCCTTTTGAGATTTTTTCAAGTATCTGGTTGATCTGTTCCTGATGATCAGCCTTGGCTTTGTTATATTCATAATCTGTTTTCTTCTTTTTATAAGTGACCCTGAGTTTTTTCCGCGGTTTAAAAAGAGTGGCAAAAAAATCGATTATTTTATTCAATCCTTTTCCGAGATCATGCCCGCGACGCAGACTTACAGTGTAAATATATCCGAACATTGCTCCTCCGATATGGGCAAGCTTGCCGCCTGAATTTACCGAGAAATCCATTACGGAAGTAAGTATGAAAATTGCAAGAGCCACCTATTTTATCTTAATCCGGCCAAGCAGAAACAGATTAACTGAATAATCAGGAACATATGCAGCTATTGCAACAACTATTGCCAGAACCGATGCCGAAGCACCAATGGCCACCGATTCAGTAACTACCTGGTTGAAAACCGGGAAAACATTAAATGAGATTATATACACTACAGCTCCGCTGATACCTCCCAGGAGGTAAACGGCAACCAGCTTTTTCTGATCGAGATATTCAAGAAAGATAGTCCCGAACCAGTAGAGCCACAGCATATTAAACAGGATATGGAGAATATCCTTATGTGTGAACATATATGTAACCAGTGTCCATGGCCTTAAAAGGAAGGCTTTGATTGAGGATGGAACAGAAAACAAATTCAGTATATTAAGAGAAAGAGTTTGATTATTAAGGAGATATCCGATTATTGATCCAATGGAGATAAGAAAAAAAACAGCAATATTTAAATAAATCAGTCTTGTCAGACTGCTTCCGCTCCTGAATGTTTTTCCAATATCGTCCCAGATACTCATCAATACAGAGTTGTGGTTGTTTTTCTCCAGTACCTTATCAGGATATATCCGAACAGCATGCCTCCGAGGTGAGCAGCATGTGCAATATTACTTCCAGGCTGGGTAACTGCCAGATAGAGTTCAATTGCTCCGTACCCGATAACAAAATATTTGGCTTTGATCGGGATAGGAGGGAACAGAAGCATAAGCTGGGTATTCGGGAACAGAACACCGAATGCAAGAAGGACACCAAAAATAGCACCAGAGGCCCCGACAGTTGGAATATTAAGGAGCATCTGAAGATCCCTCATAGTTACATCAGCATACTGTTTCCCTTCACTTAAAACCGCTGCCCCGTTATCAAGAACCAGCTGGAGCTGATCGGGAGCTATGGCATTCATTAATTTATTATACTGGAACAATATTACCGTTTCGTGGACGAACGCTGCACCCAGGCCGCAGACCATGTAGTAGATCAGGAACCTTTTTGGGCCCCACACATTTTCCAGAATTCCTCCAAACATATAAAGCGCAAACATATTGAAAAAGAGGTGCCAGAAATTCGCATGCATGAACATGTGGGTGATTATCTGGAGAGGCATGAATTGTTCCGACTTCGGAAAGTAAAGCCCCAGGATTGTTGTAAGGTCAACACTGAAAACACTTTTTGCAGTCCAGGTGGCAATCAGCATCAGGACATTTATCAGGATGAGATTCTTTACTACAGGCGGTAATGCCAGGAACCCTCTGCCGTATCCGTTCATTTAAGATCTTGTATTTGTAAAATCCAATAACTTGCGGGCAAATATAATACTATCGGAGTCTTTTATCAATCTCTTCAAGAGTTAAAATGTTGATAACTGCTTTCCCTTTTGGCGAATAATTAGGCGCTTTGCACAGGAAGAGTGTATCGAAAAGGTCTTCCATCTCATTTTTCATTAACGCTTTACCATAAGGTATTGCTGAAGCCCCTGCCATTGCTGAAGCTACTTTTTCCCTTATTCCTGTTGATGGATCCGACTGAGTCTTTTTGAACTCTTCCAGTAGAATTTCAAGCATCATTACAGGATCGGCAGAACCGATATCAGAAGGCCGTGCCGGTTATAGAAATCATATTATTTCCCGTAAACTGGAAAGCAAAACCAAGAAGCCTGATATCATCTTCAATTTCTTTAAGAACAAAAATATCAGCCGGATTCAGCTCAATGCTGACAGGAAACAATTCTGCCTGGCTGAGGCTTCTGTTGTTGTTAAGGTTTTCGAGGAACTTTTCATAAAGGATCCTTTCATGAGCTCTTTTCTGATCAATAAGCATCAGTCCTGATTTAACAGGACAGACAATATACTTATTCTTTATCTGGAAAAATTTCCTGTCTGTTTCAATCTTTGAAGGTTCCGGATCTTCATGTTCAAGCGCAGTATAAAGTTTTTCCCAGCCGGAATTGTTTTCTCTTTCGAATCTCTCAATAAGCCTGTTTTGATTTGATACCTTATCATCACCGGCAAAGGGATCGTAGCGCGGATCAATTTCAATGGCAGGAGGTTCAGGAATATTTTTGAATGACGACCTGACAGGGATATCGATTAATCCTTCATCATTCAAAATCAAGCGAAGGCACAATATTAAACCTTCCAAGAGCTTCTTTTACGGATGCCATAAGGATCTGCCAGATCGATCTTTCGTCTTCAAATTTAATCTCGGTCTTGGTAGGATGAATATTTATATCTATTGAAGCAGGATCTATTTCCATAAAAATGAAATATGAAGGAATTGCTTCGGCGGAAGTATATTCTGATATGCTTCAATAACTGCTTTATGAAAGTAGGGATGTTTCATGAACCTGTTATTGACAAAAAAGAACTGTTCACCATAGGTCCGTCGTGCATTCTCGGGTTTCCCTATAAATCCTTTAATATTTATTAATGTTGTTGCAGTTTCAAGGTTAATGAGGTCGTTGTTTATCTGCTTACCGAATACTCCGATTATTCTTTGGCGGACATTGCCGGATCCCAGAATATATATTTCATTATCGTTATGATGCAGTGTAAACCTGATACCCGGGTGGGCAATAACAATCTTCTGAAACTCGGTAATAATATGTCTCATTTCAGTATTGTCCGACTTCAGGAATTTTCTTCGCGCCGGAATATTAAAGAAAAGATTCTTTACCGATAAGCTTGATCCGACAGGGCAGCTGCATGGCTCCTGTGTTTCGACCTTTGACCCGTTAAGTATGATCAGGGTTCCTGAATCGTCTTCATTTTTTCTTGTCCTGAGCTCAACCATCGAAACAGCGGCTATTGAAGCCAGTGCTTCGCCCCTGAATCCCTTGGTCCTTATTGCAAAGAGATCCTGAGCTGAGGTTATTTTTGAGGTTGCGTGCCTTTCGAATGATAGCCTGGCATCAGTTTCTGACATCCCGGTGCCATTGTCAATCACCTGTATAAGCGTTCTTCCCGAATCTTTTATTATGACATTTATGCTTCCGGCTTCCGCGTCGACTGCATTTTCCATCAGTTCCTTCACGACAGAAGCAGGTCGCTGAATTACTTCTCCGGCAGCAATCTGATTTGCTACCGAATCGGGTAAAAGCTTAATAATATCAGGCATCAGCGAAGAAGAATATTCAACAAGTAATTATTAATCAGCATACTAATAGTTCATCAGGAAGGATATAACCCCCGGTTTTGAACCTCATGCAAATATAAGTATATTTGCATCATTACATTTGCCGGGGAAATTCACTTTTCATATTGCGGACCTTTCATTATTTTTGTTTACCGTATACCTGATTTTTTGATCAAATTCAATTGATATGAAGAAATTTTACTTGTTTTCATGTTATATTCCTTCTGATTTTTCTGCCCGGGTGCAAAAAAAGATCTGATGTTGATATTCTGAAAGTAATGACTTTCAACGTCCGGTATGACAATCCCGAAGACAGCCTTAATGCATGGCCAAAGAGGGCTTCATTTGTCTGCAGATTTTTAAAGTATGAAGAACCTGATCTGATTGGAATGCAGGAAGTTCTGGCTCATCAGTATGAATACCTCGATTCCGTAATGACTGATTACAGCTCAATAGGTGTCGGACGGAGTGACGGAGCAAAAGAAGGTGAGATGAATCCGGTATTTTTCAGAAAGGACAGGTTTGATCTTATCAGGACAAAGACCTTCTGGCTGTCAGATACTCCGGAAGTGGCAGGTACAAAAGCATGGGGAGCCAATCTTCCCCGTATCGTCACCTGGGTTGAACTTTCAGAAAAGACTACATCTGAACACTTTTATTTCTTCAATACCCATTTTGCTCATGATTCTGATTCTGCAAGAATTATGAGCTCGGGATTACTGCTTAACAAAGTTGACAGTATTGCATCAGGTTTCCCGTTTGTAATTACAGGTGATTTCAATATGCTTATTTCAGGCGAAGGCTATGAAATACTTACTGGTCCTTATGAAAGCGTTCCGCTGTTAAACGATACATACGCAGTTTCTGAAAAAAGACCCAGGGTCCGGCTTACACATTCAATGGTTTTTCGGAAAGCAAAAGTTCCGGAAGGATTGATTATATTTTTGTAAGGAACGGAATGGAGGTGCTTGAACACCGGACTTTTATCAGGAAAGAACATGGGATTTACATATCCGACCACTGGCCGGTAATGGCAACTGTATCACTAAAGTAATTATTCTTTCCCGCTGATTTCGCAGATTGACGCAGATGAGAAATAAAAATCCCGTGAAAATCAGCGAGATCCATGGGAAAATCTTTTTAAGCCGTTTTCCTGTATCTTCTTATCGCCAGGGTAGTGAAAATAACTGCGATAATCATCAATGAATAGATATCTCCGCTGATATCCTGAATCGTAGATCCCTTAAGCATTACCATCCTGTTAATTCTCATTATATAAGCCACGGGATTTATAAGATCAATTTTCTGGGCCCAGTACAGGCATGCTCTCGAGTGGAGTGAAAATACCGCTCATAAGTATGAATATTATCATGCAGAAGAATGCAATGAACATAAACTGTTGCTGTGTCCCCGAAAAAGTTGAAATAAAAAGAGCAAATCCCAGAACTGCTATCAGGAATATTGAAGCGCTGAGGAAAAGAAGGGCAATGCTTCCTTCAAACGGTATATTAAATGCCAGTTTCCCAAGAACAAGACCGAGAATAAGGTCAGCAAGGCCGATAATCAGGAACGGAACCATTTTAGCAATTATGAACTGATGTTTTCTGACAGGGGTTACATTGATCTGTTCAATTGTGCCGGCTTCCTTCTCCCTTACAAGATTGAGCCCGGCAAGAAGGAATCCGATCGCTGTTACAAGGATGCCGAGAATACCAGGAAGCATATAATATTTATAATTGAGCAATTCGTTATACCAGTAACGGTTTTGGATATTTATCTGAGGGATGGCTGACATTGTATTGCTGTTAATATTCTCCAATGCCAGTTTTGAATTGTAATCCCGGAGAACGCCGTTCAGGTACGCCCATGACAGCTGTGCAGTTGTTGCATTTATTGCATTTACTGAAGCCAGCAACCTTCCAGGCTTGCCGTTTCCTGTTTCTTTTCCGAAATCTTCAGGGATCTGAAGTACGATGTTGCATTTGTTTTTAAGCAGTAGACTTTCAGCCTCATCTTCGGAGAAAGTCGAAAAGGTTACCCTGAAGAAAGTTGATCCTTCAAGCTGGCTGACCAGGTTTCTTGAGGTTGAGGAGAGATCTCTGTCAATGATGCACAGGTTAATTGTCTTGATTTCAAATGTCACTGCCGGAACAAGTATCAGCATCTGCACTATCGGAACGCCAAAGATCGCTCTTCCGATGAACTTGTTCCGGAAGATCTGGATGAATTCTTTTCTTATAAGATAGAATATGGTTCGCATTTGTTTTGTTATTTACATCCCCCTACCCCTGCAGGCTGGCTCCTGCGCTAAATTTGCCCACCGGGCAAATTTTTAACGCTTGGCCCCCTTCAAAGGGGGAATTCTTTAATCACTGTTTTCCCCATACCACGCACCTCGTACCCCACACCACACAATATCACATCGCCTATAATACTAACACCTAATACATAATACATAATACATAATACATAATACATTCTACTCCAGTCTTATCTTAAAATTCCTGATACTCAGTCCAATGAATGCAAAAGTAAAAGCAGTTAATATAAGCGTCTCTTTCCAGACATACATGAAACCTGTACCTTTGATCATTATATTTTTGATAATGACTATAAAATATCTGGGAGGAAGAATTGAACTTAACCATCCGTAAACCTTAGGCATATTTTCAATCGGAAAAATAAATCCTGAAAGCAAAATTGTCGGAAGCATCATTCCGACAAGTGAAATAAAGATCGCCTGCTGCATTGTGTCTGAGACAGTCGAAATCAGGATTCCCAGGGAAAGGCTCATCAGGATATAGAGCATGCTTTCGGCAAGCAGGAGGACCAGACTGCCTTTTACAGGAAGATCAAAAACAAGCCATGAAAGCAGAAGTATCACTATCACATCAATAAATGAAAGAAAGAAATAAGGCATAACCTTGCCCAGTATTATCTGAACAGGTTTCAGAGGCGAGACAAGAAGTACTTCCATTGTGCCGAATTCTTTCTCCCGGGTAATTGTTACCGAGGTCATCAGGGCACAGATAAGGATCATTATAAGAGTGATCACACCCGGAACGAACATGTAATGACCCTTCAGGCCGGGATTATAAAACATCCTGACTTCAGGCTGGACCAGCATAGTGCCGGCGGCAGATGCTCCGGCAAGTTCCCTGTTGAAATCAGTTATTATCGCTGTCAGATAGTTCGTCACAAGGGTTGCCGTGTTGGGTTCTGAACCATCGGCTATGATTGATAATGAGGCTTTTCCTTCACTCATCAGATTACGGCCGAAATCCTTTTCAAAAACGATTACTGCTTTTGTTTTCCCCTTTTTCAATACCCTGTCAATATCATTGTAATCAAGCAGGTTATCTGTTCTCCTGAAAAATCCGGATGAGCATATTTTATCTGATATTTTCTCCGTGATCTCATCTTTGGACATGTCAAGAAATGCTACTCCGGCATTTTTCACGTCAGTGCTGACAACATAACCGAATAGCAGGTATCTGGGCAGCAGGTATTCCGAACATGATTATCAGGGTCCGGTAATCCCTGAAAATATGGAGGAACTCTTTTCTGACAAAACCAAGGAATCGTTTCATTTACTTAATTATATGTTTTTCCTCTTGTTTTTTGCCCCCAATCTTCCCGAGAGATGGGGGTGGTCTGGCTATCTTTACAAACACCTCTTCAACCGATTCAGCATTATATTGTCTTTTAAGATTTGCCGGTGTATCAAGGGCTACAATTCTGCCTTCGCTCATTATTGAGATCCGGTCGCAATATTCAGCTTCATCCATATAGTGTGTCGTTACAAAAACAGTAATACCCCTGGAAGCGGTTTCATATATCATTTCCCAGAACTGCCGGCGGGTAATCGGATCCACTCCTCCTGTCGGTTCATCGAGGAAAACAATCTTAGGTTCGTGCAGAACAGCCACCGAAAATGCAAGTTTCTGCTTTAATCCCAGGGGAAGGGATGAAATAAGCTTGTCGCCATAAGCTTCGAAATTCAGCTTCTCCAAGAAGGGCATCGAGTTCTCTCCCTGATCAGTTGCTTGCTCATTCCGTAAATTCCGCCGTAAAGCATGATATTCTCCCTTACAGTAAGATCTTCATAAAGTGAAAATTTCTGGCACATATAGCCAATTACCCGTTTTATTTTTTCAGGCTGACTTCGATGCATTGAATCCGGCAACAACAACATCACCTGAAGTCGGATCCGACAATCCTGAAAGTATCCTGATTGCTGTTGTCTTGCCAGCTCCGTTTGCACCAAGAAATCCAAAGATCTCACCTTCGAAAACCTCAAAATTCAGATCATCGTTGGCTGTGAAATTTCCGAACTTCTTCACCAGATTATGGACTGATATTACTCGTTGTTTGTCATTCTTTAATTATCCCTCCATCCCCCTACCCCAGGGGGAGTTCCTCGCGACAGCTGGCTCATTCGCTAGGCTTCTATGGGCAATTTCTTTAACTCTCGTCCCTGCCCCTTATGCGTATACGCCGTTATGCCGTTGTCTCATTACACCTTAGCCTCCATCAATTCCAGGAACCTGTCTTCAATTCCTGCTTTCGATTCTTCAATAATTACATTTTCAATGCCTCAGATTTAAGAAAGCTCAGGAGTGATTCATCATATCTGTCATTTCTGAAGGTTACATGAACCGAATCTCCGAATGGATATGCAGTATTTGTTTCCGGATATTTTCTCAGAGAAAGTATCAGCCTGTACTTTTCTGTTGCTTTGACTGTGAACAGCCTGCTGTGAATCCATCCCTTATCTTCTGAGGCTGATCGATCGAAAGAATTTTGCCCCCCTGTATCAGGGCAACTCTGTCGCATCTCATTGCCTCGTCCATATATGGTGTTGAAACCAAAATTGTTATATTATGCTGTCTCAGCTTTCTGAGCATCTCCCAGAACTCTGCTCGTGAAACTGCATCCACTCCTGTAGTGGGTTCATCAAGAACAAGCAATCCGGGTTTATGAATGAGGGCACATGATAATGCCAACTTCTGTTTCATTCCTCCTGAGAGTTTTCCGGCAAGCCTTTTTTTGAAAGGTTCAATATGTGAATAGATATCTGAGATAAGATCGTAGTTCTCACTTACTGTAGTTCCGAAAACCGTAGCATAGAAATCAAGATTTTCTTCAACTGTCAGATCCTGGTAGAGGCTGAATCGTCCCGGCATGTAACCGATATTTTTCCGTAGTTCCCTGAATCCTGTCCTGCAATCAAGTCCGAATACTTTCATATTGCCTTCATCGGGCAGTATAAGAGTTGCAATGATCCTGAAGAGTGTTGTTTTTCCTGCACCGTCGGGACCAATAAATCCAAATATCTCTCCTTCATTTACTGAGAATGAAATATCCATCAGAGCCTGGGTGTCTCCGAACTTTTTACCTATTCCTGATGATTCAATTATGCTTTGCATTGTTAATTCTGATCAAAAGATTGCTTCTCCCGGCATGCCTGATTTCATCGATCCGTCATTAATGACATCGATGGTCACGGCATAAACAAAAGTGACCCGTTCTTCTTTTGTCTGGATGATCTTTGGCGTGAATTCAGCTTTGCCTGAGATATAGCTTATTTTCCCTGTAAAAGAGGAATAATCCTTTTTACCTTTATCAATTCTTACTGTAACTTCCTGACCCGTCCTGATGCTTCCCAGCTGAGCCCCGCTTACATATACTTTCAGCTTAATTACAGAAAGATCGGCAATTTTCACCAGCGGTTTCCCGGCTGCGGCCATTTCTCCAGCTTCGGCATATTTCTCTATTATGGTACCCTTCAGAGGACTTTTTACGCAGCTGCGAACCACCTGTTCATTCAAGGTTGCTTTTTTTGATTCATAAACCGATATTTCAGCGGCAATTGAGGCTTTCTGTGTGTTATTTGCAGCAATCTGTTTTTCCAGAACAGCAACCTGTCCGGTAAGATCGTCATACTGTTTTTTTGTTGCTGCATCATCTTTCAGCATATTTTCAATCCTTGCAATATTCACATTCAGGTTATCAATCTGCTGGTTGAGAATATCATTCTGGGCATTTATCGAGCTGATCCGTGTTCTGACACCCTTCATGCCTGCATCGATCTCAGCTTTCTGAAGATGGAACAGGGTTGTGTCGATAAGGGCAATTTCAGAACCCTTGTCGATCTCTGTTCCTTCGGTGACGTCAAATTTAAGGATGCGACCACTGGTTTCAGCAGAGACAATGACTTCAGTTGCTTCAAAGTTGCCGTAAGCATCAGCCTGATCGGTTTTGTTATTGCAGGCAGTCAGGAGAACTGCAGAGATGATTAAAATCAGGTTGGTTTTCATATTTGTATGTTTTTTGTTATCTCATTTTTAACCTTTGTTTCACCCCCCCTTGGGGGAGCAGGGGGGTCATTCTATCTCTTTTCCGCTTATATTCAGGTATTCTATCCTGACCATGGCAAGGTTAATTTTATGGATCTCGTAGTTGATCATCACCTGCCGTTCGGAATTCAATTCATTAAGAAATTCGGTGGCAGTAATGGTTCCATTTTCATATTGTGATTCGGCTGTGCCTGTTATCCTTTTTCTGATGGCAATAAGTGCAGTATCAGATTCAAGCATAGAGTTCAGATTAACAATTTCTGCATTTTTAGCTTCAAGGAGTCTGTTGAGATTTTCAGTAAGATCGCTCTTCCTTTTTTCAAGAATACCCTGCTGCAGATTTATCAGCTGTTTCTCATTTTTTGTTTTGTTCCAGTCGAAAATATTCCATTTGATGCTTGCTCCAAGCATATAGTAGGGAGCGAACTCATCTTTAAAAAAGTTGTTTCCGGGAGGATTTCCGTAGCCCAGGGTGGCAAAGCCGAATGCTTTTGGCATTCTTTTGCTTTGCAGGACTTTTAATCCTGCTGAAAGCTGTTCTTTTCTCAGATCGTACAGTTCAAGTTCCGGACGGGATAATTCCGTTGTCATTTCATCCGATGCTGCAGGAAGAATTAATTCAGTTGAACTATCAATTTCTGAGCCGGTGAGACTGGAGAGGATTTTCAGGAGAGATCCTTTAAGTGTCTCATTTTCACTCAGCTGTTGTTTGAGATTTATTTTTTCCGAAGTCAGTACATCAATATCTGACTTTGTTATTATGCCATTGATCAGGGCAGATTGCAGTGACACTATCCGTTTGCTGATCAGCTCCAGGTAATTATTTAAAAGTTCTTTTTTTCTATTAAGCAGAAGAAGATTGAAATAGCAGGTATTAATCTGTCCGCGTAATTTATACAGATCAGTTTCGGTCTGTTTCTGGTTAATGCTGAGATCTGATTTTTCCAGTGCTTTTGCATTTCTGACAGCACCGCCATCATAGATAACCTGGTTTATATCGACAGTTATTTTATACTGTTCGTGAGGCAGTGGTTTTATCAGATCGGCAATGCCGGGAATCGGTATAGAGCCCAGCACATCGGTCATATCCACGACTGAAGAGTTGTAGATAAAACTGCCGCTGGCATCAAGTGTGGGAAGCCAGCCTTTGGACAGATTTTTATCCTTCACCGCCGATATCTGTGAATAGGCTTCTCTCTCCGCGGCAATGGGCGCGGCCGCCATTGCCATTTCATAGCACTCTTTCAGTGTCAGTACCTTCTGGCCTTTGAGTCCGGACACAAAGGGTATAATTAAAATGAACAGGATCAAAACTCTCTTTTTCATTTCTATTTCTTTATTCTTTTTTTTCTTTACTTCTTAATTCACGCTTCTTCAGCGCATCAATTACAAAATCTGCGGCATATTCTTTCCTTTCTTCTATATAATTATCAAAATTGTAGCCCATTTTTCCCATTAAGCCGGCAATTACTGGTTTGGCAACAAATGGAAAGACGCTCATTCCGGCAACCGTTGTCATAAACTGGGGAATATTTTCTTTTGTTATATTGTATCTTTTCAGTTCTTCCTTATGCTGAGCCTCCAGGGTCGTCCACAGCTTATTAATATCAATATTCTGGATCAGTTTCCTGATTCTTTCAGGATTTCGGTGGAATTCGTTTAAAAGAAATGCCGGAAGTCTGGGATTTTTTTGCATGAATGCAATATGTTCCCTGAAAAAGAACCTGATCTTATCCTCCAGTGAAAGATTTGTCATCAAAGACCGGAGCAAATTTTGCAAACATATTTCCTGCGATCTTTTCGAATACGGCATTAAAAAGACGATCCTTTGTACGGTAATAATAATGTAGTAAGGCCTTATTGATCCTGGCATGATTGGCTATATCCTGCATACGCGCACCATCCATGCCTTTTTCTATGAATACATCCGTTGCCGAATCAAAGATCTTCTCCTCGGTTTGTTTGTCAGTTTCAGTCATAACTCTTAACCATTAGGTTTAACCAAACAGATTAAACAAATAGTTTAACCAAATGGTCAAATTTATAAAATATTTTATAAATTCCAAATTATTTTGGAAAATCTTTTAATACTTTTATCTGTGAAAATATCTTAAATGTAACAGTCTGCAGAATCTACTTACAGTTTGCAGATTTTGTGCTAAATATTTAGCTTTTTAACAGGCAATTAGATTAATAAATACTAACACTAAAGAATTATGAGAATTGAAGGCAGACGAACCAGCGATAATATTGAGGACCGCAGAGGTATGAGTTCAGGTGGAAAGATGGCAATCGGTGGCGGAATAGGAACAATAGTTATTGCACTTGTTGTTCTTCTTCTTGGAGGAGATCCCACTCAGGTGCTGGACAACTCACAGGGGACAACAGCTACTGAATCAGGCACCGTTACCGCTTCACCTGAAGAGGAAGCAATGAAAAATTTTGTTTCAGTAGTACTTGCAGGTACTGAAGATGTCTGGACTAAAATATTTCAGCAGTCTAATATGACTTACCAGAAACCCACACTGGTTCTTTTCAGGGACCAGGTTCAGTCTGCATGCGGATATGCTAGCGGCGCAAGCGGACCATTTTATTGTCCGGGTGATCAGAAAGTATATCTCGACCTGGCTTTTTTTGATGAACTGAAAACGAAATTCGGAGCTATATGGCGATTTTGCAGTTGCTTATGTCGTTGCTCACGAAATAGGACATCATGTACAAGATCAGCTTGGTATACTTAACAAGGTCAATTCAGAACGTTCCAGATCGAGCGAAACAAGATCAAATGATCTTTCCGTAAGGATCGAGCTGCAGGCTGACTTTCTTGCCGGAATGTGGGCACATTACGACCAGCAGATGTTTAATTCACTTGAGACCGGCGACATTGAAGAGGCTATGAATGCAGCTTCATCAGTTGGCGATGATGTTCTTCAGAAGAGATACCAGGGACGGGTAATTCCTGATTCCTTTACTCATGGAACTGCAGCCCAGCGTAAAGAGTGGTTCCGCAAAGGATATACTTCTGGTGATTTTGACCAGGGCGATACTTTTAAATCAAGTATTTAAGCCAATTTAATAGTAATAATTACCAGTATCTGATTCAGTCTTACAATTATTGAATCAGCGATTTGCAGGGCAGTTGTCAGTGTGCTCAGATCAGTGAATAATCACCGCTTTTACCTGAATAATAGGTATGGTTTTTATTTTTCTGAAGGATGCTGTTTCTTTGGAAACCATGGGAAGAATGCGGATGTTCTTTCAATATATTCCCTGTATTCCGGCTTTTTTTCAACAAGATTTTTTTCGAGAAGCGCAACCCCTGATACTTTGATAATTAATGCTGTCATCAGGAGTGAACCAAGTATGGGTAGCAGACTTCCGGCTGCCAGGCAGAAAAGACCATAGGCCCACCAAATGGCAGAGTCGCCGAAATAATTAGGATGTCGTGTATAATGCCATAAACCGGAAGAAAGGACTTTCCCTTTATTTGAAGGATTGGCTTTAAACCGGGCCAGCTGGTAATCTCCTCCTGCTTCGAAAATAAAGCCTGTGATCCAGAGAGCTATGCCTGCATAATCAAGAATACCGGGACCTTTATCAGGTCCAAAGTACTGAGCACCGAGAAGAGGCACAGAAATAAGCCACATCAGTATTCCCTGCAACAGGAAGGTTTGAAAAAAGCTTATCCACCAGTATTGCTTTTCACCGTACTTGCTGCGAAACTGTTTGTAACGGTAGTCTTCTCCTTTACCAAGGTTACGCCGTGCAAGATATCCTGAAAGACGAAGTCCCCAGACAGAAACCAGTATTAAGAGGATTATTTTCCTCGGTCCTGAGCCATCAGTGCTTATGAAATAGAAAACATTTGTCAGTACAAATCCGAAACCCCAGAAAAGGTCAACAATGCTTACATTTTTAATTATTACGCTGATTATCCAGAGAACTGGACATCAAACCAATTATCACCAGTAATGCCTGAAAGTAAATTTGAAAGAATGTCATCAGTAATTTTTATTAGTCGTAAAGCAAGGCAACTGATGCAGCTCCTGCACCGGCATTTGCACCAATGACGGGAGAGATATTGACGACTGAAACCGGTTTCTTGCTGGTCAGTTTTTCCATTTTTTCCGAAAACCAGTCTGCTGATTTTGATATTGTTTGCATGGAGAACAATATAGTTCCAGATCTTTTTGCTATCGTTTATTTTTCTGATATGGCTCATCACCTTTTCCATGTTTGCTTTCTGGCTGAATGTTTTGTCGAAAAGAATGGCTTTCCCCGTCTCATCAAGTGAAACAATTGGATTTATATTAAGTATTCTGGCAATCAGTCCTTTTGCAGCAGATACTCTTCCTCCGCGTACCATGTATTTCAATGTTTTAACACTGACAAAGATACGGGTGTTCTGTATCCATTTCTCAGCCAGTGAAACGATCTCATCATGCGAAAAACCGCTTTCAATAGCCTGAGCAGTACGGAGCATAATCAAACCGAGCGAACCCGACAGATTCCTTGAGTTTAATACTGTTATCGGCTTGCCGAATTCGTCGGATATCTTCCGGGCAGCTTTCTGACTGCTGAAAAAAGTACCGCTTAATTGATCGCTTAAATGTATTGCAATTACAGAATCGTAATGCGATGCCAGATGGGAGTAAAGATTGACAAAGGTATTCTCATTTATCTGAGAGGTCTTTGGATGATCGTTGGTTTCACTCAGAAGATTGTAAAACTGCTCCGGCTGAAGAGTTACCTTATCGAGATAATGGTTTTCACCGAAATTGATATTTATAGGCAATCACGTTGATCTGGTAATTGTCGATAAGCTCCTGCGACAGATCGCATGTCGAATCGGTAACAAGTGCTATTTTCCATTTTCTTTCATTGGCCGTCTGGTAATGACGGATCATGTCATCAGCTTTCTGAAATGTTATTGTTCCTGCCTTCCTGAGGTTATCAAACAATTCGGACGGAATATTTGTGTGAAGATGGATCCTTCTCAATTTATCAGACCCTGCCACGACAACAGAATCCCCGTATTCTTCGAGTGTTTTAATGAGTATTTCCCTGTCCATCAGGCACTCCTTGATAAGTGCTTCAGTACAGTATCTGAAATTCATCTTTTCCGTGATTGCCTCTTCGTTTTTTTGAAAAGGAGTTGTTACCGGCCTTGCTGAGATGAGTTCCCTGATATTTCTTGTATTTATAAATTCCATTATCCCTTCAAAAAACAGAACAAATCCTTTAGCACCTGCATCCACAACATTGTTTTTCCCAAGAATGGCGAGCTTTGATTTTGTTTCAAGCAGAGATTTTTTAAGGATCTCATATGCGCTTGTCAGCATATGGTTAAAATCAGAAAACTTGTTCCGGCTGTTGTAAATGTAATCTGCGAAATCCTTGATTACAGTAAGCATAGTTCCTTCAACAGGTCTTGCGACTGCTCCATAAACGTAACTTACTGATTTTGATAAGGGATTCTGCAAATTGCTTAAGAGTGACGGAACGGAATTCACCGGTTTCGTTGCTGAGTCCGTAAAAAAACTGGGCAAAAATAATTCCTGAGTTTCCTCTTGCATTCAACAGTGTGGCTTCAGCAATCCTGTCGGCAGTAATTTTGTATGACCTGTGAGGGTGGATCGATTCCATAACGGATCTTATTGTGGCGGCAAGATTGGTGCCTGTGTCGCCATCATTGACAGGGAAAACATTTATCCTGTTTAGCTCAACCTGATTTTCAATTACTTTCCTTGCTCCTGCAATGAAGGCATAGTACAAATTTCTTCCGTCCAGCTCAACAAGAGGACCAGGTCTTGCATGAGTCATCTGATTGGATTTATATTGTTTTACAAACATAGCATTTATAACAACCTGTTTATTTATTTGTTCAGTAAAAGAACAGGTTCATCTTTTTGGAAACAGGTTCTTCAGGGCATTTTCAAGATCAGGGAACTCAAAGTTATAACCTGCTGAAATGATCTTATCTGCTGAAACCCTGCTTCCGTTTAAAAGGATCCCGGACATTTTGCCGAATAATATTTTCATTGCAAAAGATGGAACAGCGGGGAAAAAGAACGGCTTTCCAAGAACCGTTGCCAGAGTCCGCATAAATTCCCTGTTGGTTACATGTTCAGGTGCCACTGCATTATAAGCACCTTTTAATGATGATATCCTCAATAGCTTTGATGTAAATATTGCATAAGTCCTCAATATGGATCCATGGCAGGTATTGCCGGCCGTTACCCAAAGCTGAACCAATACCCATTCTTAACAGTCGTGATCATTCTGGCCAGGGCACCTCCTTTTTTTGTGAGAACAATTCCTGTTCTGATCTTTACAGTCCGTATTCCGGATTCTTCAAACCTGTCAGCTGAATGTTCCCACTGCCTGCAGGTCTCTCCGATGAAGTCACCGGATGAGTGGTCCGTTTCGCTGAAAATTTTATCGGATGTTACTGCGCCATAATAGCCAATTCCTGAGGCGGAGATGAAAGCATTAAGCTTTGTCCCTGATTCCTGTACTTTTTTGAATAATAGTTCACATGTTTTTATACGGCTGTCGGAAATCAGCTCTTTTCTTTTTTTTGTCCATCTTTTATCTCCTATGCCGGCGCCTGCAAGATGAATTATGTAGTCTGCCGTTGAAATGGCTTCCGGATCGATCATATTTTTATCCGGATCCCAGGAGTAAACAGGTATATCGTCATAAGGACTACTTTTCCTGCTGAGGAGTGCGACTTCATAGCCTTTTTCCTTCAGTTTTTTACTAAGGTACCGGCCGATAAGTCCTGTTCCGCCGGTCACGATTACGGTCTCCATGGCAAAAATTGGTTTACAGAAGCAAGTTTAAGCAATTCTTAGAAAATGATATGCAAAAAAAAAATAACAATTTTGGTATATTATAAAATAAATATATAATATCTTTGTTATATATAAGTAACTATTACATATACAAAATGATATGATATCAAATCAACTTTACAGCGGATCACTTAAGACGATAGTCCTGAAACTGTTAAAAGAAGAGGGCCCGATGCATGGTTATGCATTAACCCAGAAAGTCGAACAGCTGACAAATGGTAAAATAAAACTTACCTACGGGGCTCTTTATCCAATCCTCCATAAACTTGAGAATGAAAAAGCTGTCGTTACGACAACGGAAATCTATAATAACCGGATGAGGATCTATTACTCCCTCACCCCAAAAGGACAATCTGTTGCTGCTGAAAAAATCAGGGAATTACAGGAATTTATTGAATCGCTTCAGAGAATTGCTGAACCTAAAGCAGGACTGAACTATGCCTGAGCTTTCCATCCAAAATATTGAAAGAGTTACGCGTGATGTGAAAAAACAGGAGATAGTATTCTCCCATTTGTTCGATGAGCTGATCGACCATATCTGCTGTGATATTGAATATGAAATGCAGGACGGACTGACCTTTTACGAAGCATACAATAAAGTAAAGCAGAAAATTGGCCCGCGGCAACTTAAAGAAATACAGGAAGAAACACTTTATGCAGTTGACACTAAATACAGAAATATGAAAAACACTATGAAAATTTCCGGTGTAACCGGTACTGTTCTGTCAGGCTTTGCGGCATTGTTCAAAATTCAGCATTGGCCCGGTGCAGGTGCTATGATGACACTCGGGGCAGCAATCCTGGCATTTGTCTTCCTGCCGTCTGCCCTTGGAGTTCTGTGGAAGGAGACTCATAATAAAAACCGGCTTCTGCTATTCATTTCAGCATTTTTATCCGGGATGTTCTTAATTCTGGGCATCCTGTTCAAAGTACAACACTGGTCCGGTGCAGGTACTCTTCTCATCCTGGCAACGATGACAGGAATCCTTTTTTTCATTCCAGCCATTGTTATAAACAGATTCCGTGACCAGGAAGACAAAGTTAAGCGACCTGTCTATATTCTCGGCGCCATTGGATTTATCTTCTACCTGGCCGGATTGTTATACAAAATCCAACATTGGACGGGGGCAGCTTTACTTATGGTTTCCGGATTAATCATTCTTTGCGTCTTTGTATTTCCCTGGTATACCTGGCTTTCATGGAAGGAGGAAAGACATATTAATTCGAAGTTCCTTTACATTGCAATAGGAACACTCGCTATTATAATTCCCGGAGCGATGTTTAATCTCAGCCTGCAGTATGCATTTGAAGACGGCTTTTATCCGCACCAGGAACAGCAGCAAGCTATGTATAATTATTTGTATAACAACAATAATTATTTAATGAACAGGTATCGGGATTCACTGAATTATAAGGGGATGGAAGAACTTCATTCAAAAACAACAGATCTTCTTGCACTAATAAGCGATATTCAGCTGAAAATGGTTCAGGAATCAGAAGGCAAACCTGGCAAGCCAGCCGTGAGTGCGGATAAGATTGCACAGACAGAGACCGGAAGAGAGATTCAATACAGGCTTCTCACAAATCCGTTCACTGCCGCACCTGTCAATAATTTTCTGATGCCTGGCTGCACTTCCCGCCGGGAACTTGAAGATGCATTGACAGAATATGAGAATTATACATCCAGCCTGGCAAAAGGTGCAAAAGTTCAAGGTTATAAAAGCCTCCTTGATCCGGCAACATACTTGCATGGAAATGATCCTGGAGTACGCTCTATGTCATTAATGTCAGGTCTTCATTCGCTTGAGCTTCTTAAAAACGGTCTTTTAACTGTTGAATCGTATATGTTAAATAGTATAATAGAACACTGATAATCAATTATATAAATGAAATCATGAAACAAAAGATTTATATACTCGGTTTAATAACTGTACTGATTGTTTTTACAGGTCTGGTGTTTAAAATAAACCACTTTGCTGGTGCGGGGGTATTATTATCTACAGGTATTGGCATTTTTGTCGTAATTTTTATGCCAATAGCTTTGAGAAATCATTTTAAAGCAGAAGGAACCAGGCAGAATTTACCTCTTTACATAGTCACATGGCTGACCTGTTTTGTTGTGTTCACCGGAATGCTATTCAAGATTATGCATTGGCCTCATGCCGGCACCATGCTTTTAGTCGCACTTCCTTTTCCTTATGTAGTTTTCCTTCCGGTATTTCTCACTGTCACTTCAAAAAACAAGAATTTCAGTATTTATAATACAGTATTTGTTTTAATGCTCCTTGTCTTTAATTCTGTCTTTACAACTCTTCTTGGATTGAACGTGACAAAGAACAGAATTGACGATAGTTATAACTTGTCGAGGAACTATCAGAATTTTGAAGATGCATTAAGTCAGCTTACTGAAAATACTCCTGAACCAAGCCTGAATCTGAAAATAGATGAAGCTTTAAAAATGGTAAATGAGTACCAGGAAATAATTCTGAAGCATGAAAACATGACAGCTGAACAATGGCAAAAAAATCCTGAAAGTTTACAGATGCCTGATACCAGGGGCCGGTCAGCTCAGGCATTGATAAAGGCAGGTGATACATCGGTCGGAACGAAACTCTTTATCTGCCTGAAAGCTCTGACTAAAGAGATGGGAAACACCCCAGGATATGAAGATCTTGCTAAATTATCCCCTGTAATTTTTGACCTTGAAGTTCCTTCAGGAAATGATGAAGAATGGAGCAAATGGAAATTCAGCGACAACAACCTCTCATGGGTGCTAATTTATCTTGATGGTCTGGAGACTAACCTGAAAATGATTAAGGCAACAGCTGGTATTTAGTTATTTAACCACAGAGTTGCAGGAGTTTATCCGGAGTTCCACGGTTTTAATGCTCCTGTTCTGCTCTGTGTTACTCTGTGCGACCCTGTGGTTTATGGATTTCAGGGATCAACAATCAGTTTTGTTATTTCAATCATATCAATAAGTATTGCACTGCTGTAGATGCCACCTGCTATTGCTCCAAGAGTCAGACTTGTATTTGCAGGACAGAATAAAGAATCCTGATTTTCATACAAGGTCCATTCCTTTTCTGTTACATCAAATGAAATATTTTTGTATCCTATCTTATTTACTGCGAGCCACACACCACCCCCATTGCTCAGGTTCTTTCCCCAGAATCTGAATTTAAGATAACAATCAGTACTTTGAGGATCTATGGTGTATTCGGCATGTGGAATAATGCACCCACCAGAGACAGAAAGAGATTTTTTCCCTCCATGTGAAGGAACATCGTTATCAAAATTAAATGCATACCCTTTCCATCCTATGGTATCTGATTGTGACTCAAATGAATTAAAATAAATTTGCTGTTCAGGAGTGCTTTCTTTCTTACAGGATGCAACAGTAAGGGATGATATAAAAACAATTAACCAGAAACTGCCCTTCATAATCATCATTTTAGTTTGAGAAAAGGATATCAGATTTGTAATCAGCAAATTATATGCCAGAAATATCAATTTCTGGTCCACCTCCGCTAACGCGGATTTATAATCAGGGGCCTGGCAGAAGTAATTGGCACGAATTTCAAATTCGCGCCAGCGAAAGTTATTTAGCACCGGCTTTAAGCCGTGGTTGGAGCGCACAAATTCTATTGGGTTTAAGCAATTATTTTATTGGCTTTATATGAATCGCAATCCCATTATTCGCCGCAAGATTTGCAGGGTAAAGAGTTTTACTGTTAATTGTGGTACTGTCTGTTCTTACGTGAGTACGGGTATTGACTGCCGGATCATCAGAATAGATTTTTGCTGAATAATCCTTATCCGGATCCAGGAAAAAGAAGTTAAGATCAAGGAGCCTGGCCTGATCTCCGTTAATCCCGCCAATGAACCATTCATCGCCTTTTTTCCTTGCTATGACCCCATATTCCCCGATTTTTGCATACAAAACTTTTGTTTCATCCCAGACAGTTGGCACATTATCGAAGAATTCCAGCTCCGGTTCATTACCGATATAGTTTGTTGCTCCCCACAGCCCGTCATTTTTTTCAAGTGCCGGAGCAGCTTTGTCATACCAGTAAAGAAACTGCAACGGACTGAAAATACAGACTGCTTTTGCAAGCTGGGAGGCATGCGATCCCATTTTATTATCGACCCTTTCATTGTAATAGCATATCGTGTTGTCTCCCTGACCGGCAAGCATCCGTGTGAACATTGTTACAAGAGTGTGATGATTTGAAGGACTCTCTTCATCACCACGTATACCTTCCATTGTGAGAAAATTCGGATATGTCCGCGAAAATCCCGTGGGACGGTACTCGTCGTGCACGTCTGCAACCATTTGAAATGCTGCAGCTTTCTTTATTGATTCATGAAGCCACCTGGTCGCATTCTGTGTCCCGACCTGCACAAATCCGAACTTAATACCGGCAATCCCCCATTTTTTGTAGATGGGAAGCAGTTCATCGAGTTGTTTTTCCAGGGCTCTCCTGTTGACATAAAGTAGAATATTAATATTCTTTGATTTTGCATAGTTTACTACTTCCTCCATATCAAGAGGACCTTTAGATCTTGCAGGATCGAGATTAACGGCCCTTGCATCGGAAAGATCATTGTTCTCAGGTCCATACCATCCTGCATCAAACTCAACATACTGCATATTATGAGACGATGTGAAGTCGATAACAGCTTTGGCTCCGGCTGTCGTAAGAGTTACTTCACGCAGTACTTTGCCGGGTTTGATCCATGAAATGTCAGAAATCTCGCAAGGGTCATTCAGGTTAAGCAGGAGATAATTCTTTTCCAGGAGATCTCCTGGATTTTTCCCGATCATGATCACTCTCCATGGAGATTGAAACGGAAGTTGCTTATGTACAACACTTCCAAGTTGTGTAATTACATTGTAATTACGTATTGTATCGGGATTAAATTTCATCCTGGCAAAATCGACAAGCTTTGCCTCAGCCAGTGCAATGATAAGATTTGTATCGATTTCGATAACGAGTGGTCTCTCACAGCCTTTCTCAATTTGGCTGAGAGGGACTCTTGAGTATTGAGCCTGGGCTTTTGCTGCAGACCATGCAAAATGATCAGATAAGAAACTGAATGTTATTTTCTCATCCTTTATAGTCAATGAATCCATTCCTTTCTGCCCGGGAAACTCACAGGCAAATGCAACGCCTTCATTATAGGCACGACAAATAAGATTGACCTTTATTTCATCGTTTTCAAGAAAGACCTTTATCTCATTGTAATTGTCGGGAATTTCCCTCTTTTCTCCAAACGCATTGGTCCAGCTTTTATTAAAAGATGCTGATTCAGATCGGACAATATTAAGATTCTTTTTCAGGGAAATCTCTTTCAGTCCTACCTCAATATATGAAGGAAGAAGTACCTTTTTGTTTCCAACCTCCAGGTAAAAGCTGGCAATATTCCGGGCTATACCACCCCGCTCGATTGAAATGACGAATTTGTTGACGCCATCCGGAGATTTGACAACTGCATTTTTATTAAATGAACAGCTCGTGATTAATATTATGCCTGACAGCAAAAATAAATTTATTGGGTTTCTTTTCATAATCGTCAAAGTCAGTTAATCAAACATAGGTAAAGATACTGTAGTTAGCTAGTTTTTTGCAGATCAAAATTCCTTTCGCCCGATATGTGTAAAAATATGAAATAAATAGTCATGCCCTCAAAATAATAGGGTACAATGTGAAATAAGTGCATAAAAAGGCAAAGTACCCCATATAAAAATAGGGTATATAATGTAAAAAGAATATAAAATACAGAAAATACCCTAGAAATATTAGGGTAAAGTGAAAATGATATTTATATTTGGCACTGAAAATTCTAATTGCCTAAAAATGTATTCATGAAAAAGGGAAAAAACTTGTCGATTATTACAATTATCGCAATGGAATTATTACCCTTTATTTCTGTTTTTTCACAGGAAGGTTCTGATTCAGGATTTAGCGTTGGTTCTGATTTTTACAGCAATTATATCTGGAGAGGTACGAAATATGGATCGGGACCAGCGGTCCAGCCATCAATGAAGTATTCCAAAGACTGGTTAACAATAGGAGCCTGGGGATCATTTGACTTTTCAGGGTACCAGGAGGCTGACCTCTACCTGTCTGTTAAACTTCCTGCAGGGATTAGCCTGGGTATTACGGATTATTATTTTCCGGGACTAGAATATAATGACTACTCTGAGGCTTCCGGTAGTCATGCCTTTGAATTTAACGGGGGATTTACTGCAGGGAATTTCAACCTGACTGCCAATTATATTCTCAATAAGGCCGGAGGCGTAGGATCGTTGGGCGGGGACAAATATTTCCAGGCAGGGTATTTCTTTAAGTTCTTCAATGTTTTTTTAGGTGCAGGTGATGGGTGGCACACTTATGATCCAGATACCGAGAAAGATAAATTTGCTATATGTAATCTGGGAATTGGGACTTCAAGGACAATTAAAGTAACAGATTCTTTCAATATTCCGGTAGCAGGACAGCTTATATTTAATCCTGATAAAAACCAGATGTTCCTTGTTGTCGGATTTACTCTTTGATCCATTAACTGAATTTGGCATCTCATCAGATGCTGTCAAATAGTAATTAGTACTTATTTATGATGATTTGTAAACTTTCTAGTATGAAAAAAAGATTGAAAAAGAGTCTGTTGATCCTGGTCCTTTTATTTATCAGCATTACGGGATTAATGGCTTCAGACGGAACTGAGATTGACTCCGGAGCAACGGCCTGGATGCTGACCTCAACGGCGCTGGTTTTACTTATGATTCCAGGGCTGGCAATGTTTTACGGCGGGCTGGTACGTTCAAAGAATGTGCTTGGCACAGTAATGCATAGTTTTGTTGCGATGGGTATTATAACTGTATTGTGGGTTATTGTGGGATATAGCATGTGTTTTGGACAAAACATCCTGGGAGGGTGGTTTGGATGGAACAGGGACTATTTTTTCCTTAAGGGGATTGATACCAGCATCCTGGAGGCAAAAGTTCCCGAATATGTTTTCTCAATGTTCCAGCGCAAATTTGCCATTATTACCCCGGCATTGATAGCAGGAGCTTTTGCAGAGCGTGTCAATTTCAAGGCTTACTGTTTCTTCATTGCATTATGGAGCCTTTTAGTCTATAATCCGCTTTGCCATTGGGTATGGGCATCCGACGGTTTCCTTTTTAAGCTGGGTGCCAAAGGAGCTATCGATTTTGCAGGAGGAACAGTTGTTCACATATCTGCCGGGGTAAGCGGTCTGGTTGCTGCATTATTCCTGGGTTCACGACGGGGATATCCGTATCAGGTGATACGCCCTAACAACCTTGTAATCACAATGCTTGGAGCCGGATTACTTTGGGTAGGCTGGTTCGGGTTCAATGCCGGAAGCTCTGTCTCCAGCGGGCTCAGCACTGCCCAGGCATTAACTGCCACGCAGATAGCTGCAGCTGCCGGAGCTATGACATGGATAATAATTGAAGCCTTTCATCAGGGAAAAGCAACTGCTCTTGGATTTGCCAGCGGAATACTGGCCGGTCTTGTAGCAGTCACTCCTGCGGCCGGTGTAGTACAGCCATATGGAGCAATGATACTTGGGATTCTGGCTTCATCGGTCTGTTATATGGCTATTCAGGCTAAAAATAAACTGGGTTACGACGATAGTCTGGATGCTTTCGGAATTCATGGGGTAGGCGGAATTACCGGAGCTCTGTTTCTAAGCTTTATTATTCGACCTTCCTGGATGGCAGAAGCCGCAGCAGCCAATGGTGGTTCGTGGTCAGTATGGAACCAGCTTGGTGTTCAGGTAATTGCGGTAGGAATTGCAATTGCTTTTTCAGCCGGGATGACATTTATTATAATATTTTTACTGAATAAGTTCATAAGGTTTAAATCAACCGAAGATGACGAAATGGCTGGTCTTGACAGATCGTATCACGGAGAAAGGGGATACGGAATGCTCAATCCAAGCTAACTTAAACAAAAGTAAAAAACAATGCAATGAAAATAATTACTGCAATAATACGTGAAGTTCAGCTCGATAAAGTACGGGAAGCACTTATAGCCGCTGAAATTACCAGAATTACTGTTAGCCGTGTTTCAGGACATGGTCAGCAAAGAATAGAGGAGATGTACAGGGGGCAAAGGATCATCCCTGACCTCATACCTAAAATAAAAATAGAAATAGGAGTAAATGATGCATTTGTTGATATTACAGTAGATGCCATTTTAAAATCGGCAAGGACAACCGATGGAGAGGAGGGTAATGTTGGTGACGGTAAGATCTTTATTACTCCTCTTGAAGAATGCATCAGGATCCGGACAGGGGAGAGGGGAGGTTCGGCGATATAGATGGTAGGGGCGAAGCATGCTTCGCCCCTACCATCTATTTAATTCATAAATAATTTTATATCGTCCTCAACAGTTCCGATTCCTGCAATACCGAATTTCTCAACAAGCACTTTGGCTACATTTGGTGAGAGGAATCCGGGAAGAGTCGGTCCAAGGTGAATGTTCTTCACGCCAAGATGAAAGAAGTGCAAGCAATACTATCACTGCCTTCTGCTCGTACCAGGCAATATTGAATGCGATCGGCAGATCGTTTATATCTTGCAGGTTGAACACTTCTTTAAGTTTGAGGGCTATAACTGCCAGTGAATAAGAATCGTTGCACTGACCGGCATCAAGGACTCTTGGGATCCCGTTTATATCACCAAGCTGGAGCTTATTGTAACGGTATTTTGCACAGCCTGCTGTTAGAATCACAGTGTCTTTCGGCAATGCCTGCGCAAATTCTGTGTAGTAGCTGCGATCCTTAAAACGACCATCGCAGCCGGCCATCACAAAGAATTTCTTAATGGCTCCTGATTTAACGGCATCAACAACTTTATCAGCCAGGGCAATAACCTGGTTATGAGCAAATCCACCTATGATCTCTCCTTTCTCAATTTCGACCGGAGGCTTGCATTTCTTTGCATGCTCAATTATCGGGGAAAAATCCTTCTGACCACCTGCAGGTCTGTCTGCAATATGCTTGAATCCGGTAAATCCTGCGGCGCCTGTCGTATATACTTTATCAAAATATGAAGCATCCTTCTTTGGAGGGACAATACAGTTTGTTGTGAATAAGATTGGTCCGTTGAAAGTCTCAAATTCTTCCTTCTGTTTCCACCATGAACTGCCATAGTTGCCAACAAAATTCTTGTATTTTTTGAAGGCGGGATAATAGTTGGCGGGCAGCATCTCACTGTGGGTATATACATCAACACCTGTTCCTTCAGTCTGCTTCAGAAGATCTTCCATATCTCTAAGGTCGTGGCCGCTGATGAGAATCCCGGGATTATTTCTTACGCCGATATTGACCCTGGTGATTTCAGGATTACCATATTTTGTGGTGTTGGCTTTATCGAGAAGAGCCATTGCAGAAACTCCAAACTTGCCTGTCTCCAATACAAGGGCGACAAGCTGATCAGCACTGAGAGAGTCGTCAGTGGTGGCAACCAGGGAATCCTGGATGAATTTATAGATCGACTTATCCTCAAAGCCCAGGTTATAGGCATGCTCAGTATAGGCAGCCATTCCTTTAAGTCCGTAGGTAACAAGTTGCCTTAACGATCTGATGTCTTCATTTTTGGTTGAAAGAACGCCGATTGAAACATTTTTTACCTCGAATTCCTCAATTGTTTCGCCTGTCCAGGTTGCTGATTCATCAGGAGCGGCAGGTATTTTTCCGCCAGCCTTTATTAAAGATTTTTTCAGATCTTCCCTCAGATTCAATCCTTCCCTTATCCTGTTAACAAATCTTTCCTGGTCGAAGTTTGCATTGGTGATAGTCATGAAGAGACTGTCAATAATGAACTTGTTTGCAACATCATTTTCAAATCCAAGTTCCCTGAGCCTTGTAGTGTAAAATGACATTCCCTTTACAACAAAAACAAGAAGGTCCTGCATATTGGCAACCTTCTCGGTTTTACCGCAAACACCCGCGATAGTACATCCGGTTCCTTTTGCAGTCTCCTGACACTGAAAGCAAAACATACTCATAGTCAATTATAGTTATTGGTTAATATTATTTTCTTTCTTTAAAACCTTTGGATTCCAAAACTGTATTATTCTCAATCCTAAAGTTCAACAAAAAAAAGGATTTTTAAGCCTGCGGATTGTAACATATGTTACAACAAGCAATTTTTCTTTAAAATAAAATAACTATTTTACAAACCGAAATGAATCTCACGCTCGAAAACGTACTTCTTATTGGCTCGGTCCTTCTGGGATTAAGTATTGTCGCCGGAAAGACTTCTTACCGTCTGGGTGTACCCACGCTTATCCTGTTTGTAATAGTCGGGATGCTTGCAGGTTCTGAAGGCATTGGAAAGATTAATTTCAATAATCCGGCGGTAACACGATTCATTGGAATTGTCGCATTGAATTTCATACTTTTCTCCGGCGGGCTCGAGACACGCTGGGAGGTTATAAAACCAGTTTTCTGGCATGGGCTTACCCTGTCCACATTAGGCGTTTTCCTGACTGCATTGTCAGTTGGAGTTTTTGTATGGGCTGTCACTGACTTCACAATTTATGAGGGATTGCTTTTGGGTGCAATTGTTTCATCGACCGATGCCGCTGCTGTGTTTTCAATCCTACGGTCAAAAAACCTGGGATTAAAAAAGAACATTCGGGCCACACTGGAACTGGAAAGCGGCAGTAATGACCCAATGGCTTATTTTCTTACAATTGCGGTAATGGGCCTGATGTTATCCAGGGATCAATCTGCTTTAAGTATCATTCCTTTATTCATAAAACAGGTAATAATTGGTGGTGCGGTCGGATTAATTACAGGAAGACTCGGAAAAGAACTGATTAACAGGATTGAACTTGATTTCATGGGACTTTACCCGGTCATTGTAATATCCCTGATGTTTTTTACATTTTCATTTACGGATTTTATAGGTGGGAATGGTTTCCTTGCGGTATATTTATCAGCGGTGTATCTTGGAAATCAGTACCTTATTCATAAAAAAACAATAATGCAGGTTTTTGACGGCCTCGCCTGGCTGATGCAGATTGTTCTTTTTCTTACACTTGGATTACTGGTTTTCCCAAGCCAGATACTTCCATTGGTTGGCACCGGACTTCTTGTTTCTGCCTTTCTTATTTTTGTTGCGAGACCATTCAGCGTATTTGCATGTCTTTTACCGGGCAGGCTGAAACTGAAAACGATAACATTCATTTCGTGGGTGGGGTTGAGGGGAGCTGTGCCAATTGTATTTGCCACATTTCCTCTGCTTGCAGGAATTGAAAAATCACAGATGATCTTTAACCTGGTATTCTTTATATCACTGACGTCTGTTTTATTCCAGGGAACTACATTGAAGTATGTTGCAAAGTGGTTACATGTTTCTGTGCCTGAAAAGGCAAAGCAGAAAACTCCGCCTGATATTGAATTATCAGATACAATGAAATCGGAGTTAACTGAAATTGAGATCGATGACAAGAGTCCGGCAGCCGGGAAGCGAATCCTGGATATTGGATTTCCAAGGGCAGCATTGATAGCACTGATCAAACGGAGAGGCAGTTTCATAACACCCAATGGTTCAACGGTTATTGAACCTTATGACACACTTGTCATAATCGCTGAAAATGCAGAGAGTCTCAGGCTCGTTCACGAATGCCTCGATATTAAGGAAAGAATTGAAAATACCTGAGCTTTACACATTGAGCAGCATCAGTAAATGCGATTATTCCAGGTTATGCATAGTTAATGAATGTTAAAACTCCGGCACTAATTAGAATTATGTTCATTTTTATTAATTTTATACGTTTATCAGAGTATGGCCAAATTGAAAACGAACTGTTCCTTCAAAAGATATTTATTCTTATTGTCGTTTTTCTTCATTGAATTAATAAGTCTTTCTCAGACCAGGAACCTCGAATACTTTATAAATGAAGGATTACAGAACAGTCCGCTGCTAAATGATCTTCAGAATCAGCTTAATTCGACACTGATAGACAGCCTGATTATCAGGGCTCAGAGAAAGCCTCAGATTGAAGGGCAATCACAACTTCTTTATTCCCCATTTAATGACCATTTTGGTTATGATGAAGTAATAACAGACGGAGGTAATTATCAGATAGCCGGATATGTTTCACAGAATATTTTCAACAGGAAAATCATTGAAAACAAGTACAAGACTATAGATAATCAGAGGCAGGGCATCAGCCTGAATAAAAAGATTACTATGGCAGAGCTTAAGAGGCTTATAACAGGTCTTTATCTTGAATCTTATTCGGTTTACTCTGACCTCGCCTTTAACAGTTCATTTCTTGAGCTGATGAAAGGTCAGAATCAGGTCATAAATCAATTTGTAAAAGCCGGTATCTTCAGCCAGTCTGATTATCTTTCATTGCTTGTTGAAACCCAGGGCCAGGAGATAATAATCAGCCAGCTCAGGAATCTGTATGAAAAAAACATCAGATTACTGAATGAGGCATGCGGAATTGTTGATACTGCCCATATTGAACTGAGTTTACCAGAAATTAAACCAACAGAAACCAATATTGCGTCAGATTATCTTTTCCTTAAACAATTTACAATCGACAGCCTGCAAATAATAAACGAAAGAACAGCATTGGGATTGAGATATAAGCCTTCAGTGAACTGGTTTGCTGATGCGGGAATCCTTACAAGTAAACCCGAAACTTTCTACAGACATTTCGGAGCAAGTGCCGGGGTCTCTCTAAGAATTCCCATTTTTGACGGGCAGCAGAAAATACTGGAAGATCAAAAACTGTCAATCAGGGAAAATACAAGATCTTTTAACAATATCAGTTCAAGAAAACAATATGATCAGCAGTACATCAGACTTAAAGGAGAACTTCAGGGGATAAAAGAAATCAGAAGCCAGCTTACTGAGCAACTCCTGATTTCCGATCAGCTTGTAAAATCGCTAAAATCACAGCTTGAACAAGGTATCGCAAAAATGACCGATTACCTGAACGCCCTCAGGAATTACAGGAGTATAAACCACACTCTGAATATGACTGATATTGAAATGTTAAGTATTATAAATGAGATGAATTATATACTTGCAAAATAATTCTTACGGATAACAATGAAAAAACATAAAATGCCAAAATCATACTATAATTATCTCATCTTTCCTTTTATCCTGTCAGCTGCAGTTATGTTGCCCTCCTGTAAAAACTCCGGGAGTAAAAGCGAAGAAGAAAAGATTGAAGCCAGAACGCCGGTCACAATTATTGAACCCGTCTATAAAGATATTTCTGAAACAATTGATTTGCCGGCTATTACGACATATCTTATAAAGAATGTCATCCGGTCTTCCACTACCGGAATTATTGAATCAATTACTGTCTCTCCCGGCGAAAATGTAAATAAGGGAACACTACTATTCAAACTTAAAACCCTTGAAGCGACTGCTTTTCATGATACTCTTGGGAGTAATTCAAATCTTGGCTTTAAGGGGATTATAAATATTTTTTCACCAAAAGATGGAATTATAAGCTCAATTTCGCATCAGGGCAGTGATTTTGTCCAGGAGGGTGATGAACTGGCTGTGATATCTGATATTAACAGCCTGGTTTTTATTCTTGAGGTACCTTTTGAAATGACAAAGTTTATCGGAAAGAATAAAACCTGTTTTCTTAAGCTTCCGGATAACACTACAATTAAAGGAAGGATACATGAAAAGCTTCCGGAAATGAATATTCAAAATCAAACTGTCAGTTATATTGTTGAACCGGAAATAAAACAACATCTGCCACAAAACCTTATTGCTTCTGCAGGTATAACTAAAGAGTGTAAAAACGAATGCGCTTGTGCTTCCAAAACCTGCAATTCTTGGAAATGAAACACAAACTGAATTCTGGGTAATGAGATTGATTAATGATTCCACAGCTGTAAAAATACCGGTAAAAATAGGAATTGAGAATTTTGGCGAAGTAGAAATAACTGATCCTGTGTTTCAGTCCTCTGATAAAATACTTTTTTCGGGTAATTACGGACTTGCCTGACACTGCATCAGTCATCGTAAACAAATGAGACAATGAAGAATTTCTTTGTTTCATATAGAAATCCCGTTTCAGTTGTCATTGCCGTAATTATTATCGGCGGATTGTTTCTTTACGGACAGATCAGGGTATCTCTTTTCCCCGAAATAACCTTTCCGAAAATTAAAGTAATTGCAGATAACGGAGAACAGCCTGTGGATAAAATGATGATCACAGTTACCAGACCTCTTGAAGATGCAATAAAACAAGTACCAGATCTGAAGATGCTTAGGAGCACAACAAGCCGCGGCACATGCGAAATTTCTGCTTTTCTTAACTGGGATGCCGATATAAATGTCAATCAGCAAATGCTTGAATCGAGAATTTCACAGATCAAGAATGAACTTCCCCCGGATGTGGCTATCCAGGTTGAAAAGATGAATCCCTCTATTCTTCCGGTCATAGGTTATACTGTTGAGAGTGATAAGAAATCCCCGATCGAGCTGAATCTTATTGCTGCCTATACAATCAAACCATTTCTTTCACAGATAGAAGGTGTTGCTTCGGTGGGGATCATAGGTGGCAAAACAAAAGAGTACTGGATCGAACTGAACCAGGAAAGGATGCTGGCTTATGCAGTGACCCCTGAAATGATCAGAGATGTTCTGAACCAGAATTATTTTATAAGCTCAAACGGCTATCTTGCTGATTATCGGAGGCTTTACCTTACAATCACTGATGCCGGACTCTACGACATTGAGGATATTGAAAATGCAGTCATTCGAAATGACGGAAAAAGAAACATCCGGTTGACAGATGTTGCGGCAATCAATGTCAGGGAAAGAACTGAATATACAAGAATTAATGCAAACGGACGACAGGGACTTCTGGTTGCGATACTTAAACAACCAAATGCCAACCTGGTTGATCTTTCAAAAAATGTTGCAGAGAAAAAGAAAGAACTCGAGAAAATACTTCCTTCTGATGTTCGTGTGTCGTTATATTACGATCAGGCTGATTTTGTAAACGATTCAATAAGAAGCGTGAGTGACAGTATCTGGATGGGTCTGCTGCTGGCCATTCTGGTAGCAGTAATGTTCCTGAGATCATTCAGGGCAAGTTCAACCATACTTGTAACAATACCCGTGACCCTCCTTCTGACAATAGTCGCATTATATTCTGTTGGTTATACTCTGAATATAATGACTTTCGGAGCCATTGCTGCAGCAATTGGTCTGATTATCGACGATGCTGTGGTAGTGGTGGAGCAGATACACAGAACTCATGAGGAGTTTCCGGAAAGACCTTCATCTCAGCTTGTTCAGCAGGCAATAAAGTACCTTTTTCCATCAATGGTCGGATCTTCATTAAGTACCATAGTCATTTTTATACCTTTTTCCCTTCTTGGAGGTGTCGCCGGAGCATATTTTAATGTTATGACGAATACAATGATCATAACCCTTGTCTGCTCCTTTTTTGTTACATGGATTGGACTTCCTGTTATATATATTTGGTTTTCAGGGATCAGACCGCTGTTTTCAAGTAAAAAGCCGGTAATAAATAAAAGTCACCAAAACAAGAGACTGGATATCCTGGTTCATCCACAGACCGGTTATCAGTATCCTTTTCGTACTCTTTTTACTTGCACTCCATTATTTATGTACTTCCCAGACTTGAAACCGGTTTCCTTCCTGAAATGGATGAAGGTGCAATTGTCCTTGACTACCTTTCTCCGCCCGGAACATCACTGGATGAGACTGACAGAATACTGAAAGAGGTCGAAAAAATAATTGTCAGGATCCCGGAAGTGGAGACCTATTCCAGGAGAAGCGGTGCACAGATGGGATTCTTTATAACTGAACCCAACAATGGAGATTATCTTATACATCTCCGGCAAGGACCGGAAACGGAGCACCGAAGAGGTAATCGATGACATAAGACAACGAGTCGAGGCAACGCAGCCGGCCCTGCAGATAGATTTCGGCCAGGTGATCGGTGATATGCTTGGAGATCTGATGGCCTCGGTGCAGCCAATTGAAATTAAGATTTTCGGAACCAATCAGGATAAGCTTAATGAACTGGCCGTTCAGGTTGCTTCTGAAATAGAGGGGATCGAAGGAGTAGCTGATGTTTTCGATGGGATCACAATAGCCGGACCTTCCATTGAAGTAATCCCTGACCACAATAAGCTGGTCCAGTTCAATGTTACTCCTGAGTCATTCCAGTTCCAGCTACAAACCATAATTGAAGGCAATGTCGTAGGGTCGGTCCCTGAAAATGAACAGATGACGGACATCAGGATGATTTATCCTAACAGTTTGAAGAACAATCTGTCCATCCTGGAAGAAAAAAGTATATTCCTGCCTGACGGGAAAATGAAACCTCTGGCCAGCCTTGCCTCTTTTAAGATAACAGAAGGAGTTGCGGAGATCAACAGGGAAAACCTGAAATCAGTATCAATTGTAACAGCGAGGCTGAATAACCGTGACCTGGGAAGTGTAATGAAGGATATACAATCTGCAATCGGTTCAAAGCTTTTCCTTCCGCCAGGATATCATATTGAATATGGGGGAGAATATGCTGATCAGCAAAAATCATTCACCCAGCTTCTTGTTATACTGATACTGTCGAGTCTGTTGGTTTTTGCCCTTATGTTGTTTCTTTTCAGAGACTTCAGAGCTTCCTTTGCAATTCTTTTTATTGCTGTATTCGGAGTTGCAGGCAGTTTGATTGCATTGTTCATCACCAGGAACTCCTTTAAATGTCGGGAGTTATACCGGGCTTATAATGATAGTAGGAATTATTGGTGAGAATGCAATTTTTACCTTCCAGCAGTTTATGACAAACAGAGAAAAAGGTTCAGTCGATGAATCACTGGTTTATGCTATTTCAACCAGGCTCAGACCTAAGCTAATGACGGCCCTTGGAGCAATTATAGCCTTGCTTCCTCTTGCAACAGGTATAGGGACAGGAGCACAGATGCACCAGCCTCTCGCAATAGCAGTTATCGGGGGCTTTATTATTGCCTTGCCGCTTCTTTTAATTGTATTCCCGACTTTGCTCAGGATCGTTTACAGAAAAAAGATATCTAAAAACATCCCTGAAAAAAGGTTGAGCTGATTCCGCTTCCACTTAACTGACAATAATTTGCCCTGTGTCAGAAACTATTTGTATTTAAATCTGACTATTATGCATTTTTAAATGCTTTCTTTCCCGCAAAGTGTGGAAGCACTTCCTAATGCATGTTCGATTCTCATAAGCTGGTTGAATTTTTCTACGCGTTCACCCCTGCATCCACTTCCTGTTTTCAGGTGACCTGCATTGACTGCAACCGTTAGATCCGAAATAAAACTGTCAACAGTTTCACCACTGCGATGTGATACAAAACAGTTGTAGGAATTCTTATATGCCAGTTCGATAGTCTCCAGTGTTTCGGTAACTGTTCCAATCTGGTTTAATTTAATAAGTACTGCATTGGCAACACCCTTTTGAATACCTTCTGTCAGGATTGCTTTATTTGTGCAGAATAAATCATCACCGACAATTTCAATCTTCTTACCAAGAGTTTTGGTCATGTTATGCCAGCCAGTCCAGTCATTTTCTGCCATACCATCTTCAATTAAAACAATAGGATATTGTTTCACCCAATTTTCCCAGAGTTTTACCATTTCATCGCTGGTCAGGAATTTCCCTGTGCTTTTAAATAATTTATATTTTCCGTCTTCCCACAGTTCACTGGCAGCAGGGTCAAGGCAGATACTCACTTCTTCACCTGCTTTATATCCCGACTTTCCAATCGCTTCAAGAATTACTTCAACGGCTTCATCATTTGATTTCAGGTCCGGGGCAAAACCACCCTCGTCACCAACTCCCGTGCTATATCCTTTTGCTTTAAGCACAGATTTCAGACTGTGGAATACTTCAATACCCATTCGGATTGCTTCAGTGAAGGTTTTTGCACCGTGCGGAGCAATCATAAATTCCTGAAAATCGACATTATTGTCAGCATGTTTCCCGCCATTGATAATATTCATACATGGTACAGGCAGTAAATGTGCATTACTTCCACCTAAATAATTATAAAGCGGAACATCAGAACTCATGGCTTCTGCACGGGCATATGCCATTGATACACCAAGTATTGCATTTGCTCCAAGCTTTGATTTATTTGGAGTACCATCCAGATTAATCATTGAATAATCCAGTTCACGCTGGCTGACAAAGCATTTACCAATTATTTCCTTTGCAATGATCTTGTTGACGTTTTCAACGGCTTTCAAAACACCTTTACCGCCATACCGTTTCTTATCACCGTCCCTTAATTCGCATGCTTCACGCTCACCTGTTGAAGCACCGCTTGGTACTGCTGCTCTGGCTTCAGTTCCGTCTTCAAGAGTTAAACTGACTTCTACCGTTGGATTTCCACGGGAGTCAAGAATTTCTAATGCCTGTACATTAATAATTTCCATCTTATTTGATTTAGAATGATTAATAATTTATTCTGTTAGTGATACATCAGCAGGAGTCATCAGCCTGAGCGGTTAAGGGCGAACTCCATCGCCAGAAAGCAAATGTAGCAATTTTTTGTCGGGAATAATTAATACTATCTTCCTTTGCCCGTTAAATAAGTCAGAGAGGCATGGATAATGTATCAACGGAATTTATAAATTTGAATAGTCATAACCTTGGTCCCGGCACTGCTTTCTGGAGTTCATCTCATCAGGTTTTTTGCTAAGGTGTATTAAAGATTTATGAAATAGAAGCACCCAACTGCAGAAATCAGTTTAAATTGCATTTTATCAATGACCTTACATGAAAATAAACAGAAGAGAATTTGTTGCAACAACTATAACCCTGCTGGGAGGAATTTCTTTTTCAGGCATTAATTCAGCGAAAGGGAGTTTTAAACCAATAAGATTTGGAATAGTTACTGATATCCATTATGCTAACAGACCAACTCCTGACAACTCAAGCAGATATTACAAAGAATCTCTTGAAAAATTATCAGAGTGCGTTGATCTGATGAATGAGCAGGATGTCGATTTCCTTATCGAGCTTGGAGATTTTAAAGATCAGGGAGCCGTGCCCAGAGAGGAAGAGACCCTGGTTTTTCTTAACACGGTCGAAAAAGAATTCAGGCGTTTTAAAGGTCCCCGTTATCATGTACCTGGCAACCATGATCACGACAGCATCTCAAAGCAGCAATTTCTTGACGGAATATCCAATAATGGATTTACCAGGGCGTCTAATTACTACTCGTTCAATATGAATTCTTTTCATTTTATAGGTCTCGATGCCAATTATACTTCGCAAGGACTGGCATACGACCATGGAAATTTTGACTGGACAGATGCCCATATTCCGGAAAATCAATTGGAGTGGCTGAAAAAGGATTTACACGGGAATAATATGCCAACTGTCATTTTTATTCACCACCGGCTGGACACACCTCCCGCAGAGAAGATATATTGTCCCGATAATGCTGCTACCGTAAGAAAAATAATTGAAGATGATGGTAATGCTATTATTGTTTTTCAGGGGCACTATCACGAAGGAGGAATAAGCAAACTCAATAATATCCATTATTACACCCTTAAAGCCGTTATAGAAGGGACGGGTCCGGAAAATAATAATTATGCAATTGTGGAAATTGACCAGGATTTGTCAATCCGTATCATAGGTTACCGGAAAACAGATTCTTTGAATTTGTATTGAAAGCTGAATAATCGACATCTGATATCAGCGGCATTTCCTTCAATTAAGCCCCACAAACGGTTAATCTCTTAGAATTGTATTGCAAACATCAATAGGGAATGTTATTTTTTATTTACCTGGTTAAATAAATAAATTGGATAATACAAGCAATTTTACTCCTCCTACCATAATAAGAGTCGAAAAATTCCAGAAATCTTTTTTTAATCGTTTAATGAATATCATCAGTATTAACAGAACAATAGTACCAGCTAAAAAAGATGCCAGCATATAACCTAAAGCCGTCGCAATTACTAATCCGATATGACCGATCGATTCAATTGGTTTGGGTTCAACATACATGAGGTATATGAACCCAATGAAAAAGGCTATAATCGTATAAATAATACTCCTTTTGATCTTTATTTTACTGAATTCCATTTTAATAGAAAATAAATATACAATCACACAAACGTAAAACGTTTTAAAATATTTGTTTCAATGTCCAAAACTGCTTTAGACCAAATGTTATTATATAACAAATAACAAGCCAAAAAGTTTGATTTCTGATGAAGGGGAAGTTATTTAATTGAAATATCATCCTCTTTAAATCCTATTATCTGACAGTACTGATGAATACGTTCGTAAGCTAAGTTTTTCTGAACTATTCTGATTCCTCAATAGCCAATATTTCTTCAGATTTACTTGACTTGGTTTTTATATTATAGTAACTTTCATCAGATAATTAACTTTAATTTATTTTTCTTTTACTCATAAACAAAAAATCTACAACGATGAAAGCAACAATTCATTTTCTTATTAGGGCGTTTCTTATGATTCTCATCACACTGGCACTGACTGGTTGTCAGTCCAATAAAACTGGCAGTGTCACTGAAAAAGATAAAACAGTTATCACGGAGTGGAATACTGAAAGCTTAACAATGGTGCGAAATCTGAACAAAGATAATGCTGAAGCATTCGTTAAGCACACTTATTCAGAAGATGCAATCTTATTCCCTCCAAATGCAAAATCCGTTAAGGGACGTGAAGCAATTATTGTGTTTTATCAGAACTATCCGCCCATGTCGGATTTCAACCAGGAGATTGAGGAAATGGAAGTCTTTGGTGATTATGCTTATCTGAGTCTCAATTGGTCAATACCGGTTGCCCAGACAGGACTTACCCCTTCTTACACTGAAACGGGTATAATTTTCTGTATAATGCGGAAGCAGAACGATGGAAATTGGAAAATACGGCGTGAGATCTGGAACTCAGATATATCAGCACCAACAACGCCAGCGACTGACACTAATTCAACTAAATAGTTTCTTTATCCATTTACTAAAATTCAACCAAATGAAAACAAGACTTATTTTTCTGGTTTTGCTTATTGGATGTATTTCATGTGGAACAAACAACAAACCTGTACCTGATGCTGAAAAAGAGAAAATCAAAGGAGAGATAAAAGAAGTTGTAAATACTTTTATTAAGGGATGTGAAGAGTTAAATTTTGATATGGCTGTTGAACCATTCATTGATTCCCCTGATTTTGTTTACATTGGTAATGGGAAATCCTATAGTTATAAGGAACTTATTGCCATGAAACCTCTTTTTGATAAATATCTAAATCAAAAGATTACAATAGTTGATGAAAAATATGCAGTTCTTGATAATACCACCGTCTTATATACAACAAATTGTACGTGGTTGCAGAATTATAAGGATGGTCATTCTATTCTCGAAGACCCGGAAACATTTATGTTTATGTTTAAGAAAATCGATAACAAGTGGAGAGTAATTTATTGGTTTGATTCCTGGGTTGAGAAGAATGTTCCCGGTGAAAGTTCGAAAGGACTTAACCAGATTGAGTTAATGAAACAGATGTTAGGCTCCTGGCGGGGTGAAATAGCCAAAGATACTTTTTATTTAGCTCAATATAAGCCGTTTGGTGATGGCGTGGAAGGTACTATTAAAATTGTTTCAAAAGGAAAGAAAATAATGGAAGGAAGAGCACTTCTGGGTTATGACAAAAAACAAGATAAATTTGTTGAATCTGATCTTATCGAAGGGTCAGATATCATGGTTTACGGGATCTGGTTTACAGCAAAGGATGCGCTTACTGAGATCCCATTAGAATATATTTCGAATCCAGCAAACGCTCCTGTAATATGGAAATATGAATTGAAACCTCCAGATATGTTTATCTGGAATAATATAGAAAAAAACAAAACAACATTCTCTTATACTTTTCATCGGGAAAAGAAATGATTTGATATATTCAAATCCTGCTTCCAAACACCAGATCTATCGATGGCCACAATTGCCAGTGTGTACCGAAAGGATATTTCCCATAAGAGAGGATATAGCCTCCCTTTATTCTTATTGCCCTTCCTGCGGCCCACATAAGATTACCGGAATTTTCGATGAAAAAATTATTCTTATTTCGTGTTACAATAAAAGTCTGTAACCCTTCTTCATAAAAAAGTTTTTTGCTAAAGGCACCTTTGTACGTTATTCCTGTCCTGACGGTTATTCCTTCATAAAAATGGGCCATTCTTTGATAAACCAATGGTAAGTCGATAGTTGATTGAGGATTAGGCTTATCGCCTCTGATTGCAAATAAAAATCCTGCATATCCTGAAAACAATGATTCAGAACCAATTGGTTTTGAAACAATAATTGAGTTACTGATTGATATAATCAGAGGAAAATCAAATTCAGGCGAAATAAGTCCACCAATGCCTTTCCGGCTGACAAGTTTCAGGAATATTGTCGGAGAACTTAAAATGTGATCGCTTGTAAAAACGAAACCGTTTCGCGAACCCAGTGCGATCTTTATTCCTGCATTAGGTATAAGAGGCAATATAATAGCACTGGAATGGATTTCCAGTTTATTGTTCAGACCATACCTTAGCGGTTGAAAAATTCCGCATTCCCATTTACCTGCCGGCAGTAAATAAGCTGTATTGGAGCTCCACCTGTCACGCACAGGGAAAGACAAGTTTTGAGCGATTATTAAGGTTTCAGATAGAAACAGTAAAATATAAAGTATTGACATCCTTAACATTGTCGAGTCTTTTATTGTTAAATTGAGTACTGGTTCTTTGAAATGTTCAAATTCTGAAAACTTATTTTCTTTCAAGTACAAACTCAGCACTTACGGGAGCATGATCCGAATCATAAAGAAACTCCTGATGGGTAGTAACAGAACCATCTCTCCAGCGGTAATTTGTAAACAGGTAATCAAGTGTGCGATCCCAGAAATGTGTTGGTCGGGTGGTGTGAGTAAAATATTTCTGTTGATTTGACTGATAGATACCTAGAGGAACAGCACATTTGTAGCTCGTATAAAGAGACATCATCCAATTCGATTCCGGCGTATAGTTACTTCCATCTTTATGTTGCGGTTTATCAGCAGGCTGATGAAAAGATTCACCAGGGCACATGTCTTCAAAACAAAAATCAGTAGAATCGCTTCCCGGTGGAATAGTATTCAGATCACCACCTGCCACAAATCTGCTCCCTGACTGAGTTATACTGTCAAGTTCCTCTTTGAATCTCACCAATTGGTTATATTTTGTATCATCTGTTGCAAATGCCGCAGTATGGATATTAACTGCATAAAAACTTTCCACATCCGGGATTTCTATTTTTGCTTTTACCATACAATACCGGTTATCGAAGTACCTGACCAGGCTACCCTCATCCATTCGCAATACCAGTTGAATTCTTTTTGCTTCTGTAATTGGCCAGCGTGATAAAATTGCATTACACTCATCCATCCGTCCCAGTCCGTCGCTGGGAACAAATTGCGATTTCCAGGATGAGCCATATACAGCATAATTAAAATAACTGTGGTCAAGGATCCATCTGAGTTCATCAATATATGCTGAACATGTCGAATTGATATGAACCTCCTGAAGAAGTAAAACATCAGGCTGGACAAGGTTTATCCGATCAACAATATTGTTCAGGCCCTCAAGAATTTCTGCCTCGGTAAAAATTACACGGTCACCACAGGCATCGATAGACCAGAGTCCACGTCCAATACCGAACCGGATATTCCAGGTCATTACGCGGATAGTGGAATCGGGTTGAGAAACATCAGCTTTCTGATCCTTAGAGTAGAAGATTGCATCTTCTACGTCGTCAAAATTTGTAGCCGGCATTTCGCAGGAGTGAATAATAAAAAATGTCACAGGAATTAACAGAATGAATAAAACAGTTTTTAAAACAAAACCGCTTTTCATATCAGGGAGGATTAATCAATCAAATTTAGTTCTTTTCAATTAGAAATAGTTGCAAAGGAGATATTAAAGTTTGAGATAAACCATAATACCTATGTCACTTGTTAATACACCAATACGATGAGTTGAACTCTGTCCTCTTAAACTACTTAGTCCTCACGGATCCTAACATTTAAATGGCCAGGGAAACAGGTGGTCATAAACATGGCTCCTGCAGATATAAGAAAGGAAGGATCCTCGTATGATCTTCCGCTTGCTGTCGGCATTCTGGCTGCAGATGAAAAAACTGCCTGCGGTGAGATCGAATCATACGTAATGATGGGCGAACTGTCGCTCGATGGCACATTGCAACCTGTCAAGGGAGTACTTCCGAAAGCACTGAGAGCCAGAGATGAAGGCTTCAAGGGTGTGATAGTACCTGTTAAGAATGCCCATGAAGCAGCAGTGGTTAACGGGCTGGATGTCTATGGGATGGAATATGTAAAACGCGCACTGGAGGTTGCTGCTGCTGGTCATCGTAATATTTATCGAGCAAATTGGCAAGTTCTTTATTGTCTTCTTTGACCTGGTTGAGATCTTACCTGGTTTGCAACTTGTCGTAATAATGATAATTGAAAGGAAGAAAACTACTTTTTATATTTTGGTTTTATTCTTTATTTATCTTCAGTTATTCCTTCTCACCCGCTTTAAAAACTGTCCAGGATTGTGTTGGACGATCTTTTAGCAGTCCATCCATCCAGTCATATTGAGGATGCTGTTCAAGAAACTTTTTTGCATCGAATGGCGTTCCGCAAGCAGCACCCCAGCGCGCAACAAACGACATTTGTTTTGCCATTTTTGAGTCGACCACCTTCCCATCTAAAACTCCAAAAGGCTTATACGGTTCATATTGATAATCTCCCTCAATGAGCGGATCTAACTCATTATGCCGACACAAGGTACGAGTATCGGGTTTATTTGTGTTTAAATAAGTGTCAAAGTGATCCGCTTCAAATAATTCACCATTGTTAATATCAATTTTCCCAATATTTTCATTCATAAGTTGCTTCCATCTAACCCTGCGGGCTACAACACTATTTTTAATATTTGTATTGTCAGTCATCTTTGTTTCAAATCGAAGAATCCTTAGGTCTTCAGCCACATTGGAGCCTATGAAATACCCATCCTTTTTCTTTTCAAAACCTACATATTTCAAACCCAGCTCCAGCCTGGCAATTTCATTCGTATTCACATCACCAATCAACCACGCATTAGCATAACCACCGCTATTACCTTTTTTCATGATTTCACACCATTCATCTATTGAAGAAGCGTATTGGGTTGCTGATCTCATACGTGAAAATTCAGGCACTCCTCTTGTATCAAAAGGAAAAAAATCAGTTATGGTTGTTTCGGATCCGATAATACCTGCATCTGTAATAAAAAAATCAGTTCCACTATGGATAAATCCGGGGATAGTTTGCATCATAATCCTATGACCTTTTTCAGGTAGAATATCTATTATGACATTGCACATCGGATTATAAAAGTTATCATGTGTATTATGTCCAAGGACAATTCCTCCATCTTTGGTCATTGAGCCTGTTGCAATAAAAGAACTGCAAGACTCTTTCAATGGATCCGGTGTATTTACTCCGATCGAATCCTTTACAAGGGGCCACCAATAACCTATTAGTTCCGCAAAGCCATTAAAAGAAACTATTTCATCGCGGGTAGTCGAAACACCGGCCGCTTTCATCCCTTCAACTATGCCATCAATTTCTGCAAGATTTTCCGGATCAGTTTTTGTTGTCAGAATATCGTGGCCTTTGTCGACATACCAGCTCCAATTCATTGCGGTCTGATATTTCCATCCTTCAGAAAGAATACGGATAGATTCCTTGATTTCTTTGGAAAATAAATAACCGTGCTGAAATCCACGTTCCTCCGGACTTCCTTCTATGTGAAGGTAGATCCAACCGTTTTTTTCGTGCCGGTTTGCTTTTGACAACCATGCTTTTTGCTCATTCGTAAGCTGATTGGCGGTTTGACTTTGACCCCAGGCAGGATACAATAAAGCCGATAAAAGGAGAATAATTACTTTTTTCTTCATGGCATACTTAATTATTAATTTATTTGCTTGAAGCATTTTCCCGGACAGCCCTGAATTCAGAATCCTCTTTCCATTTTGGCCATGAGGTCTCATATGCAAGCCTTTTACCCGTAAGGAAAAAAAGTTGAATATCTTCCATTGTACCATCAAGTTTCCACCTTAACGGATCGAATTCATCAGACGGATGGTGATAATATTTTTCGTCGTATTCATCAGCTAGTTTTTTACCGGTTTCTTTTCCTCCTTCAACCAGGTCAATTCCACCCCCGGCATCTAAAGCAGGAATACCGACCTTTGCAAAATTGAAGTGATCTGAACGGAAATAATAGCCTGCTTCCGGGTGTATTTCAGGACTTATATACCTGCCCTGACCCTCTGCTTCCTTTTTAAGATAATCTTCCAGATCCGATTCTCCTGCGCCGACTATCACAACATCTTTTGTTTTACCATTAATGTTTAACCCATCAATGTTTATATTGGCAATAGTATTCTTAACAGGATATACAGGGTGATGTACATAATAGTCTGAACCCAATAATCCTTGTTCTTCACCTGTCACAGAAAGAAAAATAATGGTTCGTTCAGGTTTATCTTTCAGACTCTTAAAAGCACGGGCAATTTCAAGCAGAGCTGCTGTTCCACTGGCATTGTCTACTGCCCCGTTATAAATGGAATCTCCTTTTTCATCGGGTTTCCCAAAACCAAAATGATCCCAATGTGCTGTATAGATGAGATATTCATCCGGCCTCTTATTTCCTGTAATTTTAGCAATCACATTTTTGGATTTATTATACAAGGATTTTACTCTCATTGATGTTTTAACTTTCAGATTTAGAGGAACTGCCTGAAAACCTTTATGATGGGCACTTAACATAAGACTGCTATCCCCGGATGAGGCCATAAAGAGTTTTTTGGCAGCATCTTCTGTTATCCATCCTTCAACCGGACAATGATATTCAATTTTATCGTTCCTAGTATCAAGGAGAAGATGCCCTCCTCCCCAGCTGTTTTGAACCACACTAAATGGGTATGAAGCTGCCTTTGTATTGTGAATAACCAGACATGCTTTTGCACCTTGCCTTGCAGCCTCTTCAAACTTATAAGTCCATCGGCCATAATAGGTCATAGTATTGCCTTTAAATAAAGTGGAGTCCCCCGAGCCATACCCCGGATCATTGACCATAACCAAAACTATTTTGCCCCTGACATCACATCCGGCATAATCGTTCCAGTTATACTCAGGTGCAACAATGCCAAAACCTGCAAATACAACTTCATCATTGGCCAGGGAAATTACCGGATCTGTGTTTTCAGTCCAGATCACATAATCATCCATTTTTTTTAAAAGGAATTTTCTCCGTGGTGATTGAACTTCCATTGTCGGATCGCAAACGGAAGTAATTTCTACCATAGGTACTTCCTGAAAGTAGCTGTCACCATTTCCGGGTTCTATTCCCATACCGACATAGGATTGTTTAAGATAATTAACTGTTTTTATTTCACCCACAGTAAATGGCCGCCGTCCCTGAAATGAATCAGACGAAAGCACAATAATATGCCGGATAAGACTATCAGGGTTTAGAGCTGAGAGCCCCTCTTTAACCTCAGCCTGTTTACTGGTTTGATTACATGCTGATAATAATACTGCACTAAGAAACAACAGGTTGTTTAACAGCGCATAGGTTTTATGGAATGCTAAATACTTCATTTGAGTTTAATTTTTTTTGTTAGTTTAAGTCTATTCTCATATAAAATAATTCATGTCTCCAAGCTTCAGGCTTTTGGTGAAAGGTTTCAGGGATTTTTTTCTGATGACAAGGCCTTTATAAACCGATACATAAAATCCACTCCATCGTAGAATTCTTTTACCCCTATCCTTTCATCTTTACCATGTGTACGATCATCGGCAATATCTCCAAACATCCCGGAAACACCGTAAACTTGTAATCCCGTATGGCGTAAGAATAAGCCATCGGTAGCACCTGTAGACATAAGAGGAGTTATATTTACATCCGGCCAAATAGAGGAAGCTATTTGAACAACTGGTATTGTAACATCTTCTCTTAAAAGTGATAATGGGGCACTGAATGATGAATCAGTACAGGTGACTGGTTATCTTACTATCGGCAAGAACTGTTTTCAGAACAGACATGACATTTTCCTTACTATCATCCGGGAGCATACGGCAATTAATGATCGCACTAGCAGTTTGTGGCAACGCATTCTCTGCATGTCCGCCACTAATCATTGTTGCGACACATGTCGTGCGCATCATTGAATTATAGAATGCCGATGAAGCAGCAAGCCTTTTTACTGCAGAGGTATCAGGTGGGGTTCTAAGAATATCAAGAATATCAGATTTAACCTGATCCGATTCACTGGTAGCAATTTTTTCAAAAAAATTATGTGTTGTCTCGTTGAGCCTGACAGGGAAATCATAATTTGCTAACCGGGAGAGACCTTTCGCAAGTGTATAAATGGCGTTGTCCTTGACAGGCATAGAACTATGACCTCCGTTGTTTTTTACTTCAAGTTTGTAGGAAGCATATATCTTTTCACTGGTCTGAATAGCCATTATAAAAGGCTTTCCATTTTTCAGACCACCTCCGCCACCATCAGGATTTATACAGAAATCCGCATCAATTAAGTCGTGGTGATTTGTTATAAGCCAGTTAACTCCATTGAGTTCATTCTCATTTCCCATTTCTTCATCAGCAGTGAGGGCTATGATAATATCACGGTTTGGTATATATCCTTCCTTTTTGAGCCGGATGAGATTTACGATAAGAGAGGCATCATCGTTCTTAACATCAGTTGTTCCACGACCATAAAAATACCCGTCCTTTTCAAGGAATGTAAATGGATCAACAGACCAATCCTTGCGGAGCGCTTCAACTACATCTAAATGACAGATGAACAGGACAGGCTTTAATTTTCCGTTCCCCCTGAATCGTAATACCAGGTTCTTATGCAGAAGGTCAGGTCCTGATTACCTGGATATCATTAACCGGAAATCCGGCAGATTTTAAGCCTTGCAGCCATGGCTTCAGCAGCTTTTGTACTGCCGTATCCGGACGTTGTGTTTATTTCAATCAGCTCCTTGAAAATATCTCGGGCCAACTTATGATATTCGGAATTTGCATCACTACTTATGGAAGATTGAGTAGAAATGCTTCGTAGGTTATCAGATTTTGCACCTCCCAATAATAAGAGAAATGCAACCAGAACAAAAGAGATTTTTGTTTTCATGAGACATACTTAATAGTTTAATGATTTTACTAATCTGTTAAAGGATTTTCGGATACCTCCTTTTGGTAATTCTTTTTACAGAAAAATATTATTCTGGAGAAATGTAATACATAAAAAGAGATTATATAATACACGTTTACTGCATTGACAAATTCATATATATGTAAATGTATAGTAATATTTTCTATTTAAGAGCACAGACTATGTTATAAATTCCTTAAAATCTTGTTGTTAATAAATTAACAACAGAGTCATTGGAATAGTTCTCTCTCATAAATAGTTCGAATTAGTTGTTTAAGTTACTACAGTTGAATATTTTAAATGAAGAAAGCAATGCTAGCGTTTTTGTTTTTTAATCTCATAAGGCACCAGAATATATTATATTTAAAGTGAAAAATAAGTTCGATAATTATGTAAAATCATTCCTAAAATCATTTATATCCTTAGTAAATCCGGTAAATATAGGAGGGGATCCAGTAAGTCGTGCCTCCTGGCAACCGGTTAAGATTTTTAACTTCTTCAACCCTAAAACCTTTAAACTTTTATCTTTTTCCTTTTGTCTTTTGTCTTTATTATTCTATATTTGATACTGTGTTTCGTGAATCGTGCAAGTAATATATTATTATGTTAGTAAGGACATTTGCCAGTGCTGTTACCGGCATTGATGCCGTCACAGTTACAATTGAAGTCAATGTGTCGCGTGGAATACGCTTTTTCCTGGTTGGGCTGCCTGATGTGGCAGTGAAGGAGAGCCAGCAAAGAATTGAATCATCATTACGGACCCTCGGATTTAAATGGCCGGGGAAACAGGTGGTCATAAACATGGCTCCTGCAGATATACGAAAGGAAGGATCCTCGTATGATCTTCCGCTGGCGGTCGGCATTCTGGCTGCAGATGAAAAAATTACCTGCAGTGAGATCGAATCCTATGTGATGATGGGAGAACTGTCGCTTGACGGCACATTACAGCCAGTCAAGGGAGTGCTTCCGATAGCGCTGAGAGCCAGGGATGAAGGCTTCAAGGGCGTGATCGTGCCTGTAAAGAATGCCCGTGAAGCTGCAGTAGTCAGTGGCCTGGATGTCTATGGTATGGAAAAGCTGGGTGACGTGATTGATTTTTTTAATGGGCTGCGGAAATTCGATCCGGTGAAAGTTGACCTTCTGGAAATATTTAAAGGTGAAGCGAATAAATATGATGTCGATTTTTCCGATGTGAGGGGACAGGAGAATGTAAAACGTGCTCTGGAAGTAGCAGCTGCAGGTCATCATAATCTGCTGATGATAGGTCCTCCCGGATCAGGCAAGACAATGTTGGCCAAACGTTTAAGCACAATTATGCCTCCTCTTACACTTGAGGAAGCCCTTGAAACAACCAAAATACATTCAGTGGCCGGGAAGATTGACGATCATACCGCACTGATGACGAAAAGGCCCTTCAGATCGCCCCATCATACAATTTCAGATGTTGCCCTGGTCGGAGGGGGTACATTTCCCCAGCCCGGGGAAATATCCCTCGGCCATAACGGTGTTCTGTTCCTTGATGAACTTCCTGAATTCAAACGCAGCGTTCTGGAAGTTATGAGGCAACCACTGGAAGACAGGATCATAACAATCTCCCGGGCAAAATCAACCTGTGACTATCCGGCAAGCTTTATGTTGATTGCGTCAATGAATCCATGTCCGTGCGGTTTTCATAACCATCCCGAAAAAGAATGCATGTGTTCTCCCGGAATGGTGCAGAAATATCTTAACAGGATATCGGGCCCTCTTCTTGACAGGATTGATATCCATATCGAAGTGGTGCCTGTTAAATATGACAAGCTGTCTGACACCGGAAAAACCGAGAAATCAGCCGTGGTAAGGGAGAGAGTTGTAAAAGCCAGGGCAATACAGTCAAAACGGTTTGAATCGGTTAAAGGTGTTTATGCAAACGCCCAGATGTCGTCATCGATGCAGAGGAAATTCTGCCAGCTGGATGAGGCAGGAGGAAGGCTGCTCAGAACTGCCATGGAATTGCGCGGCCTTTCTGCAAGAGCTTATGACAGGATACTGAAAGTGGCAAGGACAATTGCTGATCTTGGTGAATCAGAAAATATTACAGCCGAGCATATCTCAGAAGCAATTAACTACCGTAATTTAGACAGGGAGGGATGGGCTGGATGACTCATTATTCGAGAAGCAAGGCTGCAGCACCAATTAATCCGGCATCAGCTTCTGCTTCAGACCTGACAATTGCAATTGGATCAAAGATCATATCCCTTGCCAGCTCGTAAAACTTGCTTTTGATCCGGTTGAAGTAAAATTCTCCAAGATTCATCAATCCTCCTCCAAGAATAATTATCGGCGGATTAAATACCTGGAAATATATTGTAAATACCAATACCGATATAATCGGCACAGTCCGTTACAATTGCCTTTGAAAGAGGATCATCTATATCAAGTCCCTGCTTTATCAGCTTTCCATCCACCTTCGAAAAATCAAAATCATCCGGAAGAGGTAATGTTGTTTTGATCCCTTCTTCGTCTTTTTCCTGAACATCTGAGGCAATGTCAGACCGCAGGCACACGCCATGAGACATCCCCTGTTGCCGCAGGTACATATATAATCGCTGTGAGGATCAACAATTGTATGACCGAATTCACCTGCAGTTCCGGTCATTCCCCGGTAGATCTTCCTGTCAAGCACTATCCCGGCACCTATGCCGGAGCTTATTGTCAGAAAAATCAGATCATCATAACCTCTTCCGGCCCCGAATTTAAATTCGCAGAATGCCTGGGCATTTGCATCATTGTCAAGCCTGACAGGAACAGAGAAATTCTTGCTCATGCGAATCACGCAGAGGGAAGTTTTTAAATCCTTTAAGATTAGAAGTGGTTATTGTATATCCGTCCCTGATAGCGCACATGTCCCGGGAATCCGATACCGATTCCTTCAAGATCTGATTCATTAAGGTTGTTGGCTGAAATAACCTGTCCTGATCAGTTGTGTTATATAATTAACAATAGCCTCTTCATTCTTTCCGACATGATCATAAACAATGATCTTATCGAGGATCCTTCCATCGGGATACACCAATCCCACTGAAAGCTTGGTTCCACCAAGGTCGACACCGCAGAGAAGTTTTTCCATAGGATTATGTTATAATGACTGTTCTGTTCTTGCAATTATATCGTCCTGTGTATCAGGCGAAAGAGTAGTGAAGAATGCAGAGTATCCTGCAACGCGCACCACAAGATCCCTGTAATTCTCAGGATTCTTTTTGGCGGCAAGCAGGGTATCCCTTGAAACAATGTTATACTGGACATGCCAGCCTTTCAGGGTTGCAAAGAAGGTGCTGATTATCGAAATAAGCTTTTGCTTCTGAGTTTCGTTTGTCAGGGCAGATGGTGATAATTTCTGGTTCAGGAGAACACCTCCAAGGATTTTGTCTGTAGGCAGTTTTGAAACCGATTTAAATACAGCAGTGGGTCCAAGTGTATCGGTGCCCGATGTTGGCGAGCATCCTTCGGCAACCGGTGTAAATGCTTTTCTTCCGTCGGGAGTTGCCGGTACAACTGAACCTGAAGGAACATTTGCTGAAATGCTTGAGGTTCCTGCATAATATGCACAGCCAATCGGCCCTCGTCCGAACCGGGTTGTATGATATTTTTTCAGTTCATCAATAAAATACATATATGCCTCCACAAGCAGATTGTCGACATAATCATCATCATTGCCGTACTTGGGGGCATAATTCAAAAGGATCTGCCGTATCTTTTCACCTTCCTGACCCTCAAAATTATTTTTCAGATTTTGCATCAAAACCTCTTTACTGATAATGCCATCTTCAAATACAAGCTTTTTTATTGCAGCAAGTGAATTACCGAGATTGGCAATACCTACCTGTAGACCTGAAATGAAGTCATAAACCGACCCTCCTTCCTTGATTGTTTTGCCGCGGGCAATGCAATCATCAACAAAAGCGGAACAGAGTATATCGGGAACAAGCTCTTCCAGTGCCAGATCAGCTGCAGTGTCAATTTCGACGGATGCCTTTGTGTAGAGACTCTACCTGTTGTTTCCAGGCAGCCATAAGCTCATTGAAACTGCTGAAATCCTCAAAATTACCTGTTTCCGGGAAAGAAGGTCTTTCCTGTCATGGTATCCAGTCCGTTATTCATTGCTGCCAGAAAAACGCGCATGAAATTGAGAAAGCTCATCCCTGTGCATCTGTATCCCCATTTCCCCGGAACTGCAATTTCGATACATCCTATTGCAGAATAGTTATAAGCATCCTCTCTGGTTAACACCAATGTCAATAAGTGAAGGGATCACAATTTCATCATTGTTGAAAGCAGGCATCCCGAATCCTTTCCCGATCACATTTACGCACTGGTTTAGAAATTCAGGATTTATGTTCTTATGAAATCTGACAGAGAGGTTTGGCTGGGTCAGTTTCATCCTGCCAACCGAATCGAGAATAAGAAAGCTCAGATCATTTACAGCATCTTTACCGTCAGTCGTCTGACCTCCAATAGTTACATTCTGATAAAGCGGACCTCCGGCAGAAAACCTTGTATGCGACCATGATCTTATCTTATTTACTGACAATAATTTGAGCCATGTATTTTCAAGCAGCTCAAGAGCAAAATCTCTCACTGATCCTGCCCGTTGCCAGATCATCCTTATAGAATTTCCACAGATACTGATCCATTCTTCCGAGTGAAACAGAATGGCCGTTGCTTTCGATCTGCAGTACCAATTGCACAAACCAGGTAAGCTGAAGAGCCTCATAGAAACCTGAAGGTGGATTTTTTGATATGTTCCTGCAGTTTTCGCTTATCCGGACAAGTTCTGATTTTCTTATTTTGTCTGTTTCCCTTAGTGAAAGTTCATATGCAAGTTTTTCAAATCTCCTGATAAATGACTGAAATGATCCAATTCCAATTTTCAGGCATTTGTAGAAATCCTGTTTCTGAACCAGGTTTTTATCAGTATTACTGAGTGATCTTTGAGCCAGTTCTATTTCATTCAGGTAACCAGCCAGTCCGATTTTCAGTATCTTTTCAAAATTCACTGCAATATGTGCATCTCCTGATGTCAGGTTGCCTTCAGCCCTTATTATTCCTGAATCATGGATCTCCCTGTTCAAAGGGGACATTATTGAGTAACCTTTTTCAATAAGGGTCTTTCCTTCCCACCATTTGCACAGTTCCTTCAGTTCCTGCTTCTGCTTTTCAGTTACAAAGAAAGCATCACCGGGACGTTTGTCAAATTCATCCAGCTCGTTTATTATCCATGAAGTGACATATTCAGGAAAAATAGGAGCAGCTCTCAGCGCTGATGACTGATTCCCGACAATCAGCTCTCCTTCATCAATGAAAACCGACATCTCTTTCAATGTCTTTTCAAGGGCATATGCCCGTTTCAGAATAACCGGAGAACCTTCATGCTCCTGGTAGGCTTTTGTGTATATTTTGGCCCGCTCTGTACAGATAGTCGATTTTACTGAAATAACCTTCTCTTTCAGCCTGGCAATCCTTCCGGTAATCCCTGCTGATTGTGCTTCTGTTATCATTTCAATTCAGAATTTTGACTGTCAGGCCCTTTTTTTCTGCATATTCGACATATGGATGCTAGTTCAGTCTTTTCAATATTCCTGTGATTTTCAAAGATATATTCTTTTCCCAGCATTGCATATTTTTCCCTTGCCAGGGAATGAAAGGGAATGAAATTGATTTCGATGTGCATTTTTTAATCCGGCAGCAAAATCGATTATTGCATAGAGTTCAGGCTCAGAGAAATTAAAATGCGGGATAACCGGAACTCTTACAATAAAAGCTTTCCCTTTCCTGTCAAGTTCCCTGAAATTATTTATTACAAGCGATGCATTGCCTCCGGTAAACCTTGCAAACTTCTCATTGTCTGTATGTTTCAGATCGGCAAGAAATACATCAATAAGATCGAGATAATTCTCAATTATTTCCCATGGTACATGAAGTGATGTTTCGACAGAAACATGTATCCCTCTTTTTTTCAGTTCAATAATCAATTCTTTCAGATCAGGATCCTGTGAAAAAGGTTCGCCTCCTGAAAGGGTAACACCTCCTCCGCTCATCTCGTAAAATGGAATATCTTTCTCAATTTCACCAATGATCTGACTGACACTCTTTGTCTCTCCAGCAACGATCAGGGCTTTGGAGGGGCATATATTCCTGAGGGATTCGAAATCGGTTATTTTCTCCCTTTCTATCTTAAGCTTGTTGTCTTTGGAGACAATATGTCCGTTGCCTGCATTGATACAATCTCCAAACATATGGCACAGCCTTTCATCGAACATAATGGAGGGAAAGGATCAATGCTTTCAGGATTGTTGCACCACAGACAGCTCAGGGGGCAGCCTTTGAAGAAGATATTTGTTCTTACTCCGTTTCCGTCGTGTATCGAATATCTTTGTATGTTAAAAACGGTAAGCAATAACTGAGATTGATATGTTATTTGTTAGACTTTGACTTTGTCAAGTTCCCCAAGGATGGTCTGCCGCTGTGAGGTTAGTTCTTTGATGAGGGCCGGATTGAAGATTCTTGTCAGGTTGAAGCGCAGGGTCCGGATCCGTTCCCAGAAAATCTCCTGGTAGATAAAGAACAAAATAGCCTGACAGAGGAACAAGCAATGCCAGCAGGAATCCCGGCCATCCTGCAAATATTGCTGCAAGAATAAGCAGAACAGGGAAATAGATCAGGTAAAGAACTGTAAATGAGCTTATAAAAACTGAACTGTAGAACCTGAGATCCTTAATAAACCTGTCGCATATGAATTTTGGTATAATGAAAGGAATAAGATTGACGATAAACCCTGCAATAAAAAGGGGGAATCCGGCAATAACTGCAAAATATCTTAAAAATCCCCAGTCAAGTTTCCGTGCAATATTCTCATCTCTGAGTCTGTTTTTTGCAAGAAGATTAACATAATGTTTCGACTTTTTGAGAAAGAGAATGCCAGGTCAGCCGGGGATGTCCTGCTCAGCTGATTTATTTTTTCGCCTACTCTTTTTTCAGCCTGTCTCCTGTCGTCAGTATCAAACCGCCACCTGAAAAAAGGAAGTACCATATTATGGCGTTCCATCTTCAGAAGCTGTTCAGCAAGCCAGTCATTTTTGGGATCTTCGATTATGATTACCTCCTTCCTCAGGCTGGTATCACATTTCTCGTTAAAAGCAAGCAATGCTTTTGCAGGGTGTTCCTTATATACATCTTTAAGTTCCTTGATGCTGAATGAATCGTGAAAGTTTATCATTACCTCCTTCCGGAATCTTGAAGGATATGTGTAATTGATTCCAACCGGAACAATATGCACATCGAGACCAAATTTCTCCTCAGCTCCGAAAGCCAGCCTGGCGGTCCCTTTTCTCAGCTTCTGAAGGCGTTTTTCCTGAACACAGATACCTTCTGAAAACATAATGAAGTTTCCGTTTTTCTTCAGGACATCATAAATTCCTGTGAATGCTTCAAGGTTTTTATGAACATTTTCAAGTCCCTCTTCAATCCTGTAAACCGGTGCCACATTAAGCTCGCGAAGACAAAAACGGGCAAATGGTTTCCTGAACATATCGGCCCTCATTGTAAAATGCAAAGGCTGAGGAAGATATGAACCAACAAGGATTCCATCCATAAATGAGTTCTGATGGTTGCCCACAAAAAGAAGAGGTTTGTTAAGCGGAACTTTTTTCAGGTTAGAATAAAAAATTCTTCTGAAAAAAGACTCTGAAAGTAAAGGGAGGTACAATAAATTTTAAGAATCTGCTGAACATCAGTCAATTATTTCTCTAAAAGATATCATCAATAGGATGTCAATTGCATCTATTCATTGGCGGCATCAAAGTTACATTAAAAATATAATCCATTATACTTTTCTGATTCGTGGTATTTAGTTTGTGATATTAACCGATATTATTATTTTTGTTATGAATAAACCCTCCAGATATTAATTGCATGGACATTACCCGTGCTATTCACGATAAAATGGTTAAAGAACGTCTTCTGTTTGTTTACAGGGGAGAAATAACAGACAGGAATTCCTTTCCTCTGCTTACACTACTTGAAAATGAAATGAAAGATGATTCCTATGGATTCGTAGGACAGAAAAGACTCTTCATGTTTGTGCTTGAGAGCCTTCAGAATATTGTTAAACATGGGGACCATGATCAGGTCACAGAGACATGTCGCTGGTTGCTTACTCAAAGACAGATGACGGCTATACAATAACTACAGGAAATATTATTGCATCTGATCGATGTAAATGATCTGAAAAAGAGGCTCGATAAAGTTAATAAGCTGGATATTAAAGAGATCAAAGATCTTTACAGACAGATTTTGGATACTTCGGAATTCAGCAAAAAAGGAGGGGCAGGGCTTGGATTGATTGAAATGGCAATTAAAACAGGAAATAGGCTCGATTATGATTTTGTTCCGGTGGATAAAAATTTTTCATATTTCATTCTAAGCAAAACAGTCGATTCGAGCGGAATGGGAATAAATACAGGCAACAAAGGATCAGCGCTTTGAAAGTGATTCCTGTTGTTAAGCTTGAGCAATTAATGGCTGAGAACAAAATTTACATGATCTGGTCAGGCCATCTTACATCCGGAATCGGAGAGGAAGTTTTATCTATTACAGAAGCCAAGCTTAATGAGGAAGATGTTGATTCAGCACTCAGGACGAAGAGTATTCAACATTATGGTTGAGATCCTCGAAAATGTCTCAAAATACAATCCGGGAAGAGAAGCAGAGGAAAAGTATGGAATGCCTGTTGCTATAGTCCGGCTGGAAGATGGTAAATTCTTGCTTACTACCGGCAATCTGATATTAACTAACAAGGGTTCATGATCTGAAGGATAAGCTTGACAAGATTAACAGCTTTGATAAGGAGGGTCTGAAAACACTTTTTTTTACCTCTTTATCCGCACAGTCGATTGAAACAGACAGTACCGGAAACATGGGGCTGATTTCGATGGCACGAAAATCGGGAAGCAAGCTTAATTACCAGTTTGAAAAGGTAAATGAACCAGTATTCATATTTTATGCTGACTGTCAGGGTTGAAGAACATCATGGCTTGATCAGAATTCCCTGAGGTTTAATTCCTTTCCGTCCCATTCAGCAAAACTTCCTTCCCTTATCCAGTCACCCAGGAAAACAACCTGGCTATCCTGTTCTAGATTGTATAATAAGGGCAAGATGACGGTGGCCAAAAATGAAAAAATCGATATTATCATTTTTAAGAATCGATTTTGAATACCTTATCAGATCTTCCTTCTCTTCCCCCTGGAAATCCATTGTTATTCCTTTGCCCAGCCGCGAATTTAGCGACCATTTATGTCCGATACCAACACCTATTGAGGGATGCAGCATGGAATACATGACACGGAGGGGTTTGTTGCGGAATATAGACAAGAAGGATCTTATATCCTGTACTTTTACTTCCGAGTCCTTCCCCGTGGGCAATATAAAATTTTTTACCATCGAAGGTTTGAGTATAGGGAGAAGTATGAATTGTTATTCCGCATTCGTCAGAAAGGTAATTCCCTACCCACATATCATGGTTTCCGGTGAAGAAGTGTACAGGTATCCCTGAATCGGTTATGGCGGAAACTGTCCCGAGGAACCTTGTGAAATCCCCGTGGTACAACAAGCTTGTATTCCCACCAGAAATCAAAAATATCTCCTATCAGAAATATTTCTCTGGCTTCCGGAGCAATTGTATTCAGCCACTTTACAACCTTTTTTTCTCTTTCAGCAGGATCTCCTCCGGCTTTAAGTCCAAGATGAAAATCAGATGCAAAGTATATTTTCCCTGTTCTTTCAATGCAGAAGGCTAATTGTTAAATAATTGATTCAATTTGATCAGAAGCGATCGTCCGTGAAGATTTGATCCGATTATTGTACCATCCCTGTCAAAAAGATAATTGGCCGGCAGGGTTTTGACATTAAAGAGCATGCGTATTAGCCGGATTGAGCGGATCATCCTCTCTTGTACTTATCCAGGGCAGTTCATCAAACCGTACTTCATCTCTCCATTTTTGCTCACTTTCGTCAATATTTATCTGATAAATTTCAAAGCCTTTTTTATTGAAGGTTTTATAAATATCCCTGAGCTGAAGATTTTCAGCAATACATTCTTTTGAATCGACCGACCAGAAAGTCAGCAGAACCACCTTTCCTCTCAACGACGACAATGCAATCCTTTTTCCGCTGATGTCTTTCAGATCGGGGTCCAGTTTTGTTTCAGGGGATTTGCTGGCCAGATTCTGTATCTGCCTGGAATACATCTGATTCAGTTCATTCTTTAAATCTTCAGCAAGAGCCTTTACATTTTTAGAGCCCGGATAATACCGGCCCAGCGAGTCTGAAACTATTTTCATATACTGAAGATCGTGGGGTTCATAAAGAACATAAGTGTTATCATCAATTCTCTGATAAACAGCTTTAAGTGAGGCCATCGACCTGGTATTGGTGATTATGAATTCAATATTCTTCTTACGGAGCTCCTTGAGGATATTACTGAATTCATTTTCAAGCAGAGGTTTTTTTTCATCAAAACCTGGTTTCCCCGATGCATCATTATAAACGACCTTAAGGGAGTCCAGTTTTCTTTTTGCCACCGCAAGTCGCATATCAAGCATCCTTACATTCTCTGATCCTTCCGATCCGGTTACTAGTGTAATCACCCTGACATATTCTTCCCGTTGAAGGAGAGCTTAATTTTTTCTCCGGGTTCAGCAAGCAATGTGACAAAATCTGAATCGGAATAACCAAGCTGATAAAAATCAGGTCCGGTTGACTTTTACTTTGAATTTAAAGCTTCCGTTGCTGCTGATTTTTGATGAATCGATAAGCACGAGCCTGTTTACATCGACCCTGTTCAGAGCAACAGCTTTTTTCTGGGGTTCCCTTATTAATCCCTTTTACTGTAAAAGTATTTTTGTTTTGGCATCCGGCAAGCTAGCAGGAGCGGAAGCAGAAGAATCAATGATCTTTTCATCATAAAATCAGATTACCGGTTTCCGGAATTTAGTTATAGGTTTAATTGAATAATTCAGCAAGTTTTCTTTGCAATGCATCTCCTCTGAGGTTTGTAGCAATTATCCGGCCCTCCTTGTCAAGCAGGTAATTAGCAGGGATTGATTCTATTTTATAGAGAGGGACAACACTCGAATTGCCAGTAGCTGACATCACTTACATGGATCCATTTTTCAAGCCCGTCATCCTGAATACCTTTTATCCAGGCCTCTTTTGTTTTATCAAGCGAAACCTGGTAAATCTGGAATCCCTTGTTATGATACAAATTCCAGGCTTTGACAAGATTAGGATTTTCCATCCGGCAGGGAGCGCACCATGAGGCCCAGAAATCGAGCAATACGAAAGAACCTCTTGTTGAAGTAAGCTTAATCGTATCACCTTCAGGAGAGGGAAGAGCAATCTCCGGTGCTTCCATTCTTTCTCCGGGACCGGTTGATGGAGATTCTGCACTATCAAAGTAGGTAATCATTTCCTTTATCTGGTTGTGCAGATCAATTACAGGTCCATATTCAGGATATTGTTTGAACAATGACAGAATCGACTTTCAAGAAATATGATAAATCTTTCTGAGGATCAAGAATATATATGTCCTGAGTTAATTGTGAATATAAAACCGGTATGGTTGCCAGCGATGAAATATTATCATCAATATATTTCTTGGCATAACTGTTCATATCATTCAGATAAGCTGTCGCCAAGGTTGTCGAGAGAATCAACAACCTTAGCCAGATCGGGCCTTCCTGAGATTCACTGTCATATATATCATTCAGATTTCTTATTTTGTTTCTTGTTTTTAGCAACAGCTTTGTTATAATCTGCTATAAGTTTTGTCCCTTTTGATCCTATAACAGCAACCGGATAATTCAATGAATCGAAGTGAGAAGTCATTTTTATTTTCTCTCCCGGTTCAATAAGCATTGTCAGAAAGTTATTTTGATTAATTTTGAGCAGATAAAAAGACGGGAATTTTACCTTCCTTTTAAATTCAAAACTACCATCTTCCGAAACTATGGCGGAATCGACATTAAGAAGCTCATTAGGTTTAAGCTCCTGCAGAAAAATATATTGCCGGGGCAATGAATTTTCAAGGATACCTGATATTTCTGCAGTTTTATCGCCGCAGCCTGTCAATATGAAAGCAGCTGTTAAAAAAATTGCCAGTTTTCTGTTCATTCAGAGAATAATATTTGTTAATTAGAATATTTTATTGAGATGCAAAGTTACTCTTTTTTTTATCAGACAACGCCCGGCGCAGATTTTATAATGTTCAGCGAAAGGCTTCTGAAAGCAAAACAGGAATATGAAAACATTTTCCCATGCTTCGGACAGGTTACTTTGCAATGTTCAATAAAAAACAGTATCTTAAAAGACTTTTTAGTACCGTATTATAAAGATTTGTTTATGAGTTATATTAAGTTTGAAAAGGGTCAGATTATAAACCTTGAATACTCATTGTCAAGAGAGGTGATCAGAACCAACAGGGCAGGTTCTTACTCTTCGACGACCATTGTTGGATGCAATACCCGTAAATATCACGGCTTGCTTGTTTGTCCGGTCGATGCTTTCGGAGGTGAGAGGTATGTTCTGCTTTCGTCGCTCGATGCAACAGTTGTGAATAATGACAGAAGCTTCAATACAGGAATAAGAAAATTCAAGGGAGATTATTACAGCCCCAAAGGCCATAAGTATATTGAAGAGCTTGAGATGGAGGGAATACCTTCACGAATATACAGGGTGGGCGGGGTTAAACTTAAACACGAAAGACTTCTTGTTCATTATGAGGAACAGTATCTTGCCAGATTCACTATTCTTGAAGCATCAGAGCCGATGAAACTTCAGATCCGACCGTTTCTGGCTTTCAGAAATATTCATGAACTGACACATGCCAACCTTGCTGCAAATACAAAAGTTGATTTTATCGACAACGGGATTAAAATGAAGCTCTATGAAGGGTTTCCTTTTCTCCATATGCAGTTCTCAGCAAAAGCTGAATTTGTTCATGTCCCTGACTGGTACCTTGGGAGTTGAATACACTGAAGAACAGAAAAGAGGATATGACTATTCTGAAGATCTCTTTACACCCGGATTTTTTGAAGTTGAAGCGAAAGAAGGCGATGTGATAGTTTTTTCTGCTTCAACAAAGGAAGAAAAACCATCAGGCTTCAAAGCTAAATTTACCAAAACAGTCAATGGCAAGATACCGACGAAGCAATTTTATCAACTGCCTGAAAAATGCTGCTCAGCAGTTTATCGAAAAACGGCACGGAAAGACCCTGATTATTGCCGGTTACCCATGGTTTGGAGCATGGGGCAGGGATACATTTATTGCTCTTCCCGGACTTGCTTTGGCCCGTCCCAGTAAAAAGCTTCAGCTTTACAGGGAGGTGCTCGACACACAGGTTGGAAGGATGAAGGATGGCCTGTTCCCAAATATGGGCACGATCGGCAATCCTGCATTTAATTCTGTGGATGCTCCCCTGTGGTTCTTCTGGTCGGTTCAGCAATATCTTGAGAATGGCGGGACCGACGCCTGGGAACGCTACGGAGAGGCATTGAAATCAGTTCTCAATGCGTATAAAAACGGTACTGCCTTATAATATCAGGATGAGGGAAAACGGGCTCATTTATGCTGATGCTCCCGGTAAATCACTTACATGGATGGACGCGGTGGTTAATGGTATTCCTGTCACGCAAAGAAAAGGGTATGCAGTTGAAATAAACGCATTATGGTACAATGCTGTCTGTTTTGCTCTGGATATGGCAAGACAGGTTAAAGACCGAAAGTTTATCAAGGAATATGAGAACCTGCCTGAGCTGATAAGTAATTCTTTCCATGATCTGTTCTGCGATCATCAGAAGGGCTATCTTGCTGACTATGTCAATGATGACGAAGGAAAGAACTATTTTGTAAGACCCAATATGGTTATTGCAGTTTCACTCCCGTACTCAATGCTTTCAAAGGACCAGATGAAAAGAGTACTGGATGTTGCAGACAAAGAGCTTGTAACTCCGAGGGGACTCAGGACCCTTTCTCCGGGGAATCCGCTTTACAAGGGGACTTATCACGGGAACCAGGAAGAACGGGACAAAGCTTATCATAACGGGACCGTATGGCCATGGTTGTTAGGTCCGTTCTGCGAAGGATGGCTTAAAGTGTACGGGGAACAGGGTGTACAGAGAGTCAGGAAACTTATTTTCGGACTTGAGGAAGTGATGAGTGAACACGGAGTAAGCACGATTTCAGAGATCTATGACGGAGATCCTCCTCATGCACCAAATGGAGCAATATCACAGGCCTGGAGTGTTGGTGAAGTCCTGAGGATAATCGATCTTCTTGAAAACAAATATTCAAATTTATAAATCAGGTATGATATGCGTGTACTAATGTTCGGATGGGAATTTCCGCCACACATCTCCGGCGGATTGGGTACAGCCAGTTATGGCCTGACAAAAGGAATGTCTACTCTGGAGGATCTTGAGGTGATCTTTGTTGTGCCTAAAGCATGGGGCGATGAAGACCAGACCAGGGTAAGGCTCATTGGTGCAAATAAGGTTCCTGTTGCATTCAAGCAGGTTCATTATAAAGGATTCAGACGTCCCCTGGAACAGATAGAGATTTCATCAAAAATTGTTCCTTATACAGATCCTGAGGAATTCTGGACAAGGATCAATTCGGAATCTTCCGGATATAAACTTATAGTCCAGACGACCAATGAGGGTACTGTTGATTTTTCAGGCAGATACGACAGCTCATTGATGGATGAGATATACAAATATTCAGTTGTTGCTTCGGTGATTGCTGAGGAAAACGAATTTGATATAATCCATGCTCACGACTGGCTTGCATATCCTGCAGGTATTGCAGCAATGGAGGTCTCGGGTAAACCTCTTGTGATACATGTTCATGCAACTGATTTTGATCGCAGCGGGGGTAATGTAAACCCCGATGTTTACCGTATCGAAAAACTGGGAATGGATGCAGCTTCAAAAATCATTACGGTAAGCAACCTTACAAGGGATATCGTAATCAATAAATACCACATTAATCCTGATAAGGTTGAGACAGTTTATAATGCAGTGGAACCGGTTAAAATTTCACAGGATGTCGTTATAAACAAGGGCTTTGATGAAAAAGTGGTTACTTTCCTTGGAAGGATAACCTTACAGAAGGGTCCTGAATATTTCATCGAGGCTGCCTACAAAGTCCTGAAAGTTATGCCTGACGTAAGGTTTGTGATGGCAGGCTCGGGTGATATGATGGAAAGAATGATGCGAAGAGCTGCTGCCCTTAAGATTACTGACAGGTTTCATTTTACAGGATTCCTGAAGGGGAAGGATGTCTTCACAATGTTGAATATGAGCGATGTGTACATCATGCCCTCGGTATCTGAACCATTTGGAATTTCTCCGCTTGAAGCCATGCAATCAAATGTCCCGGTTATAATCAGCAAACAGTCGGGAGTTTCTGAAATTCTGACCCATGCTGTGAAAACTGATTTCTGGGATATCGACGCAATGGCTGATGCAATATATGGCATCCTTAATTATCCTGCCCTTTCAAAGATGTTCATCAAGAATGGCAAGGAAGAAGTTGTCAGGCTAAAATGGGATAATTCAGCAAGGCATGTCAGGGATATTTATTACAGAGTGATTTGGCAAAATAAGAACTAGATATGAGTTTAACAGGCAAAAAAGCAATATGCTTTTATTTTCAGGTACATCAGCCTTTCAGGCTAAAACGGTACAGGTTTTTTGACCTGGGTCATGACCATTATTACTATGATGATTTCTCGAATGAATCCATCATGAGAAAAGTGGCAGAGAATTGTTATCTCCCTGCCAATGAAATCATGCTCGATCTCATCCTGAAAAACAAGGGAAAGTTTAAAGTTACTTTTTCACTGACGGGACTGGTAATAAACCAGTTTCGACTTTATGCACCTGAAGTGCTGGAATCATTTAAAAAACTTGCGGATACCGGAATGGTGGAATTTCTTGCAGAAACCGAGTCGCATTCCCTGGCATCAATCAAGACAAGAAGTGAATTTGAACACCAGGTAATTGCTCACAGGGCAATGGTAAAGGAGTTTCTTGGAGTTGAAACGACATCGTTCAGGAACACTGAATTAATATATTCCGACCAGATCGGTTCATGGGTAGCTGATATGGGATTTAAATCGATGCTTACAGAGGGAGCCAAGCACGTTCTGGGATGGAAAAGCCCCAACTTTCTGTACTGTAATTCCATTAATCCACGGCTGAAAGTGCTTCTCAGGAATTTTGTACTGAGCGATGATATTGCATTCAGGTTCTCAAACCGCAGCTGGGCAGAATGGCCATTGACTGCTGACAAATATGCCTCATGGCTGAATAAGCTTGCTCCCAAAAGCGAACTGATAAATGTTTTTCTTGATTATGAAACATTTGGTGAACACAATCATAAAGATACCGGAATATTCGATTTTCTTCAACACCTGCCCGGATCAATCCTGAAAAAGACTCCTTACAAGTTCATGACTCCGACAGAAGTAGCAGATTTTCTTCAGCCTGTTTCTGCAATCAGTATTCCTTCACCCATTTCATGGGCCGACGAAGAGCGCGACATAACAGCCTGGCACGGAAATGAACTTCAGGTTGCAGCCCTTGACAAGCTTTATGAACTGACGGATAAAGTCTGCCGTTGTGAAGATGCTGCAGATAAAAAAGGATTGGGAATATCTTCAGGCAAGCGATCATTTTTATTATATGGCTACAAAATTCTTTTCCGACGGGGCTGTACATGCCTATTTCAATCCTTACGATACCCCATATGACGCATTTATGAATTACATGAATGTTTTAAGCGATTTTGAGATCAGGGTCAATCGTTTTATTCCTGACAGGGATACTCAAAACGAGATTTCCAAGCTTAATAATCTTATTAAGGAAAAAGAATCAATAATTGATCAGCAGACAACTCAGACTAGATAACCTTAAGAAAAAGTCACCCGGGAAAAAGAAATCCCATAAGGAAGTCTGCTCAAAAATTAAAACCAAAATTGTCAGGAAGACACAATCTAAAAAGCCTGTCAAAACTAAAAAAAGCAAATAAAAACATCTTAATAATAATCTGAACCAATATTTCTGATAATGAATGTTGAACTAGTTTTTGAGACCAGTTGGGAGGTTTGTAATAAAGTTGGAGGGATTCATACTGTAATCTCAACAAAGGCACTGAATATTGTAAATGAACTTGGGGATAATTATATACTCATAGGCCCTGATGTTTGGAGGGAAGAGGTAACCAACCCGGAATTTATTCCTGACGATACTCTGTTCCCTGAATGGAGAAATCTTGCAGCAAATGACGGATTGAGAGTCAAAACAGGACGATGGAATATTGCCGGCAAACCTATTGTATTTTTAATAGATTTCACTCCATATTTCGGCCAGCAGAATGAGATATTTGCAAAATTCTGGGAAATCTTATAAACTCGATAGCATAACCGGCCAGTGGGATTATGTCGAACCTGCCCTGTTTGGCTATGCAGCCGGAAAAGTTATTGAAAGCTTCACTTCATGTTACCATGATCGCCATAATATAATTGCACAGTTCCACGAGTGGATGACAGGTACAGGGATCCTTTACATCGAAAAATTTGCACCATGGATCGCAACGGCATTCACAACACATGCAACTGTACTTGGCAGATGTATTGCAGGCAATAACAGGCCGTTGTACGGGAAGATGAAAGAATACAATCCGGTACAGATATCGCGTGAATTCAATGTTGTGGCTAAACAATCACTTGAAAAAATTTCAGCTGCCGAGGCAGACGTTTTTACGACAGTAAGTGAGATCACATCCAGGGAATGCTCTTTCTTCCTTGGGAAAGACGTGGATTTAGTAACTCCCAACGGATTTGAAGACTCCTTTGTTCCTTCTGCTGAATCATTTGAGGAGAAGCGGCAGACTGCACGAACCAAACTCAAGAAAGTTGCGGAGGCTGTTCTTGGTTATCCCCTTGCTGATAACTGCATATTTATTGCAAATAGCGGAAGATATGAATTCCACAACAAGGGAGTGGATATTCTTATTGATTCTCTCGGAGAATTGAATAAGGAAAGTGACCTCTCCAGAGAGTGTGTGGCTTTTATCCTTATGCCGGCATACCATAAGGGCCCGCGCCAGGATCTTATTGATATTCTGTACAATAACGGAAAGATCAGCGGAACTGACAAATACCTTACGCATAGTCTCCATTACCCGACCAGCGATCCGGTGCTTCAAAGCATAAAAACTAATGGTCTTACAAATAATCAGGATGCAAAGGTTAAGATCATTTTTGCTCCCTCATATCTTAACGGCAATGACGGCATCTTTAATCTCTCCTATTATGACCTGCTGATCGGATTTGACCTTTCGGTTTTCCCTTCATATTATGAACCCTGGGGATATACACCGCTCGAAAGCCTGATGTTTTCTATCCCGACGGTCACCACCTCGCTTTCAGGATTTGGCCTGTGGGTCAGGGAATATTTTAAGGACCGCGGGAATGGTATCGCGATAATTGAGAGGACAGATGATAATGAAAAGGAAGTAGTTACTGAAATCAGGAAATTCATCCGGAAATATATTGGTCTTTCAGAAGGGGAAGTAAGGGAAGCAAGATTCAAGGCACATGAGATCTCGAGGATAGCAATGTGGCACAATCTTGTAAAGCACTATTATGACGCTTATGAAATTGCTCTTACGCACAGCAGTGAAAGGAGGGATGAACCACGGGAATTTGCACAGTTTGTTGAAGCGCCAGACTTAAAGATCAGAAAACCTCACCAGATTCCTGTCTGGAAGGATATTTATGTTCAGAGTGATGTACCTGATAAACTGTCATCCCTTAAAGAGCTGTCCGGCAACCTGTGGTGGTCATGGAATTGGGATGCTGAGTCCTTGTTCAGGAGGATGGATCCTTCGCTCTGGGAGGATGTCAAGCATAATCCCAAGCTGCTTCTTGAAAAGATTGATTATAAGCGACTGCTTGTTCTTGAAGATGATGAAGAGTTTATAGCGGATCTTGAAAATATAATCAGGAAATTCAAAGAGTATATTAACAGGCCTGATGATAAAGAAAAACCATCAGTTGCTTATTTCAGTATGGAATTTGGAATTCATCCCTGCCTGAAAATTTATTCTGGTGGTCTTGGAATTCTTGCAGGTGATTATCTGAAGGAAGCAAGCGATTCGAACGTAAATATTATTGGTATCGGCCTTCTTTACAGGTTCGGTTATTTCAAACAAAAGCTCGGTCCGAAAGGGGAGCAGCTTACAATTTATGAGGCTGAGGAATTTTCACGGCTTCCGATAATTCCGGTCAAGGATGCTGAAGGGAAACATCTTACAGTGAGTATAGTATGGCCAGGCAGGAGTGTGAACATGCGGATATGGGAAGCAAAAGTCGGGAAAGTTATCGCTTTATTTGCTGGACACTGATTTTGATGACAATTCTGCTGAGGACCGTTCAATAACCCATTACCTGTACGGAGGAGATCATGAGAACCGCCTTAAGCAGGAGCTTATTCTTGGTATCGGCGGCATCAGAGCCCTGACCGCAATGGGTCTGAAGCCTGACCTCTATCACAGCAATGAAGGACATTCGGCATTTATCAGCCTTGAACGTGTCAGAAAACTCATTGAAGATTATCATCTTACATTCGATCAGGCTATTGAGGCTATCCGTTCGTCAACCCTGTTCACCACTCATACTCCGGTTCCTGCAGGGCATGATGCATTTGAAGAGGATCTTCTGAGAAAGTATATCTCTCATTATCACGCCAGGCTTAATATCAGCTGGGATGAGCTGATGGCACTTGGCCAGTGTCCGGGAGAAGCAGACAAGAAATTCAATATGAGCTATCTCGCCACTCATATGTCACAGGAATTGAATGGCGTAAGTAAATTGCACGGACAGGTTACCCAGGGATTGTTCAACAAGCTTTGGCCCGGATACCTTAAAGAGGAACTTTACATAGGATACGTAACAAACGGCGTCCATCATCCCACCTGGATTGCTCCTGAATGGCAGGAAATCTATAAACAGCTCACAGGCACCGTTAATTTTGACCAGACCGACAGAAGTCAATGGGAAAAACTGTATAACCTTGATGATAAAAAGGTTTATGATCTAAAAACGGGACTAAAAAAGAAACTCTTCGTAAATATCCGCAAAAGACTGCAATCGGACATGATTGAGAAGCATGTCAGTCCGCGGACATTGCTGAATATCAGCACGCATCTTAATGATAAGGCCCTTACTATAGGATTTGCACGCAGGTTTGCAACCTATAAGAGAGCTTCTCTGTTGTTCAGGGATCTCGACAGGCTGGCAAAGATTGTAAATGATCCTGACAGGCCTGTGCAGTTCATCTTATGCAGGAAAGGCTCATCCGCATGATGGCGGCGGGCAGGACCTGATCAAAAGAGTTTTCGAAGTATCACAGATGCCTCAGTTTGCAGGAAAGGTTCTTTTCCTGGAAAATTATGATATTGAGCTTGCAAAGCAGCTGGTAAGAGGAGTTGATATTTGGCTTAATACACCAACACGGCCCCTTGAAGCCTCAGGTACAAGCGGTGAAAAAGCCGTGATGAACGGAACGATACATTTCAGCGTCCTCGACGGATGGTGGGTTGAAGGATATCGTGCATATGCCGGCTGGGCGCTTCCGAAGAAACAATCCTTCTGCTAATCAGGACCTTCAGGATGATGTGGATGCCGAAACCATTTACAATATGCTTGAATTTGAAATAGTGCCTGCCTATTATTCATCGAATGAACAGGGCATTCCGGTTGAGTGGATAAGCCTTATCAAGAACACCATGGTGAAGATAGCTCCTGAATTTACAATGAAGAGGATGCTTGATGATTATCTTGAAAAGTATTACATGAAACTTTGGCCAAGGAACAAATATCTGACTGCAAATGATTTTGAGAAAGCAAAAGCAATTGCTTCCTGGAAAAAGACTATGAAGGACGAATGGGACAATATTGAGGTTCTGAATTATAATTTCGAGCGGCCTCATGAAAATGTTTATCATTCAGGTCATGATTATCATGCTGAGATAGCCCTTGATATCAAGAAAATACCAAAGGACAACGTTGGAGTGGAGTTTGTTTTTACTCATCTTAACAAGCAAGGCGAATATGAATTTGTTGACAGCCAGGAGTTTAAGCTGGTCAGCAGCAAAAACGGCAAATGTCTCTACAGGGCAAACCTTGTTCCTGAGAAAGCCGGAACATTCTTTTACGGGATAAGAATATATCCAAGGCACAAGGATCTTCCTCACAAGCAGGATTTTTACCTGCTGAGGTGGATTGATTAAATATCAGTGGCTCTTTTTACTGTTTCCCTCTTTAAGACCAGGGCACTTCGTGATGGCAGATAGAGATAAAGATAGAAAGGCTGATCGAGAGTTGGCCTTGCTGCTTTTCTGGTGGATGTATAGTATGAAATCCTGTTGACCCTGTCGAAACCTCCAAACAATGGATCATCGGTATCCAGCATGATCCTGAATTTACCTTTAACAGGAATTCCGTAGTCAGTAAATGAATTGGTCGGATGAAAATTAAATACCAAGCACAAACTCACCTCTTGAGAAAGCTATTACCTTATCAAAATTATTCTCATAGATCCTGTGAACAACCAGATCATCCAGGATCCTGAATTCTTTATGAAGCCTAACCATTGCATTGTCAAACTTCAGCAGGAATGAATACTTAAGATCTTCATTATGGGCAAGATGCCACTGGCGGCGTGCATATTTATAGCTCCAGTTATTACCTTCACGCGGAAAATCGATCCATTCAGGATGGCCGAATTCATTTCCCATGAAATTCAGGTAACCTCCGCCCGACGCACTGAATGTGATAAGCCTTATCATCTTGTGCAGGGCAATTCCGCGATCGATTGTGAAGCTGTGGTATGATTTTGTCATCCCTGTGTACATCTCGGCATCTATCATGCGGAATATCAATGTTTTATCTCCAACCAGTGCCTGGTCGTGTGACTCACAGTACGAAATTATTCTCTCTTCTGGCCTGTGCTGGGTAAGTTCATGGATCAGATGCCCCATGTCCCAGTTTTCATCAGGTGTATCCTTTACCAGCTTTATCCAGAAATCAGGTACTCCCATCGAAAGCCTGTAATCAAAGCCATAACCTTTTCTGGCAGTGTCGGCTGCAATTCCCGGCATGCCGCTCATTTCCTCAGCAATAGTCAAGGCACCCGGTTTGAATTCGTGTATCATTTTATTGGCCAGGTAAAGGTAGACAAGGGCATCTTCATCCTGTCCTCCATCAAAGTAATCATTATAGGTAGTAAAACTCTTTTCCAGGCCGTGGTTGTAATAGATCATGCTGGTAACACCATCGAACCTGAAGCCGTCAAATTTGTACTCTTCAAGCCAGTACCTGCAGTTCGATAACAGGAAATGCATTACATTGTCTTTCCCGTAATCGAAACATAATGAATCCCATGCGACATGATTTCTTCTATGATCGGTGTGAAAATACTGACCAGGGGATCCGTCAAACATTCCAAGTCCCTCGTTGAACATTTTTAACAGAGTGAGAGTGTACCAGATCCATGATCACCCTTACTCCTGATGCATGGGCTTTGTCAATCAATGCTTTAAGATCTTCAGGTGTCCCGAACCTTGAGGAAGCGGCAAAAAAGCTTGAAACATGATAGCCGAACGATCCGTAAAAAGGATGTTCCTGTATTGCCATCAGCTGTATGGTATTGTATCCCGATTTTACAATTATCGGCAGTACATTCTCAGCAAATTCACTGTAAGTCCCAATTTTTTCCTCAGGTCGTTGCCATTCCGATGTGGGCTTCATAGATCACCGGGGCAGTAGTCTCTGCCTTTAAAGTTTTTCACCTTCCATTTGTACGGCTTTTCAGGATTCCACACCTGGGTTGTGAATATTTTTGTATTTTCATCCTGAACAAGGCGAGTGGCATACGATGGAATACGCTCGCCTTTCCCGCCTTTCCAGTGCATTGAAAGTTTGTAAAGATCGCCGTGATTCAGGGATTCAGGAGGCAGTTTTATCTCCCAGTCGCCATATTCGTTTATCCTGTTTAAATTATATGAGGGTTTTTCTTTCCAGTCGCTGAAAATACCAATAAGAAAAATGTTATCGGCATTGGGAGCCCATTCTCTGAAGACCCAGCCGTCATTGTCACGATGAAGTCCGTAGTAATAATGACCCATGGCAAATTCAATGAGTTTTCCGCTTCCGGCAAGGTGTTGTTCCTTCAACACGCATTTATTAATCCGGCTATCGATAATACCTTTGTATGGCTCCAGCCATGGATCAGATAAATAGAACTTGACAGGATTCATGACAATATTATTTAATAGGATACTTTCTATAAAAATACAAAATCTAAATTACTTAATCGTTCCGTTTTCGCAGGCTTTGTTAATTTTACAGTCGCAAGATGAAAATAGTATGATAATTCATGAGGGATATGAAAATCTGAATCTGGAACATCCTTTTGTCACTGTGGGAGTTTTTGACGGAGTGCATCTGGGACACAGGGCCCTTCTTGATCACCTTTCCTCCAGCGCAGAAAAGGCCGGCGGAGAATCAGTAGTAATTACTTTCGATCCTCACCCCAGACTGGTGCTTTCAGGAAAGACTGAAGGTCTCTTCTTCCTTTCAACCCTTGATGAAAAGAAAAAGCTTCTGGCAGAATCCAGGATTGATCACATTATTATTATGAGTTTTACCAGGGAACTGGGTAATATGGAAGCTGCCGATTTCATAAGGGAAATACTTGTAGAAAAAATTGGAGTAAAACATTTGATTGTCGGTTATGATAATCATTTTGGGAAAGGTAAAGGAGGAGACTTTAAAAAGATTTGTGAATGTGCTGAATTATATGATTTTGAAGTTGAACAGGTTGATGGTGTATATGCTCCTGAAGGGATTATAAGCTCAACCGCAATCAGGGATGCCCTGCTTAATGGCCGGCTTGAAGATGCCAACAGATGGCTGGGATATAATTATGCCATTACCGGTAAAGTTGTCGAAGGCCGTAAGCTTGGACGCTTACTAGGATTTCCGACTGCAAATATAAAACCTGCTGACATCTTCAAGCTGGTACCGGCCGACGGAGTATATGCTGTCGAAGTAATGCTTGATAACAGGAAACTGCCTGGAATGCTGAGCATCGGATTCAATCCGACTGTAAATAAGGACAGGTCAAGCAGATCGATTGAAGTACATATTTTTGATTTTGACAGGGATTTATATGACCACACGATAACAGCCATTTTCAGATTCAGGCTCAGGGATGAGATGAAATTTGAAAATACAGAACAGCTGGTTGAGCAGATGAAACTTGACAAACAGATAGCAATGAGGTTGCTTGACTGAACAACTTCATTGAATTAATTGTTTAACTTTGCATCCGTAAAATCAATAAAAATATTATTGATGAACTTAATGGTCGAAACAAAGCAATACGCAGTAAAAGATATTTCTCTTGCTTCTTTCGGAAGGAAAGAGATTGAGATTGCAGAAAAGGAGATGCCAGGTCTTCTGGCAATAAGGAAAAAATATTCATCTGAAAAACCGCTGAAAGGAGCAAGAATAACAGGTTCACTGCATATGACGATCCAGACTGCTGTGCTGATTGAGACTCTTGTTGAACTTGGAGCTGATGTCAGGTGGGCCAGCTGTAATATTTTCTCCACCCAGGATCATGCTGCTGCCGCAATTGCCGAAAGAGGGATCCCTGTTTTTGCCTGGAAAGGCGAATCGCTTGAGGAATACTGGTGGTGCACAGCACAGGCTCTGTCGTTCCCGGAAGGCAAAGGTCCCAATCTTATTGTTGATGACGGTGGTGACGCTTCACTGCTTGTGCATCTTGGATATAAGGCAGAAAACGATCCTGCATTTCTGGATAAGGAACCTTCAAGCAGGGAGGAAGGAATAATCTTCACGACTTTGAAAGGTCTGCTTTCCAGTGAACCTGGTAAATGGCACAGGGCTGTAAGTGAGCTTAAGGGAATATCTGAAGAAACCACCACAGGTGTTCACAGGCTTTACCAGATGATGGAAAACAATGAACTGCTTGTTCCTGCGATAAATGTCAATGACTCTGTAACAAAATCAAAATTTGATAATCTTTACGGCTGCCGCGAATCGCTTGCCGACGGACTGAAAAGAGCGCTTGATGTTATGATTGCCGGCAAGGTTGTTGTTGTCTGCGGTTACGGTGATGTGGGCAAAGGCTGTGCAAAATCAATGAGAGCATATGGTGCAAGGGTGATCGTTACCGAAATTGATCCGATCTGCGCATTGCAGGCATCGATGGAAGGATTTGAAGTGAAGACTGTTGAGGATGTTCTTGACGAGGGCAATATCTATGTTACCGCAACCGGGAACAGGGATATAATAAGTCTCGATCATATGATGAAAATGAAGGATCAGGCAATTGTATGTAATATAGGCCATTTTGATAATGAGATCCAGGTCGACAGGCTTAATGGGATGAAGGGGATAAAGAAGATAAATATTAAACCTCAGGTGGACAAATATGTTTTTCCCGACGGCCATGCAATCTTTCTTCTTGCTGAAGGCAGGCTTGTGAACCTGGGTTGTGCAACCGGACATCCTTCATTTGTAATGAGCAACTCATTCAGCAACCAGACACTTGCTCAGATCGATCTGTGGAATAATAAATATAAGATCGGAGTGTACAGACTCCCGAAATACCTTGATGAAGAGGTAGCCAGACTGCATCTTGATCAGCTGGGGGTTAAGCTTACGAAGCTGACAAAAGAACAGGCTGATTATATTGGGGTCGGGCAGAACGGACCGTTCAAAGCGGATCATTACAGGTATTAGCCTGGGGAGAGGTCAATCATTCCACACTCTTATATACCTGTTCTCATCAAAACTGGTTTTGTAATTCTTCAGAGGATACTTTCCGAACCTGATAGAGGAGTTCCATAAGCGGAAAGAGACATATTTTGTACCGCAATGAGGACATACGGCAACAGCCGGAAATCGATTTTGACCTTGATGCTTAGATCATTAACTGCATAATCGTAGGGACATGTCCTGTCGTATGCATAATATTCATCAGGACCGCTGTAAATGATTATCCCGTTCCCGTCATAGCCGGCTGATTTGTAACCCCAGTTGTTGGTTGAAGCATCGATTGTATCTGAAATCCCTATAACCGAAAGATTAACAAATTCCGGATCCAGCAGATCAATTGTAAAATCAACAGAAACATCCGGAATAACATCATTACTCGACTTTATCACAGGAACTTAAAGCAAATGTCGAAATAAAAGCTATAAAAAAAAGTGCCTGTTTTGAAAATGTCATCATGCCAATCCTCGTTATTAATTAACAGGACAAAAATAGTATTACAGTTGCGAATTCAGCAACTTTGTACAGTTTTAATAATAATACCGGAGACATGAAGGATCTTTCGTTAAAAACAATTTTCTTGATTTTTCTGATAATTATCTTGTGCTGTTTCAGTGTGTGAGGCTCAGAAATACAAACGAAGTATAAGAAATCCTGAAAGGGAACTGTTTGGCAAGTCATTAAATACTAAGACCGTAAAATACAAGGAGTCTCCGAGCATTGTAAGGGCAAAGAAGAAACAGGCGGCAAATGAAAAAAAGCTGGATAAAGAGTATGATGCATATGTGAAAAAATCAAGGAAACGTGCAGTGGAAATTCAGTCTCCCGAAGTAAAAGCCCGTATGCTGGAAAACCGGAAAGAGGCTGATTTAAAATATAAGGAAAAGAAGAAAAACAGAACAGAAAGCTCAAAGAAAACAGGCAGAAAATACAACTAACAGCTGATTGTGAAAGATAAATACTTGTACTATACCCATTTTCAGCAATTTTATTTGGTAATTATTAGAAGATTTTATATATTTGTTACTGAAGAGTTCCGGGATCCCCGGAATTCTTCTTATTTTTTAAATAGAAGAGCATAAAATGTCAGATGTCATTTACATAACAGAAGAGGGCCTTCAAAAACTGAAAGAAGAATTGGATCAGCTGAGGTTGGTTGAGAGACCCTTGATATCCAGGCTTATAGCAGATGCCAGAGACAAAGGTGATCTTACGGAAAATGCCGAGTATTCTGCAGCAAAGGAGGCACAGGGAATGCTTGAGATGAAAATCTCAAGGATTGAAGATATTATTAACCGTTCAAGGGTAATTGACGAATCAAAGATCGACACTTCGACTGTCAGGATTCTTAACAAGGTAAAAATCAAGAACAAGACAAATAACAGCGTGATGGAATATCAGATTGTTCCTGAAAGTGAGGCAAATTTCAAGCTTGGTAAAATTGCTATCAGTTCCCCTATTGCGATGGGTTTAATAGGTAAAAAAGTTGGGGAAACTGTTCAGATCAAGGTCCCTTCAGGGATTATCCCGTTTGAGATACTGTCAATATCAACACAATAAATATCTGGTTTAATGGCAACTATTATTCACAAAGATCATAAAGGGAGAGATTCCGTGCTATAAAATCGCTGAAAGATGAAAGATATTTTGCTTTTCTCGACATAAATCCCTTAATGGCAGGACATACCCTGGTGGTGCCAAAAGCTGAAACTGATTATATTTTCGACCTGGCCGACAGCTGAACTGTCAGGTCTTGTTCTGTTCTCGAAGAAAGTTGCAATGGCGATTGAAAAGGCCATCCCGTGCGCCCGCATCGGTGTTGCTGTTATCGGCCTTGAAATCCCGCATGCCCATATTCATCTGGTTCCCATGAATACCATGGCTGACCTTAACTTTAAAAATCCTAAACTTAAATTCACACCTGAGGAGTTTAATAAAATCGCAAAAAGGATCAGTGATAAAGTGATACTGTAATTAAGTTTCCGATTCTTTCTTCTTTTCTTTTCATTTCATACCTTTATAGGAATAATTCTGCTCGCTGCATGAGTTACTTTTATGATTTGTGGGACGATTTTATTAGTCTCCTTTTTCCGCGGCTTTGCTATGGCTGCGGCAATCACCTGATGAGAAATGAAAAACTTATCTGCACGGAGTGTTTTGTCATGATTCCAAGGACCAATTACCATTTGAAACCTGATAATCCGGTTGAACAATTATTCTGGGGCCGGTGCATGATAGAGAAGGCGGCAGCTTTTTCATTTTATACAAGGGACAGCAGGATAAGGAAACTGATACATCAGCTAAAGTATAAAGGGGTGAAAGAGATTGGTTCTGAACTTGGCAGGATTTATGCCAGTGCACTTGAAGTCTTCAGGGTTTCTGGACGATATTGACATGATCATTCCGGTGCCTTTGCATCCTTCAAAAAAACGGCAGAGAGGATTTAACCAGAGTGATGTAATTTCACAGGGTATTTCGGAAGTTTCGGGTATACCGGTTGACACAAAATTGCTGGTCAGAAAAACTGTTACAAAAACACAAACCCGTAAATCGCGCTATGACAGATGGACAAATGTTCAGGATATTTTCAGGGTTACAGATGAGAACAAAGCTGAAAGGACTGCATATCCTTCTGGTTGATGATGTAATTACAACAGGATCAACATTAGAAGCATGCGCCAATGAAATATTGAAAGCGGAAAATGCGAAAGTCAGTGTAGTGGCTCTTGCTTTTTCAGTTATCGGATAATCTATTGCTTTTTAATTCTTTTGGGATTTTTATTAATGAAATCTTTCCAGCTGTTATAGTTTTTATCCTGCCGGGGGGTGTTGGTCTGGTAAAAATGGCAGAGATGCTGCTGCGAGCCCGTCGGTGGCATCAAGCTTGATTTCAATTTTGCTGAAATTAAGTATCCGCATCAGCATTGAAGCGACCTGTTCCTTTGAGGCGGCTCCCCTTCCTGTTATCGACATTTTGATTTTTCTCGGGGCATATTCAAATATAGGAATGGAACGGCTGAGAGCTGCTGCTATGGCAGCCCCCTGTGCCCGTCCCAGTTTTAACATCGACTGGACGTTCTTGCCGTAAAAAGGAGCTTCAATGGCCAGCTCATCAGGATGATATTCATCTATTATTCCGACTGTCCGGTCGAAGATATGTTTAAGCTTAATATAGTGATCATCATATTTCGAAAGATCAATTGAACCAATTGTTATCAGCTCAGGATCCTGGCCTGATATTTTTATTAATCCGTACCCTGTAATGCTTGTCCCGGGATCAATACCCAGAATGATCCTCTCCTTTTTATTCTTTTTCAAGCGGCTTTATTAATAGGCGATTACTTATTTAAGCGAAAGACCTCTTATTCCTCCATGCAGGTTTTTCCGAATATTGATGATAACGGTAAAATGAATCGAACCCTCTTTGTTGAAAATGTTCCGGTCTCAAGATAATGAATGGCTTCTTTCAGGCAAAGCTCATTCCTGTCATTAAAATCATGAGTGATATCGTCCGAAACTGCTTTTCCAGGGGCAATACCATTAAAATAATCTCCTTCGTTATTCTTATTTACAATTTTAAAAGTTATAGGCCAGAAGAAATATTTCTCACCAACTTCCCATCCGTTCATTCCAACTGGTTTGCCATTTGTTGTATCTCCAATGCTGATCACATTCATAAAGGGTTTCAGTCCATTCATAACTGCTTCGCTTGCCGAGGCAGTCAGCCTTGTGGAGATCACAATCAGCCTGGTTAATGAAAGGTTGACCTGAACATGTTTGTCAAATTTATATGTATAGTTTTGATCCTGGTTCTTATCATTGTATTTAAGAACAGCAAAAACGGAACCGGAATTAGCCAAGTGTTTTGCCGCCAATTTCACGTTGCAAGGGTCTGAGCTACAGAAAGGTATCCTCCGGAGTTATATCTCAGATCAAGGATCAGATCTTTGATATTGCATTCTTCAAAGAATTTAAAGGCAGCAGCGAGTTCTGTCGGTGAAGGATCAATGAATGATTCAAAAACCAGGTGACCCGTTACTCCTGTTGAAAGATGAAGCGTATCATACAGAAAAACGGAATTCACCGTAAAGGAAGCATTTTGTGGATGATATCTCAATTTCAGTTCCATCAGGCTTTGTAAAAACAAATTTATTTGTGACACCTGCGGTACTGGCTCCCAATGCAGTATTATATGCAGTTGCATCGCCATCATAGATTATTTTGGCAATATCGTAACCGTTTACGCTTTTAACTATCCATCCGCGCCGGACTCCGTCTGCATACAATGGTGATTTTGAATAGATCATGGCTATCCTTGCCTTTCTGGATATCATCAAGTCCTATCCTGATGCCATGTCCCACGAATTCTCCCTGCATTTCAGCAATGAATTCATTATAATCAGCAACAAAGCTCCATTTATCAAGTGTTTTATACCTCATAGCCTCTAACAGTTCATAAGGATCTGTGTAATCCTCTTTTTTAACCGTTGGCATTTGGTCGTACCAGTAGTACCACTGTCTCATAAGGTAATAAAGACTGTCTCTCGCCATGGCATCTGTCAGATCCTGTATCAACAGGATCAGGATCTTTTTTACATGATGAAAAAAGGAGCAGGATAATAATTGCAATATAAAATCAGCTTTTTCATATCAGTATAATTTAACATCAGCTTTCTGCGAATAACAAAAATAATAATTTATAGTTCTTTAATTTTCCGGTTCTGGATCAGTATTCCTGAAATTATCAGCAATAATCCTGCCGGAGTTGTATAATAAACGGGTTCATGAAGTATAAAGTGCACAAAAATAAGTGAAAGAAACGGGGCAAGATAGACAAGATTGCTCACTTTATCGGTAGTTTCCGACATCTGAAGAGCTTTAAGCCAGAAGAAGAATGTTATCCCCATCTCAAACAAACCAATATATACTGAAGAGGCAATTCCTTTAAATCCGATATTTTCGGGCCAGTTGCCTGTGATTATCATTGCTAGCAATAAGATAAACAGATCCGAATAAAAAATTCAAGAAACAGTTTCACTGCTTCGTCCCTTTTGTCCCTTACATTCAGAATAAAATAAAAAGCCCAGAATAACAGAACTGCCGGTTGCCAGCAAAACTCCTTTTATATCAGCATGCCCGGGCTTAAAAAGATTTCCCTGTGAGGAGATTATATAAACCCCGATAAATGAAATGAAACAGAGCAACAAAACTCCTTCTTTTAATTTTCTGTTTTAATACAGGAACCGAAAGAAAAACCAGAATGATCGGCCAGATCATATTAAGCGGCTGGGCAACCTGTGCCGGGAGAAGCTGATAAGCCTTAAGCAGGATCAGGTAATAAAGAAACGGATTTATAAGTCCCAGCAATGCTGAATTAATAAGGTCGCCAGGAGAACTTTAACTTTTAATAGTCCGGTTTTTTTTTCTGAAAGAAGTATAACAAACAGAGCCAGGGTTGAAGTAACAGAAGCTATTGTAAGCATCAGGAAGATATTGCAAGCTCACTCAGGCATATCTTGAAGGCTGTCGGAATTGTCGACCAGAAAAATATTGCCAGTCCGGCATAAATGTATGATTGCTTTGTTTTATCCATAATCTTTTACCCCCAACCCCCTGAAGGGGGCTATTTTTACACCCCCTTGGGGGGCAGGGGGGTCAAGTTAATTAATTATCAAATCCAGTGTATGGCACAAGAACTGGCAGGTACCTTAATTCCACGATTCTGTCTGGTTATTTTCAAGTATTGCAGCAACAATCCTTGGCAGTGCAAGGGCACTTCCGTTAAGTGTATGAACAAGCCTGGTCTGTTTTTCGCCTTTCTCTTTAAACCTGCATTTCAGGCGGTTTGCCTGGAAGGATTCAAAATTTGAAACAGAGCTCACTTCAAGCCATCTTTTCTGGGCTGCCGACCACACCTCAAAATCGTAAGTCAATGCAGAAGTGAATGACATGTCGCCGCCGCAAAGCCTCATAATACGGTATGGAAGCTCAAGGCCTGACACAAGGCTCTCGACATGATTTACCATCTCTTCAAGCGATCTGTAGGAATGATCGGGGTGTGCAATCTGGACAATTTCAACCTTATCAAACTGATGAAGCCTGTTGAGGCCTCTGACATGAGCACCCCATGATCCTGCTTCCCTTCTGAAACAGGGAGTATAGGCAACATTTTTCACTGGTAGCTGATCAGCGTTCAGAATTACATCCCTGTAAATATTGGTAACCGGGACTTCGGCAGTGGGAATGAGATAAAAACCATCAAGGCCGACATTGTACATCTGCCCCTCTTTATCTGGCAGCTGTCCTGTTCCAAATCCCGAATCTTCGTTTACCATTATCGGAGGCATCATTTCGGTATAACCTGCTTTAACACCTTCATCAAGGAAGAAACTTATAAGTGCTCTCTCAAGTTTTGCACCTTTGCCTTTATAAACAGGAAAACCGGCTCCGGTCAGCTTTATTCCAAGTTCAAAGTCTATAATATCGTATTTTTTAATGAGATCCCAGTGAGGAAGTGCTGAATCGGGGAGGACCGGAATCACTCCTCCTTCCCTTACTTTGACATTATTGTCTGCACCATAACCGGGCGCTACCGAACTGTGAGGAAGGTTCGGGAGCCTGATGATTTCATTTCTGAGCTCATTTTCCAGCGGGAGAAGCTTATCAGATAATGATTTGATCTCTTCCTTAAGTGAATAGGTCTTTTCGCGGGCAGCATCAGCTTCAGCCTTCCTGCCTTCCTTCATCATGTTTCCAATCTCTTTCGAGATCCGGTTCATATCACTCTGCAGCAGATCAGTTTTAGACTGAATTTCGCGACGTGATGATATCAAGAGAAAGGATCTTATTGATTATTTCTTCAGCATCAAAATTCTTTATCTTTAATCTTTCGATAATGAATTCTTTCTTTTCCCGGATGAGGTTTATTGTAAGCATCTTCAGTAACTATTAATAAAAAAGCAGGCCTTAAAGCCCGCTGTAAAAATATAAAAACTCCCGGTAATGCTTTCCTCTTTGAGAAAGAATTTCGGGAGTCAGGTGTCTGGTTAAAATCCTGTTATTCAGTTACCGGTTTGACCGAAACGAAAACCTTGTTGTCTTTTTTCTTTTTGAATTCAACCTCACCATCAGTAAGTGCAAAAAGAGTGTGGTCTTTGCCAACTCCTACATTAAGGCCCGGGTTATGTTTTGTTCCTCTCTGGCGGACAATTATATTGCCTGCTTTGGCTGCCTGGCCGCCGAAGAGTTTCACTCCGAGCCGCTTGCTTTCAGAATCGCGGCCGTTACGTGAACTTCCTGCTCCTTTCTTGTGTGCCATAGTTTTATATTTTAATCTTCTGAATTATTTTATTCCTTTTTTTTTGATGCTTTTTTTGCTGCCGGTTTTTTTTCAGCTTCTTTCTTTTCAGCTGTTTTTTTTGCTTTTGGTGCAGCTTTTTCTTTTTTTACAGCCGGTTTTTTAGCGGCAGACTTTTTCTCTTTGGTTTTCTTTTCTGCCACAGGTTCTGCTGCAGGTTCAGGAGCAACAACTTTTTTGACTTTTTCCTTTTTCGGAGTCTCTTTCCGTACAATGGTGCCCTTTTCACCTATTCCAATTATCTCAATCTGAGAAAAATTCTGGCGATGTCCGTTCTTTACCCTGTACCCTTTTTTCCTCTTTTTCTTAAAGACAATTACCTTATCTCCCCTGACATGATCAAGAACCTTTCCCTCAACAATGAAATTTTCGACTGCAGGTTCTCCGATAAGGATCTTATCATTATCCTCAACCAGGAGGACCTTGTCAAATTCAAGAATAGTGTCTTTTTCAGTTTCAAGGCGATGAACGAAAATCTTTTTTCCTTCTTCTACTTTAAATTGCTGACCAGCAATTTCAACGATAGCGTACATTTCTGTTTCTTTATTAAGTTACTCCATGAGGCGTATATGTTCTGTTCTCATATAACTTTGTCCTGCCTGTGTGGATTTATTCAAATTCGGACTGCAAAGATATACAAATTCATTTATTTACAAATCATCCTGATCTTTTTTATCTCATATATTTGAAAACATAGATTACAGAAATGAAACCTGATCACCAGAACTGATTCTGTTATCAAAACATTTGCGGTCTATTTCATGTTGAAAAAAAGAATCAGGTAACTCTTTGTCTTACTGCTATAATCTTTATATTTGTCTGATGCAACCCGGGAGCATATATTCTTCTGGTTACTAATTAATTGATATGAAGAGAGTAAAGCTAAAGGTTTTAGGGATTTCCTACAGTCAGACCCAGTCGGGAGCATATGCTCTAATCCTGGTTGAAGAAAATGGTGAACGAAGAGTCCCTATAATTATCGGAGGCTTTGAAGCTCAGGCAATTGTGATCAAGCTCGAAAACCTGGATCCTCCAAGGCCTCTGACACACGATCTGTTCCGGAGCTTTGCAGCTGAATTCAATATCTCAATTATCGAAGTTATGATCTATAAGCTGGAAGAAGGTGTGTTTTATTCCAGGCTCCTCTGCAACAATGGTGAAAAGGAATTATCGATCGACAGCCGCACATCCGATGCAGTAGCTCTTGCACTGCGATTCGGATGTCCCATTTACATAACTGAAGAGATCCTCGAAAAAGCAGGTATCACAATCACCGCCTGCTGAACCTGATACTTCAACAGAAACTGACACTGACAATCTGTTTGAAACAGGGAATTCCAAGTTTGAATAACTATTCGGATGAGGAACTCTATAAAATGATCGATGAAGCTGTTAAAACTGAAGATTATGAACGTGCCGCTTCGATAAGGGATGAACTGGACAAACGGAAGAAAAAGTCAGAATGATTTCATTCTGTTGATTGATCCTTTCCTTTGAAACAATAATTAATAAATATAAATAATATGAAACGAAGATTGCTATTTATTTTAATGTTGATAGTTGCTGCAGGTCATTCATTTGCAAAAGATTATAAAGTAAGTTCACCTGACGGAAAGATTGTATTGACATGTTTCGGTCGGACCTGATATAACGTGGTCAGCTTCTTACGACGGAAAAGAGGTAATATCTTCCGTGAAAGCAGGAATGGTGCTGGGAAATGGAAGAATTCTGGGACAGGATGAATCTGTTAAAAAGGTTACACCCGGAAAGATAAACCAGGTGCTTGAACCGGTTGTTGCTTATAAAAGATCAAAAACAGAAGATAATGGAAACACTCTGCTAATTGCATTCAGATCAGGAGTGTCGATCCAGTTCAGGGCTTATAATGACGGAGTGGCTTACCGATTTGAGACATCAATGAAGGATGAACTTATTATTAAGAAATGAAATTGCTGATCTGCAAGTTCCCTTCAGGCACTTATGCCTGGTATCCCCGCGAGGAGAGCTTTATGTCGCATAATGAAAGGGTTTTTATTTATTCATCACTCGACACAATAGGAAGCAAACATCTTGCAAGCCTTCCAACACTTTTCAAGGCAAATGGAGTAAATGTTCTTTTTACGGAAGCTGATATTGAAGATTATCCTGGCATGTGGATCAGGGGAGCCGGTTCGGGAAAGATCACCGGCGTGCAGCCCGGATATCCTGAAACTGAAAAACTTACCAGGGACAGGGATTTATATGTCACAAACACAAAAGATTATGTTGCCAAAACAAAAGGCACGCAGGACTTTCCCCTGGAGAGTATTCATAATAACCGGAAATGACGGCCAGCTTGTTGAGAGCGATATGGTTTTCAGGCTTGGTTCACCAAACAGGCTGACAGATACAAAATGGATCAAACCCGGTCAGGTAGCCTGGGATTGGTGGAATGCAAACAATATTTACGGAGTCGATTTCAAATCGGGTATAAATAATGATACTTATAAATATTACATCGATTTTGCATCCAAAAACGGAATTGAATATGTAATCCTTGATGAGGGATGGTACAAAATCGGAACCACAGTTCTTGAATCTATCCCGGAAATAAATGTTCCGGAACTCTGCCAATATGGTGCAAGTAAAAATGTTGGTATTATTCTATGGGTTGTCTGGAAAACTTTCTGGGATAAGATCGATGAGGCAGTTGCCCTCTATGAAAAATGGGGTGTAAAAGGGGTCAAAGTTGATTTCATGCAGAGGGATGACCAGAAGATAGTCAATTTCTATTACGAAGCTGCAAAGAAAACAGCTGACCATCACCTTCTTATTGATTTCCATGGAGCTTATAAGCCTGATGGTCTCCAGCGAACCTATCCAAATGCACTTACAAGAGAAGGTGTAAGGGGAATGGAAAATGACAAGTGGGAAAGGAACATAAGTCCTGAACATGATGTTACATTGCCTTTCACGAGGATGGTTGCAGGTCCGATGGATTTTACTCCCGGCGCAATGGTCAACATGGACAAGGCAAATTTCAATCCGCAGTTTACCCGCCCGGCAAGCCAGGGAACAAGAGTTCACCAGATGTCGATGTACGTGATTTATGAAAGTCCCCTTCAGATGCTTTCCGATTCTCCTTCAAATTACATGAAGGAACAGGAATGCACTGATTTTCTTGTTAAAGTACCGGTTGTCTGGGACGATATTAAAGTGCTTGACGCCAAAACAGGCGATTATCTCCTGCTTGCACGGCGCTCCGGAAGTGACTGGTTTGTAGGAGGTATGACTGACTGGACTCCACGTCAGCTGGAACTTGATCTCTCGTTCCTTCCTGCCGGGGATTATGTAATGGATATTTTCCAGGATGGTATAAATGCTGATAAATACGCACAGGATTATAAACATCTCAGGAAGAGTGTTAAATCGGGCGATAAAATGAAGATAGAAATGGCCCCGGGAGGCGGCTGGGTGGCAAGAATATCTTCAAAATAGATTTCTTAAGAATCACGAATGAAGCAATATCTTGAACTTCTTGACCATGTCCTTGAAAAACGGGACCAAAAAGTCCGACAGGACCGGAACCGGTACAATAAGCGTGTTTGGTTATCAGATGAGATTTAACCTCGAGGAGGGCTTTCCGCTGTTGACCACCAAGAAATTGCATCTGAAATCCATTCTCCATGAACTTCTCTGGTTCATTTCAGGCGATACAAACATTAAGTATCTGAAAGACAATGGTGTAAAAATCTGGGATGAGTGGGCGGATGAGAATGGCAATCTTGGTCCCGTCTATGGATACCAGTGGCGCTCATGGCCCGCTGCCGATGGCAGAAAAATCGATCAGCTGACAAATGTGATCAAGTTCAATAAAGAGATCACCTGATTCGAGGCGTCATATCGTAAACGCCTGGAATGTAGGAGAGATTGAAAAAATGGCGCTTCCTCCATGCCATATTCTTTTCCAGTTTTATGTTGCCGACGGTAAATTATCCTGCCAGCTGTACCAGCGGAGCTGTGACATCTTTCTCGGTGTACCTTTTAATATTGCATCATATGCTCTGCTGACACTGATGGTTGCTCAGGCAACTTCGCTTAAGCCTGGAGAATTCATTCATACACTGGGAGATGCACACATTTATCTGAACCATATTGAGCAGGTAAAACTACAGTTGACGAGAGAACCATATAAGCTGCCGAAGATGACCATAAATCCGGATGTAACCGATATTACAAAATTCAGGTATGAAGATTTTGCATTATCGGATTATGTTGCTCATCCTCATATTAAAGGAGATATTTCAGTTTAAACAGAAGAAAATGATTTCAATAATTGTTGCAGTATCTGACGATTGGGGCATTGGTAAGGATAATGAGCTTCTCTGGCATATCCCTGAAGATATGAGGAGATTCAAGAAGCTTACAATGGGGAAGAGCGTAATAATGGGGAAGAAAACATGGGAATCGCTTCCTAAAAGACCGCTTCCCGGCCGCAAAAATATTGTGCTTACGGATATTCCTGATGAATGCATCGATTGCTCAGTAACAGCATATTCAATTGAAGATGCCATTGAGCAAGTGCGACAGAGGATGAGGAGGTGTTTGTTATCGGGGGAGGAAGCATTTACAGTCAGTTTATGCCGAGTTGCAGACAGATTGTATATTACACATGTTCACAGAAAGGCTCCGGCCGATGTCTGGTTCCCGAAAATTGACCGGAGGAAATGGAAGGTTGTTGAGAAGGAAGAATGCATTTCAGAAGATGAAAAAAAGATTCCGTATTCATATGTGATATATGAGAGGAAGGGAGCCAGAAAATAAAGTCATTTATCGGAGATTCCTCACTTTCGTTCGGAACTTTTTCTTCATTGCTAATTTTAACCATTTAGCAATGATATTATTTCTCATCTCCATTAAACCTTTTATAACCTCTCTCATCTAAATAGCTGTTGATCTTAATTAATAACTAATATTCACAGCTATGAAAACAAAGATTTTTTTAATGATAACTGCATCAGTGCTGATGACATTTCCCTCATGTAAGAAAGATATGATCATTGCTGGACCAATCAAGCATCAATCTTGCTGACGATGATGCCGTAAGCGAAGCAGTTTTTGAAGATGTGTTCAACAGTATTGACAATGCCACCATCGTTCTTGATGATGCAATGAAAAATGGCGATACAAAGTCAGTTTTCCTGGTTGCCGATTCATGTCCGGCAATATCTGTATTGCATCCTTCAACAGGAATCTGGCCGAAAATAATCACAATTGATTACGGTACAGGCTGTACGGGATTTTATGACAATACCAGGTCGGGCAAGATCATTATTGAAGTCACTGGTCCCCGCAGGGAAGAGGGTTCAAAAAGAACAGTAACTTTTGATAATTATTTTTTTAACGGAATAAAAGTCGAGGGAACCAAAGTGTTTGAAAACCTTGGACTTAACGCCAATGAATAATTTCGTCATCTCTGTGACTCTTACCGATGGCAAGCTTATTCTGCCTGACGGCAAAACAATTGAAAGGGAAGCTGAACATCAGAGAGAATGGGTAGCCGGGTTTATGACCGCTAATAAATGGGATGATGAATGTCTTGTAACAGGCTCTGCAAGCGGCAAGAATACTGATGGAATATCATATTTAAGAACCATTACAAGTGCATTGCACTGGAAAAGGGTTTGTGCATTTATTGTAAGCGGGGTTGTAAGTATCGAAAGGGAAGGTGTGGAACCTTTTGAACTCGATTATGGTACGGGAGAATGCGACAATAAAGCAGTTGTGACAAGGGGAGGAGAATCGAAGGAGATTCAACTTAGGCACAGGTACAGAAATTGGATACATTAGATATTCAATGCCCCCTTCCTGCTGAAGGGGTTTTTTTATGACGCCTTCAGCACCTTCATGTCAATCCTTTCGAGCTTACGGATTGCATAATCGGTTGTAATTGTCAGTTCTTTGGTATCTTCAGAAGGTGAATCGAACATTGCATCGAGCATTATTGCCTCGCATATTGATCTTAATCCGCGTGCTCCAAGCTTGAATTCAATTGCTTTATCGACAATAAAATCAAGAACTCCTTCACCGAAAGTAAGGTCGATGTTATCCATTTTAAAGAGCTTGATATATTGTTTTACCAGAGCATTTTTAGGTTCTGTAAGTATTGCTCTCAGGGCTTCCCTGTCGAGCGGATTAAGGTGAGTCAGAATGGGCAGTCTTCCGATTATTTCAGGAATCAGCCCGTATGCCCTCAGGTCCTGAGGAGCTATGTACTGAAGCAGGTTTTCCTTGTCAATCCTTTCTCTCTTTTTGGATGCTCCATAACCTATAACCTGGGTATTAAGCCTGTGTGCGATCTTCTTCTCAATTCCCTCGAAGGCGCCTCCGCAGATAAACAGGATGTTCTTGGTATCAACGGGGATCATTTTCTGCTCAGGATGTTTCCGTCCGCCCTGGGGAGGAACATTCACAATCGATCCCTCGAGCAGTTTCAGCAAGCCCTGCTGTACACCTTCACCGGAAACATCACGCGTAATTGAAGGATTATCTCCTTTCCTGGCGATCTTATCAAGTTCATCAATAAAAACAATTCCTTTTTCAGCAGCCTTTACATCATAATCAGCATTCTGAAGAAGCCGTGTAAGAAGGCTTTCAATATCTTCGCCAACATATCCTGCCTCAGTAAGAACTGTTGCATCAACAATGGTGAAAGGAACATGGAGCATTTTGGCAACTGTTCTTGCAAGCAGGGTTTTTCCGGTACCGGTCTCACCGACAAGGATAATATTTGATTTTTCTATATCAATATCCTCTTCATCAGGCTTTTGCATAAGCCTTTTATAATGGTTGTAGACAGCAACGGAAATTATCTTTTTTGCCATATCCTGCCCGATGACATACTGATCGAGAAAATGTTTTATTTCAGCAGGTTTCAGGAGGTTGATAGTTTCAAAATTGATATTCTTTTTTGTGCCGAGCTCTTCATTCATGATACTGTGAGCCTGCTCAATACAGTGGTCACAAATATGTCCTTCAAGACCAGCAATAAGCATGCTGACCTCTTTCTTGGTCCGGCCGCAAAATGAACATTTATCCATTGTCACTATCGTTCAGTTTTCTGGAGGATCTCATCGATCATCCCGTACTCTTTAGCCTCTTGTGATGTCATCCAGTGATCCCTGTCAGAATCTTTTTCTACTTTTTCCAAAGAATTGCCGGAATGAAGTGCTATTATCTCAAAAAGCTCCTTTTTAAGTTTCATGATCTCACGTGCCTGGATCTCTATATCTGAAGCCTGTCCTTCAAATCCTCCCATTGGCTGATGGATCATTATCCTTGAATGCTTCAGAGCTGATCTTTTCCCTTTTTTGCCTGCTGTAAGAAGAACTGCTCCCATCGAAGCTGCCATTCCGGTGCAGATAGTTGCAATATCAGCAGAAATATACTGCATCGTATCATAAATTCCCAATCCTGCATTGACTGATCCACCGGGTGTATTAAAATAGATCTGGATATCTTTTCCCGGATCAGCAGAATCGAGATACAGAAGCTGGGCTTGTATTATATTGGCAACATAATCATCGATTGGCAAGCCAAGAAAGATGATCCTGTCCATCATCAGACGCGAAAAAACGTCCATTGATGCAACGTTAAGCTGACGTTCCTCGATAATGGTGGGGGAAATATAAGCATCAGCAGTTACTGAAGCATATCTGTGCAGGGAGAGACTGCTTATTCCATGCTTGCTTCGTGCGTATTTTCCAAAATCACTTAAATTACTCATGATAAAAGTCCTTACGTTAAAACACAAAGATATACAAAAATTATTGTAAACCATTGTAATGCATTGATTACTATTCAAAAAGCTTATTGAATTCCTCAATGGATACTGTTTTATTCTCAAGCTTAACCGTATCCTTCAGGATCAGGTTGACTTTTTCTTCCAGGATCTTGTCGGCAATTCTTTTGGCATCTTCTTCCCGTTTAAGGGTCTCCTTTGCATAGTTTGCCACCTGTTCATCAGTTGCATAAAACAATCCGTACTGGCTGAACTGGTAGCCTGGTAATCTTTTCAGCTTCTTTCTGAAGTTCCTCTTCAGTTATTTTAAGCTCATTCATCCTGGCAATCTTGTTACGGATCAACTGCCATTTGAGATCGCGGCTGAAAGTGTCGAAATCCTTTTCAACAAGTTCTTCGGTCGTTTTTTCATTTACCTTCAGAAGCCATCTTTTCAGGAAAGCTTCAGGCAACAGGAATTCAGATTTTTCGATTGCTAGCTTCTTCAGATCCACTGACAGTTTATAATCGCTCTCATTCCGGAGGTTAGTTGTTATCTCTTCATTAATCCTGTTGAAGAACTCTTCTTCTGTATGTACAATGTTTTCGCCATAGATCCTGTCAAAAAGCTCCTTGTTTATTTCTGCCGGCCGGAAACGGCTTATCTCATTGATGGTAAACCTGAAATCACCTTCAACTTTCCCGACTTCCTCTTTTTGCTTCTTAAGGAGACCTGCGATCTCATTATCATTTGGAAAAGCCTTTCTCAGGTCAAAATCAATTGAGTCCTTTTCGACTCTTCCTATAAACTGTTTTTTGATTTTTTTATCCTTGATAACCTCTATTGAAAGTGTGGTATCATCAGCTAAAATTCCTTCGGAAACCGGGTTCTTTTTCTCATCAAGTGTCTCGATTTTCCCCTTTAGAATGTCCTTTTCTTCCGAAATATCAGCCTTCTCGAATTTTCCGTAACGGCGTGTATAATTATCGAGATAGTCATTCTTCATCTTGTCGTCGGCAGCTATCTCATAATAAGTGACTTTGTTTTTCTTACTGAGCTTTGTTTCAAAAGATGGAGCAAGCCCGAGATCGAATGAAAATGTAAATGATTCCTGTGTATCGAAATCAATCTTTTCATTGTCGTCGATTTTTGGAAGTGGATCCCCAAGAATTTCGATTTTTTCGTCGGTAAGGTATTTCTGAATATTTTCTGTCACTACCTTATTGATCTCATCTATCTGAACAGCTTTCCCGTACATCTTTTTTATGAGGCCGATAGGTACCATTCCAGGGCGGAATCCCTTAATATTCGCTTTTTTGCGATAGTCTCTCAGCACTTTTTCAACATTCCCGTCGTAATCAGCCTTTTCAACCTGTATTTTCAGGACGGCATTCAGATCGTCAATACTTTCCCTGGTGATATTCATCTTTAATTGTTTATTGAGTACTTAAAAAACCGCCAGAACGCTCATTTGGTAATTGTTACAGGCGGTCTGTAAACTGGTGCGGATGAAGGGACTCGAACCCCCACGTCATTAAGACACAAGATCCTAAGTCTTGCTCGGCTACCAATTACGACACATCCGCGGAAAAATCCCCGCAAAAGTATAGAAAATAATTATTATAACAAAGTGAGGATGTTACCTGCGAAGTTCAAAGTTCTTTCCAAGATATACCTTTCTTACATGCTCATCATCAGCAAGTTGTGCTGATGTGCCCGACATAAGTATACGGCCTTCGAACAGAAGGTAGGCACGGTCGGTTATTGCAAGTGTTTCGTGAACGTTATGATCAGTAATAATAATTCCGATATTTTTTCCTTTGAGTTTAGAAACGATTTCCTGGATATCTTCAACAGCGATGGGATCGACGCCGGCAAATGGTTCATCGAGCAGGATGAATTTTGGCTTGAGAGCCAGTGACCTGGCTATTTCGGTGCGTCTTCTTTCTCCTCCTGAAAGCTGGATCCCTTTGTTTTTCCTGATTTTCTGCAGTCCGAATTCATTAAGTAGTGTTTCAAGGCGTTCCGCCTGTTCATTTTTAGAAAATCCGGACATTTCAAGCACTGCCCTGATATTGTCTTCAACAGAGAGGTTCCTGAATACCGACGCTTCCTGGGCAAGGTAACCTATGCCCTTCCGGGCTCTCTTATAGACAGGAAGAGTTGTAATATCTTCATTTTCAAGGAAAATCTTTCCCTCCCGCGGCCTGATAAGCCCAACTATCATATAAAATGATGTGGTTTTTCCTGCTCCGTTCGGGCCAAGCAAACCGACTATCTCGCCTTGTTCTACGTCTATTGATACATGGTCGACAACTGTTCTGTTGTGATATTTCTTTACCAGATTTTCTGTATGTAGTTTCATTCCTTTGTGGCTCTTTATGCATTTTCTGTTTTGGCAGAAGAGTCATCATTCATGAATGCATCATGCTCTTTTGCTTTCCGCTTCATTACCCCGGCAGAAATAAAGATACTGACTTCATATAGAATAAGAAGCGGTATTGCAACAAGTGTCTGGGAAAAGACATCAGGAGGGGTAATGATTGCAGCAATTATAAAAATAACAACAATCGCATGCTTTCTGTATTTTCTCATGAAAGCGGGAGTGATGATCCCGATTTTGGTAAGGAAAAATGCTACTATTGGAAGCTCAAATACAACTCCGGTTGCGAGGCAGATTGAGGTTATTGTACCTATAAATGATCTGACATTTATCTGATTAACCACGTCGGCACTTATCTGATATGTGCTTAAGAAATGAATTGAAAGCGGAGCAAGCAGGAAATATCCAAATAGTACACCAATGAAAAAAAGTAAAGATGAAGCAAGAACGGCACCCCTGGCATGTTTTGCTTCATTCGAATGCAGGGCCGGTTTGAAAAACATCCAGAATTCGCGTATCACAACGGGGAATGCAAGAATAAGACCTGCTACCAGGGCAACTATTATATGAGTAGTAATCTGTCCTGACATTTTAATACTTATCAGGTTTGGTGGGTTTCTATTGATGCACATCACATCAGGGTTCTTAAAATGAAATATCCGGGCCATTGAGTGCCCGAAGTCACAAAACATCCTGTTGGAAATAAAATCCGGATTTTTTGGAGCCAAAACGATTTTATCGAAAAGTATGTTCTTAAAGATAAATGCAACAATCATCATAATAACAATGGCAACTAACGATCTTATTATATGCCATCTTAGTTCTTCAAGATGTTCAAGAAACGACATCTCCCCCTCTTTGTTTTTCCCTTTTTTCTTACTCTCGGCCATATTTCTTTAAGATGATTGACTTAAAATTCAGCCTGTAAAGATGATAAATCTTATTTTGCAAAACAATACCATTTTAAATCCGCTAAAGAACCTGATCCGGACTATTATTTTTTGATTTTTGTTAATAATAAAATAAATCTTCTATTTGATTAATAAATTAATTAACTTTATATACACTACGAAGTGCAACACTTTCAAAAAAGATAAAATAATCATTAGGGAAGATTATGAGGATTGATGCAACAACACATGATTATTTAAAGAAGTATTTTGGATTCGATACATTTAAGGGTAATCAGGAATATATTATTAATAATGTACTGGAAGGCCGTGACACTTTTGTCCTTATGCCCACCGGCGGAGGAAAATCACTCTGCTACCAGCTACCGGCCGTAATGAAACAAGGGACTGCAATTGTCATCTCGCCCCTGATAGCGCTTATGAAGAACCAGGTGGATGCCATGCGTAATTTCAGCACTGATGATGATGTTGCGCATTTTCTTAATTCATCCCTGACTAAAAGCGAAAGTGCCAGGGTTAAGAAGGACGTGCTTACGGGGAAAGCCAAGCTCCTTTATGTTGCTCCCGAATCCCTTACCAAAGAAGAAAATATTGATTTTCTTAAGAATATTCAGATATCATTCTATGCTATTGACGAAGCACACTGTATTTCAGAGTGGGGTCACGACTTCCGCCCGGAATACAGGAGAATAAGACCGATCATAGACATTATCGGACGTTCGCCGATAATTGCTCTTACTGCAACAGCAACTCCTAAAGTCCAGCATGATATCCAGAAAAACCTTGGGATTCTGGAAGCTGAAGTTTTTAAGTCCTCGTTTAACCGGCCAAACCTGTATTATGAGGTAAAATCAAAGCAGGATGTCACCAAGGAGATCATCAAGTATATAAAGAATAACTCTGGAAAATCGGGAATCATTTATTGCCTCAGCCGCAAAAAAGTTGAAGAGATGGCCGAAACCCTGAAGGTTAACGGAATAAAGATCTTTGCCCTACCATGCAGGAATGGATTCCGCCACCCGCACGGCGAACCAGGATAAGTTCATTATGGAAGAGGCTGATATTATAGTTGCAACAATAGCATTCGGAATGGGAATTGACAAACCTGATGTCAGGTTTGTTATCCATTATGATATTCCAAAAAGCCTTGAAGGATATTATCAGGAGACAGGAAGGGCCGGCCGCGACGGCGGGGAAGGGAACTGCATTGCATATTACAGCTACAATGATATAATGAAGCTGGAGAAATTCATGCAGGGGAAGCCTATTGCCGAACAGGAAATTGGCAAACAACTTCTTCTGGAAACTGTTTCGTATGCCGAATCATCGGTGTGCCGAAGGAAACTGCTCCTTCATTATTTTGGTGAAGAATACCCGAAGGATAATTGTGAAGCATGCGACAATTGTCTTCACCCCAAGGCGCAATTTGAAGGAAGCGAGGCAGTTGTCAATGTTCTTGAAACTATTCTTGCAGTAAAGGAAAAGTTTAAGGCTGACCATATTGCCAATATTCTTGCGGGAAAAGTAACATCGGCGATCAAGTCATACAAGCATCATAAGCTCGAGCTTTTCGGAGCAGGCGAGGATAAAGATGAGAAATTCTGGAACATGGTGATCAGGCAGGCGCTTATCGCGAAATTCCTCGTCAAGGATATAGAAAACTACGGATTGCTGAAACTCACCGAAAAGGGAATGGGGTTTCTTGAAAATCCAACCTCCTTTATGCTGGCTGAGGATCACGATTATTCCGACACTACTGATGAGGAAAATGCTTTTGGAGCAAGAACTGCAGCTGTCGATGATGAGCTTTTCAGCATCCTGAAGGACCTTCGCAAGAAGATCTCAAAGCAGAAAGATGTTCCTCCTTTTGTGATATTCCAGGATCCTTCGCTCGAGGATATGGCTATCCAGTACCCTATTACAATCGATGAGCTTCAGAACATTTCTGGTGTTGGTGCAGGAAAAGCCCAGAGATACGGAAAAGAATTTGTTGAGATCATCAAGAAATATGTTGACGAGAAGGAGATCATCCGGCCTCTCGACATGATTGTCAAATCGGTAGTCAACAAATCTGGCATGAAAGTCTATATAATCCAGAGCATTGACATGAAACGTCCCCTGGAGGATATCGCAGAAGCAAAAGGGCTGGAAATGAGTGAGCTGATAGGCGAAATTGAGGCTATTGTAAACTACGGTACCAGGATCAATCTCGATTACTATATTAATATGGTAATTGATGAGGAGCGCCAGCATGACATATATTCGTACTTCAGGGAAGAAGCTGAATCCGATTCGCTCGAGGAGGCTATTACCGAACTTGGAAATGAATTTGAAGAAGAGGAGATAAGACTGATAAGGATCAAGTTCCTTTCAGAAATGGGGAACTAATATGACCATTTTGCCCTGTTAAAAACTGAGCAGGGAACAATTGCAAGAACATAAAACGGATAGACCAGCTGGGAAGGAAGGAACCATCTCATAAGGTTCTTTTTGCCATATCGCGCAGCGGTGCTTGAAAGAACAAGAAAATCGGGAACTGATTTTAATAAGAAATAAACCGCAAATATCCATACTAATCCAGGGTAAAATAATCCGCCCAGCAAAAGCAATAACTGAGTTGAAATTGTAACAAATGTTACAATTGCCAGAACCTTAGTGAACCGGTCACTATAATCTCCTGCTTTGGAGATCCATCTTGCCCTCTGGCGTAAAAACGACCATAAATTGTCAGCGGTCCGGGTTACTGGTGTTGCTTCAGCTGATTCAAGCCACATGATTTTTTTGCCAGGATCACTTTTGATATTATGAAGAAGAAAGACATCATCCCCTGAAGCCAGCTCATCATGGAGATTTCCGGCATGTTTAAGGTAAGATCCTTTTTGGAAAGCAAGACTGGCGCCATTGCACATAACAGGATTTTCAGTAAATGCAGTACCGGCCGTAATTCCCTGCAAGCTGAGAAACTCCAGTTCCTGGAACCCGTGAAAAAAACCTTTTCCGCCTTCCATTTTTACAGGACAGATTATCATTTCAGGTTTATGCTCATCCTGAAATGATACAATAGTCTTCAGCCAGTTCTTCCCGATTCTGCAGTCTGCGTCAGTAGTAATTATATAAGAGCCTGCTGATACTCCAACACCTGTTCTGATGGCTTTCTTTTTCCCATTGCCATCACTGTTCATCACTTTCAGGTTTCTAATCCTGCTGAATCCCGATGCAATCTCAAATGTGGAATCTGAAGAGTTGTCATTAACAATTATCAGTTCGAAAAGGTCAGGATTATAAGTCTGGCATGCAATATCAGACAGTAGCATAGGAAGTGTCTTTTCTTCATTCCGGCATGCAACTATCACTGATACAAATATTTCAGGATCTGTTTTTGGAAGGAATGGCTTAATTTTTTTAAGGCTGATGTATATCTTTGTGATAAGATATATATATGGCAGAAGAATTATTAGAGAAAGCCATTGCATAGCTCATTTCCTCATCCATTCGTAGAAAGCATAGTGTTCAGAACTCATTCCAAGCGCTTCGTATGTCTTTTGCGCCCTTGAGTTCTTTGTTTCAACATAGAGCCTGAGTCCGGCTATATCCTGTTCCTCGGCCAACTCCCTGATATGGCTGTACATTTTCCTGAAAACTCCCTGTCTCCTGAATTCAGGTATCACATAAACCGACTGAAACCACCATACATTGCAATTGCGCCAGTCGCTCCATTCATAGGTTATAAGCAGGGAGGCAACAACCTTGCCATCCGACTCTGCTATGTAGTACTGGCCCCGTGAATGGTCATGGAAGACAGCATCAACTCCTTTTGTCACAATTTCGGGAACAAGCTTCATGTTTTCAGTTTCCAATGCCATTCTGAGCTGGAAATCAATTATTGAAGGAGCATCGGTGAAAATTGCTTTTCGTATTAGTATCATTCTTAAGTTCTTAAATAATCTTTTTACATCCCCCTACCCCTGCAGGCTGGCTCCTGCGCTAAATTTGCCCACCGGGCAAATTTTTAACGCTTGGCCCCCTTCAAAGGGGTAATTCATCTCGCACCCCATACCACGAACCCCATACCTTATTTGTATTCATCCCAGCTTTTAATTTCCAGGTCATCAATATTCATTCTGCAGAATGCCAGTATGAAAGCGCTTGCAAGCCTTGCATTTGTCAGAAGTGGGACATTGAAATCGACCGCATTTCTTCTTATTGAATAGTCATTATTCAGCTCAGTTGTGCTCAGATCCTTTGGTATGTTCACAACCAGATCGACCTCTCTGGACCTAATGAGTTCTATAGTATTGGGAGATTTTTTTTCATCAGGCCAGTAAGCAACTTCAGCCTCAACTCCTGCATTACTGAGAAACTCCTGTGTACCTCTTGTTGCAAAGAGTTTATGTCCTTTTTCGCGCAGGGCCCTGGCGCTGTTTAGCAACTCCACCTTTGATCGGGCCGGTCCGGTAGAAAGCAGAATGCTCTTTTTTGGAACCCTGTAACCAACAGAAAACATGGCTTTCAGGATTGCCTCATAAAATCCTTCACCGATACACCCCACTTCACCGGTTGAGGACATGTCAACACCAAGAACCGGATCGGCTTTAGCCAGGCGGGAGAAGCTGAACTGCGGAGCCTTGACACCTACATAATCGAGCTCAAAGACTGATTTGTGTGGTTTCTCGACCGGAATACCGAGCATCACTTTTGTAGCCAGCTCAATAAGGTTCGTTTTAAGGACTTTGGATACAAAAGGCATGCTCCGGCTGGCCCTGAGATTGCATTCAATGACTTTAATATCATTGTCTTTGGCAAGGAACTGTATATTGAATGGTCCGGTTATATTAAGCTCTTTTGAAATCTGCCTGGAAATACGTTTTATCCTTCTGGCTGTCTCAAAGTAGATTTTCTGCGCAGGAAGAACCATTGTTGCGTCGCCCGAATGGACGCCTGCAAACTCAACATGTTCACTGATTGCATAAGCAATTATCTCTCCTTCCCTGGCAACTGCGTCCAGCTCTATTTCCTTTGCATTTTCAATGAACTCGGAAACCACCACAGGATATTGTTTGGATACCTGCGTAGCAAGATCAAGAAAGTGCGTAAGCTCATTCCTGTTCGATACAACATTCATTGCGGCTCCTGACAGTACATACGATGGTCTTATGAGCACAGGGAACCCAATCCTGTCGACAAATTCAAAAATATCATCAGTCGAGGAAAGTTCTTTCCATTTTGGCTGATCGACTGAAAGCATATCGCACATATGCGAAAACTTATGTCTGTTCTCGGCCCTGTCGATGGATAAGGGAGTTGTACCAAGAACAGGAACATTGTTGTTGTACAGCCGCATTGCAAGGTTGTTGGGAATCTGCCCTCCTACAGAAACAATTACTCCACGCGGTGATTCAAGGTCAATTATATCGAGTACTCTTTCAAATGTCAGCTCATCAAAATAGAGTCTGTCGCAGATATCATAATCGGTGCTAACTGTTTCAGGATTGTAGTTAATCATAATCGACCTTAATCCTTCTTTTTTTATTGTATTGACAGCATTTACTGAGCACCAGTCAAATTCAACACTCGAGCCTATTCTGTAAGCTCCTGAACCGAGCACAATTATTGATTTTTTGTCGTCTGTGAAAGATATGTCATGCTCAGCACCGCTGTAGGTAAGGTAAAGATAATTAGTGACCGCAGGGTATTCTGCTGCAAGCGTATCGATCTGCTTGACATAGGGAACTATCCCAAGCTTTTTCCTGTGCTCCCTCACCTTCAACAGGTCGTGGTTTATGCTTGAAGAATCAGATTTAATGACATGCCGTGCTATCTGGAAGTCACTGAATCCATAAATCTTGGATTGGGAAAGCAGCTCAAAAGGAACCGATTCAATGCTACTATATGTGCCAAGCTCGTTTTTGATGCCGATTATGTTTTTAAGTTTATAGAGGAACCATTTGTCAATTTTTGTCAATTCATGTATCCTGTCTACAGTGATTCCTTTTTCAAGAGCTTCCGCAATTACAAAGATCCTCATGTCGGTTGGTTCTGCAAGTTCCTTTTCAATGTCACCTAAGTCGAGTTTAAGGTTGCCTGTAAATCCATGCATTCCCTGTCCGATCATCCTTAGAGCCTTCTGGATCACCTCCTCAAATGACCTGCCAATAGCCATTACCTCTCCGACGCTTTTCATACTGCTTCCAATAAGGTGGGAGACCCCCTTGAACTTATTGAGATCCCATCGTGGTATTTTGCACACAATATAATCGAGGGCAGGTTCGAAAAAGGCAGTGGTATTTTTGGTAACTGAGTTTTTCAGCTCATGCAGGCCATAGCCTATTCCAAGCTTAGCAGCGATAAAGGCAAGAGGATATCCGGTTGCTTTGGATGCCAGTGCACTTGAACGCGAAAGCCGCGCATTCACCTCAATTACCCTGTAATCCTCCGATTCCGGCGAGAGGGCATACTGAACATTGCATTCGCCAACTATTCCAATGTGTCTGATAATTTTTATTGACAGCTCCCTGAGCTTATGGTATTCACTGTTTGTCAGGGTCTGGGAGGGAGCAACCACAATGCTTTCGCCTGTATGAATTCCAAGCGGATCGAAGTTTTCCATATTGCATACAGTGATGCAATTATCATATTTATCCCTGACAACTTCATATTCAACCTCTTTCCATCCTTTTAAAGATTCCTCTATAAGTATCTGGTTCGTGTATGAAAATGCTTTTAAAGTAAGTGCACGCAGTTCTTCATTATTCGTTGCAAAGCCGCTTCCCTGTCCGCCAAGAGTAAATGCTGCCCTTATAATTACGGGATATCCGAGTTTGCCGGCAGCAACTACAGCATCTTCAATTTCCAGAACCGCAATGCTCCGAGGTGTTTTAACATTGATCTGCTCAAGCTTTTTTACGAAAAGCTCGCGGTCCTCAGTATCAATTATTGCTTCAACAGGCGTACCGAGTACCCTGACGTTATATTTTTCGAAAATGCCCTTCCTGTACAATTCCGTTCCGCAGTTCAAAGCTGTCTGTCCCCCAAAAGAGAGAAGAATGCCGTCAGGTGATTCCCTTGCAATAACTTTTTCGACAAAATATGGAGTGACAGGAAGAAAATAGATTTTATCGGCAAGCTCTTCTGAAGTCTGAACAGTCGCTATGTTTGGATTGATGAGAACTGTTTTTATCCCTTCTTCCCTTAGTGCCTTGAGTGCCTGTGAACCGGAATAGTCAAATTCGCCTGCCTCACCGATTTTAAGTGCTCCGGAACCAAGGATTATTACCTTCCTTATATCATCTTTCATTGGCACATTTTAGTTCCCAAAAATATAACAAATTTTTAAATCTGATATGCAATTGAAAATAATGTATATATTTGCAAAAATAATGAATATATATGCAAAAAACCAAAAGGCTTCTGGCAATTGAAAAAATAGTTGAGGGCGAAAAGATCTCCTCCCAGGAAGCCTTACTTAAAAAACTGAAAGGGAAAGGGATAATATGTACACAGGCTACTTTATCCCGCAATTTAAGGCAGCTGGGGGTAAGCCGCATACCTGACGGTACAGGAAATTACAGGTATGCACTTACCAGTAATATAGAAGTTCTCCCCGAAACCGGAACGAGACTCAATATTATTTCAGTTATTCGTGAAATTGTTGAAGCAAAAGGTCTTATGGTGATAAGGACAATCCCGGGAAATGCAAATGCCACTGCTTATTATATTGATAATGCTGGCAGGTACGAAATAGCTGGCACCATAGCTGGTGACGACACAATACTGGTAATACCACGCAACGGAATTACCCTTGCCCAGGTCCATTCATGCCTGGAGCTGATAATGCCCGGACTTCATAGCAAGATTAAAGGGGAAGGAATGAGCAAAACAAAAAAGGAAAGGAATAGCACTTAAAACAGTAAATAATAAAAAAATGAAAGAAAGAATTGTTCTCGCCTACAGCGGCGGACTGGATACATCTGTTATTCTTAAATGGCTGATCGAAAAGGGTAATGAAGTAATAGCATTTGTCGCAGATGTGGGACAGGCAGATGATTTCGAGGAGTGCAGGAAAAAAGCACTGCTGCTTGGTGCTTCAAAGGTGATAATTGCCGATCTGAAAAGGGAATTCATTGATAATTATGTTCTTAAGGCAATAATGGGGAATGCCATTTATGAAGGCAGATATCTTCTCGGAACGGCCCTTGCCAGGCCTCTTATTGCAAAGAAGCAGATTGAAGTTGCAGTAAATGAAAAGGCAAATGCTGTGGCTCATGGTGCGACAGGAAAAGGAAACGACCAGGTGAGATTTGAGCTTTGCTATTATGCCCTGAAACCGGACATTAAAGTAATTTCACCATGGAAGGACCGGGAGTTTTTGGAAAAATTCAAGGGCAGGACGGATCTTCTTAAATATGCAGCCGAAAAGAAAATCCCGGTAAAAGCCAGCATCGAAAAACCCTATAGCGAAGATGATAACCTGATGCATATAAGCCATGAAGCCGGTATCCTTGAGGATCCGATGTATACGGCTCAGAAAAATATTCTTGAAAAAATGGTATTGCCGCAGGATGCTCCCGACCAGGAGACAAGGATAGCAATTCATTTTAAGGACGGCATTCCTGTAAAACTGATAAATAAGGAAGACGGGACAGTAAAGGAAGATTCATATGATATGTTCACATATCTCAATGAGCTTGCCGGCAAGAACGGAATAGGTTTGTTGGATATGGTGGAGAACAGGTTCGTGGGAATCAAATCCAGAGGGGTTTATGAAACTCCCGCAGCAACAGTGCTGCATATTGCACATATGGATCTTGAAGGTATCGCTATGGACAGGGAAGTGATGAGACTAAGAAACATGCTTACCCCTAAATTTTCAGAACTGATTTATTACGGATTCTGGTTCAGTCCGGAAATGGATTTTCTTATGGCAGCCATTGAAAAGAGTCAGGAACTGATTGACGGAAGTGTGCATCTTTGTCTGTATAAGGGCAATGTTCTTATTGAAGGACGCGAATCTCCATCATCCCTATATAATAAAGAACTTTCGAGCATGGATATTGAAGGAGGATTCGACCAGACCGACAGCAAGGGATTTATCAGGATCAATGCTATCAGGCTTATGGCTCACAGGGCTATTGTTGAAGCCAGCAGAAAGAAACACTAATGGCGAAATAATATCACTTAATAAAAACAAGGAAAACATCGGTAATCAAAATGAAACTCTGGGAAAAAGACGCAATTCCTGATCCTTCGGTCATTGAGTTCACTTCCGGCAGGGACAGGAAAACAGATCTTTGTCTGGCTGAATGGGACATTGCCGGCTCAATGGCTCATGCAATAATGCTTAATGAGACAGGTCTGATAAATGAAGGAGAAAAGAAAGAGTTACTAAAAGCTCTCTATTTTCTTTTTGAAAAGGCTAAGAAAGGCGATCTGATTATTGAGGACGGGATTGAGGATATTCACTCACAGATTGAGAAAGAACTGACTTTCATTCTTGGGGATTCAGGCAAGAAGATCCATACAGGAAGATCAAGAAACGACCAGGTACTAGTTGATCTGCGGCTTTACACCAGGAAAGAGACAGATGACCTGGCAAAAAATATAAGCAGGCTTTTTAATAAGCTTCAGACGCTCAGTGAAAAGTACAGGGAGGTCCTTATCCCGGGCTATACTCATATGCAGCCGGCAATGATATCATCATTCGGATTGTGGTTCGGTTCATATGCCGAATGCCTGGCTGACGATATTCTCCTGCTCGCCGGAGCCAGATCGCTTATTGACCGTAACCCGCTCGGGACAGGAGCGGGATACGGTTCTTCCCTGCCTCTGAACAGAAAGCTTACGACAGATCTTCTTGAGTTCGGGGACTTATTGTATAATTCAGCATATGCAAGCCTCAGCCGCGGCAAGACTGAATTTGCAATTGCTTCGGCACTGGCTTCAGCAGCTCAGACACTGTCGCGTTTTTCAACTGATGTTTGTCTTTTCATGACATCAGAATTCCGTTTTATTGATTTTCCTGATGAATTTGTAACAGGATCGAGCATTATGCCCCAGAAAAGAAACCCTGATGTTTTTGAACTTATAAGGGGCAGGACCAACCTGATCCAGACTCTTCCGGGTCAGGTCACAAACCTGGTCTCAGGTCTTCCGTCAGGATACAACAGGGAACTTCAGCTGTTAAAGCAATTGATATTCAATGCTTACACCGACATAAAGGAATGTATTGATATAATGATTATGATGCTGGATCATATAAAGCTGAATGAAGAAATAACAGGAAATCCCCTGTATAACAGCATATACAGCACTGAGGAGGTCAATCGTCTTGTGAAACAGGGTGTCCCTTTCAGAGATGCATATAAAAAGGTTTCTGAGATGATCGGGAAAGGGGTTTTCACAAAAACATCAATAAACGAATACACTCATGAAGGAAGCATTGGCAATCTTTGCAACAAGGAAATTGCGAAGATTTTTGAAGAAAGAATGAGATGCTTCAAAAGCAAATCGTGTGCAGAATTGGTTGAGAAAATGATTAAAGAGAGTTAACCCCCCGACCCCTCTGAGGGGGCGCTGAATAAATTGAAAAAATCAAAGTCCCCTTCAGGGGATTTAGGGGTTATTCCTTTTTATATTGCTGATGAATTCATCAAACAGGTAATCCGTATCGGTTGGTCCGCCTGAAGCCTCGGGATGGAACTGTGTGGAGAAAAAGGGTTTGGTTTTGTGCCTCATCCCTTCATTCGTATTGTCATTTATGTTTATGAACAGAGGCTCCCATTCTTTGGCAAGAGTGTTGTTGTCGACTGCAAATCCATGATTCTGTGAAGTTATATAAGCCTTGTCTGTTCCGGCCTGGATCACAGGCTGGTTGTGACTTCTGTGTCCGTATTTAAGTTTATAAGTATCGGCCCCTGAGGCCAATGCCATCAGCTGATTCCCCAGGCATATGCCGAAAATTGGTTTGTCTTCTGAAAAAGATCTCTTTATGTTCTCTATGGTAATACTGCACATTTTTGGATCGCCCGGGCCATTGGTAAGGAAGAGCCCGTCGAACTCATCATTATGATAATCATAATCCCATGGTACCCTTATTATAGTGGTATCTCTTTTAAGCAGGTTCCTTATAATATTGAATTTGACTCCGCAATCCACAAGCATAATCTTGTATTTGCCCGATCCGTATCTCTTTATTTCACGGGTGCTTACTTCTGCAACAAGGTTGATCTTGTTCGGATCATAAAAACCAGTTTCAGTTCCTTCAGGTTCTACCTTGCCAAGCATTGCTCCTTTTTCCCTGATCCTTTTTGTAAGTGCACGGGTATCGATCCCGAAAACTCCGGGTATTCCATTTCTCTTCAGCCATTCATCAAGGCTCTCGCTGGCATTCCAATGACTGTAATCAAATGAATAATCCGAGACTATCAGGCCCGAAATATGGATCGACGCGGATTCATAGAAACTGTAAAGATCGTTTTCCTCGCTTTTCCCTGGTGCGCCGTAATTGCCAACAAGCGGATAGGTCAGACAGAGTATCTGTCCCTTATATGAAGGATCAGTCAGGCTTTCGGGATAACCCGTCATTGCTGTATTGAAAACAACTTCACCTGCGGCAGTTACCAGGGCACCGAATGACCTGCCCCAATAAACAGTTCCATCTTCGAGTGTCAGTCTGACTTTTCCCGTATTATTCATTCAATCAAAATTAAAACATTCAACGTAGTGATGCGACTGCATTCCGGATCTGTTCCATTGCCTGTCGTACCTTGTGACGTGTCGTTGCCAGGTTCATCCTCATAAACCCGTCGCCTCCCGGGCCAAAGGATGATCCTTCATTCATACCTACTTTTGCCTTGCTGACGAAGAATTCTCCCAGTTTTTTCCCCGGCATACCAAGCTTTCTGCAGTCAATCCATATCATGTAAGTGGCTTCGGGCTTTACAGGCAATATTTCGGGAATAAATTCCCTGCAGTAATCAATTACGTAACCGACATTCCGGTTCAGGTATTCCCTCAGGTTATCGAGCCACTCTGAACCTTCTGAATATGCTGCTATTGATGCTGCAGTGCCGAAGATATTCCCGTTGCCTATCTGAAGGTGCTCAATTTTTGAATTGAAGTATTTTCTTAAAATGGGATTTGAAATTATTACTGATGATGTTGAGAGGCCTGCAAGATTAAAAGTTTTGCTGGGAGCGATGCATGTGACAGTGATTTCTGCAATTTTTTCAGAAAGCTTTGCTGCCGGAGTATGGGAATAACCCGGAAGTACAAGATCAGAATGTATCTCATCAGAAAGGAGCAGAATGTCGTTCTTTATGCAGATGTCTGCCAGGCTTGTCAGTTCATCAGTGGTCCAGGACCTTCCAACCGGGTTATGAGGATTGGAGATGATAATCATTCTAGTGCCCTGAGTAATGGAGCCTGTAAGTGAATCAATATCCATTACCCATTTGCCATCTGACTCAATCAACTGGTTAAGGATAAGATTACGTCCGTGATTTTCGACTGCTGCAAAAAATGGAGTATACACCGGAGGCTGGATAATAACAGAATCGCCAGGTCGTGTAAAAGCAAGGGTGCACAGATTAAGGGCCGGGACTACCCCGGGGCAGAAAGATATCCATTCATCCTCAACTTCCCAGTTATGCCTTTTACGGAGCCAGGAAGAGATAGAACTGAAGTATTCATGCGGATGAAATGAATACCCCATGACCTCATGCTCAAGCCTTTTTCTAAGTGCGGTGATTATGAAATCCGGAGTTTTGAAATCCATATCTGCGACCCACAGAGGAATGACATCTCCGGAACCAAATACCTCCTTTCTGAGATCGTACTTCACACATCCGGTGTCTTCCCTTGAAACTTCTTCATCAAAATCCCATCTCATCAAAAATGATTTTATTTCAGGGGCTCAAAGATAAGCAAAATGTAGCATGAATTCAGTTTACTGCCGGTTTGAAAATCTTCCCTGCATGAAAAACCAAATCAAGTCAATGATTAAATGGCATATTACTTAATGAATTTGTAAAATAGATTGAAGTGGGGGGGGCTATTTTAATATTATTTATTATTTTTATAGGCGCTTTTAAATGAGATTTTAATTTTAAACTAACTAAAATGAAAAAGGCTATAGCTGTTATCATCATTCCAATGCTGATCTTATCTGTATCTGGACTCAGTTCGTGCAAAAACAGAGCTGAAAAAAAGGAAAAAAACCAAAAAAATCAAATTGAATTGAGCCAGGTTGACACGATCGAAAATGAGATCCAAAAGAATGTTTATCCGTTACCTACTTCTGCCGATGTTATTAGAATGCTTTCAGAACTGGAAGTTGGTTATATTCTTGGTATCGCAAATCCCGTTGGGAATGCAAGGAAATATTTAACCAGTGCAAGCAAAGCTATCAACATGGGTGGTTACGGAGCTGATCTGAGTTACGCCACACTCTATAATATTCAGCAGGAAGTAATTAATTATCTGGATGCTATAAGGTCGCTGGCAAATGAACTGAACATGTCGAAAATATATGATGAAACATTATATGACAAGATCAAGCAAAATTTTGATAACAGGGATGAGCTTGTAAAGATACTTACTGAAGCTTTCAGTAACACTTATGCCTACCTGAGTGAAAATGACCAACAAACCCTGGCTCTTCTGGTTGTCGGCGGCGCCTGGGTGGAAGGGATGTATCTTACAACTCACGTATCTGAAGCAGCCTATCAGGTTGCCGGAATTTCGAAGGTCCTGATTGAGCAGAAGGAATCATTTGATTTATTTATGGATCTTACAAAACCCTATCTTGAAGATCCGAATATTAAAGATTTTGTTGGCAAGCTGGAACCTATCAAACAAGTATATGGAGGTCTCACGACAAGCCTTACAAATCAGAATATCATTGATATTACTAAAGCAATTGAAAAAGTAAGAAGCCAAATAATTTAGTTACGCTTATAAAATTACCTGACCGCAAACAGAATTTTTTGCGGTCTTTTTTTCATCATTTGTTTTATGAGGGAATCCGTACTCCTGGCTCTGATACACATTTTTGCCATTGTCTCCACAATTAATCCAGGAGGTATTTCGTCAAGGGGTAAAAAAATACTCCGCAGTTACCTCCGGAGGTATCTTAATCGTGAACTGGAAGAGGAATACTATGCTCTTTTTGAAAATAATCTGGAGTTCTATTCAAATGAGCTTAAAAGCGTAGATAAGGCAGAATTGTCTGATGAGGATTCTCTTATTACCTTCCAGATTACAAACATATGCCGACAGATAAAAAAAGGATTGTTCCTTGAAGAGAGAATGGTGGTGTTTCTTCAGCTGCTTGAATTTGCTTTTGAAGACGGACTTATTTCCGAACAGGAGAAAACAATTATCGACATTGTTTCGAGGACCTTCAATATTTCAAAGAAAGAATACGAAAACGCCTGCGCCTTCATGATAAGCAGATCCTATGATGAAGTTACTCCAGACTGCATTCTTGTAATTGAAAATGACAATCAAAAATATTGGGCAGAGAACAGTTATAAGAACTATGACAACTGGCGCCATATCAGGATAAAAGGGTTCAAGGGGCATATGTTTGTTCTGCATATCGAAAGCACCGGATCCCTTATTCTTACCTACGACGGTACTCTTACTTTATATTTCAAGGGACGCGATATAATTGCATGCCGCCCCTATCTGCTTGACAGGGGTGTAAATATAAAGGGACAGGGGATTGAGCCGATCTATTATTCAAGGATCTTCAAAAAATTTGTTTCAAGAAAATTCCCCGAAACCATAGTTTTTGAAGGGCACGAAATCGAATTCCTCTTTAAAAATTCTGATAATGGCGTCAGAAAAATGAATTTCAGGATAGAATCAGGCAATCTGATCGGACTGATGGGAGGGAGCGGTGTTGGCAAAACGACTATGCTGAATTTGCTGCATGGCAAAATAAAGCCTACTTCAGGGAACATATACATCAACGGTTATGATCTTAATGCAGAATCGGAGAAACTCACAGGACTGATTGGATTTGTCCCCCAGGACGACATGCTGATAGAGGAACTGACTGTTTATCAGAACATGTACTTTAATGCGCGCCTTTGTTTTGGTGATTACAATGAGGACCAGTTAAATAAAACTGTCGATAAAGTTCTTATTGATCTGGATCTCCTGGATATCAAGGATCTTCAGGTTGGGGATCCGATGAACAAGAAGGTAAGCGGGGGGCAGCGCAAGAGGCTGAATATAGGGCTGGAACTGATGAGAGAACCTGGAGTACTGTTTGTGGATGAGCCGACTTCAGGATTATCCTCTTTCGATTCCGAAAAGGTGATGACTCTTCTGAAAAACCAGGCATTGGCGGGGAAACTTGTATTTACAATAATACATCAGCCATCGTCAGATATTTTGAAAATGTTTGATAGGCTCTGGATCCTTGACAAAGGTGGCTATATGATCTATGATGGCGATCCTGTTGAGGCTCTGGTTTATTTTAAGACTGAAACTTCGCAGGCTAATGCTGCTGAAAGCGAATGCCCAAACTGCGGTAATATAGAAACTGAAAATATACTTCATATTGTAGAAGTAAAAGTTATTGATAATGCTGGATTTGCGGGAAAAGAAAGGCAGGTAAGCCCTAAGGAATGGTATGAAAAATACAAAAAGAAAATGATGCCTGTTCTTCAGGAAGAACATGACAAAACTGCCCTTCCCCAGAGCAATTTCCGTTTACCTGAAAAATGGGCACAGATAAAAATCTTTGTCGAACGAAATGTAACACGCAAGCTGGCCGACAAGCAATATATGACAATTAATCTGCTGGAGGTTCCGCTTCTGGCACTTATACTTGGTTTTTTGTCTAAATACAGTGAGAACAATGTCTACACTTTTGGTGCTAATAAAAATTATCCTGTTTTTCTTTTTATGGCAATCATTGTCTCGTTGTTTGTCGGGCTGACCGTTAGTGCCGAAGAAATATACCGGGACAGGAAGATCCTTGAGAGGGAGAAATTCTTAAATATCAGCAGGTCAAGTTATCTGCTGTCGAAGATCAGCTTCCTTTTTGTTATTTCAGCAATCCAGTCCTTAAGCTTTGTGCTTGTCGCAAATACCCTTCTTGAGGTTAAAGGGATGCTCTTTCAGCAATGGCTTGTGCTTTTCTCAACCGCCTGTTTCGGCAATATGCTTGGTTTGAATATATCTGCAGGAATGAGAACGGCTGTAAGCATTTATATACTCATACCTTTGCTCCTGGTTCCTATGCTGCTTCTTGGAGGAGCAATGATAAAATTCGACGATCTCCATAAATCGATAAGCAAGAAAATCTACGTTCCGGTCATTGGTGATGCCATGGTTACACGATGGGCATATGAGGCATTAATGGTCGAAGATTTTAAAAGCAATAAATTCGAAAAGCCATTTTTTAACTATGAAATGGAAATCAGTCAGACCGGCTGGTATACATCATTTCTTATTCCAACTCTGAAAGTAAAAATTGATGAATGCAAGGCTGCGGGCAAGAATCCTGAATACGAGGAACTATCCAGAAAGAACTTCAGGAAATTAAACTTTCATTTAAAGGAATTATCTTCCGAAACAGGACTGATTCCCGGCAGCTGGATCTCATCGATGAATTATTCCGGATTCAATGATTATTACGGTGATCAGGCAAAAAAGTTTGTTGACTCTCTTTCGGTTTTATTACGAACGAAAAACAAAGCTTTATCAGAGAGAAAGGATTCATTGGTTGAAGATATCCAGAAAAAGATGGGAGAAGCGGAATTTCAGAAACTAAAAGAAGCAAATTACAATGAGAGCCTGATGAATATAGTCCTTAACAGGCTTAATACCAATAAAATATATGAATCGGACAATAAACTTATCCAGAAAGCTGATCCTGTTTTTATGAAGCCAGGCTCAAAATACGGCCGTGCACATTTTTATGCTCCCTACAAGCAGATTGGCAATCTGAAAATAGGAACCGTTCTGTTCAATGTTATTGCGATCTGGATAATGACCATTGTATTATTTGTCACCTTATATCTGAATGCTCTGAAACGTTTCATTGAATTTCTGGAAACCCTTAAAGTTCCGATCTGGAGAAAATTCGGAAGAGAACTACTGCAGGCCTAGAAAGTGAAACACCTCATACCCCTGCCCCTTATCTCCAGGGGAGAAGGGGAGAAGTAAAGAAAAATGATAAAAGTATATCCAAAGAAAAACCTGGGACAGCATTTTCTGAAAGATAAAGCAATTGCCAGGAAAATATCTGATTCCCTTACTGGTGAGGGCTACAGTAGTGTTCTGGAAATAGGTCCGGGAATGGGAATACTTACTGATTTTATTATAAAGAGAGGGTTTGCTGATTTCCGGGTTATTGAAATTGATAATGAATCAGTACATTACCTTAAAGCCAACTATCCTGAACTTGAAAATATAATAACCGGCGACTTTCTGACATTTGATATTGATAAATATTTTAATGACAAAATCGCAATTATCGGTAATTTCCCCTATAATATCTCAAGCCAGATATTTTTTAAAATCCTGAACCATCGCGAAAAGGTGGTTGAAGTTTGCGGAATGCTCCAGAAAGAGGTTGCTCAAAGGATCTGTGCAAAACCCGGTTCAAAAACTTACGGTATTCTAAGCGTTTTTGTTCAGGCGTTTTATTCAGCAGAATATCTGTTTTCAGTATCAAACAAGGTATTTTCTCCGCCTCCAAAAGTACTTTCAGGAGTGATCAGGCTGAAGAGAAATGAAACAGTTACGCTTAATTGTGATGAGACCCTGTTTTTCAGGGTGGTCAAAGCCTGTTTCAACCAGCGCCGCAAGACTTTGAGAAATTCAGTTAAATCAGCATTTGACCTCAGGGCTGATGATTATCATTCATATCCATCTGCGGCCCGAGCAGCTGTCAGTGAGTCAGTTCGTTGAACTTACAAACTGGATAGAGAAGAACCTCAAGATCTTCAGAATGAGAATCCGATAGCATCCACAGGATTCATTCTAGCAGCAGCATTTGCCGGAGCATAACCTGCAACAATACCAATAACAGCGGAGATAAAAACCGCAAGTATAATATTGCCAAAAGTGAGGTACATGTTAAGATCGTAAAGGTAATTTATTACCAGCGTTGCCGAGAAAGATCATTATAAGTCCAAGCACTCCGCCGGCAACTGAAAGGAGAACAGATTCGGTGAGGAACTGCTGGAGGATAAAAAATCTTTTGGCCCCCAGGGCTTTTTGTATTCCAATAATATTTGTCCTTTCCCTGACTGACACAAACATAATGTTGGCTATTCCGAATCCGCCAACCAGAATTGCAAAAGCCCCAATGATCCAGCCTCCGATATTGATAACTTTAAAAACTGACTCCAATCCCTGCGAGATCATTGTTGCCGTGTTAACCGAGAAGTTTGAGGTTTCAGCTGGTTTTAATCTCCTTGAAGCCCTTAAAACCATTGTTAGTTCATCAGAAAGTTCCCTGACCGAAATATCAGGTTTAGCTTTTATAATCATTTGAGAGTCAACAAACCTGTTGCGGATGTTTATGAAATTCCTGCCAAAGTTAAGAGGAATAAGAGTAAGCTGATCGACATTGCTTAAACTGATGCCTCCCTGTCCCTCCTTTTTCAGGACTCCAATGACCCTGGCTTTATATCCCGACATTGTAACTTCTTTGCCAACAGGATTAGCTTTTTCAAAAAGTCTTTCGGCAACTTCAGCTCCCAGGACAGCCACATTACTGCCGCTTGAGTATTCGTACGGTGAAAAATAACGTCCTTTCCCTATCTCAAATAGAACCACTTTTTCCAGATTATCTGTCACTGCTGCAACAGCAGCATCATTTGCAACATTATTCTTGTATTTGACTTTGTCAGACTTAGCAATAATAAATGAAGCAGCTTCCGCTTTTGTTGATTTGTTCAGGACTGACTGGTAATCACTAAGTGAAACTGAGGGCCATTTTATAATATCCCACCATGCAAGTTTCCCGTTGAACGACCATGGAAATTTCTGTACATAAACAACATTACTCCCCATGGAATTAACAGCTGTCCCGGATTGATTTCTCCATCCAGTCAAGTACCGTAAACACGGATATGATACAGAATATTCCGATTGTAATTCCAAAAAGTGACAGGAAAGTCCGTAATTTATTAACTACCACAGATTTAAAGGCAAATAAAAACCCTTCAATGAGAAGCCTTAATGACATTTTCGAATTATTTTCAACATTAATGGAACGTCAAAGGTAAGAAAATCATTTGGATTTTATTGACTCATGTTCCGGTCAGCAATATTCATAATTATTTTGTATTGAGGATAATAAAAAAATATCTATTTTTAACCGCCGGGATCTGCAGGGCTAGACCTATCATAAAAATCAGATTATGAGTGAAAAGAGAATAAAGAGTGCGCTAATCTCAGTTTATTATAAGGATGAACTGGATGAAATTGTCCGGACCCTTGATGAATTGAAAGTAAAAATTTATTCTACGGGAGGCACATTTGGTTTTATTAAAGATCTTGGCATAACTGCTGAAACCGTTGAATCTCTTACAACTTACCCTTCGATACTCGGTGGAAGGGTCAAAACACTCCATCCCTCGGTTTTCGGAGGTATTCTTGCCAGGAGGGACAACAATGAAGATATAGAACAGCTGAATAAATATAAAATACCGGAAATTGACCTTGTGATTGTTGACCTTTATCCTTTTGAAAAAACTGTGCAATCGGTTGATGATGAGGAGGAAATAATTGAAAAAATAGATATTGGCGGGATTTCGCTTATAAGGGCTGCTGCAAAAAATTTCAATGATGTTCTTGTAGTGTCCGGAAGGGATCAGTATCATCGGTTGTTGACTCTGCTGAAGGAGAAAAAGGGAATAACGTCGCTTGATGACAGGAAATATTATGCAGCAGAAGCTTTTAAAACTTCTTCAAATTACGATACTGCTATCTTCAAATATTTCAACAGGAGTGCAGGAATTGAAGTTTTCAGGGAAAGTCATAAATACTTCATATCCGCTTCGTTACGGGGAAAATCCTCATCAGAAGGGTATTTACTTTGGCGATCAGGATAAGTTGTTCGACAAGCTGCACGGCAAGGAGATATCATATAATAACTTCCTTGATATTGATGCTGCACTTGGCCTTATTGATGAGTTCAATGAAACAACATATTTAATTATAAAGCATAATAATGCATGTGGTGCAGCATCACGCACAAATCCGGCTGATGCCTGGAAGGATGCGCTTGCCTGTGATCCGGTATCGGCTTATGGCGGTGTAATAGCTGCCAATGTACCGGTTGGGGAAGAAGAAGCTGCTGAAATTGACAAGATCTTTTTTGAAATAATAATCGCTCCTGACTTTACTGATAAAGCACTTGATATACTTAAGCAGAAGAAGAACCGGATAATTCTCCGAAGGAAGGAAAAAGCCGGGAACCAATATTATTTCAGGTCATTGCTTGACGGGGTACTCTGGCAGGACAAGGACATCAGTACAGAATCGGCATCTGACATGAGACCTGTAACAACAAAAGTTCCGTCTCCGGCAGAGGTTGAGGATCTTGTATTTGCGAATAAAATTGTTAAACACAGCAAATCAAATGCAATAGTACTTGCCAAAAACAAGCAGCTTTGTGCCAGTGGCATAGGTCAGACTTCAAGGGTGGATGCATTAAAGCAGGCTATAGAAAAAGCACACACATTCGGTTTTGATCTGAAGGGTTCGGTTATGGCTTCTGATGCTTTCTTTCCTTTTGCCGACTGTGTGGAGATAGCCTATAAGGCAGGTGTTACTTCAATTGTGCAGCCGGGCGGATCTGTCAGGGATAAGGATTCGATTGATTTCTGCTCTGCAAACGGAGTTGCAATGGTATTTACAGGGAAAAGACATTTTAAACACTAAATAACATTAATTATCTAGTTCAATGGGATTATTTTCATTCTTGACACAGGAGATTGCAATTGACCTGGGAACAGCAAACACGGTTATCATACATAATGATAAGATAGTTGTTGATGAACCATCAATAGTTGCAATTGATAAGAATACGGGGAAGCTGATCGCAATAGGGGAAGCAGCAAGGCAGATGCATGGAAAGACTCATGAGAATATTAGAACTGTCAGGCCATTGCGCGACGGTGTGATTGCTGACTTTAATGCTGCAGAGCTGATGATCAGGGGAATGATCAAGCTGATCAACACAGGTCCGAAGTTCTTTTCTCCTTCACTGAAGATGGTAGTATGTATCCCTTCAGGAAGCACCGAAGTGGAACTGCGTGCAGTACGTGACTCATCAGAGCATGCCGGAGGACGTGATGTATATCTGATTTATGAACCAATGGCTGCTGCAATTGGGATCGGACTGGATGTTGAGGCTCCTGAAGGCTGCATGATCATTGACGTCGGCGGGGGCACAACAGAAATTGCTGTGATTGCTCTTGGAGGAATTGTCTGCAATAAATCAATAAGGATTGCCGGTGACGGATTTACAGCTGATATTCAATCGTATATGAGGCATCAGCACAATATAAAAATAGGTGAAAGAACGGCAGAGGATATTAAGATCGCTGTTGGCGCAGCTTTACCCGATATAGATAATCCTCCTCCGGATTATATAGTCAGGGGACCAAATATTATGACTTCCCTTCCAATTGAGATACCGATCTCTTATCAGGAAATTGCATATTGCCTTGACAAATCCCTTACAAAAGTCGAAGCAGCCCTTCTTAATGTTCTGGAACAAACACCTCCTGAACTCTATGCCGATATTGTAAACAAGGGAATATACCTGGCAGGAGGAGGAGCCCTGCTGAGAGGTCTCGATAAGAGATTGTCTGATAAAATAAATATAAATTTCAATGTTGTTGAAGATCCCCTGCATGCTGTTGCAAGAGGCACAGGTGTGGCATTGAAGAATGTTGATAAGTTTCCTTTCCTGATGAGATAATCTGACGGTGTGAATGAGAAACCTGCTAAACTTTCTGTTGAAATACATTAATATTATTGTATTTCTTATCCTGGAAGGAATAGCATTGTATTGGCTTACTAATGGTAACAGTTATCATAATTCCAGGGTGGTTAAAGGGATGCAGGGAGTTACAAGGGGACTTGAGGAAAGAGTTAACAATGCCAGAACCTACCTGAACCTTCGCGAGATAAATTCAAACCTTGCTTTAGAAAACAGTGCCCTGAGAAACCGCATCGAACGACTTACCGCAAAGGAAGATCTTAAATTTGTTTCTGTTGAAGACTCTCTGTTCAGACAGCAATTTCAATACACATCTGCCAGGGTAATAAATAATTCTGTAAACAGGCAAAAGAACTATTTCACTCTCGATAAGGGGAGACTCCAGGGAATAAAGGTTGATATGGCTGTTACAAACGGAAAGGATGCTGTTGGTGTAATTGTTGGCTGCTCCGAAAACTTTTCAGTTGCCATCTCACTTCTTAATCTTGATTTCAGGTTAAGTGCAAGGATCAGGTCAAACGGGTATTTCGGATCTCTCAGCTGGGATGGCCGGAACTACAGGCATGCAGTCCTTAATGAAATACCCCAGAATGTAAATGTGAACGTTGGAGACACAATCGAAACGACCGGATATTCAGCTGTCTTCCCCGAAGGTGTAGGTATTGGAACAGTAAGTGATCTTAAAAAAAGCGGCAGTGATTTTTACAAAATAACCATTGAACTTTTTACCGATTTCAGGAAACTGCAATATGTAAATGTAATCGGCAATCTGAAAAGGACGGAGCAGCTGGAACTTGAAAATCAACTTCAATGATCAATTCTATTTTAAGGTACGGATTAATTATTGTCCTTCTGATTCTGCTTCAGATTCTGGTGTTGAATAATATTCAGTTCAGCGGCTTTGTAAACCCGTATGTATATATTATGATTATCCTGCTTCTCCCATCAGTTACTCCGGCGTGGCTTGTTCTTATAATTTCATTTCTGACAGGACTGACTATTGACTTATTCACCGGATCTCCCGGAATGCATGCTTCGGCAACTCTTCTGGCAGGTTTTTCACGTCCAATTGTTTTAAGGCTTATTGCTCCGCGCGACGGATATGAATCAGGATCAGATCTCTCAATGGCTGCTTACGGATTCAGGTGGTTTTTTATTTATACTACAATTATTGTTCTGATTCACCATACTGCTCTGTTTTTTCTTGAGGTTTTCAGATTCACCGACTTCTTCAGGACAATATTCAGGATCCTGTTGAGTTCACTCTTTACAATAGGTTTTATCCTTCTTATCGAGTACTACAGGAAAGGGAAGTAAAAATTCCGTTATGAAAGATGCATTCATCAGCAGGAAGTATATTATTATGGCACTTATTGTGCTGGCATCGCTTATACTTCTAATCAGGTTATTTATAATTCAGGTTGTTAAGGATACTTACAGGCTGTCGGCCGATAATAATGTATTGAGGTACGTTACCCAATATCCTGCCAGGGGATTGATATACGACAGGAATAAGAAGCTGATTGTATATAATCAGGCAGCTTATGATCTTATGGTTGTTCCTGCCCAGGTCATCAAAAATTGATACAGCAGAATTCTGCAGACTCCTGGAAATATCGGTAAGCTCATTCAGGGAAAGGATGCATACTGCCTTAAACTATTCCAGACGAGCCCCTTCAGTATTTCTGAAGCAGATTTCGGCTGAATCGTATGCAAGGCTCCAGGAGAAAATGTTTTTATATCCGGGATTCTATGTACAGCCAAGAACATTGCGAAAATACTCAAAACCAATCGCCGGACATATTCTGGGATATGTAAGTGAGGTTGACGAATCGCTTGTTAAAAAGGAACCCTATTACAAATCGGGAGATTACATAGGGAAGCTTGGAATCGAGGAAGCCTACGAAAAGTACCTGAGAGGTCAGAGAGGTGTAAAGATTTATCTGGTGGATGTTTACAGCAGAATAAAAGGTTCATATGCTGAAGGCAGGATGGATACTGTGGCAGTTCAGGGAGAAGATATAATATCGACAGTGGATATGGATCTTCAGGAGTATGGAGAGCTCCTGATGCGGAATAAATCAGGAAGTATTGTGGCTCTTGAGCCAAAGACAGGTGAGGTGCTTGCGCTAGTTTCAGGTCCGAATTATGATCCCAATCTTCTTGTAGGAAGGGTACGATCGGAGAATTTTGCAAGGCTAAGCGCTGACACTGCACATCTGCCATTGTTTAACAGGGCTTTGCAGGCGAAGTATCCCCCCGGATCAACGTTTAAACCTATAAACGGATTGATCGGCCTGCAGGAAAAAGTAATAACTCCCTCAACACTATTCGGCTGCAACAACGGATATTTGTTTGTTAAATGTCATTCCCACAGTTCGCCTCTCGATCTCATGCATGGCATTTCAAACTCATGCAATTCATATTTCTGTCAGACCTACAGAAGGATCCTTGAAAATCCGGAATATCCGACAATTGAAGCTGCCTACACCAAATGGAAAGAGTATCTGAATGAATTCGGATTTGGGAAAAAGCTTGGAATTGAATTCACTAATGAGCTTACCGGACTTGTTCCCTCACCTGCATATTTCGACAAATACTATGGAAAAAACAAATGGAAGGCTTTGACAGTGATTTCAATGGCCATTGGGCAGGGCGAAATTGAAACCACTCCCCTGCAGATGGCAAATATGACAGCTGCAATAGCCAACAGGGGTTATTATTATGTTCCTCATATTGTAAAATCAATTGGTACGGATAAGAAAATTGATCAGAAATATCTGACAAAGCAGGTGATTAATATTGATTCAGCTAATTTTGAATCAATAATCCTTGGCATGGAAGCGGCAGTGAACGGAGAGGCCGGCGCTACTGCACGAATTGCAGCCCTCAAGGACATCATTGTCTGCGGCAAGACCGGAACTGCACAGAATCCTCTCGGTAACGGCAAGGATCATTCGGTTTTCATTGCATTTGCACCAAAGGATGATCCGAAGATTGCAATTGCAGTATATGTTGAAAATGCCGGATTCGGAGCAACCTATGCTGCCCCGGTTGCAAGCCTTATGATTGAGAAATATTTAACGGGCGCGATTACCAATAAATATTCAGAGCAAAGAATGCTTGAACTTAACCTTATTAACGGTGACAACACGAAACGTTAATATCTGGGGCAGACTTGACAAGGCCACAATACTGGTCTTTCTGCTGATAGTCATCATCGGGTGGTTCAACATATATGCAGCCGTTTATAACGAGGAACATACCAAAATAATTGACCTTTCACAGAGATACGGAAAGCAATTTGTATGGATACTGGCAACACTTTTAATTGCAGTTTTTGTCGTTGTGATAGATACAAGATTCTATTTCTTCTTTGCATATTTCATATACGGGGGTCTGATGTTCCTTCTGATGATGGTTTTAATCGTGGGCAAGGACATAAACGGTGCAAGATCGTGGTTTCAAATCGGATCACTCAGCCTTCAGCCATCTGAATTTGCAAAATTCGGGACAGCCCTGGCACTTGCAGCTTACCTGAACTCAAGAAAACACGATTTGAGCAAGCTCCGTGTTTTTATGATTTCTATTGCAGTAATTCTGTTCCCTGCTTTTTTAATTGTTCTTCAGCCGGATATGGGTTCCGCAGTTGTGTACTTTGCTCTGTTTATAGTGCTCTTCAGAGAGGGTATGAGCCCATATATTTTTATTTCAGGACTGATTATGGTGATCTTGTTCTTTTTTACGCTTATTTTCAATAATCTTTATCTGACTATTGGCATTATAGCCGCTGCATTTATTTTAGCCTGGTTTGTTACCCGGAAATGGAAATTATGTCTCGAAGGACTTGGGATCTTTGTTTTGGTATCTTTCATAATTTATTTATTCAATAGCTTGATAATTAAAGTTTTAAATGACGAACACATACTGTTTATTTCAATTATCATTTCAGGTACAGTATATGCTTTTTATTTCTATAACAAAAAAGCAATATCTATTCTTGTAATTTATATTTTCCTTATTGGAAGTCTGGCTTTTGTTAATTCTGTTGATTTCGCTTTCAATAACCTTATGAAGCCACACCAGAAAGAGAGGGTCGAAATCCTTCTTGGCATTAAATCAGATCCTCACGGGACAGGATATAATGTCAATCAATCAATAATTTCGATCGGCTCGGGAGGTTTTTCGGGCAAAGGTTATCTTAAGGGTACACAGACAAAGTTCAAATTCGTTCCTGCTCAGAGCACCGATTTTATTTTCTGCACAATAGGTGAGGAATGGGGATTTTTGGGATCCTTTATGGTAATAGGATTATATGTGTTTCTCCTTATCCGGCTCATAATACTTGCTGAACGGCAACGATCGGATTTCTCAAGGATTTACGGATATGGCGTCGTGTCAATATTTTTCGTTCATTTTTTCATTAATATAGGAATGGCAATTGGTCTTGTGCCGGTTATCGGGATACCGCTTCCTTTTCTCAGCTATGGGGGCAGCTCATTGTGGAGCTTTACTATTCTGCTATTCATATTCCTGCGGCTTGATGCAAGCCGGGCCGAATACCTTGTATGATCAGAACGGAATTGTTATTCTGTGAGAGATCTCAATTCCAAAATCCTTTTCAACATAATCAATTAGCTGGGGGAAGAATTCCATGAAATCATCCTGGAGGGAATAATAATTCTTTTTAAGGGCTTTCATCGCAAATCTTGTTTCGTTGGGAAGCGAAGAACGTTTGCTTAAGGTATTCAAAACATGACGGATCCCGCTTTTTGTCTGGTATGATTCAATCCAATTGTTAATGATGAAAAAGGGCATCATTTTTCTGACATCTTCTGGCAGAATCTCATAATTATTGACCATAGCCCTGTAAAAATTGTAAGTCACACTTTCAAGTGGTCTCCTTGAAAAAAAATTCCATTCCTTCGTCAGAAAATGATCATATATAATATCTGTAATTACTCCTGAATATTTATGATATTTTCTCGTAAAAAATATCTTGCTGCGGTGTACAACAGGATGTCTGTCAGTGAAGCCATCAATGTGCCGGTGAAGTATAATCCCTTTTCTTACCTGATCGGGATAATTTAGATAATCACGCCCTTTTACATAATCGCCTATGTAGTTTCCGATGATTATTTTATCAGAATCACCGGACAGGTATATATGGGCTAAAACATTCATTTCAGGACGTAATAGTACAAAGAAATAAATTTAGCCTGATTATGCCAGAAACATTTTCTTTAACATGTTTTCAAAATAACTTTAAATCCGTATAAAAAGATTGTAATTCAGAGAATTATGCTTAAAAAACAGTATAGTAAAAAATAGACTGAAATGTTCGGATTTTAGGTATGCAAATTATAAATTTGTCGTTTCACTTTATATATATAAACGATTTTTACTGGGAATAAATTATAAACAGGTTAAGGAGGAAATATGCCAAAAAAGAATGTAATTATTATTGGAGCAGCAGGAAGGGATTTTCATAACTTCAATACGTTCTACAGGGATAATGAAAACTACAATGTTGTTGCATTTACAGCTGCCCAGATTCCGGATATAGCCGGCAGGAAATATCCTGAAGAGCTGGCAGGAAAACTATATCCCAAAGGTATTCCGATCTTCCCTGAAGAAAAACTTGCGGAGTTAATACAAAAGTACAAGGTTGATGATTGTGTTTTCTCATACAGTGATGTTACCTATCAGAAAGTGATGTCAGTAAGTGCATTGGTGAATGCTGCAGGTGCTAATTTTGTCCTTCTTGGTCCGGCTGCTACAATGGTTAAGAGCACAAAGCCCTTAGTTGCAGTTGGTGCCATCAGGACAGGATGCGGAAAAAGCCAGACATCTAGAAGGATAATAGAACTTTTAATGGAAAAAGGACTCAAGGTTGTGGCCGTGCGTCACCCGATGCCTTACGGGGATCTTGCAGAACAGAAAGTCCAGCGGTTTGCCACCATCGGCGATCTGGCAAAACATAAGTGCACTGTGGAAGAAATGGAAGAATATGAACCTCATGTTGTAAGGGGTAACGTTATTTATGCCGGGGTTGATTATGAGGCAATTCTGCGAAAGGCCGAAAAAGATCCCAAAGGATGTGACGTGATTGTGTGGGACGGAGGTAACAACGATTTTCCGTTTTACAAGCCTGACCTGATGGTTACTGTAACAGATCCGCACAGGGCAGGACATGAACTGAGGTACTATCCGGGTGAAGTTACTCTTCGAATTGCCGATGTTGTGATCATAAATAAAATTGACAGTGCCGCCCCTGAAGCTATCCAGATTGTAAGGGAGAGCATAGAAAAAGTCAATCCCAAAGCGATTGTAATTGACGGAGCATCTCCTATTAAAGTTGATGATTCTTCTCTCATCAGAGGTAAAAGAGTCCTTGTTGTCGAGGACGGACCGACACTTACACATGGTGAAATGAAGATCGGGGCAGGAGTTGTGGCTGCAAAAAAATTCGGAGCTGCTGAACTTGTTGATCCACGTCCTTTTACGGTTGGAAAACTTAGCGAAACCTTCAGGCTTTATCCGAATATAGGGACACTACTTCCTGCAATGGGTTATGGAGACCAGCAGCTTAAAGACCTTGAAAAAACAATAAACAATACTGATTGCGACAGCGTCATAATAGCTACACCAATTGACCTGAACCGGATAATAAAGATCAAAAAACCTAATACAAGGGTTTATTATGAACTCCAGGAGATAGGCGATCCAAACCTTTCACAGGTCATAAATGATTTCGTAAAAAAACACAAATTGGCTTAATTTATATCTCCCTCAGATCACGCTGATTATCGCCTTACTCTGGCATTCCCCTTCCATATGCTCCATACCTGCTCTTCGTCGGCAGGCTGGGCATAATCGGTGGCAACGGTGGTTGCCAGTGCTCCCGTAGCCCACCCGAACTGGATCCATTTCTCTGGCTCCCAGCCTTTAAGTACAGCATAAAGCAAGCCTCCCACAAATCCGTCGCCTCCACCAATACGGTCAAGAACATGTATTTCGCGCGGCTCAACAACATGCCATTTGTCACCTTCAAGCATGATTGCGCCCCAGAGATGCTCGTTCGTACTTATCACCTGCCTCAGTGTCGTAGCAAAAACAGAAGTTGAGGGGAACTCTTTTTTGACCCTTTTTATCATTTCCTTGAAGCTTTCAATCTTTGCTGCAAGATCCTTGCCCCCTTCTTCCGGGCCCGCTATTCCAAGACAAAGCTGGAAATCTTCTTCATTTCCAACAAGTATGTCAGAAATGCCGGCAATTTCCCTGAATGTTGCTGAGAGCTCTTTTTCCCGGTCCTTCCAGAAGGAAGCCCTGAAATTCAGATCGAATGATATCCGGGTTCCGTACTTTTTTGCTGCTCTTGCAAGTTCAAGGCAGAAATTGCTGGTTTCCGGCGACAATGCAGCTATAAGTCCTGATAGATGAAGGATCTGAACACCTTCATAGTCAAAAAGTCTCTCAAGGTCAAAATCTTTGACATTCAGGGTTCTCCCAACTTCACCTGCACGATCGTTCTGAACTCTTGGTCCACGTGATCCATAACCACTATCGGCAATATTGAACTGATGACGATATCCCCAGGGTCCTCCCTGATCAACTTCCACCCCTTCATATGCCATATGCCTGCCTGAAAGGTTATCCTTTATCATGCGGGCTATGGGACTCTCTTTAACAAAAGTTGTCAGTACTTTCACTGGGAGTCCGAGATATGATGAAACGCTTGCCACGTTGGTCTCAGCGCTTGTTACCTGCATATGGAATGTATCACTGCAATGGACCGGCTGACTGTTGACAGGTGTTATTCGCACTCCCATGCTGGAAGGAACTACCAGCGACCAGGTGAAATCTTTTTTCAGTTCGATTTTCATTATTGTTTATTTTAATCTTTCTCTTAATTTTTTTCCTGCTTCCTCATAGCCCGGTTTGTTAAGAAGTGCGAACATGTTTTTCTTGTAAGCTTCAACTCCCGGCTGGTCAAAAGGATTGACATCCAGAATATATCCGCTGACGGCACAGGCTAATTCAAAGAAGTAAAACAGCTGACCTACATAATACTCATCAAGTTCAGGTATAGTAATATGCAGAACAGGCACATTACCGTCGTTATGTGCAAGAATTGTCCCGGCTTCAGCATTGTGATCGACCTCCGAAAGCCTTTGCCCGCTTAAATAATTAAGCTGGTCAGCGTCTTCTTTTTCTTTTGGAACAGTCAGTTTCTTTTTGGGATTTTTAACTGAGAGAACAGTTTCAAACATTATCCTCTGACCATCCTGGATATATTGTCCCAGCGAATGCAGATCAGTGGTGAAATCAACTGCTGCAGGGAATATTCCCTTTCCGTCCTTTCCTTCGCTTTCGCCAAATAATTGTTTCCACCATTCTGCAAAATAATGAAGCTTTGGATTATAGCTGATCATTATTTCAGTTGTTTTGCCGGATTGCATTATCAGGTTCCGGGCAGCTGCATACAGAAGTGACAAATTGGATACTGCATTCCTGTTTTGACGAGTGATCAGTTCCATAGATTTGGCACCTTTTACCAGCATTCTGATATCAAGTCCGCTGAGAGCTATGGGCAAAAGGCCGGCTGGCGTCAGGACTGAATATCTTCCCCCGATATTATCAGGGATAGCGAATGTTTCGTATCCGTTTGAATCAGCAAGAGGTCTCAGCGCACCTTTTTTGCTGTCAGTAATTGCAATAATCCTGTCGGCTGCGACTGCTTTCCCCACTTTTTTTTCAAGGTGATTTTTAAGGATCCTGAATGCAATTGCAGGTTCTGTGGTAACCCCGGATTTTGAGATCACAACTATAGAATAGTTGATTGTGTCGAGTATTTCAAGAAGTTCGGCAAGGTAATCCTCAGATATATTCTGACCTGCAAAAATTATTTCATGATGTTTTTCTTTTCGAAAAGGAGAAAAAGTATGCGAAAGAGCTTCAATTACGGCTCTTGAACCAAGGTAGGATCCTCCGATTCCGATAACTACTGTAATATCTGAAATTGATTTGAGATGTTTTGCTATTTTGTCAATCCTGTCAAGCTGAGGCAAAATATCATCAGGCAGTGAAAGCCAGCCAAGGAAATCACTGCCGGCTCCTGTCCCTTTATTCAGGCTGTCAAGATGCCTTACTGATTGCTGGGCCAGTGCAATGATCTCTTCGTAGGATATAAAACTGACGGCATTCTTAAGATTTAAACTGATATTTTCTTTCATTTATAATATGTTTTTTAAGATTAGCGTTGTTTTACACAAAGTTAAAAAAAAGCCGGCAGGATATACCTGCCGGCTTAAACTATAAGAGTTAAATATATGTTGAAAAGGACTATTTTTTGTGAACACCACCGGCACTGGATGAATGGGCATCAACGTATTTAGGATTGCCGCGGTAATTTATATCTCCTGCACTTGAGGATCTTGCCCTTAGTCTTTCAGAAACATTTATATCGGCATCTCCGGCACTCGAAGCAGAAACATCGGCTTCTCTTACCTCCAGCCCGTAAGCATTAAGATCGCCTGCACTGCTAAGATCTGCATTCAGAATATCAGCTTCTCCTGTAAGAGTTACATCACCTGAACTGCTTATGTTTGCCTCGACCTCTTTCGCATTAATTTCAAGTTTGATATCACCGGCACTGCTTGCTGATAATTCAAGTCTATCAGTTTTTACCGGAGTCTCACCAATAATATCTCCGGCACTGGAAGTCTTGAGGGAACTGATGTCCTTCATTGTAACATATACTCTTTTCATTTCAGCATCCCTGATATTGGCCTCTGTATAAACATGCAGAACACCATCCCTGATCTCAGTCAGAATGTATTCATGAAGATTCTCATCTGCCTCAACCGCAATTGATTCATTGCCTGATCTGTTTAAGATACACATCAATTCCGCTGCTTACCCTTAATCCTGTAAATTTCCCGGCTTCTCTTTCCTTTTTAACGACATGGTTGTTACCATAAACCGTCCTGCGGATCTGACCATCAGAACAAAATGTTATGCTGAGAGCAGAGGAAAATAACCAAAAAATACTTCAGATTTTTCATGTCCTTTCTTGTTTTATTATTTGAACTCATTCCGGAATAAAGACAATATGAAAAACATAATGTTGCATCTTCGGGTAATAAACTTTTTCCGGCAGGGTAAAAAAAATAAGTTCGTATCTTGGTGATTAATACCTTAAAATAAGAACTGAGATGAAGAGAGCCGGAAATTTGATGGCAATAGCAGCGCTGGTTTTTTCTGCCGGTTAGCTGCAAGGTTCAGGAAAATGAAGACCTGAAGTTATGGTACGAAAAGCCTGCATCCAAATGGGAGGAAGCATTACCAATAGGAAATGGACGGCTTGGTGCAATGGTATATGGCGGGACATCAGAAGAACACATCCAGTTTAATGAAGAGACCCTCTGGACCGGAGGACCTCATGATTATTCAAATGAAGGAGCCTATCAAATACCTGGGAAAGATCAGGGAGCTTATCTGGCAGGGGAAGCAGAAGGAAGCCGAAAAGCTTGCACTTGAGAAATTCATGAGTGTGCCCTTCAGACAGCAGAAATACCAGCCATTCGGGGATCTATGGCTGACCTTCCTGGGACACGAAAATGTTACAGGTTACAGGAGAGAACTGGACTTATCAAATGCTGTGTGCAAAACTTCCTATGAAGCTGGAGGGATTACTTTTACCAGGGAATATATAGCGAGTTATCCTGATAATTTGATTGCAATCAATCTTACCTGCAGCAAGAAAAAAGCTCTTGACTTTTGATGTCTCACTGACAGCTTTGCATGAAGGTTTTTCTGTTATACCTGATAAAGATGGTACTATATGTTTGAATATCAGGGTAAAGGATGGTGCTTCTTCATGGAACAGCAATTATTAAAACTAATAGTAAAAGGAGGAGAGATCTCTTTATCCGGAAGCAAATTACATATTGAAAAAGCTGATGAAGCTATGATATGGCTTTCTGCCGCAACAAATTTTGTAAGTCCTTCAGATGTTTCAGGTGATCCTGATGCAATATGTAACAAATATATTGCTGCAGCAGTTAATCAAACGTACAAGCAGATCAGACAAAAGCATATTATTGATTATCAAAAATATTTCAACAGGTTTTCCATTAATCTCGGCACTTCAGAGAATGAAGGATTACCTACAGATGCCAGGATAGAGAAAGTACCTGAAAAAATGGATAATTCCCTTGCAGCACTATATGTTCAGTATGGACGTTATCTTCTGTCTCTCGTCCAGCCGGGAAGGAACTTATCCGGCCAATCTGCAGGGAATATGGAACGACAAGCTTAATCCCTCGTGGGACAGCAAATACACGGTAAATATAAATACCGAGATGAACTACTGGCCGGTGGAAGTGTTAAATATCGCCGAATGTCATAATGCTCTCTTTAAGATGATAGGAGAAGTTGTGCCTGCCGGTGAAAAAGTGGCGAGGAATCATTATAATGCCAGGGGATGGGTTTTGCATCATAATACTGATTTGTGGCGGGGAGCTGCACCCATAAATGCCTCAAATCATGGGATATGGGTTTCAGGAAGTGGCTGGATGGCTCACCATTACTGGGAACATTTCCTTTTCGGCAGGGACACGTTCTTTTCTGAAAGATATCGCATGGCCGGTTATGAAAAATGCCGCAATGTTTTATGCGGATTTTCTCGCAACTGATCCAGAAACAGGATGGTTGGTTTCATGCCCGTCCAATTCACCTGAAAACGGAGGCCTGGTATCAGGTCCCACAATGGATCATGAGATTATCAAAAGTCTTTTTAAGGCATGCATTGAAGCATCCGGGATATTGAACACTGATAAGACTGTTTGCAGACACTCTGAAACAATTGCTTCCCGCAATAGCCCCCTATAAAATCGGAAGATTCGGCCAGCTTCAGGAATGGATGACCGATATTGATGATCCGGATAACAAGCACAGGCATGTTTCACATCTCTGGGGTGTTTACCCCGGGAGTGAGATTAACTGGAAAGAGACTCCTGACCTGATGGAAGCTGCAAAAACATCACTTATTGCAAGCGGAGATGAGGGTACAGGCTGGAGCCTGGCATGGAAAATTAATTTCTGGGCGAGATTCAAAGACGGAAATCATGCATGGAAAATGGTGCAGATGCTCTTAAGACCTCAAGGCCAATCCTCAGCACAAGCTACGGGAGGAGGATCATCAGGGGGAGGATCATATCCGAATCTGTTTGATGCTCACCCGCCTTTCCAGATTGACGGGAATTTTGGCGGTGCTGCAGGAATAGTTGAGATGCTTCTGCAAAGCCATCTCGGAGAAATTGATATTTTGCCTGCTCTACCTGAGGGAATACCGGATGGCCATATTAAAGGGGATCAGGGCACGGGGAGGTTTTGAACTGGAGTATTCCTGGAGAGGAGGAATGCTTCAGTCGTTAAAAGTATTATCGAAAGCTGGGTCACCTTTATCAATCAGGTACAGGGACAAAACATTTACTTCTGAAACTAAAAAAGGTGAAATCTTTGTCTTCAATGGGAATCTTGAAAAAGAATAATCAGATAAAGCCTAATGCCATTTGAATATTTTCAGACCGGCAGTGAAAAAAAGTATTCCGATAGCTGAGAGTACCAGAATTGGTATGGCAACCTCATTGTAACCTGCTCCTTCGTTAAAAATGCTTCTGACTCCGTCGGTCATCATTGTAAGCGGAAGAGTCCTGATTATCTTAACACCCCAGTCAGGAAAATTCTGATAACTGAAGAATATGCCTGATAAAATCATCATTGGCATGACAACAGCATTTATCAGGCCGTTCCCGACTTCGGTATTTGATGTATGGGATGAGACAAAAACGGCAATTCCGGCAAATGCAATGTTCCCGGCAATGAACAAAAGTATCAGGGCGGAGATGCTTCCCTGGATCGTGATGTTGAATGCAATCAGTGCAAATAAAATCAATGCAAAAGCTTCAACGAAGTTCATTGTCACCCTGACAGTTATCAATGCAATCAGAAAATGTGATTTTTTCATTGGTGTTGCTACAAGCCGGCGAAGAAGCTTTTTAGAACGTTTTTCAATAATGCCGTAACTTATACCCCACATTGAAGACATCATCACTCCCATTGTGATCAGTCCGGGAACCAGAAAATCAATATACCGGGTTCCGGTAAGAGTCAGAGGTTTGATTTCAGAATTATTTTCAGCATAAGAATATCTTCCTGCCCCTATTATGCTCCGGAGCTTTCAGGTATGTCAGTTCGGCATCTGAATTTACAGGATCAAAATGATATTCAGTCTTCCCATTATTGCTTTGCAGAATAAGATTAACAGTTCCTCTCTTGAGCATCACCATCGCCTCATTCCAGTCGAGCTCATAAAAAAGGAAAACCGTGTTGCCAAGCTTATCATCCTTAAGTTCATACTTCCATCTGAAATCATCTTTTGAATCAGGCCGTTGCTTTGTAGCAGTTCGTTTCAAGAAACCTGGATAATTCAGAAGTACCGTTATCAGAAATTTCAGATTGACCGGCTGACAGCAACTTTGCGGACAACATCGGCTTTTTTTGTAAAAGCAAGTCCAAGACCCAGCGACATTAGAATAGGGAATAATATTCCCCAGAAAAGAACTCCGGGTTCACGGGTTATTTCGTGGAACAAGGCCAGTGTAAGCCGCCATAGCTGATTTAACCGGAATATTCTATTCATTGATCCTCCTCCCGGTTAATAATACAAACAGATCATCAAGAGTTTTGGCTTCCTTAAGGAGCTGGTCAAGCGTTCCTTCGCGGAGAATAACCCCGTTATGCATAATCACAATGTAATCACACAGATTTTCGGCTTCCTCCATGTAATGAGTCGTAAGTATCATTGAGGTCTCGGATACCTTTCTCAGCTTATGAAGAATATCCCATATCTCGCGTCTTGCATTGGGATCAAGTCCTGTGGTCGGTTCATCAAGCAGAAGTATGGCTGGAGAGTTTAATCAGGGCTATTCCAATCGCAAGCCTTTGTCTTTGTCCTCCGGAAAGATTTACAACATATGATTTTCTCTTTTCTTCAAGTCCTACCATCTCAATTATTTCATTGACCCTCTCTTTCCCAAGATTAAAGAAGCTTGCGAAAAGCTGTAATGTTTCAGTTACCCTTAGCTTGTCGATAAACCTTGTCTCCTGGAGAGAAAGCCCTATTATCCGGTGAAGCTCATCTTCGTTGCCTTTCCAGTGTTTCCCAGTAATGGTTATTTCCCCGTTGTCGGGCTTCTGGATCCCCTCAATCATTTCGACAAGTGTGGTTTTACCTGCCCCGTTAGGACCTAAAAGAGCAGTAAACTGTCCTTTGGGGATCTGAAGATTGATCCCTTTTACAGCCTGAACTGTCTTAAAAGATTTCCAGACATTTTTGACCTCTATAACCGGATTGGTCATTTGTTTGATTACAGTTGCAATACAAGTAATAACACTTGTCCTTATAAATAGTTAACTTAAATGGGGTTTCTAAATTTACTAAAATTGTTATGCGCAAGGTTCAAAATTCTCTTAAACCAGCGATATATTGTCTTAATATTTTTCACATCAAGCTATAAAATTCATAACTTTAAAGAAAAAATGGTCCGTTTAAAAATAATCATCCCGTTTTTAATTCTTGCTTTGGTTTCAGGCTGTAATTCTCCAAAAACCAACAAAGGATTAACTCAACCGAAGGAAGCGATTAAGAGTGAACTCATCGGAAGCTTTTCCGTTTCAGGTGCCTATGCCCTTTATCCTCTGATATTAAAGCTTGCTGATGAATTTATGGTAATTCATCCTGGCGTAAAAATTGATGTTACAAAAATAGGTACCGGCGAAGGCATAACAAGCCTTCTTGAGGGGAAGAGCCAGTTGGCTATGATATCGAGGCCACTTACAGATGAAGAAGCAAAAGCGGGGATCTGGGTAATTTCAGTAGCAAAGGATGGTGTGGCCCCCATTGTAAACCAGAAAAATCCGCATATTGAAAAATTATTAAACCAGGGAATAAGTCCGGATGAATTCATCCATGTGTTTTCATCCGGAAAGCAAATAACCTGGGGTGAAATACTCGATACAAATTCAAAAGATAAAGTAACCGTTTATACAAGGGCTGATGAATCGGGAGCCGCTGATATATGGGCTGCGTTCATTTACAAGAAAGCATCTGATCTCAAAGGAATAGGAATTAGCGGCGATGATGAAATGATTAAAAGTATTCAGGAAGATCCCCTTGCTATTGGTTTCTGTAATTTTTCATATGCTTTTGATGTCACAACCGGAGAGAGGAAGAAAGATATTCAGATAATTCCTGTGGATCTTGATTTTGACAATAAGATCGACAGGGTGGAGGTTCCATTCAGAAACCTTGAAGAAGCTCACCGCAGCTTATGGCTTGGTTTCTTCCCGGATCAGCTTTGCAGGGAACTGACGCTTGGATCGTTAGGTAAACCAACCGATCCTGCAATTGTTGAATTTCTTTATTATGTTCTGGGCGAAGGCCAGTCAGGCATCAAAAAGATCGGTTTTTGTCCGTTGAACAATATTTATATAAAATATTCCCTTGATTACCTGAAATAGATTTTCTTTCATCAGAAGGTTCCGAAAAGCCTGTCGCCTGCATCTCCCAGTCCCGGCAGAATATATCCGTTTTCATTCAGCTTTTCATCGAGCGCGGCAAGGTATATTTGTACATCAGGATGATCGTGTTCGATTTTTTCGACCCCTTCAGGCACGCCCACAACACATACAAGTTTAATGGTTTTTGCTCCGTTCTCCTTAAGCACCTGAATTGCCGCTCCTGAGCTGCCTCCGGTTGCAAGCATCGGATCAAGGACCATAACTATGGCATTCAGCGAGGTTATCAGGAAATTTAGTATAATATGTCAAAGGTTCAAGGGTTTTATGATCCCGGTACATACCTATATGTCCAACCCTGGCTGTCGGAATCAGCCTTGTTATTCCGTCAACCATTCCGAGACCTGCTCTTAAAACAGGAACAAGAACAATATCTATTGCAAGGTCCTGGGTCCGGCATTCGGCCATGGGTGTATGAATAGTCACATTTTTTAAAGGAAGGTCGTTTGTGACCTCATATGCCATTAGTCCGGCAATCTCTTCCATTATTTCCCTGAAATCTTTTGTAGTTGTCTCCTTCCTCCTTAGCTGAGTGAGCTTGTGAGTCAGTAACGGGTGTTTAAGTAAAATAAGCATCTGACATGAGTATTGTTAAATAAATAACAAATATAACCTGAAATTTAAATCAGGAAACTCTATTATTCAGTACGATGGAAATAGATTTTTGTTTAACTTGGATCAATTATACCGGGCCGGATCCCTTTTAGAAAATCTTTTTATGAGTGAACCTATCCTGCGAGCCTTAATGCAGCTCTTTGCCCTGGTCAGTGATATTGGCAATATAAATGAAATATCAACCAGGGAAAGAGGATGTAGTAAAATCCTTTCTGGCCCGTCATCTTAACAGCGAACTGGTAGAAAAGTATATCAGGATCTTTGACGAATACCTTGATTTATTCATAAACAGGGAAGCAATTAAGGAGCCTTTGGGAGATATCGAGATTCAGGCTCTTAAAACAATGCGAATAAAGCGGATCTGTGAAGGAATTAACAAGGAACTCCGCCAGAAGCAGAAGATCTATATTATAATTCAGCTTATTGATTTTATTTCATACGGAAAGGAAATTACTGAAAATGAACTGGATTTCCTTATGACTGTTGCCTTAGCCCTCAACATTCCGGAGAATGAGTATAAGAATATTAAAAAGCTTCATTATTGATCCTGTTTCCAAAGTTCACGAAAAAGATAAGCTTCTTCTTGTTAACAGTAATCCAGTCTGCAAGTTTCGCAAAATTAAACATATATACAACCCCAATCTTGCCGGTGAGCTTATGTTCCTTAGCATTGCAAGCACAAAAGCATTTATTTTAAGATATACCGGCGACACCAATCTTTACCTTGACGGGCAGCATATCTTCCCAAAGCAATCATATTTGTTTGATAATGGATCAACAATAAAGGGACAGGGATTGAATACCTTCTATTATTCAGAAGTAATCGGTTTCTTTAATGAGTCCAGATCAGAAGCTAAGATTTTTCTCGCTGCCAATGATGTGACATTCCGTTTTTCAAACAGTGAAAACGGAATTCAGGATTTTAATTTTTACGGAGAGTCAGGCCAGCTGGTTGGAATTCTAGGGGTAAGCGGAACCGGAAAATCGACACTTACTTAACATTCTGAACGGGAATATTAAACCGAAAAGCGGGAACATCTTATAAACGGATATGATATCAATAATGTCAGGAATAAAACCAGGCTTAAAGGGATTATCGGATATATCCCGCAGGATGATCTTCTGATTGAGGAGCTTACGGTTTATCAAAATCTCTATTACAATGCCAGGTTATGCCTGAGTAATTTCCCCCTGAAAAAGATCAGGAAGATTGTGAGCAGGATAATGGTCGATCTTGATCTGTGGGAGATCAGGCATCTGAAGGTAGGCAACCCCTTGGATAAAGTTATTAGCGGCGGACAGAGAAAAAGGATCAATATTGCTCTTGAACTTGTACGTGAACCATATATACTTTTTGTTGATGAACCCACTTCAGGTCTCTCATCGGTCGATTCAGAAATAGTTATCAACCTGCTGAAAGAACAGACGTATAAAGGGAAGCTGGTAATGATCAATATTCATCAGCCAGGCTCCGACATTTTTAAATTATTTGATAAAATAATTATACTTGATAAGGGAGGGTACCAGATATTCTACGGTAATCCAAATGCTGCAGTTGTTCATTTCAAAACCCTGAGTAAGCAGGCAAATCCGGAGGAAGATCAATGCATCAAATGCGGGAACATAAATCCCGATCAGGTTTTACAGATCGTCGAGGCAAAAATAGTAAATGAGCATGGCAAGCTGACCCAGACCCGGAAAACTGCTCCTGAGGAATGGGCGGCCTTGTTCAGACAGAAGTATAAGGAACAGCAGGGAATTGAACAGATGAGGCAAAAGAAATTGCCTGAAATCATATACAGCATTCCCGGACGGCTGAAACAAATGGCAATTTTCTTCAACAGGGACCTGTTATCAAAGCTGGCAAACAGGCAATATATTCTGATAAGCTTGCTGGGGGCCCCATTGCTTGCTTTATTATTAGGGTATTTTACCAGATATGCAAAAGGTAATTCTTACCAGTTCATTGAAAATGATAACCTTACGGCATATCTTTTTATGTGTATAATCACGGCTCTCTTCCTGGGTCTGATAATCAGTTCAGAAGAAATTCTAAAAGACAGGAAGATCCTGAAGCGGGAATCATTTCTTAACCTGAGTTGGTTCAGCTATATCAATTCCAAGATAATTATGATGTTTCTGATATCAGCTATTCAGACGATTTCCTTTATTCTGGTGGGAAACTCAATCCTGGGAATTAAAGGAATGACCTTTCCATACTGGCTGGTCCTGTTCACAACCTCCTGCTGTGCAAATATGATAGGGTTGAACCTCTCTTCGGCTCTTAATTCGGTAATAACAATTTATATCCTGATCCCATTTATTCTGATACCCCAGCTCCTGTTCAGCGGAGTGCTTGTGAAATATGAAAAACTTCACACAAGTACAAGTGCATCTTCATATGAATATGTTCCTTTTATAGGTGAACTGATGCCGGCACGATGGTCATATGAGGCTCTGGCTGTTGAGCAGTTTAAAAATAATAGATACGAAAAAATATTCTTCCCTTATGATGCTAAGATAAGCAACAATAACTGGTATGCCGGATTTCTTATAAAAAGCCTGAAGGGGGATCTTCAGCAATGTGAAAGGGCAAAAACTTTTAATGATACAATTAAAAATGATTTAGTGAAATTACAGTTTCATATTGAGGAAATGCTTAATGTACTCAATTATGAACTGCCGGATGAATTCTATAATAAGTTTAATGAGGAAAGACCTGATTCATCTTTGTTCAAACAAATCGGAAACTACCTGGCTTTCCTGGAACAAAAATTCAGGACAAACTTTAAATACGCACGGTACTCCCGAGATTCATTGTACCGCTCAATTGCCACAAACAAAATAGATAGCGAAAAACTGGACCATCTCAAGATTGACTTTTACAATAAGGGATTGGCTAGATTTGTTCTGAATGGTGATATGATAGATCAGTCTGTCGAAAAGCCAAAGCGTATAATCCGGAAATATGAACCTGTCTTTATGCCGCCAACGGCAAAAAACGGCCGCGCTCATTTTTGTGCACCTTTTAAAATGATCGGCAATCTGAAGATCGATACTTTCTGGTTTAATCTGATAGTCGTCTGGCTTGTATCCGTAATACTTTATATTGCACTCTATTTTAATATTTTACGGAAGATACTCTCGGGATTTGATAAGAGCAACAGACGAAGAGATTCCAGTTTCCATATAATAAAAGAAATCTCGTCCTGGTAATTATTTCTTGAACAGGGCAGGATCAGTTACCCTGTCTTTGCCTTTGGTAGCAATGACGAATGCATCGGGATAACCCTCCTGTTTTAATTGCTTCTGGAGGCTTGCCGCCGATGCAGATGTAATGAATTCACCGGCACATGACCGATAAGCTCCGTTAAATATATACTCGAAAGTTTTATATTTTTTACCTCCAATGGTTATCTCATAGCTTCCTTTAGGTTTCATGTTTGCTGAAAACTGAACGCGAAAAACAATATTATCAGTGGATAGTGCAGCCTGTTCAACCTTAGGTTTTACCGGTTCCTGCTTTTTAACCTCAGGAAGCTTTTGAGGCTGAGCAGGTTCAGCGACCGGTTTTTGAACGGTCTGCTCCTGTGATTCTGTGATTGACTGAATAGTTCCTGCCAGCCTTTCATTATTTTTGAAAGCCACCACAAATGCATCGGTGTAACCCTCTTGCTTCATCAGGTTCTGCAGGTTGTTTGCGGGAGCCGGAGTGGAATATTCACCGACACATGAACGATAAAGACCATTAGTAAGATATTCGAATGTCTTATAAGTTCTTCCGCCTACAGTTATATTATAGCTTCCCTTTGGTTTCGAATTTGATATAAACTGAACCCGGTAAATTATCTCATCGCTGGTTTTTGTTGCATTTTTAGCAGGAAGCTTTGCCGGTTCCTGTTTGATCTCAGGAATTGGTTGAGGTTTAACAGGTTCATTTACAGCCTCTTTAACTGGCAGATTTACTTCAGCCTGTTTCTCCCTTACAGGAATCGCCTCTTCAGCCGGTGTTAATCCTGTCTGGGCAATATACTTGAATGCATTAGATAGATTCGATAATTTCTTAATCGCATACTGATCCTGGAAAGTTACCTTGAACAACTGTGGTGACCTGTTTCCCGTTTTATACCTTGTAGTAAAGAATGCCGATTTTCCATCGAGCCTGCTGAGGGTAAATGCAAATTCATCATCCTGTGTGTTGATCATCTTTGTAAGATTTGCAGGCTTGTCCCATCCCCGTCCGTTGTATCTGCAGATATAAATATCATATCCACCAAAACCAACAATCCCATCAGATGAGAAGAACAGGTTATTATCCTGATCGAGGAAAGGCGACAACTCATTGCCACGGGAGTTTATTAAATTTCCAAGATTAATGGGGGATGACCAACCGCTGGCCTCTTTGTACGAAATAAACAGATCAAGTCCGCCGATACTCTCGCTTCTGTTGCTGGCAAAAATCATCTTCTCACCATCGGCTGACAATGCAGGGTGTGAGTATATTGATTTGTCGCTGCAAAAGCCTAAAGGCTTGCTGTCGCTTATCCATTCGCGCTTTCCGTTTTTTGCCAGCTGGTATTTAGCCTGGAATATCTTTTCCGGTTCCTTGTTTGAAGGCCGTTTTGTATAGTACATTACCGAATAATCACTGTTGAAAGTCATGGCTTCGCAAGGAACTTCCCAGGAATACGACGGAGAAAACAAGACGTGATTACTGACGGAAGTGTCTTTGAAACCCGCATAATAGGCTTCGGTTGCACCGAATGAGGTGTGGCTTTCCAGCATTTTAGCCTCAGTTTTAGTACGTGAAAGAAATACTATTCCATCGTGATAAAACTGAACACCTGAAGAAGGGGAAATGATTTCCAGATTGAATTTGCCAACTTTTAATAGCTTATTTCCGCCCAGAGTATCTGAATTCTGAATAAGTAATTCGTTAGCAGCACCAGTGGTTGAAATAATTGCCGCAGCTGAAAATAGAAATATCCCAAATAATCTTTTCATATTATTGATGAAAAACATTTTACCAGTGCCCGTTTTTAGTGTAACCCGACTTATTATGAGAAAAATTGATACCAAAAGCAATTTCTGAAGTTAATGATTTTTTAAAGAATGGTGAGTTTTTGGGCAGAGCAAAATAGGTGCCAACATAAAATGATGGATACCTGTATTGGAAGAAGAACGAAATTTTACTGTAGTCGTTGAAATAAGTGCCAAGACAGAAATTTCCGGCATACAGTTTAAGTGCAGGTTCAATACTTTGTTTTATATCGAATGAAAGCGAATCATCTGTATGGATTAGTATAGACGGTTCCAGGACAAGATTCAATGCACGGCTTAAAACTATTTTATATCCTGCGATAAAATTGTACTGTCGTGAAACCGGGACTTTGTAATTTGCCAGGGTGGCAGTATCTTTAGTAGGATCGAGCAGGTTAGTCGCTGAAAGACCGGCATATGCTTTTGGATTATACAGATAAAGGCCTACATCAACATTCGGAAAGTAAAATTCCTTGTAAGGCATGCTGTGATCGGGGTTCCCTTCGTAAAAATGGTACATTCCCTTTACTGATGCACCCACCGACAGGAATGACAATGCCCTCTTGTTAAGCGGAATATGGTATGCCACTGCAGCGCTGATTCCTGCATTATGCGTCGAATCACTTGTTTCATAATCATTATAGCCCGAAAACCCTGTTCCGATATTGGTGTATGAATAGGTCCGGCCTGAAGGGAGATACCCCAGTACTTTCTTTGTTATTCGTGTATTTCCGCTGATAATTTGTGAATACGATTTGCCACTAAATCCTGCAATCATGTCCAGTGAAAAGTAATCCTTGCTTCCCGCGATTGCCGGATTAATTATAAATGGGGAGTAAATCCTGTAAGAGACAGGATTAAATGGTATTTGCTGTCCGAAGGACGGGTAAAAGCATAATGAAGCTATAATAAATAAGAATAGCTTTTTATAAACTGACATTTTTGATCGGATCATAATTAAGAATTAACCTGAAATTGATTGTTTTGTTCACCCTTCAATAATTAAAACGAAACCAACGACTTTTTATTTCATAGTTTTATAATGTCACCTGCTCCAAAGTTTTTACAACTCTTACCACTTTTAACCAGTCCGACATAAAGATCAGAAAAACAGGTTGCTTAGAAATGTATTTTAGAATTTAGAGGAAGAATCTTAATTATTGTTAGAATTGAATAAATCAGAATTCAGTAAATTGCTTTAGCATCTGGTATTCGGCAAAACGGCAAATCCTCTTAACTGAGTCAACTATCTGTTCCTTAAATTGATCATGCTTTTCCTTGATACTCTTAGTGTATCCAGTTAGATTGCTGAACTTCACTTTGTCATATTTCCCAGTTTCGAAAATACAGGAAAGCTCCTTCATATTATCAAGTACAAACTTGTTGCTTTGAGCAACTCTTTTCCGGACTTCAGACGATAATATTTTGACTTCAGGTGTCATTTTGTAAAAGTATGAAAAGACTGAGATATAGATACTGGCCCATTTTGCTATGTTGGCAAGTCCGTCAGGATCGGTGAGCCATTCTTTAAATGAATCTCTAATAAACTTATAATAATGACCTAGTGGAGCACTGAGAAAATCATAGTCCAGAAATCCGGGTTTCCCTTTTAACCTGCCTTCTTCTCTAAGTTCCTTTTCTATCCTTGTATCAAAATAAGGCCTTAATTTAAGGAATGTAACCGGTGTATAGCCATCTCCGCATAATTGTCGTAAAAAGTCAAGGTTTTGATTTATTGATTTAAAGGTGGATGCAGGTTGGAAAAGCATGAACCCATAATCAATGCCGATTTCAAGGTTTTTAAGAATATTAATTCCTTTACGACTTTCAGCTACTGTCATGTGCTTATTCAACCGGATCAGGCCATTATCGGTACCATCGTCAATACCTAAAAAGACAAGATATAATCCGTGCTTTTTCATCAATGCAAAACTATCATGATCAACTTCATCACAACGACAGTTTATTTTCCACATAATTTTATCAGTAAGCTTTTTACGCTTAAGCTCATTACAGAATCTTTCAATCCAGTCAGATCCGTTGTTTGTTTTAACCGGGAAATCATCGTCTTCAAACAGAAATATGGAACAATCCTTTTTGTGATACAGGAAATCAATTTCCTCAACCACTTTTTCAGGTTTTCTTATTCGCTTAAAGGGTACAGAAGATTGCTTAATATACTCCGTATTATTGCAGAATGAACAATTATTAAGACAGCCCCTGCCTGCAATAAGAGTAGCAAATTTTTTACCCAGGACGTAATCCTCCAGCGGGGACCTTGCGGGAAAAGGCAATTTGTCGAGGTCCATTTCAGGGGGCCGAAGTGGATTAGCTATAATTTTGTCATTTTCTTTATAGGCAAGACCTCGTATTTTACGCCACTCGGTTCCAGCATGTATACAATTTACCAGCTCAAGAAAAGTATATTCTCCCTCAAATCTGACAATTGATTCAAGTGACGGAATAATTCTAAACAGATCTTTATATCTCATGCTTGCATACTGTCCTCCGGCTGTGAAGTGAGATAAAATTCCAGATTTCCTCAGATAGGTTATTAAATCTTTGAATTCATCAATGTGATACTGAAAGATTACCGAAAAACCTATTATAAGTGGCTTGAATTTTTTGATTTTTTTCAGAATCTCCTCCTTACCATCAAGGAAATTAATTATTACCGGTATATAACCTTCTTCAGAAAGCACTGACGCCAAATAACCAATTCCAAGGTTTTCAAATTCCTTAAATGCCACAATAACTACATGATGAGCTCGCATGATGATTTAGATGAAGACAATAAATCTTTGCGTCAGATAAATATTAATTTATAACACAAGAGTATTTATCTGGTTACATAATCCAAGAAACTTTTATTTAATAATATGATTACTTTTTAGGTAAGGTTTTTAGAAACTGCTTTAAAAGAATTTTAAGATTCTTGTCGTATTTTTTTCTTGCATTTTCACAAGTTTTAACATACTTTACATTAAGCTCTAAAACATCAAATGCTATTTTTGATTTTTCTTTAAGAGCTTCACAATTTAGTAAATTCATCCAATAATCCACGGTGTTACAATTAGGATCGGGTTTAGATTTTGGCATAGTTTTAAGTTTTTAAGTTTAACATATAATTTAGAGGTGCCTGTTAATATGTTTACTTTTTTGAATATTTTATCAGTAGTTCTTTGAACCCGGTTTTGTTTTGTAATGGCTTCCAAACCGGATCAATCTGTAACAGTTTTATTGAAATATCTGATGGATTTTTCAATAATTCTTCAAGGAGTTCTATGGCTTTGTCATATTCTCCGATCATGCTATAAATTTGAGCAAGATATTCTGTCATCCAGCTTTTTTCCGAGTAATTATATTCAGCCAGTTTTACAGCTTTTTGTCCTGCTTCCACAGCTTCCAGCTTTTTATTTATTCCTGCAGCAGAAATCCCGACAGAACTTAAGAGATCCGGATTCCCGGGATCATCTTTTAATTTTTCGCTAAAAAATTCAAATGCAGATTTATAATGTTGAGCAGCAAAATGAGGATTATTTAAATTACTGTAGATTGTTGCGAGAATTAGATATCTGTCACCCTGGTCAAAAAAATCAGACAGATCAGTATTTTCCGCTTTAAGTAATGCCTCATCGAATTTTCTGTTAAATAAATCGAAAATGATTTTAAATCTTTTAAACTTCCCGCCTGTAGTGTTCTTGACAGCTGAATCCAACACAATCTCTGCTTCCCGGGTGTCGCCATCTCTTAAAATTAACGCTTCAATTTTATTTTGATAGGGTGCAGACCATCTGGGCATTATCTGAATAGCCTTGTCTTGATAATATATAGCTGAGTCATATTTGTGCAGAGATTGATAAGATAAGCCGATATTTGTTATAAAAAGCGGATCATGGAGATTATGTTTGACTACATCCTTTATTAAGGTTTGTGATTGGTCCCATTTTCCCTGAGCACGTAATACCAGAGCCATATAAAAATTATTCTGCCAGTTCCCGGGCTCCATTTTGGAAACTTCTCTGAAATATTCCAGAGCTTTATTGTAGTCTTTTACGAAGTAATAATAATAAAAACCATATGCGATTTTAGCCTCAGTCAGATTTTTGTCAAATTTCATAGCATGTTCTATATCATTTCTGCACTTTTCCATATGATCTTTGGCACTGAAATGGCTTGCCTGATACCCCCATGCCCGTGTAATTGCGCGTTTTGCATAGGCTAACGCAAAAGTTGAATCCGCTTTGATTGCTTTATCATAAAAGAATATTGCCAGGTCAAAACTTCTTGTGGTTGATAAATCACCGAAAATACTGTCTCCAGACGATAGATATGAAACACCATTATGAGCATCATCCTGAAGGACTGTAGCTTCAGTATAGCTCAGAAAGGCAGCAGTGTTTAATGTTGGCCTTTTATTAATCCTGCTTTTTTCTTCAGCTGATAAAGCAATCTTTAACTTGTTACCAATATCTATCGGGATTTCGTTTAATTCGGTAATGTTGCCATTCGGATTGAAAGGATATTTATGAGCCCAGATTGTAGTTATTTTGTTTTTAGTGGCGCTGCTCAGGATAATGTTAACTAGGACCAGATCCTTACTGTTGACCAGATCACCTGTCACAAGAAAAGATACCTTTAGCTTCTTCGCTATTTCACTAATGGATCTGTTTTTTGTACTAGATTCAAGTACCATCCAACTTGGACATACCTGAAGTACATTGATCTCAGACAAACCTGTGGTGATAATTGAGGTCACTACATCCGTGGGCCATGGTAAAATCTCATTTGGGGTCAGATTATAAAAAGGTAATACTGCAATTGTCTTTTCAGCTCTTTTAATTTCAGATGATTTAATATTGCCTCTGACAATATTAAAAATTATGAGGGCAATTATTACGATTATGCTGACCATGGTTGCCTCTTTCCATGTTCTTAGCTGAGCCTGCATCTTATCTCTCTCTTTCCCGTCAGCCGGTTTTGTCTTTTCAATTCCCCCCGGGGTTACATCAAAAAACCACGAAAAAATTGCTGCAACGGGAAATCCTACTATAAGTACAATTATAACAAAGGTTGTAGTCCAATCCGGCAATGATAATCCGGATTTAAGAGGTTCAGCAATCTGGATAATAGTAAATGCATACGGCAGCATACATTACTATTACCCTATCGGTTTTACGGCGTTTTAGTTCAAGCCAGAATCTGGAGAATCTATTGGATGAATCAGCCATTTCTCCGGATATATATTAATAAAGTATATAAAGTTATGCTAACATTTATATAAATGCAAAAGTTTTTTTAGAACCGATTTTAGAATGGGATATAATTCAGATTGAAAAGGACTGTGTTATTTCTTCAGCCACTCATCAACAGCCTGTGGACTTAAGCCGGCCAGTCCCAGCTTGTTTTTCTTGTTGAAGCCGTTCAGGTCGTTGGCAAGCCTTCCTGCTTTTTCAACTTCCTTAAGTTTTGCAACAGTTGTATACCCAAGTTTCTTAAGAGGTTCGATCCACTCTTCAGGTATGCCGATTTCAATGTATTCCTCCTTTGGACTTTCGACTTTTGACTTTTGACTCACTGGTTTCATCTGCGGGAAGAGCAGTACATCCTGGATTGACGGCTGGTTGGTAATCAGCATTGTGAGCCTGTCTATCCCTATTCCCATTCCGGAGGTCGGGGGCATTCCGTATTCGAGCGCTTTTACAAAATCGAGGTCTATGAACATTGCTTCATCATCACCTTTTTCTGATAACTTAAGCTGATCCTGGAACCTCTCCATCTGATCAATTGGATCGTTGAGCTCGGAATAAGCATTCGCTATCTCCTTCCCGTTGATCATAAGCTCGAACCTTTCTACCAGGCCCGGCTTGCTGCGATGCATCTTTGTTAATGGCGAAGTCTCTGTCGGATAATCTATAATAAATGTAGGCTGAATATATTTATGCTCGCATTTTTCACTGAATAATGTATCGATCAGCTTCCCTTTTCCCATTTCAGGTGTATGGGGAACCTCAAGTTTGTCACATACTTTTCTCAGGTCATCCTCTGTCATACCTGAAATATCAAAACCTGTGTTCTCTTTTATTGCATCAGTCATGCTTATCCGCTTATAGGGAGGATTCAGGTTAATTGTCTTGTCTCCAAATGCAATTTCAGTTTTGCCATGAATGTCCAATACAGCTTTTTTAATTATCTGCTCTGTAAAACTCATCATCCATTTATAGTCCTTATAGGCTATATAGATCTCCATCACTGTAAATTCCGGATTATGATTACGGTCCATTCCTTCATTGCGGAAATCCTTCGAGAACTCATATACTCCTTCAAATCCGCCTACTATAAGCCTTTTAAGATATAGTTCATTCGCAATCCTCAGATAAAGAGGTATATCGAGAGCATTATGATGAGTGATAAATGGTCTGGCAGAAGCTCCCCCGGGAATTGGCTGAAGGATCGGGGTTTCCACTTCCAGATATCCATGCGAATTAAATAACTCACGCATCGACTGGATTATCCTGGTTCTGTTGCGGAATACATCACGAACCTGTGGATTCACTATAAGATCAACATACCGTTGACGATAACGTATTTCCGGATCGGTAACCGCATCAAAAACGATGCCGTCCTTTTCCTTGACAATAGGAAGAGGTCTTATTGATTTGCATAGCAATGTGAACTCATTTACATGGACCGTCATTTCCCCTGTCTGGGTCGTGAACATGTATCCTTTTACTCCGATAATATCTCCAATATCGAGAAGATGTTTAAATACAGTATTGTAGAGTGTTTTATCTTCACCCTGGCATATGTCATCTCTCCGGACATAGATCTGGATCCTGCCTGATGAATCCATTAATTCTGCAAAAGAGGCATTGCCCATAATACGGCGGCTCATTATACGGCCAGCCAGACATACATCCTGATAATTATTCTTCGACTGATCATAATTCTCCAGTATTTCACTGGCAAATACATTTGTTTTATACTCAGCAGCAGGATATGGATCTATACCAAGTTTCCGGAGTTCTGCCAAAGCATCCCTTCGAATCTGCTCCTGTTCACTTAAAATCATATGCCGGTTATTTAAAAATTTGTGCAAATATATTAAAATTCATGCATCAGCTGAAGGATGATCAGGAATGTTTAAGAGAGCAGATTTCATCATTGAATCTTTCCCTTATTATCCTTGTTACGGGTCCGGGTATCCCTCCTCCTATAACCAGGTTATCAACTTTTATTACTGGAGTGATTTCCCCTGATGTGTTGGTAATAAAAATTTCCTGCACCTTGCTAAGCTTTTTTTCTGCAACAGCTTCTTCTTTTACCGGAATCCCTGCCTTTCTGGCAACGCGAATTATGTTTTTTCTGGTTATGCCCGACAGAATATCGACCGATTCGGGATGAGTATAAAGGATACCCTTTATCACAAAGAAAATATTTGAATGGGAACATTCAGTAATAATACCGTTCCTGACAAAAGCACACTCGAAAAATCCCCTGCCGATAGCATCCTGAAAACAGAGAGTATTTGGAAGAAGGGCAATGGATTTTATATCGCAGCGGCCCCACCTGATATCTTCCTTCAGCATAATTCCAATACCCGATTCCTTCCCTGCATTTTCAGGGATAAAATCCTTTGCAGATGCATAAACGGTCGGACTTACCGGGGGTGAAGGAAAAGAGTGTGTCCGTTTTGCTTCGCCTCTTGTAACCTGAAGGTAGATAAGGGCTGATGATTTTTCAAAATTATTCAGTCTGATCAACTCTCTTGCAATCAATGGAAATGAGTCCTCCTCAGGCCACTCAATAAGTATTTCCCTTAGACTTCTTTTCATCCTTGCCAGGTGGCTTTCCATATCGTAAAAAAATCCCTCGTACCACCTTACAACTTCATAAATTCCTTCTGCAAATAGAAATCCACGGTCATCAGGACTGATCCTGATATCTTCCTTTGGGATATATATTCCGTTGAAATAAGCTATTTCCATTTAAATGAATTTTATACAAATAACAGATTATCTATGGAAATGTTTATCGTTGTGCATCTTTTCACCCTCCTGCCCCGTGATTTTTCAACCCCTGCCCCCTAAAAGGTATTTATTTTTTTTTAAGCCCCCCTGTGGGGGGTTGGGGGGTATTCCGGTTCAATTATTTCTGTTTTATAATCGATAGCCGATCTGGCCTCTTCAGGCGATGAAAAATTGCCGCATGCAGCCTGAACGAATAATGAAGCTCCAAGAACAGTTGTCTCCTTCTGGCTGATTATTTTTATCGGCACACCGGTATAATTTGCTCTTAATTTATTCCAAAGCCTGTTTTTTGACCCTCCGCCGACACATAATATGCTGTCAGTTTTAAATCCGCCGGCATTTTCAAGGGCCCTTTTTCCTTCTGCAAGTCTTTCAGACAATGCTTCGAGGATTGCTCTGAAAATTTCATCCCTTGTCGATTCCAAAGTAAGGCCAAGTATCTGCCCTCCCGGTTTGCCACTCATCTCTTCATAAAATTTTGGAATAATCTTAACTCCTTTGCTTCCGGCAGGTACCTGTTCGGCGCCAGTGATCATTTTTTCAAATACATCATCCTTTATATCATTATAGAGATTCCTGCGAGCCCATTCAATAATTCCTGAAGCAATCCACTGGTTCCCGATATTGAACAACCCGGGCTTTGCATCCAGTTCGGTTGTAATTCCAAGATCAAGCTGTTCAACCCCGGTTTTGTATTCTTCAGCCCTTACCATAAGTATTTCCCAGGTGCCTGAACTCAGCACCGGCTGATTCTTACCAGCCCCTGAACCAAAAATGGCAAACTGGGTATCATGTCCGGTTGCCACCACGGGAGTATGAACAGGGATTAATGTCTCACCTGCAGCCTTCAGGGTGACTTCTCCCACGACAGAACCTGCCTCAATTACGGGGCCCATCAATTCCTTCGGTAATCCGGTCTTTCTGAAAATATTCTCTGAAAATTGCCTGGAGGCAAGACTAGTCATCATCGATGTCCCGGCCATGGTGACATCGTTCACCATTTCACCAGTAAGAAGGAATGAGAAAATTGAAGGCATAAAGAGAAATCTGTAACTCTTTTCGAGAATGTCTGGTCTGTTCTCTTTAAACCAGATCAACTTATTTATCGTATTGAAATTAAAAGGCAGAACTCCATTCTCCTTATACAGGTCAATCAGATCGATATATTTGCCGATATCAGCCATAACCTGCTTTGTTCTTTCACATTGCCATGAAATTACCGGATATAGCATTTGTCCATCCTTATCGAACAGGGTACCGTCCACACCAAAGGTGGTAATTGTCACACCAACTATCTGTTCAGGTTTGATCCGGCTGATGGTCTTTCGTGAAGCCAGGCACATTTTATCCCATATTTCTCTGATATCCCATATCCTGTAGGCAGGATAAAAAGGGTCAGGCTGAGGATTATTTGTGCAAGACTCAGAAGCAAGGATCTCACCTCTGCTGTTGATGGCTATTGCTCTGACATTGGTTGCTCCGCAATCAAAGACTATTACAATATCACGCAACATAAATCACATGCCTTTCAGAAATGACATTGATGCCCCGGCGAAAAGCAATGCCACTACATAGATTGTTAGAACAACAATTACCATTATCCCTATATATGTGAAATAGAGCCTGAGGTTTCTTAATCCCTTTTTAAGCTTTTGCTGATCAAGATTCTGAATTGCATCACGTGTATTCCTGGAAAAACGGAAAAGAAAGAATACAGGAAAAAAATAGATGGCTCCGACAATAATAAATATCAGGATCATCATTGATTCAGGTACTCCCAGGTTGGCTTCAGTTGTCTTGAATGTTGTAAGGAAAAGACTGGTAGCCAAACCGGCAACGATAAGCAATCCGAGAAAAATAAAACCCAGCACCGAAAGAAACATTGTCCATTTCCTCGTAGAATTGAGATGATCAAGGATTTCAGGACCCATTTCAATTTTCTTGTCTTCGGAAGATGTTTCCATTAAATTTCAGTTGTTAATATTTAATTTATTTAAAAATCGGACCATAAGTCTGACATGCCCTGTAATCAGCTCCTTCCTTATCCATTCCGAAAGCATTCCATGAGCTTGGTCTGAAGATTTGAGCTTCAGGGACATTATGCATACATACGGGTATTCTCAATATTGATGCCAGAGTAATAAGATCAGCCCCTATGTGACCGTAACTTGAAGCAGAGTGGTTTGCTCCCCAGTTAGCCATCACTGAATAGACATCCTTAAACGGCCCCAGGCCTGTAAGTCTTGGAGCAAACCAGGTTGTCGGCCATCCGGGATCTGTTCTGTCAGTGAGTATCTTATTCATTTTTTCAGGAAGATCAACAGTCCATCCTTCGGCAAGCTGCAGAACCGGCCCGATTCCTTTTACAAGGTTTACCCTGGAGATTGTTAAAGGCATTACATCTGTTGTTGTGAACTGTGATGAGAAGCCTCCTCCTCTGAAATAACCAGTGCTTGCCGGTGACCAGAGGGTTGCTTTAAGACACTCTGTTGCATCATTTCCTGTTATTTCCCAGAAAGGCTTGATGCAGGCTTCTCCTTTTTTTGTTTGTTTACCGGAAAAATCAAGAGCAGACGCTCCGGAATTTATAAGATGAATAACCCCATTGGCTGCAAGTCCTTCAGGTTTGATTCTTGTCACTCTTTTTATTGCCTCAGGACTCCAGTATGTACGGATATCAGAGAACATCTGTGCAGTATTGGTCAGAAGATATCCGAATAACATAGGCACCCCGTTCATTGCGTCATTTTCTGTAGCAACCAGGTAGGGCGGCCTTATCCCGTTCCAGTCAAAAGATGAACAGAGGATAGCTTCAAGAAAGTCCCCGTTAGGCATATGATCGGTCCATTGACGCTGTCCCTGGAAACCGGAAAGCAGCGCATTATGCCCATAAGACTCTTCTCCGAATCCTGGTTTTTTGAGTCTCGAATTTCCTACCATCAGATCGCGGGCAATAATGGTCATTTTTACAACTATCTCCCATTCTTTGTCCTTCCTTGTCCTTGACGATGGTTTTGTATTTAAGTCAACACCTTCCTTGCAATATTTCTTTGTCCAGGCCAGAGCTTTCTTAAATTCTTCCTTATCATAAATCTCCTCATTCAGCCTTCTGTTGAATTCACTCATGTCGACATATTCATTGCGCATGCCAAGGTACTCCTGGAAGAAATCTTCCCTCACTATTGAACCTGCAATACCCATTGAAACAGTCCCCATTGAAAGATATGATTTCCCTTTCATGAATGCAGTCGATAACCCCGCTTTCACAAACCTCAGAATCTTTTCACTTACATCTCCGGGAATTGTCTTGTCATCCATATCCTGAACATCGCGGCCATAAATTCCGAATGCAGGTAAACCCTTCATGGTATGACCAGCAAGCGCAGCGGCAAGGTATACTGCTCCCGGCCTTTCAGTACCATTAAATCCCCAGATGGCTTTAGGTGTATTGGTATCCATATCAATAGTCTCGCTGCCGTAGCACCAGCAGGGTGTAACAGTCAGACTAACGCCTACCCCCGATATTCTGAACTTTTCTGCACACGATGCCGCCTCAGCAACACCGCCAATACAAGTATCGGAAATTACACATTCAACAGACTTCCCATTGGGGTATTTAAGGTTTTTGCTGATATGATCAGCAGCCGCCTTTGCCATATTCATTGTCTGGTTTTCAAGGGATTCCCTCACACCATTTTCACGTCCATCGATTACCGGGCGAATGCCCACTTTTGGAAAATCACCAATAACTGTCTGGTAGTTATGGTTTACTTTGAAATCGTTCTCAGCCATTTTATGTTGTTTTATATTATTTAAAAATGATTTGTAATTAAACAAATATAAGTTTTTTTGATGAAGTTTTTTATCTCCCGCAGATTACGCAGATTTTTCGCAGATTAATAGTCTTGCATCTGCGTCAATCTGCGAGATCGGCAGGAAATTTTAGTACCTTCGCAAATTCAGAAATTCATTTATGCAAACGGGGAGAAGATTACCGGGATGGCTTAAAATGCAGAGAGCAAGCGGGGAAAATTATTCCAGGGTAAAGCGGCTGATCCGCGAAAATCACCTTCATACGATCTGCACAAGCGGAAATTGTCCGAATATCGGAGAATGCTGGAATGCAGGAACTGCTACTTTTATGATACTGGGAGATATCTGCACCCGGGCATGCAAATTCTGTGCAACAATAACCGGCAAACCCCTTCCGCCCGATCCGGAAGAACCGCTTCGTCTTGCTGAATCGTTCAGGAAACTTCAGCTTAAGCATTGTGTTATAACGTCAGTCGACCGGGATGACCTTCCTGATCGGGGTTCTTCATTCTGGGCCGATACGGTAAGGATCATAAAAGAAATAAATCCAGGAATGACAATTGAAACTTTAATTCCCGATTTTGATGGCAAGGCAGAAAATATTCAGCGCATAATAAATTCCGGACCAGATGTCATTTCCCATAATATTGAAACTGTCAGACGGTTGACTCCGCTAATCAGGACAAAAGCGGAATATAAGACAAGCCTTAATGTCCTGAGATACATTTCGGGAAGTGGAATAAGAACCAAATCCGGTTTTATGGTCGGCCTCGGTGAAAATGATGATGAAGTAAAAGAGACCATTAATGATCTCTTTGATTCAGGCTGCAGGATCCTGACTGTGGGACAGTACCTCCAGCCAACACTGAACCATATGAAGGCAGTAAGTTTTATCAGTCCTGAAAAATTTACGGAATACAGGAAAATGGCTTATGATGAGGGATTTGAAATTGTGGAATGTCATCCTCTTGTACGCTCATCTTTTCATGCTGAAAAACACATAACGGTTGTATAATAATGACTATATTGTCATAACTTAACAGACTAATCAGGATTGAGTTATAGTGTTTTATATCAAGATATTGGAGTAAAGGATTATAAAGAAGCCTGGGAATTGCAGGATAAGATCTTCAGAAAGCTTATCGACAATAAACTGCATGAGAATCAAAGTAATTCCCTTGAAAAAAATTCTGACTCCGGAACTTTGATTTTTGTCGAGCATCCTCATGTTTACACACTTGGCAAAAGCGGATCGGAGAATAACCTGCTGATAGATCACATCCAGCTTCAGACAAAGGATGCCAAATTTTACAAGACTGACAGAGGAGGAGATATTACTTATCACGGTCCAGGACAAATTGTCGGGTATCCCATTTTCGATCTTGAGAAGATAAAAGTCAGTCTCAGGGAGTATATTTACAGGCTTGAAGAAGCCATAATATTGACTGTTTCACAATTTGGCATTTCAGGATCAAGGCTTGACGGGGCAACCGGAGTATGGCTCGATACTGAAAAGAAAGGCAGGGCTCGGAAAATATGTGCAATCGGGGTCAGGGCAAGCAGATACGTGACAATGCATGGATTTGCATTCAATGTAAATACTGATCTTACATATTTTAGTTATATTAACCCGTGCGGATTTACCGACAAAGGTGTAACATCGCTTGAAAAGGAACTTGGTGAGAAACAGGATTATGAAGACGTCAAGCTGCTGGTTAAAAATAACCTTCAGAAGGCTTTTGACCTGAATTGGATTAATTAAATGAAGGATGGATAAGAGATGGGTGATTAAGGAGAAGGGTGATTCAGCAGTTGTTAAGCAGCTTGCGGGTGCTCTTAAAATATCGGAAGCTCTGGCTAATCTGATGGTGCAGAGAAATATTACGTCGCCAGGCGAAGCTTTGGCTTTTTTTGAACCTGACCTGGGTTATCTTCACGATCCGTTCATGATGAAAGATATGAATATCGCTGTTGAGAGAATTTCAATTGCAATCAAAAAGAACGAGAAGATCCTGGTTTATGGCGATTACGATGTTGACGGCACAACTGCCGTTGCATTGATGTATTCATTTCTGAAAGAACAGTATTCAAATGTTGATTATTACATACCCGACAGGTACAAGGAGGGTTACGGTGTTTCGTTCCTGGGAATAGATTTTGCATACCAGAATAACTGCAAGGTCATGATCACCCTTGACTGCGGAATTAAAGCCGTTGAGAAGGTAAAATATGCACGTTCAAAAGGAATTGATGTTATAGTTTGTGACCACCATTATCCCGGTGATGAGATTCCCAGGGCGGTTGCCGTGCTTGATCCGAAACAGCCGGGATGCAACTACCCTTACAAAGAACTCTCTGGATGCGGGGTGGGATTCAAACTTGTACATGCTTATTCAAGGGTTCATGGAATGCCCTTCAGTAAGATTGCCGGTTATCTCGATCTGGTTGCCGTAAGCATTGCTTCAGATATTGTTCCCCTTACAGGAGAAAACAGGGTGCTTGCCTACTTCGGACTTAAAAAACTTAATGAATCCCCTCAGACCGGACTTAAGGAAATAATCCGCGAGGCTGAAGTGTGCCGGGCTCTGACCGTTGAGGACATTGTATTTAAGATCGGCCCCCGTATAAATGCTGCCGGACGGATGGAAACCGGAAGCAAAGCTGTGGAACTTCTTATTTCAAGCGACATTAAAATCGCCACCGGAATAAGCAAGGAGATCAATAATTTCAATATTGAAAGACGAAATGTTGACCGCTCCATCACTACAGAAGCAATGCGGATGATCTCCGAGGACCAGAGAAATGTAAATGCCAAGACTACAGTCCTTTTTAATCCTTCATGGAAAAAAGGTGTAATCGGAATTGTTGCTTCAAGACTTATTGAAACATACTACCGGCCTACTGTTATTCTTACTGAATCAAATGGCTTTGCCACAGGTTCGGCACGCTCAGTGCAGGGATATGATCTTTACCAGGCTATTGAGGCCTGCAGTGATCTGCTCGAAAGTTTTGGCGGACATATGTTTGCTGCTGGACTTACTCTGAAAAAGGAAAATATAAAACCATTTATGGCCCGGTTTGAGCAGTATGTAAACGATACGATCACCGAGGAACAGCTTGTGCCAAGAGTATTCGTTGATTCGGAGCTTTCATTCTCCGAAATAAATGAGGAATTCTTCACTTTCCTGAACAAGTTCCAGCCATTCGGACCTGAAAACATGTCTCCTGTTTTTGTCTCAAGAAATGTTTTTGATACGGGAACCGGAAGGATGGTAGGCTCAAGCGGCGAACACCTGCGGCTTGATCTCTGCCACGAATCGACTGGTCAGAAAATTTTCCCGGCAATTGCCTTCAGCCAGGCAGAGCATTTTGAATATATCAAAGCAGGTAAGCCGATAGATATTTGCTACTCAATCGAGATGAACGATTTCAGGGGAAACAAGAACCTTCAGCTGAATATCCGTGACATTAAGATTAACAAAGAGATTAAGAAACAGTAGTTGCTGGTTACTGGTTACTTGTTACTGGTTAAAAAAACACATAACTAGCAACTAGAAACAAGCAACTAGCAACTTGAATTAATAATTTCAATCTTAAAACCGAATGTTTACCTGCATTTTCAATTCTTCTGTTTCACTATTGTCATCGTTCCCCTTTTTGATTTCGGTTAATCCATACTTGATACGGAAGTCGAGAAATTTCATGGCTCTCCAGGCAATCATGAGGTAGCTCCTGCTGCCTTCACCCGACAATGCCGGAATGCTGAAGCTGTACAGAAGGTCATTTTCATAGGTATAAAGCCTTGAATCCCAGTTGTCTGTTTTGAAGATGCAGTATCTGAACCATACTGATAAGGGGATCTTTCCGAACCTGTAGCTTATGTCCTGCAAAAGAAGCATGCCTCTGTGCGCCATCAGGCCGGGTGACTTTATAATCAAGGCGTGTTCCGAAGGTCAGATTATCATCCGGGGAGTATCTGACAACACCTTTTATTAAGCTGCCTGCAAAAATCTCCTGTTTTTTTATTCCATCAGTTTCATCCCGGTTTAAGCATTGATTGCGCTGGAATTATAGACAGCTTCAAATGTTATTTTATCAGATGGAAGATATTTTAATCTCACCTCCTTGCTTACAGCGACCGAAGGAGCACTGCAGCGGTATTTAAGCCACGGGTAATAGCGCAGATCGCATCCTGCGCTTACAAACAAGATGCCTGGCTGCCTCAAAGGTAAAGTTCCCGAACACTCCCCTGACATTGTTGCCAGCGGAACTGCTGAAAAGCCCTTTCCCATGAAAGCTTATAAACCCGGGATTATAATCCCTGTACAACAGGTTTATCGATAATCTGTCGGAAGGCCGGAAAGAAAGTCCCTGGACAATAGGCAAGCTTCTGGTTAAGGTTTGAAGAAACCTCACCATAAAATAACATTTTGCCAAGGATGGCCTTATAGTAAACGGATGCTGTTATATTTCCGGTTCCTTCAAAATCGTAAATTTTTTCGGGATCAGGATTGGTCCTTTTTACAGGAAGAGAAAACCTGCTTCCCGTCCATACCAGTACCTAATCTGAAGTTTTTAAAATCGGATGATACGTTTACTCCATAGCAATATTCTGTAACGGCATCTTTTTTCTCCAGCGATGAGATATTATTGTGCAATCCTGATTTCTGGAATGTTTCAATAAAAAGAGTCTGTGGTCTTCTCTGCCGTATCAACGGTTGCATCAATCCTGTTTACAGAATAAAATAAGGAGAGTCCGGTTTTTCTTATCTGAAACTGAGCGGCCACTCCACGGAAAAAAATATTCTCATCTGTCGAAGTGTATGGTTTTATCTCATCCCTCCCGATAAATATCCCGATTGGGTCAGTGAAAGGCCAGTGCTGAAGACCCGTATTAATGCTTGTTCCCATCCCGAATCGTGCTCCGAAATCACCCGCAATCACTTTTCTGACTATCCCTGTGCCTGTCCATGCCAGACTGACTGAAAAGAAATCGGGGAGGGGAGGTTTTCCGGAAAGCAGTTTTTCACCTGCATCTTTTTCAGCTGTAATACCTCCTGAGAATCTTCCGGCGGTAAATTTATACCTGGTCAATAATTTCCATGGCGAACCTGGGTAGGATGCCTCGGGAACAGGATACCTTACTGAAAAATTGGAAAGTAAATTATTTCTCAGCCTGATCGAATCAGAATTAGCTGATCTTTTCCGTATCAAGGGATAAAAAAGGGTATATCATCCTGACAAGATCACGGTCGAAACCGGGGACAGATGCAATTTCATACAATGAGAATATCTTGCCTGATGAATGGATATAATCTGCAAGTGCTTTGACCTGGAAGTCGGTGAGGAAAAAGAGGCGTGATAATTCGGATTCATCGGCTGAATTGATCCGGACCGGTTTTTCAATCAGGTCATAAAGCTTTTCAATATAGATTGCAACGGCTTCAGGATCGGTTTCATCATCAGCAAGTTCTTCAGCAATTGAGGATATTATGTCTGATACTTTTTCATCCTGACCAAAAGAATTTAATGAAAGCGTTATTAGAAGAAATAAAAGGAAATATAGGGGGGCTTGCCCCCTGCTCCTAAAGGGGGTTCAAAGAATTTAGATTTCAACCCCCCTTTAGGGGGGATGGGGGGCCTGTCACTGGGGTTAATGTCTTTCATTTTAGCTTGAATATTATTGAAGCAGACGAAGTCACCCCAAGACGTTCATGAGTTGCAAACCCCAGATCGAGTTGTGCAGATTTTAAAAGATACCCAATCCCGAAGCTGAATGATGTGTTTTCACTGCTGAACCCTCCTCTGATCCTCAGGTTTTTCGCCGGCTCATATTCAAACCCTGTTTTCAGGTTCAGGTTTCTTCCCGTACTCATCTCAGCCTCAGCACATGCAAACAGAATACTGCTCAGCCAGATACCTGCCCCAGCCCTTATGCATGAAGGCAGATAAGTCTTCCTTAATGAATTTGGTACCGGATTAAAAAGATGAAATCCAATCCTGATCTTTTCAGAAGGAATTATCAGGACTCCGGCTTCGAAGGTCAGTGACCTGTCTTTCATTGTATTCTCCTGCAGTTTTTTCAGAGAAGAAATCAGTCTGGATTCCAGCTGAAATCTTTTCCGATAACTTTAATCCGCATGCAAGCCCCGCTGAGTGCCGCATAAGATCCTTATATCCGAAATGACTGTAAATTGCTCCAAGGCACGCTTTCCCGGCAGGAATGACAAGTCCGGCTGATCTGGTTCCAAGCTCACTGATATTGAATCTGTTCTGGTAATTGAATCCGAAGGAGGCTGATGTATTGAACGGAAGTAATGCCTGATTATGAAATGATGACCAGAATCCTGGTTTCATGACGCATGAATAGCTCATCCCTGCTTCTGCAGCACCGGCCGCAGGAAAATAAGGATCACTGCCGGAGGCTGATGAAAAGAGAAAAATAAATAAAACCGAAACAGGTATTTTGTGCAGCGAGTACAAACTGTTTCAAATTATACCCCCAAGGTATAAAAAAAATCGATCCATCAGTAGGATCGATTAAATTTTTTAACTCTCAGTGTCTCTCTGTGCCTTCTCTGTGTTTCTCTGTGTAAGTTTTTGTATTTACTTTTTGTTACACAGAGTTACACAGAGGTCCACAGAGGTCCACAGAGAAGAAATTAGTTAGTTTTGTATGGATATTTAATTTTTTTCAATTCTTCATTAGCCTCTACTATCTTCTTCTTCAGCCCTTCCTTGTATTTTATCACTTCTTTCATTATCTCACTGTCACCGGTTCCGATAATCTGGGCTGCAAGTATTCCCGCATTTTGTGCAGCATTGACACCAACTGTTGCAACCGGTATTCCGGGAGGCATCTGAAGTATTGAAAAAATTGAATCGAGTCCTTCAAGAGATGCTTTTACAGGTACACCGATTACAGGAAGGGGAGTCATTGCAGCAATTACTCCCGGGCAAATGAGCGGCCATCCCGGCAGCAGCAATAATTACCTTTATTCCTCTCGTTGAAGCTGCTCCCTTGGCAAATTTTTCGACTTCTTCCGGAGTCCGGTGTGCCGAAAGAGCATTGATCTCAAAAGGTATCCTGAAGTCATTCAGCACCTGTGCTGCTTTCTCCATCACAGGCAGATCAGATGTGCTCCCCATTATTATGCTTACAACTGGTTCCATTTAAAATATTTTAATTTAACTTCCTGATGAGGACAAAAATAAGCTATTATTTTCATATTTTCGCAGCGGTTCGTTATTCAAAAACTATGGTTATGAAAGAAGTGCAGATCCTTGATAAAAGGTTCAGGGAATTTATCCCGGAACATGCTATTCAGGAAAGAATAAATGAACTGGCCAGCTCAGATTAATAAGGATTTTAAAGGTAAAGAGGTGATTTTTATAGGTGTTCTCAACGGTGCTTTCATGTTTGCAGCCGATCTCTTTAAGAAGAATTGAGATCTAAAGCCAGGATAACTTTTATTAAGCTTGCATCTTACGCAGGAACGAGCTCATCTGGAGCAGTAAAGGAACTCATCGGATGGAATGAGGATCTGAAAGACAAATCGGTAATAATAATTGAAGATATTGTTGATACCGGAGTTACTCTGGAGCATACAGTTAATAATTTGATTATCAGAGATGTCAGGGAAATTAAAATTGCCACATTGCTTCTTAAGCCGGCATCTTACAAAAAAGATATTCATATTGATTATATCGGTTTCGAAATACCAAATGATTTTGTGGTGGGTTACGGACTTGACTATAATGGTCTACGGACGAAACCTTCCTTCAGTTTATACATTAATACTTTAAAGCTTATTTTAAACTCTTATAAAATTATACTTCCTATGGTTAATTTTCTGATTTTTGGCCCTCCCGGATCAGGCAAGGGAACACAGTCGGTAAGACTGGCTGAGAAATTCAATCTTACTCATCTTTCAACCGGCGACATGCTGCGTGCTGAAATTGCAGCCGGGACAGAACTTGGTAAAAAGATGAGCTCAATAATGTCAAAAGGCGAGCTTGTTCCTGATGAGGTTGTTATCGAAATGATAGCAGCCAGGATCGACAGTACAAAAGGATTGCGCAGGATTTCTTTTTGACGGTTTTCCACGTACGGTTGCCCAGACTGAAGCTCTTGAAAAAATGCTTAATAAAAGAGGATGAAGATCGACAGTATGCTTGTGCTTGATGTTGATCACGATGAACTTGTCAAAAGGCTGGTCTTAAGGGCAGAACAGTCAGGTCGTCCTGACGATAAAGATCCTGCTGTTATTGAAAACAGGATCGATGTCTATAAAGCCAAAACAGAACCGATTATCGATTACTGCCGGAAAAGAGGTATTTATCAACCCGTTAACGGAATGGGAACGATTGAGGATATCTTTAAAAGGCTAAGCGGGTATATGAAGAAACATCTTTAATAAAGGAAGGTGGAAATCGAGATGGGAGATCGGGAGTAACTTAAGCACTTCACACTTAGCCCTCAGCTCACACACGAAATCACATTAGAATCTATTAAATATGCCCGGATCAAACTTTGTTGATTATGTAAAGATCTATTGCCGTGTCCGGCAATGGAGGAGCGGGCTCAGCCCATCTCCGGAGGGAGAAATTCATTCCTAAGGGAGGTCCTGACGGAGGTGACGGAGGCAGGGGCGGACATATTATTCTGAGGGGTAACAGTCAGATGTGGACCCTGCTTCATCTGAGATACAGACGCCATATATTTGCAGGTAACGGGGAATCAGGTGGCTCACAGCAATCGACAGGCGCCGATGGTGCAGATGTTATTGTGGAGGTGCCGTCTGGGAACTATCGCCAGGAAAGAAAATTCAGATGAGATACTCTTTGAGATTACTGACCATGGCGATGAAAAGATTCTTGCCAAAGGAGGACGCGGCGGTCAGGGAAATACTCATTTCAAGTCATCAACCAACCAGACACCCAGATATGCACAGCCCGGAGAGCCAGGTATTGAGGAGACTTTTATTCTGGAACTTAAAATTCTTGCCGATGTGGGACTGGTTGGATTTCCGAATGCAGGAAAATCAACCCTTCTGTCGGTAGTGTCAGCTGCAAAACCTAAAATTGCCGATTATCCTTTTACAACACTTGTTCCTAATCTTGGAATTGTTTCATACAGGGATAACAAATCATTTGTAATGGCTGATATTCCGGGTATCATCGAAGGGAGCCCATGAGGGCAAAGGATTGGGAATTAGGTTCCTGCGGCATATTGAACGAAACTCAATGCTTCTTTTTATCGTTCCGTCCGACAGTAAAAATATCCAGGAACGAATATGAGATCCTGGTGAATGAGCTGAAAATGTACAATCCTGAATTGCTTGATAAAAAACGGCTTCTGGGGATCTCAAAATCAGATCTGCTTGACGAGGAACTTAAGAAGGAAATAAGAAAAGAACTTCCGGACATCTCACGTGTCTTTTTCTCATCTGTCACAGGTGAGGGAATCGACACGCTGAAAGATATGATATGGAAAGTTCTGAATAATTACTAATAGTTATGCCCGAACAAATTGACCAGCAGCTTTTCCTGTTTCTTAACTCAGCCAACTCACCATTCTGGGATAAAGTGATGAACTTTATGAGTATGAGAGTGGTTTGGGTTCCCTGTATATTGCCATTCTGATTTATCTGGGGATCAGGTATAAAAGGAAATTCTGGATAATCATTTTATTTATAATTATTGCTGTTGTCCTTTCCGATCAGACTTCAGTAATTATTAAAAATGCAGTTGACCGGCTACGCCCGTGTCATGAATCCTCACTTCAGGGCTTGGTTCACATGTTAAACGGCGAATGTGGAGGTATGTTCGGATTTGTTTCATCGCATGCGGCAAATTCATTTAATGTTGCACTTCTCAGCCTGATGTTCATAAAGAAAAAATGGTACACAGTCAGCATTATAATCTGGGCATCAGCCGTAAGCTACAGCAGGATATACCTGGGAGTTCATTATCCCGGTGATGTTCTGTGCGGAGCAATGCTGGGAGCTTTGATAGGATGGAGTGTGTATAAATTGTATGAGGCTGCCGATAAATTGATTTACCCCCCTGCCCCCATGAAGGGGGGTTCTTAAAGAGTACTGGATTTATAGCCCCCCTTGGGGGGATGGGGGGTAAAAAAATTATAAGGGTTTATATTATGCTTTGTCTCTCCCTCGAATCCACCGACCCTTATTTCAACCTTGCAGTTGATGAATATCTTCTTAAAAACAGCAGTCAGGATTTTCTTATTCTGGGGATAAATGACAAATCAGTAATAATCGGGAAGCATCAGGTCTGCCCACAGGGAAACAGATACAAAATTTATTACAGAACATAATATTCCTGTGATACGACGAATTTCGGGAGGAGGAACCGTATTTCACGACAGAGGGAACCTTAATTTCTCCTTCATTCTGAACAGCAAACAGGGAAAGCAGGTCGACTTCAAAAAGTACACTCTTCCTGTGATTAGCTTTTTATCATCCATTGGGGTTGATGCAAAATTTGAAGGCAAGAATGATCTTAAAGTCGATGGACTAAAAATATCGGGTAATGCCGAACATATTTACAGGAACAGGGTTCTGCATCACGGAACATTGCTTTTTGATACTGACCTTGAACTGATGAGAGACTCACTTAGAAAAGACACCGGGAAAATATGAAACAAGGGCAGTTAGTTCAAATCCATCTTCGGTGATTAATCTGAACAGCGTATTAAAAAACGTGGCTAGCATATGTTGATACTATAAATGAATTCAAATCTTGATGCTGAGCTGGTTTTTGAAAAATCATCCGGGATCTCAGATCTTTGATCTTACTGATAGAGGAAATTGAGAACATAAAGTTACTTGCTGATACAAAATACAGAACCTGGGAATGGAACTATGGTTACGGTCCTGAATATCATTTTACTAACAGTTTTGAATACAAGGGGAAGGAGTGTTTTTGCAATCTGTATGTTAAAGACGGGATCATCATGGGAGTGTGAAATAAAAGGTTCCGGAGAACTTGGAAGATGCAGGTAAAAAACTGATCGGTTGCCGGCATATGGTAAAAGACATTGCAGGATATTCTTGAAAGGGAAAATATCTTAATCAGGAATTTGATATTTATAATTTCTTCTGAAACATAAAAACAGTACTATGTCTTAACTCTTAAAGTCCTTTGTGAAACTTAGAGCTATACTTTGTGATCCTTTGTGGTAAATTGAATTACTTTAACCACAAAGGTGCTCAAAGTTTCACAAAGGTTCACAAAGGGAACAATTGATAAAATCTTTTTAGATGAATGTTTTGAAATCAATAGTAGTCTGGCTGGTTGGGATAGTTTACATGCTTCTGTTTTTTCCGGTGACATTTATAATCTGGCTCCTTGTTATGCCATTCGACAGATAAAAGAAAAATTACTCACTGGATGCTGAATTGGCAGAGCTGGATTCTGATATGGATATTACCGATATGGAAAATCAAAGATCGAAGGAAGGGAAAAAGGACTAAAAGAAACTACCTGTGTTATTATTTCCAATCACCAGTCAATTCTGGATATTCTTTTGATAAACTGCCTTCGCTACCGGTTCAAATGGATATCAAAGATCGAAAACGTGAAAGTTCCTGTACTTGGGTGGTACCTCAGGATGGCAGATTATATAACTGTTGACAGGGGCAATAAGGAGAGCAAGGAGGAGATGTATGAAAAATCATACAAGTGCCTTCAAAATGGCACTTCAATTATGATGTTTCCTGAGGGAACCAGATCGGTCGACTGCGAGATTGGATTTTTCAAGAGAGGTGCTTTTCAGCTGGCTATAGATGCTCATTTACCTGTACTTCCCATTGTGCTTGATGGATCAGGCGGGGTACTTCCGAAGCACGGACTGATCTTCACCACCGGCCACAACATAAGGATTAAAGTGTTAGACCCGGTAATGCCTGAGTCGTTTAATACAGATGATCCGGATATTCTCTCACGGAATTTCAGTAATTTTATGATTGGAGCCCTTAAAGAATTACGAGGCAAATCATAAAAAAATGACGCACAACCAATCATACCGGACGATCCTTCACAGGATGGGTTATTATAACTATCAGCGCGGACTCATTTTTCATCACCTTGATGAGGAAGGGAGCTGGAACAGCCATTTGAAGAACTGCAGGGATTTTATTCTGAAAGCGATCGATTTTTACAAGCCATCGAAAGTAACTGTCCTTGGAAGCGGCTGGCTGCTTGATCTTCCGCTGAAAGAAATAAATGATGCAGTTACTGAAATTAATCTTGTCGACATAATTCATCCGCCTGAAGTGAAAGAACAGGCAGCGGTTCTTAAAAAAGTGATCCTGAGGGAAGAAGATGTTTCCGGTGGATTGATAAGCGAAGTTTGGCAGAAAGCAGGACACCGGACATTCTTAAACAAGCTTCGGTCCCTGGATGAGATTATTATAAATGAATATATGCCTCAGTTTGATCCGGGAATGGTAATATCGCTGAATATACTGACACAGCTTGAAAGCATGCCCCTTGAATTACTTAAAAAGCGTTCTGTGAAAAATGAAGATAGTTATTTACGATTCAGAAAGGAGGTTCAGTCAAAACATATTTCCTTCCTGAAAAAGCATAAATCAGTGCTTATCACCGACATTTCAGAAGTAATAACTGACAATTCAGGCAATATCAGTGAAAATCCTTCTGTGTTAGCCGATCTTCCTGAAGCAAAATTTAAAGAGGAGTGGACATGGAATTTTGATCTCAGGAAGTCGGATTATTACAGCAAAAAATCAGTTTTCAAGGTTTCAGCAATGGCGCTTTAATATGAATCCGGAGGATATCAGAAAAACATACATAGATCTGAAGCAGAAGAATGAAATTCTTCTTGAAGGATTGAAGAAACACCAGCTACTTATTTCACTGCTCAGGCTTTTTGTGTTTATCGCTGGAGGCATTCTTTCTGCGGTCGCATTCAGTCACACAATAATTGGAGGAATTATCGCTCTTTTGGTCACTATCATTTGCTTCCTGCTTCTTGTGAAAAAATATGAAGATTATTCTGGTAAAATATTAATTACCCAAAACCTTGTCACAATCAATGACAATGAGATTAATGCCCTTGAGGGGGATTATTCATCGTTTGACGGTGGCTCTGACCTGTATGATGCAAAGCATTATTTTTCAGGCGATATTGACCTCTTCGGCGAAGATTCACTCTTCAGATACCTTAACAGGACAGTTACAGGTTCTGGCAGATCCCAGCTGGCAGGATGGCTCTCCGAACCATATGACCTGAGGGAAGAGATAAATGAAAGACAGGATGCTGTAAGGGAACTTGCAGGAAAGCTGGCCTGGCGTCATCAATTCATGGCATTCGGACTGGATAAGCCGTTAAATGAAAAGGAGATTAGAAGCCTGCGTGACTGGCTGAATGAAAGTGATGATTCCTATTCTTCTCCGCTCATAAAAATTTCATCTTATGTTTTACCCATTGCGGCTATAATTACCTTCTTGCTCGTCATTACAGGAGTTCTTTCGTTTATGGTTTTTCTGCTTATGTTTGTTTTCAATCTTTTCCTGATAACCTTATTCCTGAAAAAGAGCAACAGGATACACGCCATGGTTTCCAGGAAACAACTATTTCTTTCATCTTTTGAACAGCTTGTCGGCTCTTTTGAAAAAGAACATTTTACATCGGATGTTCTGATTGCCATAAAGGAAAAGCTATGTGCAAGTCAAAGTTCTGTGGCATTTAAAATAAAGGAACTGAACAATATTATCAGTGCATTTGACAATAGGCTGAACCTGTTTGTCGGGTTGATTCTCAATGGTTTTCTCCTGTGGGATTTTCACTGCATAATGAAGCTTGAAAAATGGAGGAGGTCAGCAGCATCAAGCCTGCCGTTATGGCTGGATCTTCTGGGCAAGGCTGACGGTCTTAACAGCCTTGCGAATTATGCATATAACAATCCTGACAATTCTTTTCCGCAGATGGGTGAAAACGAACCGCTTCTTGAAGCTGTCGGAATGGGGCATCCTCTGCTGAAGATTGAAACAAGGGTCAGCAACGATTTTTCAGTCCGGCAGCGTGGACAGGTGTTTATCATAACTGGTGCCAATATGGCGGGGAAGAGCACTTTTCTCCGGACAGTTGCTGTAAATATGGTTCTGGGCATGACAGGCGCTCCTGTTTGCGCTGAAAAAATGAAGCTGACACCTATGAAGCTTTTCACAAGCATGCGCACAGTCGACTCACTAAGCCATAATGAGTCTTACTTCTATGCAGAGCTTAAACGGCTTAAAACCCTGAAGGAAAGTCTGGAAAATAGTAAAGACATCTTTTTTATCCTGGATGAGATCCTGAAGGGCACTAATTCAACGGATAAAAGCCTTGGTTCAAAACAGTTTCTCAGGCGGGTAATTGATCTTGGAGGGACAGGACTTATTGCCACTCACGATATATCTCTTGGCGAAATGGAAACCGAGTACCCTCTTAATGTTGTGAACAAGTGCTTTGAGATTGAAATTGACGGGGAAAATATAAGCTTTGACTATCTGCTCCGTGACGGGATAACCCGTAAAATGAATGCTGCCGCCCTGATGAGTCAAATGGGGATCGCCTGATTGTCACCATTTATTAACAATGTATAGTCCGGCATAATAGTCAATTAATCAGGTAAATATTTTCGGTCATCACTTTTTACCACTTTCAGGCTGTTAAAAATCGTGGCAATTGTTGAAAAATTGACAGGAGAGACCATCCCTAAATAACTATATTTGCGCAAAATTCTTAAAAATGACAGTTGTCGGATATTCTGAAGAGCATATAAAAACCCTCGAGTGGCGGGAACATATACGGCTGAGGCCGGGTATGTACATCGGAAAGCTGGGTGACGGATCCTCGCAGGATGATGGTATTTATGTACTGCTGAAAGAAGTAATGGATAATGCCGTTGATGAATACATGATGTGTTACGGCAAGAAAATTGATGTCGCGATCAATGGCAATGAAGTGAGGGTACGCGACTATGGCCGCGGAATTCCTTTGGGAAAGGTAACTGAGGCAGTCTCGAAGATGAACACCGGTGCAAAATACGATTCAAAAGCTTTTAAGAAATCGGTGGGTCTGAACGGTGTCGGTGTCAAGGCAGTCAATGCATTATCTAGTAGGTTTGTAATAAGGTCGATACGTGACGGACAGATAAAGGTGAGCGAATTCGCCCATGGGGTTACCATGAAGGATCCTCCATTGGAACCGACCACCGAAGAGAATGGTTGTGAAGTGATATTCCAACCTGATGAGGCTTTGTTCGGCAATTATTTTTACATTTCGGAATACGTAGATTCAATGCTGAAAAACTACGTATACCTGAATTCCGGACTTGTGATCAATTTCAACGGGAACAAATTCTTTTCAAGGAATGGGCTTGTTGATCTTCTGAATGAGAATATGAGCAAGGAGGGGATATATCCGATAGTTCATCTTAAGGGCGAGGATATCGAGATTGCTTTTACGCATGGATTGACGTATGGAGAAGATTATTACAGCTTTGTGAATGGTCAGAATACAACCCAGGGAGGATCGCACCTCATCGCGTTCAGGGAAGCATTTGTCAAGACTATCCGGGATTTTTACAAAAAAGATTATGATCCTGCTGACATAAGGACGTCGATTATTGCTGCCATCAGCATTAAGGTGGAGGAGCCTATCTTCGAATCGCAGACGAAAACCAAACTGGGATCAAAGGATATGGGACCGGAAGGGCCGTCAGTCAGAAATTTCATTACCGAATTCATAAAGAAGCAGCTGGACGATTATCTTCATAAAAATCCTGAAACAGCCAGGATCCTTCTTCAGAAGATCCAGGATTCAGAAAAAGAGAGAAAAGCAATCTCTTCAATTCAGAAGCTCGCAAAAGACAGGGCAAAAAAAGTAAGCCTTCATAATAAGAAACTTCGCGACTGCAGGATCCATTTCAATACGAACGATCAGCGGAACCTCGATTCGACCATTTTCATAACCGAGGGAGATTCTGCCAGCGGGTCGATCACAAAATCGAGGGATGTTGAAACACAGGCAGTATTCAGTCTCAGGGGGAAACCACTTAATTCTTTCGGTCTGACAAAAAAGATAGTTTATGAAAATGAGGAGTTCAATCTCCTCCAGTCAGCATTGAATGTTGAGGATGGTATTGAGGATCTGAGGTACAACAACGTTGTGATCGCCACAGATGCCGATGTTGATGGTATGCATATAAGACTTCTTCTATTGACTTTCTTCCTGCAGTTTTTTCCTGATCTCGTCAGGAAAGGGCATGTATATATCCTTCAGACACCGCTCTTCAGGGTAAGGAACAAGAAGGAAACCAGATATTGTTATACTCCGGATGAAAAGGCAAAAGCAATCAAAGCTCTCGGACCTGCTCCCGAAATTACAAGGTTCAAAGGTCTTGGTGAAATTTCTCCCGATGAATTTAAGCACTTTATTGGCAAGGATATTCGACTTGAACCTGTCAGAATGAAAAAAAACGATGCTGTGAACGGGTATCTTGAATTCTATATGGGAAAGAATACACCCGACAGGCAGGATTTCATTATTGAAAATTTGCGGGTTGAGGAAGATCTGGTAGAGGAGGAAGTTTAAAAAGTTTAATAGTAGCGATTTTAGGGATGGACGATCAGGATCTTGAATTGGAAAAACCTGAAGGGAAAGATGAACTTTCACAGGGTCCGGCTGCTTTGCATTCAGTTACAGCATTATCGGGAATGTACCAGGACTGGTTTCTCGATTATGCTTCCTATGTAATACTTGAACGTGCTGTACCGCATCTGAACGATGGATTGAAACCTGTTCAGCGACGCATTCTCCACTCTATGAAGAGAATGGATGACGGCCGCTATAACAAAGTGGCAAATATTATCGGACACACAATGCAGTTCCATCCCCACGGGGATGCTTCAATTGGTGATGCCCTGGTTCAGCTGGGCCAGAAGGATCTCCTGGTCGATGCCCAGGGAAACTGGGGTAATCTGCTGACCGGCGATGGCGCTGCTGCTCCGCGATATATTGAAGCCAGACTATCAAAATTTGCCCTTGAAGTTGTATTCAATCCTAAAACAACTGAATGGAAGCTTTCTTACGACGGTAGAAACAAAGAACCTGTAACCCTTCCTGTAAAATTCCCGTTGCTGCTTGCCCTCGGCGGAGAAGGTATTGCTGTCGGTCTTGCTTCAAAGATACTACCTCATAATTTCAACGAAATAATCGATGCCTCAATAGATTATCTTCAGGGAAAAGAGTTTGTTCTTTATCCCGATTTCCCCACCGGGGGAATGATCGATGTTTCAAAATACAATGACGGACAAAGGGGTGGAGTTGTGAAGGTAAGGGCAAAAATCGAAAAGATAGATAAGAAAGCCCTTGTAATAACAGAGATACCATTTGGCAAAACAACATCCAGCCTTATCGAATCTATAATTAAAGCCAATGAAAAGGGAAAGATCAAGATCAGGAAAATTGATGATAATACCTCAGCAAATGTAGAGATTGTCATTCACCTGATGCCAGGCGTTTCTCCCGATAAAACTATCGATGCTCTCTATGCTCTTACTGATTGCGAATATTCAATCTCTCCCAATACCTGTGTGATTACAGTCAGCAAACCCTGCTTTTTTGGGTGTGAGCGATATCCTTCGCTTTTCCACCGATAATACTGTTAAGCTTCTGACCACAGAACTTGAAATCCGGCAGAATGAGCTTCGGGAAGAGTGGCATCTTTCATCACTCGAAAAGATCTTCATCGAAGAAAGGATATACAGGGATATTGAGGAATGCGAGACATGGGAGTCAGTCATAAAAGCAATTGATGACGGTCTCAAGCCATTTAAGAAGAGATTGCTGAGGGAGGTGACGCGTGAGGATATTATCAATGCTTACTGAAATAAAGATCAAGAGGATATCAAAATATGATTCAAAAAAAGCAGATGAGCATATCAAGGGGATCGAAGCAGAACTGGAAGAGGTCAGAAATCATCTCAAGAATATAATTCCGTACGCAATCAATTATTTCAGACAGATCAAAAAGAAATACGGAAAAGGAAAGGAAAGGAAGACGGAGATCAGAAGCTTTGATACAATACTTGCGACCAAAGTGGTGGCCAATAATGCCAAACTTTATATCAATTACAAGGAAGGTTTTATCGGTACCGGACTGAAGAAGGACGAATTTGTTTGTGATTGTTCTGATATTGATGATATTATTGTTATAAGAAAGGATGGTGGTTACCTGATTACAAAAGTTGACGATAAGGTTTTTGTGGGGAATGATATAATCTATGCCCAGGTTTTCCTGAAGAATGACGAACGTACGATCTACAATATTGTTTACCAGGACGGGAAAGATGGTCCGCTGTACGTGAAAAGGTGTGCAATTACAGGAATGACGCGCGATAAGGAATATAATCTTACCAGGGGAACTCCGGGATCGAAGATAATCTATTTCAGCGCCAATCCGAACGGTGAAGCTGAGGTGATAAGGATTCATCATAAACCCAAGGCAAGGCTTAAGAAACTGATTTTTGAATTTGATTTCGGACAGCTTGCAATCAAGGGAAAATCTTCGATGGGGAATATTCTTACAAAAAATGCGGTACATAAGATTGCTCTGAAGGAGAAAGGATTATCAACTCTTGGAGGAAGAAAAATATGGTTCGATGATGCTGTATTCAGGCTTAATGTCGATGGACGGGGCCTGTTCCTCGGGGAGTTCAGCGCTGATGATAAAATTCTTGTAATAACCAAAAACGGATATTTCAGGGTTACGGGTTTTGATCTTTCAAACCATTTTGAAGATAACATTCTTATTATTGAAAAATATCGTTCCGGAAAGGTTTATTCAGTCATTTACTGGGATGCAGAACAGAAATTCTATTATGTCAAGAGATTTACAATTGAAGAATCAGAAAAGCCTCTTTGCTTCATCAATGAAGATCCGGAATCGAAGCTTATAAGCATAACTGAAGTTGAATATCCCCGGTTCGAGATACAGTTCGGAGGCAAGAATAAAGACCGGGAGAATGAAATTATTGAAGTGGCTGAATTCATAAATGTGAAGAGCTACAAAGCCAAAGGGAAACGGCTTACAAGTTTTATGGTCGACAATATCCAGGAAATTGAGCCGGTTGTAATAAAAGAATCAGCCTCGGAAAAGGAAGAAGAAGAAGAGGATGAAGAATCGCAGCATCCTGATAAGAATATAGATCCGGCACAGATGAAGCTTGAGCTGTAATGCACCAGGCCAGCAAAATATTCCTGATAGGATTCATGGGAAGCGGAAAATCAACCACTGGCAGGAAACTCGCTTCTCAACTCAAATGGTCATTTATTGATCTTGATGAAAAGATAGAAGAAATGGAAGGAATGAAAATTCCTGACATTTTTTCTCTTAAGGGAGAACCTTATTTCCGCAAGCTTGAGACGAAAGCGCTTAAGGAAATGAAGTCTGAAACAAATACAGTAATTTCCACCGGGGGAGGTACACCCTGTTTCGGCGACAATATGGACTTCATGTTGAGTTCCGGACTTACCATTTATCTTAAGATGACTCCCGCCAGCTTAAAAAAACGCCTGTCAAAATCATCCGAAGGACGTCCCTTACTGAAGAGTATTGACAGGAAAGACTTGCTGGAGTATATAACCTCAAAACTTGCAGAACGTGAAAAATGGTACTCAAGGGCGGAAATAATTGTTGATGGTTTCAATACTGATTTATCGGATTTATTATCACTGATTAAGAAACGGATCAGGCAATGATTATTGAGTTTAATTTCTTAAATTAGGATGTTAAATTAATACTGTCAGGTTTATGGGAAACAGGCCATTTATACTTCCCATTCAGAAAAGCAAAAGAAGTGCCGAACTTAACTGAATGGGGAAATCTGAAAAACAAATATTCAGGAAAGACACTTTTCAGGTCAAAGCTCTATTATCTGGAAACTGGTGATTTCTCGGTACTTGACGATATTAATAACAAATGGTTCTACGAGGAACTGTTCGCTTATGCCAGCACAAAACGGGATATAAACCTGTTGCCTGCCCTGAAAAAAATTGCAGGTTCGGTAAAATTTGATGAGAGTCTGCGCCAGCGCTCTTCAGAAATTGTTGAAATAATTGAGGAACAGGCTGACAAAGACAAGGATCACCCTAAAACTGCATCAGATGCAGATGAGTATGTAAAGGCTGAAAATGCCAGGAAAACTCTTGCCGGAACAAGATATCCCCAGACCACAGAGATCCTAAGGCTTCTGAGAGACAAATCAACGGAGCTGAAGAGACTTGCTCTCTTCCTGATAGGGAAATTCAAAATGACCGATATGATTCAGGAAGTGTGTGAATGCCTTAACGTTCGCGGGATTGAAGATGATGCATATTCAGTGCTTCAGAGCTTTGGAAGGGCTGCAGCAAAGGAAGTTGACAGGTACTATCTGAAAGCTTCAGGGAATGTCAGTTCGGGAAAGGTCCTTCTCAGACTTTTGTCAAAGATAAACCCACCGGAAGATATGTCCTTTCTTGTTGAACGGCTATGGTCAAATTCAAGGCTGATCAAGGAAATGTGTTTGAAGACCCTCATAAATACGGGGTACAAGGTAAAAGAAAACGAAAAGGAACGGCTGAAAAAAAATATATTTGAGACATTTGGCACACTCACCTGGATCATCTCGGCTCAGGTTTCCCTGAAAAACGGCAAAAATGATTTTCTTTCAGCGGAAATGGATAAGGAATATGTCAGGTGGAAGGATTATCTCCTGAACCTTCTGTTCCTCACCTATGGTGAAAAAGTATCGGAAGCTGAAGGAAAATAACCCTGATGATCCAATGAATCTGACTGGTATAATTTACGGCAGCGATTCGGAAAAGGGTGCTGAAAATGCTTCTGACCAGGGATATTATAAAAAGAAGCTGAAGAGACTTCAGACGTTATTTCCCGGTTGAAGTACCTGCTAATAAAAAGTCTGTTTGAAGATATTATTAACTGTGATTACAATCTTATCAGTGTGTGGACCAAGGCATGTACGCTCAGAAGTATTGCTGAGATCGAGGAAGAGGATCTTGGTGAATCGGTTGTCGCTTTGCTCTTCAGCCCTGAAGAATTGCTACGTGAAGAGTCAGCACGGCTGATAGCAAGATCGGGCAAAGAACTTTACAAGACAACTTCGGAACGGATTCCGGAAGCTACCAGGAAACAGCTTGATAAAATAATTGCTGGTGAAATAACCGAAAAGGAACTTGTGTTTGAAAAGGTAAGATTTCTGACTTCATGTTTCAAAGAAATAAAGGAAGATGAACTGCTGTTCCTGGCAGATAAAATGTTATTTGCGAGGAATGATGAAAGGGGAATTTATTCACAGCCGTCCAACACCATAGCATGGTCGTTTTCATCCGAAAAAAGTGAACCTGAAATCTATTGTGAATCACGAAGATATTACTGATCCGGGCAAAATTGCCAGAGACATGAGAACAACCTGTTATTTCTGTTATGTTTTGTCGTTGAACACTGTCAGAGAGTTTAACTTTCAGTATCCTGAAAGTTCATTCGGGATTTTTAAGTATATAGATAATTGCGAAGAATAATTCCTATTTACATATGGCTCCAGCAAGATTAAAAGACGAAAAATTCAGCCCTTTTCCGGGATTGCGACCATTTGCCCCGGATGAAAGCGATTATTTTTTCGGGCGTGAAAATGAAAGCGAAGTGGTTGCCGCAAAGCTTCTAAGAAACAGGTTTATAGCAGTTACTGGAGCATCAGGAAGCGGAAAATCTTCGCTGATACTTTGCGGATTGCTGCCGATAATAAGAAATCTGTCTGCAAAAGGAGAAGGGAACTGGCGGATACTTACAATGCGACCTGGCAATGATTCCTTTGGCAATCTGGCCGATTCATTTGTCAGAAAATATTTCTGGTACAGACCCTAAAAAAGAATTCAGGAGTGAAATTTTAAAACTTCTAAAAGAGGGTTCTGAAGGTGTAGCTGAGGTTATGAGGAAACAGTCAGCCAGAATCAACGGCAAAGTCCTTTTATTCATCGACCAGTTTGAAGAATTGTTCTGGCACAGATCAGCTGAGGCAATATCAGGATCGCGCCCGGAGACGTCCGGTTTTATTAACCTTCTGACAAATGCCATCACCCATGTTAATCCTGATTTTTACCTGATTATTGCCCTCAGGTCCGATCTGCTAACGGAATGTGCGTATTACAGGAGTTTCACGAATCTTATTAATAACAGCAACTACCTGGTTTCAAAGATGAACCGGGAGAACATCAGGGAGGCGATTGTCGGACCTGTAAGAAATGCAGGCGCAGATATAGATCCTGATCTTGCTGAACTGCTTATCGGCGAAGTAAATGACAGAGCCGACCAGCTTCCTGTTTTACAGCATGCCTTAATGAGGACCTGGATGCACTGGAAAGAACTGGATGAGCCTGAAAGACCCCTGGATTTTTCGGATTATTTTTCCATCGGAACAATGAGGGATGCCATTTCGCGCCATGCCGATGAAATTTATGAAACACTGAATCCTGACGGTAAAAAGATCTGCGAGAAATTGTTCAGGATCATTACCGGGAAAGGGCCTGACAACAAAGGAATCAGTTTTCCCTCAAATATAAAAACGTTAAGAACAGCCATCAGATGCAACGGCGACGATTTGATTGAGGTTATTGAGAAATTCCGCAATCCTTCGATATCGATACTTACTCCCCATTATTCAGTCAAACTGGATGACAGTTCTTTAATTGATCTCTCGCATGATAGCCTGATTCATCTCTGGGAACGTCTTAAAAAATGGGTTGATGAGGAATTTTCTTCTGTTCAGATGTATCTCCGGCTTTCGGAAGCTTCAGCATTATACCAGCAGGGCAAAACCGGGCTCCTGAAACAACCCGAGCTTCAGCTTGCAATCAAGTGGCGTGAAGAAAATAAACCGACTCTTTCGTGGGCACAGAAGTATAATCCTGCTTTTGAAAGAGCAATGGTTTATCTCCGCACAAGCGAAAAGGAGTTTAATGAAATTGAGGAGAGGAAAGTAAGGCATAACAAGCGGAGACTGAGCAAAATAAAGATCATCTCATCCATACTTGGCGGAATAGCGGTCGTAACCGCTCTTATTACTGTTGCAGCCTTTATTTCAAAACTGTCAGCAGATAGCCACCTCAGGATAGCTGAAAAGCAAAAGGAGGATATTGCAACGCAGAAAAATGCGGCAGATCAATATGCCTCATTTGCTTTGAGAAAATCGGTTTTGTCTGATTCGGCGGCACTTGCAGCTACTCGCAGGGAACAGATGGAGAAAATACTCAGATTGAATGCTGAAAATCAGATACTTTTTGGTAAGGAGGAAATTGAGGAAGCCCGCAATCAATCAAAATCGGCAATTCAGGCCAGTCTGCTGGCGACAATGAACGCAGATTCAGCGATCCGGTTGAAAAATGAAACACAGAGAATGAGAATGATCTCTGTCGCAAAATCTATGTCGCTCAGGTCTCTTCAGGTGCCGGAACAGAATGATCTTCAGTCTCTTCTTGCCTATCAGGGGTATCTGTTCAATAAAAAGAACAGTGGAAGCAAAAATGATGCTGATATTTATGCGGGACTTTATAATCTCGCAAAACAGAAAGGGAGCAGTAGAATTAAATCTTTCACCGGGATTGACAGCCCTGTAAAAAGCATTGCATTTGTCCCGGGCAAAAATGAATTTTTTACATCTGATTCCAACGGTAAGGTTCTTAAATGGGATCTCGGAAATAAAGAACAGAGTTTCAAGATCATTTATTCAGGCAATGAGGTAATTGATGTTATGGCAGTAAGCCCCAGGATCTGACTGGCTTGCTTGTGGCGGATTGAACAATGCAATCAGGATGATCCCGGTAAACGGCAGTGATCAGGGATATGAGCTGAAAGGACATTCAGGAAAGATAAAATCGCTGATCTTCTCATATGACGGGAAATTCCTATATTCAGCCGCCCTTGACGGGAAAGTGCTTAAATGGGATCTCTCTGCACGGACTTCGACCGACATAGCAACTGATATGATGCAGATAACATCAATTGACATTTCTTCAAACAACAGATATCTGGCCGGAATAAGCGACCAGGGAAAAGGACTTGTCTGGAATCCGGAACAGGGTTCTGAAAAGTTCAGGATCGAATCTCCTGGTAAAAAAATAAGAAATATAAGGTTCAAGCCGGGAGAAAATAAAATCGCTGTAGGGTACGATGATGGCATGATTGAATTATGGGACATTGCCCGCAGGGAGAAAATATCGGAATTCCAGGCTCATGATGGTGAAATAAATGATATACGGTTCAATGGCAGGCTTTCACAGATGGCAACTTCCGGTAATGATGGATCCCTGAAGCTTTGGGATACTGATGATCTGGTAAGTCCCCCTGTCACTTTCAATGATAATGAGGGCCTTGTAATTGCATTTGAATTCAGTCCCGATGGTGAAGTGATCCTTTCAGGCAGTTCCGGGAAACTGCCTAAGCTTACTGCACGTCCTGCCTTTGTTGATTCCTTTGCCGCCGACGGGTGCTCATATGTAACCAGAAATTTCACACCTGAAGAGTGGCTGGCTTATGTCGGTAAGGATATTACATATGAAAAGACCTGCACGGGAGCTGATTATAAAATTAAGATCAGGGAAATAAGGTAAAGATCAGGTACTCACCCCCTTATATTCCCCATCTCTACTTGGTAACTACTCTTTACACATAAATCGTTAATTTGCAGATTTATAATAATATCTAATATGTCACCCCTATGGGGTTCGCAACCATAACAATTTGTATTTCTACAAACATAATGCTGCGACGCAGCATTTAGTCCCTTAGGGACGACCTATTTTTAGAAAAGATTAATAATAATATTAAAAGCCCTGGAAGGGCGACATATTTACATTTAATGAGATGTGTATAAAGGGTAGACTTTCTAAAGAGGGGGAACATGTTAGTATACAGCATGTTAAAGCCCCCTCTTTGCAAAGCAGAGAGGGGGTTGGGGGTGAGTACATCCCGAACCATTAACAACTTTAATCTTCAGTGAGAGCATTACTCAAAATTTAACTATTTTTGACCCCGACAATTTTGTTCCTGAACAAGTTCACATTATTTTATGTTAAATACAATAGGAATCATTCGAATATGAAAAACAAGAAGACCCTTTTAATGATACTCGACGGCTGGGGAATCGGTGACGGTTCAGTTGCTGATGTAATAAGCCAGGTCCCTACGCCTAACCTTACTTTCTTTAAAAAAAATTACCCGAATTCAAGGCTTCATGCATCGGGTGAAGATGTAGGTTTACCTGATGGTCAGATGGGTAATTCCGAGGTGGGACATCTGAATATCGGGGCTGGCCGCGTAATCTACCAGGACCTGGTCAAAATTAATATGGAATGCAAGACAGGTGCGATAAAAAAGAACGGAGTTCTCATCGAAGCATTTTCCTATGCGCGCGATAATAATAAGCAGGTCCATTTTTTTGGCCTGCTTTCCGACGGCGGAGTTCATTCACTCGATAAACATCTCTATGCGTTATGCGATATGACTATGGATTATAGCCTGAAGAAGGTCTTTATCCACGGATTTGGTGATGGCCGTGATACGGATCCCAGGAGCGGAAGGGGATATATTAAAAATCTGCTCGAACATCTGAAGATATCAAACGGGAAGGTAGCCTCTTTTATCGGGAGGTACTATGCAATGGATCGCGACAAACGGTGGGAAAGAATTAAGGAAGCCTATGATCTTATCGTCAACGGAAAGGGTACCCCGGCCACTGATATTCTGGACGCTATGCAGAAATCCTATGATGAAGGAGTTACCGATGAATTCATGAAACCCATAGTGATAGTGGACGAAAATGGGGAAGCGACAGGAAAGTTAAAAGCCGGCGATGTCGTAGTCTTCTTCAACTTCAGGAACGACAGGGCGAAGGAACTTACAATAGCGCTAACCCAGAAAGACCTGCCGGAATTCGGCATGAAAACAATGCCCCTTCACTATTGCACAATGACTCCTTATGATGCTACATATAAGGGATTGCATATAATTTATCCCAAAGAGAATGCGGATAATACAATTGGCGAAGTATTGGCAAATGCCGGAAAAACTCAGCTCAGGATTGCTGAGACAGAAAAATATGCACATGTCACATTCTTTTTTTCGGGAGGCCGTGAGGAAGTATTCAAAAATGAAGACAGGATAATGATACCTTCACCCAAAGTGGCAACCTACGACCTTCAGCCGGAAATGAGCGCCTATGGTGTCAGGGATGCTGTGATAAAAGCCATAAAATCAGAGAAGTATGATTTTATTTGTCTCAACTTTGCAAATGGAGATATGGTTGGACACACCGGTGTTTATGATGCAATAAAAAAAGCTGTTGCAGTTGTTGATGAATGTGCCGGGGCAGTGGCAAATGCTGCAAAGAGCAAGGGATACGATATTCTTATTATGTCTGATCACGGAAATGCGGATAAGGCATTGAATGAAGACGGTACACCAAATACGGCTCACTCCCTCAATCCGGTGCCAGGTATTCTTATAAGCGACGATTACAAGTCAATTAAAGAGGGGATCCTTGCCGATGTCGCACCTACTTTGCTTACAATAATGGGGGTTCCGATTCCTAAAGAGATGACCGGGAAAGTGTTGGTTTAATGCTTCGTATTGGCGACACCATATTCAGCCTTGACATTCTTGAAAAGAAATTCAAATGTGACTTGCCCCGATGTCTCGGCAATTGCTGCCGTTATGGCGATTCGGGTGCTCCTTTGACAGAAGAGGAGGTTGATACTCTGAAAGAGATCTGGCCTGATGTAAAACCTTACCTGAGGCAGGATGGTATTGAGGTGATAGAGAATGAAGGAACAAGCGTCAGGGATTTTGAAAATGATCAGGTTACGCCTTTAGTTGGGAATGAGGAATGTGCTTATGCTATTCTGGACAATAATGTTTTTATGTGCGGGATTGAAAAAGCCTGGTCAGAGGGAAAGATATCATTTCAAAAACCTGTTTCATGTCATCTGTTTCCGGCCAGGATAAAACGGTATTCCGGGTTCATGACCGTTAATTACCAGGAGCTTTCGATCTGCCACTCAGCTGTCGGATGTGGCAAGGCGGAAGGGATTTATGTATATGAATTTCTCAAAGTTCCATTGATAAGAGCTCTGGGAGAGGAAACTTACAGTGAATTACTCATTGCGGCGAAAGAGTTTAAAAGAAATCCAAGAATATTTAACCACTGATTTACCAACCTTCGCTAAAGCTTCGGCTGGCAAAGCACAGACTTAATCGGAGTGACACGGAGTATTTTTAGTGTAATTACAATGTAATTACATGGTTACATGATTAAAAACAGTGTAACTCCGTTAAAACTCAGTGCAACTCTGTGGTTAAAAATGTCTTCATCATATTATCGAATATACCTTTATATCATTTAGCCACAATAAAAATCTTTTTCATCAAACCTGAAATCCGTATCCGGGACACTTTTTTGAAAATAAACCATCTTTTTTTGTTTTTCAAAAAAAAAGGTATCTTTGCCGAGTTAAATTCAAACCTAAAACTAATTTCGTATGAAGAAACTATTACTGCTGATTGTTCTGTTTGTGTTTGCAGGTGTTTCGACACTAACGGCACAAACGAGAGTCATTACAGGTACGGTTACCTCAGCCGTTGAAGGGGAAGGAGCAATTCCAGGGGTAACTGTTCAGGCTAAAGGGACCACTATCGGTGCCCTTTCCGATCTAAATGGCAAATATTCGATTACAGTACCAACAACAGCTACAGCGCTGGTCTTCTCCTATGTGGGGATGGTTGCCAAGGAGGTTCCTATTGCAGGACAGGCGGTGATCAATGTTGTTATGGAGTCGAGCCTTATCGGATTGCAGGAGGTTGTTGTAACCGCCTTAGGTATACCCAAGGAAAAGAAATCTCTTGGATATTCTGTTCAGGACGTAAAAGGTAATGACATTGTAAAAGCTAAAGAGACAAATGTTATCAACTCATTACAGGGCCGTATATCAGGAGCTCAGATAACGAGTACCTCAGGTGCAGTAGGAGCTTCCTCGAGGATCGTTATCAGAGGAATCTCTTCGTTAACTGGTAACAACCAGCCATTGTTTGTTGTCGATGGCATTCCAATTGACAATGCTAACTTTGGTTCTTCGGGCAATGAAGGAACTAACAGGGGTAACGGAGCTGCTGATATTAACCCTGATGATATTGAAACAATTACAGTATTAAAAGGCGCCAATGCTTCAGCTCTTTATGGTTCAAGAGCTTCTGCAGGCGTTATAGTTGTTACAACCAAGAAAGGGAAAAAGGGTGAAAAACTTTCGGTGGATATAAGTAATACCACTACATTTGAAACACCTTTAAGACTCCCTGATTTTCAGAATAAATACGGACAGGGAAACAACGGCCTGTTTGAATATGTCGATGGTGCAGGTGGTGGTATTAATGATGGAGTTGATGAGAGCTGGGGCCCTCAACTCGATATCGGATTGATGATACCACAATTTTCCTCAGTTGACGAAAACGGTGTTGCTCAGCCGGCTCCATGGATATCACATCCTAATAACCTTAAAGATTTATTTGACGTTGGAACTACCACAACCACGAATGTCTCTTTCACAGGAGGGAGTGAAAAATCAAATTTCAGACTTTCATATACAAATCTTAATCAAAAGGGAATGGTTCCAAATACCGACTTTAAAAAACAAACACTGTCTTTCAGTGCAAGTTCCAATCCCGTTGATAAGCTTACATTTTCAGCTTCAGGTAACTACGTGCATGCAAACAGCGATAATCAGCCGGGTTATGGTTATGACGCCAATAACATTATGCAACAGTTTACCTGGACAGGGAGACAAGTTGATTATAAACTTTTACGAGCCAAGCAACATAATGCTGATGGTTCTATATATAACTGGAACCATAATTATCACAATAATCCATTTATGACTCTTTATGAAAATCTTAATCCTTTAAAACGTGACAGGTTAATTGGCAATGCAATGGTAAAATATCAGTTTACTGATTTTCTGAGTGCTTATGTAAGAAGTGGCGGTGATGTCTATTCAGTTTTCACTTCAACAAGAAGGTTTGTAGGTGATATGGATAATCCGGCAGGTTATTACTCAGAAACTGTTAACCTTTTCAGAGAGGTAAATACTGATTTCCTTGTTACATTTGACAAAGGATTCGGACAGAATTTCCATTTCAGCCTCAATTTCGGAGGAAACAGGATGGACAGAATAACCCAGCAAAATGTAGGTACAGCACCTGAATTAGCTGTTCCGGGTGTATATAATGTTGCTAACTCTGCTGTTGCACCACAAACATCTAATTATTATTCTGTAAAAAGAATGAACAGCCTTTACGGTTTTGGACAGTTGGGATTTAAAAACGCTTTGTTCCTTGACTTTTCTGTAAGAAATGACTGGTCAAGCGCTCTGCCAAAGGATCATAACTCATATCTTTATCCTTCAGTATCTTTCAGCGGCGTAATAACCGACCTGTTTGGAATTAAATCGGATGTTCTCTCTTTTGCAAAAGTTCGTGCAAGCTGGGCACAGGTTGGTGGTGATACAGGTCCATTTTCTCTTGCACCTACAGTTTCTTTTGGCAACGGATGGAATGCAAGCACAAAGTTATTAAATCTTTATGTTCCTAATGTCTTGCCAAATGCTCTCCTGAAACCTCAGATGAATAAATCTCTGGAATTTGGTGCCGACCTGCGCTTTTTCCTTGACCGGATCAGGCTGGATGTAACATATTATACCCAGAAGTCCATGAACCAGATTGTCGATGTTCCGATATCAGCTTCTTCAGGATATACTGCCAAAACAGTTAATGCAGGCGAGATTGACAACAAAGGCGTAGAAGTATTACTGGCTTTGACACCTCTTAAATCAAATGATTTCAGATGGGATGTCACCTTTAATTTCTCCAAGAACAAAAATAAAGTAGTGTCACTTGCTGAAGGGATTGAACAATTCACTCTTGGTGGATACTGGAGCCTCAATGTAATGGCTATTCCGGGTGGCGCATATGGTGTATTATATGGATATGACTTCAAAAGGGATCCCAACGGAAACGTAATCTTCTATGACGGATTACCAACCCAGGGTGATTTGAAAGTCCTTGGCAATACAACTCCTGACTGGCTTGGCGGTATGTTGAATGAATTCAGCTATAAAGGATTTAATGCCAGCTTCCTGATCGATATGAGGCAGGGAAGTGACATCTATTCAATGACCACTACGTGGGGTCGTTACTCAGGAGCTCTGAAAGAGACCCTGATCGGACGTCCGGGAGGAATCGTTGGTGTTGGAGTTATGCCAGATGGTAGCGGTGGTTTCAAAACAAATACAGTTGTTGCAACCGCTGAAGCTTTTAATAAGGCATCTTATGTAAACAACGTTGCATATCGCAAGTGTTTTTGATGCATCATTCATAAAGCTTCGTGAAGTAAAAATTGGCTATACATTTAGGACTTCTCCTAAATTTCCTGTCAAAGATCTTAATATTTCTCTGGTAGGAAGGAATTTAGCTATCTTACATACTACAGTGCCTCATATCGATCCTGAAACCGCTTTCAGCAGTGGTAATGTTCAGGGATTAGAGTATGGCCAGTTGCCGTCTGCAAGAAGTTTAGGATTCAGCATTGGTTGCAGATTTTAATTAACGTTTAAAATTAATGAAGATGAAAAGAAAAATTATATATTATTTTGCAGCTGCACTTTCAGTTATTGTGCTTCTTAGTTCGGGCTGTACAAAAGATTTTGATAAGTTAAACACAAATCCAAATAGCCCCGGATTAGACCAGGCTGCCCCTAATATGCTTCTTACAAATGCCATTGAATCGATGACCGACCGTGTTCATGAAATATTTCTTGGACACGAAATGGGTTCATGCTGGGTACAGCATATGGCAAAAGTGCAGTATCCTGATGAAGACAGGTATATTCCAAGGATGGGTGTAATTAATAATACATGGGCAAGTTTTTATGCTGCTTCGGGATATGATGTTCAAACCATTTATAATATAGCTGTAACAACTGAGAATGACTCTTATAAAGCTGTTGCATTGATCCTGAAAAGCTATATCACTTCTGTTCTTACCGATGAGTTTGGCAGTGTTCCTTATACTGAAGCCTGGCTTGGAAGCGATGCAACTAAACCTGTTGTTTCACCTGTTTATGACACTCAGCAATCTATTTACACGGCTTTACTGGCGAATCTTGATGAAGCTAATACCCTGCTAAATGAGGATGGTCCGTCTATTACAGGTGATATTTTATATGGAAACGATCTGATGTTGTGGAAAAAATTTGCTAACTCATTGAAATTACGCTTGTTAATGCGTCAGTCTGACCGGGTTAATCCAACAGCTGCGATTACTGCGATTGTTAAAGATCCTGTCAAGTATCCTATTTTTGAAAGTAATGATGATAACGCAGCATTACTTTATCTGGGTTCTGCACCAAACAATAACCCTATAAATGAAAACCGCAAAACCCGCGATGATCACAGGGTAAGCAAGACCATTATTGATGTAATGTGGACAAATAATCCTAACATGGATTACAGAATAGCAGTCTATGCAAACGTGCCTTCAGCAGGTGGCTGGTGGGAAGGTCTGCCAAACGGAATGACATCTAACGGATGCTTCAAATTATAAAGGTAACGGTCTTACAAAGACCTCTAAAATAGGAAGTTATTTTTCTGCTGCAACTGCTCCCGGAATGCTTATGAGTTATGCCGAAGTTCAGTTTATTCTGGCTGAAGCAGCTCAGAGAGGCTTTATAACAACCCCGCCAAAAACTGTAGAGGAATATTATACCGAAGGTGTTACCGGATCGTACTATCAGTATGCAGATGCCATTGTAGCAAATAATAAAGCTATTGCTGCCCTTGGGATTCCGGCCGCCTGGACTATTGACGATTTTGTTGCGGATTACTTTGCTAATTATGGGGCATTTGATGCCGCTAATGCTTTGAAACAGATCTATACTGAAAAGTGGCTTGCCATGTTCGACCAGGGACTTCAGGCAAAATTCGAATGGAACAGAACTGGTATCCCGGTACTTACACCAGCAATTGCCGGCCAGAATGGCGGTAAAATTCCTGTAAGAGCTTATTATCCATCTGATGAGTCTGCAAGAAATCCAACAAACTTAGCAGCTGCAATTGCAGCCCAGGGAACTGATGATCTGAACACCAGAGTTTGGTGGGATATAAAGAATAATTATTAATTATTTAAACGATTAAATCATGAAAAAAATCTTATATTCAGTTTTAAGTCTCACCTTCATGGTCTTGTTTTTCACTTCATGCGATAAGACCTACACTGACTTAATGACTGCTGATGCAAAGACAGGAGGGATTCTAAATCCCACGAAGTCTTTTCCATACAAGCTTGGCGGTACTACCAATTTCGATATTACTATTGATATTCCACAAGGACCTGGGATTGTTTCTGTTGAAATATACAGGACATATACAGGAAAAACAACAACGGTTCTCGATCAAACCGTTAGTGTAGCATCTGCCAATGCTGCAGCGGATAAATCAATTAAAGTAAGTTATAACTATACAAAATTGATAGCTGGCCTCAGCATGCCTGCTGATGAAGCTCAATTAAAAATAGGAGATGCCTGGACTCTTAGTTATGTATCTGTAATGGAGGATGGCCGCAAAGTTGATGTTGCTACAAAATCGACAATCACTGTTGCTAACAAATATGCTGGCTATTACCAGTGTGTCGGAGTTTTCAGTCATCCTACTGCAGGTAGATCGTCCTATTAATGAGAAGAAATTTCTTACTCCAATCAGTGCATATGCATGCTGGGGTAATGCCGGTGATTTAGGTAGCTAGTGGTTACTTTGTAAAGCTAACTGTTGATCCTGTAACTAATAAAGTTACCTGTACAACTTATTCAGCTACCTGCCGATATGAGTAATTTCGGTACAGAGCCTAATTACTATGATCCTGCGACAGGGAAATTCTACTTAAGTTATTTTTATGTTGGATCGGGAGGAAACAGAGTTATGAGAGAAGTCTGGACACCTGTGCCTTAAACTAATTAAACTGATAAAAGGCCGCCGATTGGCGGCCTTTTTAATCTTAAATTCATTTCTAATTAGAAGCATATGAAAAAAATAAACAGATTGCTGATATTAAGCATAATTATTACCTTTTGTACATTTCATGCTCAATCACAGGTTCTAGTCGATAACTCAGAAGCTATCCTTGATAAACTGAGGCTGAATAAAAGCATCAACGGGATCGAAGATGTTTCATACTCAAGCATCGTAGGTGATCCTTATATTTACAAGGATTTTCATCAGGGAGAAATTACATTAACAAACGGGGAAACTTACCAGCTTAGCCTGAGGTATGATATTTATGGAAACCAGATACATATAAAAGAAAAAGATCAGATCTTTGCAATTGTACATCCCGAAAAAGTAGCTTCAATAATTATTGACACCCTTCGGTTTATCTATTGTAATTATCGCAGATCGCCAGTCGAAGAGACTTCAGGAGAGGTTTCTTATTTTATTTTAAAAACAGATGGTAAATGTAAATTGCTAATTAAGAAGAATATCCGAATACAGGATGCAGAGTTGCCAAAACTTTACCAGGATGCTAAACCAGCTAAATTTATTCACACAGGCGATACATATTATTTAAAACCTGAAAATAAACCTGCTGTAAGGATCAATAACAAGAAAGATCTTCTCAGTATTCTGGCGGATAAAAAGGATGAAATAGCCTCATTTATTATCTCTAACAAACTCGGTGTAAAAGAGTTGAATGATCTGGTTAAAATCATTTCGTTCTATAATCATCAATAATACCACTTGCCTCACCCCCTCATCCCCCGCTCCCAGGAGAGCGGGGGAGGATTTAGGGAGAGGCTTTAAAGAATTTATTCGATTTTCATATTTACCAGCTCCAGCCTGGTCGCTGTTACCCTCAGCACCCTGAAGACAAAATTTTTAATCCTTATCGTATCATTATTGCCAGGGATGCTTCCGTGATAATACATGATCATTCCGGCAAGTGTTTCATAATCATCTTCTTCGGGCAGATTCAGGTTATATTTTTCATTTAGGTAATCGATCTCAAGCCGGCCCGAGAAAACATACTCTTTAGAGCCAATCACTTTTTCGGTGAATTCATTGATATCATGTTCATCCTCAATATCACCGACAATCTCCTCCAGAACATCTTCAATGGTTACCATTCCTGATGTCCCCCCAAACTCGTCAACCACCAGTGCAACATTTTTCTTTTCATCAAAGAATAGCTTCAAAAGCTTGTTGGCTGTCATCGTTTCAGGAACAATAGCCAGCTTTCTGACACATGACAATATATCAGGAGGATCCTTAAAGATATCTTTAAGCTCGAAGTAACCTATAATATTATCGATAGAGCTTTGATAAACGAGGATCCTTGAATGTCCGGTCTGAATAAATCTTTCCTTAAGTTCAGCCACTCTGCTTCTTGATTCAATAGCATCAATCTCGGTCCTGGGAACCATGCATTCCCTCAGTTTTACGTTGGAGAAATCGAGGGCATTCTGAAAGATCCTCATATTCTGATGGTATGGTTCAGATTTTTCAGTTCCCTGCCTGCTCAGATTCACAAAATGATCGAGATCAACTTTGCTGAAAACAAGGTCTTCCTGTGCCTTCTTATCACCTTTAATTCCGAAAAATATCCTTATGAACAGATTTGATGCTGCAAGCGTCAGCTTGCTGACAGGATAAAAAAGACAATAGAAAAACATTGCAGGCACGCTGAGCAGTTTCAGAAAAAAATTAGGTGAGATAATAAAAACAGTTTTAGGCAGAAACTCTGCCATAAGCAGAATTAAACCTGTGCTTATTATTGTATTAAGGATCAGTACAATCAGGTCGGAACCAATCAGGGGTGTAAGCACAGGTCCAAGGATCCGGGAAAAGAAAAGACCATAAATGACAAGTGCAACATTATTGCCGATAAGCATTGTCGCAATGTACTGTCCCGGATTATTAGTGAATATCTGAATTAATTGTGAGCCGAATACCCCTTGCTTTTTGTCAAGTTCAATTCTGAGTTTATTGGATGTAACAAAGGCGATCTCCATCCCTGAAAAAAAGGCACAGAAGATCATTGTAGTTATTATGACCAGGATCGCATTCATATTTCAAAAATAGTACTTTTTACCAAGGATGTATTGAAATCTACCTTAAGTAATGATTCAAACGATTTCAGAAGACATTTTTTGAGTTTTATCTCAATACCCTTGGTTGATAGGATTGATCTAATTCAGAATTAAAGTAAAAAATCAAACAATAAGGTTTTTTACCCCCTTTCTAATTTCCCCCAAGGGGGAATGTAAGTCTCCTTCCCCCTTGGGGGAAGGTTGGGTAGGGGGTCAATAAATTATTTTGGGGAAGTATCTTAATGATCCTCATTAATATAAATAATGGCGCTTAGATTTTTAATCCGTCGCTTTGAAAGCCGCGGATCTGATTCAAGGCCGTATCCCTGGACTATCTGGTCCTCGGTAGTAATTTTTACAAATCTGTCGGTGTAAATCAGGGCTTTCTTCTGATCCCAGTACAACAATTCAGTTTCAAGCTTTTCACCGGCTTCATTAACAGCTACAACACTGTCCTGCAGTTCCCAGAGGTTTTTATTATCAATAAATTTTGCATATTTTGCAGTAACAGATGCGACCGGTTCCGGGTATCCGTCATAGAATTTAACAGTTATGCCTGATTTGAATTGAGAATAAGGTGTTTCTGTTTTTTCATATCTCTCCATTAATGGAGCAGAAAACACAAGCTGCATTTTGCCCGAGTCAGTATAAGTGGTTGTAAAATCCTTAGCTGTCTGCGAAGGAAGGGACAGAATATCAATCTTTTCGTATTTGACATTTTTCTTCTCGCACGAAATAACACTTAAGGCTATAACAATGAGAGTTGTGATGGCATTAAATCTGTTTCGCATTATATTCGAGAATATAATTTAAACCGGCAAGGACCAGATCGGGCTGGTAACTGATCTTATGACCGATCCTGTCTTTTAAATATCCGCTGTCGCCTCCTGTAAGAACAACCATTGAATCGATATTCTTTTCTTCAAATATGCGGATATACTCATTTATTTCAAATATCAGCCCATCGGTAACTCCTGCAGCGATTGCCTCAAGAGTATTTTTGCCAGGAGATTTATATTTATCCAGGGTGGAACCATGCGGAAGCTTGTCAGTAAACTTGTGCAGAGCCTTAAACCTCATGCTTAACCCGGGAGAAATATTTCCTCCTTTATAAGTTTTCCCCGAGAGGAAATCATAAGTTATTGCACTACCAGCATCTATAACAAGTATATTTCTTCCGGGGTACAAATGAAATGCACCTGCAACACCTGCAATCCTGTCAGGTCCCATTGTTTCAGGTGTTTCATATTCATTTTTGAACGGGAGCTTTGTTTTGTGTGAAAGAATCAGAACCTTTGGTATATTGACACTCATCAGATCATAAATGAACTCCGGCAGAATTTTAACTGAACAGATTATCCCTTTTTCAATCTTATAAGGCGATATCATTTTGTTTAACTCCTCACAGCAGAACGCTTTGCTGCGAACAGAGAAAACCTTTTCGTCCTTGTCATATACTGCCAGTTTGTTGCTGGTATTTCCTATATCGTATATCAGGTTCATATCAGTGTGTTGTTTTACAAAGGTAAGAAAGGAGATTCAAGAAAGAAAAAATATAATTCAGGGTGTTGAAAAATATCTGACGGAGCCCACGCTGGATTTTTAATCCGTGCTAGCGATGGTTATGGAAATATTCTGAAGGATATCGATTGCTGATTTAACAGATTTAATTTCAGTTATCGTCAGACTCAGCTTTGACTCTTTTTGTTTTACAGACATCCGTTTTTGATGGTGGTTAACATAGTTCATGACAGAGACAAACAATGAGCTACGATAATACTCCGATCCGGGATCGGAAATAAAATTAGCAATGAGAAGATTATTTTTAAGGAGGATTTTTTCGATGCCAAGCTTAACAGCTATCCATTTAATCCTGACTATATCCAATAGGGCCGAAGCAGGCGGGGGGACGACTCCGAACCTGTCGATAAGTTTCTTTTCAAATTCCAATAGAGATTCTTCGGTTGCGATATCATTAAGTTCTTTATATAACCTGATCCTTTCAGAAATATTTGATACATATTCATCTGGAAACATTATCTCAAGGTCAGTGTCAATTTGAAAATCGAATACATAAACCTTTGATCTTTCTTCTTTAGCGTGATGATCCGGTTCTTTCTGTTCCGCTGGCTGGTCTGTAAATTCCGATTCTTTCAGTTCAGTCAGTGCTTCATTAAGGATCCTCTGATAAGTTTCAAAACCAACATCTGCAATAAATCCACTCTGCTCACTTCCCAGAAGGTTTCCCGATCCGCGAATGTCAAGGTCCTGCATGGCAATGTTAAAACCGCTGCCCAGTTCCGAGAACTCCTCAATGGCTTTAAGCCGCCGCCTTGCTTCATGAGTCAGGTTGTCCAGGGGTGGTGCAAGAAGGTAGCAGAATGCCTTCCTGTTCGACCTGCCAACCCGCCCCCTTAGCTGATGAAGCTCTGAAAGACCAAAATGGTGGGCATCATTGATGAAGATTGTATTTGCATTGGGAATGTCGAGCCCCGATTCAATTATTGTGGTAGCAATAAGGACATCGTAATCACCCTGGATAAAATCAAACATCACATTTTCAATATCCCTGCCATCCATCTTACCGTGAACAACTGCAGTTTTTACATTGGGACAGATACGGCTGATCTTTGCCTGCACTTCCTTTATATTTTCAACCCTGTTATGAATAAAAAATACCTGCCCGTTGCGTGATACTTCATATTCAATTCCTTCCTTGATGATCTCCTCATTGAAGCCGTGCAATTCTGTGACAATGGGCATCCTGTTCGGAGGCGGGGTATTTATGATCGAGAGATCGCGTGCTCCCATCAGGGAAAACTGCAATGTGCGGGGTATAGGAGTGGCAGTTAGTGTCAGCGTGTCGACATTTGCCTTCATTTTCTTGATCTTCTCCTTTACCGAAACGCCGAATCGTTGTTCCTCATCGATGATGAGCAGTCCCAGATCTTTGAACTTCACATCCTGACCCACAAGCTTGTGAGTGCCGATAATTACATCGATCTTACCCCCGGCAAGCTGGTTGAATATCTTCTTCTGATCGGCCGGTTTCCTGTGACGGCTTATGTAATCAACATTGCACGGGAATCCTTTTAACCTCGAAGTAAATGTTTTGTAATGCTGAAGGGCAAGAATCGTTGTCGGGACAAGAATGGCAGTCTGCTTGCTGTCGGCAGCCGATTTGAAAGCAGCTCTTACAGCAACTTCGGTTTTGCCGAAACCAACGTCTCCGCACACAAGCCTGTCCATCGGATGGTCGGCTTCCATATCTTCTTTTACAGCAAGTGCGGCGCTTAGCTGATCAGGTGTATCCTCATAAATAAAGGATGCTTCAAGCTCGCGCTGAAGGTATGAATCGGGTGAAAATGAATAGCCGGGAACTGACATCCTTTCTGCGTAAAGCCGGATAAGGTCTTTTGCAATATCCTTGACTCTTTTTTTTGTGGTTTGCTTAAGCTTCTGCCATGCTCCCGAGCCAAGCTTATAGATCTTTGGCGCCGAGTCATCCTTCCCTTTATATTTCGATATCCTGTAAAGTGAATGAATACCTACGTAAAGAATGTCATTGTCCCTGTAAACCAGCTTTATGGCTTCCTGGATCTTCCCGTTGACTTCAATTTTCTCAAGCCCTCCGAATTTTCCGATCCCATGATCTATATGGACCACATAATCGCCCGGATTAAGTCCTGTAAGCTCTTTAACGGAAATACTTTCCTTTCTTGAAAAATAGCCTCTTATCCTGAATTTGTGGTACCTGTCAAATATCTGATGATCGGTGAACACCGAAATTCTCAGATCATTGTCCGTAAAACCACTGTGGAGATTTAGCAATAAGGGATCAAAATGAATCTCCGGATCAATTTCTGAGAAGATATCCCTGAGCCTGTCTATCTGTGACTGGCTTTCTGAAACAATAAAGGTCTGATAGCCGTTAAGCTTATTGGACTTGAGTTTATCGGAAAGGAGTTCAAAATTCTTATTAAAAACCGGCTGATGCTCAGTATGGAATTCAAATTTTTTGTCAGCCCCGAAGATGCTCTGTTTCCCAAACTCAATGGTCCTGAATTTTCCGCACTCCTCAATGAATCTGCTGCCTGTCATTACAAGCTCCTTTTTTCCTGAAATCTGCCCCGATTCTTCTCTCTGGGCAGTCTGTGACCAGATGTTATTGATGCGTTCCCTTATCAATGAACCATCTTCTGTCCATATAACGGCCGATGTGGGAAGGAAGTCGGTAAAAGAATCATTGATCTCTTCAATTGAGATGTCCTGGATATTGGGAATAATTGAAACCTGTTTTTGAATGGTTACCGAAAGCTGGTCATCGGGATTAAATGTTCTGATGGTATCAACTTCATCGCCGAAGAAATCAATGCGATATGGATAATCGGCAGAGTATGAAAACACATCAACTATGCTTCCCCTGATGGAATACTGACCCGGTTCATAGACAAAATCGACACGTTCAAAATTGTACTCATGAAGCATCTCCTCCAGAAAATCCAGTGATAATTTGTCGCCCTTGTTCACCTGGAAAGTATTCTTCTTCAGGTTCCTCTTGCTGATAACTTTCTCCATTACGGATTCAGGGTAGGTGACAATCACGCCTTTCCTTTTCCCTGATGCAAGGTGGTTCAGAACTTCAGTGCGAAGGACAATATTGGCAGGTTCCGTCTGCTCATACTGTACCGATCTTTTATAAGTGGATGGGAAGAAGAAAATTGTTTCATCACCTGAAAGAGAGACAAGATCATTATAAAAGTATGCTGCTTCCTCCTTCTCAGGAATTATTACAACATGGATAAGCTGGGTGTTTTGAAAGAGATGGGAGAGGATAAGGGATTTTGCAGAGCCTGTTACCCCCTCAATACTGCATCTTGTACCCGGCTTATCGGAATCAATTACAGCAAGAAGATCGTTCAGAGCGGGGTGACCGGAATAGAGTTTTGTTATGCCATTATCCTTCATCAGCGAAAATAAAGCGTCAAATTTACTAAAATGAATTCTATAATTGGGTATGAGGTATCAATAACAAAAATATAAGAATATTATTGAGGAAAAGTCTTTTTTAACCGCAAAGCACACGAAGTTTTAGCAAAGCACGCAAAGTTAAAACACTAATAAGCAACTCTTTGCGACCTTTGCCTGATTACTTTGCGACCTTTGCGGTTAATGGATTTAAGCTTTTTCAAAACACACTTGAATAGGGGATCTAACGAATATATAAGTCAGCATTTGAGTTAATATTTAGCCGGGAAATAATAATTTTGGACCAAACTAAAGTCAATGATAGTATATAAATTCGGAGGCGCATCGGTAAAAGATGCCGATGGGATAAGAAATCTTAAAGAAATAGTCTCTGCAGCAAAAGAGAATCTGGTAATTGTTGTTTCTGCTTTTGGGAAAACAACAAATGCCCTTGAAAGGGTACTTAAAACCTGGATCGCAGGTGATGAGAGTTATAAAGAATTGCTGGATGATATTTACAGCTATCATTTATCAGTTGCTGAGGAACTTTTTCCATCAGGAAATTCAGGAAAGAGCAAAATAGACATTTCATTTGTCAGGCTTGAAGAATACCTTAAGACATCAAAAAGAGCAGGCTATGATTTTGAATATGATCAGATTGTCTCATACGGTGAGATATGGTCAACAATAATTGTAGCGACATTCCTCAAGAACAGCGGTCTGAAAGCTGAATGGATCGATATAAGGGGTAACCTGATCACCGATGACAGATTTCGTGACGCCGACATACTGTGGAACGAAAGTACAGCAAGGAGTGAAAAACGTGTTCAATTTTAAGGGAACTGATATTTATGTAACACAGGGTTTTATTGGAAGCACAATTGCCGGTCAGACGACAACTCTTGGAAGGGAAGGATCAGATTATACAGCTGCTCTGCTGGCAAATATGCTTGATGCTGAAAGAGTTGTTGTATGGAAAGATGTTCCCGGACTTTTAAATGCTGATCCCAAATGGCTCTCTGATGCCAGCAGGCTTGAAGAAATCTCGTACCGGGAAGCAGTTGAAATGACCTTTTCAGGTGCAAAAGTTATCCATCCCAAAACTATTAAGCCGCTTCATAACAAAAATATCCCTCTTCATGTAAAATCATTTCTTGTCCCTGAAGAGGACGGAACAATTATAAAATCTGATACAACTCTGAAGACATGGTCTTCCTGTTTTTGTAAAAAAGGAGGATCAGATAATGATCTCAATTCTGCCGAAGGATTTTTCATTCGCTATGGGCGAAAATCTGAGCAGGATATTTCTATCTCTTTATCCAGCATGGAATTAAGGTGAACCTGGTTGAAGCAAGCGCAGTAAGCATTGATGTCTGCATCGATGATGACAGGACAAAGGTTGAATCTCTTATAGATGATCTTAAAACCGAATTTACAGCGGCTTACAATGATAATGTGGAGATGCTGTCAATAAGCCATTACACACCCGAAGCCATTGATCGGATTACCAATGACCGTGAAATACTACTTGAACAGAGGACTCGTAACTCAGTAAGGTTTGTTGTGAGGAAGGTTGCTTCGTCGTCCCTCTAAGGCGGTAACTCCTCGCAATGAGCCTGCATGTAAGCTAAATTAGGATTACTGTCATTGCGAGGAGCTTGCGACGAAGCAATCCTCATGTATTATCAGCAAGACTATCTATCAAACACTAACCTCTGTCCCCTGTAATCTTCTTTAATCACCCCGTTATCATAAACAATAGTCCCGTTTACAATAGTCTTCACAACTTTTGACCTGAAAGTAGTACCTTCAAAAGGCGACCATCCGCATTTATAAAGAATGTTATCCTTTGAAACGGTCCATGGATCATCCGGATCGACCAGGCAGAGATCGGCTTTATATCCTTCCCTTATAAATCCTCTCTCCTTTATATTAAATAGTATGGCAGGATTATGACACATTATTTCCACAATTTTTTCAACTGAAATCAATTTTCTGTGCCACAGTTCAAGCATTGCAACAAGCGAATGCTGAACAAGAGGTCCACCTGAAGGAGCTTTGAAATAGCTGTTGTTTTTTTCTTCTAATGTATGGGGAGCATGATCGGTTGCAACAATATCTATAAGATTATTATTAACTGCTTTCAGCAAAGCATCCCTGTCGAATCTTGTTTTTATGGCAGGATTCCATTTTATCAGTGTGCCTATTTCGTCATATGCTGATTCATCAAACCAGAGATGGTGAACACAAACCTCCGCTGTTATCCTTTTCTGCTGAAGCGGCAGATCATTGCTGAAGAGCTTCATTTCATCAGCAGTTGAAAGATGAAGAATATGAAGCCGTGTATTATATTCTTTTGCGAGGTTAACTGCATATGATGAAGATATGAAACAGGCTTCACGGCTTCGGATCAAGCGGATGCATTTTAACCGGAACATCTTCCCCATATTTTTCCCTGTAAATTTCACTGTTTTTTCTTATTATGGGTTCATCTTCACAATGGCAGGCAACAGGAATTTATGCTTTTGAGAACAAGTCCCTTAAAGCATTTTCATTGTCAACAAGCATGTTGCCGGTTGATGATCCCATAAAGAGTTTTATTCCGCATACTTCCGAAGGATCAGCATTCATCACTTCATCAAGGTTTGTATTTGTGGCTCCAATATAGAAGGAGTAGTTTGTAAGAGAGTTTTCGGAGCCAAGCCGGTATTTTTCATTCAGAAGGGCATTTGTAACTGTCTGGGGATTGGTATTTGGCATATCCATAAAGGAGGTTACACCTCCGGCAACTGCAGCTCTCGATTCGCTGAAAATATCTCCTTTATGAGTAAGTCCGGGTTCCCTGAAATGAACCTGATCGTCAATTACTCCGGGGATCAGGAGTAATCCTGTTGCATCAATTGTTTTTGTTCCGGCAGGAATTCCATCTGGTCGGCAGGACCAATGGCGGAAATATAGTTCATCATTGATCAGCAGATCACCTCTGAAAGCTTCTTCCTTCATTTATAATTGTGGCATTCTTTATTAATATACTGCTCATATATCTAGATTTTCTGGATTTTAGCCTCATCCCCCTTATGCTCACTCTCCTAACGCGAGATGGGGAAATCTACTCTTAAATCTGATTTAACCCCCCTTTTGGGGAGGGTGGGCGATGTCTACTAAAGGATACCTAAGGTCTATGTTTCATCTTCTTGGATACTTTGTAAACATACTTCTCAGTTTCATTCTCAGTACTCCCCATAGTGCCTCATTAAAGATTCCTCCTGACATTTTTGAGGCTCCCAGTTTTCTGTCGGTGAAGATAATAGGTATCTCAACTATTTTGTAGCCCAGTTTCCAGGCGGTAAATTTCATTTCAATCTGGAAACCATAGCCAACTGATTTTATCTGGTCAGGTTTAATATTTTCAAGGACCTCTCTTTTGTAACATTTGAATCCTGCTGTTGTATCCATTATTTTCATTCCTGTTACCATTCTGACATATATTGAAGCAATGTATGACATCAGCACTCGGCTCAGGGGCCAGTTAACAACATTTACTCCGCTTATATATCTTGAACCTATTGCAAGGTCGGCACCCATCTTCATTGCATGCTTTGTAAAGTCTTACCAGATCGTCGGGGTCGTGGGAAAAATCTGCATCCATTTCATAAATATAGTTATATCCTTTTTCGAGAGCCCATTTAAAACCTGTAATATATGCTGTTCCCAAGTCCCAGTTTGCCGGGTCTTTCAATAAGATGAAGATTGGGAATGATGGTATGAAGGTTTTTAACTATATCTGCAGTTCCGTCGGGAGAGTTATCGTCGATAATAAGTATGTCGAATGGAACAGAGAGTGAAGATATGGTCTTTATTATTGCTTCAATATTCTCTTTTTCCTTATAGGTTGGAATAATTACAATGTTCGACATAGCAGAATAAATATTTACGAAAATAGTATTTTTCATTTGACAGACAATTTAAATATGCTGAATTTATTTCTGAAATATAGCGGAAAAAAAATATCAATTTCTTTGGAAGAAATATTTGAAGCATTATCTTTGTCGTCCCAAAAGCAAAATAAGATCCTTGGAAAGATGAAAGAATAAGCGAGATCCTCCTGCGCCAAAGCTACGGAGGGAATAAAAGTTCTTTGAAATTATGAAGTAAACAACCAGGCGAGATATGGAAAATCTCGTCAAGAATAACTTGTTAGTATTTTGAATTGAGTTCACAGGATTGGTTTTTGTAAAGAGATTTAAGAATAAATTTTTACAATGAAGAGTTTGATCCTGGCTCAGGATGAACGCTAGCGGGAGGCTTAACACATGCAAGTCGAGGGGCAGCACGAGGTAGCAATACTTTGGTGGCGACCGGCGCACGGGTGAGTAACGCGTATGCAACCTACCCTGTACAGGGGGATAGCCCGGAGAAATTCGGATTAATACCCCATAAAGATATTGAGAGGCATCTTTTAATATTTAAAGTTTCGGCGGTACGGGATGGGCATGCGTAACATTAGCTAGTTGGTAGGGTAACGGCCTACCAAGGCTACGATGTTTAGGGGTCCTGAGAGGGTGATCCCCCACACTGGTACTGAGACACGGACCAGACTCCTACGGGAGGCAGCAGTGAGGAATATTGGTCAATGGGCGTAAGCCTGAACCAGCCATCCCGCGTGCAGGAAGAAGGCGCTATGCGTTGTAAACTGCTTTTCCAGGGGAAGAAAACCCGCGTACGTGTACGCGGACTTGCCGGTACCCTGGGAATAAGCATCGGCTAACTCCGTGCCAGCAGCCGCGGTAATACGGAGGATGCGAGCGTTATCCGGATTTATTGGGTTTAAAGGGTGCGTAGGCGGATTAATAAGTCAGTGGTGAAAACCTTCAGCTTAACTGGAGAACTTGCCATTGATACTGTTAGTCTTGAGTACGGTCAAGGTAGGCGGAATGTGTAATGTAGCGGTGAAATGCTTAGATATTACACAGAACACCGATTGCGAAGGCAGCTTACTGGGCCATTACTGACGCTGATGCACGAAAGCGTGGGGAGCGAACAGGATTAGATACCCTGGTAGTCCACGCCGTAAACGATGATCACTCGCTGTTGGCGATACACAGTCAGCGGCTAAGCAAAAGCATTAAGTGATCCACCTGGGGAGTACGGCCGCAAGGCTGAAACTCAAAGGAATTGACGGGGGCCCGCACAAGCGGAGGAACATGTGGTTTAATTCGATGATACGCGAGGAACCTTACCTGGGCTTAAATGTAGAGTGCATGAAGTAGAAATATTTCTTTCCTTCGGGACTCTTTGCAAGGTGCTGCATGGTTGTCGTCAGCTCGTGCCGTGAGGTGTCGGGTTAAGTCCCATAACGAGCGCAACCCTTATCGTTAGTTGCCAGCGGGTAATGCCGGGAACTCTAACGAAACTGCCGGTGTAAACCGTGAGGAAGGTGGGGATGACGTCAAATCAGCACGGCCCTTATGTCCAGGGCTACACACGTGTTACAATGGCCGGTACAGAGGGCAGCTACCTGGAGACAGGATGCGAATCTCCAAAGCCGGTCTCAGTTCGGATCGGAGTCTGCAACTCGACTCCGTGAAGCTGGATTCGCTAGTAATCGCGCATCAGCCATGGCGCGGTGAATACGTTCCCGGGCCTTGTACACACCGCCCGTCAAGCCATGGAAGTTGGGGGTACCTGAAGTCCGTAACCGTAAGGAGCGGCCTAGGGTAAAACTAGTGACTGGGGCTAAGTCGTAACAAGGTAGCCGTACCGGAAGGTGCGGCTGGAACACCTCCTTTCTGGAGAAAATCAATAACTGTTAACTGTACATCCGATGGAAAATGGAATACAGTTACATATCCGCCTGGTTATTACTTCATTATTATATATATCAAGTTAGAAGCTTGCAAGCTTGAAGGTTGAAGATTTAATACATTCCGACTTCATGTAACTTCGGCAACTTCCGAACTTAGATTTACAGGAGAATATACAACCAATCTAAGTGTACGGAAGTATAATTCAGTCCCGTAGCTCAGTTGGTTAGAGCACTACACTGATAATGTAGGGGTCCGCGGTTCAACTCCGCGCGGGACTACTGCGATCACCGAAGCCTTGGCGAAGGTGGTCATGTTCCGAAGATGCAGACTTAAGCTATGACGATAAATCCGCCTTCGCTAAAGCTTCGGCGGACAAAGGGGGAATTAGCTCAGTTGGCCAGAGCACCTGCCTTGCACGCAGGGGGTCAAGGGTTCGACTCCCTTATTCTCCACAAGTTGAGTTTGCGAATTAGCGGATCTGAAGATTGCGGATGTTAAATAATCCGCAATCTTCAAATCTGCAAATCTGCAAATCGATAAAAGTTCTTTGACATATTGGCAATAAAAAGTTAGTAAAATTGATTAACTCAAGAAAGTAAATAAGAGCGCATGGTGAATGCCTTGGCTCTCAGAGGCGAAGAAGGACGTGACAAGCTGCGATAAGCAACGGGGAGGAGCAAATATCCGATATATCCGTTGATTTCCGAATGGGGCAACCCACTACGCTGAAGACGTAGTACCCGTAGTAATACGAGAGAGCAAACCCGGAGAACTGAAACATCTTAGTACCCGGAGGAAAAGAAAACAAAAGTGATTCCCTTAGTAGTGGCGATCGAACGGGGAATAGCCCAAACCGATAACGTTTTGGCGATGTCGGGGTTGAAGGACCAGTGATATTATTATTAATATGAAATGGAAGATGTCTGGAAAGTCATACCATAGAAGGTGAAAGTCCTGTACATGTAAGTATTAATAATATAATTGGTATCCTGAGTAGGTCGGGACACGAGAAATCCTGATTGAAACTGCCGGGACCATCCGGTAAGGCTAAATACTTCTGAGAGACCGATAGTGAACCAGTACCGTGAGGGAAAGGTGAAAAGTACCCCGAACAGGGGAGTGAAATAGTACCTGAAACCGTGCGCTTACAACCTGTCGGAGTCCTGCTTAGGTGGGATGACGGCGTGCCTTTTGCATAATGAGCCTACGAGTTACACCTCTCTAGCAAGGTTAAGACTTTAAGAGTTGGAGCCGAAGCGAAAGCGAGTCTGAATAGGGCGTATAGTTAGAGGGGGTAGACGCGAAACTTTGTGATCTATCCTTGGTCAGGCTGAAGTTCCGGTAACACGGGATGGAGGGCCGAACTAGTTGACGTTGAAAAGTCTTTGGATGAACTGAGGATAGGGGTGAAAGGCTAATCAAACTGAGAAATAGCTCGTACTCCCCGAAATGCATTTAGGTGCAGCCTCGTGGTGAGTCTTGCAGAGGTAGAGCTACTGATAGGGCTAGAGGGCTTCACCGCCTATCAACCCCTGACAAACTCCGAATGCTGCAAGATATACACGGGAGTGAGCCTGCGGGTGCTAAGGTCCGTGGACGAAAGGGAAAGAACCCAGACCATCAGCTAAGGTCCCAAAATATATGCTAAGTTGAATTAAACGAGGTGCGACTGCTTTGACAGCTAGGATGTTGGCTTGGAAGCAGCCATTCATTTAAAGAGTGCGTAACAGCTCACTAGTCGAGCGGTTGTGCGTGGATAATAATCGGGCATAAGCATATTACCGAAGCTATGGACTCACGACTTTAAGTCGTGATTGGTAGGGGAGCATTCCAGTCAGCGCAGAAGATGTATCGTAAGGTATGTTGGAGCGGCTGGAAAAGAAGATGTAGGCATAAGTAACGATAAGGCAGGTGAGAAACCTGCCCACCGAAAGACTAAGGTTTCCTGATCAACGCTAATCGGATCAGGGTTAGTCGGGTCCTAAGGGTAAGCCGAACGGCGATCTCGATGGACAACTGGTTAATATTCCAGTACCACCGTGTACTGCGAAGGGGTGACGGAGTAGTGAAAGATCCGCGTACTGACGGAATAGTACGTTAAAGGGTGTAGTTATATCACTGAGGTTAATAGCTTTGTGATGATGAACCTGACAGTACCATGAGCCTTCGGGCAAGTGGATAGTGATCCTAAACAGACTTCCAAGAAAAACCTCTAAGCTTCAGGTACATGGTGCCCGTACCACAAACCGACACAGGTAGTCGAGGAGAGAATCCTAAGGTGCTCGAGTGATCCGTGGCTAAGGAACTAGGCAAATTAGACCTGTAACTTCGGGAAAAAGGTCTCCCGCGCAAGCGGGACGCAGATAAATGGCCCAGGCGACTGTTTAGCAAAAACACATGGCTTTGCGAAATCGAAAGATGAAGTATAAGGCCTGACACCTGCCCGGTGCTGGAAGGTTAAGAGGGGGGGTTATTGTCCTTCGGGATGAGAAGCTCTGAATTGAAGCCCCAGTAAACGGCGGCCGTAACTATAACGGTCCTAAGGTAGCGAAATTCCTTGTCGGGTAAGTTCCGACCTGCACGAATGGTGTAACGATCTGGGCACTGTCTCAGCCACGAGCTCGGTGAAATTGTAGTCCCGGTGAAGATGCCGGGTACCCGCAACGGGACGGAAAGACCCCGTGAACCTTTACTATAGCTTAACATTGATTTTGGGTAAATAATGTGTAGGATAGGTCGGAGACTATGAACCGGTTTCGCCAGGAATCGGGGAGTCACCCTTGAAATACGACCCTTTATTTATCTGGAACCTAACCCCCGCAAGGGGAGACATTGTTTGGTGGGTAGTTTGACTGGGGTGGTCGCCTCCAAAAGAGTAACGGAGGCTTCTCAAGGTGCCCTCAGCACGATTGGTAACCGTGCGCAGAGTGCAATGGCATAAGGGCGCTTGACTGTGAGACCGACAAGTCGATCAGGTACGAAAGTAGAGCATAGTGATCCGGTGGTTCCGTATGGAAGGGCCATCGCTCAAAGGATAAAAGGTACTCCGGGGATAACAGGCTGATCGCCGCCAAGAGCTCATATCGACGCGGCGGTTTGGCACCTCGATGTCGGCTCGTCACATCCTGGGGCTGGAGAAGGTCCCAAGGGTTCGGCTGTTCGCCGATTAAAGTGGCACGCGAGCTGGGTTCAGAACGTCGTGAGACAGTTCGGTCCCTATCTGTTGTGGGCGTAGGAGATTTGAGAGAACCTGACACTAGTACGAGAGGACCGTGTTGGACAGACCTCTAGTGTACCTGTTGTGGCGCCAGCTGCATCGCAGGGTAGCTATGTTTGGAAGAGATAAGCACTGAAAGCATCTAAGTACGAAGCTCGTCTCAAGATGAGATCTCCTTTAAGGGTCGTTGAAGACTACGACGTTGATAGGTTGCAGGTGTAAAGGCGGTAACGTCAAAGCCGAGCAATACTAATTACCCGTAAACTTTCGGGGTACAGTTTTATTAACTTTTTATCCGATATGTCTAAGTTATTTAGAAAGACAGAAGACGGAAGTCAGAAGTCAGAAGTAAGGAAGATAAATTCTTCGGACTTCGGACTTCAGACATCAGATCAAAAGATCTTTAGGTGACTATAGCGGCGGGGTTCCACCTCTTCCCATTCCGAACAGAGAAGTTAAGCCCGCCAGCGCCGATGGTACTGCAATTGTGGGAGAGTAGGTCGTCGCCGACTTTAATTAGAAGCCCTTCGGAGAAATCCGGGGCTTCTTTTTTATTATGCTATCCGATAATCCCACTTGACTTCGAGGGCGAATAATCCTACCGTTCATTGCGAATCAAGCGTGAGCGTAACGAATTTGCAATCCCCTTCAGTGGAGATGCACGCGAAGCGACAGAGTGGAATACTCCCCTTACAGTCCCGCTTAAGCGGAGATGCCGTTCAGCGGACAGAGATTGACTGTCGCTTCGCTCGGAATGCCACGAGTGCAGAGTAATATCATGCATGGCATATGATATGTATCTACCCATGAAAATATTCTCAAACATGAGCATCTATATTAAAGATTTAAATTACAGGCATATACAAAATATATTGCAAAATAAATGAAAATATTATTGAAAAATACTTGCAGTATAAATTTGGATTGTAAAAATTCATTTCATACATTTGCACCCGCTTTAAGGCGAAGAGTTGATTGAAGGGTAGGAGAGATAGGATTCCGGCTTTGAGAAGAAAGGGAAGCAGGGAAAGGGAAAAGCCGGAAAAAATATCTCATTTTTTATTTGGAAGAGAAGATAGAAATATTAACTTTGTCGTCCCAAAAGCAAAATAAAAAGAAGGGATCCTCCTTCGCCAAGGCTACGGAGGATAAAAGTTCTTTGAAATTATGAAGTAAACAACCAGGCGAGATATGGAAAATCTCGTCAAAGAATTAACTTGTTAGTATTTTGAATTGAGTTCACAGGATTGGTTTTTGTAAAGAGATTTAAGAATAAATTTTTACAATGAAGAGTTTGATCCTGGCTCAGGATGAACGCTAGCGGGAGGCTTAACACATGCAAGTCGAGGGGCAGCACGAGGTAGCAATACTTTGGTGGCGACCGGCGCACGGGTGAGTAACGCGTATGCAACCTACCCTGTACAGGGGGATAGCCCGGAGAAATTCGGATTAATACCCCATAAAGATATTGAGAGGCATCTTTTAATATTTAAAGTTTCGACGGTACGGGATGGGCATGCGTAACATTAGCTAGTTGGTAGGGTAACGGCCTACCAAGGCTACGATGTTTAGGGGTCCTGAGAGGGTGATCCCCCACACTGGTACTGAGACACGGACCAGACTCCTACGGGAGGCAGCAGTGAGGAATATTGGTCAATGGGCGCAAGCCTGAACCAGCCATCCCGCGTGCAGGAAGACGGCGCTATGCGTTGTAAACTGCTTTTCCAGGGGAAGAAAACCTCGCTACGTGTAGCGGCTTGCCGGTACCCTGGGAATAAGCATCGGCTAACTCCGTGCCAGCAGCCGCGGTAATACGGAGGATGCGAGCGTTATCCGGATTTATTGGGTTTAAAGGGTGCGTAGGCGGATTAATAAGTCAGTGGTGAAAACCTTCAGCTTAACTGTAGACTTGCCATTGATACTGTTAGTCTTGAGTACGGTCAAGGTAGGCGGAATGTGTAATGTAGCGGTGAAATGCTTAGATATTACACAGAACACCGATTGCGAAGGCAGCTTACTGGGCCATTACTGACGCTGATGCACGAAAGCGTGGGGAGCGAACAGGATTAGATACCCTGGTAGTCCACGCCGTAAACGATGATCACTCGCTGTTGGCGATACACAGTCAGCGGCTAAGCAAAAGCATTAAGTGATCCACCTGGGGAGTACGGCCGCAAGGCTGAAACTCAAAGGAATTGACGGGGGCCCGCACAAGCGGAGGAACATGTGGTTTAATTCGATGATACGCGAGGAACCTTACCTGGGCTTAAATGTAGAGTGCATGAAGTAGAAATATTTCTTTCCTTCGGGACTCTTTGCAAGGTGCTGCATGGTTGTCGTCAGCTCGTGCCGTGAGGTGTCGGGTTAAGTCCCATAACGAGCGCAACCCTTATCGTTAGTTGCCAGCGGGTAATGCCGGGAACTCTAACGAAACTGCCGGTGTAAACCGTGAGGAAGGTGGGGATGACGTCAAATCAGCACGGCCCTTATGTCCAGGGCTACACACGTGTTACAATGGCCGGTACAGAGGGCAGCTACCTGGAGACAGGATGCGAATCTCCAAAGCCGGTCTCAGTTCGGATCGGAGTCTGCAACTCGACTCCGTGAAGCTGGATTCGCTAGTAATCGCGCATCAGCCATGGCGCGGTGAATACGTTCCCGGGCCTTGTACACACCGCCCGTCAAGCCATGGAAGTTGGGGGTACCTGAAGTCCGTAACCGTAAGGAGCGGCCTAGGGTAAAACTAGTGACTGGGGCTAAGTCGTAACAAGGTAGCCGTACCGGAAGGTGCGGCTGGAACACCTCCTTTCTGGAGAAAATCAATACTGTTAACTGTCATCCGATGGAAAATGGATACAGTTACATATCCGCCTGGTATTACTTCATTATTATAACTTAAAATTTGAGCTTCGGCCAGAGTCTCGATGGTTAATGGGATTCAAGCGGTTTCAACACTCCTTAATGTTCAGAGTTTAGAGTCTCGAGTACCTAGAGTTGGAGTTAAACTCCGAACTCCAGACTGCAAGACTCGCAAACTCGATAAAGTTCTTTGACATATTGGAAATAAAAAGTTAGTAAAATTGATTAACTCAAGAAAGTAAATAAGAGCGCATGGTGAATGCCTTGGCTCTCAGAGGCGAAGAAGGACGTGACAAGCTGCGATAAGCAACGGGGAGGAGCAAATATCCGATATATCCGTTGATTTCCGAATGGGGCAACCCACTACGCTGAAGACGTAGTATCCGTAGCAATACGAGAAGCAAACCCGGAGAACTGAAACATCTTAGTACCCGGAGGAAAAGAAAACAAAAGTGATTCCCTTAGTAGTGGCGATCGAACGGGGAATAGCCCAAACCGATAACGTTTTGGCGTTGTCGGGGTTGAAGGACCAGTGATATTATTATTAATATGAAATGGAAGATGTCTGGAAAGTCATACCATAGAAGGTGAAAGTCCTGTACATGTAAGTATTAATAATATAATTGGTATCCTGAGTAGGTCGGGACACGAGAAATCCTGATTGAAACTGCCGGGACCATCCGGTAAGGCTAAATACTTCTGAGAGACCGATAGTGAACCAGTACCGTGAGGGAAAGGTGAAAAGTACCCCGAACAGGGGAGTGAAATAGTACCTGAAACCGTGCGCTTACAACCTGTCGGAGTCCTGACTTAGGTGGGATGACGGCGTGCCTTTTGCATAATGAGCCTACGAGTTACACCTCTCTAGCAAGGTTAAGACTTTAAGAGTTGGAGCCGAAGCGAAAGCGAGTCTGAATAGGGCGTATAGTTAGAGGGGGTAGACGCGAAACTTTGTGATCTATCCTTGGTCAGGCTGAAGTTCCGGTAACACGGGATGGAGGGCCGAACTAGTTGACGTTGAAAAGTCTTTGGATGAACTGAGGATAGGGGTGAAAGGCTAATCAAACTGAGAAATAGCTCGTACTCCCCGAAATGCATTTAGGTGCAGCCTCGTGGTGAGTCTTGCAGAGGTAGAGCTACTGATAGGGCTAGAGGGCTTCACCGCCTATCAACCCCTGACAAACTCCGAATGCTGCAAGATATACACGGGAGTGAGCCTGCGGGTGCTAAGGTCCGTGGACGAAAGGGAAAGAACCCAGACCATCAGCTAAGGTCCCAAAATATATGCTAAGTTGAATTAACGAGGTGCGACTGCTTAGACAGCTAGGATGTTGGCTTGGAAGCAGCCATTCATTTAAAGAGTGCGTAACAGCTCACTAGTCGAGCGGTTGTGCGTGGATAATAATCGGGCATAAGCATATTACCGAAGCTATGGACTCATGACATAAGTCATGATTGGTAGGGGAGCATTCCAGTCAGCGCAGAAGATGTATCGTAAGGTATGTTGGAGCGGCTGGAAAAGAAGATGTAGGCATAAGTAACGATAAGGCAGGTGAGAAACCTGCCCACCGAAAGACTAAGGTTTCCTGATCAACGCTAATCGGATCAGGGTTAGTCGGGTCCTAAGGGTAAGCCGAACGGCGATCTCGATGGACAACTGGTTAATATTCCAGTACCACCGTGTACTGCGAAGGGGTGACGGAGTAGTGAAAGATCCGCGTACTGACGGAATAGTACGTTAAAGGGTGTAGTTATATCACTAGGTTAATAGCTTATGTGATGATGAACCTGACAGTACCATGAGCCTTCGGGCAAGTGGATAGTGATCCTAAACAGACTTCCAAGAAAAACCTCTAAGCTTCAGGTACATGGTGCCCGTACCACAAACCGACACAGGTAGTCGAGGAGAGAATCCTAAGGTGCTCGAGTGATCCGTGGCTAAGGAACTAGGCAAATTAGACCTGTAACTTCGGGAAAAAGGTCTCCCGCGCAAGCGGGACGCAGATAAATGGCCCAGGCGACTGTTTAGCAAAAACACATGGCTTTGCGAAATCGAAAGATGAAGTATAAGGCCTGACACCTGCCCGGTGCTGGAAGGTTAAGAGGGGGGGTTATTGTCCTTCGGGATGAGAAGCTCTGAATTGAAGCCCCAGTAAACGGCGGCCGTAACTATAACGGTCCTAAGGTAGCGAAATTCCTTGTCGGGTAAGTTCCGACCTGCACGAATGGTGTAACGATCTGGGCACTGTCTCAGCCACGAGCTCGGTGAAATTGTAGTCCCGGTGAAGATGCCGGGTACCCGCAACGGGACGGAAAGACCCCGTGAACCTTTACTATAGCTTAACATTGATTTTGGGTAAATAATGTGTAGGATAGGTCGGAGACTATGAACCGGTTTCGCCAGGAATCGGGGAGTCACCCTTGAAATACGACCCTTTATTTATCTGGAACCTAACCCCCGCAAGGGGAGACATTGTTTGGTGGGTAGTTTGACTGGGGTGGTCGCCTCCAAAAGAGTAACGGAGGCTTCTCAAGGTGCCCTCAGCACGATTGGTAACCGTGCGCAGAGTGCAATGGCATAAGGGCGCTTGACTGTGAGACCGACAAGTCGATCAGGTACGAAAGTAGAGCATAGTGATCCGGTGGTTCCGTATGGAAGGGCCATCGCTCAAAGGATAAAAGGTACTCCGGGGATAACAGGCTGATCGCCGCCAAGAGCTCATATCGACGCGGCGGTTTGGCACCTCGATGTCGGCTCGTCACATCCTGGGGCTGGAGAAGGTCCCAAGGGTTCGGCTGTTCGCCGATTAAAGTGGCACGCGAGCTGGGTTCAGAACGTCGTGAGACAGTTCGGTCCCTATCTGTTGTGGGCGTAGGAGATTTGAGAGAACCTGACACTAGTACGAGAGGACCGTGTTGGACAGACCTCTAGTGTACCTGTTGTGGCGCCAGCTGCATCGCAGGGTAGCTATGTTTGGAAGAGATAAGCACTGAAAGCATCTAAGTACGAAGCTCGTCTCAAGATGAGATCTCCTTTAAGGGTCGTTGAAGACTACGACGTTGATAGGTTGCAGGTGTAAAGGCGGTAACGTCAAAGCCGAGCAATACTAATTACCCGTAAACTTTCTGAGATACAGTTTTATTAACTTTCTTCCGATATGTCTAAGTTATTGAGACCTCCGGAATTCGGGATTCGCCGAAAGGCGGAGGAAATAAAATCCGCACATCAGGAATCCGAAATCCGGAGTCAAATGATCTTTAGGTGACTATAGCGTCGGGGTTCCACCTCTTCCCATTCCGAACAGAGAAGTTAAGCCCGCCAGCGCCGATGGTACTGCAATTGTGGGAGAGTAGGTCGTCGCCGACTT